>PJLO01000060.1 GCA_003010405.1 Acidobacteriota bacterium | reverse complement strand
GAAATTTTTGGTGCGCCCGGCAGGATTCGAACCTGCGACCTACGGATTCGTAGTTCTTTGAGTTGACCTTCCTTGAACTTCACTCAATCCCTTGTAAACCCTTGACTGGTGCGGATTTCTGACCTATTTGTCTTTCATAGTGCTTCACCGTGGAGGGGGGCATTTCATCGAAAATCGCGGACCCATAGCGGACCCAAGTTGACCTACGGATTCCGATTCAGGTTGACCTACGGATTGCAATCCCAGCAAGGTAGGCGGATCCGCCTTGGGTCCATCGGACGGGGGAGAAAATGAAAGACGCCAGGGTTTATATCAAATCTAAGCGGTATCCGGGGGTCCGGTGGCGCGAGCATCCCGAAAGAAAGCACGGAGTCGCGTTCGACCGCTATTTCGTCATCCGGTACAAGCTCGACGGCAAAGACCGCCAGGAGTCGCTTGGTTGGGCCACGCAAGGCTGGACAGAACAAAAAGCCAATGCGCGGCTTGCCGAGTTGAAAGAAGCGCAGAGGACGGGACAGGGCGCCGTGACCCTTGCAGCGAAACGGGCCGTGGCAAAAGCCCAACGCGAGCATGAGCAGGCCGAACAGGACAGGCTGGCCCGGGAAGGAATCACGTTTGCCGGGGTTTGGGAGAAGTATTTCCCTCTGGCCCAGCAAAACAAATCCGAACGATCCTGGCAAAAAGAAGACCAATGCTTCCGGCTCTGGATTGCGTCCGTCTTGGGCAGCAAACCCCTCAAGGACATTGCCCCCATCCACCTGGAGCGCATCAAGAAAAACATGGCCGAGGCCGGCCGCGCCCCAAGGTCCGCTACCTACTGTCTTGCCGTGGTGCGCCAACTCTTCAACTTCGCCCGGGATCATGATTTGTTCGCCGGGCAAAACCCCGTCACCAAGGTCAAGAAGCCGAGTGCCGACAATCGTCGGGTCCGCTTTCTGACTCACGATGAGGCTGACCGCTTGCTTGACGCGTTGGCCGAGCGGAGCCCCCAGGTGCATGACCAAGCATTGCTCTCGCTCCATTGCGGGTTGCGCGCCGGGGAAATCTTCGCCTTGACCTGGGCTGACGTGGACCTCGACAGGGGCGTGTTGACGCTACGGGACACGAAATCAGGCAAGACCCGGGCGGCACTCATGACCGATGCCGTAAGCGTCATGCTGGCGGCCAGAAAGCGCGGCGCACCGAATGAGTTGGTATTCCCCGCCCGAGGTGGCGGGAAAATCATCCAAGTTTCAGATGCGTTTGACCGAACGGTCCGCGCCCTTGGGTTGAACGCTGGCGTCGAAGATGCCCGGCAAAAAGTGGTGTTCCACTCCCTGCGGCACACTTTCGCGTCCTGGCTGGTAGAGCAGGGCGTGGACATCTACGTGGTCAAAGAGCTTATGGGGCATGGCAATCTGAGCATGACAGAGCGCTATAGCCATTTGTCCCCCGACAAACTACGCCGTGCTGTCAAGACACTAGAAGCAGGCATTGAGAAGGCCGCCGAAAAGAAAGTTGTGTCTCTAACGAAGTAGGTGCAAGATGACTGAATACGACGCCGAAGATGAAGCCTTGGCCGTTGCTTCCGAGCGATACCTTATTGACCAGACTCTTCATTTCATCAAAACTGGTAAAAACGTCCCTTCAAAAGACATTGCCGCCGCATTGCGGTGTGATCGCGTCCTAATCCCCAAAGAGATTTTACATTATGCGGCAGGATTGCTAGATGGTTCGCCGAAACGAAGAGGTAAGCCGATTGATGTAAATCTTGAGTCAGCAAAAGAGGCTTTTTCGGATAGGAATTTTCTGGCCGAAGAAATCAAAGCAAAATACGATGCAATGAAAAAAGATGGCCTTGGAAAGTATGAAATCTTTGGGAGGATTGCAGAAGAGTACGGTAAATCCGAAGATTGGGTTTCGTCAAAGTTATATCCGCGCAACAGAGAAATAGATAAATAGCAATTTTGGGGTAAGCCTAATCGGGAATTGGCTTACCTTTGAAGAAAACCTCAAGTGTGGTTCACACTGGTCAACTACACTTTGGAGGTTTCCACATGTCTATTCCCGAATCAGTTTTTTCCCAACTTTCTTCCGAACTCCCCGTTGTCGTCGCCCGTTCTGAGGCCCCGCGTCTGTTGGGTGGGTTGGTTTCTGCTGGCACGCTGGCCAACGAAGACGCTGCCGGGACTGGCCCGCGCGGCATGTTCTACGTGGGCCGCCGCGCCGCCTACCCCCGCGAGGGACTGGTGGAGTGGCTACGGTCGCGGGCTACGGCCACCAAAAAAGCCCGTGTCCAGGGGAAGGCGGCCTAGCTATGAACGAAGAAACGCAAAACGCCCCCGGGGTCACGGCCGAGGGCGTTTCTAGAAAAGGCTGGGTCAAAAAATTCTCGTTACTTAATAATGGAAACCCGTGGGTCTGTCAAGATGTTTTCGAATGGTTGTGGCGCAACAGTGACCGCTTCGTCCCCCATAATGCGAAATGGTATCTCTGCAAAATTGAGCGAGAAAAAGCGCCATGGCATCACGTACAGTACGATCAAAGCCGTATTGCCGTTGATGCTGCAACGATTGGAGCAATGTATTTTTCCATTCTAGGCTTCGAGCAAGAACCGCTTCCCGCAACTGATCCAAGAAATCTTAACATTGTGCGCCACGGGCATTGGCACCTGGATTTTGACGCACAACAGGAAGATATAACACCCGCCTTGCTTGACCTGCGAAAACTACTATTCGAACTGCTGCCAAGCTATGGCGTGAATCCAAACGTGGTGCCGGTTTACTATAGTGGCGGCAAAGGATTTCATGCTACGGTGTTCAACACAATTCTTGGAACACAAGACGGTTCAAATATTCTGCCACATATATACAAGGAAATGGCGGCGGAGTTTGGAAAAAAGCTAAAGACACTAGATCAGGGCATCTATAAAACTGGCCTTGGACAACTTTACCGCATCCCGAACATATCACGTAAGCTCAAGGGTGGAGTGCATAAAATTCCGCTGCAATTGTCTGAGGTACAAGAAGGCGGATTAACACTGGAAGAGATAAAAACAAAGGCCATGAAACCGCGCCTTATTGATTTGCCTGCTGTTCCCAAAAGCGAGGTGAAGCAATGAGCGCGACGATACATGACTTGACCGTCAAAGCAACGGAGCGGGCCAAAGCCGCAAGCGAACGGTATAAGCCCGTTGTTATGTGGTCAGAAGAAAAGAAGCAGCAATTCTGCGAAGCCTTCGCAAGTTCAGAACCGCCTTGTATAATCATGGCCCGTGAAAGATTGGACTACGGCGACAGTACAACAGTCAACTTCAATAAGATTGTAACCATGGTAAAAATCCCATATTACAAGATTATTGGAACTACGCTTGATGAAGCTGTTGACCGTGAAACGGACTGGTTGGTTTCATTTAAGGGCAGCCAAAAGTACGACGATGCAGAAAAACGGATACAGCATTTCAAAGAGCAATGGGCTTATGATGCTGTATTTGACTGCGGCATAAACCGTTCGTACCTGTCAGGATTGGATTGTTCTACCTGCCCATTCGCTGACAAGGAACTTGACTATTCACCGCTTCAGGACGTTTACGGCAGTGTAGAGGCCGGCATACAGGACATCAACAGGCTTCACAGTCATGTGAAAGCCGGAAAAGATACTTTTGTATTGAAGATAAACCCGCCAAGTGAAGATGGCGAGCCCATCACGTTTCAGAGGCTTGGTGCATTTCGTGAATGGAATGCCGAAGTTGTAGCTGCTACAGGAAAAACGGACAATGACGGCAACCCGATATATACGCAGCTTGCGCCACTTTGGTTGTCAAGTAGGGACAGAAAAAAATATGAGGGAGTCGGTTTCTTTCCTCATCCTGCAAAGCCTGTCCCCGGCTATTTCAATCTGTTTCGCGGTTTCCGTGCGGAACGTATGAAACGTATTGAGAACGCATCATGCAGCTTGTACCTGGAGCATGTAAGGAATGTGATTTGCGATGGAGATGAAAGACTATACCGATACATCATGGCGTGGCTTGCGCACATGATCCAAGAACCTGGAGCAGATAAGCCAGGTACTGCAATTGCTATACGCGGACCACAAGGTTGTGGCAAAGGTACTCTGACGAAATGGATACAGGCTATTATAGGTCCCGTGCATTCAATGAAGATTTCAACCGGAGATCGGCTGACAGGACGTTTCAACGCTCACTTGATGGACAAAGTGTTCATCAATGCTGACGAAGCCATATGGAGCGGCGACAAGAGGATAGCTGGAACATTGAAGGCACTTATCACGGAGTCGCCACTCGACTTTGAACAAAAGGGTGTTAATCCAATAAGCTTGCCCAGCTACTTGCGGATCATATTCACAAGTAATGAAAAGTGGATGGTCCCGGCAGAGTCAGACGATAGGCGCTTCGTTGTTTTGGATTGTGGCACTTCACATGTTAAAGATCGTCCGTACTACAACGCTCTTAACGAACAGATGGGAAACGGCGGCGCGGTAGAGCTTTATCATACGCTTTTGGAGTGGGATTACAGTGACGTGGATGTTAGACAAGCACCGAGCACGCGAGCGCTGATTGCTCAGAAGCTGGAGTCTTTGCCGACTGTAGACCGCTGGTGGTACGGTGTACTGCATCGTGGAGCAACTACGAACATAGAATACACCATGGAATGCGACGATACTGGCGACGGCCACGCCTCCCCTAATTGGATGCAGGAGCGCTGCTTCTATGTCACGCAGGACATGTACAGGGCGTACCTGGACTCGCTCAAAGGCAGCGGGAAGCGGGCGGCGGACGACATAGCCTTCGGGCGCAGGCTCAAGGAATTGACCGGCGTGGAGCCGTCCAGGCCCATGAGAGGCGGTCAGCGGCGCAAGGGCTTCGACTTCCCACCCCTGCCCCATTGCCGGGAGTTGTTCGAGCAGTTCATGGCTGCGACAGCGGCGGACCTGGACTGGCCGGAGGTCGCATAGCCGCCTAAAGCAGGAGGGGGTGGCCGATCCACGGCAATTTGCCACGGTCTGCCACCCTTTTTTTTGGCTACCGTGGCAGCGCAAAGCAAGGCGTAGAGCCGCTTTTCAGATCATTGCCACGGTTACCATAGTTTTTTTTCAGTTCGTGTGGGGAATTCTCTTGTGATCTTCTGGAAGAGTTGAGGGATAAACCATGGCATCTATGGCAGACAAGCCAAAAAGCCGCGCCACGTCTACGTTTGCGGCTGCCATAGATTTGAAAATCAACCGTGGCACTGCCACGGTTTACCATGGCACCCCTCCCTGCCTGGATTGGTGGCGTATGCGCAGGTAGACGCCTCTGATTCGGCCTCGCAGGATGCCCCAGGAAGCGTTTTCCGCCACCGACCAGGCCAAACATCACGCCGGCCGCTGAACGGCCCGCAGATCGCCGCGATGCCCCAGGGGCGGTCTAAAAGTCTAGGATCATTCATCAAAAGACCGAGTGCGCCGGTCAATCCTTGCGCTGCCAAAATTGAGGTATTTTTTGTAATGGATTACTTGTCTGGAATAACACCTTTTACTAAATAGTTGACTTCTTGACCATCCTCAGGAGGCATAAGCAGTTCCCTGCTCATGCAGCGTTTGCGTTCCTGACCTTACCCCCTCGAGTATACCAAGGATAAGTTCGGACTCTTGGTTTCAGGTT
>PJLO01000006.1 GCA_003010405.1 Acidobacteriota bacterium | reverse complement strand
CGGGGGAGCGGGGCCTCTTCCGCTACGCTCCAGAGTCCTGCTCCCCCGCAAATCCCCGTTCCATCGCTGACCCTACTGGCTCACTTTTACTCCGCCCTACTGGCCTACTTTTACTCCGCCCTTGACACACGTCGAATTAAACGATATAGCCCAGCCTCAGTCAAGACTCGCTGCAGTCGCGTGGGCGCAAACTCCAATGAAAGCGAGCTGAACGAGGACTGATGGCGCTCGAATATCAACGTGGCACAATCTTTCTACAAGGGAAGCGCAGGAAGGCTTGGTACGGAAAATATCGGGTATGGCAGAAAGCCCCGAACACTGACGAATAAAGGGTGTCCCAAGTGCAACAGCACAGTATCAGTCTTCGCACGAAAGACGGGCCGACCTTTGGACGCATCCAGAAAGAACTTAGAATCAAACACAATAGCAGGGAGGGCGCCTACTGTGGCTCCCTTTCGCTCCAGTCGGAGCGTGTCGTCGATTAGCGACTGCCACCGTGGGGGGATAGGCGTCGACAAACGCATGCGCCCTGTTGAATCCGGCCCATCAAGCCGCGGATACCCGAATCCTGACGCCATGGCGACCTCGATAGTTTGCCGGAGAGTCTCTGGAGATAGATCAATATGCTTCCCGAACTCGACCAGTCGCTTCGCAAACTCTTCACCGCTGATCTCACTCGCATTTCTAGGAACAATCGCACCTCCCTGAGCCTTTCTAACGTCGTGCTCCAAGTGTTCGATAAGGGGTTCTATGTCCTCCTGGTCCTGAAAGCGGCGCTCGAAAGCAGCATCGAACACTTGGCCCATGGAACCAAGATCTTCGCGAATCTCATGAACCTTCTGAACGACCTTGCCCACAAACTTCAGGTCCGCGTCGTCTTCGCTAGTGAAGTGGAACACAGTGACATCGCGCGCCTGACCATGTCTATCTAAGCGGCCATTGCGTTGTTCTAGACGTGCTGGGTTCCAGGGTATATCGAAGTGAAGGACCAGTCTTGCTGATTCCTGCAGGTTCAAACCTTCAGAGGCAACATCAGTGGCGATCAGAACGCGAATTGCATTCTCAGGGTCATTGAAGGCTGCAATCACTTCCTCGCGATTCATGAGCCCGGCTTGGCTCTTTCCACCGAAGAGGATGCGAATACGAGATTCATAGTCACCTTGGAATTCGCTCTTGAAGCGACGGAAAAGGTAATCCAATGTTGTCTTGTACTCGGTGAAAATGATCAGCCGCTCGTCGCCTTTCCAGTCCTTACCGTCGCGCAAGTGTTGTGTGACGACCTCCAGAACACGATCGAACCGCGAATCTGCTTTCGGCACTCGAAGTGCGCCTTCGTTTCGAGTCAATCCAAGACCGTCCAAAGCCCGGTCGATCGCCGCAATCTGGACAGTGAGGTCGGGAAGAAGTGGTTTCAGCCAAGCGCCAACTATCTTAGCCGCATGATGAGCCCGGCTCTCTATCTCGCCATCGTCATCAAGGTCCTCTTCGAGAGATCGCTGCGCCGCTTTCACTGCCGCGACGTCGACAGCCTCGCCCTGCGCTCCATCAAGGAAGCGGTACCACGATTCAGCGAACGTGAACGGCGATGACAGGAGTCGCTTGGAGAGAATCTCGATTGCGAAGCTGCCAGCGAGTTGCTCCGACTTTTGGGAAACGGAGATCTTTGACTTAACAGCCTTCCGGAATTCTTCTACAGCATACGAGAGAGCGCGCTCTTCCTTGGTGAGGAATAGCTGCTTTGAATCAAGGTGTCGCTGCGGGAAGCGGTTCGGTCGATTATTCCGACTGTCGAGAGCGTTGATCTCACTCTTGAGCCGTCGCACTAGGACCTGCTGAATGCGCTCCTTCTCGGTATCTTTGAACTCGCTGGTTTGAGTAAAACGTACGGGGTCCAGGGTTTCGAGTAGTCCAGAGAAACTCCGCGTGTGGCCATTGTGTGGGGTAGCCGTCAGAAAGAGCTTATGCTCAAATAGCGGCGTGATCTCTCTGAGAGCCTTAACAAGCTGGTTATCCTCGCCGAAAGCGGAGGGTAGCAAATTGTGGGCCTCATCAACGATCAGAAGATCCCACGGTAATTGAGCGCGTGGGCCGCCGGCAGCTGAATCTGCGGCACGACAGGTCGCGAGAAACTGCTGCAGGATGTCTGGCTGACGAAGGTAGTAATAAGAAGCAACAATGCGCGGAAATGTACGCCAAGGATTAGCGTCCAAACCGAGCCTCCGTTGCAGCGCATGGGTCTCCCCCCGATCAACGAGATCGAAATTAAGAGAGAACTTCGTCTTCATCTCACGTTGCCATTGCTGCGTGAGTGACGCTGGCGTCAAGATCAAAACTCGCCGCACCCGCCGACGGATAAGAAGCTCAGTGAGAATCAGCCCCGCTTCAATTGTTTTTCCCAAGCCAACGTCATCAGCTAGAAGGAGCGAGACCCGAGGCATCTCGAGAGCCTTAAGCAGCGGAACGAGCTGAAAATCATCAACCTGCATCGCGCCGAAAAATGGTGCTGACACTGGCGCTTCTGGAGGATGGCTCGTCCCGTCCGGATGGAGGAACGGAGTCAGCGTTGTCCACCGCGCCGCCCGAACAAGCGCGTCGAACTCACGCGGGGCCATCGATGCTTCCGATTGGACCGGCGGAAGCGCATTCGGTTCCAGTAGATCCCGCCCATGCTCCCGTTCCCAAAGAACGGTGTCCTCTGTCACGCCGTCGGTGTCCGTGTACTCGACACGAACAAGATGAAGACGTCCTTCATTTGAATCAAACGGTTCGACCGCCGCAATCAGGCCTCGCCGATTTCTAATCGTGGCCAGCATCCCAGGCCGCGGATGTTGGATTGGCGGAGCCAGAGTCATTTGTTCCGACATGCTTTGCTCTCGTGCCACATGAATTAAGTCACTGAACTGGATATTGTACGCTTCAGGGTAGCTCGAATCGTTATCGGGACGGATGCGACCTGTTGGGTTGCCTCGACTACAGCTTGTGAAGTTATTATCGTTCCGGTCCAGAAGCCTTGAGAATTCACCGAAACCAAGTGTACTCGTGGAAGCGACGAGATTCGCCGCTTGAACCGCCGCGGGGCCTTGTCACATTACCGCTGGTATTTCGCCACGCCATCAAGTCGGAGATTAGGCCCTGCCTGACACGCGCTGCGAGCTTGCTCGCTGGAAAACTTGGCAATCCAAATGCGGTGAAGTGCGGTGAAGTTCTGTTTTGGGAATTTGTAAGTTACTGAAAAGAATGGCTCCTCAGGTAGGACTCGAACCTACAACCCTTCGGTTAACAGTTGCAGGGGAGCCATTTCTGCCGATTACTGCGGTTGTCTGTGATTGCTTCAGAATCAGCCATTTATGAGCCTTTCACGGTATGGCGAGTGCTGCCAATTACTACAAATTTCTGCCCAGCGTCCCCGGTAAAGTCCCCGGTACTGAAGATGATCGCTTGCGCATCCGGTTGCGAAGCCTTCGCGTCCCCGCGTCCCGTACTGGGACTGCCGATGATGGGCGCGGAGCGTTGAAGCGCAGATGGGTGGGGTTTTGCACCCTCTGCCCTATTCGGCGCTTCCTGTGGCCTTCCACGCCCGCCGGGAGACACTCTGGCTGCGACTACTGGCGCTCCAGGTGGCCCGTTTGCCAAACATGCCGGAGATAATCAACACCAAACAGTATGGCGAGAATGGTGCAAGGCAACTTCAAAGACGGGAACAGTAGGGCAACTTGCAGCATCAGCATTATCAGGAGCACGCGATGCACTTTGGCAAGCATCCAAGTCCGTCGTTGCTCAGGGATGTTTACTGAGGATGGCCTCTCGAAGTAATGCAGATAAGGCTTATCGTTCCGTAAGATCATCAGTTGCCCGGATCGGGTCTCAGTGTAGAACCTGCGATACCAGTACTTGTTCAAGGCCTCAAGATAATATGGCCAAGAGCGCCAAATCGGGTCGCTTTCCTGCTTGAGCTTTAGCACCAGAGGTTCATCAGAACCAAAACAAGAATGCTCGTTGACGATTCTCTCATCGCCAACGACAAAGAATGAGTGGACAGTATCGCCATCGAGTGACAAGTCCTTCTCATAGTAGAACCACGTGCAGCTTTGCGGCTCTATGCCTTGCGAGTGTAGCTTCAGAAGCTCCCTAAGCAACTGCAACAGCCGCCAATGGCGTTCACAACTGGCGACTATCGCACCTTCGCTTGTTACATATTCGTGTCTCCACGGAGCAAATCCATCAGGCATTTGCTCGACCTTTGCATCTCGAAGTTTCACGTACAGCTGCCCGAACGTAGTCGGCTGCTCATTCTCTAGCATTGGCGCGTCCTTCACAACGGACAGGTCAAGCTCATAAGAGCCGAACTCCAAACACTCTCTACCAAAGGCCAATGCTTGAACCTCGGGCGATATGCTCACGTTGCTTTCGGACATGACGATTCCTGCCCATTCATAGAGTGCTCCTCTACTAAAACCAGTATGGCTTAGCAGCGTAAACCGAAATGGCTCGTTGTACAAGACGTTCAGAAGTGTCTTACGATGCTGCCCTTGAATTGCAGTTTCCGCATGGGATTCCTTCAATGGGAACGCGTAGTTTCCGCTTGCGTAGTGACTTAAATCGCGTGGCAACGCCGTGAGTGTTTTTCGCGCCCATTTACCCTCACCTAATCGAGGTGCCCAAAAGTGAATTGCAAACCAACCACTCAGGTGTGAGAATTCCAGACATCAAAATTTGTGCAAGGAGATTCG
Organism: Acidobacteriota bacterium; assembly: GCA_003010405.1. Classification (GTDB taxonomy): domain Bacteria; phylum Acidobacteriota; class Terriglobia; order Terriglobales; family Acidobacteriaceae; genus TOLSYN. The sequence goes on along the minus strand of PJLO01000006.1, from coordinate 346,303 downwards.
CTCATGTGGCGTTTTCTATCTGCTCAGCATCTTCACAAATACACCCTCAAGAATCGACGCAAAGCGCGTAAAGCGGCATCTCTCTCGCTTTCTTTTCTATTAGTGGTTCCGATGTATGCGGCAGAAAGAGTCTCTGTGAAGATTGTTGACCGCCAAAACATCACGAGTCACTACACGTCTTTTGATCCAGGCCATTCAGAAACAAGATCAACAGGAACGGCAAACTGTTTTGGTAGCGGAAGCTACGTGAATTGTTCGGGCAACGAAAAGATGGTGACGACAAGCACCCCCGCTCAAACCAGCACGTATGAACTACAGGGCGCAACTTTTTCTCTCGCTTTGCCGGATAGCCGCATCGTAGTTGTGACTTGCGACAGTAAGCACGTATTCGCAAAGGTCAGAAGCTGCCGAATGCCGACCGTGAACGATATTCAGGCCGAATTTAAGGGCGACAAAGCCAAGTTGTTCTGGCCTGTAAGCATTGACGGCAAGAAGTTGGAATCTGAGACGTACAAAATTATTAACGTGATAGATAGGCCATCGCGTGTCGCAGAAGGAGATATACTCCATTCACCACTCTAGCCCCAGGGGGCAAGGGGGGCTGATCCTCCGGATTAAGTGACGTGCTGGTTCCGGTGCCTTCCCAATTAGCCCGCTTTTAGCCGTAGTCGTTGACTTGCTGCGCGGTCTCCAGGCGCTTGCGCGCCCTCTCTAGCCGTTCCGCCAATCCGAGATTCCTCTCCACATCTACGGCGAGGGACTGATGCGGCTTACCCTCAATCCGATTTGCTAGCTCTGCAATAGCGCGCACATCGCCGTTACTGGCTTTTCTCAGTAGTGCTTCAGCAATCACCTCCGCCCAGGGCTTGCCGCCGCTTTTCGGAGCCTCCTCAGCTAACAGGCGCTCAAGCTCCTCTGAGATTAGGCGCTTCTTGGGGCGTCCGCCCGGATTCCCGCTCTGTCCAAGCTGCCAAGGGCGCAAGTTCTCGATACGGCTCTTCACTGGCCTTCCTCCGCTTCTCCCGATCTAACAAAATGCACAACGATGCTCTGCTGAATGGGCCCTCCGTCCTCGCCCACCTGCTCGATTTGCTGGCGAGGTTTGCCATAGGCCCTGTCTGCTAGCGCAGTGAACACCTTGGCGTTCCCTTTTTTGAGTTCCGCCGCGAATGCCCGGGTAATCGCCTCCGAGTCCTGCTCAAAAATCGCCTTTGCAATCTCCGCCGCCAGATCGCGCTTTGGCCGCCCTCCGGGGTTGCCGCTCTGCCCCGGCTTCCAAGATTTCAGGTTCTCTTTGCGTCCTGTCACTGTTCCCTCACTGTTCTGAGTGGTAAAGCCCCTGGCCGGTATTCTTCCCCGTCCCGCGCTCATTGCACCCTCCGCGCCATTTCCTCCGAGATATTGCCCAATTCACATCGCTCGCAGTTGTAGTTGCCCCGATTGTTTTCCCGGTACAGATAATAGCTGCCGCAACTCGGGCAGCGTGGAAACGGCAACGGCTTGCGAGGATCATTGATGGTAGTCTCAATCTTTTGAGAAACCACCAATAGGGGACCGACAAAACCTTCGAAACTCGGTTCTGGCGGTTTTGGAGGTTCGGTTTCGTTTTCTTTCTGAATTATTTGGCCGCTCCTGGGTGTCCAGGTGAGCCAACGGGAGGCGCTCATTGTGTCCTCCGCAGTTGCGGGTTGATCGTGTACACCTCCGACGGTCGGCCTTCCGCTTGCTCGACGACACGGCGAATCCAACCAGCATCCTTCAAGAGAGGCAATGTCCGACGCACGTCATCAGGTGACTTCAGCCCTCGCCAGTCGTTCCGATACACATCTCGAACAGTGAAGCGTCCCTCAGTACGTTTCCAGCCCGTGGCAAGGCGATGGGCCAATTCAGCGGCTGCCTGTCTCTGGGGCGAAACGATCATGGAATAAACGCGCCGTGCGTGTGACTCCAGGTATTCGCACCATGCTGCGGCTTGCTGCGCATGCACCAGTGAAACTTCCTCAGTACCGCCATCTGCTAACTCGAACAGCAGCGCGAGCGAAGGCATGAGCTTGCGGTACTTGCTCAGGTGCGATACAAGTGCTGGGTGCAAGTCATCTCCGCGAATCTTGTCCTCTAGTTCTGTTAGCCACGCTATGAATAGCTCTTGTGCATCGAGGCAGAATCGCAGCTTGAGCGGGACTGCCGCGTTCAGATCGGTTAGAGAACGATACAGCCGCTCCGCGTCCGCAATGGCTGGAGTATTCGGCTGCCGGTCAATGTATTGCCAATTCCGTGAGTGGTCGGGATAGACGAGCAATTGGAATCGCTGGATCAATCCATCATTCTGTGGACCGTCATCCAGCGCGTCGGCAAGATAGCTCCGCAGTTTTGAAGGCTGGATACCTCCCAGCATGGAGACGCAGCAAGCCTTAGCATAGATACTGCCGCGACCGACGCGGTCCATCGTGTAGCCGGTGTCTCCGTTCCAGGCAGACAGGAAGAAACCCCGTTCACCTTCGCGTCCAGGCTTGTCCAGCGTGGCCAGCCATCCCGATAGCTCGTCGCGGGTCACTAGAATGCCAGCAGGGTTGTCCCGCAGTATCTCGTGTAGTTTTTCGGCGGTAGCATCCTGGGTGATGAGTCGGCGAAAAACGGGCGCTGTTACGGCATCGTCCGGACGGGGAGGCGTTTCCGTGCGCTTTTTGGCGCTGGCCTTAGTCTGCTCCTTCCATGCCGAAAGCCTAAGCTCGGCGAGTTCCTTCTGCTGTGCGTAGGCGATCTGTTCGGCATCGTGCTCGGAACGCCACTCGGTTTCAATTCTCGTAAGCGGTTGAGTGATTGCACTAATAACCGGCGATTTCATTAGCCCCGGCGGAGCAATGATTCCACCCCACAGGTTCGGAACGACCGTCCAAGATGTATCGGCGGCTTTCGGCTGGATAATTGCGCGCCTGTTCGTCGCTCCAGCCAGACAGAGGACCGCGATTATTGCCGGGTAATCCAGCGGCACTTGCATACGCTCGGCTACATCCTCAACCAACGAGCGCAAAGAGCCGGGCAGAAGTGCCGCATCAAATTTCTGCACCGGCGGTAACTCCCCGCCCAGCGGTTCTGGTTCGGGCCACTCAACTTCGGACACGGCGATACTGGATGCTTCCAGCAAAATGGTTTTCATCGCCGCATCTCCACAATGGGCGATGTAGTCGTCCGGACCGTTGACGCCGTCCATAACAGGGATACGGCAAACGCATAAAGTGCAACTCCTGCTTTGAAGCTCTCTGCAAAGAGCATTAGCGGCCTGCTGCACCTTCGGGCTTGTGGCGATGTTGCTATCCAGCAACAGGTACACCTGCCGCCCATTGCAGTAGCGGAGATCGGATAGGGGGCCCATCTCATCCACCCTCTGTCCTTGCGCATCTTCTGCGATGCCGATGCGTCCACGCCATCCCCAACATCCACCCATCGCAATGGCTAGCAGATCATTCCTGCCCATTCGCTCCGCCCAGGCGGTGAGAGCAAGCGCCGATTTCTCGGCCTCTACGAGGATGATCGCAGTGTCGGGGTTCTCTAACTTCTCCTTAGCGCCCGGTGGAAAAAACAGAATTCGCCTGTCGCCATAAGCAGCAAGGTATTTGTTTTTCGTTTTGCAGGCCTCAATCTCCGGGTTATCACGGCGCAACCGAGCCGTGACCCGGTGACCATCTTCGAGCGAAAAGTAGGGGAACAGGATGCCGCTCATGTCCCCCAACCGCGTCCCTCCGATGCCGTAGGTTGACCGTGCTTCCCTATCAGTTACCCGCACCACGCCAGCCCGTTTTAACAGTTCTGGTCCGATGCCTAGCCTCTGAAAGGAGGCTAGGTCAATCTCAGTCAGATTGCAGTTGGGTTGCGGGAGCGACACCATGCGGGCGATGTCGCCAGTATCGGGCCGCATGCCGGTCGCCGTTGCCATTATCGCGACTCCAGTGCCGGGACTGTGCCCTGCTCAATCAACTTCTCCGCTGTCTCTGGCTTGAAGCGAACAGATCGCCCGATCTTCACGTACTCGATTTCTCTCCGCCAGACCTTCTGACGAACGGTAGAAGGTTTCATCCCCGTCATCTCTGCAAACTCTTCCAGATTCATTAGCTTTCTTGCCATTGTGGCCTCCAATGATTACGAGTGTGCGATGGCTTGAATTGAAGATCAATAGTTATTGTTATGCGTTATCTTGTGTCACGTGCTATCGTTATTCATGAGATGACACCCCGTCGCAAACGCGCGTTATACACCGGGAGATACGTTCCCATAACGAACCGCCCACGCTATGAGCTGAAGAAATTTGTGAACGCCATGAATGGGATTTTTCCCCCAGAACAAGTGCTTGGCGAAGATGAAAGTAAGGCTTTACAGCGGAGGCATGCAGAAACACCCACGATACTCCATGAGTTCTATCGGGTCTGGCGGTTGTCTGGACCAGACGCCATCAATCATCAATGCAAGTTATGGAGGGAAATTAATGAATATTGGGCGAACATGGCTACCCAGTTAGTCGGGGTGCCAGGGGCCGGAGCGGCTATCAGGCACAATGGGAGGCCCGGTCAAACTCCAAGGAAAGAAGCCCTCCGCCTGTTCATAGAATTCCTCCTAAATCCCGAATGTGACAGACTTGCTGGCCCCTGTGCTCGCTGCGGAAAATACTACATTCGTGGATCGGTAAGGAACAAGCTGTACTGTTCACGCAGTTGTGGAACACGCAGTACAGCTCTCGCCGCGACACGCAAGAGACGCGACAATGAGCATGCAGACAAGCTACGACGTGCCCAAAAAGCAGCCGATAAATGGATCGAGCATGGGCACACCCGTCTTGATTGGAAAACGTGGGTGACACGCAAAGAGCCGGATATTACATCAAAATTTCTGACCCGAGCAGTAAACAACGGGGAACTTCAATCACCACTGGAGGATAAAAAACTATGAGCCTTTATCACTACAAAGGTTCTAAAGTCTGGACAATGGACTTCATGTTCCACGGGCAGCGCATCCGCGAATCGACGGGCATGACTTCCATCACCCGCGCCCGTGAGGTTGAAGCGAAGCGGAAGCAAGCCCTCCGGGATGGCAGCGCGGGGATTCGCAAGGCTCAGGCTCCGCGCTTGCTTTCCGTTGCGTCGGATGAATGGCTGGACTTAAAGAAGGCCACGCTCGCACCACGTTCCGTGATGATTGAGAAGGCAAATCTTGCCCATCTTCTGCCGGAGTTAGGCCGCAAGCTGGTGTGCGACATTGATGCGCGTGACATTGCACGATACCAGCAGAAACGGGTTGACGACGACGCGGCCCCCAAGACGGTCAATCTGGAGATAGGGACTCTCCGGGCGATTCTGAAACGCTCCGGCCATTGGGCACGCTTGCAGCCCGACGTGAAGATGCTGGCAACGCGCGATGACATAGGGCGGGCCATTATGCCGGAAGAGGAAACCGCGCTACTACAGGCTTGCGGAATGTCCCGCTCCCGATCTCTGGTTCCATTCGTCACTTTGGCGATCGAGACCGGGGCACGGTACGGCGTGATTCGAACCCTTCAATGGGGCAGCGTCGATTTTGACAACCGCTGCCTCAAGTTCGGCAAAGATAAGACGCCGTCGGGCACGGGCCGCATCATTCCCCTGAGCCAGCGCGCAGTGGCCGCAATGAGCTTCTGGGCTACGCACTTCCCAGAGCGTAAGCCAGAGCACTATGTCTTCCCAGCAGAGCGCTACGGGGCCGCTGGCGATAAATTCTGCGCGAAGGCTTATGACGTTGATCCTTCCAAGCCCATCGGGAGCATCAAGGAAGCATGGGAAGCTGCCAAGCTCAGAGCGGGAAGGATTCTGAAAGGCATCCCCGATGAAACGGGCACCGAAGAGACGGACTGCGAAGAAACGATTCCGCCGCTGGTCTGCCGATTCCACGATCTGAGGCACACGGCAGTATCCCGGATGCTGAACGCGGGAATACCCATTGCCAAGGTTGCCAAGATTGTAGGGTGGAGCCCGGCCACGATGGTACGCATGGCCGCCCGCTATGGGCACTTCTCTTTGAATGAACTGCGGGGAGCGGTGGAGAGCATCAGCGGAAACGGAATTGAAGGGGAGTCCTCGGTATTTCCCCCGGTATTAGAATCATCATCTGCAAAGGGACGGTCTAACTGATAGAAAAGAATGGCTCCTCAGGTAGGACTCGAACCTACAACCCTTCGGTTAACAGCCGAATGCTCTGCCATTGAGCTACTGAGGAGTGTTGTGGCACTGGCGCGCCTTGTCTTAACCAACAATCCAATTGTAATCAGCCAAGAACCCGAACGTCAAACACGCGCATAGGAAAACTGTGGAATTCTGGACGTTGAATCAGCTCTTTGCCGCCTGACTCAGGCTCGGGTCAACTGACTGGCTGCGGCCGAGTCGAGTATCCAGGTCAGCGTTCCATCTCTGGGTGCGATGAGCTGGGCGGGGATTCTTTCGTGGTCACGGGAACCTTCGAGCACCTTCTTCACAGCATCGGCCTTCTCTTCCCCAAGTACGAAAAACGTAATCTGTGCGGCGTTGTTGAGAACAGGGGGAGTGAGAGTCACTCGCCACGAATTGACCTGGTCAACGTGATCGGCCACAACCAGGCGTTGTTGCTCGTGAAGCGAGGGGCGGCCGGGGAAAAGCGAAGCCGTATGTCCATTCAAACCCAGGCCAAGCAGATTGTAGTCAAACCGGGGCAGGCCGCCGGACCGGGGCACCAACTCCCGCAATGTCCGCTCGTAAAGATCGGCTGCTTCGATCGCGGTGCCATTCCCTGTAGGAATGCGGTGAATGTTTGCCTGAGGCACGGGAACCTTCGAGAGAAGAAGTTCGCGAGCCATGGAATAATTGCTATCCGGGGAGCCCGGAGGAACGTTACGCTCGTCACCCCAGAAGAATTGCAGCGAGTCCCAAGGAATAAGCCCCGCGAAGGGATCGGCGGCAAGCGCCTGAAAGAGAGGCCGCGGTGTATTGCCCCCGGAAAGGGCGACATTAACGGCGCGACCCTCGGCGGCAATCTTTCGCGTGAGCGCTGCAAACTGTCCGGCGGCAATGCGAACCGTCTCCTCAACGTCCGCCCCAACGAGAATTTCAGCTCCAGCCAGATGGAAGCGCTCAGTCGGCATTAGCAGCCTCCTTCTTCAGCATCAACATCCATCGATGGCCCGAAGCCTTAAGTAAGTTGCCTGCCAGCTCTGGACCTTCAGAACCGGCGGTATAATTCGGAAATTGTGGTGAAGGAAGTTGCGCCCAGGCTTCTTCAATCGGCGTAATGATTTTCCACTCCGCCTCGACCTCGTCGCGCCGGGTGAAAAGCGTAGCATCTCCCCGCATCGCATCCAGAATTAACGTTTCATAAGCGACTGGCGTGTTACCGCCAAATGCGTCTGCGTAAGAAAATTTTGCCAGAACGGGAACGGTGCTCATGTAAGTTCCGGGCCGCTTGGCGCCAAAAGAAACCGAGATACCTTCATCGGGCTGAATGCGCAAACTGACACTGTTAGGGCCAAAGCTTCGCACGCCCGTCCCCGCAAACAGCGCCTGCGGAGTGCGCTTGAAGTGCACCTTAATCTCCGTAACATTGTCCGCCAAACGCTTCCCGGTGCGGAGATAGAACGGCACCCCTGCCCAACGCCAATTTTCCACCTGCAATCGAACTGCGGCAAAGGTTTCTGTGTTCGATTCGGGGTTCACGCCTGGCTCCTGACGGTACCCTGGAACCTCGACGCCGCCGATTCGTCCCGGCCCATATTGCCCGCGCACAGTATTTGCCGCCACTTCTTCCACCGTCATGGGACGAATGCTTCGAAAGACTTGCACCTTCTGTTCTCGTACCGAGTCCGCATCAAACGCAACCGGAGGCTCCATTGCGGTGAGCGCCACCAGTTGAAGCAGATGGTTTGCCACCATGTCACGCAGTGCGCCGGTCTCTTCGTAAAACGAAGCACGCCGCTCAACTCCGAGCGTTTCCGCCGCGGTAATCTCAACGTACTCCACATAGTTCCGATTCCACACCGGCTCGAAGATGGAGTTTGCAAAGCGAAAGACCAGAATGTTCTGTACTGTCTCTTTCCCGAGATAATGATCAATGCGATAGATGTTCTTCTCATCGAAAACCTTGAGCACAGCATCGTTCAAGGCTCTAGCGGATTCCAGATCGCGTCCAAAAGGCTTTTCAAGAATGATTCGCGACCAGCCGCCCTCGCGCTGATTGAGTTGAGCCGATTGCAAACCCGAGATAATTTCTCCCGCGAAAGATGCGGGAGTTGAGACGTAAAAGAGCACGTTTGCGCTGGAGCCCTCGCGCTGCATCTGTTCCAGAAATGAGCGAAGCTCAGCATAGAAACCGATCTTAGCCGGATCGCCCACGAAGTATCGTAAACGCGGCGCAAACCTCTTCCACGTCTCTTCGTTGAATTCGCGAACATCCTTCGACGTTATCGCCGATGCCTTCATGGCATCGCGAAACTGCGCATCGGTCATGTGCGTTCGTCCAGTACCAACTACTTGAAAACAAGCGCTCATGCACCCCACACCGCAAAGATCGTACAGAGCAGGAATCAACTTGCGGCGGGTAAGATCTCCACTGGCTCCAAAAATCACCACCGTACAGGGATCCGCCTTGGGCAGAGCGGGACGCTCGAGTTTCTGTTCAACTTCAGCTTCGATCACGGGCGTCATAGGAGGCTCCTGTCGATCAGCGAATTCCAATCCGAGTGCACAAATCCGGCTTCGGGACGATCGGCACGTTGGTATGTGTGCGCGCCAAAAAAGTCACGTTGCGCCTGGGTAAGATTCTGCGGAAGCTGCGCCGCCGTATACGCGTCAAAGTAAGCGAGCGATGCGGAAAAAGCCGGAGCCGGAATTCCGAGCAGTGCGGCCAAACTCACGACCTCCCGCCAGGCCGGTATCGCGGCATTGATCCGCGCCTTAAGATCGGCGTCCAGAAGCAGGTTTGTTAACGCGGGTTGCCGTTCGAAGGCCTGCATAATCGGGTCCAGCAACAGCGCCCGAATGATGCAGCCGCCCTTCCAGATACGTGCAATCTCCCGCAGATTTATTTTCCAGTTCCACTCCCGCGCTCCAGCGGCAATCAGACTCATGCCCTGGGCATAAGAGCAAATCTTACTCGCATAAAGCGCGCCACCGATAGCCGCAATGAGTTCCGCCCGGTCTCCACTGTAACCGGCGGGACTGCGTCGGTACTGTGCACTGGCGATGAGGCGTTCGTCCTTCATGCTGGAGAGAGATCGTCCATCCAGCGCGGCAGAGATCGTCGGGATTGGGACTCCTAGATCGAGCGCAATTTGCGCCGTCCACTTCCCTGTTCCCTTCTGCCCGGCCTTGTCGAGAATCACGTCCACGAGCGGCTTGTGCGTTTCAGGATCAATCGCCGTCAAAATCGCCGCGCTGATCTCGATCAAGTAAGAGGCCAGCGGACCGCGATTCCAATCCGCAAAAACCCTGGCAACTCCTCGAGCCGAAAGACCGAGGGCGCGACGCAACAGATCGTAAGCCTCGGCAATCAACTGCATGTCCCCGTACTCAATTCCGTTGTGAACCATCTTCACGAAGTGGCCCGCGCCGTCAGCGCCCACGTAAGTCACGCACGGCCCCGAAGAGGTCTTCGCGGCGATAGACTCCAGCGTTTGTTGCACGTGTTTGTAGGCACCCTCATCCCCGCCCGGCATTAAAGAAGGACCATTGCGCGCGCCCTCCTCTCCGCCAGAGACACCCATTCCAAAGAAGTTCAGCCCACGCGCTCTCATCGCGGCTTCGCGCCGCTGAGTGTCCTTGAAGAAGGAGTTTCCGCCGTCAATCAGTATGTCGCCTTCATCCAGTAGGGGTGCAATCCGGCCAAGCATCTGATCCACCGGATCGCCGGCCTTGATCATCATCAACATTCGCCGGGGGCGCTCCAGCGAACTCACGAATTTCGCAAGATCCACATTGCCAACGATTCGTTTTCCTTCGTTTGCCGAAACAAAACGCTGTACCCACTCGGGCTCAAGGTTCCAGACCGCAACACTCTGTCCGTGATCTTCAATGTTCAGTGCAAGGTTCTGGCCCATGACACCTAGACCGATCACACCAAACTGTGCAGGCTTAGTCCCGGAGATGGTTGAAGACATGCTTTCCCCCGTTCGATTCGTGACCGCAGTGTACACCCTAATTTATGAAAGATTCCGATATCGGATGACACGATTCAAAGGTCGACGCACTCGCATTCTACTCACCCTGCCAGATACGAATCCGCATTATCGTCAGTTTCTGAATCGAGCGGTAGATCGAATTTGCGACCATGCAACATATAGCCCAGCGCAGTCAATGTAAAACCCGCTTCCTCCAGAAATTTTCCAAAGAAGTGCTCACCCGCGGGCTTCGCATTGATCTCTGAGATGAGTAATCCTGAGTGCGAGCCTTGCCGTTGCAAGGCGACCCGAGCAAGTTCGCGTGCGGCGGCGCGTGCGTATTCAGTTTGCTCGGGCTGCGCCGCTGGAATCCAAAGTTTCAATGAAGGATTGCCACGACGGAAGAACGCCACTAGGTCGCCATTGATGAGCAACACATTTGCACCGCTCGTGCGCGACATTCCGTGTGGTTCCTGCGTGTCATCACGGGTTTCCGCCAGCCTGGGCCACGGAAGAAGATTGCCATAGGGATTTGCCGGGTCCACCGCGGCCAGCGTCGCTACCGTTTTCTTTGCCTGAGACCTCAGCGAGCGCAGCGACTCTACCGCAACCAAAGCTGCAAACTGTGATCCTCCCAGACCGGAAATAAACATTCCACGCCGAATCCAGCCCCGATCCTCCATTTGACGCAGCGCAGGGTAAATTGCGCTAAAACCTCCCGGCAGGTCCTCGGCCGCTGCGGTTTCCCGCATCACCACGCCGTAGCGAAGCAGCAGTTGTTGAGCCATGTTGATGCTCCACTGGGTTACGTTTTGTGTCACGTTTTGCGGCGCGTTTTGAGAAAGGTTCTGCGACATACTCAGTTCATTCTTAAATCGTGATCGAACCAGAGACCACCGTCCCTGCGCGATGGCGCCGCCCTTGGATCGTGCGCGAAATTGCTTGAGATACTCTGCCGACCCTGGGCGTTCCGACCCACTGTAACGCCGTGCGCGTCCTTCGCGTTCCCGCCGAACAAAGCTGCGAAGCGAATGAAACGTGTCATTGGTTACCAATCCCTGCCACGCAAGATCCCAAAGAGCGTCGCTCGTTGTCCCCGGAAAACCTCCCCCGGCAGCTTCATGGATTGCGGTGAAGAACGACGCACCCTGGTCAGCCAGAAACGCACAGATCGCTTGCCTACGCCCCTCTGCTTCCGGCATCACTTGCATCGGAGGCAAAAGCGTTGGCAAGCTTTCAGCCAGATACAGCGCGACTCGTCCATCGTGCTCGCCAAGTTGACCATGCCCAACCCACACAATTTCTCCAGCGGTCATCAAAGTGTCCAGACCGCCAGGATCATAATCCTTGATGCGTGCGGGCAGTATCTCACGTTCCCATTCGGAAACAGGAAGCGGCAGTCCTTGCAGAGTTTCTATTGCGTCCAGCAGCGCGTCCAACCCGCGCCGTTTACTGCCTACGCCCTGCCAACGTGGCAGAAACGCGCCTAGCACGCTGGGGTCAAGCGGTTCGACTTCGCGCCGCAATCTCGCCAGCGTCTTGCGCCGTAGCTGCTGCAAGACCTCCGGATGAACCCACTCGCGATGCACGCCACCGGGCCGGAACTCGCCTTCAAGAAGCCTTCCCCTTCTCAGCAGTTCCGCTAGCGGAGCTTCTGCGGCGGCTTTTGGAATCTCGTAGTCGCGCCACAGGTCATCCAGAGTAAACGGCCCGTGAGTTCGCGAATATCGGCTCAGCAATTCGAGCAACGGCTCGGGCTGCGACTGCCTCCATATCGCGGGCAGCTCTTTCGGCAAAGGAGCCCCAAGCGCATCATGATATTGCGCTGCATGTTCTACCGCGATGTAGCGCGGCTCTCCTCCAACCGCAAGTTGCAGCACTCTTCGCGATTGCACGAGCGACTCAACCTTCGCAAAAACTTCCTCGCTGGCGCAACGCGCATGCAGCCCATCCCTGTTCAAATCACCAAGCCTGAGCAACAGGTCGTGTATTCCATCTGCAGGGCGCACAGCATGTTCGGCACCCAGCAACTGCAACTGCCCTTCAACCTCGTGCAGCACGGAGTCATTCAGAAGCTCGCGATAATCCGCGTCACCCAGTAATTCCTGAAGTTGTGCCTGATCAATGGATAGCGCCTGTGCCCGGCGCTCTGCCAGTGGGGCATCGCCGTCGTAGATGTAGTTGGCAACATAACCAAACAGCAGCGAGGCTGCAAATGGCGAAGGCTTGGCCGAGTCTACCGTGGTCACGCGAATTGCGCCGCGCTCAATGCGTCGCAGAATGTCGGTCAGCGCCGGAAGATCGAAGATATCGCGGATGCATTCGCGATAAGTTTCCAGCAATATTGGAAACGAACAGTGTCGCGAGGCTACGCTGAGCAGGTCGGCGGCGCGCTTGCGCTGCTGCCAGAGTGGTGTACGAACTCCGAACCGGCGACACGGCAGCAGAAGAGCGCGTGTCGCGTTTTCGCGGAATCGAGCGGCAAAAAGCGATGTCGAACCGACCTGGCGCATCACCTTGTCGTGAATCGAAGCTGAAGGCGGTAACAGTTCGGCAGGCTCCAGCGCGCGATCGCTCTCCGGCAACCGGATCACAAAGCCATCATCAGCCCACATCGTTTCCGGTTCCATGCCCAGTTCCTCGCGCAGAGATGCTGCCACTGCCATGCACCAGGGAGCGTGGACCCGGCTGCCATAGGGCGAGAGCACGCATATTCGCCAATCGCCAAGCTCATCTCGACAGCGCTCAATCAGAATGTCCTCGTCTCCGGGAGCGATCCCCGTGGCCGTCTGCTGATCCTTGAGAAAACGTAACAGGTTTTCCGCGGCGTTCGGCTCCAGGGTGTGCTCTTCCATCAGTCGCGTATAAGCTGCCGGGGCGGGCATGAGCAGCAACTCGCGGGTAAGCGCCCCAATGCGCTGTCCAAATTCCGCCGGGCGTCCATTGCTGTCACCATGCCAGAAGGGCATCTTGCCGGGCTCTCCCGGGGCGGGCAACACGAGTACCCGGTCATGCGTGATCTCCGCAATGCGCCATGTTGTTGCTCCAAGGACGATAGTCTCCCCGGGCTTGCTCTCAAACACCATCTCCTCGTCCAGTTCACCCAGACGAGTCGGCTTCGCTGCGTCGGCCAGATACACTCCGTAGAGACCGCGATCCGGAATCGTCCCGCCATTCATGATCGCAATCCGCTTGGCCGCTTCGCGGGGCGTCAGCAGATTCGTACTGCGATCCCAGGTAATGCGAGGCCGCAATTCCGCAAACTCATCCGAGGGATAACGCCCCGAGAGCAGATCAAGTACGCTTTCAAACGATTCGCGCGTGAACGAGGCAAACGGCGCGGCGCGGCGAAGAAGTTCGAACAGTTCACCTGTCGTCATCGGCTCCAGGGCCACCGAGGCCACTACCTGCTGTGCAAGCACATCGAGCGGATTACGCGGATAACGCACGGCCTCCACCAGCCCGTCCCGCATTGCACGCGAAGCCGCGGCGCAGGCCAGCAGGTCGCCGCGAAATTTCGGAAAGATGATTCCATTGCTGACGCCGCCCACATGATGTCCTCCGCGCCCGATACGCTGCATTCCACTGGCGACAGATGGCGGAGCCTCAATCTGCACGACCAGGTCGATTGCTCCCATATCGATCCCAAGCTCTAGTGACGAGGTCGCGACCAGTCCCTTGATCTCGCCTCTCTTCAGCCGTTCTTCAATCTCTTTGCGCTGCGCCGGTGCGACGCTGCCATGATGCGCCAGGACCAGCGTCTCCCCGGCGAGATCGTTCAGTGCACCTGATATGCGTTCAGATAAACGCCGGTTGTTCACAAATATCAGCGTGGATTCGTGGCTGCGCACTAATTCGAGCAATTCCGGATGGATCGAAGTCCAGATGGACCGCCCACCTTGTCCTTGCGCTTCCCCACCGAGCCTGGACATGTCCTCCACAGGCACTCGCACGCTCAGTTCCAACTGTTTGGGCGCGCTTGCGTCCAGAACCGTGATCGGGCGATGCCGCACCTGCCTCGAAGCCTCATGCTCACAATCCGCCACCGTTTTCTGCGACGAATTTTTCAGATCGCCTAGCTCTCTCAGGCCTTCCACTCCAGCCAGAAAACGCGCCACTTCCTGCAGCGGGCGCTGCGTTGCCGAAAGGCCAATGCGCTGCAACTTCCCACCGCATAAGCGCTCCAACCGCTCCAGCGAAAGCGTCAGATGAGCTCCACGCTTGTTCGGCACAAGCGCGTGAATCTCATCGACGATCACTGTCTCAACTGAGCGCAATCCTTTGCGCGAATTCGATGTAAGAAGCAGGTAGAGAGACTCCGGCGTAGTAATCAAGATGTCGGCGGGCAAGCGCTGAAAGCGGCTACGCTCCCCCGGCGGGGTGTCTCCCGTACGTACAAAGACCGTGGGCCGATGGAAGTCGTCTCCGCGCTCTGTGGCCAGTTCCGCAATACCCTTCAGCGGAGTTTGCAGGTTCCGCTCCACGTCCACGGCCAGAGCTTTGAGGGGTGATATATAGAGCACGCGACAGCGCTCAATCTTCGACGGAGGAGGCGAAAACATCGTGCGATTCAAACACCATAGGAATGCGGCAAGGGTCTTTCCGCTGCCCGTTGGAGCTAATAGCAGCGTCGATTCCCCCCGTGCAATAACCGGCCAGCTCAACTGCTGTGCCAGGGTAGGAGATCGGAATCTGGAGGAGAACCACTGCCGGACTGCGGGATGAAAGATGTTCAGCGAATCATCCGCGGCACGGACATCGGAATTGAAGTTTGAGGTGTGCATCCGCTCTGCAGGAAAATCTAAGCTCAATCCTTGAGATGCACGAAAACGGGCAAACGGATTATGAGCCCAGCTCCATCTCTAGAGCGGTCCTTAACTGCGAACACTCTTCTTCGGCCAGCTTTCTTCCGGCGATTCTGAGATAGAAAGTATCAATCGCCATCTCACCTTCCGTATCGATCAGCGCCACTTCGATATTGCAGCCACACTCGCCCAGAACAGCGGCAATTCGATGCAGAAGACCGACGCGGTCCTGCGCGACGACCTCTACAATCGTGCTGTGGCTCGATGTCTCCTGGTCGAAGTTAATGCTGGTCTGAACCTTCACCCTTGGAGCTTTTCCGATTCTGCTGCTCCCTTTGCGAGCCAGCCGCTCCAGCGGAACCGCGCCGCTGAGAACCTCTTTGAAACTGTTCTGAA
The DNA here is from genome assembly GCA_003010405.1 of Acidobacteriota bacterium. Lineage (GTDB taxonomy): Bacteria > Acidobacteriota > Terriglobia > Terriglobales > Acidobacteriaceae > TOLSYN. Next base: position 330,958 of record PJLO01000006.1, on the reverse strand, counting down.
AGCGCGCCCACTCCTGCACGTTCATCTCAAGCGTGTGGAAGTGATCGGTAAACACAAAGCGGTCCACCACTATGCCGGACTCATTCGAGAAAGCATCAGCCTTCAGGATGTGCATGCCCCACCCAACCAGCACGCCAGCCAGCGTGGCAAACAGAGCGGGACGATCCCGTGTGATTACCGTCAGCACGAAATCACCACGCAGACGCTTGAGCTTTGTCTGCACAACACTGTTATCGAGCAGCGACGCCATTTCCACATGCGCAACGATTTCATCGGCGGCATGCACGCGGAGATAACGTTGCGGAAGTCCCTCAAGAAAATCCCGCAAACGTCCCCCAAGCTGTGGACCAAGCAGGCGAATCCGCGCAAGCTGCTCATCGTCGCCCTGAGACCGGAAACGATCGTCATCCACGCTCCGATTCATGTAGTTAGCCGTGGCGAAATACACTCGCCACAAGTTTTCCGCCTTCCAAGGCGAGAGCGCCGTCGGATTCACCGCGCCAATGTCGGCGTAGGTCAGCAGCACAAGGGATTTGAGCCTTTCGGAACTGCCGACTTGCTGGGCCAATCCGCGGATGGTCTCCGGGGCAAAAATATCGCGACGCATGACAGCCGAAAGATCCAGATGGGAAGCCACGAGGAAACACACCATATCCTCATCTTCCGGCGGCAGTTCAAATCTGCGACACACCTTCCTTGCGACTTCCAGACTTCCGGTTACGTGGTCATCGTCGGCCTTAGCCTTTCCCACATCGTGCAGCAGTACCGCGAGAATCAGCAGATCGAGCCGCTCAATTTCATCCACCAGGCTGGCAAGAGTACGATTTCCATTCTCTTTTTCTCCGCGCAGCCGGTGAATGGATTCGATCGCGCGGAATGTGTGCTCATCGACGGTATAACGATGGTAAAAGTCGCGTATTACTAGGAACTCCACGGCTCGGAATTCCGGAAGCAGTAATCCCAAAGCCCCGAGTTCCTGCATTGTGCGCAGTGCATCGGCCGCATGCCGCCGGATTACAATCTTGCGCAGCGCCTCCCAGCACTGCGGTCCGGAAAGCTTCATGGCCGCAACCGACGGCAGAGCTTGTTCAATGCGCTGATTTGTACTTGCAGCGAGCATGAGCCCGTGCTGTGCAATGAATTCAAAACAGTTAAAAAAGTTTTCAGAAGATATCAGCGCCGAAGGCTGCTGCAAAAACACTCGTCCGTTGACGCAGGAAAACTCATCGGTGGAAAGGCGAGAGCGCCAATTTTGAAATTGCTGGAACAGCGACGAGCGTGTTGGTACCACCTCGGCCATCATGATCGAGACAAGGCGATTGATTACACGCGCATGCCGATAGTAGTGGCGCATCCATTCGGCAGCATCAGCGCGACCACCGTCGAAACCAATATGTGCCTCAGCCGCAGCCTGCTGCGCCTCCCAGTTCAGCTGGTTGTCGTCGCGACCCGCGCGATAATGCAGGAAGCAGCGAACGGAGACAAGGAAATCTGTCGCTTCCTGAACTCGATCACGCAGCGATGCTGGAAAATGATCCGATACTTGAGTCCAATCTCGCGCCCTCGAAAACCCGTTTAGTTTGGCCAGCCAGCAGGCAACGTTGTAGTCGCGCAATCCGCCGGGAGCCTCTTTGATATTCGGTTCGAGATGAAAAATCGTGTCGCCCGCCAAGTGGTGCCTCGCCTCGTTTACCTCGGCCAGCAATCGCACGAGTTCCTGCCAATCGCGCATAACCGAGCGCGGAATCACCTGATCATGCAGCCGCTGGAAAAGCGCGTAATCACCGGCAAGCAGGCGGCAATCGAGAAGCGAGATATTAAACTCAGGATTGTCCCTGTGCAGGCGATCGCAATCTTCCAGAGCCCGCGTCGTGGGACTCAGCTTTAGCCGCATGTCCCACATGTCTTGGCACATGGCCCGGATTGCATCCTTGCGCTCTGCGGCTACAGAGTCTGTATCGCAAAGAAACAGCAGATCAATGTCGGAATAGGGAGAGAGCACCCCTCGCCCGTAGCCACCAATAGCAAGCAGAGCTAGTCCTGCGGGTTCGGAAAAATTGGAGTCGATATGGTGGCGCCATAATTTATGCGCAAGTGAATCCACGAGCTCCGTTCGCCCTTGCAGCGCGGTGCGGCCCGAGCGCGTTTTCTCGAACCCGAGCCGCAATCTTTCCGAGCCCGCAAGGTACTGGGCTTTCAGATTTTCCGCGATGCTAGTTGCCATTCACAAATCCCTGCACAGCTATAATGCGTCAATACCACGTTCCTCATTGCGAATGCGAATTGCTTCATCAATTTTGGAAAGGAAGATCTTTCCGTCGCCGATCTTGCCTGTCTGCGCCGCGCTAAGAATCGCCTTTACGACGTCATCCACTCTCTCGTCCCGCAGCACGACCTCCAACTTGATCTTCGGAAGAAGGTCGACGCTGTACTCGCGTCCACGATAGAACTCAGTATGCCCCTTTTGCCGGCCGTGGCCGCGCACTTCCATTACGGTTAATCCGTCGATACCGATATTGATGAGCGCTTCCTTAACGGCATCGAGCTTCGATGGCTGAATCACTGCTTCCAGTTTCGTCATAATCTTCGTCTCTTTCTGGCGTAGTACCGATCAACTCAGCACCATTACTCCAGGTAATATCCTTCCTCGCCATGCAGCGCAAAATCGAGACCTTGTACCTCTTCCTCCGGGGTAACGCGCAACCCGATCGTAAGGTCCACCAGCTTCAGCAAAATCAATGTCGCTGCTGCCGCTAAAACCCAGGCAATCACGATTCCAAACGCCTGGTTCAATAGCTGGTGAGCGTTGCCATCGAACAACCCCGAGCCCCTAACATTTCCTTGGGCATCTTTAAACATCGGATTCACGTAATGACTTGCGAATACGCCCGTCAGTATCGCGCCCAGGGTTCCCCCTGCGCCATGCACGCCAAAGGCGTCGAGAGAATCATCATAACCGAACCATGTCTTGACTTTCGCGACCATAAAATAGCAGAACGCTCCGGCAATCAAACCAATGACCAGCGCCGACATAGGACCAACAAATCCCGCACCTGGAGTAATCGCCACCAACCCCGCAACCGCGCCCGAGATTCCGCCCAATGCGCTCGGACGTCCAAGCAGTATCCATTCCGCAGCCATCCAGCTCAACGCGGCAGCTGCTGCGGCAAAGTGCGTTGCCACAAACGCACTGGTTGCCAAACTGCCTGCCGATAGCGCACTTCCGGCATTAAATCCAAACCAGCCGACCCACAACATGCACGCACCGACGAGTGAAAGGACAACACTATGAGGGGGTGTGACTTCTTTTGGATATCCTTTGCGTTTGCCCAGATAGAGCGCGCACATCAGCGCCGAAACACCCGACGTCACATGTACGACCGTGCCACCGGCAAAGTCCAGACAAGGAAAACGTCCTCCAAGCGACGCATTCAGCAGCCCGCCTTTGCCCCAAACCATGTGCGCCATCGGCGAATAGACCACGAGCGACCACAGTGAGAGGAAAACCACCATTCCACTGAACTTCATGCGCTCGGCAAAAGCGCCGGAAATGAGAGCAGGAGTAATGATGGCGAACATCAACTGATAAACCATAAAGGTCTGCAGCGGAATCGTCCCCGCATAGCCCGGGTCCGGAGCGGCTCCAACACCATGAAGAAAGAGGTGCTGAAAATTTCCAATAAAGCTGTTACCGGGGCCAAAAGCGAGACTAAACCCGACAACACCCCAGATCACCGTCACCACCCCCATCATCGCAAAGCTATGCATCATGGTGGACAGTACGTTCTTCTTGCGAACCAAGCCACCGTAGAACAATGCCAGCCCTGGCCCAGTCATCATTAACACAAGCGCTGAACTTACCAGCATCCACGCGTTATCTGCGTTGCTGCGCGCCTCCGTAACTTGCTTCTGTAAATCTGCGATTTGTTGTGGTGAGGCGGTCTGCGCGCTCACCGCCAGTCCAAAAAGCAGCAATAGAATGAGACAAGACCAGCGCATAACCGTGCCGGAGAGAAGAGATTTATGCGGCTTAGGTATCAAGGGTTTCCTCCGCAAAAGTGTTTTACACATAGATAGTGGCTTGTGAGCTGAGATGGAAATCGATAATTCTTATTGGCGCTATGGACTGTGGTTATGCGCGCGTAGGCTTTTCACAATACTTCATTGTTCGCCAACGATTCGCGTCTCAATGAACAGGGTAATTCCACCACTCCCGCTCTGCCTTCCTTGTCTCCGCCTGATAAAAAACATCGCCAAAAAGGAAAACCCCGCATACGTCATCCGTGCGGGGCTTGCTCATTCTGTCTTGAAAGTTAATCTTCGCAGGTAAATCCTTGTTTCGCAGCTACCGGCTTTACCTTCGGAAAGTAAACCAGGGAGTATTTATCGGCAGTGTTTTCAGACCATGAAATACCATCGCTGCGTCCAATCTGTTTCCAGTACTCAGAAAGCCTCAGGTCATATGCGTCGATGGCTGGCCGGAGATTCTCAGCTTGATAACATTCGTTATGCCGGAAGCTTTCGATCGGCAAACGTGGCTTCTGGGTTGCTGGCTCTTCTACATAACCCATCGCGATACCAACCACCGGGAACGTGTACTCAGGCAACTCCAAAAGGTCAATCATTGCTTGAGGGTCACGCCGAATAGCCCCGATGGGTACGATTCCAAGCCCGAATGAGCGAGCAGCGACGATCAGTGTACCGAGCGCAATGCCCACATCGACAGTAGATGCAATAACACCTTCCAAGCTGTGCTGAATCTGCTGCGTGGCTCCGCGCTTCTCCAACCCCACGCGAGTTTTGTTTAAGTCAGCGACAAGTGTCAGAAACACCGGAGCCTTGGCGACCCAGGGCTGCCCACCAGTAATTTCCGAAATGCGCTTGCGGCGTTCTGCATCTTTTATAACTACAATCGAGGTCGTTTGGGTATTGATTGATGTTGGCGCGCGGTGTGCCGATTCAATGATCTCGTCCAGTATCTCATCCGGAATAGGATCGGGCTTATAACTGCGTTCGCTGCGATGTGCCTGAAGCAGGCGTATGATATCGTTCATGAAAACTCCCGTACTGGTTTCGTCAGCCGGTGCCACTGTTCTAAGTAACATTCTCTGCTTGCAGCCAAAGCATGAAGCAAAGCGCTTTCTTTTTCCGCGGGTGCCACGGGCATTTACAATCTATCTATCATGCGCTTGATTGTACGCTCTTCTGCCATCCACGCCGCCGGTGTCTTCACCTTGGAACCCATTTCGAAAGGAACAATTGTTGTGGAGTATACGGGTACCCTCATGACACATGATGATGCCGACAGCCTATACAACAATCGCCCATATACTTACCTTTTTGGAGTGGGCGATGGCACCAATGTAATCGATGGCTATGGAATGGCCATGTACCTTAATCACTCCTGTGCCCCGAACTGCGAAACTGAAGAGGATGAAGACGAGCGCATCTGGATTCGCGCGATTCGCGACATTGAACCCGGCGAGGAGTTGGTGTATGACTACTTCCTTTATGACGGTGAGGGAGACGCCCCCTGCACCTGCGGCGCTGAAAATTGCCGCGGAAGTATGTATTCTCCAAAAGAATTAAGAAAGCGCAGGAGGTTGGCACGCCAACAATCCGGAAACATTAGGCAGCAGGTAAGACACTGAACTTGAGGCAAGCTTCAAAGAAAATGCACATTCTCTCGCCTTGAACTAATTTGACGCAAGAGAAATGTGCGATTACGGTATACGGTAATCTCTTTCTAATTACTGCTTTTCCTTTTTTCTAGCTGCCCAGCGTGCGCGCGCAGCTTCTGACATCTTCTTGCGTGCCGCTGCGGAAAACGTGCGTTTCGACTTCGGCGTGACCGCAGTTACAATTCCTCTAGCTTTCCTACCGCGCTTCGCAGGTTCGACTTCGCCGCGCTCCAAGCCACCCAGCACCGAAAGTGCCTCATCGACACGCGCTAATTCCTTACAAAGCCGGATGTGTTCCTGCTTCAATTGACTTACTGCCGCATTGATCGCTCGATTTGTCATAACGAAAGTGTAACAAAAATAACTTACCGCAGTTACACTAATGAATTGAATTGTAACTGAAGAATCAATCTTTCCCTTCGAGCGGGTCTTCTGGCTGCGTAAACTCTGTCATCATCTCTGGAGTGCCAAGTATTTTTCAAATCTCACAAACCGGTGCCAAACTTTTCACTGGGACCAACTGTTGATCTGTTTTGGAAATGAAACCCGCCACAGACTTCGCGCACAGGAACAAAAACCTGGGTGATTGTCGGTGTTGTGGGTGTCAAGTAAAGTGCAGAGTCAGACATTCCAGCGCGAAACCGCATCTTACATTCTGAGATTGAACTCATGGCCTTTGCATTTGAGAGAGGACGTCCATGGCTGCACATTCAAAATCATTCCCCGATCGCGACTCGCCCACAAAAATCGATGACCTGAAGTCCCTCAGTTTGGTACAACTTCGCGCGCGTTTGCAGGCTCCGCCAGAGGGACTCACGCAGGCGGAAGCGGAAAGACGCCTGGCGAAATATGGACCAAACGAGTTGCCAGAAGAAAAAGTCAGTCCCATTCTGAAATTACTTTCCTACTTCTGGGGACCCATTCCCTGGATGATTGAAGTGGCTGCCATTCTTTCCGCGGTCGTGCGCCACTGGGCGGATTTTTCCATAATCCTTGCGCTACTTCTGATGAATGCGCTTGTGGGATTCTGGGAGGAATTTCAGGCAGGAAACGCCATCGCTGCGCTGAAAGCAACCCTTGCATTGCAGGCAAAGGTCAAGCGAGATGGGGGCTGGACTACTGTTCCCGCCCGCGAACTGGTGCCGGGTGACTTAGTACACGTTCGGATCGGCGACATTATTCCTGCGGATGCCCGTCTGCTGGAAGGTGACCCCATTGAAGTGGATCAGTCAGCTTTGACAGGAGAGTCTTTGCCTGTCCCGTGTAAGGCAGGTGATCTTGTTTACTCCGGATCAATTCTGAAGCAAGGGGAAATTGATGCCTTGGTCTGCGCCACGGGACAAAACACCTACTTTGGCAAAACGGCGCACCTGGTACAGACAGCCCACACCGTCAGCCACTTCCAGCGAGCCGTCCTGAAGATTGGCGACTATTTGATTGTCATCGCCATCGCTCTGGTGATTCTGATCCTTGCCGTAGCTTTGTTCCGTGGCGACAGAATGCTCACAACCTTGCAGTTTGCGCTGGTCCTGACGGTAGCCGCCGTGCCTGTTGCGATGCCTGCGGTCCTGTCGGTCACGATGGCCGTCGGAGCCAGAACCCTTGCGCAAAAGAACGCTATCGTCACGCGTCTGGCGGCGATGGAGGAACTGGCCGGAATTGATGTTCTCTGTTCGGACAAGACCGGAACGCTGACGCAGAACAAGCTGACAATGGGGGAGCCTTTCTGCATGAGCGGAGTTGCGCCCGAAGAATTGGTACTAGCTGCTTCGCTTGCCTCGCGAGCAGAAAATCAGGACCCCATCGACCTTGCCGTCCTGAGCGCGCTGAAAGACGACCATGTTCTGCAGCAATACCAAATCACACACTTCCAGCCTTTCGACCCGGTACATAAACGCACGGAAGCGAGCGTCATCGGATCGGGAAACGTTCAGTTTCGGGTTGCAAAGGGCGCGCCCCAGGTGATTCTTGAGATGGCGGCCAACGTCGAGGAGATCAGGAGCGGGGTTGAAGAAGCCGTCAACCAGTTTGCTGCCCGGGGATTCCGCTCCTTGGGCGTGGCGCGCGCCGAGGACAACAATCATTGGCAGTTTCTGGGTGTTCTGCCGCTATTTGATCCTCCACGAAAAGATTCAAAGAGCACCATTGCAACCGCTACAGAGATGGGCGTGAAAGTGAAGATGGTCACCGGCGACCAGATCGCAATTGCCAGGGAGATGACGCGCCAGCTCGGCTTGGGCCAAAACATTCTGGATGCTGCCATTCTTGAGGAGGGAAAGCAATTCGAGACAGGCAAGCTAGCTCAAGCCATTGAGCAGGCGGACGGCTTTGCGCAGGTCTTTCCGGAACATAAGTTCCACATCGTCGAGGTTCTTCAGAAAGCAAAACATATTGTCGGCATGACCGGCGATGGAGTAAATGATGCTCCGGCGCTTAAACTGGCCGACGCGGGAATTGCGGTCTCGGGGGCCACCGATGCGGCCCGCGCCGCAGCCGATATTGTCCTGCTGAATCCCGGATTATCGGTAATCATCGACGCCATAAAGGAAAGCCGCAAAATGTTTCAGCGCATGAACAGCTACGCCATCTATCGGATTGCCGAAACGATCCGCGTGCTGCTGTTCATGACACTGTCAATCTTGGTTTTCAATTTCTACCCGGTCACCGCGGCCATGATTGTCTTGCTCGCCCTGCTCAACGATGGAGCCATTCTTTCGATCGCCTATGATCGCGTGCGGTATGCAAATTATCCGGAGGCCTGGAATATGCCGATGGTGCTAGGCATCGCCACTATGTTAGGTGTCTCCGGTGTTGTTGCGTCATTCGGCCTTTTCTATCTGGGCGAACGCGTCTTTCACCTTAACCGCGAGGTAATCCAATCGTTTATTTATCTGAAATTGTCAGTTGCCGGCCATTTGACAATTTTCCTTGCACGAACGAGGCGGGCATTCTGGTCTGTTCGGCCAGCGCCGATTCTACTGGGAGCGGTGGTAGGCACTCAATTGATCGCGACATGCATCGCGGTCTATGGCATTTTCATGACCCCGATCGGTTGGAAGTGGGCATTATTAATCTGGGTATATGCCTTGGCTTGGTTTTTTGTGAATGACCGCATCAAGCTGGCAGCTTATCGAATTTTTGATTACAAGGAAGGCGGCTTTCTCGCAAAGAGTGGCTGGTTCGCGAAACGCCGTGCGACAGCCTGAATTTACAGATGATTTGGCTATCGAGGATTGCGGGAGATTGAGTGCCCAAACTTTCGATTCCTGCGAGGGTGCTACCGCTGTATAACAGCTGGAAATTCAGGTGCCGTACTCGGCGAGGGCTGCGGCGGTTATAATCAGAGTTTCCCATGAGCTATACCGTCCTTGCGCGCCAATATCGTCCACAAAAGTTCGCCGATGTGATCGGACAGGATCACGTCGTCCGTACCCTGAAGAATGCGTTAGAACAACAGCGCATCGCCCACGGCTATATTTTCAGCGGACATCGTGGCATTGGAAAGACAACAATCGCCCGAATCCTGGCAATGTCGCTTAACTGCCACTCCAGCGACCGTCCGGTGGCCGAACCGTGTGGCGTATGCGACTCCTGCCGCGAAATTCGGGAAGGCTCGGTAGGAGCAATGGACGTCATCGAAATTGACGCGGCGACCAATCGCGGCATCGAAGAGGTGCGCGGCCTGATCGCCACGGCCAGCGCTGAGCCAGCCCGCGACCGCTATCGAATCTTTATCCTCGACGAAGCACACCAGGTAACAGATGCCGCTTTCAATGCCTTGCTGAAGACCCTCGAAGAGCCGCCGTCCTGGGTAGTCTTCATGATGGCGACCACGCAGCCTGAGGATATACCGCAGACGATACGATCCCGCTGCCAGCACTTCAGCTTCCACGCCGTGCGCTTCCAGGAGATCGTCGATCACCTTCGCGAAATCAGTAAGGCCGAAAACCTGAACATCGACGAGGAGGCATTATCTCTGCTGGCCGAAGCTGGCGATGGTTCTATGCGCGATGCTCTCAGCATCATGGACCAGGCTATCTCCTGCTGCGGAAACACCCTGACCTCCGAAATTGTTCGCAGTCTCGTAGGAAACGTTTCCACCGAAGTGCTGGAGCGCGTGATGAATGCGGTACATGGAAACTCCAGCGACGAGGTACTGCGGATTGTGGATAAGCTCATGGTAGAAGGCCAGAGCGCAACTCACTTCGCAAAGCAGACAGTTCGCTTCTTGCGCAATGCGCTCGTAGCGAAAGTTGCAGGCGCCGACAGTCCGATATTGCAGATCAGCGCAGACGAAAAGAATCGGGTAGCCAGCGTCGCCGCGCTCTTCGGTGAAGAAGAATTGACGCGCTTCCTGCAGATCATGTTGCGCACCTTCGCCGACGTAAGTTATAAGCAGGAACAACGCTTCCACCTTGAGCTCGGACTGCTGAAGTTGGTCCACGCGCAACGGCTGCTGCCGCTGGAGCAACTGCTCAGCAGCGTTCGTCTGACGGATGCGGCAAATACTCCGAGCTCTGCGCCGCCGCAACCGACTTCCTCGCCGAGCGCAAACCCGCCGGGACGTCCAGCTCCGCCGTCGTTCACTTCTCGGCCACCTGGCGTTCCGCCAATCGGCAAAGGGCCTTCTCCGTTCGGACAGCCGGTTACAAAGCCCTCTCCCTTCGAAGCAGACAAGACTCGGAAGGGACGCGAGGATTTGTCTTCGGCACCTGTGCCGGAGGCTTCCACGTCATTCAGCAAGCCCAACGGAATTAGCGGCCAACCCATCTCCGACGTATTCGGCTCTTGCCCGTCAATTACGGTCCGGTCGGCAGTTTCCGCGCAATCGGAACCGCTTGCCTCCTCATTCAACGAAAGGCCCTTTGACAACGGCACTGCGCTGGCGGTTGCGCCCCAGCTTGAGAACTCCACGTTAGCTCTCGACGTCGATGCAATCCGCCAGGCCGTATTGCAGGCAATGGAGTCTGGCGGTTCGCAGATGCTGACTACTGCCCTGGAAGAAGGACACTGGTCGGCAGAGGGCAACCAGGTCTCAATTCAGGTTGAGATGTCGGACAGCATGATCGAGCTGAGTTACACGAAGGAGCAGGAGAAGCTCTCCAGCATGGCTGCAACCCGCGTGGCAGGGCGCAAGGTAAAGGTACGCCTCGTTGGTGGAGCTACAATCTCAGCGGATGTGAAATCCAGTCGATCTCACACTCCATACCCGGAAGATGCCTCTAACATCAAGGCAAAAGCTGCCGAAGAGCCAGTGGTGAAACGCATGATAGAAAAGTTCGGAGCAGAAATCCGCGTTGTAATGGACCGCTCGGAGAGGTGATATCGATGGACCCGAAACAAATACACGAGATGATGACGCGGGCGCAGGAAATGCAGCAGCAGATGCAGCAGAAGATGCGCGAACTGCATGTTGAGGCCTCCGCCGGAGGTGGGGCTGTTCTGGTGCGAATGAACGGCGAAAAACAGGTGCTCTCGGTAAAGATCGAAAAGGATGCAACCGGCGACATAGAGATGCTGCAGGATCTGATAACAGCAGCCGTGAACGAAGCCGTTCGTAAAGTAGATGCGGCGCTGCAAACGCAACTCGGCGGATTACTGGGAGGAATGGGTCTGCCTTCCGGCCTGTTTTAGCCAGACCAATTCCTGAAGCAGTATTAGTTGCGATCCGTTGAATCGCTATTCGCGCTTGTCCGAATTAAGTTGGAGTGGAAGTAAATCATGTCCAAGTTCGCCGAACCCATGGCCCGGCTCATCGACGAATTAAAGAAGCTGCCCGGGGTCGGCAGCAAGAGCGCGCAGCGCTACGCTTTCCATATTCTCCGCAGCTCTGATGAGGATGCCGAGCAGCTTGCCGCAGCCATCCGTGAAATCAAGGCAGCACTGCGGCTCTGCTCCGTGTGCAATAACATCACCGACGTGGATCCCTGTGTGTACTGCTCCAGTGCCACTCGGAACCAGCGCTTGGTCTGCGTGGTGGAGGAGCCGACTAACATCGCCGCCGTGGAAAAGAGCCACACTTACAATGGCGCATATCATGTGCTGCATGGAACTCTTTCACCGATTCACGGCGTCGGTCCGGAGCAATTGCGAATTGCAAACCTGACGCGGCGTGTCGAAAGCGGCTCTATCGATGAGGTCATACTGGCTACGAATCCAACTGTGGAGGGGGAAGCTACCGCCGTATACCTGGCACGGTTGCTTAAGCCAACCGGCATCCGAGTCACCCGAATAGCGACAGGGATTCCCGCTGGCAGCGATATTGAATATGCCGACGAAGTCACTCTGCAAAGAGCACTCGAAGGACGGCGGGACATGTAGCAAAGTTTCAGCCCTGCAAACTCGCAGGGCTCTTCCTGGTTTAGCCTGTTTCAGATAATTACTCGCGCAACTTGGCCAATAAATCCTGGGGATGGACCGGCTTGGAGAGAATTTCAAACTCGTGTCCACGCGTGCGGGCATTTTCCAACAGATCAGCCGTAGCCGCCTGACCAGAAAAGAGAAGTATCTTACACGCTGGCAGGAATCCCCTAATGTTAATTGCCGCTTCAATGCCATTCATATCCGGCATGATTACGTCGCTGATGATGAGATCAGGTTTCGAGCTCCGGGCAACATCCACCGCATCGCTCCCGGTATAAACCGCGGAAGCGTCAAAACCGGCCTGATTCAGAATGATAGCTAGTGTGTCGGCAATAACATGTTCGTCGTCTACCACGAGCACGCGGGGTTTCACCTTGTTTTCCGTCATTTACCCTCTCTTGGACCAGGAACTTCCAGCCAAGCCTCATTGGGCTTCATTATAGTGCAGGGGTGGTGCTTATTCCCACTCTCTAACCTCCAAAACACAAGTGATTTTGTCTCAGGCGAGTTCACAGCCAGCTACCAACGGCGCTGACTCCCTGCACATCTAAGCTCGTTGAAACCAAACGCCAAGTCCGGGTGAACATGCTGCTCCAAAACTCGAAATTCTTTCTGATCACAGCCGGTACGGTCATTTGGCTAGGCATCTCCCTGGGCTGCTCCCAAACCACTTACAAGCACACCTTACGCGCGCAAAGCTCCAATTCGGCGCAGCGACAGCCAATAATGCTGGCCGCTTACCAGCCTTGGTTTGGAAGCAATGGACATATCAACGTTGGTTACTCATCACAGGATCGTACCGTTCTGCTACGGCAGATCGCCGACGCCAAGCAGCTGGGCATCTATGGTTTTGTTGTTAACTGGTATGGCCAGCAGCATCAATTTGAGGACAACGCCTATGCGCTCATGCAGCAACTCGCAAGCGAGGACCCTGACGGCTTCAAGGTAGCTATCATGTACGACGAAAATGAGAGCGACCCAGCCAACTCCACCGATGCCGTGCTGGCCGACTTGAACTACGCCTACCAGCGCTACATACCGCGCTCTTCCCATGTTTCCAGTTCAGCTTACCTGCGCTACCGTGGGCAGCCTGTGATTTTCATCTTTCCCAAGAACGGCACCACCGATTGGAATCGCGTCCGGCAAGTGCTAAACACCTGGGATGAGCGGCCGCTGCTGATTTACAAGGATCCGACCGAGAAATGGTCCGAAGCGTTTGATGGCTTCTACGCGTGGGTTCAGCCAGGAAAGTCCGGCTGGCGGCGCGATGGCAGCAACTGGGGGCAAGAATATTTAGAAAACTTCTACTCCACCATGACCCACATCTATCCGCATAAGCTTGCCGTCGGCGGAGCCTGGCCCGGCTTTAATGACATCCGCGCCTCGTGGAGCCGCAACCGCCACATGGATCCCCGCTGCGGACGTACTCTGGAAGAATCTCTGCGGATCTTTCGCCGCTATTACAATTCCAGCCGACCACTTCCCTTTCTCATGATTGAGACTTGGAACGATTACGAGGAAGGAACAAATATCGAGGGCGGCTCCCACGGATGCAAGAGCTGAGATAAACAAGTTGCTACAGGCGGTCCTGTCAACCAGCTTCGGCCAGATCGGACCAAGCAACGTGTTCTCAAGCTTTGCAGAGGAGGACGCGAAATGCAGAGCCGGCAGTGATCCTCAAACTGGACCTAAAAAGTGTCTATTTGGCGTGGAATTAACAACTTACATGGTGAGCGCGCTGGGACTCGAACCCAGGACCCACGCCTTAAAAGGGCGTTGCTCTACCAACTGAGCTACGCGCCCACAGCTTTAGCCTAACACAAACTGCGCGGCATTTTGCGTCACTTGGAATTCCATCTGTGGAATTCTAAGTGACGCATCTATGGGGTTGACCGAAGTTGCTCTTACCTGACCGTCAATCTTACAAACTTAGAAAAATCTTCGACTACAACTTCGTTTTGAAAAGAATAGCCGCCAATAATCCAGCCACCGTAGCCAGCAGCCATTCAATTCGCCAGATCTGCGCTGCCTGCCACTCCGCAATAGTCGATGTCCTATATACGATGCCTGTCAGCACTGTTGCCATGAAAAACAGCGCGGCAATCAGGACGAGCGCCATAGAAACCTTCGATAAACCAAACTGCTCCCGGATGCGACCAAAATTCAACCAAGCCAGGTTCGACATCAGAGACTTGATGTGGAGGTCGTCTTCGCGACGTACTCCGCAGAAATAACAGAATCGAGCGCCTGCCGCATAGGCAGTGCCGCAAACGGGGCAGAACTCCTCATTTGCAAGCGTCTGGAAAACGTGCGCCTTTAACTGATTGCCTGGAGTTGGTGCAGGACGCCAATACTCTTGTGACAAATCTTTCGTGAACTCGGCCATACTTGGCTCTCCCGTCTTTTTCATAAGCAAGTGACGGGCCAAAATGAATTGCCTAGAGTTCAGGCGCATGTGCACTGCAAACGAGAAAAAATTACCTTTCCATGGACAACTGGTTATATAAAAATCTGATCCTTGCCGGGCATTGTAATTACATTGCAGGCTCGCTCGGGTTCCGCCCAAACAGAAAGCAGAAGCAACTCCGCATGGGTGAATTCCAAGACGTCCGGACGTGGATTATCGAGATCAAAGACATGTTTGTCCAAGAGCTCGTGAAGGGCCTCTAAAGAAATGCACAAAGCGTGCGCGACCTCAGTTTCGGTATAGAACTGTTTCATCGTTTTTCTTGCGTTCATTGGTGTTCCCCCGCAAATCAAGCAACGTACCTTTGTACCGCATCGCAGAGCTACTGAGTATTAGGTAAATTGCTCATACTTCTCGGGTTCAGCTACTTACCCCGTTCGATACGAAGAGCCATCACTCTCATTGTTAGCCGTTAAGAAAAGAGCGTTTACAATACAACAATGGTTTCGCTTGCGTCTGCAGGGCAGTCATTTCAATCTCGTTTTCTCGTCGGCGCGGGAATTTTCGAGTACGCCCTCCTGTATGCCTCGCCCACATCGGAAGGAAGTCGCCGCTAGTGGCCTCAGCAGTCTCCACAGCAGTCAGTCCCAAGGAGAGTGCCGTTGGCGCTCCCTCGAGCGTGCGTCCAGAGTGGCTGCCTGCCTTCATTCCCGCGTTCGACGGCCTTCGCGGAGTCGCGATCCTAGCCGTCGTGCTTTACCATTGCCACCCGCTGTTACAAGGCACATTTCTTGAAAGATTTATCGTCTGGGGCTGGAGCGGCGTCAGTCTTTTTTTTGTTCTTTCAGGATTTCTCATTACCGGGATCATTCTCGATTCCAAAGCCTCACCCCGTTTCTATACCGGTTTTTTTGCCCGCCGGATCCTTCGTATCTGGCCACTGTATTGGCTGCTACTTTTTCTCCACTACTTTTTTTTACCATTCATGTTCGGTGGCTATCGCTGCATGCTCCATGATGTCGCCACTGCACCCTGGCTTTTCCTTCTACTCTTTGTCCAGAACCTCTGGCCCATAGCTCTGCCTGGGCCCATCGGCCCTACTTGGAGCCTTGCCATCGAGCAGCAGTTCTATCTGTTCTGGGCACCAATCGCCCGCTATCTTTCGCCCCAACGGCTGATCCTTGTTGCCGCGGGAATGCTGGCCACTTCTCCGCTGGCACGTCTCTATTTTGGAAACCACTTCACGCCTACCGATACCCTTACTCATCTGGACGGTCTCGCAGTAGGATCCGTTGTTGCCATTACACTGCGCGTGCTTCCGTGGTCACAAACTGCGTGGAAGCAGGTGGCTCGGGTCTGTCTTGCGGCGGGAGCGTCCGGTGTCGCTCTCATGCTCCACCATGGCTCCGCATTCACTGACACATTTCTGGCCATCGGCTTCGGAGGAATGTTGCTCGCAGCTCTGCTCGGCCAGTCTGGCCGGCGCCCAAGTTTTTATTGCAGAACTCTCACTGTCCGTCCTTTGTTGTTTATCGGAAAGATCAGCTACGGCCTCTACGTCACTCATATTCTGGTCTTCTGCATACTCGGTGGGTACGTCGATAAGCCGCTCGGCCATTTCGGCATCCCTGGAAACCTGGCAATTGTTGCGATTCGAATGGCAGCATCCATCGGCTTTGCGGCCTTGTTGTGGTACCGATTTGAAAAGCCTATTCTCAGCCTCAAGCGGTACTTCACCTTTCAATAACAAGTGTCAGAAAAGAAAAAGCCACCGATCTTCACCGGTGGCTCGAACCTCTCTCTCTTTAGCGCTTTTATCTCCGCGCGGCATCCGCAGACTGAGAGGTCTGCGACGGGCGGGTTGCTGGCTGCTCCGGCAAAAGGTAAATTACCTCTCCGGGTCTTGCGTAACGCAATTGCTCGCGAGCTACTCTTTCAATGGCCTTCGGGTCGCTTTTCAGTGACTTGATTTCCGCGCTTAGACGCTGGTTTTCCTCGTCTATTTTCTGCACTTCCTGCTGCAGTCTCTGATACTCCGCCTTCTTCCCCTGATACGTTATCCAACCGTTGTTTCCAAGCAAAACACGCATCCAGATGCCGACAGCAAGGGCCGCAAAAGCGACCGCGGCCAGCAGCCTGCGCCTCTGCACCAGCTTTTGGGCTAAATCCCGCAACTCGCCCACTGAGATCGTCTTCACCAAAATCTTCATTGTCTTCTTTGCACTACTTAGTCGCCCACTGTTTGGCAGCCGCGCTCAACTTCGCCAGACCTTCCTGGCTTCGAGCCTCCGTGTAAGCCCGCACTACGGGTTCCGTACCGCTCACCCGGTAACACACCCAAGAACCATCGTCGAGCACCAGCTTCAAACCATCGGTCCGAACAATCTGCGAAACCTTACGTCCCGCGAACTCTGTTGGATTGGTTCCTAACTTTGTAGTGAACTTTGTTTTGGCTTCCTCAGTCAAGCGGAAGTTCTGTCTTTGCGGATAATACGCACCAACTTTGGCAAATAATTCTTTGACCTGGATTCCAAGGCTCTTACCCCTTTTGGCCACCATCTCACAAAGCAACAGTCCGGCCAGCACGCCGTCCTTCTCCGGGACGTGGTACCGGATTGTTAATCCAGCGCTCTCTTCGCCGCCAATTGCAATTTTGTCCTGCTTGATCAGTTCGCCGATGTACTTGAATCCGACGGGTGTCTCGTATAACTGGATCTTATGATGTTCCGCAACCGCATTGATCAGGTTCGTGGTTGCAACGCTCTTTGCCACCCCGTTGCGCCAGCCGCGGGTCTCTACCAGGTAGTCAAACAGCAGGGCAATCACGTAATTTGGGGAAATGTAAGTTCCGTCCTCGTCCACAATGCCGAAGCGGTCTGCGTCACCGTCGCAGGCTATTCCTATCCTCGCCCCGGTCTCCTTCATCTCATGGCGCAAATCGTCGAGCAACTCTCCATCAGGTTCCGGTGCATGTCCGCCGAACAGCACATCGCGCGTGTCGTGTACGACTGCGCACTCAATTCCCTGATCCCGCAACACGACGTTGCTGTAACCACGTGATGCGCCCCACATTGGATCGAACGCAACCTTCAACTTGTGATCGCGAATTGCCTTAAAGTCCACCAGCTCCTTGATCCGCGCCAGATAGGGCGACCTCACTTCAATAGTCTTGCGTTTTGCCTTTTTTACTCCCTGTGGAACCGCTCCACCATCCTCATCCGCCTTCACGATTGCAGCTTCAATCTGTTTCGTAAACTCCGGCAGCGCTGGCGCGCCGTCCGGCGTCGAAAACTTGATTCCGTTGTACTCCGCAGGATTATGCGAGGCCGTGAAATTGATTGCTCCATCGGTCTTCTGGCGGATCACCTCCCAGGCAATCGCCGGCGTCGGGGCGGGTTCGGAAATCACCAGTGGAGTAACGCCATGGTTCTCCAGAATCGTTGCGGCAATTTCGACGAATGTCTCGCCCATGTATCGCGGATCACGCCCCACGACCAACTTCGGATCTGCTGTGCCCGTGCTGGCTACATAGCGTGCAATACCCGTCATGGCGCGCTTCACGTTTGCAACCGTAAAATCATCAGCCACAATTGCCCGCCATCCAGAAGTCCCGAACTTGATCTGTGTCGCCATAGTTTCTTTCTCTCCAGAAGATTGTATGAAGACTGAATCACCGCAAGTGCGATTTTGGTATCCATCCAGCGGCAGCAGGAATTCTACCAGCACTGTAGCTCAATATTTCACCTACTTTCGCAACCGAATTGCTCTTGCCGACACATCCCTGATCCGGGTAACGTATTTCTGGCTCTTTAAGGAGACTCAATGACCGATAAACGCTTGATCATGACCACGGCTTCATCGCGGGACGAAGCCAATACGATTGCTTCGGAGCTTGTCTCCAGACACTTGGCCGCTTGCGTCAATATTCTCGGCCCCATCTCCTCTGTCTATCGGTGGAAGGGTGAAGTTGAAAGCTCCGAAGAGTTTCTGCTCTTAATCAAGTCCACCGAGGCCCAATCCATTCCAATACAAGCCGCAATCCGTGAAATACACTCCTATGAGGTTCCAGAGTTGATCTCCTTCACCATCGAATCCGGCTCGGATTCCTATCTGAACTGGATTGCGGCCTCAGTCCGTTAATCATAAGTTTTGAACTTGGTTTCTGGCCGTTTCGCGATGCAGCTTCAGGAACCCGCAATTTCACGAAACGAGTCAGCTCAGAGCCAAGGCTTTCGCGTGTTTAGCTTGGAATGCGGACAAGCCTGATGAAGCAGGTCTGGGTTAGATTGCGGCCAGTGCCTGCTCCAGATCCGCCAGGATGTCCTCGACGTCTTCGATTCCGACCGAGAGGCGCACCATTCCATCTGTCAGGCCAATTTTCGCGCGTACCTCCGCGCCCAGCGAAGCATTCGCCATCGTTGCCGGATGTGAAATGAGCGTCTCCACTCCTCCCAGCGAGTCGCCAAGCACGCACAATTTCACCTGCTTCAGGACCTTCTTCGCGTTCTCCAGCGAACCGGTCTCGAAACAGATCATCGAACCGAAACCTTTCATTTGGCGCTTTGCCAGTTCATGCTGTGGATGATCCGCCAGTCCCGGGTAAAACACCTTCTCAACTCGAGGATGCCTCTGCAGAAATTCAGCTACTGCGCGTCCATTCACATCGTGCTGCTTCATTCGTACGGGTAGCGTCTTGACCCCGCGCAAAACAAGCCAGCTTTCAAATGGAGACATGATCGCCCCGTATGCTTTCTGGATGAAGGCGAGATCCGAGGCCTGCTGTTCAGTGGAACAAACGATTACGCCACCCAGTCCATCACTGTGCCCATTCAGAAACTTCGTCGTTGAGTGCATCACCATGTCCGCGCCTAGCTCCAGCGGCCGCTGAAAATAAGGTGACAGAAACGTGTTGTCCACGATTACCTCGGCGCCTCTGGCATGGGCCACCTTGCTTACCGCCGCAATATCCGTCAGCAACATCAGCGGATTGGTTGGCGTTTCGATATACACGAAGCGAGTATTGCTGCGCATCGCGGCTTCCACACACTCAGCGCCTCTCGTATCGACATATGTAAATTCAACGCCAAACTTCGGCATAACCTGAGTGAAGAATCTCCAGGTCCCGCCGTACAAGTTATTCCCGGCTACTACATGATCGCCCGGCTTCAGCAGCTGACACACTGCGCTCAGTGCTGCCATGCCGCTGGCAAAAACGCGCGACGCTATGCCGCCTTCGAGCGACGCGAGATTGGCCTCCAACCGGGACCGCGTCGGATTCGAAACCCGGGAGTACTCATATCCGAGCCGCGACTTGCCCAGTTCGTCCTGCTGAAATGTGGAGGTAGCATAGATTGGAACGCCCACTGCCCCCGTCAGTGCATCTGGCTCTTGCCCGTCGTGAATTGCCCGTGTGGAAAATCCTTTGCGATCTTTCGTCATTCTCTCGTCCTGGTAAGAAATTTCCTGCGGCTCTGCTTCTGCAATTCGATAGTATAGCTGGAGAAGTCCGGAATCCTCACATTAAGTTGTTTTCGCACACCCAACTTTACGCCATAAGGCCCGAAGCTGCAGCCCCGGGCCTTGATTCATAGTCATTGTCGCTGGTTAAAAGCCGGTTCTTGCCTTCCTAGTTCGAACGGCCAGCAGGCTTGCCTTGTTTCGTGTCCGGTTTGCTACTCGCCGTAGCGGCGCGCCCACCAGTCGCGTAATAACCGCTGCGCGTCCGAACCGTCAGCTTTTTGAAGCCGCTGGCAGAAGCATCCACTTTCACCTGCCGGTAAGCGCCTTCGACTTTCGGTGAAGAAGGCTTGTAGCCGATCGTGTATTGGTTGCGTATGTCGTGTGCGATCTGCTGAGAAATGGCTTCCACTTCGTTCACGTTTCCCGGAAAAAACGCGACCCCGCCTGTCTGCTCCGCAAGAATCTGCAATGCACGGCGAGCTCTTTTTTCTCCTCGCTCGTGGGCTAGCAGTCCGATGGTGTAAATCGTCGGTCCACCATCCACTGCAACAGTGCGAACCGCCTTTTCCAGTGTCTCCCGGCTCGCAGTATCCTCCCCATCGGTCACCACGAGGATGATTTTCTTCTGCAACTTAGCGCTCTTCAGCAGGTGACCGCTGCTCGCCACTACCGCATCGTAGAGCGCGGTTCCGCCGCGCGCCTCGACACGCTCCAGCGCATCCTGCAACAAAGACACGTTGCCCGTGTAATCCTGATCCAGATAATACTCATCGTTGAAATTGACCACGAATACCTGGTCCTGTGGATTGCTCGCTTTAACTAAGTTCAGCGCGGCGGCGTTCACGCTGGGCCGCTTGTCACGCATAGAGCCGGAATTATCAATCACAATACCGAGTGCAACCGGAATATCTTCCCGGCGGAACGAGGTGATCCGCTGCGGTTTGCCGTCCTCTAATACATGGAAAGCGCTCCGATCCAGTGTCGTTACCGGCCGTTGATGATTATCGACCACTGTCGCGTGCAAAGTTACTTCCTGTACTTCAGTTCTGAAAACGAATATGCCACTCTTATTCTTTTCCGGCTCGCGTCCCGCCTGCGGCTGTGGCGTCAGTGTCACAGTATTGCTCGGCTGGTTTACAGGACTCTGCGCAGGACCAACGGTAGGCTCCGGAGTTTCCGCAGAAGCTGCGGGCACTGTCGATGGCTGAACCTTGTCCGGACTCACTCCCTCGGGAGGCAGCAGCACATCCTCGTTTTCATTTGGACTGGAGGTTGCCCCCTGAACATTTTTTTGTCCCTGGGATACATTTGAAGTCTGCGCCGCGGCCACGCTGCTGCAGACTGCGAGCGCCATCACGAACGCCAACCCCCAAAGCATTACTCGATTTCCATTACTCACTAGGAGCATAGTACCCCGTCTTTGCATACACCGAAAGTTGTGGCTGCCCTTTCGGAACATTCAACTTTACTCGCAGCTTGCGCCACTTGCCATCGTGAGCTGCCTTTGCTGGCCGATAGCCAAGCACATATTGGTGGCGTAGCTCCAATCCGATCCTGTTCGCAACATCCGTCATTTGGTTTGGATTATCAACCGTGAACAACCGCCCACCTGTGACTTCCGACACCTCGGAGAGCAGCTGCGGCCCAAATCGTTCCTCATCACTGCGCGCGTTTTGATCGAAAATTCCAATCGCGTATATCTGAACATCAGCTTCCTTCACCACGGACTTAATCTCACGCTCGGTGTACCGGCTGCGATTGTCTCCCCCATCTGAAATGATAAGCAGCGCCCTCCTCTGGTGCTTGGCCTTTCTCATTTTTGTCACGCCCAGATAGATGGCATCCAACACCGCCGTCTGCCCCTTGGGGACGGTGTAGAGAAGCTGTTCCTGCACCCTCTCCACGTCAGTCGTGAAGTCGCTGAGCAGCATTGGCTTATTGTTGAAGGCGATCAGGAAAAACTCGTCTTCCGGATTTGCGGTCCTAAGGAACTCTGCCACAGCATCTCGTGATTTATCGATTTTGTTTGCCATCGATCCACTCATATCGAAAATCACACCTATCGAAATCGGCGCATCCTCGTTTGAGAAGTGCTGAATGACCTGCTTCTGTCCTTTATCGAATAAAACGAAGTTTTCCTTTGCTAGCCCTGTGACCAACCTGTTCATCCGGTCTGTAACTGTCACTGGAACCAGAACAAGGTCCACATTCACGCGAATCGGCTTCGTACGCGTCCTCAGACTCTTGTCAACTTCAGCTTCCGCCGCAGCCGCCGAATTCGGGTCGAACTTCGCCTCGTCCGCCGACTTCACCTGTGGCTTAACATGCACTTCGTCGTAGTTGGACTGGGATGGAACTTTGCTTTTCGATGCCATTGCCGCCGGCAGGATTGGAGCGGGAACCTGAGCTTCGGTTGCTGGATGGTCCCCAACTCGATGAGCCGTCGAATTTCCTGAGTTAATTTGTCCTGAAAGCTGTGGCGATGGGATCTCGGGGGCTGCGCCCTGCGCGCTCAGCAATCTCACCGAGCAAGCAACTGCGAGAGATAAGAGTCCCAGGCGCAACAAGAGCGTCCATTTGCGCGCGTTAAATTTGCGGTTTGAACAAATTCTTAACCGCGCCCTGTCGTGCGCGATTCCGCACCCAAAACTCAATCCCCGGGACATGGAAGACCTCATCTTTCGCCGTTCAAAGACACTTGCTCTGCAAAGCTCGGTTTCTTGCAGTTCTGCCGCCGAAGCCTGTCCGTGAACTGTTCGATGTGGCACATGCCTTCTGGGGTTACTCTGTTCCGTGCTACCGTCGGTAATTTCGCCTGGTCAGGAACCAATCCGAACCATAACCGGTTCAAGAATGAACCGCTCATGCCATTGAAGCTGGTCAGAGCGTCCCGAGTTGCCCTTCGCAGATTGAGCTTTGAGAGACAACACCGGAGACCTGCTGGCGAAGGGGCAACCTTAGGCGGATGCCCGAGTGAGCAAGCGCAGATGCGCAGCCCATAACCGTGCTTGTGAAGCTTTTATTGTGAGGAGGAATAGAGTTTTCGGGATTCGCGACCTACAGCCTGTATCTCATGTGCTCTTTCAGAATGCACCTGTCCATCACGACGAATACCCCGGCCTGCCGAGCCTTTTCTGCCGCTTCTTCGTCCACGACCGTCTCCTGTAGCCAGAGTGCCGGAATTCCAAGGGCCAGCACCTCATCGACGATTGCCGCTACGGCGTCGGGGCGGCGGAACACGTCCACAATGTCAATGTGTTCTTCTTTGGCCGCTTCGCTCAGCGAAGAATAGGCTTTCTGGCCCAGAGCCTCAGTCAGATTCGGATTGATCGGCACGACCCGATATCCCTTGCTTTGCAGGTATCTGGCAACCCCGTTGCTCGGCTTGCCGGGGTCGTTCGACAGCCCCACGACGGCGATCGTTTTTGCTCTCTTAAGCAGTTCCAGAACGCGATCTTCCAACCTGTGCTCCTGACTGAATTCAGTCGCTTTTCTTTCTCTCGCTTTTCATCCGGTAAAATCTCGCCCCCATTTTGCGTACCGTCTCATTTACGTTCTTATTGCGCGACAGTGCCTGCTGGTCCTTGAGCAAGAGATGGGCAATCAAGGGCAGAGCGACGTCGACCGGCGTTTTAGGGTTGTTCACAAGCGCGCGCACCACACCGTAATTCTTCATGTAGTTTCTCTTGCTGGAAATTGTCCGAAGCACCGCCTCCTGGATGTTCTTCATGGATGCAAAACTCTCCATCTCGGTATCGGACACCTTCGGCGACTCCAGCACCGCAAGCGATACCAGCTTTGAACGGTCCCGTATCAATACCATTCGCTCTTCGCGATTGCCACGCATTGCCAGCTTTATGCGTTCGCCGACACGCATTTGGGCAATCCTTTGCAGCAATGAGAGTTGTTCTACTTCTTCAGACTCTGTAATCGTTTCGCCCTGCTTCACACGTATTAGAAGCTTATCGAGTTCATCGTCCTCTCCATCAGTTGCCGCCACCAATTCGAATGGCTCCCCATCCTCTTGCTCAGTTTCATTGGCCTGCCGCGAGACGATGCTTTCCGAAGACCTGTCTGATTCGGGAGGCTCTACGACTACCACGCACTCTGCCGGTTCCGGACCCAGTGCCTCCGCCGCCGGATTTGCTGCCATCAGTTCCCGCAACCGCCTCGATTCGCAGACGCGTCGGCTTTGAGCCATCGCCCTCAGCACCCCTGCTGAAGCAAGCCTAGCCGTGGTTTCCAACTCATCAATCGGCAATGATGGATTTTCACAAAGCGCTTGAACCACCGCAGGCCGGCACGCGTGAAACCGCAGAAGATGCACAAGCACGACCGGGGAGGCCGTTGCATTGGAAGCCACTTCAATCAGCGAAAGCTCGTCCCAGTTCGCCAGCGTAAGCTCGGCTTCCTTGGCAAACTCGGGGTGGGCTGCCAGCGCTACAAGGACCTCAATTGACTCAACCGCAGGCAGGGATAACCCGCCCTGGGCGGCCCTCCGCATGATCGAAGCCGGCGCAGCACCCTCACGTATTAGGTCAACGATTCGCGCCATTCAGTTCAAGACCTTCATCCGCATCACGCAGTCGAGCAGCGTATCGTAGAGCGCGGGCGAAAGCTCACGTTCAAATACTTCCAGCAACGCTTCGTAGTACCAAACCGTGCGCTCGCGCGCCACGCTGAATCGCGCCCAAACTTCAGAACCTATTCTGATATGGTCGGCCAGAATAGACCGGGCATTGTATACTTTGTCCGCCAACATGATGAGTTGCGCTTCTTTATCAGCTCTGGGAATCTGCGCCAGGTGATGGCGCTTGCGGGTTTCCCACTCTGGTTTGGGAAACACTAAGCTGTCGCTCGCTTGGCGCACCCACCTTGCCACAGCAGCGCCGAAAACAGATGCAATCGCCTCCAAGGCCTCTTCCCCGCCCTGATCTTCGGCTGCGTCGTGCAGCAGCGCCGCAATCGCCATGTCTTCGCTGCCGCCCTCTTCTAAAACCAGAGAAGCCACTCCCAGCAGATGAGCAACGTAGGGAACCCGGCCTCCCTTCCGTGCTTGCAGCCTGTGCAGTGATGAAGCCATTACCAGCGCCTCGTCGAAGCGTGCACTTAATGGCCTCAGTCCCTGCTCCCGTGATCCAGAATTGGGATGCTTCTCCATTTCCTCTTACCTCTGCTCTGCTCTCCGCATCTGCAGGTAGGCTCGGATGAACGGATCGAGATCGCCATCCAGCACACGATCCACGTCGCCCACTTCAAATTTTGTGCGGTGGTCCTTTGCCATGCGATACGGTTGCAACACATAGGAACGGATCTGCGAGCCAAAATCGATGTCCAGCTTTGAATCCTCGACCTTCCTGCTAGCCTCCCGCTTCTTCTCCAACTCGTACTCGTAAATCCTCGACCGCAGCATCTTGAATGCGCGCTCCCGGTTCTTGTGCTGCGAGCGCTCGTTCTGGCAGGCCACCACGATCCCGGTCGGAAAGTGCGTAATCCGCACCGCCGAATCCGTCGTATTCACGTGCTGCCCACCCTTGCCGCCAGATCGATATGTATCGATTCTTGTATCTTCTGGCTTGATGATCACTTCGATGCTGTCGTCGATTTCCGGCGACACGTACACGCTGGCAAACGACGTATGACGCCGCGCCTGCTGGTCAAATGGCGATATACGGACCAAACGGTGCACGCCAATCTCGCTCGTCAGCAGACCATAGGCAAATTCGCCCGTGATGCTGAACGTCACCGACTTGATCCCAGCCTCATCGCCGGGCTGCAGATCGTTGATAACAGTGTCAAACCCCTTGCGTTCGCACCAGCGCAGAAACATTCGCAACAGCATCTCTGCCCAATCCTGGGACTCCGTTCCTCCGGCGCCGGGGTGAATCGTCATAATGGCGTTGCTGCGATCCAGTTCGCCGCTCAGCAGCGTCTCTGTCTCCAGCTTTTCAACCACCTCGCGCAGGCCGCCCATCTCGCGCGTAATTTCCTCATCCACCTGCTCGCCCTCGCTGGCAAGCTCAAAGTAGGCGGAAATATCCTCCACGCGGCGCGTAAGTTCGCTGTCGGTCGCTAACGCGTCCTCCAGGCGCTTTCGCTCGCGCATTGTCTTCTGTGAGTTTTCGGAATCGTTCCAGAAATTCGGGTCGGCGGCTTGCTTTTCTACTTTCTCCAACTCCACCTTCAATCTAGGCGAGTCAAAGATACTCCTGAAGTTCACGCACTTTGCTGCGCAAGGCCGTAAACTCCTGTTCAATTTGCTGATCGATCATGAAATCCTGCTCCTAAACAGGGATTGGATGCATCACGTGCGCACGAGTACGGTCGCGCCAGAGCAACCCCACAATAGAAATTATGGCACATAGAATTGGAAACCAGTCGCCGTACTGCGTATAGAAGGTCGTGTCTCTAACCAGTCCATAGGGCGCGTTCAGGGCCAAACGCTCATTTCGCGGGGCCACTGAAACTACTCGCCCCAGCGGGTCAATGGAAGCTGTGATTCCCGTGTTCGTGTCGCGCAGCAGCCATCGATGGTTTTCCACCGCTCGCATCCGC
Source organism: Acidobacteriota bacterium (assembly GCA_003010405.1). Lineage (GTDB taxonomy): Bacteria > Acidobacteriota > Terriglobia > Terriglobales > Acidobacteriaceae > TOLSYN. Next base: position 304,492 of record PJLO01000006.1, on the reverse strand, counting down.
GCCATATTCAGGTGCTGCCATGCTGCGCCCGAGTCGCCGTACCAGCCGTCATTTGAAATATTCACAAACACTTCGGCACCATGCGCCGCGAACTGCCGCACCTCCTGCGGAAACACCGCTTCGTAGCAGATGAACACGCCATAACGATGTCCGCCCACTTCCAGCGGCACGCGTCCGGCATCCCCCGGAGCAAATTTTCCCACTTCGTGAGTCAGCGATTTTGCAAAGCCAAACGCCCACGAGAACGGAATGTACTCCCCCCATGGCACCAGATGTACTTTGTCGTATCGCTGAACCGCCGATCCATCCGGCCGCACGAGCAGTGCCGAGTTGTAAATACGCTCTTCCTCGCCCTGAATGGCCGTCGGCAGTACGGCTGTCGCACCCGTCAGCAGCCAAGATCGCTGCGTCCGTGCCAAGGCCGCCGTTGATTCGGTGAACAGCCGGTCATCGGTTCCAAATGGAGCGGGCGATTCCGGCCATACGATCAGCCGGGCAATGCCTGGGTCCTTGCTCGCCTCCGGCGCTCGACTCATTGCGCTCAGTTCGTTCAGAAGATGGCTGTAACTTTCAAAGGTCCACTGTCGCTCGATGGGCACATTCTGCTGTACCAGCGTGGCATGTGCCTCCACCTCGCTCGGTTCCGATTTCACCAGCGTTGTAGCCTGCAGCACGATTGCGCCGGCCAGCGCTGTCATGAGCAGTGCTTTGCGACGCTTGCGCTGCACCAGCATGGTTGCGGCAAAAACCGTGTTTACAAGAGCAATCTCAAAAGACACGCCGTACACGCCGGTCAGGCTCGCCAGCCGCACCAGCGGAGTATTGTCGATCTGCGCCGTTCCCAGCAGCATCCAGGGGAAGCTCACCACATAAGAACGCAGCAGTTCCACCGCGACCCACAGAAACGGAGCCAGCACGAGCGCTTTCCGGCTGAACCCAACACGTGAGCGGCCCGCTATGGCCATCAGCATGCCAAATAATCCGTGATGTAGTCCGATATAAAGCGAGAACACTACGAGCAGCAGAAGAGAGACTGACGGCGAGAGCCCGCCATAGGAGTGCATCACCGCATAGACCCAGTAACAGGTCCCCAGATAGAAGATTGTCCCCGAAACCCAGCCCAGCAAAAAACCCTGCCAAGCCCGCGCGGGAGCCAGGAACGAGTAGCTTTCCTCGGTCAGCAGCTCGGTGGCATCTGCCTCGCGAGTGCGCAGCAGCGCGTACATGAGCGGTGCCAACGCAATCCAGCACAGCCAGTAAAGATTAGGTCGAGGAAAAATCAGAATCTGCAGCAGCCCCGACACGGCTGCCAGCAGCCAGGCGCTCTTATGAATGCCCTTCACATCCCGAGTCTAACAAATCCCAATCACCTTCGGCGGAATCTGTGGAACTGGAAGTCTCCAATTCTCCTGCAGCTCAGCCAGTGCCATCGCACAGCATCTTCCTTGCTGAATCCAACGTCCGGCAGCACGCTCGGCCTCAACCCGAATGCGCTCAGCCGGCCCACCTCCATAGGCGAAACCGTCAGAAACTTTTCATCGATGAGGCCCGCCGTAAGCAGTCCGGAATACAGCGCCGGTCCGCCCTCGTAGAGCAGATAGTTGATCCCATAACGTTCATTCAGTGCTGCCACAGCCTGCCGCAGGTCTACCTTTTTATCTTCACCTGAGTCCACCCCAATTATGTCGACGAACGGGTGCGAGTCGCTCTGCCTCTCCAGTTTCGAGGCTCCCTCCCTCGTCGTGATCACCGTAGCATCCACATACTTTCCATCGAAGACGGCATAGTCACTCAGTTGAAAATCGGCTCGCGTCGTCACGAGCACGTTGCGCTCTCTGCCCCGGTGCAGTTTCGCTCGAAGTTGCTGCAGCCCGGGGTCAACGATCCGAAATACCGGCCCGCGCGGGCGAGGCCGCGCCATCCTCTGTTCTTCCCGAAGAGTTCCCATCCCCAGCAGCACGGCATCCGCGTAAGCACGCAGCAGGTCCATCAACCAGCGATCCTCCGGCACTCCCGAGATGTCAAAACCGGCAGCTTCATTCCCCAGCAAGGAGACGATTCCGTCCAGAGTCTGCACAAAATTCGCATAAATCCAGGGTCGCCCTTCTACTGGAGCTGGAAATCCCAGCTTGCCGTATGGCGCCATTGCCGGATCCAATAACTCCGAGTGTTCGCCGTGATCGAATAAAACCTGAAAATCGTGCATAACGACCGTAATGATGACACGACTACACATTCAGGCCAACTCGCCGGTCATCAGACTCCTATCGCTCTCAATTTTTGCTCGAAATGATTTGTGAATCTCTGTAGTACAGCTTTATCATCAATTTGCTAATATGGGATGGAAAAAAGGACAAGCGGTTCGCTTAGTGCCACCCTCGGAAGCAACCGGCCGTGTGCTGGAAGTCTACCGCGATATGCAGCGCACTCTGGGTGTACCGCACATCAGCAGCTTTTTTCAGTTTCTGGGCACTCAGCCACGCTTCCTTGATCGATTCTGGACTTCCATTCGCCCCCTGGCCCAGTCCCAAGCCTTTTTTTCCTGTGCCAACCGCCTGCGGGCTGGAGCCTACACCCGCGTGCATAGTTATTTCCAAGTTCCTGACCTGAAGTCCGAAATCATTCGTTTGGAGTTCAGCCTTGGTGCCCAGGAAGAGTTAAAAGACTGTATTAATTTCTTCTGTTATTCGGTCCCGATGAGCCTTCTATTCGCCTCGCTTCTTTCCGAGTCTTTTGAAGGTCCAGTCGGCAACCCCAATGTCCCACTTACACCCGCTCCCTCTCCCAAGCCACACCGTCATATCATCATGGTTGAGGAAGACACCGCCAGGCCAACCGTCAAGGAAATCTTCGCCGATATCCGCTCCAGCACCGACTCCGACGTTGTCCACACTGTCTATCGTGCCTTTGCCCGCTGGCCAGATTTTCTTCAAAGTTACTGGACCGGGGTTAAGCCAATCACGGTGTCGCAACTCTTCCAGCATTGCGGGAGCTTGGTACGCGAAGATGCGCTCCAACTCGTCGGCGAGCTTCCCGGACCAGTTGAATTCAATTCCTACGACCTCTCAGAATTGGGAATGCGCGAATCTGAAGTCGGATCTTTGATTCGCATTACGGATATGTTTGTCCACAGCCTTTCGACCGCACTGCTCAACGTCAACGTCGCAAGGATTGCCATAGACGGGGGGAACGTCCGTCCCAAGTCCACTCCCGAAGACGCCGGAACAACCGCTGCGCAATTCCCTTCCGGCAAGACCTTGTAAGGAAGAACGCGGAACTGAGCACCCTAATGCGGCTTGCCAGGCAAGAGCACGGTTAAACGGAGATTTAGTAGGTGCTTTCTTCGCTTCCCCGCCAGACGTAGAGATCCCGCGTACCAACTGGAACTCCCAACATCTTCAAATACGCAAAAAGCTGGTACTTGTGATTCACGGTGTGTTCGAGATTTCCGAGTAGCAGGGTCATAACGGATTCTGCAGGCACAAAGTGGGTCGGCAACATGCGTTCCAAATCAGCATCGCCGCACAAATCGAACCCTGCTTCGATGTACTTCTTGTAAACCAGAACGCGAGCAATTGCTTCTTCGGGTTTGCAGAAATGATTCACAGGCAGAGAGCGCAGGGTCAAAGCATCTTCGAACTGCTGAGGAAAGGCCGCGTAGAATACAGAACAAAACCCTGCAAAGCACTCCAGTAAATGCCCCAATAAGTGACCAACGTCGAAAGAGCCTGAACTCCATTGGGGGCTCCATGCAATGAGGTCGGGAGGAATCAACTGAATGAGGTGTTCCGTCTTATCAATTTGTTCGAGTACCTTGAGCCGGATGGACTCAATAATCGGGTTATCTGGCACAGCCGCCTCTCAGAGTAGAATGAAGGGGAAGCCTTTCAGCAAATATAAATCCTGACTCTGCGACTTACTTGTAAGATATTGCAATCGTGCGCATGGCTCTGGGTTGACATTCCGGTTTTCTTCCCTGAGAATTCTAGTGATGAAGCTCCAGAGCACAAACCCGCTGCCTCACCCGCGACCGAGGGCCGGAGTCTGCGTGCGCGGAGAGAGCTTCTGTAACTAAAGGAATTTGAGCACTCTTCTCCAGGCCCGCAGGCAAAACGCCGCGGGCCTTTTGCATTACCCTCCGCGTCTGGCCGTGACCGTCAATTTCCGTCCCGGCAGAAAAGCTTTTCCGCTCGCATCGAATGCGTGGCGGCTTTGGAAAAGGAAACATGAAAGTATTCAGTGAAGAAATCTCTCTAGAAGGACACATTATCGACTCCTGGACCCTCCCGCGCGCATTCGACACCATTATGGACATGGGAGGTTCGTTTGACGTTCAGGAAATCCAGGTCGGACGAGCCAAAGACGAGGCCTCCTTCGCGCGTCTCAAGGTTCATGCCGAAACGGAAGATAAGCTGGAATCCATCCTCTCGGCACTCCAGTCTTTTGGCGCGGTACTTGCCTCGCGCGAAGATGTCGCGTACAAGCCGGCACCAGCAAATGGTGTTCTGCCCCCTGACTTCTACTCGACGACTCACCTGCCAACCCAGGTTCGTCTAAATGGACACTGGGTTGATGTGACAAAGACGGAGATGGATCTCGCCATCGTTGTCAGCCCTGAGCATTCCGAGGCTCACATGGTTCCCTTCTCTGGAGTTCGCCAGGGAGAACTTGTGGTCGTGGGTCATGATGGCATACGCATTCTGCCGCCCCAGCGTCCGCGTGAGCGGGAAATCTTCAGCTTCATGGGCAGCAACGTTTCCTCCGAACACCCCAAGCGCTTGGTTATTGATGAAATTGCCAAGCAGATGCGTGCGATTCGCGCGCGCGGAGGCAAGATTCTGATTGTCGCCGGACCAGCCATCGTCCACAGCGGCGCCGGTCCATATCTCGCAAAGCTGATTCGCGATGGATACGTGCAGGTTCTCTTCGGCGGCAACGCCATTGCCACGCACGACGTGGAAAGCGTTCTCTTCGGAACCTCGCTCGGCGTCGCCCTTCATAACGGAAAGCCCGTCCAGGGCGGACATCGCAACCATATGGCCGCCATCAACACCATCCGCGGCGTAGGATCCCTGCGCGAGGCCGTCGAGCGAGGAATCATTCAAGAAGGCATCATGTACGAGTGCATCAAGAATGATGTAGACCTTGTTCTTGCCGGCTCCGTTCGAGACGATGGACCGATGCCCGACGTCATCACCGACACCTCAAAGGCACAGGTCCGTATGCGTTCCGCTTTGGAAGGCGTTGAGATGGCGCTCATGATCGCCACAATGCTGCACTCCATCGCCACCGGCAATATGTTGAAAGCATCGGTCAAAGTGGTGGCAGTCGATATAAATCCGGCCGTAGTTACCAAGCTAGCGGATCGCGGAACTTTCCAGGCTCTGGGCCTGGTCACGGACGCTGAACTGTTCGTGCGCGAACTGGCAAGCGCACTCGATGCTGCTGATGAACAAGAAAGCTCGGAAATGTTTAAATTACAAAAACTTTAAGAGTTCTCAAGCAAAACCATCGAACCCTGTTTTGAAGTTGCGACCTGCAGCTTCAAAACAGGGTAGTTTTGCCTGAATTCGATTCTGTTCGCATCCGCGCTGTCTTATAATTCAATTACTTTTTTTTATTTGCTAGGAGCGTGCAAACATGGCGGTTACACCCACTGAAAAAATTTGGCACAACGGAAAACTCATCGACTGGGATGACGCAAAAATCCACGTCATGTCGCACGTTGTCAACTATGGATCCTCTATCTTCGAGGGCGTTCGGTGTTATGAACTGCCTAGCGGTCCCGCGGTTTTCCGCGCTCACGACCACATGCAGCGATTGCTCGATTCCGCAAAGATCTATCGCATCCCGGTGAAATATACCTGCCAGCAGTTCGTTGATGCCGTGGTGGAAACAGTCAGCGCAAATGGCGTGTGGCCCTGCTATATCCGTCCTCTCATTATTCGTGGTTATGGCGATATCGGCGTGAACGCCCTCGGCGTGCCAACCGAATGCTATATAGCGAATTTCGCCTGGGGCAAGTATCTAGGTGGCTCCGAAGATGTGGGCGTCGATGTCTGCGTCTCGACCTGGACTCGTCTTGCGCCGAATACTCTGCCTGCGATGGCGAAGGCTGGTGCGAACTACATGAACTCCCAGCTGATCAAAATGGAAGCCATTCTCAACGGTTACGCAGAAGGCATCGCGCTTGACGCCAATGGCTATGTCAGCGAAGGTTCCGGCGAAAACATCTTCCTTGTGCGCAATGGGAAACTCCTGACTCCGCCGCTCGGCAACTCCGTCTTGGCCGGCATTACACGCGACTCAGTCATTCGCATCGCACAGGACCTCGGCATTCCTGTTGTCGAACAGGTCATTCCCCGCGAGCTTCTCTATGTCGCAGACGAGGTTTTCTTCACCGGAACAGCGGCTGAAATCGCGCCGATCCGCTCGGTGGACAAGATCCCCGTTGGCCACGGCGCTGTTGGTCCAGTCACCAAGGCGATCCGTGCGGAACTCTTCAGCATAATCGACGGTAGCAAGCCGGACCGCCACAACTGGTTCACGCCTGTTCCTGTAAGAGTCGGCGCGTAATTCGGCATACACAGCAACAAGCGCGGGGCATCGCCTGCGCTTGTTGCTGTTGCGGTTGAGCCGTTCCAGTACATTGTTGGGTCACAGGTAGCGCCAGGGTTCGCGCGGAAACTCGCAGTAGCCCAGTGTCTCCCTCAAGCTGGCCTCGATCATCGAGGCGGCCGCGCACAGCTTGATCGCCGCATTTTCTCGGCTAGGTGTCGGGATTTCTCACGTGCTGCCTTGCGATCCTCTCGTGCATGGATCGCCTTCAACATCGCCGCTACCTCTTTTCCCTTGCCGCTCGGAACCTTCGTTTACACGTTTCGGTAGAAATGCACCACGCAGTGCTGCCACCGGGCCTCTGGCTATAATTAGGTCTTCATCGATTTGAACCACTCGGTTCAGACTTCGCACTCATTCTCCCGTGCCTTTGATTCCATCTGGTTTCCATTCTTTGGGGTTATACAGCTCCCCTGTCAATCAGAGTTCCTCAACTCAACGTCTCACGCCAAGGTTACGCGATCAAATGTCCTTACAATTCGGACTCAGGATTGCAGGGTGTTTGGCTCGAACACACAGGTAAGGAACTTTTAGTGCGTGCTTTACTGCAGGAGATCGACCATCTGGACGGAAACCTGTTTCTTTCACATTTCAGTTCTTTAAGCGTGATCTGATTAAGCGCCAAGTGAACAACTGATCAAAGCAGCCAATGGTGATCGCTTGGAGTCTCTGCTTTTCGGTATGCACCCTGCGTATATCTGGTCCGATTGACACTTCGATGACCATACTGGAATACTCGAGGTCATGCTTCCGAAGAGACCGCGCCCGAGTTTATTAACCACGCTGGGAGTGGTCTCTTCGATCTGTTTGTTGCTCGCGATCCAGGCGATTGGTTTTTATCACGACAACTTCGTAACGCACCGCGTTTGCGCGGAACACCATGATCTCATCGACGACGCAGCGGGTGTTTTGCAAGTTAGTACCGCGGTTCAGTCACTGGATGATGGGGTAAGCTCTAGTTCCAAGCATTCGCGAGAAGGCCACTCGCATTGTCCATTTCACGGAAGCATAGGCACCCGTTGTTCGCTGCTTTGCGGACACGCGTTCATTCTCGAGGAGCATGACCCACCCAAGCTTGTCCTATCCAGTACAATCCGGCGTACGGAGATCCCCCGGGTTCCCGTAATCCTGCTGGCTCCAAAGAATTCTCCCCCTGCCTGATCTTTCGTCTTCTCCAGTTCCACAGTCCTGTGCCTTCCTGATGATGGCAAAGGACTGAAAAAACAGTTATTCCCAACACCGCACGCGTTGCGAAGTATTCGTGTGTGCGCTGGAGATCGAAAGATGAAGATAAGAGCTTTTCTTTTGGGGCTCATGATTTGGGCACCATTGTTAGCGTTTGCGCAAAATACCGTAACGGGTGCCGTTACTACCGGCAAGGATTACCGAGTACATAGGGCCACGGTCCTTCTCGTTCCTGCAAACCGCACGACGTTCACGGATAGCGAAGGAAGATTCGAGTTCCGTGATGTCCCTCGGGGCACTTACGAACTCATTGTTCATTCATCAGGGCTGGGTGACCAGCGGCGATCTATCACGGTCAAGGAGTCACTGGTTGTCGCTGATTTCCATCTTGAAATTGCACCTGTCCATGAGCAGGTTACGGTGACCGCGTCCGGCAACGAGGAGACTACCTTTGAGAGTTTCCAGTCGGTAACTTCTCTGGAAAGTATTCAGCTCACACAAAAGGCTCAGCCTTCGCTAGGGGAAGCGCTAGAGAATCAACCGGGGGTAGCGAAGCGCAGCTTCGGTCCGGGAAGTGCTCGACCTGTCCTTCGTGGATTCGATGGTGATCGTGTTCTGGTGATGGTCGATGGCTTGGGTGCAGGATCACTTGGATCGCAATCTGGCGATCACGGCGAAAATATCGATGTCTTGAACTTAGAAAGGCTGGAAATCGTCCGTGGGCCAGCCACGCTCTTGTATGGCAGCAGTGCCATTGGCGGAGTCGTCAATGCAATCACAGGTCGGCAATCCCCAACCGAATCTGCGCATGAAGGCTGGAGCGGCTACGCATCTGCACTAGGTGGTACCACAAATGATCAGGGTGGCGGGAACGGAGGCTTAAACTTTTCGACCAAAAGATGGTCTTTCCGGGGAGGCGGTGGAGGCCAGCGCACCGGGGATTACAGTACCCCGCTAGGAACAGTTGTCAATTCACGGACACGTTCGTATGACGGCTACGGGGCAGTGGGCTGGACAGGCGTCAAGACATTCTGGCGAGCTGGATACGATTATGACAACCGGGAATATGGAATTCCTTTTGCTGCGTTCCTGGAGTCGGGGGGCACGGCTGGACCGGATGAGGAAGTCGTAAACCTTCGGCTTCGTCGCCACGATGCAAAGGTTACGTTCGGAGCACGAGATCTGAACGCACCCATTACAGGCATCAACGGGATCTTCAATTTCGTCCGTTATCGCCATGGAGAGTATGACGGAGACGAACTTGGCACTTATTTCAAGAACGACCAATACAACTATCGATTCACCCTCGATCACAAGAAAGTTGGAAGGCTTTCGGGAAAGTTCGGTATTTCTGGCATGCACCGCGATTACGAGACGATAGGAGATGAGGCCCTCGCCCCTCCTGTCATAGCCAACTCTTTCGCGTTGTTTGATCTTGAAACATTCGATATCAAAAAGATAGGGCTGCAGTTCGGTGGCCGATTCGAACACACTGGATTCTCGCCAGACCACAAGGCTTCAATACTTCCAGAAAGATCGTTCACTGGGTTCTCTGGTTCGTTCGGGGTTCGCGTGCCGCTATGGAAGGGTGGCCTATTTGTGACCAACTATACCCATTCGTTCCGGGCACCGGCACTGGAAGAGCTCTATAACAACGGTCCGCACCCCGGCAATTTAGCTTTTGAGATCGGCAACCCAAACCTTAAGCAGGAAATGGGCGATGGTATCGATGTGTCTCTGCGCCACCAGTCGGAACGGTGGCACGGCGATGTCAATTTCTTCTACTACAACTTGCGTGATTTTGTTTTCCTTGCGCCCAATGGAAACATTACAGATGGCCTGTTCGAAGCCGAATACTTGCAAGGAGGCAGCCGGTACTTGGGTGCAGAGGCCAATTTACACGTCGCGCTGCACAACAATGTATGGCTGCTTACGGGAATGGACGTGGTGAATGCAAGTCTTACGGAGGCCATAACCACACTGAAGACGGGAGCGGTTGTAGCTTCAGGAACGCCATTGCCCCGCATTCCGCCGCTTCGAGCCAGGGTGGGGCTCGATTTCCGGTACAAGGGCCTTAGCGTCCGCCCGGAAGTTATTGCTGCCCACTCGCAAAATGACATATTCACGACTGAAACAAGAACCGCCGGATATACCGTCGTGAACCTTGATGCTTCCTATACAGTGGCACGTGAACACAATGTTCAGGTGTTTACGGTGTCCAGCTTCAACCTTGGCAACCGTCTCTATCGAAACCACCTATCGTTTATTAAGAATCTTGCGCCAGAAATTGGGCGTGGTGTTCGCTTCAGTTACACAATTCGATTCCAATAGTGCTTATTAAAGGATTATCAATAGCCCCGAACACAAAAGAAAATACTACAGCGGCGCTACCTGCAACGCGCACCAACAACCAGCAGACTTATTTCGAGGGAGTTGCAGGATGCTAGAGCGATTCGGCTTGCAGCGGGACTTGACGAAGCGGCCTTGAGTCGGAATAAGGGGAAGCCATCGAGTGCGTTTCCTGTGAAGCCGATCACCGATCTTGCCTGAAGCCCGATCACTGATCGGCTTCAGGCAAGATCCCGCAAGGCGGTCGCCCGGCACAGCGGCCTATCCACCGAACGGCTTGCCTGGCTGAATATGCATCGGCATCAGCTTTTACTCTTCCTCTCAAACGAATTCGAACATCGTGCACGCTCAAATTGCCATAACTGCCTGATTTTACAAGCCTTCAGACGGACAATATCGATCGTTCATTGCACCCTCTGCGTCAACGTGGTAGTTTCGGGGTACTTTTGTTGATGACGAGATAGAGCCAATGACCATTGATGCCCTGTTGCGCATAGCTGTGGAGCGCAAAGCAAGCGACCTTCATCTCAAGGTCGGCAACTATCCCCACCTGCGCGCGGACGGAGAGCTTGTCCCTCTGACCGACCAACCTCGAATCACAGGCGAGGACATGCTGAATATGGCTTTCAGCATGATGTCCAATCGTCAAAAACAAAAATTCAAGGAGTACGCCGAAATCGATCTTGCTTACGGCGCCGCGGGGCTTGGCCGGTTTCGCGTCAACGTCTTTCAGCAGCGGGGCAACGTCGGCATCGTTCTTCGCGTCATCCCGACCAAGATTCGTGCTCTTGAAGAACTCTACCTGCCCACGGTTACGGAGCGCATCTGTGAAGAAGCGCGCGGACTGGTCCTTGTTACCGGCGTGACGGGTTCGGGCAAGTCTACAACGCTCGCCGCAATGATCGACCGCATCAACTCCTCCCGTCCCGAGCACATCATCACCATCGAAGACCCGATCGAATTTCTCCATCGCGACAAAAAAGGGTTTGTGAATCAACGCGAAGTGGAAGTCGACACGCCGTCATTTGGCAGCGCGCTACGCGCCAGTCTTCGTCAGGATCCCGATGTGATTCTCGTCGGCGAAATGCGAGACCTGGAAACGATCTCCACCGCACTCCATGCCGCTGAAACCGGACACATGGTTTTTAGCACGCTGCACACGCTCGATGCCGTGGAGACAGTGAACCGCATTATCGCCGTCTTCCCGCCTCCAGAGCAGAAGCAGATTCGAATTCAACTTGCCGCAACCTTGCGCGCCATTATTAGCCAGCGTCTGGTCAAGCGTTGCGACGGCGAAGGCCGTGTACCTGCCGTCGAGGTGCTCGTCTCCACTGCTTACATACGCGAGTGCATCATCACGCCGGAGAAGACCCGCAACATCAGGGAGGCGCTCCATCAGGGAACCTCGCAGTACGGAATGCAGACCTTCGACCAGTCGCTCTACGATCTGCTCCAGAGAGGGCTCATCTCCTACGAGACCGCCCTTGAGAACGCCAGCAACCCGGATGATTTCAAACTCCGCGTCCAGGGAATTTCAGACACGGCAGAATCCACCCGCGAACAACTCTCACAGACCGCCGGCCGTTTCTGAGGTCGACCTTGCCAGTGCAAGTTGCTGTGTCGCTGCTCTGCAACCTGCGCTGGCTTTTTGTTTGCAAATGGCGTAACGCTTAAACTTGCTTAAATCTTTTATCCGCCTGAAACTGTTCAGGCAATGGCATGGAAGAAAAGCACATTAAAGAAGACCTACACGGAAGATTCCTTGTACGAGTACGCAGTCGGCGCCCTCGGACGCAGGATGCGGACAGTTGCCGAGCTAAAGCGCTTAATGCGCACTCGCGCTGGACATCAAACGGACTGCGACGCCCTTGTTGAAGCCGTTACAGCACGATTGAAAGAGCAGCGCTATCTCAACGACACCAACTACGCCTCCTCGTACTCGACCTATCGGCGCGACCGAGAGAAGTTTGGGCGGATGCGCGTTGTACAGGACTTGAAAACCAAAGGCGTACATCCGGATGTGATCAACAAAGCTGTCGGTGAAATTTACAACGAGGTCGATGAACGAGAACTCGCACGCGGGTTTGCCGAACGGAAGCGCCTGAAGCACCCCAAAGATCAAAAGGAGGCAGCGCGCATCTTTCGAATGATGGCACGCGCCGGTTTCTCCACCCGCGTCATCGTCAATCTGCTACGAAATTGGAGTGTTGAGGAGGAGACTCTTTCCGCCCTTGAGCAAGAGCGCGAAATGGCCGAACAAGCGCCTTATGCTGACAACGAGGAGTGAAGCCACAATTTCGGATCGAGCCGCAGGTGAGAGCCACGTCCATTCGTGGCAAGCTGGAATCCTTCACGCAGCGCCGAATTGCAAGAGGCAAAGACAGGAAAGAAAACCATCCAGTCATTTATTCAATCTTGTACTTGTCTGTCTGAATCTCACTCCATTTTTGATTCGCTATGTCCCAAAGCACTTCAAAATTTTCAATCGTAGGGACAGTTGTCGGATTTGTTCGCGTTATTCCGACTTTTCCGTTTCTTTGCCTGATTATGTGTTTTTCCAGGACATTATCATAAAAATTATCCCATCTTCCTGGCTTGGTTGGGGTTGGATAGCGCCCTTTCCATATCAGGATTTCGTTCAGAAGTTCTAAAGTTGCATTTTGATTATCGGAAAATGGGATCTCAGCATCTTTCGCAAGATCAAGCAAATTGTGGCTGAGTTGAGTAGCCTTTCCATTTGCAGCATTTATAGCCTTAAGCAACAACTCAATGGAAAAAGCCGCATTAAAGAGAAAAACCCGTATATCCCCTTTATGGTGACCTAAAATCCTTGCTCCTTCATGAAAGGCAAAGGCACGGTCATACCACACATTCTCATCCGATTGTTGATTAGAGCGTGTTTCAAAAACACCTCCGCAGGATGATCCAGAAGCAAGCAATGTAGAAGAAGGCCCGATAGGTGGAAAGCAGATGCTCGTGACGAACCAGCAAGCGACGAAACTGACCGAGCCAGGCATTGGTGCGTTCCACGATCCAGCGGCGCAAGTAGCGCCGCAGCTTGCGACCGTCCTCGTAGCGCCGCTCTTTGTTGTTCTTCCGATACGGAGCGATCAGCTCGATGCCCCGCTTCTTCAGCCGCTCCCGCAGCGGGTCGGAGTCGTAGCCCCGGTCGGCGATTATGCGTTTGGGCTTTTGCCTCGGGCGGCCTTTCGGTTGCGGGACGCGGACTTCGGCGAGCGTGGCTTCCGCAAGCGTAACTTCACTCGGAGAGGCACTTTCCAGCCGAACTCCCAGCGGAAGACCTTCACCGTCGGCCAGTACCATCCACTTCGTTCCCTTGCCACGCTTGGTTTTGCCGACGGCTTCGCCCCCTTTTTCGCCGGGGCGAAGCTTCCGTCCATGAACGTCTCGTCCCATCGCAGCAGGCCTTCGGCGTCCAGCGTCCCCAGCAGGGCACGCCAGGCATCAAGCCAGACGCCTTCGTCTTCCCACTGTTTCAGCCGCCGCCAGCAAGTCGAGGGAGAGGGAAACTCGTCGGGCAGGAATCGCCACGCCGCGCCAGTTTGCAGAATCCAGAGAATGCCCTCGAAACAGGCCCGGTTGGGGGCCGGCGGCCGGCCACGCCTGTCCCGGCGCATCTTCGGCCTAGGGAGCAACGGCTCGATCAGTTCCCATTGCGCATCCGTCATCAGCTTCTGCCGATTCTTCATGACAGAAGCTCACCAGCTAAGCTGCCTCAGACGTAAGTACCTGACTTGAGGCCTTACCTATTTTTGAAACACGCTCTAGCGAATGTAAACCCACATATTTCACGAGTTTTTTTTCTATCCATCGAACTTACCTTTTGTGACTTAACGGCTTTATCAAAGTCCGAACTTGTCGTCCGGTTTGCTCCAAAAAGGAAAGCGTAACGCAGTAGCGGTCTTGCTTTTGAACTGAACCACGGCTATTTCAACTGAACCTGGAACGTAGCATTGCAATGTACAGCCGGCTCGAATTCCACTGTTTCCATCTTATCGTCTTTGCTGATGTATATGAAAATCGGCTTCTTAGGAGACGCGGGGAGTTTGGCGATCTTCACTTGTCCACCAGCGCTTGTGAAGGTTTCCAAGTCTAACTTCTTGACGCCCATCATGCCGTAGTGAATGCGCGTGCTGACCTTTGCGTTGAAAAGCGGCTTTGAGTCCGCTCCGGTCACGGTGATCAACGCCGAGCAAGTTCCCAGGTCTGCAGATATTTCCGTCGGGGGGATGGCAGCTGCGCGGCCCTGTGCGCTACCCGATTGAGGGAAAAAGACCGTGAAACTGAACAGCAGAAGCGTTAACGAGAATAGATTACGCATTCACCAAGGGTACAGCAGTACTACTCTGGTTGCACGCCCTGTCCACTCCGCGGGATTTCTTCGAGGCGTCCACGGCTTTTGAGAGGAGCAAGACTACGAATGGGACCGTTTTCCATTTGAACGCCCGCTCAAATGGTGATTGCGGAGATGTTAAAATCATCTTTCGTCTCCCTCTGGGCCTCTGCCGCCGCGCATCTCTCGCGGCTTTCTGGTCGTCCTGGGATTCATCGAAAGTGATTTTATATGCCTACCGGAAATGACGTTCGACGCATGTTCCTGGACTACTTTGTCCAGAAGGGGCACCGCCAGGTGCACAGCTCCTCGCTTGTCCCCGCCAATGACCCTACCCTGCTGTTCACCAACGCGGGCATGAACCAGTTCAAGGATGTCTTCCTGGGAGCGGAAAAGCGTGATTATTCGCGCGCCACTACCTCGCAGAAGTGTGTTCGAGCTGGCGGAAAGCACAACGACCTCGAAAATGTCGGCTTCACAAATCGCCACCACACGTTTTTTGAGATGCTCGGGAATTTCAGCTTTGGCGATTATTTCAAGCAGGACGCCATTGCCTACGCCTGGGAGCTGGTTACCTCCCCAAAGTGGTTCAACATGTCCACCGAGAAGCTCTACGTCACCATCTTCCGGGGCGAGAACGGCGTTGAGAGAGACAGCGAGGCCTACGATCTCTGGCTCAAGGCAGGCGTGAAGCCGGAACGCATCTTCGAGCTCGGCATGAAGGAAAACTTCTGGCAGATGGGCGAAACCGGCCCCTGCGGCCCCTGCTCGGAGATCCATTACGACATGGGCATCGAATCCAGCGACAAGAAGCTACCCGAGTGCGCCGCCGGGGAGTGCAAATTTCCCTGCGAATGCGGACGTTACGTCGAAATCTGGAATCTTGTCTTCATGCAGTTCGACCGCAATGCAGAAGGCGTCCTGAAGCCGCTGCCCAAGCCTTCCATTGACACCGGGGCCGGACTCGAACGCGTCACGGCCGTAATACAGGGCGTGGTCAGCAACTACGATACCGATCTTTTCGTTCCGCTCATCCAGCGCGCTGCGGAATTAACGGGCGCGGACAAAAGCAAACCGGGAAAAACTCATGCGCACAGCGCCGCTTCGCTGCGTGTCATCGCCGACCACAGCCGCGCCGCTACATTTCTTATCAGCGACGGCATCATTCCGGCGAATGAAGGCCGCGGCTACGTACTGCGCAAGATCATCCGCCGCGCAATTCGCCACGGACGCCTGCTGGGCCAGACCCAGCCCTTCCTTCACAAGATGGTGGAAGCCGTCGTGAAGGAAATGGACGAAGCCTATCCCGAACTGCGCGAATCCGCAGCGCGAGTCGCCAAAGTCATTGAAAGCGAGGAGACCCGGTTCGCGAAGACAATTGCGATTGGGCTCAAACGACTTGAATCTCTCCTCGATGAAGCAGAAAGATGGCTTGAAGGTACTCCAGATCAGGACCTGAAACAGGTCCTCAAGAGCGTCGGGGAGAGTAGCACGTTTGAGGAATGCTTGGATATTCGACACCGGGGGAAAGAACTCTCCGGAGAAGAGGCGTTCAAGCTTTATGACACTTTTGGGCTCCCAGTTGACTTCATGATCGACGCGGCTCGTGACCGAGGTATAGCTTTCGATCAAACCGGTTTTGATCAAGCCATGGATGAACAAAAGGCCACAGCTCGTGCCAGTTGGAAGGGTGGCTCGCAGAAGACCGCCTCGCCAGCCTATACGCTCCTCCAGTCTGGTCGAAATCCGTACGTCGTCAACGCACGAGTACAGGCAGATGCTAAACATCCCGACCCTATTGAGTTGAAATTTGTCGGATACTCCACCTTAAGCGTAAAGGCCGCAAGAGTGATAGCGCTGCTTTCGGAACAGGGCCTTGCTGACGCGCTGACAGGTTCGTTCTTAAGTGGACAGCGCGGAAAGATGGTGCTGGACATCTCGCCCTTCTATCCGGAGTCAGGCGGTCAAGTCGGAGACACTGGGCTAATCACTGATCCTGAAAATCAGTCAGTAATCGCGGAAGTTACGGGTTGCCGAGCTCCCGTACAGGGTGTGCGAGTTTTAGACATAGTCGCAAAGCGTGAGATTAAAGTGGGGGCTGTGGTTGATGCACAGGTGGATGCTGAGCTGCGCAACGCCACTCGCCGCCATCACACGGCGACACATCTGCTGCACGCCGCGCTGCGCCAGGTCCTGGGAACCCACGTCAAGCAGGCCGGCTCGCTGGTCTCGCCAAACTATCTGCGTTTCGACTTCTCGCACTTCTCCTCTGTCTCGGACGAGGAGTTGCAGGAAATCGAGGATATTGCAAACCGCGAAGTCTTGCTCAACGAGCGGGTCGACAACCTGGAAGACGTTCCCATAGATGTTGCCGTAAACGAGTACCACGCCATGGCGCTCTTCGGCGAAAAATACGGTGAAAAGGTCCGAATCCTTAAAATTTCCGACTTCTCAACCGAACTCTGCGGAGGCACTCACGTCTCTGCCACGGGCGAAATCGGTCTTATCAAAATCTTGAAGGAAGGAAGTGTTTCCAGCGGTGTGCGCCGCATCGAAGCCGTTGCCGGAGAACAGTCGCTGCGCCACTTCCGGCAGGATCACGAGCTCGAAGGCCTGGTTTCTACAATCGTCGGACGCAGCGACCTGAGCCCAGCTGAAGCGCTCAAGCATGAGCTTGACCGCCGCGAGGAAGAACTGAAGAAGCTGCGCAAGGAACTCGACCAGGTTCGTATGAAATCCGCGGCTTCTGCGGTAGCCAGCGCTGACGAAAATGTGAAGGAAGTGAAAGGCATCAAGGTTCTGGCCCATCGTGCCGACAACCTTGATCGTCCTCAGCTCCGCACCCTTGTCGATAACTTCCGCAACAAGATCGGTTCAGGGGTGGTTATTGTTGGCTCTGTGACGGAAGACAAGGTTGCCGTAATTGTCGGTGTCACCAAGGATCTCTCCGCGAAGGTTCAGGCTGGCAAGATTGTGGGTCAGGTGGCAAAGAAAGTAGGAGGCTCCGGCGGCGGCCGTCCTGACATGGCCGAGGCTGGAGGAAAAGATCCAGAAGCTCTCGACCAGGCGTTACGCGAAAGCTATGCCGTAGTCGAAAGCTTGCTCAGCTAGTCCTCAAGTTGCCCAAAAGCCGGACGCAGAACGCGCCTGGCTTTTGCATTGGCCACAAAATGCTTGCCGCGTTCGCATTCAGCCATGACCCTCGTAACCGTGCGTTCCAGTCTTTAAGGTTTTCTACTGTATCTGTGCATTCATTAAGGTTCACTCACTGGATTCCCTGTGTCTGAGTGATTGCTGTGCACGTTCCACGGTCTTATAATCCAGACACTCTGGGATAGAGCTTCGCATTTGCGCCGGCCACGTCAGCTATGAGAATCGACTTTTTTATATTCCGAAACACGGCGCGCCAACTCTTCCGTCCCATGGCGCTAGCTTCCATGGGACTCGCATTTGCGAGCATGCTTTCGGCGCAGTCGCTTCAGCGCACCTCGGAAAATGGACGCGTTGTGTGGACCAACGACGGACCGTCACACGCAATTGCGGGCTCCGGCCCTCACGCGGCGCGCACTTCCGCGCATGCGCCAGAGCTGGTCTACTGGAGCAATGTCGAGCAGCGCTGGAAGCCTGTCCCCCCTGCTACGCCCCGCGCAATGCGCTCGGCTCACGCCATTGCAGGCGAAGTGTCCAGTTACATCAAGTCACGCCCCATTCTCGATTCGGGAACTTCGCGCCTGAAGGGGGAGCTTGCCGCAGAAAATCCGAACTACTCGCGAGCCGCGGAAAACAGGTCGGTGAGCGCAGCCGAAATCGATCGCTTTATAAATGATGCGGCAGCACGTCACCATGTGGACCCCAATCTCGTCCGCGCCCTCGTCAAGGTTGAATCCAACTTTAATCCGCAGGCTGTTTCCAACAAGGGCGCAATGGGCTTGATGCAGCTGATGCCCGCGACCGCCCGGATGTATGACGTGCGCAATCCATTTGACGCCGCACAGAACGTTGATGCCGGTGTTCGCCACCTTAAAGGGTTGCTAAGGAATTTCGGAGGGGATGTTTCCCTGTCTCTAGCCGCCTACAATGCAGGACAAGGAGCCGTTGAGCGTAACCGGGGGATTCCTCCCTATATGGAGACTTGGAATTACGTGAAGCGCATCACCACACTTATGGGCAATCGCTCGGAAGCGCGCTTAAGCCGTCTATCGGTGCCGATTCGCGTTCACCGCGATGAACGTGGCATCCTTGTAATCAGCAACACGGACTGACTTTGGCCCGCGTGTGTCAGCTTTGAGGAATATGCAGTCGATGACGATACAGATCCACAGGCACGAATGGAAGGGCTGGGTGACCGCTTTTTCCATACTCTGCCTGCTTGTCGCACCTTCCTTTGCTGTGAGCGTTAAACAAAAGAAACAGCAGGCGCGCTCGCAATTTGAAATCGCGGCACGAATGCGGGAAGAACTCAACGGCCTTCCTCAACGTGAACGTTCCCGCCGTGAATACCAGCGGGTGACAGATGCCTACAGACGTGTCTATTATCTTTCGCCCACCAGCAGCAAAGCCGACGCCAGCGTTGTGGCCGTGGCAGAGTTGTTGGCGGAAAGCGGGCGCGCTTTTAACGATGAGAAGGCCCTCCGCACGGCTATTGCGCAGTACGAATTCCTCCGGCGCGAATATCCCGGAAGCAAATATCGCTTCGGCGCCCTGTTTACAATCGGCCAGATATATAAGGAAGATCTCGAACAGAATGATAAAGCTCGTGAAGCTTTTCAGGAGGTAATTCGCCGCTACCCGCATCTCCAACTCGCCGCAGACGCCCGCGAGGCCATCGCCGAGATGGATCAGCAGGCGCGCAGCAAGCAGAGACCTCGCGACTCCCGCATTCAGGAGATTCGTCGTCAGGATACAAGAACGCTGGATCTCAACTCACAGCAGGCCAGGCAGCAGGATTTTTCGAGCGAATCGCCTCGCAACACTCTGCCGCTCGTCACCGGAATAAGGCACTGGTCTACACCTGACTACACACGAGTTGCCATCGATCTCGAACAGGAAGTTAAATACGAGGTTGGACGCGTCCCCAATCCTGACCGGATTTTCTTCGACCTGCATGACGCCAAGCTGGCTTCTACGCTGGTCGGCAAAACCTTCGAAGTTTCCGACGGGTTCCTACGGCGGGTGCGCGTCGCTCAATTTCAAAAAGGTATGGTACGTGTGGTGCTTGAGGTCGATGCAGTCTCGGACTACTCGGCTTTTCTGCTGCCTAATCCATATCGGCTGGTCGTGGACATTCACGGGCACAAGGCTAACATTTCAGCGCCTCAGCAAGCGCAATCGGCAGAAGAGAAAAATACTGCTCCCCTTGTAGCACGGCAGGAGCCTCAAAAAGACGGAAAGATCTTGCTGGTCGCCACCACTCCATTGCCAACGTCGTCCCCCACACCGGAAGCCGAGCGCGAGACTTCATCCGCCACAGTCACGGACGCGGCAACCAATTCAGACGTCAACTTCGGGCCGAGAATGGCCGACGGCAGCTTTTTTTCACGCCCCACTAGCTCGACTCTGACCGAAGCAAGTTTTTCGTCTCCTGCACCAAGCGCCCCCTCGCGCGACGCCGTGACGAAACCCGCGCCTGTCCACCCCGAAACGAAAGCGCCAGATGAGACACCCGTGCTCTCAGAAACATCCACCAAGTCTGAAGTCACTAATCTGAAGGGTTTGGAACTCAAGGCCACGAATAAACCCACCTCGGAACCCACCGTGCAAGTGGTAGCGCCGCGTGTGCCGGTGAGTAAGACGGCTAGGTCCACCAAGCAGAAGCAGCGCTATCCGGAGATTCACCAGGCGCAGCCCACGGCCGATGGCCAGCGCTCGCTAATTCGAGCTCTAGGACTGAAGGTCGGGAGAATCGTAATCGATGCCGGCCACGGTGGCCATGACGCTGGAACCATCGGCCCCAGCGGTATGCAGGAAAAAGACCTCGTCCTTGATGTGGCGCTGCGCCTCGGTCGTCTGCTAAAGAGCAGGCTGGGCGCCGACGTGATTTATACACGCGATGATGATACGTTTGTTCCCCTTGAGACCCGAACCGCCATTGCGAACCAGCAGCGGGCGGATCTGTTTATCTCCATCCACGCCAACTCAAGCCAGGACCCGACGGCTCGCGGCGTGGAAACCTACTATCTGAACTTCAATCCCTCGGCCGACGCGCTCTCAGTCGCCGCCCGCGAGAACGCCGTCAGCGAAAAGTCCGTTCACGAACTCGGCGATCTGGTGAAAAAGATAACCTTGAAGGACAAGGTTGAAGAATCGCGAGAGTTTGCCACGGATGTACAACGATCGCTTTACCAGGGACTGGCGGGCAGAGATAAGACCTTGCGCGACCGCGGCGTCAAGAAGGCACCGTTCATCGTGCTTATCGGCGCCAACATGCCGTCGATCCTTGCCGAGATCTCGTTCGTCTCCAACCCAGGCGACGAACGCAAATTACGCACCCCTGAGTATCGCCAGAAAATCGCAGAGGCACTCTATAGAGGCGTAGCCCGGTACGTCAATGGACTCAGCGGAGTGAAGGTCGCAAGCAAGACTGGAGCAGGCGAAGGCGCGCAGTAAAGGAGTTGTTCCGAGACAAAATTTGCCCTCCGATACCGACCGGAGGGCAAATTTATGTGTTCGGCGACGCTTATACCAGCACCGTCTGAAATTCCTCGTACGAACCTTTGAAATCAGTGATTTTGCGATCGGATTCAAAGTTCCAGATTCTGGTGGCAACCTCGTCGATCAGATCATGATCGTGCGTGGCAATCAGAACCGTTCCCTGGTAACGCTGGAGGGCGATGTTCAGGGCGTTAATAGATTCCAGATCAAGATGGTTTGTTGGCTCATCCAGCACCAGCACATTGGGCTTCTGAAGCATCAGCTTGCAAAAGAGCAGCCGCGCCGTTTCTCCGCCGGAAAGCACGTCGGTGCGCTTAGTGGCCTCGTCACGGGCAAACATCATCTGCCCCAGCAGTCCGCGGATTTCCTCATCGGCTGCGCCGGGGTCCCATTGATGCAGCCACTCAAACACCGACATTCCGTTAGTCACAAGAGCGCGATGGTCCTGCGCAAAGTATCCCACGGAGGCTTCGTGTCCCCAGATGACCTGCCCGCCTTCAATGAATTCGCCATCGTAACCGCTGGTCTCGCGCAGCTCCGCCATGGGCGTTGTGGGAGAGTTCGCGAGCAACGCATTGATCAGGGTCGTCTTCCCCGCGCCGTTACGTCCCATCAAGGCAATCTTCTCTCCGCGCGTCACGCTCGACGTGAACCCGCGCAGCACCTCGACGTCGTCGTACGACTTCGTGACGCCTTCCAACTCCAGAATATGCTTTCCGGAAGGCCGCTTCTGCTCGAATTTTATATAAGGCCGCTGAATGTTCGATTTCGCCAGCTCCGTCAGTTGGAGCCTTTCCACTTCCTTGCGCCGGGACTGCACCTGGCTCGAACGCGTACCGGCAGAAAAGCGCGCGATGAACTCGTTGAGCTGCGCGATTTTCTTCTCACGTTGTGAGTTTTGCGCCTCAATTTGCGAGCGCACCTGGGTCTTCGCCAGCACCATCTCGTCGTAGTTTCCGGTGTAGGTGATGATCGTCTCGTAATCAATATCCGCGACGTGGGTACACACACTGTTCAGGAAATGACGGTCGTGCGAGATCACGATCAGAGTTCCGTCATAGCTGTTCAGGAAACTCTGCAGCCAGTGAATCGAATCGAGATCCAGGTGGTTCGTAGGTTCGTCCAGAAGCAACGCCTGAGGGTTTCCGAACAACGATTGCGCAAGCAGCACGCGAACCTTCTGGCCTCCCTGCAACTCGCCCATTTTTCGCTCGTGAAGTTCGTCCGGAAGGTCGAGACCCTGCAAAAGCAACGCGGCATCGGATTCGGCTGAGTATCCGTCCTCTTCGCCTACGATGCCTTCCAGTTCGCCCAGCCTCATGCCGTCGTCGTCGGTCAGTTCCGGCTTGGCATAGATGACCTCGCGCTCTTCCATCGCAGCCCACAGGCGCTTATTGCCCATGATCACGGTGTCGATTACGCGACAGGCATCGAATGCAAACTGGTCCTGACTGAGCACACCGAACTTTCGCGGACGCACGACGGTGCCTTTTTGCGGCTCCAGTTCGCCACTCAAAAGCTTCATGAAGGTCGATTTGCCGGCCCCATTCGGACCAGTCAGACCGTAACGTCTGCCGGGCGTAAACGCCGTGGACACATCTTCAAACAGAATTTTGGCGCCGTAGCGCATGGAAACATTAGAAACTGAAATCATATTTTTTTAAGGGTAGTGCTGAAACAGCCAGAGGGCGGGACGCACTTGTTTGTTCCTTAAGGATATCATGGCTTCCGCTCCCAGCCTCTAACGGCGTGAATGGCAGCTCTGATAGGAAACTTTGCCAGCCTCTCTGTGGTCTAATAAATAGGAATCATTCCGAAGCCATGAAACCTTTGTATCGGTCTTACTGTGTCGCGCTCTTATCGTTAGTCGTGGCCATGCCGTCTCTGCTTGCCCAGACCTTGACAGCTTCCCGGATTCTTCCCGTGGCATTTGCAGGATGGGAACTCGCCGGTGTGCCCCAGCAGGGCTCTGATCCGCGAAAAATCGACAGCGCCTCCTCAAATGTACTGAAAGAGGATCGTTTCACCGACTTTGAGGTAGCTACTTACAAGCACGATAACCGGACCCTTACGATCAAAGCGGCCCGATTTGAAGATGCCGCAGGCTCTTACGCTGCCTTCACCTTTTATCGTCAGCCCATAATGCGGGAAGAAGACATTGGGGCGCTCGCGGCATCGCTCAACGATCGCGTACTCTTCTTCTCCGGGAACATACTTGTCGACGCACGATTCGACCGTGTCACTGGAATGAGCGGAACTCAGCTTCGTGAGCTTGCAGCACGCTTGCCAAAAGCCAAAGGACCGGCTGCGGTCCTGCCTACCCTGCCCAGCCATCTGCCGCGCAAACAGCTCGTGCAGGGGACCGCTCGTTACATCATCGGCCCAGCCGCTTACTCTGCACTCAGCGTCAATTTGAGTCCCGAACTGATCGACTTCAGCAAGAGTCCTGAACTTGTCTGGGCGCGTTTCAATGGGGAAGCTCCGGGATCAGCCGAGGTTCTGCTCGTGGCATATCCCACGCCTCACATAGCCATCGACAAGCTCACTGCGTATGAACAACTGCCTGCTCCTTCCGGCAGAGGCACAAGCATCGCAAAGCGCACCGGCCCTATCGTTGTACTCGTGCGTGGCAACATCTCCCGCAGCGACGCCGAGAAGATTCTGTCCGGCGTGAACTATGACGCTAACGTCACCTGGAACGAAAACGCGGGTCAGGGCAAGCGCGACAACATCGGAAACCTAGTCATCGCGGCACTCGGTCTCGCGGCAATTCTTTTCATCATATCCGTCGGTGCTGGAGCAGTTTTCGGCTTTGGAAGATTCTACCTGCCCCGATTCCGGGCAAAAAAAGCTGGGAAAACACCCGACGATGGCGAGCTGACCCGCCTCCATCTGAGCTAGCCAAAAGGCACACTAAGACGCCTGAAGGCAACGAGTTAGGTCGGAAAAGGCGCAAAAGTGACATTTTTTGTCATTAGGCGCAAACTTGTGCAAAAAGCTAAGTCGTTGATTTTACAGAGATTCAATTCAGAGAATTCGCTTGACACCCTGTTTTAGAGGCTCATAGTATTTCTCTAGAAAGTTTTGACGGTCTAGCCTCCGTTGGAACTATTCTCCCTTGAAGAAGAGGTCGCCCAGTTGCCGGGCGGCCTCTTCGTTTCTCATACCTCACCAAAGCTCTTGTTCGTGGTTCCCGAACGAGTCTAACTCCTAGCCTCAACTATTCGCGTGTTAGTGAGTGGAGAGCTCTGTGTTAAATTTGCCTCATGCCAGACTGTCTTTTTTGCAGAATCATCGCCGGAAAAGTTCCCTCGAAGAAGGTCTATGAGGATGAATACGTTTACGCCTTTGAGGACATTAGACCGACGGCGCCAACCCACGTGCTCGTTGTCCCAAAGCGCCACGTCCCCGGTCTCAATGAGGCCACAGCGCAGGACGCGGAGATTATCGGCCGCTGCAACCTCGTTGCGGCCAAGATCGGGCGCGAGCGCAACATCGTAGACGGATACCGCACCGTGTTCAACGTCGGCCCCCGCAGCGGACAATCGGTCTTTCACTTACATCTGCATCTCGTGGGCGGACGCGACCTCGCCTGGCCCCCAGGCTAGAGTTGGCTTATTTGTCTCTTGAAATCGCGTGGCGGACTTCGAGAATGGGATGTCCGCTGCCGCGCTGACGAAGAAGCGAGTCTTTAACTCATTTATCTGTGGCGCAACAAATAGACCCGAGCTTTATGCGGCTTTCCCAATCCTTGCGTTGTTGAATGATCTGCGCCAAACCGCGGTCAGCAGTGACAACGTTGGCAAAGCTGCCACACATTCATCTACGGTTTCCCGTATCTCTCGCGCTTGCGTCGGGCTGAGCTCCTTCAGTATTTCCTGGTGATCGCGCACGGGAATTCCATGCAGCAGCACGCCAGCGCGTTGGGATATCTCTTCGCTGGCGCGCTGAAAGTTCTTGTCGGCCAGCACGCTCTTTGAATCCCCCCAGGCTGAAGCCAGGTAACTTGGAAAGGGCGACAGGGCGCGGTAGAGGCTCATCACCGTCTTCGATTTCGTCGTGCGCCGAATGTCGGCGTAAATCAGCCAAGCCCTAAGGCTTGCGTCGCGTTCATTGGGAACGTGAAGAGTTATGAGACGGGAAAGCGCAGGGGCCTGCTTTCCAGCAGAAACTCGCCCCTTCTGCCCTCCATGATAGCCGCACTGCATTAAGCGAACGAAAATCAGAAGGCTTGGCAGGGTGCGCACAAAAATTCCAACCACTCCGGCCAGCACCGGCATATCGCCGGTTGAAATCTTCTGCTCGGCCAACATACGTTCCTGGTCATGGAGTCGCCACCCGCCACCAACGGCTTGGGCTCGCACGAAGTCGCCCAGCGCAACCGACGCGGCGTGAAACTCCCGCGATGCTGCTACAGGTCCAAGGTCACGCCACATGCCTTTGAGATAAGGCGGCACGGCGGCGATATTTTTGAAGACTGTCGGCACAAACGGGAGATCGAAATTGGTTCGTATCTCCGCGTAGATTCTGCGCAGCTCCGATCCAACTTCGTTTTCTTCGTAAGCACGGGCGAGGGCCATCGAGTTTCGGCGTCTTTCATCGACGCATCCTCATTGGATACCCAAAAACTCTGGCTGGTTGCCGTTCTTAGCGATCTAAGCCGGATTCCCGAAGTTCAGCACTCCCGAAGTTCAGTTTCGCTCGTAGCGTGGCGGCGCAGCAACTGCGGTAAATTCTGTGAGAAGGCAGAGCGTGGCAGCACCATATCACAGCCAGCCTCATGGGCCTTCATCTTCAACTCTCCCTGTAAATGCGAGAGGAATCCAATAATGCTGGTCTCTTTCTTGAATTTCGACCTGAGCTTGGGGATGATCGTCAGTGGCTTTACCGTGTGGTGATTCAAGTCTATGATCACCAGCGCCGGTTTTTCTTCACTGAGCGCGACCAACTCCGTAAATTCCTTGTCGGTCTTGACGAAGGCCACTTTTACGTTGAGTTTGCGCGCCGTTTCCTGAATCTTAGCCACAAAGAATAGGTCATCGACAAAGGCAAACATTGGCCTTGACACCGAATTGTCCCCCACAGGCATCGCTTCGTAGCCGAGGCGTCCAGTACTGCCCTCCTGATGAATGCTGCGGTAAGAGTGGTCCATCGGCGCGCTGTAAACCCCGGCGTCCGGCGTTCTTTGATTCACTCCTGGCCGGGGACCCTGTTTGTTTCCGTTTCCATTACCGTTTCGGTTGGCATCGCCAGAACGATTCCGTACCGGCGACTTAGGTTTGAATCTTCTTTTCAGTCCTGGCTTTCCGAGAGCGGCAGGTTTTCCGTGAGACGCTTGCGCTTTCTGTTTGGGCTGTAATGATCCACTCTGGCTCTGGGCTGCGTCTGGCGTTCCCGCACCCTGCCCCGCGCGGTGCCCACGGCGCCGCTTACGTCCTCTCCCGCCGCTACCGGCAGGATGGTTCGATCCACTATTCATATTGTCAGGCTTCTCTACTGTACTGTTTCGCTGCTTGCGATGCTGGTTTCTTACTGTTGCGGCTGCGCTTTGGATCAGCTCCGCGACCCAAGATCAACCTTCCGGACCGGGGAAAATACCGGCTCGATCCTTCTTAACGCTCTTTGTACGAGCAACCCGACTGTCTCGTCCGGCTGTGAATATCGGCTGGCCTAAAGAAACGTCCGCCAAACACTTACAGATGCTAAAACTTCGGAGCTGGTCGCGATGGAATTGCAATTGTTGCCGTTCTCGTACTTCCCTGCTGAACACTTTTGCCGACTGTACCACTCTACCGGGGATGGGAGTGGTGGGCGCTGTAGGATTCGAACCTACGACTTCCACCGTGTGAAGGTGACACTCTACCGCTGAGTTAAGCGCCCACTTTGTCTGCTCACATCGGATTGTAACAAACCATCTCGATTTCGCAAATTGCCTAGCCTGTGAGTTTCCCAAGCACTCCTCAAAACCTTCGGGCATAATAGGCAGGGCAGTCTCCACAGTCATGATCTGGAAGCGCAGGAAAGCCGAGAACCCGGAACCCGCAGATACTCGCGCTGATTCGGAAGAGTCCCCGCAACTTTCGCAAGTTGGAGGGGTTCCAAGTGACATGAGCAGTATGGCCATCCGCGGTGCTTTCCCCTCCACGGCTGGGGAAAAGCAGCTTCACTTCAGCGACCCGACTACTCTGGCCGAAACAGACGACGCTCAGATTATGCTGCGGGTTCGCGAGGGCGACGACGCTGCTTTCAACTACCTGGTTGAGCGTTACCGCGTTGCAATGATTAATTTCATGTACCGCATGGTGCATAACGCCTCAATAGCCGAAGAATTGGCGCAGGAGGTATTTCTGCGAGTGTACCGTTCGCGGGCAAATTACACGGCAGATGCCAAGTTCACAACCTGGCTCTACCGCATTGCCACTAACCTGGCAATGAATCACGCGCGCGATAACAAACATGAGCGCCCTGAGTTCAAGGCCAGCCTCGATGAGACCGACGAAGACACCGGGCTCTCGATTGATGTAGCCGACGGTACCCCTAACGCCGAACAGGAGATCCTGCGCCGTGAACGGCTCCGTGCCATCAGAAAACAAGTGGATGCCCTGCCCGAACGCCAACGCGTAGCCGTGATGATGCACAAGTACCAGGAACTGGATTACCGCCAGATTGCCGAGATACTGCATCTGAGCGAGTCTGCTACTAAGAGTTTGCTCTTCCGCGCCTATGAAGCATTGCGGCAGAGTCTGAAGGACTTCGTTTAGAGGACGGTTATGAATTGCAGGAATGTTTACGATCAGTTGCCGGACGTCGCACTGGGTAACATGCCGGTGCCGCCCGAAGTTGACGGCCACCTTGCCGAGTGCCGAGAGTGTGCCAACACCCTGCAGGCTCTTCGCTCGACAATGAATCTTTTAGATGAATGGCGGGCTCCCGCGCCATCGGCATTTTGGGATGTCCGCATGCAAGCACGATTGCGCGAGGAACAGCAGAAGGCATCGTCGGGCTTCTTGCAGTGGTTCCGCCGTCCGGCGCTCAGCGTGGCCGCCGCATTCAGTCTTGTGCTCGGAATTTGTCTGTATCAGGCAGGCCGGTTCATGCACGATAGCGAAGCAACAAACGGCGCAGCGAGCATGAAAGTGATTGCCCCAACAGGAACGGCCGTGGCCGATTTGCAATATCTTGATAAGAATTCAGAGCTACTGCAGAATTTTGACGCCTTGGACGACATGGATGGCACTGATGACGCAGACACCACGAATTAGCCTTTAGGAAGACAATTATGCGCACAAAACACATTCTGGCATTTCTCGTCATGCTTGCCCTGTCCGCGCCCCTCCAGGCTGGACAGCACACCCATGGCAATGCCGGAGGTGCGCAGCATCATGCGCCAGCAACACAATCGCGGCCTCCACAATTGCCGCGCCGCGACTTGGCTCCCGCGAGACACACAACAACTCCACCACATGCCGCATTCCAGGCGCAGCGGCCCGCAACTTCACCACACGCTGCATTCCAGGCGCAGCGGCCCGTGAACCAGCCACCCCAGAGATTTTTCGCCCAAATCCCTCAGCACCAGATCACTCGCGGAGAAGGTCCACGCTATGGTGATTGGCTGCGCGATGCCATGCGGCTTCCGCCGCAGGAGCAGCAGAGGAGACTCGAGCAGGACCAGCACTTCAGGCAGCTTCCGCAGCAGCGGCAAGAACAGCTCAGGAATCGCTTGCAGAAATTCAATTCCCTGCCACCACAACAACAGCAGCGAGTGCTGAACCGTATGGAGATGATGCAACGCCTGAGGCCCGAGCAGCAGCAAGAGGCTAGAGCATTATTTGGGCAATTCCGTGGAATGGACCCGCAACGTAAGGACGTGATTCGCCGCACTTTGCGCCAGATGCGTACCATGCCTCCTGATGCGCGTGAGCGTATGCTTAACTCGCCAGAAATGCATTCGCGCTACTCTGGCCAGGAAATTCAGATGCTCCGGGGCTTTAACGGCCTAGGCTTTGCCGGCCCGGAATAGCAAAGATCCAAGTCACCTAGGCCCGCTTCGTCAATCAAACAGTGTTTTCGAAAAGGTCTTCTGCCTTCGAAGAATTGCGATGCAGCATGACGGGAAGTTTATTCGGGACCTTACCTCCCTGAGTGAAGCAGAGCCGTTTGGCCGCTTCTGTTCAAATGGAGTACCGCAGCTAATGGCCAATTCAGCTTCGGCAACCAAAAGGCCGAGTAGATACTTCCAAGGCTTTGAGGAACATCAGCAGAAACAATGATTATGGACGCGAATAATTAAGGCGCGGGGAGAGACTTACGGAACATAAATGCTGCATTGCAGAACGTTTTGCAGTAGAATCAGGCTTTTGCATTGACCGGAACAGGTGAGACAAGAAATGGCCTTTAATCTTTGCGGCAAGACGGCTTTGGTAACTGGCGCAGGACGGGGTATCGGTAGAGCAATCGCAGGGAAGCTCGCGGCTGCAGGCGCCAGTGTCATGGTGAATGATCTTGACGAATCCGCGCTGTGCGAAACCGAAGAAGCGCTTCTCAAGTCAGGGTACAAGATCGGCTACGCTGTGGGAGATCTAACAGAGCCATCTACGCCGGATACACTCGTTCAAACGACGCTTGAGAAATTTGGATCGTTGGACATTATCGTTAACAACGCGGGCTACAGTTGGGATGGAGTGATTCAGAAGACCACCGACGAACAGTTCCTTGCCATGCTCGACATCCATCTCGTCGCGCCCTTTCGCATTCTGCGCGCCGCATCTTCGTATATCAGAGAAGCCGCAAAGCGCGAAAATGCGGCTGGCAAAACCGTCATGCGCAAGGTGGTGAACATCACCTCCATTGCGGGCACGGATGGGAACCCCGGACAGTCTGGTTACTCTTCAGGAAAAGCAGGAGTCATCGGACTCACCAAGACCTTGGCAAAGGAATGGGGGCGCTACAACGTCAATGTCAACGCGGTGGGTTTTGGCCTGATCAATACGCGCTTGGTTCAGCCACTAACGGGCGATGGCGCAAAAATGGAAATGCACGGACATGAAATCAAGATAGGCGTGCAGTCAGCTATGCTGGAGTCGGTTAAGCAGGCGTGCCCGCTGGGTCGGCTTGGCACTCCGGACGAAGCTGCGGGCACGGTGCTCTTCTTCTGTTCGCCGCTCTCCGATTACGTGACAGGAGAAGTTCTGATTTGCGGCGGAGGATTTCATTTCTGAAAAGAACACGCCAAACGGTTATGCCGAGAACTCCAACGGCCGCTTCTGCTCAATTCCTTGCGCCCATGCAATGAAGGCGCTCTGATCGTAAGCCGGACGCGATCGAAATCTATCTTCTAAACGCTTGTGCTCAACTCTCTGTGCCCATGCAATGAAGGCACTCTGATCGTGAGCCCGACGCCCGAATCGAATTCTATCTTCATGGCGAACGTCCATGACCTCGACGACCGGCTCTTCATCCAGTAATATCCGAAGCTCTATCCAGTGTTCAACGCTGTGTTCATAACCCGAGTCATAGGAAATTAACTTCGGTTTGTCGACCTGGACTTTAAGTCTATTTTCCGGGAACATTTGCCACCCCCAAATTCAATTGAGAGATTGTAAGCCTTTTTGGGCCGCAGAAATTTGGCTATCACAGCGATGGATGATCGACATCACACCTGAGTACAATTGGGGTTGTTATCGCCCAGAGCGGTCAGCCAGCCAGCCATCGATCTGCGGCCATGCGGTTTTGCTCGCTCCGCTGCCTGCCATGATTCCTATGTGCCCGCCGGGAATTCTCACCATGGTTTTGTCTGAGCTTCCGACCTTGGAATTGATAGTTTCGGACTGGCAGGGCGGAGTAATGTGGTCGCCTTCCGCAATCAGGGTCAGCAGGTTGGCCCTGATCCGGCTCAGCTGCACCCGTTCGCCGCGAATCATTAGCGTCCCTTTCATCAACCGGTCCTCGCGGTAAAGGTCCACGACAAGCTGCCGGAAGGCGCCGCCCGCCAACGGCACATTGTCTGTCAGCCAGGTGTTCATGGCATGCCAGGATTCCACAATGCGCGGCTTATCGAGGTTATCCCAGAGGCGCAGATAATTACCGACGTAGTTCTGGACTGGATTCAGTGCCTTGGCCCCGTATTCAATCATCTCGGCAGGCATATTACCGAAGGCGTTCAGCACCTTTTCCACGTCGAAAAACCGCTCTTCTGTCCAGCGTCCGAACGTAATTTTCTTATTGGAGAAATCCAAGGGCGCGGTAAGAAGGATCAAATTTCGCAGGCCGTCATCAGGGCAAAGCGCAGAGTAAATCGTTGTCAGGATCGCGCCAATGCACCAGCCCAGCATACTGAACTTCGTCGAGCCCGAGACTTCCTTCATTTTGCGAATTGCGCGCGGCATGTAATCCAGCGTGTAATCGTCAAACTTTAAGTTCTTGTCTTCAATGCCAGGGGATCCCCAGTCCAGCAGGTACACATCGTAGCCGCGTTTGACCATGAACTCTACAAAGCTGTGTCCCGGCCGGAGGTCCAGGATGGAGGGCCGGTTCATGAGCGCGAAGACCAGAAGCAGCGGCATCGGGTGTCGTTCTTTCTTGGGCAGCACGGGAATGTAGCGGTACAACTTCGCTTTATTGAGGGTCCAAACCACTTCCTTCGGCGTCTGCGCGATCGGCGCGCGCGTTGTCAGTACCTTGGTCAGTGTATGCAGCATTTCCGGCTGGCAGGACATAAATTATTTTGATCCCTTCTTGGGAGTCCGAGCAGAACTTTTGCGAGTGAATTTCAACCCCGGTTTGAGCGATGTAGGATCGACTGGCAATTCAGATTTGGAGGTTTTCGAGGCTTCTGATGCTTCTGCCTCGGCTTCGGGCGTGGGCACCGAACTACTTACAATCCGAGCCATTTCACTCAATTTTGCGGACATGTCGTCGAGAAGCAGTTCCAAGTTGGCCAATCGCTCGGCAAGGCTCACAAAATCAGAGCGCGTAGGCATCTGCATCTGCTCCAACGTGCTTAGCATGATTTTCTGCTGAGCCTCACGAAACGGCTCCGAGGTGGTCAAATATGTATCGAGCATCAAGCCACTGAACTGGCTGTAAGCGTCCGTGTTTACGGCTCCGGTCATGGCTTTCGCCCAGGCATCCATATAGCCGTTTCGCATCTCGCGCCACGGCTCAAGCCAATCGACAGGTTTACTGGTTTTTGCCTCTGGATTACTCATTCAGTGATTCCTTTCGCAAAAAGCACGAATTTACGGAGCGCCCCTTTACGAGGCGCTCCCAATGTCTCCGACGAAGGCTTGCAGTTTTCCAACAGCTACTTTGCCTCTCCTGACTTCGCAGCCTTTCTGGCAATATCCAGCATCTCTGTCTGGCTTGTCAGCACGGTGTCGACGCCGCACTGGACCGAGTCTGCAACCGCCTCGAACGAGGTTCCGGCGATACCTGGCTGCTGCTTCAGTGTGTCGCTCACGGCTTTCGCCTGATTCGAGGCGAAGTTCGCAACCGACTTCTGAACCTCCACCGTGCGGTTAATGGACTGCTGAATCAGACTGTTCTTTGCTTTGTTGGATTCCTTTACTGCCTCGGCGAATGCGGCGTTCTGTTCGACTGCCAGATCCAAGAGGTTCTTCTGAAGTTTCACAAAGCCCTCAAAGGCCTGGCCTGCCAGATCGAACCAGAAAAGACCGGGCATACCGTACGGCTTCATCGTCTTTTTATATGCATCCAGAACTTCGGCGTTCTGTTCGACTGCCAGATCAAGTGAGCTCTTGCTAACCTCGACAGCTTTCTCGAAGCCCTTGTTGAACAAATTCACATATTCGAATGGATTGTACGTGGTCTCGTTTTCTTCCGATTCGGCTTTATTTGACTTATAGTGCACGTTGGTGTTCCCCTCCTTTGGAGACGCTCTTTAAACTTGATGCTGCAATATATGCTGCATCGCAGCACCGCGAGATATTGCTCCACTTGCATTCGCATGTCAAGCGGGAAAGCGGAAACATGGACAAGAAAATTGTTATCAAGAAATACGAGAACCGGCGGCTGTACGACGTCACCCACAGCAGGTATGTGAACCTGGACGAGATCGCCAGAGCCGTTCAGAATGGATACGATCTCCAGGTGCTGAACGCTGCCACAGGAGAAGACATTACCCGCGTCGTGATGACCCAGATCATCACCGAGTGCGCGAAGGCGCCGGATTCCGTATTTCCGCTCGACATCTTGCGGGAAATGATCATTGCTTCCGGCAAGGCGACTCAGGAGAACGCTTTGAATTACATGCGAACCGTAACCGACATGTACAAGAATGCCTGGCGGGGTTTCGCGCATGTCATGAGTCCTTTCGAGCTTATGCAGCAAATGATGAACTCCACTTCTAGTCCCCCTGCAAATCAGGTCCCTTCTGAGTCCGGGTCCTCAAAGGTGCAGGAGGTGGATACGAATACGGAATTACAGGCTTTGAAGCGACGCATTCAGGAGTTGGAGTCCCTGATTTCAAAAGGCAAAAAGGAAACCCGGCCCAGAAAGATGAGAGCTCGTCCTCGTGCAAAGTCCTGAATGCGCTTTCCACTTCTTCCATTGGCGTAACCTGGCCCTTATCAGGGAAACCATCCGAACATGATTTCCCTCGATCTGCGTCTTGCAATCCCTACATGTGGAATCCGCCGTTCACGTTTAGTTCTTGACCAGTGATGTAGTCACCATCAGCCGCAAGGAATACGGCAGCTTTCGCCACCTCTCTGGGAGCCGCAAAGCGTCCGAGCGGAATGCGCGATCTAATCTGGCCAACGATCCTCTCCGGAATCTCCTCCGCCATTTCAGTTGCCGTGTATCCAGGGGCAATTGTGTTCGCGGTAATGTTGAACTTTGCGGTTTCAAGCGCTATAGCTTTGGTGAATGCGGTGATACCGCCCTTGCTGGCTGAGTAGTTTGCCTGGCCCATAGCACCGGCCTGCGCCACCACGGATGTAATGTTGATGATGCGGCCGAAGCGCTGGTTGATCATCGCGGGTAGAGCGGCGCTCGTTGTATTGAAAGTGCCATTCAGATTGACCGCGATCACCTGTTCCCACTCCTCATCCGTCATTCTCTGCAAAAGGTTGTCTTTTGTGATTCCGGCGTTATTCACCAGAATGTCGATGCGCTGCCACTTCTCAAGAACCGTACGAACGATTCGCTGTGCATCTTCGTTTTTCGAAATATCGCCTTGCACTACCATGCAGCCAACACCAAGTTTTCGAATTTCTTGTGCAACAGCTTCCGCCGCATCACCGTCATTTCGAAAGTTGATTGCAACGGATGTTCCGCGACGGGCCATTTCGAGTGCGATTGCCCTTCCAATTCCGCGGCTGGCACCGGTGACGAGCGCCACTCTGCCCGCCAATGGCATCTTGTCGAGTTCCTCCTCCACTGCCACCGATTGCTGGACGTCGCAGCAGACAACGGCGGGATCCACACGCATGACAACAAATCCGCCTACCGCCCCAGCTCCGAAGCCCGGGGCGAAAATACGCATAGGTCGATCGATTCGTTTCTCGACGACCGCATCTCGAATTGCTATCAGAATACTGGCGGAAGAGATGTTTCCCACGCGTCCAATGTTGAAGTAGAGACGTTCGCGAGATAATCCAGCTGTTTCTGCCAGATTCTCCACCATGGTTTTGTTTGCCTGATGCGGAACTACGAGGTCGATCGAGTCAAGCAGAGGACCCTGTTCATCATCGGAAAGCTCCAGCATCATTTGCGTAAGATAGCGCTGTGCGAGCGACTTTACCTCTGGTCCATAGACTGTGATGTTGTTATCGAACTCCGGATTGGGCCAGACGATGGAGTTCACTTCCGCCCAAGGTCCACCAGCGTAGGTTTGCATTACTTCTATATCGGGGGCCACTCCTTCCGGAGCGGGTCCAATTATGACGGCGGCCGCACCGTCCCCAAAAATCATTCGCGAAGTGCGTACTGTGCCAATCTTGTCTGAGAACTTTTCCGCACACACCACCAGCACCGGACGATTGGTCTCCTGCAGCAGCCTAACCGCTTCACTGAAGCCATACGCCATGCCAGCGCAGGCGGCCACAATGTCATTGCAGGCGTGGGCTTGCATGATGCCAAGCTCGCCGGCAAGCCAACATGCGGTCGAGGGGATCATTCTTGCGCTTGTGCAGCTGCAGAACAAAATTGCGCTAATCTCGGACGCCTCGCGTCCAGATTTTGCCAGCGCTGCGCGAGCCGCGAGAAGGGCCATTTCCTCAAGTGCCAGCTCGCTATAGCGTCGCTGCTCAATACCTGTTTTCTTCGCAATCTCGTCGGCGGTCATTCGTGACCAGCTGAACGCATGATTCCGTATGAGATCGGTATTACTGCATACCACTTCGCCTTCATAGACGCCGAGGCCTTCCAGCCGTGGCATTACCGTGAACTGCTTACGCACCTCGATTGGTTTGCAGGATGACAATGGTGCGGCGAGCGCAGGAGTTGCCGGCATCGAGAACCGAACTGAGTGCGGCAAACGATTGCTCTTTACCCGGCGAATGAACTGAAGAACTTCGTTATTGCGCGGGTAGAGTGCGATTACATAATCGTCCTCTTTTAACTGACTAGTCTCGACGCAGGCACAGGTGGCTGGATCCCATCGGTATTGATTATGCAGGACCATCGTCTGACGCATCAGAGCTTCCAGCTCGGGAACTTCATGTCTGTATTGAATGACGTCGTCATAGCTATACCCTGGATAATCGGGGTCGTAGCTGCTGAGGCGAAGTGTTCTTTGCTTGGGAGATGCTAGCAGTTCACCGACGGTCGGTTGTATCGCGCGCAGAGTGTCACCTGCGCTCGGCCTGCTCCGGAAGCTGTTAAGCAGAAGCTCGAACATCTCGTCCTCTGTCTCGTAATCCCATTGGCGGCGCAACAGGCTGTATCCGTCCTGCAACGCCGAGGCTACGCGAGCTGAATCTTTAGGCTTGCAGGTGGGGAGAAACACGTCATCGCGGTGACGCGGGAGGTCAGCCCAGCGAGTCGGACGTTCTTCATACATGGTCAGAGCGTAGCGATTGGCCCAATACAGATTCAGCGCGAGATCGCGGCAAAGTTCATAACGAGAACTGTATTGACCAGCATTTAAGCGCTCGAACAGGTCTTTTTCGCTCGGAGTCTTGGCAGTGAAATCCCGAGCGATGACACTCTTTAAATCTTCGAGCGTCTCGATTGCCGAAAAGTCCAATTCGGGGAAAAAATTGCATGGCAACACGATTCGACCATGCCGATTGATAACAAATCTTTTCATCAATTTTCTCCGGGATTTACTTCAAGAGCTCTGGAATCATGTTCTTACGCAACTGCTGCGTAAGTGGATGGAGCTTCATCCGGCTTTTTCAATTGCTGCGGGGGCGAGCCCTCCAATCGGGAGAGCCCATCTCCTCGGGATGCAGGTTGTTCGCCAAACATCTCAAATACACGGTTTGCCTGTCTTAGACACTCGCAGGCACGCTGAGAATCTCCTTGG
The DNA here is from genome assembly GCA_003010405.1 of Acidobacteriota bacterium. GTDB lineage: Bacteria > Acidobacteriota > Terriglobia > Terriglobales > Acidobacteriaceae > TOLSYN. The sequence goes on along the minus strand of PJLO01000006.1, from coordinate 267,845 downwards.
GCAAACGCCTGCAAAGCATTCTCAAGACATTCGCTCACCCGTTGCAGATCAGGACAGGCTGTTGACCTTTGATCCTCTGTGGGGTCCGCAATCCTCACTACTTGTTCCACGACTTATACCTCCCCCATGATGATCACTGCCCTACCCAGAAAACTTCCGGTTACGTCCCTCATGTGGCTCGTGCGTGCTCTCGTATTCTTCGAAGACTCGCTTGTATGCTGCGTGTCCTTCTTCTCTAGTGTCTCCGCCGAGGTATTCTCCGGTCCCTCGGATGAAGTTGATTTCGAGATCATAGTGCTCTCCTACCTTCTCCATTAGGTCGCCCATTTTCCCGCCTTCGTCGAACACCCATACGCGCGTGGTCGCTCCTCGCGGTTCAATAGTGCGGTACTTGATGCCTTCTTTATCCAACCCGGCTCGTACCTGCGCTGGACTCTTGCTGACGCTAAAGAAGTAAACTACATCCTTTCCAAAGAGCGACGGCACGAATGGGATAACTGTCTTCTGATTCCATTTATCGCCAAGCAGGGCCGCAATGTAGCGGACCCGCTGACGGTCGGCAACGTCACAGAGTAAGATCAGGGAGTTCTCAGCTCCATCCGACCAATCGCCAATCGCGTCCCACACGATCCCAAAATCATCTACATCGTGCATTACGCTCGAAGCGTAAGCGTGAACCTGATTCTGGCCGAGCGAAGTTATGGCACGTTGAGCAGATTCGAATGTCAGGTCTTCTTCACTCGGACTGACAAAGATTTCAGCATCCGCTTCTGCCTCATCGAGGTGCCGAAGACGCGAGCACCCCTCCTGTCCCCTGCGTGCACGGCGGCGCGTAAGTCCCAAGATCGTTGTCCTCCTAACGAACCCATCGGCGTGACAACCTAGCCAACCTGCGGTTCAACGTGCATGAGCTTACACGTAGATTCCGCCATTTACGTTCAGCTCATGGCCGGTGATATAGCCTCCATCTGTAATCAGGAAGGCGACTGCTTTGGCGATCTCCTGCGGTTCTGCAAGCCGCTTGAGAGGAATTCGAGATTCAATTTCCCGGCGGACATTGATCGGCATCCCAGCGACCATATCGGTTGCCGTGTAGCCCGGTGCTACCACATTTGCCGTGATGTTGAACGGCGCCGCTTCTAGAGCTACGGTCTTGGTAAAGGCGATGATTGCGCCCTTGCTGGCTGCATAATTTGCCTGACCGTAGGCACCTGCCTGTCCGACGACAGATGCGATGTTCACGATGCGTCCAAACCGGCGTTGAATCATCGCTGGTAAAGCTGCGCGCGTACAGAGGAAAGTTCCGTTCAAGTTAGTGTTTACAACATCTCTCCAGTCCTTCTCGGTCATCTTGCGAAGAGTCCGGTCGCGATTAATCCCGGCGTTGTTCACCAAAATGTCAATCTGCTTGAAGCTATCCATCACCGCCTCTAGCACACGTTTGGATTCTTCTTTAGACGAGATGTCTCCTTGGATCAGAATGGACTTGGCGCCCATCTCTTGAATTTCAGACGAGAGCTGCTCGGCTTCTGCGGAGCTGGCGCGGTAGTTGAGCGCGACAGCCGCACCCAGGCTCGCCAGTTCAATCGCAATCGCCCGTCCGATTCCGCGTGCGGCTCCCGTGACCAGGGCCACTTTGCCCTGGAGAGGCTTCGGTTGTTGTAGAGGTCTCTCTTCCGGTATCAGTGCAAATGCTGTTGCCATTCCCAATGTCCTTCCCTTATTAACTAAAATCGGAAAATTGCATTCAGTGGCAGCTCCATCTCTGAAGCCGCCCAACCCAATCGTCGAAGAGAGGTGTTCTGCTCTTGAACATTCATTTCATGCTTCATGGAGCAAGGCCACCGTTCCCTTTACCCCGAGCGGGGTAATTAAGCCATGTGTTGGAAACGGGTTTAAATCCTGTTCCGAACTTATGATTGCTTCGGCATTTGTAGGCTGGTGAACTTTTCTTGCCGTCAACGCCGTAAGAAGATTCTCATGTACTTTTTTCGAGTTCCGTGACTCACATCACAGTTAAGCGTGGCCTGTTGATGGCAACTCACAAAGAGATCGGCGCATCCGGTGCCTACATTTATGTACGTCAATATTTATGCACGTTTATGTTCACAGGCCTTTCAACCCTGCTGAATATGCAGCTAAGTCGTTTCACCTTAGCCATGTTACGGGTGTGAATACGCCGAGTTTCGGACAGGTTGAAGTGGATTGCGTCACATCGCAACACTTCCATTGGCAAGTACTTTAGTTTGAAATAAAACACCTCAAGCTGAAACTTAATTCGTTTTTCGCGCAAGTTCGGGCGCGACATCAATGAAAGAGACGGGATTTTCTTGTGCTCGGCTTTGCAGGTATTCCGAAAGCTTGTCTGCTGAAGAATTGCATTCTCAATTCTCGGTCGCCTAGTGCGAGATGGAGATTGCGCCGAACATGGCAAACTTTGCGCGCCGAAACTGGCCCGCAACAGAATCGCCCAAAAGCAGAAAAGCGCGCCCCGAAGTGGCGCGCTTTTTTCTCGACGAGTATGACTAGGACCGTTTGAGACGACAATATGAGATCGGACCACATTGGATGCGTTCGAATCCATCATCCAATCCCAACGTCGTTTCGGCGCTACCCAGCAGAACATATCCCGTTGGCTTTAAAATCGATCGGACTTTGGCCAGAATCTGTTTTTTCTTTTCGACTTCAAAGTAGATCAGAACATTTCGTAGAAAGAGAATGTCGCAAGGTGGGATGGCGTCCCAAGAGTCGAACAGATTAAGAGAACGGAACTCAACCATTGAGCGAATGCTGTCGATGATTTTCCATTCCGCACCCTCGTTAGAAAAGTACCGTTTCAATTGTTCCTGAGTCAGACCGCGGCTTACCTCCATTTGGCTGTACCTGCCTTCGCGCGCACGCTGCAGCGCCGAGGTCGAAATATCTGTAGCCAGAATTTTGACGCGCCAGCCTGGCAATCCCCCAAAGTACTTGTCCAGAAGCATGGCGATGCTGTATGCCTCCTGGCCAGTAGAGGAGGCCGCGCTCCAGATCGAAAGTTGTCCATCCCGCGAATTGGAAGCAATAATTTCAGGAAGAATGATTTCCCGCAGAGCCTCAAATGGTGCCACATCACGAAAAAACGAAGTTTCGTTATTGGTCATTGCATCGAGAACACGCTGGCGTAGCGGCATGGATGTGCCCTGACGCATGCGAGCGAGCAACTCCTGCACGGACGCGAAACCTTCCTCGTGTGCTACCGGACTCAGTCGCGACTCGGCAAGATACTCCTTGCCCGGGTCGATGATGATCGAGGACAACTCGTAGACTGTCTGCCTGAGATAATCAAATTCCGGGAGAGCTAATTCCACCTGTTTCCTCGCACTTCTTTCCGTCGTCAAAGAAGACACCGACGAATACGTATATATCGTCTATCTTGCCGCGATGCGGCGCAAAATCGCGGGGCCAATTTCTGCCAAAGGAAGAACCTCATCAGCCAGTCCCGCTTTTGCTACGAAGCCCGGCATGCCCCAGACTACGGAGCTGGCCTCATCCTGCACCAGTATTTGCCCTCGTGCTTCGCGCACATGCTCGCAGCCACGAAGGCCGTCCTGCCCCATTCCTGTCATGACGACCGCCAAGACGTGAGATCCATACACCTCTGCCACTGAGCGAAAGAGAACGTCCACGGACGGCCTGCAAGAATTCTCTTTGGGCTGCTGATTCGTTTCAATCAGCGTGTGAGGATGCTCGTGTTTCAGAGTGACGTGGTAGTCTCCTGGCGCTATCCATGCTTTTCCCGGTTCAAGAACATCTCCCGCCACGGCTTCAACTACTGGAATTCTGGAGATGGCATTCAGCCTATCGCTAAGGAATTTCGTGAACGTTGGAGGCATGTGCTGCACAATCAACACCGGCACTGGAAGATCAACTGGCAGGCACGGGATGACGTTTCCAAGAGCATTGGGGCCTCCAGTGGAAGTGCCAATCGCGACTACATCCACCCGCTCAGGCAGCCGTGGAAACGAGTTCCACATAGCTGAATTTTTCTTTGGCGGAATCACAAATTCAGCCCCGGGGGGGGCCGCCACACTGATGCGGGATGCTGAAGCCAATTGCAACGGCGAAACACTGGGCGCTGAAACCGCCTTACTTGCGCCGCAGAGTACCTTCAACTTAGGAATCAATTGTTTTTTGATTTGCTCGGTTCCTGCTTCAACGCTGCCCACATTGGATGGCTTGGTCACATAGTCATCTGCACCCAGGGCCAGCGCGTCCAATGTTCCCAGAGCACCTTGACACGTCAAAGTGCTGAACATGATTACTCGCAGATTCCGGTTGGTGAGACGAAGGACTCGCAACATCTCGAGTCCATTCATTTCCGGCATTTCAATATCGAGGGTTACGGCATCGGGCGTCAGTTGCTCGATCATTGCGAGTCCTATCCGGCCATTTGCCGCAACGCCAACGACCTCAATCTCAGGGTCAGTCGATAGCACCTCGCGTACCATGCGCCGCATCACCACGGAATCATCAATGACCAACACTCGCAATGGCATCATGGCTTAATCCAATTCCTTCTGGGGAGGTTGTCACTACGGAAACACGTGGCGGCAGCGTGCAGTTCCCCGCTCGACTGCCGCCTGCAGCATGATCAGGTCAGGCCTTGAATTGCGCAATCAGTGCCTGGAGATCGGCCGCCAGCCTTTCGAGCGATTTGGCTGATTGCTGAGTCTCCCCTGCGCCGCTGCTGGTGACGCGCGCGGCCTCTGCGACCCCGCCGATGTTTCTGCTGATATCGGAGCTGCCTTTGGCCGCTTCGGAGAGATTGCGAATGATCTCGTTTGTTGTCGCGCTCTGCTCCTCAATGGCACTGGCAATCGTGTTCTGAATATCGCTGATCTGAGCGATAATGCCGCTGATTTCTCCAATGGCCGACACGGCTCCCTTGGTATCGCCCTGAATCGCTTCGATCTTCTGGCTGATATCCTCGGTAGCCTTTGCCGTCTCCTTGGCTAGTTCCTTTACTTCGTTGGCCACCACTGCGAAGCCCTTGCCTGCTTCGCCAGCGCGGGCTGCTTCAATCGTTGCATTCAGCGCCAGCAGGTTGGTCTGTTGGGCGATGGATGTGATCACCTTGATCACCTGGCCGATCTCTGCGCTGCTCTGGCCAAGTTTGGCAATCGTTTGGTTGGTGGCACCGGCCGTCTTCACTGCCATATTGGCAACCCGCGTTGCCTCAGCTGTACTCTTGGCAATCTCCTTGATGCTCGCGCCCATTTCATCTGCGCCAGTTGCAACGGTTTGCACGTTCTTGCTCACTTGGTCGGCCGCAGCCGAAACAACGTTGGCCTGGGTCGCAGTCTCGTCGGCACTGGTACCCATCTGCTCGCTTACGCTGTTTAGCTGATGGGCAGATGTTACAAGCGAGGATGTCTCGGTGCTGATCTGCCGAATCGCTCCACCAAACTGCGCGGAAAGCGTGTTGACTGCCGTCTTCATTTGATTGAAGTCGCCGGCATATTCCCCTGTGATCTGCCTGGTAAGATCGCCGCTCGCCATCTGTCCAATTACCGAGTTAACCTCCTTAAACGGGCCCAGAATCGCGTCCAGCGTTGCGTTCACTCCTTCGATAATCTTGCGATAGTCACCGTTGTGCTTGGTGACGTCTGCGCGAACATTCAGTTTGCCCGCGACGCCTGCCTGGGCCAGCATGACAGCATCGGCGACTAATGCGTTAATGCTCTCAATACAGAGGTTGATGTTGTCTTTGATTTTGTTGAAGTCCCCATGAACGGTATCGGTGACCTTCGGCGGGATATTGCCCAAGCTGATGAGCTCAAGTAATTTTAGAACATTGTTCAACGGTCGAAGCACCGCATCCAGCATCTCGTTCATATCCTCAACGAGTTCCTTAAACCGTACGGTGCCCGTAAAGTTGGATGTGTCTCCGCGCGCGCTAAGGTCGCCCTGTCGGAAAGCATGCAAGACTTTCTTGGTCTCCTCGCGGACTCGCATATTGGCGGTGATGTCCTGACACCAGACAATTGCGCCGATGGTCTGCTTCTTCTTGTCCCAACGCGGAAGAGCCAACATGTGGAAATACTTCTTTTTTCCGGCGATCGTGATGCTTACGTCCAAATCGGCTGCACTGCCCTTGCGCATCGCCTCTACCACCGGACTTTTGCTATCGCGGCATTCTGGCGAGTCAAACAGTTCCCAGGCAGGCATGCCCACAACCTGCCCCAGCCTTCTGCCTGCCAGTTCCTCTGCTGCGGGATTGATATAAACGAGGCGGTCGTTTCGGTCCACCGCGATGACCACGCGAGGGTCCGCGTCCAGCCACTGTGCGCTTCCCAGCCCCTCTTCTGCCAGGCGATCCGCAGCATGTTCATGTGAGTTTTCCGCCAGCGGTTGTTCCAGCAGCGCGACAGCAGCAGTCCCAGCGTTACCGTTTGAGCGACTGCCAAACCAGAAATTTCTTGTTGCAGACATTAGTCATCTCCTCGATTGTTCAAAGGCACTGTTTGATCAGGCGCCTGTTATTGGTTCATAAGTGCCGAATCCACGTTGACGGCCTTCTCCGTGTCGAGGATCAGCAACAGATTTTTATCCAGCATCACAACGCTCTGAATCAGTTCCCGGCCACTCGCAACCAATGTCTCCGGCGGCTGGCCGAAATCATCTTCCGAAACCTCAACTACGTCTCCAATCTCATCAACCAATAGGCTCACCAGGCCGTCTTCCGTGCGCAGAATGACATTCATAGCCGATTCATCGTCGGCGCGCGGTTCCAGACCGAGGCGGCGGCGTAAATCTATTGCGATCACAATCTGGCCCCGGAGATTTATCAGCCCTCCGAGTTCGCTTGAAGAGAGCGGGACAATCGTGGTGGGCTGATGTCGAATCAGTTCCTGAACCTCTTCGATCCTCACTCCAAGCAGCAGATCATCGATCAGGAATGTGCAGAACTGGCGTTCAGTTGACATAAACTATGCTCTCCTCGGCTCGCTCTTCGGGGATAAAATCACTGCTTCTCATAAAGCCATCGACAATTGCGGGGACATTCAGCAGATCGGTCACGCGCGCCTGCAAGACTGCGGAACCGAGCAGATAATCACTGGCCGTGTTGTTGCTGTACTCGACGTGTTCGTCCACAATGTCGAGAATTTCGTCTACCGCAAGGCCGATATCTTTGCCACCTTCCGAGTAGACGATCACCGGAAACCGGCTCTCATCCTCGCGCGCGCCCTGCAGGTGCAGCATGTCCGAAATGAAGATCAGCGGCATGATCGCGTTGCGATATTGAATGACGGATCTTTGATCCGAGACCTCGATCGCCGCCAGATCGAATTCCTCCAGGCGGGATACCGTCGACAGTGGAATAGCCAGCCGGCCCTTGTTTCCCACGCGGAACAACAGCCATGACTGCGCGTCTGCCGACTCAGCTGTCGCTTTCTTTCGCTCGTCCAAAACCTCCTGCGCCTGTGTCTCGCTTCCGAGCTTCGCGCGTTGCGCCAGTCCGGGCACGTCCAAAATCAGTGCCACACGGCCATCGCCCAGAATCGTTGCTCCGGCAAAGCAATGAATTCCCTTCAGCTGTTTCCCCAACGGCTTTACAACGATCTCTTCCGTGTCGTTAATGTCATCTACAATCAGTCCAAACTGCCTGCCATCGGCCTGTAGAACAACAATGTTCACGACCGGAACATCATCGGCTCCCGCCACAGTTGCGGGTAAGTTGAGCTGCCGATTCAAGGACAACAGCGGCAGCAGTTTGCCTCGCAAACGATGTACCGGCGCGCCATGAATCATCTCGATCTTGGAGATGGCCGCCTCCCCTTCCAGGCGTACCAGCTCCACTAGACTGACCTGAGGAATCGCGAAACGCTCGCCTCCACTCATGACCAGCAGGGCTGGAATGATGGCCAGCGTGAGCGGAATCCGGATTTTGATCGTCGTTCCCTTGCCCTGGACACTGTCGATGGCGACCGTTCCGCCGATTTTCTCGATGTTCGTTTTGACGACATCCATGCCAACACCACGACCAGAGATGTTTGTAACCTTAGCGGCCGTCGAAAATCCGGGAAGGAAGAGCAGGTTCATAACCTGGAGGTCTGACATTGCTGTCAGTTGCTGCGGCGTGACCAGTTGTTTTTCTAGAGCCTTGGCCCGAACCCTTGCGCAATCCACTCCGGCTCCATCGTCGCTGATGACGATGTTGACTTGGCCTCCCTCATGAAATGCGCGCAGCTTCACGGTGCCACAAGGCGGCTTTCCGGCCTGCTGGCGGACTGATGGGAGTTCGATACCGTGGTCTACCGAGTTGCGCACGATATGAGTCAGTGGATCTTTGATCGCCTCGATGATTGTCTTATCGAGTTCCGTCTCAGCGCCTTCCATCTCCAGTTCGGCCAGCTTCCCGCCAGCCAAGGAAATGTCGCGCACAACTCTGGGAAAACTCTTCCAGATATTCTCGATCGGCTGCATCCGGGTCTTCATTACACCTTCCTGCAACTCGGTAGTAATGAGGTTCAAGCGTTGCGCTGTGCGAAGAAATGAGGAATCCTCCGTGTTTGTCGTGAACTGAAGCACCTGGTTACGCGCCAGAACAAGCTCCCCAACAAGGTTCATAACTTTGTCCAGCAGGTTCACGTCCACGCGAATGGCGCTGGTTGTAACTTGCTGGCGTCGCTCAGCCTGCACACTCAAAGCATCTGCAATCGCTAAGGGAGATACACCGGCCTCTTCAACCAGAATGTCGCCGATTTTTCTAGCGTCGCCTTGTTCCTGCATCTTCACGACAGAGGTAATCAGCGATTCGCTCACAGCACCTCTTTCAACAAGAATCTCGCCTGTTTTGTCAGAGCCCGCAGCAGAAGGATTGTTCATCCCGGTTGAGTTCTGCAGTATTCGATGGAGTGCGTCCGTAACCGATCCCGTTTCGAACTCTCCCTCTTCTTCCGTTTCCTCAATGGAGGCGAGCATGCGGCGTAAAACGTCTGTCATCGCCAGCAGCGCGCTCGTGATTTCAGCCGTAAGGATTAGGTCTCCATCGCGCATCCGGCTCAAGAGGTTCTCTCCAACGTGGGCAACGGACTCTATCTTCGAGTACCCAAGCGAACCGCTGGTTCCTTTCACAGTGTGGATGGCGCGAAAGATCGTCGCCAACAGTTCGCGCGAGGAAGGCTCTTTCTCAAGCGCAACCAGCTCACGGTCCATACAATCAAGAGCTTCGTTACTCTCGATCAGATATTCCTTGACGATTTCATCCATGAGTTACAACACCCCCTGATGACCGAGCCCACGTCTACGAGGTAGTGAGACTTTCCTCTAAATGCGGAGTAGTTAGGACTCATGAGTCTTATCGACCGGGGATTTGTTTCAACGAGCAGCAACCGAAAAGAATGGAGAATTGCTTTCCCAATCTGGCAGCCAACCGACGTTTGTCCCACAAAGGAAACTGTGGAGTTTTATTTTTGGAATACAGTGGTGACTCGCTACTTTGGTCAGAGCCTGGAAAAGCCGGAATGCAAAGCAACAAATCCTCGCACGTACACGCAGAGGCGAGCGGGGTTTTCCCTCGCCGGAGTTGCGTATTTTCCTTATTGTTGCCGTAAAACTTAAGCGAACTGGCGACGGAAACGCCACGCTCCGAATCCGAACACGGCCGCTCCGAGAGAAACCATCGGCCAGATTGACGGCCAAAGAAGCCGCCATCCGGCTCCTTTCAGGAGAATGCCAAAACTTAGATCGATGTAATAATGCATGGGCGAAAAGTACATGGCATTCCGCATCCAGGTCGGCAACGCTTCGGGCGGTGTCCACGCACCCGAAAGAAACAGCATGGGGGCTAGCATCAGGATGGTGAGCATACCAACCTGTGCAAGGTTTTTCGAAAGCGAAGCGGCGAAGAGGCCGATTCCGGCTGTCGTATAAATATACAGCGTCGTGATGACGAAGAAGAGAATCAAGCTGCCGCGAAACGGCGTATGGAACACAGGCCCAAGGATGAGAAACATGCAGAGAGCCGTTCCAAAGAGAATGACGGCGGTCATCGCAATTACCTTCGGCAACATGATTTCAATTGGGGAGAGTGGTGAAACCAGGAGTTGTTCGACTGTACCTTTTTCTTTTTCGCGTACCATGGCGGCAGCGGGCAGCAGAATGGCTAAGACCGTAATCACATTCAGCAATTCGGAGATGGACATGAACCAGGAGTCCGTCTGATTGGGATTGAACCATATGCGATGATCGTCGACTATGGCCGGAAGGGTACCGGTGCGGCTTGGGCTGATGCCATTTGCAGACAGGCTCTCCCGCAATCCGTAGGTTGTCACAATCTGAGTGCTATATGTCGAAGCAAGGAGTCCAAGAACCGAATTCGTCGCGTCGACCTGCATCTGAACCCCTGTCTGCTTCGATCTTCGAATTGATTCCTCGAACTTTGGAGGAATATCGATCACAATCGTCGCTTTGCCGCTGTCGAGGAGTGGCGAGGCTTCGCGCAAGTCAGAAATCTCTCCGATGTTCTTGAAATAAGGTGAGTGGAATTCACTGATTAACTGGCGCGAGGAAGCACTGTGATCAGAATCGTGAATAGCCAGCGCCGAATGCACCAATTCGAGGGTCACACCAGAACCAGCCCAATAGACATCCGCAGTAAACGCATAGGCAATGAAGAAGAGCAGTACGTAATCGCGAAACAACTGCAACACTTCCTTCACAGTCATTGCGTAGAATCTTCTCCACCACGGGTTTGATTGTCTTTGAAGCTTCTGGCTCGTTACCATAAACATCCTCTCAGCGGACTGGCCTTTCACTCAGACGGTCTTTTATTAAAAAACAGATATCCGGCGGTAAACAGGGAGCAGGCATAGCCCGCGAGAATCAATATGTCGTTGCGCAGGGCCTCAAAGCCGACGCCCTTCAGAAAGCACCCCAGTACAATGTTAGTAAAATACATTGCTGGCAGCAGATGGGCTATAACTTGACTTCCGCGTGTTAACGAAGCGATAGGTATAAGCACGCCCGAGTAAAGAACTGCAGGAATGACCGTGATGATTACAGTCGCAATCATTGCAGCCGTCTGCGTATGCACAAACACAGAGACCACCAACCCGATGCCAGCGGTACAGACCACATACAGAGTCAGGGCAAATAAGAAGAAGAGCATAGAGCCCTTGAATGGGGTACCGTACAATCGCGTGGCCAATATCCAAAGAACAAGTCCATTCAAGATGGAAATGCCAACATAGGGCAAAAGCTTTCCAACTACGAACTCTCCACGCGTGACCGTGGAAGAATATATGTTGTAAATGGAACCTCGTTCTCTTTCCCGCACAATTCCAAGCGCAGTCAGAAACGGCGGAGAGATCATTAAAATCACCATGAGCAGTTTGGGAGCGAGGGACCAGATGCTCTTGAGGCTTTGGTTGTACAAATAACGAACGTCCAGACGTACTGGTTGTAAGGATCGAGCAGCGTCTTGCAGCGGGATACCTTGCCGCTGCGATAAGAACGTGGCCAGTACTTCCATTGTCGCCGCAGCATTGATCGCCGTTACGTATCCGATTGTTGTTCGTGCCCGAAACGGAAATGTGCCATCAATGAGTGTCTGCAAGTGGGCTGGCCTTCCGGCAAGCAGATCCGTTTCAAAATGTTCCGGAATCACAATGACAGCACGAATCCGGTTGGTAATGAGCAGCGAATCAAGTTCATTCTCATTCTTGGCATAGCCTTGCAGATCGAAGTACCGTGAGCTGATAAATTTGTGCGAATATTCTCGGCTCAGCGAGGAGTTGTCCCGGTCAACCAGAACAAATGGAATGTGTTCCACATCAAAGGAGAGGCCAAAACCAAACAGCATCATTAACACGGTGGGAACCAGGAAAGCGAGCGAGAAGAACAGACGGTCGCGGACAATCTCCTGCGATTCCTTAACGATGATGGCTGTGACGCGCTCAAGCTTCACTGAGTCGCCTCCTCCTGCCTCGCGAGTTGTTGTTTCTCAACTTGGGTCACGCGGTAAATGAAGACATCTTCCATTGAGAGCGGTTGAGTGCGAATGGAATGAGTTTCAATACCAGCTCCGGAAAGAATCGTCCGGACGCTTTGTTCATCGGCTTCTGGTTTGCTGGAAAGAAGGTGGACTTTGTTGCCAAAGAGGGCCGCGTCTTCAAAGCCCTTTTCAAGCAATTGTTCCAACGTCGCAACGGGCCGATCTGTGCGAATTTCCAGAGTCTTTCCCGCAGCCTTCTCTACCGCAGCCTTTAACTCCGCTGGCGAACCATCGGCGATGACTTTGCCCGCCGACATCAGCGCCAGATGATCGCAGCGTTCCGCTTCGCTCATGTAATGAGTAGTGATCAGAATCGCGACGCGCTCTTCCCGTGAAAGTTGAAAGAGAATGTCCCAGAACCGCTGCCTGCCCAGCGGATCCACGCCGGAAGTCGGTTCGTCGAGAAAGAGGATGCGAGGCCGATGCACCAATGCACACCCCAAGGCCAGGCGCTGAACGAGTCCCATGGGCAGGCGGCCCGCTAATTCAGTTTCCCGACCGGAAAGATCCGCCATAGCAATGATCCACTCGGCCCGAGCCTTCATTTCACGTCGGCTCAACCCATAGATACCCGCGTAAAGCCTTATGTTTTCGCGCACCGACAGATCGCGATAAAGCGAAAACGCCTGTGACATGTAGCCGATGTGTTCCTTTATGCCGCGACCAACTGAATGCAGATTGGCCCCCGCCACCCAACCCTCTCCGTCAGTCGGCTGGAGAATGCCCGTAAGCATCTTGATAACCGTGGTTTTGCCTGCACCATTGGCGCCCAGCAATCCAAAAATTTCGCCTTGCGGAACTCGGAAGCTGGCATTGTCGACGGCGCGAAACTTGCCAAAATCACGAACCAGTCCGCGCGCTTCAATGGCAATCGAGCGCTCAGTTTCGAGCTCTGGTGGCGCGCCCGAAGGCAAAGGGGCTGAGCGCCCTTGAGATTGTTCCCGGCGCAGGAGTAACTCCAGAAATACATTGTCAAGGTCGGGCTCCGAGGCGGTTATCTCCGAAACCTCTATTCCGGTTAGCAGCTCCCTGACGCGCTGAATGGCAGCCTCGCCGCTGCCGTCCTCGACGAAGACACGCAGTTCGTCGCCAAACGGGTCGACTTGGGAGAACTCGGCTCCCAGCCGTGCGACGGCCTGTATTTGCGGAATTGCGCGGAGTCGAACGGTGCTTCCCGGTATTAACGCCAGTATCGATTCAGGCTTTCCCGAGGCCATAACTTGCCCCTGGTACAGCATGGAGATCTGGTTAAAACGGGAGGCTTCGTCCATGTAGGCCGTGGAAATGAGGGCGGTAACGTTTCCCTCTTTCAGCAAATCGGCCAGGATGGTCCAGAAGTCGCGGCGCGAGACTGGATCTACACCTGTGGTGGGTTCGTCGAGAATAATCAACGCAGGCTGGTGAATCAGAGTGCATACCAGCCCAAGCTTCTGCTTCATCCCTCCGGAGAGATTCTTCATCGCGCGGTCTCTAAACTTTTCCAACCGGGTGATCGCGAGAAGCCGCTGCTTCCTTGCTGCCAAATCATGAGCAGGGACGAGTCGAAGGCGCGCAAAGAAGTCGATGTTCTCTTCTACAGAGAGATCCGGATAAAGATTGAGGCCAAGTCCCTGAGGCATGAACCCAATATGGGGTTTCACTCGCTCCGCAGATTGTTCGGAAACAACAGGGACACCAAACACCTCCACTTCTCCCGCATCGTAAGAAAGCACACCGGCAATCGCCTTCATCAGGGTGCTTTTGCCAGCGCCATCCGGGCCAATCAACCCATGAATCATGCCTTTCTGTATGTCAAGTGTGACCCCGCTTACGGCCAGTTTCTTCCCATATAATTTCCGGAAGTCGCTTACGCGCACAACGGCGCCATCACCTTCACAGGAAAAATTTTGCGCACGGCTGATCAGCGAACCGGCTTCGCCCATGGAGCACTTTCCTTCCAGCGAATTACAGCATCGGCCGGTATGCCTGGGACCAGGCGATGTTGCGGGTTCGCGCTAAAGTACAGCTTCACGGCAAAAACAAGTTTGACTCGCTCATCGGGTGTTTGCACTTCCTTCGGAGTGAATTCTGCGCGATCTGCTATATAGCCAACCGTCGCGGAAAAGGCTTGGTCTGGATAGGCATCGATATAAACCTGCGCTGGCAGCCCAAGATGAAGCTTGCCGATCTGGTTTTCGGGTACGTAGACCTTCAGGTAAAGGCGGTCAAGGTCTACAAGTTCATAGACCGGAGAACCCGCTGAAACGACCTCCCCCACGTCCCTGATCTTCATCGTAATTACGCCATTGATCGGAGCGCGAAGGGTAAGGTCAGCCAGGACACTCTGTACATCCGCCAACCCGGAGCGGGCCTGATCCCGTTGGGATGCGAGCGCTTGCACCTGTCCTTCCAGGGTATGAGTGCGGTTCCAGCCGAGTTGCGCGAGGTTCAACTGCTCCGTCGCCTGTCGCAAGCCAGTCCGCGCCGCTTCCAATTCGCTGCGTGCAGAGGTCCAGGCAAGTTGAGCCTGCTCCGCCCGCTGCTTTCCAATCGATCCTTTTTCTGCCAGCCGAGTAAACCGCTCGGCATCACGGCCAGCTTGTTTTTCGGAAGCCTCGGCTTTAGCCAGAACCGCCTGCGCGTGTTCGACGCCCGCTTGTGCCGTTCGAATTGCCAGCGGAACCTCCTTACGGGCTGTATCCAGCGAGTTCTGCGAGGCCTTGAGTTGAAATTGCGCAGCGCTGAGCAAGGCAGCTGTCTGGCTCACTTTTGCGTTGACCTGAGCATCATCCAATTGAGCCAGAACTTGCCCCTGAGTAACTTGATCTCCTTCACGAACCAAGATCTTGTCAATGCGCCCTGAGTACTTGCAGGCGATGCTGATCGTATCTCCCTCAACTCTTCCATTCGCCTGAATCAGTCCGTCGGGCAAAGTGTTTCGGCTCTTTAGTGAGTGAAAAATGAAAAAGGAGATCAGGCCGATTATGAGCAATAAAGCAAGCAAAGACCCCCATCGACGCGACATTGCCGCAGAAGGTGGTCGCGATGCTTCGGAAGCTCCTTGCTTGTCTTCCCCTGGTTTCGGCTGCACAGTATTCATAGCTTTCTCCGCGTTCATTGTCACCGTCTAGCTCAGAGGTCCCCAATCGCACGATGCAGTTGCATCGTGGCAAGCGCCTCGTCGTAGATGGCGTTCCAGTGGTTCATCAGACTCTTGACCCGCAACGTTTCGGCATCCAGCACCTCGGTGTGAGTTCCTATTGCTTCAAGATAGCGGTCCTTGGAAACCCTTAGGTTCTCCTCTGCTTGCGCCACAGTTTCCTGGGTTACGCTGATGCGTTTCTGTGCCTCTTGTGCATCGAGCCAACTCTTTCTCACCTGAAGTGAAATCAGGCTGGCAGCCTCTGCTCGCTGTTCTCTAATCGCCTCTGTTTGTTTTTCCAGTGCGTCGGCTTGATGTCGCTTCACCCCACCATCGAAGATGTCCCAGCGCATGCCGATCGCGGCTGACCAGATGCTCTGGTGCGAAAGAAAATCATTCTGAAAAAAACTGTTTCCGCCGGAAAATGCGAGTTGCGGAAGAGTTTCCCCACGGGTGCTTTTTGCTTTTTCGTGATATGCCTTTGCCTGTTCCGCAAGGGCTGCCATCTCCGGTCTTTTCTGCAAAGCAAGCCGGGTAAGAGTCTCGGCGTCATCCATTACGGCAGTTGACGTTATCTCTTCGATCTGCACGGGAGCAGTGAGCGGACGGCCGAGCAGACGGTTATACGACGCACGGGCGATATCCAGGGTATTGTTCATCTGGATTTCCCGCTGTCGCGCATCGGCAAGAGCTACCTGCGCCGCAAGCATATCGTTTCTGGGCACAAGTCCCTGCTTGTGCACATTCTGCACATCGGCGGCAAAGGCACTGAGACTCACAACACTGCTCTGCGCGACGGCAAGCGCATGCTGTGCTCGCAGCACGTTGATATATGCGCTGGCGACGTCCAGCTTGACGTCGAGTTCGGCCCGATCCTGGTCGTCTCGTGTTGCATTGAGCACGGAAGTGGCGGCTGCAATGCCGTGCCGGATTCTTCCACCCGTATAGATGGGAACGCGCACACTAACATTGGTCAAACCAAAGTTTGAGGTCGTAAGCGGTTGTGCCAGCACTATGGAGGAAGGCAACCCGAGAAACCCGGGAGAGATATGCACATTCGCAGTTATGTCATTGTCAAGGGCCAGGTATGAACCCATCGCAACTACCGTCGGAAGCCGGGTTCCCTTCGCAGCACCCAGCTCACTGCGAGCAGCTAACGTCTCTTTTCTGGCAGCGGCGATCTTGTGATCGACCTGTGTAGCAATGTCCCAGGCCGTTCGCAGGTTTTCAGGAACCGTCTGTCCATACACGACTGAGCTTTTCGGAAACAACGTGAAAAGAAAGAGGAATATTGCGGAGCTGCTGAGTTTGACATTCGAACGCATATCGGCTCCCTTTGCCAAGTGCAGAAAAAACGGCAGCTTTGAAAGAGCAGGTAATCTTAACTCAATCCGAACATAAAACGCATCTACGCAATCGCACGCCTGTTCTCACTCCCCACATTTGCGAACAGCACGCAAATGTGGGCCACCTTTTGGCGCAGCAACAAAATGCCCCACCCGGCTCGTAGAACTAGCGCGGCAGGATGGGGCACGCAAGACTTTCTATTGGGCGAACTTCTATCTACAGGTTCAGCCCTTGACCACGATATTGACCAGTTTGTTTTTAACGACGATGACCTTCACGATCTGTTTGCCAACGAGAGCTTCCTTCACTTTTTCATCGTTGAGCGCAGCTTCGCGAACGGCTTGGTCTTCGGCATCGTTGGCGACCGTAAGGCGAGAGCGCACCTTACCGTTGAACTGAACGACGATTTCGACCTCGTCCTCCTTTGCCAGCGCGGGGTCGAACTGCGGCCATGGATAGCGGAGGAGTGCGTTCTGGTCTTCGCCGAGGATGGACCAGAGTTCGGCGGCAAGATATGGCGCGAAGGGGTTGAGCAGCAATATAAGTTTACGCTGCACATCCGCCAGGAATGCTTTGGGCGCTTCCGAATTAGAGGCAAACAGCTCCTGCTTGACCATGCAGGCATTCAGCAGCTCCATCATGGCCGCAACCGACGTATTGAAGTGCCATCGTCCCTGGAAGTCGCCCGTAATGCGCTGGATCGTCTGGTGCAGCTTTCTCTGCACTTTTCTTGCGTCTGAAGAGAGCGCGGACGAATCAAAGTCGCGGGACTCGCCGTCACCCACGCGAATCGGGTTCTCACTGATGAAGCGATGGAGGCGGGAGAGGAAGCGGTACACACCCTCTACACCCTGATCCTGCCAGTCGAGGTCGCGGTCCGGCGGGGCAGCAAAGAGCGTGTAAAGACGCGTTGCATCGGCACCGTAGCGGGCCACCATGTCATCCGGTGATACAACGTTGCCCAGCGACTTGGACATCTTGGCTCCGCCCTTGATGACCATGCCCTGAGTAAAGAGGCGCTGCGCGGGCTCATCGTTCTTAATGAAGCCGCTGTCGCGCATGAACTTCGTCCAGAAGCGCGAGTACATCAGGTGCAGGATGGCGTGCTCGACACCGCCAATGTACTGATCCATTGGGAACCAGTAGTTGGCAATCTCACTGTCGAATGCCGCCGTGGAGATCGGGCTGGTATAGCGGTAGAAGTACCAACTCGAATCTACGAAGGTGTCCATGGTATCGGACTCGCGGCGCGCAGTGCCTCCGCACTTGGGACAGGCGGTTTCGTAAAATTCTTTGACCTTGGTGAGCGGCGAACCACCGGCGAGGGTGATCTCAACGCCTTCTGGAAGAAGCACAGGGAGCTGATCCTCAGGCACCGGAACGAGTCCGCACTTTTCGCAGTAGAGAATCGGAATTGGCGTGCCCCAATAACGCTGGCGAGAGATTCCCCAATCCTTGAGACGGTAGGTGATGGTTGGCTCGCCGAAACCATGCTGCTTGGCGAAAGCCGCCATCTTCTTCTGTGCATGTGCGCAGCTCAGTCCGGTGAACTCCCCGGACTTCGTCGCCACGCCGTCCTCGGTGCAGAAAGGCAGCTCAGGCGTCTCGCCGCTGACAGGCTGAATGACCTGCTTGATCTCGATACCGAACTTCTTGGCAAACTCAAAGTCTCGCTCATCGTGCGCTGGCACGGACATGATGGCGCCGGTTCCGTAATCCATCAAAATGTAGTTTGCAACCCAGATCGGCACGCGCTCCTGATTGAAGGGATTGACGGCGAAGTGCCCGGTGAAGAATCCCTTCTTGTCGACCAAGCCGATATCGCCCTCTTCGCGCGCCTTCTTCTGCTCGGCAATCATCTGCTCAAGGCTGGCAATTTTGGATGGATCTTTATCGACAAGCTCGGCGACGAGTGGATGCTGCGGCGCAAGCTGCAACGAGGTGGCACCGAAGATGGTGTCGATGCGCGTGGTGAAGACGGTGATTTTGGTTTCAGAGCCGCCTTCAAGTTTGAAATCCACATTGGCGCCTTCGCTGCGGCCAATCCAGTTGCGCTGCATGGTACGGACCCGATCGGGCCAGCCGTCCATGGTTTCGAGTCCCTGAAGCAGTTCCTCGGAGTAGGCGGTGATTCGCAGGGCCCACTGCTCGAGTTCGCGCTCTTCTACGGGAAGGTCTTCATGCCGCCAGCAGCAACCGTCCACTACTTGCTCGTTAGCAAGCACGGTGGCGCATTTCGGGCACCAGTTCACCTTGCTCTTTTTCCGGTAAGCCAGCCCCTTCTCAAACAGTTTGAGGAAGAACCACTGGTTCCAGCGGTAGTACTCAGGCAGGCAGGTTGTCACCTCGCGCGACCAGTCGTAGCTGAGACCAAGGCGCATCATCTGCGCCTTCATGGCGGCAATGTTGTGGAGCGTCCATTCGCGCGGCTGGCGCTTATTCTTGATAGCGGCGTTTTCAGCCGGCAGACCGAAAGAGTCCCAGCCCATGGGATGCAGCACGTTATACCCGTTCATCCACATATAGCGGGCGAGGGCGTCGCCAATGGCGTAATTGCGCACGTGTCCCATGTGCAGAGCGCCGGAGGGATAAGGCAGCATCTCGACGACGTAGTACTTGGGCTTGCCACAGGAAGGCGGCTCAGACGCGTAGTGGGAAAGATCTTTCTCCCAGAGTGCAGCCCACTTTTGCTCAACCGGGGTAGGGTCGTAGCGAGTGTCGTCGGCGGCACGCAGGCGGGGTTCGGCGCTGGAACCGGGAACTTTTTCGAGGATGTCGGCGGGAGAGTCCGGCGACGGCTTCTGGATGCAATTCTGCTGATCTGCCATGAGTGTTTGCTTCGCCCTAAGTCGCTATTAGCGCAATGAATCTATGAAGCTTCAATTGTACAACTTCAGGCAGCGGGCCGGGAGAGTCCGGCGATGGCTTCTGGATGGAATTCTGCCGATCTGCTATGAGTGTTGATTCGCCTCTGGAGTGAGGCTCCTTGCGCTCATTGCGGAGTGTAAACGATTTTAAACGTGAGTTTCTCGTTGGAAGAGTGGCGGTGCCAGATCAGGCCACTGGCTGGCAGTGTATTGGAGGGCCGATCAAACACCGTCACCTGTATTCTCGGCTAGCACGGTTGTTTACTTACGGCAGCGAATATGCCCTCATTATCGCCAGTGTACAGATTACGAGCAGCCCCAGCATTATAGAGCCAAAAAACATACAAGTCCTCCTTTGATCTTAGTACTTTCTAAATACCCCTTTTGAAGCACCTTAAACACTCTTTAACTCTTCCATCATTTTCCGGAGATGGAGATCTAGTCGGTAACTTGGATGTACATACAGAACAGCCATTCGCAGGCAACATGTACGCGATATTTAGGAACCATCGGAGCGTCGAAGAACTCACTATCTTCGAGTCTGCAACCTGTTCTGATAAAACCCCACGGGCCGAGATAGTACCATTACAGACCCAATCGCACCAGATATAATCTTTGCCCAAAATAGTCACCCCACAGACCCCAGTAACGACCCCAACGGACTGATGTGAACCGGGAATACTTGCTATGTGACGATCGGCGTGATCCGCCGCCGGCTTCAGCGCTACCAGCCCGTATCGGCAGGGCGGGTGGCCCATTCAAGCCCTGTTGTTGGGCTTGAGTGGGCCGTGTCCGATGCGGGTGCCTGTTCTGCTTGATGCGTCTTAGGGCTGTCCATTTCGATTCAATCCTCACACGTCCTTCGCAGCCTGTCGCGTATTGGCGACCGCTGCCACATGCCCCCCGTCGATTCGCGTGCACAGTGACGGCCCCACTCAAGCAACTACGGCTTGAATGGACCACCTGGCCAGCAACAAGCTGCGTGCTCTGATTACGAAACCAGTGCCTTCAGCGCCTCCACGTTGTGAAGATCGTCGAGAGGCTCGTCGATGGGTGTTTCCAGAATGAAGGCCGCGTGAGCGTGGCGCGGGTCGTTGAGCAGGCGGCCCTCGCGTCATCAGGCGCGAGGTGCGAAATGTTAACGATTTTTAACGTGAGTTTCTCGTTGCAACAATTTAGAGTGGCGGCGCCGGATCAGGTCACTGGCGGCAGTGTACTAGCAGTATTTTGGAGGCTCCGATCAAACACCGTCATCTTTACTTTTGGCTAGCGACGGTTGCTGTATCGTCTGCGATTTTCCTCGCTGGCTGCGGCTCCGGCTCCGGTAATTCATCCGTCCCACGGAACGTTCAGGTCAGCGCGATCTATAGCTACTACGGCGCACAGGGTAAGGTGAACGTTCCTCAGGACCTGAGCGGTAAAGATAACCAGATCGCGGCGCTTATTCCCGAAGCTGACGGATCGATCACCACGATTGCCTGCAACAGCTTGGCCGCGGGTACCTGCATGATCCCGCAGGTCCCAGCAGGTTATTATTGGCTGCAGCAGACCACGCCCTACGTGCGGTACCTCTTCTGGACCAACAGCAGCACCTTCGATCTCGGACAGAACCTCACTGGCCGTCCGTTTGACGGTAAGATGGTAAACACAATCTTCGACGTCGACCTCACTGGTCTGTACCCCGTTCCGAATCCGACGGTTGTATCCCCAGCGCCTCCGGTTCTGGCGAATCCAAATTTGTTATATAGCCTCTTCCCGCTGTATACAAACTTTGCCGATGCGACCACTGTCAGTGGAACTGTAGGGGGGCGGGTCGCGCCTCCCGATCCCTCGAAAGGCGACACGACGTACGTGTACCAGATGGCTCCGGTAACCTCCATCGGGCTGCCAAGCGAATGGTACTACAGCTGGGCGCTCACCACTGCGCTCGCTCTGCCCAACTTCACGGTAAACGCCGACGGGAACACTGTCGTCCGCGGGGCGATGTCCCGGTCCAACCCGGCTGCGCTTAACTTCAACATCGATGGACCAAGTTGGGGAACGGCCGTCGGAGCTTCGGAGAACTCGCTGTTTTCGAATCTCCAATTCAGCGCCTCGGTGCAACCTTTTCTGACAAAATTCGACAGCGGGAATGGAATAGACCTGATCAGGCTCGATGTACACTCACCATGGTCAGAGCCGGTCAATATCTTCCAGAACATCTCGGCCACAATTGATTACGACAATCCATTTCCGCGAAGTTGGCCGATCGTATATGAGATTTGGGCATATGCACCCGCCGGAACCGGCAGTTTCGTTCACAACTCCTATCGAACCACAACGCTTCCGAGCAGCTTTACACCGCAGATGGCACCGGTTCAGAATCCGACGATCAACGGTGCCAGCCTGCAGAACCCACCGGCCATTGCGAACCCCGACACCCCCATAACCTTGAGCTGGTTGCCGCCCATCGGTCATGCCCCGGACACGTATAGCATTACGATCCACATTCAGGGAACATCCGGCAATACCACATCAGATACAATCCTGGCCCAAATAGTCACCCCGCAGACCTCAGTAACGATTCCTGCCGGACTGCTGGGGACCGGAAATAATTACTACGTGACGATCGGCGCATTTTCCGCCACCGGCTTCAGCGCTACCAGCCCATATCGGCAGGGGTTCCCGAGTGCCGACGCCTCGGTCATTTCCGGGACTTTTGCAGTTGGCCCAGCTCCGGCTGTTGCTGCCAGCACGGGCAAGGTACGGATGATCCCTTCAGGCACGAATGGCAAGGTCCATACCATTCCGCTGAACATGAGGGCGCGAATTCCATAGTTCGCGCCCTGGCTGGAGACCGTCCTGCTGATAATAGCCGAAACCAGCCCTTCAAAAATCGGTCAAGGGATGTGTGAAGCATTCACGATTCGGGTGAGTCTCTCGCTGGAACGGGTTACAGTTGCGGCTTCGGATCAGGTCACTTGGCGGGCAGTAAAATGGGGGCTCCGGTTGACCACCGTTATCGATTTTTGAGCTTGTCGCTGGTCCAGTCATTGCGAACAGTTCAAGCGAAGCGCAACCCGTTTCAGTGGAAGTGTGTAGCGGGCAGGTCACGCCCAACGATCCATCGAAAGGCGACCCCGTGTACCCTCGGCGTTCACCGCTGCGTTCGCGCTACCACCTTCACGGCAAACGCCGATGGAAAATAAGTTATCCGCAGGACGAGGTCTGAATCGCCCGGCTGAGCTTAACCAACATGGAGTAAGCTGCAAATCATAAGTGCGAGTTAATAAACAGAAGGTACTCGTTGGCTTAACTTACAGCAAATGTACCTTAGTCATAGCAAATGTACATATTGCAATCAAGAAGAGCAGTATAGGACCAAAAAACATATACATTCTCCTTTATTAAGTTTTAACTTCTTAGCAATAAGCCATTCGTAGGCGACATGCACGCGGTATCTAGAAACCGCCATCGGAGCGTCGGAGAACTTACTGTCTTCGAATCTAATCCGACGGGGCAATAGTACCATTACAGACCAAGTCGCACCAGATACAATCCTGGCCCAAATGGTCACCCCGCAGACCTCAGGAACGATCCTGCCGGACTGCTGGAGAGATGAGACGATCGACGCACGATACGTCGGGACATTTGCGGTTGGCCCAGCCCCGCTGTTGCTACCAGCACGGGCAAGATGCGAATGATCACTTCAGGCACGGCCCAGATCCGCACCATTCCGCTGGACGCAGGGCGCGAATTCCATAGTTCGCGCCTTACGAGACCAGCGCCTTCAGCACCTCCACGTTGTGCAGGTCGTCGAGAGGCTCGTCAATCGGTGTTTCCAGAATGAAGGCCGCGTGAGCGTGGCGCGGATCGTTGAGCAGGCGTCGGAAAGGCTCAAGGCCGATGCTTCCCTTTCCGATATGTTCGTGACGATCAAGTTTGGAACCGCAGGCGGCCCTCGCGTCATTGCAGTGCCAGACGCGCACGTTGGCAAGGCCCACGGTTGCATCGAGCTGGCGCATGGTTTCGGCGTAACCTTCCTCGCTCACAATGTCATAGCCACGGACGTGGGTGTGACAGGTGTCGATGCAGGAGGCAACGGGGATTTTCCTGGCGAGTGCGGCGATGAGATCGGCGACATTCTCAAAACTGGAACCTAGCGAGAATTCTGCTCCGGCTGTGTTCTCAATCAACAACGTGAGTCCGTTTTCCGCCATGTTAAGTCCGTCGGAGGCGCGGGCTATGGCTTCGCAGGCGTTGTTGAGGCCCTGCTCGCGCGAGCAACCGCGGAAACTGCCGGGGTGAAGAACGACGTATTCGGAGCAAATCGAGATTGCGCGCTGCATCTCGGCCCGCAGGGCAGAGACGGATTTCTCCAAAATCTCAGGATTGGTGCCCGCCGCGTTAATAAGGTAGTTGGCGTGGATCACCAGCGGCTTGAGATCGTATTCGGCGCGGAGGCGTGCCATGGTTTCGCACTGCTTGGGCGAGATGTCCATGGGCCGCCACATCCGGGGGCTGGAGCTGAATATCTGCAGCGTGTTGCATCCGAGACGCCAGGCGCGTTCGGCAGAGGTTTCAACGCCTCCCGCCGTTGAGGTGTGAATGCCGATGCGGCGCGAGGAGGGCTGCGGCCTGTGTTCAGAGGCGGGAATCAGTTTGAGTATGTCTCTCTCAGGCGGCTTTGCGGACTTTTTGGCAACTCGTGGCATAGGGGAAATTGTAAGACGTACGGCCGCCCGGAGCCAATGCGAACCGGGTATTTTGCCTTAGAGACCAAAGCTCCTCCTGCAGAAGCTGGCAATGGTATCCTATTCGGCATTACGCCATAAATGAGGCTTTCACCCCCAATGTCCAACCCGAACAAACCAGAGTCCCAGCCCACCCCCGAAAACAACGAGTCTTTCGAGGATATCCTTGCTCAGTACGAGCAGACGCATTCGCACAAAGGCCAGAGTGGATCGAGGCAAATCGAGGCCACGGTCGTCGCCATCTCAGCCGATTCTGTATTTCTCGACATCGGCTACAAGACCGAAGGCATTCTGCCACTCGCGCCATTCCAAAACGCCGGTGAAACGGTAAAAGTCGGAGACAAGATCTCGGTCTCGATCAAGGGCCGCGATCCGCAGGGTTATTACCAGCTCTCGCGTCTGAAGGTAGAGCTACCGAAAGACTGGTCGGCGCTCGAGAATGCCTTTAAGGAAAAGACCCCGATCCTGGGCACGGTAACCGCCGTGATCAAGGGCGGACTCAGCGTGGATGTTGGAGTGCGCGCCTTTATGCCCTCTTCGCGCAGTGGCGAGCGCGACGCCGCCGCCATGGAGAATCTGGTGGGCCAGCAGATACGCTGCCGCGTCATCAAGCTCGACGTAACTGAAGAGGACGTGGTTGTAGATCGCCGCATCGTGATCGAAGACGAACAGCGCGCGAACAAGGACCGGCGCTATGCGGAGATTGAAGAAGGGGCGATCCTGAGCGGCACTGTTCGCAGTCTGGCCGATTACGGCGCATTCATCGATCTGGGCGGGGTGGACGCGCTGCTGCACGTGAGCGATCTTTCCTGGAGTCAGGTCAACAAACCCGCCGACATTCTTTCGCCGGGGCAACAGGTGGAAGTAAAGGTTCTTAAAATCGATCCCGAGAAACATCGTATCTCCGTCGGACTGAAGCAGCTTCAGCCACATCCGTGGGATGCGGTGCCCGATAAGTACAAAGTCGGTGAGAAGGTACAGGGAACCGTCACTCGGATTGCCGATTTCGGAGCCTTCGTGGAACTGGAACCCGGAATCGAAGGGTTGATTCATCTTTCCGAAATGTCGTGGAGCAAGAAGGTGAAGAAGGCCGATGACGCGATTAAGCCGGGCGAGACCGTGGAAGCGGTGATTCTGGGCGTGAACCCGGGTGAACGGCGCATCTCGCTGGGGCTGAAGCAAGCATTGGGCGATCCCTGGGCGCAGGCGGCGCAGAAATTCCCGGCTGGCACGATCGTCGAGGGTCCGGTCACGAACATCACCAAGTTTGGAGCATTCGTGCAGCTTGCCGAAGGCATTGAAGGCATGGTGCACGTTAGTGAAATCAGTGCCGAAAAACGCATTGAACATCCGCAGGACGTGCTGAAGCCCGGACAGATCGTAAAGGCCCAGGTACTCGCACTCGATCTGGAAAAGCGGCAATTGCGTCTGAGCATGAAACAACTGATCCCGACCGGACTGGATGAATACATCGCCGAACACAAGATTGGCGACGTCGTGACCGGCCGATTGATCGAAGAGTCAGGCGAACAGGCGCGAGTAGAACTCGGACAAGGCATTCTTGCCACCTGCCGGATTTCGCTAGCGGCTGCTGCGAAAGATGAGCCCAAGACCAGCGCCAAAGTGGATATGTCATCCCTGAGCGCGATGCTCAGCGCCAAGTGGAAGGGCGGCCCTGCGCCGAGCACGGCTAAGCCGGAATCCCCACGCGCTGGGCAGATTCGCAGCTTCCGGATTGTGAAGCTCGATGCTACCGCGAAGACAATCGGCCTGGAACTGGCGTAATTTCCTGCCGAGCCGCAAATCTCCTGTGATGATTTGCGGCTCGGAAACCCAGGCTGAAGGGACCGACTCAGCTCCGATTTTACGAAGTCAAAATCATTTTCGCGCGGTCATCCAGAGCATCTGTCATGAACGCGATTCCAGTCTCTCGTGTTGTCTCTCGATTAGCGGCAAAAATGTCGTCACGTGAGATTTCACTCAACGAGAACTTCCGTGCACCCGACATAAACTGCTGCAGGCCTGCCGACAATTTGTCGCAGAGTGTCCAGATAGCGATTGCGCCGTACGGAATCTTAGCCATTTCCTCTGCGCCGATCTTTTTCTGAACATCAAAATAGCCGGCAAAAATCTCGTCCGCATGCAGTCCGTTTGCCGTAACGCCAGCTGGCAGATTGTCCCAGTTTCCGTGAATAGAAAGTTTGTTCTCCGGTTGCAGTACTCCTTCGATGTTTGCTCCCAGGAATGCGGGAATCATCATCGCCCGCCCCATGCACACCAGCTTCACAAATGGAGCACCGAGCGCCAGTGCCTTGAAGATATGATCTTCACGGCTCAATCCTCCTGCGAAAGAGAGATCGATAACTCGCTTTCCATTGTTCTTTAGCAGCGAAGCATACTCCCATGCCTTGGAGTGCAGGAAGAGCGAAGGAACTCCCCAGTTCTCCATCATGTTCCAGGGACTCATGCCCGTTCCTCCCCCGGAGCCATCAATGGTCAGGAGATCAAGCCCCGCTTCGGAGGAGTACTTGATCGCCATTGCCAGTCCTTCCATTCCGTAAGAACCCGTCTTGAGTGTGATCCGCTTATAGCCAATGCTCCGCAGTCGTTCCACCTCTGCCCGGAACGCCTCTTCCACCTGAGCACTGGAGTTCATGTCGGTATATCCCAGACGGCTATGCCGCGCAAAAGATTTCACGGCACCACTCTTGAAAGCTTCCTGCACCTCGGGCAGTGTGGGATCTGGATCGACAAGGTATCCGCGCTTCTTCAGGAAGAGTGCGTAATCCAGCGACGAGACTTGGATTTCGCCACCAATGTCCTTTGCACCCTGTCCCCACTTCAGTTCGATAATGACCTTGTCGCCGTACTTATCCATTACGTATTCGGCAACGCCATTGCGTGTATCTTCCACGTTCATCTGCACGATGATGGCGCCATAACCGTCGTAATACCGGAAAAACGTGTCAATTCGGCGGTCGAGTTCCGGCGCGACCTTAATTTTTCCGTTCTCGATGACTGCTTTCTGGTCGATCCCAACGACGTTCTCGCCGATCACAATTGGGAAACCCACAAGCGCGGCACCGATCGCAAAACTGTCCCAGTACTTAGCCGCTATGAATGTAGATCCAAGAGCGCCGGTCATTACAGGTACCCGCGCTTTTGTCTTAACCTTCGAACCAAATTCGGTTTCGATGCTTACATTGTTGAACGTACAGTCGTTTGTCGAGTGTGACAATCCCGCCGGCACGCCGACCGAACCATGTGTGTAGCCCTGAATCCGAAGCGATCCATAGCTCACGCCTACATGCGATGTATTACTCGCTCCGGCGGTCACAAACCCAAAGTCGCGCGGATACAGCAACTTTCTGCCTTTCATGCTGGCGGACCAAGTTTCGCATTTCCCTTTGCAGTCGGCCCTACACAATGTACACAATCCGGATTCTGCTGCATTACCGCGATTAATTGTCCCTAGGACGTCATTGGACTTTTGGCTATCATGCATGACACAGCTCTCCTGAGAATCATAAGTTCGTTAGTTAATGGCTAACTTGTTAGTTAATGGCTAATTAGTGGTACTAACTGAAACAATAAATCTCCGGAAGCATTTATGGAAAGAACCTTTTGAGGCGTGAGAAGTTTGACACTTGGCCCTTCGGGAAGTCAGCAAGTCCCGAGTGCGGCGGGCAGTTGGCAGTTCCCTATAACGGGCATTCGCCTGTCGTCACCCTTGCCCACTCTGGTTAGAAATCCTAATTCAAATAAAGAACCGCAATTTGGACGCTACTGTGCGATTGACCATACCGAGGCCATTTTCCATGTACTAGAAGTTATGCGTTTCCCCGCGAAACCTATGCCCCTCCGCCCAAAACCTTATACAGGGTCACGAGATTACCCAAACGGGCCAGACGAACGTTAACTAAAATCTGTTGGGCAGCATACAGTGACCGCTGAGTGACTAGGACACCCAGATAGCTATCAATCCCCGCCTTGTACCGGGCGTCTGCCAGGTTGTAGGTTTCCTCCAGGGTATTTACAAGGGCTTGCTGATCGTTTTGTTGTGTCGTCAACCGACCACGCTGGCTGAGTGAATCGCTGACTTCGCGAAAACCCGTTTGGATCGCCTTTTCATATTCCGCGAGGGCGGCATCTCGGTCCACCTTGGCAATTTTGAGATTGGCTTTGCGCACACCGGCGTCAAAGACAGGAGTCACGATCTGCGGAGCAAAACTCCACGCGCCGGACGCGCTGTTGAATAGATCGGACAGGCTGCTGCTCATAAGACCGCCATTGGCGGTCAGGCTCAGTTGCGGAAAAAATGCCGCGCGAGCCACGCCGATGTTGGCATATGCAGCTTTTAGTTGGTGCTCTGCCTGGAGAATGTCGGGGCGACGGAGCAGCACATCGGAGCGTAAGCCGGCGGAGATTTCCTTCATCGCGCTGTCCGAGCCAAGTTTCTCGGGCAGCAGATTCGCCGGTACGGGCGCACCCACCAGCAAATTGAGCGCATTTTCGTCCAGAGTTATCTGCCCGCTGTATCGGGTAATGTCTACTTGCGCCGCCTCGACCTGACTTCTCGCTTCGCTGAGATCCAGGTCGGAAGCAATGCCTGTGTCCCGCTTGCGCAACACCAGATTGTAGGAAGCTTGCTGGGAATCGAGAGTCGCTTGTGCTAAACGCAACTTTTCCCGGTCAGCGGCCAGATTCAAATAGCTATTAGTAACAGCTGCCACAAGTGAGATTTGCGTCGCAGAGCGGGCCTGCTCCGTTGCAAAGTAATTTTCCTGAGCCTGCTTTTTCAAGCTGCGGATACGTCCAAACAGGTCAAGTTCCCAAGAAGTGGAGCCTTCAAACTGGTATTCCCTGAAGGTGAACGAACCGCTGTTTCCAAAGGACTTTTCCGGAACACGGACGATTTGTCCGCCTCCCACAGCATCGAGACGAGGATAGAGTTGAGCGCGTTGAATCCGGTACTGGGCCTGAACCCTCTCGACGTTGAGCGCGGCAATCCGCAGATCGCGATTGTTCTTCAGTGCCAGATCAATGACTTGTTGCAGGTTCTTGTCGGTGAAGAACTCCTTCCACTTCAGTTCCTGGGCTGCCGGAGCCCCAGCCGTTACCTTTGGTTCCGGCTCCGGAAGTCCGGTGTGCCAAGCGGCAGGAACTGGCGCGGCGGGTTGTTTGTACTTCGGGGCCATGGTGCAGCCGGTCATAAGAAGGGACGCGCCCAGCGAGAGACACAGGACTGTTCTGGTGTTTTTCATCTCATCTCACCTCCTAACTCAGAGATGGTTCGGAAATTTGTGCAGGCCGCTGCTCGGGTGGACGCTTCGCAAACAATTGGGAGACCATCACGAAAAACAGTGGAATAAAAATTAGATCGATAAATGTAGCGGAAACCATTCCGCCAGTGACCGCAGTTCCAATGCCGATCATCGCGCCAGCTCCGGCACCAGAGGCTAAGGCCAGAGGCAGCGTGCCGAAGAAGAACGCCAATGAGGTCATCATGACCGGGCGAAAACGTATCTTCACCGCAGCCAAAGTCGCCTCGATCAGTCCATCTCCTTGCCTCATCTGTTCCTTAATAAACTGAATGATCAGGATGGCATTTTTGGTCGAAAGCCCCAGCGTTGTTAAAAATCCGATCTGGAAGTAAACATCGTTTGTAAGCCCCCGGAAGGAAGTCGCCAGCAAAGCGCCGAAAACACCCAGCGGTAACATCAGCAGGTTGACAATAGGAATTGTCCAGCTCTCATACAAAGCCGCCACACATAGAAAAATCACAAGTATGGAAAAGGCGTAGAGGATCGGCCCTTGAGAAGTGGCAATTCGTTCCTGATACGAGAGCCCGTTCCAATCAAAACTGATTCCATGGGGCAGCTTCGCGGTAATCTCCTCCATGGCTCGCATAGCTTCGCCGGAACTCTTCCTCGGTGCTGGCTCGCCCCAGATGTTAATGGATGGAAATCCGTTGAATCGCTCCAGCCTGGGAGAACCGTTAGCCCAGTGGCCCGATGCAACAGCGGAAAACGGAACCATCTTGCCGGCGGTGTTGCGCATGTAAAGTCTTTTCAAATCCTCAGGAAGCATGCGGTATTGAGCATCAGCCTGTGAGTACACGCGCTTCACTCGCCCGCCCTGGATGAAGTCGTTGATATAAGCGCTGCCGAACTGGGTTGAAATGGTGTTGTGGATCGTCGTAATCGGAACGCCCAGTGCACCGGCCTTTTGCCAGTCCACGTCAGCCCGGTACTGTGCTACATCTTCCAGCCCGTTAGGCCTAACGCGAGCCAGCCTCGAATCCTCGGCGGCGAGCCCGAGGAGCTGGTTGCGAGCATCCATGAGCTTGGCATGTCCCAACCCGCCAAAGTCGACCAGTTCATAATCGAAGCCCGCCGCATTTCCGAGTTCAATGACCGGAGGTGGCAGAAAAGCGAATACGCTGCCGTTGCGAATCTTGCCGAATGCCTGTTGTGCCCTCTCAGCGATGAGCTTTGCTTTCAATTCAGGCCGGTTTCGCAGTTTCCAATCTTTAAGCCGCACAAAAATCATACTGTTGTTCTGTGCCTGCCCGGAAAAGCTGTCGCCAACAATGGCCAGGCATGATTCCACGGCATCTTTTTCATTCTCATCAAAGTAACGCTGAATCTTGTTTGCAACTTCCTGTGTCTGCTGCAGTGTCGTGCTGTTCGGCAAAAGAATCTGTACCAGCAGAATTCCTTGGTCTTCGTCCGGGAGATACCCGGTTGGCAAACGCAGGAACAGAGCGCCGACCATTACGAGGAGCACTGCATAGACGGCTATATAGCGCAATTTATTAGCGAAAGAATGCCCGACTATCCCTAAGTACCGTTCTCTGACCCAGGCAAAGACCTGGTCAAACTTCAACAAAAACGAACGAAGCAAGGGGACGGCGCTTTCGGCTGCTTCGTGTCCTGCTGTAATTGGTTTTAACAGCGAGGCGCAGAGAACTGGCGAAAGAATCAACGCCACCAAGACGGAAAGCAACATGGAGGCAATAATCGTTACGGAAAACTGGCGGTAAATCACGCCTGTCGAACCGGAGAAAAATGCCATCGGCCCGAAAACCGCCGAAAGCACCAGCGCAATGCCAACCAAGGCGCTTGTGATCTGCTCCATGGACTTGGCAGTGGCTTCACGAGGTGAAAGACCTTCTTCGCTCATGATACGCTCGACGTTCTCCACCACGACAATGGCGTCGTCCACCAGCAGGCCGATTGAGAGCACCATGGCAAACATGGTCAACATGTTGATGGAATAGCCGAACAGTGCCAATACGCCGAAGGTTCCCAGGAGCACCACCGGTACCGCAATCGTAGGAATCAGAGTGGCTCGAATATTCCCCATGAAAAGCCACATGATTATGAACACGAGCAGGATTGCTTCGAAGAGGGTTTTGACCACCTCTTCAATTGCCACGACAGTAAACGGAGTCGTGTCATAGGGGTAAACAACCTTCATCCCAGAAGGAAAGTACTTGCTCATCTCCTGCAACTTGGATTTGACTGCATTGGCCGTATCCAGCGCGTTGGCTCCGGCTGCCTGACGAATCGCCAGAGCAGCAGCGGGCTTGCCGTTGTATCGAGCCTCGACGTCATACATCTCGGTCCCCAGCTCGGTCCGCCCAATATCTCTGATCCGGACAATGGAGCCGTCCTGGTTGGTACGAATCGGGATCGCGGCAAATTCGTCAGGAGTTTTAAGCAGGTTCTGGACGATGATGGCGGTGTTGAGACGTTGCCCTTTTACAGCCGGCAGTCCGCCAAACTGTCCGGCTGAAACCTCCACGTTATACGACTTCAGCGCTGCGGCTACGTCCTCCACGGTCATCTGGAACTCGGTCAGCTTGTCGGGATTGAGCCAAACCCGCATTGCGTATTGCGTTCCGAAGGTCTCCACCTCTCCGACTCCGGGTGTCCGCGAAAGCACTTTCTCCAGATTCGACTGGGCATAGTCCCGCAGATCGTTTCCATCCATGCTCCCGTCTTCCGAAACGAGACCTACGATGATCAGGTAGTTGCGGGTCGATTTGCTGACTTTAATGCCAAGGCGCTGTACTGTTTCCGGCAAACTGGCCGTGGCAAGCTGGAGTTTATTTTGGACCTGGGCCCAGGCGAGATCCGGGTCGGTGCCGGGAGCGAAGGTTAGCTCGATTCGCGATGTCCCGGACGAGTCGCTCGTCGCCGACATATACAGCATATTGTCGAAGCCGGTCATCTTCTGCTCGATGATCTGCGTCACGGTGTCTTCCACCGTCTCTGCTGAAGCGCCCGGATAGGTGGCAGTAATAGCAATGGATGGTGGAGCAATGGCCGGATACTGCGATATTGGGAGCTTATAGATAGCCAACCCGCCCAGCACCATGATGGCGATGGCAATTACCCAGGCAAAGACCGGACGGTCAAGGAAGAACCTAGACATGGTCTTCCCTCCCATCTGCTTTTGGCGGGGCAACAGGCTGGCCGTTACCGTCCGCTGTTTCCGCGTGGGGAACTGCCCGTACCTGCGTGCCTGCACGCACGTTGGCATGGCCCTCTACGATGACGCGGTCGTCTGCTGCCAGTCCTTTGGTAACAAGCCACTTATCCCCAATAGTCCGGTCCAGTTCGAGTGACCGTCGCTCCACTTTATTGTTCTTGTCCACAACCCAGGCTATTGGCAGGCCCTTCGGGTCGCGGCTAACCCCCTGCTGGGGAACAAGGATGGCATGTTCCTTTACGCCCTCCTCTATGACAGCCCTTACGAATACGCCTGGAAGCAGGATCTCCTTGGGGTTGGAGAACACCATTCGCAGTGTTACAGATCCTGTGGTCGGATCTACGGTGACATCACGGAACTGGAGTGTACCTTCTACTGGGTAACTTGTCCCATCTTCCAGGAGAAGCTTTACCTTTTTCTGTAGCTGCCCATTTTGCTTGAGACGTCCACTCTCCAGATTGCTACGCAGGCGCAACAAATCCGCATTGGATTGAACCACATCAACGTAGATAGGGTTCAGCTGTTGCACAATCGCCAGAGGGGCGGCCTGATGAGCCGTCGCCAACGCCCCGACCGTAATGCTGGATCTGCCGATGCGTCCGGAAATAGGAGACGTAATGGGGGTATAGGACAGATTGATTTGGCTGCTCTGCACGGCTGCCCGGTTGACCTCGACAGCTGCCCTTCGTGACTCCACCGTGGCTTCGGCTTGCCGCAACGCTGCCTTGGCGTCGTCGTAATCCTGTTGCCCAACCGCGCGGATTTTTACCAGCCCGCTGTAACGCTCCACCCGCGAGCGCAGGGCGGGAATGTTCGCCTCGGCCGTATGGAGATCCGCTTCTGCTGCGGACAGGGCTGCCTTGGCCTGACTGTAGGCCGCCCTATAAGGCGCTGGATCAATCTGGTACAGCAATTCACCCGCCTTAACATTTGCGCCCTCTGAGAAGAGTCGGCTCTTTACAATGCCATTTACCTGTGGGCGGATTTCAGCAACAAGAAAGGCAGCGGTCCGTCCGGGCAATTCTGTGGTCAGCACGATCCGTTCGGGATGGATAGTAACAACCGCAACCTCCGGAGCGGACGCAGTACTCGCCGCCTTCTGTTTACAACCCGAAATAGCCAAACTCGCCAGCATGAGTGCGCTAATAACAATGTGTTTCGACCATTTGCGGACAAACATGTATGAAACGACTCCTTCTTCCCTTCTCCAAATTCGCAGGGTTTCGTCGGCTCTTACCGCGAGAAAAGATCCTGTTTTCGTCTTCATCATCATTACTCGGCTGTATTTCCCTCTGATTGCATAGCCCGTGCAATCTTGCCAAGAGCGTTTGCAAATTGTTCACGCTCAGCCTCGGGGAATGGTTCAAGGATGCGTAGGATCATAGCGACGCGATTTTCAAAAAATGTTTTTACACACGCTATTGACCGCTCACTAAGAGCAACAAGAACCTTTCGGCGGTCATCCTCGGACCTGGTCCGCACCACAACCTCCTTCGCCACCAGACGATCCACAAGGTGGGTTGCGGTTGGCAGTGAAATCCCCATAAATATTGCCAGGCTGCTCATGGTGATGGCCCCCCTGGCATTAATCATCTTTATGACACGCACTTCCTGAAATGTGAGCGGAACTTCCCAGTCACTTCCTTCCCTGGGAGCGGCTGCGGACAATTGGGCAAAAATCCAATCGAGAGCCTTGACGATATCCTGCGCGGCGTGGGCAGTCTGATCGGGTGCAACAGAATGCAGTTCTGAGGGCACGGTCCCGCTTTTTGCTTTCATGCCCACAATTATTGCAATTTTCAAACTATTTCACAATTTATTTATTTAAAACTTTTTTAATAAGAGCGGAACTCTGAACGCGTCTGCGTAAGTGCCTCAAAACGTGCTTCCTTTGAAGCTCGACTCCATACTGGATATCCAGAAACGTAACATCCGCGATTAAACCCCCGCCCATCTAAATAGGACTGATCGCTTCGGCGTGACGGAGGTATGAACACGGTTCACTCCTATTTAATCGCACCGCACCCGCGCACGATGGTTCCTCAGAGAGTTGAAGATTGATGAAAAGCACTGTGAAGAATCTGGCCAGCCATCTGAGCAGGGGCGGAAACTAGGAACGCCTGGGAGATTTCACCGCAACCTGGCACATTATTCCGCTCTCCGGCCTTGCCATCTGCATAGGCGTCTTCAGCGCCTTTGTTGCGCACTGGTTGCTGCGGCTTATCGGCCTGTTCACTAACTTGTTCTTCTATCAACGCTGGGGTACCGCGCTGGTTTCGCCCGCCGGGAATCGGCTGGGCGCGTGGGAAATCCTCGTTCCGGTGATCGGCGCTTTGATCGTAGGAATGATGGCGCGCTACGGTTCGGAACGGATTCGTGGCCACGGCATTCCCGAGGCAATCGAGGCCATTTTGCTGAAAGGCGCCAAGGTGGAGCCCCGCGTCGCCGTGTTGAAACCGCTCTCCGCTGCGATTTCCATTGGTTCCGGTGGTCCGTTTGGTGCCGAAGGGCCGATCATCATGACGGGTGGCGCGTTTGGCTCGCTGATCGCCCAGTTCAGTCGCAGAACTGCGCCAATCTCTGAACCAGAAAAACGGCCACCACCGCCAGAGACTTTACCCCGTGGTAGATAACAATCGACATCGACTTGGTGTGGTCACCTACCATGAACTTGACCTTTTGCTAAGGCAGAGCGATGGACGCAGCTTTTCTGAACTGGTACACCACGACCCAGCGGTGGCCTATCCTGCTGAGCCTTTGCGCGTTGTCGTTTACCGCATGGCCGAAACAGGTCTAACCCGGTTGCCGGTCATCTCCAGATCAGGAGAGCTAATGGGATTGATTTCGCTGGAAGATCTGCTTCAGGCTCGGACGCGGAATTTAGATTCCGAACGTTTGCGTGAACGCATTCTACGTTTGAGATTGCTGGAGAGGGTGAGTGCCATCAGGGTCAAGAAATCCGCATAGAACAGCATCGGTTTGTGAAGAAAGCAAAAGACTGGTCAAGTTACCTTCAGCACTGCTTCTTGTGACAAAACCGCCTTTTGCTTGTCACAAGCTAGTCGTGACGTATACATCACGACTCACGAGTATTCTTTATCTCGATGCCACTTCAAAAATGGCAGATGTGCTCGCTCAATTCGGCGGAGTTTCATACCAGATCGTAAACCCAGGGTCCTTTTCTGTTTCGCAGAGAGTTGACTGCTAGTACAGAGACGGCCGTTTTCTTCGAACGTGATAAGGCCGTTATCGAAAAGGCAATCCAAAGTGCCGATGAGCAGTAAGCCATTGTGCGCGGAAAGTCGTTCTTTATTGCTGCAAGCACGCCAGGGCTTTATGTGACTTGCTGTGAGTGCAGCACGAACATCGCAACCGGTTACAGCGCACGCGCCGCCCCAAAGCTCTATAAGTTGCTGCCGGAAACGTCCTTGTCCGCGCCTTGCGTCGATCACGGCTTTCCGGGTCGTGTTATCCAATGTCGCGAGTGACTTTTCGGCAAGCCGAATGTCCTCCTCAGCGTCGGGGCGAATAGTAGGCCGCCAATGCATTGCGCGAACCGCCTCCGCAAGTGCGTTATGCATTCGCCATTGGATCAATCCATTCTTTTTATTACGGCTATCCTCGCCAATCATTCTTGTCCAGACTCGCTCTTTTCCGCGATGCCCGAGGGCACGAGCGAGCATGTGTCCTAGTCGTCCATAGTGCGCGTTTGTATAGCTCGGATCTGTTTGCCCCGCTGATTGGGCGAGCTGTTGATTGTCTAATATCAGCTTCGGAGCTCTTGTGTGAGTAGAAAGCATTGTGCGCAAGTTTTCAGTAACTCGCGTTCCCATTTTTTCCAGCGCTGCTCGGTACTGTGCCGCGGAAAACTTGGGCAATGCAGCCCCGTATTCGTCTATCAGACTTCTTATCTGAGAGGCAATTTGGGGCTCTGGTGTAGTGATGCTCCGGGGATAATTTGCCCAGGTGAGTTTGGGAATCGATCTCTGTATTGCTTCGAGCGGAATCGGCGGATCAATGAGCCTTATTGAGCCCACTTTTGCGCCGTAACGATGCTGCCAGTCCGGTCGTGGCAAAGTATGTGAGCGAACCCGTCCCTTTGCAAAGAATCCGTGTCCGCCGATGTAAATAATGACTTCGTCTCCAGGTTGAGCAGCTTTAGGCATAACCCAATTAAACCCGCTCGTTGCCCGCTTACCCGCATGACGCTCAATCCACTTCTTATCGCCGTCTCTATCACCTTGGATAATGTGCAGCGTACTCATTCATATCACCGTCATTTTCCGATAAATGCACCCCAAACTATACGTACCACGGTTGGCTTCAAAATTTAAGAGGTAAACGGCAAGCAAAATAGCGGACGGAAAAAGCTGCTCTGGTTCTAGGCGTGATATGGCGAATCTACCAAAGGTGTGATCATGAGGTGATTGGACACAACCATTCACAAATTTAAGGAACTCTTCAGTTCCCGTGATGTACCTGACTGACGGCCAGCGTTGCCGCAATTGCCGTGCTCCGCTAAACTATTAGCCTGTAATCAATGTGAGGGAATCATGCTGGTAGTAATGCAGGCGCGCGCAACTTCGGACCAAATTCGTACAATCTGCGAAAAAATTGAAGCCATGGGCTTCCAGACACACACGGTTGAAGGCTCGGAGCGATACGCGATAGCCGTCACGGGCGACCTGCGCGGAGTCGATACCTGTGGGCTCGAAGAGCTGCCGGGCGTGCAGGAGATTATACGCATCAGCAAGCCTTACAAGCTGGTGGGCCGCGAGTCTAAACCTGAAAACACGATAGTGCGATTCCCGAACTCCGACGTGACGATCGGTGGCGAAGAGTTCGCGATTATCGCCGGACCGTGCTCGGTGGAGACCCGCGAGCAAACTATGATTGTTGCCGAAATAATTGCGGCGACGGGAGCTAAGCTGTTCCGCGGCGGCGCGTACAAACCCCGAACGTCGCCCTACGCGTTCCAGGGTCTGGGAGTGGAGGGGTTGAAGATTCTGGCCGAAGTTCGCGAACGTTTTGGCATGTTGATTGTGACCGAAGCTGTCGATGCCGAAGCGCTGGAAGCCATTGAAGATTACGCCGACATGGTCCAGATTGGCGCGCGCAATATGCAGAACTTCTCGCTACTGAAGCGCGCCGGACGTTCTCCGCTGCCTGTGCTGCTGAAGCGGGGCCTGAGCGCAACACTCGAAGAACTGCTCATGTCGGCCGAGTACATCATGAGCGAAGGCAATCGCAACGTTGTACTGTGCGAGCGCGGCGTGCGCACCTTTGCGGATCATAGCCGGAACACACTGGACCTGAGCGTGATTCCTGTGGCGAAAAAACTGAGCCATCTGCCAATTCTTTCCGACCCGAGCCACGGCACAGGCAAGCGCGCCAGCGTAACTCCCCTGGCACTGGCTTCTGCAGCCGCAGGAGCGGACGGACTGATGATTGAAGTGCATCACGACCCCGACCACGCACTCTCGGATGGAGCACAGTCGCTATTCCCCGAGCAGTTTGCGGCAATGGTTTCTCAGCTGCGTGAAATTCTTCCGGTCGTGAATCGCACGCTAAATACGACCCCGGCAAAGGGACGCGTTTCGCGGGAGGCTGCCCGGTCGTGAGCGATTGGCAAAAAGAAGCATTCGGGCGGCGGCTTGCCGCCCTTGCCTTTGGAGCCTTGGTGCTGCTTACAGCCTGCACGAAACGGACGACCGAGCCGGCGCACTCCTTTGCTTATATAACCAACTCGGGTTCCAATACGGTCAGCGTGTTGGACCTGTCCACCATGAAAATTTTCAGAACGCTCGCCACGGGAAGCAATCCGACCGGAGTAACTGCAAGCCCTACTAAAGACGAAGTGTACGTTGTCAATACGGATTCGGGCACGGTGAGCGTCATCGACGCCAGAGCAAACAAGGTCGTCGGAAACATGGCCGTTGGAAGGACGCCATATACGGTATCTTTAACCGCGGACGGCAAACGCGGATGGGTTGCCAACTCGGAATCGAACACAGTGACATTGCTGGATCTCGATGCGCATCGCGCCATCGGACACGTTGCCGTGGGCAAACAGCCCGGCATAGTGCGCGTTTCGGGAGACGGCAAGTTTGTCGCCGTAGCCAACCGCGGGGACGATTCTTTGACACTGATCGATGGCGAAACGATGAAGGTTCGCGGAACACTGCATGTGTGCAGTTCCCCGAACTCATTGGCAATTTTGCCCGATGGTTCGAAGGCTGTAGTTGGCTGCTCAGGTTCGCGGCAAGTAGCCATAATAAGCTTAAGGAACGGACAGGTTGAGGCGCTGCTCAGAGTAGGCGGTACGCCAGTAGATCTCGGGATGAAGCCTGACGGCGGCGAGATTTTCGTGCCGAATTACGAAGCGCAAACGATCTCTGCCGTGAGTCCTTACTCAGATGAAGTTTCCGAGAGCTTTCTTGCCGGCGATCACCCGCTGCGTACCCTGGTAAGCAGTGACGGCAGCACGCTGTACGTGAGCAACTCTGCGTCTAACAGTGTGGCAGTTTTTGATGCGACCACGCGCAAGCTAACCACATCGGTGCCGGTGGGCTCGGCTCCAAATGCGCTTGCCCTGTCTCCCGCGGAAAACATGCTGCTGGTGGCCAACTCGGGTTCAGGTGATGTAGCCGTGCTGCGACTGGACAAGAGGCGCGACAAAAAAGTTCAGGCGCCTCCGCCACGACTATTCATGATGATCCCGACCGGCGCAAAGCCCTTTCAGATCGCGGTGAAGACAGCTTCGAAAGCGGATTAGAGATGACCACCTGCGCCTATTGTGGCCGCGAGTTTGAGACTTCCGACGACACAGAGACGCTGTGTCCGCAATGTGCTACTGAGCTGCTCGCGCAGCCCGAAACTGCGCCCAGTCGTTTGCGACAGGTGTTGGACTCGCCAACGATCATCCTGATCGCGCTGAACACTCTGGTCTATCTTATTATGGTGGTCGCGGGCCGCCGCTTCTTCACCTTCGAAGCGGAACTTCTGTTGAATTTTGGCGGCAACTCGGGTGCGTTCACCTCCGGTGGTCAATGGTGGAGGCTTTTAACCTCCACGTTCGAGCACGGTGGGCTGCTGCATATCGCGCTGAATATGTGGTGCCTGTACAACCTGGGATGGCTGGCGGAACTGCTCTTCGGGCGCATACGATTCACCCTCCTGTACCTGATGTGCGGCATAGGTGGCAGCTTGGCAAGCATCTGCTGGCGAGGAAATGGTCTGAGCGTGGGCGCATCGGGCGCGATCTTCGGCATAGCCGGTGCGCTGATTCCTGCGATGATGCTGCACAGCAACCCGCAACTACGCGCAGCATTAAGGGGACAACTCAAAAGCATCGCACTTTTTGTTTTCTACAATCTTGCTTTCGGAGCCGCAGCAAGCGGTATCGACAATGCGGCGCACATCGGCGGGCTCTTGACGGGATTGTTCCTCGGCGTCGCATTCCCGACAGGACATGACCGCCACGAACGGCGCGGGCGTATGCGCGTGCTCGGGGGCACGATGCTAGCGCTGCTGATCTTCATGGCCGCAGGGGCTTTTGCGCGACAACGCAACCAGATTTATGTCGAGATAGAAAAAGCTTCTGAGGCACACCAGCGCGGCGATTTGAATAATGCGATTGCGCACGCGCAACGTGCTACGGCCCTTAAGCCGGATAACGCACACGCTCAATTCATGCTGGGAACATTACTGCTGGGTGCGCATCGTTATGTAGATGCAACAGCCCCGCTCACGAGCGCCACGCGTCTTGCTCCGAAGTTTGGCCCAGCATACGTGAACCTTTGCGTAGCGCAATGTGAGTTGAACCTTCTGAACCAGGCGCTTGCCAACTGCGAACAGGGTACGCGACTGGCTCCCTCCGATGTGGAATCGTGGTTTAACCTGGGACGCGTTCGCTACAAGCTGCACAACCTGACGGGTGCGAGAGACGCCCAGGCAAAAGCCGTGGCGCTGAACCCGAATGGCTTTGAGGAAAACTTGCAATACGCGCTGATGCTGATCTCGACCGGAGACACTGAAAAAGCTGTGCCCTACCTCCGCAAGGCCCACGCCCTGCATCCGCAGGATCAGGCCGTTACCAAATTGCTGGAGCAGGCACAGGGGCAGCTCCAGTAACCGATCAACAGGGCTAAGCCGCCAACTCCGCATGAGAACAGGACAATGCAGATACGAGAGAATATCAAACTAGCCTCTTACACCACCTTGAAGGTGGGTGGAAACGCGAGCTACTTCGCCGAGCCAACCAGCACCGATGAGGTGATTGACGCTCTGCGGTGGGCGCGCGAACATTCACTTCCAGTTTTTGTATTGGGAGGCGGCAGCAATCTTCTGGTGAGCGATGCAGGCTTTAACGGCCTCGTGCTGCACATGGCCATCGCTGGTATCGATACACGCGCGGACGGCGACAAACGTATTTACTCCGTCGGGGCAGGAGAAGAGTGGGACACGTTTGTGGCACGCACGGTAGAGGACAACTGCGCGGGGGTGGAGTGCCTGAGCGGCATTCCCGGTACTGTGGGCGGCACCCCAGTGCAGAATGTTGGGGCCTACGGGCAGGATGTCTCCGAGACAATTGCACAGGTAAGCGCCATAGACACGACAACGCTTGAGCGGGTGCAGTTCGACAATGAGGCGTGCAAATTCAGCTATCGGCAGAGCCGCTTCAATGGATGCGACTCGGGTCGCTACATTCTGACCCAGGTGGACTTTGCATTGCGAGCCGATGGTGAACCTAAGATTGCCTACGCAGACTTAAAGCGTCACTTTAGTAATTCCATTGCAATTGCAGCAGTGCCGAGCCTTGCTGAGACTCGCGAAGCCGTACTGACGATCCGGCGCGCAAAGGGGATGGTACTCGACGAAAATGATGCGGACAGCCGCAGTGCAGGCTCGTTCTTCAAGAACCCCGTCGTGAGTGTTGCCGAATATGAGCAAATTGCCGCAGGTTCTTCGGTGCCTGTTCCACATTTCGACGCAGGCCAGGATCTTGTGAAACTGGCAGCAGCGTGGCTGATTGAGCAGACAGGGATAACAAAAGGATTCGTCCTTGGCCCTGTGGGAATAAGCAGCAAACACACGCTGGCGCTTATCAACCGGGGAGGCGCAACAGCCGCTGATGTGCTTGAGCTGAAAAAAACAGTGCAGCGAAAAGTACGCGAACGGTTCGGAGTGGAGCTTCACTCAGAACCGGTGATGCTCGGTTTTAACTCGCCAGAAAAAGAATGCCCTTGAAATCTGTTACCCAAAGAAACTGAATTGAATGGTTTTAGACGTGAATCGAGCGCCGATGGCCCGCAATCGCACCTAGACCCTGCCTATGGACGTCAACGTAGGCGCGCCGACCACAGAGAAGCAGAGCTCTAAGCGCGCGGCAAATTGCGGACGCGCTTATTCAAGAAGATGCTTCCCTGCATCCCGCGAGTTTCGCTAACAACGGCCACCATGGCGAGCAGTCCCATGATCAAAAACAACACGAAGAAAACGACCGCAATGACAAGTACCGGCATGTCGACCCCGGTGGCTATTCTCCGCCGTCGAGAACCACCCTTCAGTGACCGCAATCACAGTGACGAGTGCGAATGCCGATCAGGCCAGCTCTGCAAGATCGCTATCAATCTGCTTCAGCTCGGAGTTCAGGAGCTGGGTGTAGCGTTCGTTGCTTGTGCGTGACAGTTGTTCGGTAATACGGGCGCGTGTCAATTTCAGGGCCTGAAGCTTACGAGCTTCTTCCGCCTTCAAGCGACGGATACGTACCTTCTCATCCTCGCCGGTCGTTTCCTGCGAGTCAATTTGTTGATCCAGTTGCTGCTCTTCCACGGATTTGCTTTCCCAACCATTAGCCATAGTTCAATTATAAGCGGGGTGAATGGGCTTCGACAAAGCGAACGAAAAATGAGCTGTGTTTCAGAAGCAGGTACGCCGGGCAACTTTCCAACGCACTCAGGACACAGGAATATTTCGCTTAGAATCGCACGACAATGCCGCCGCTATAGCGGAATGAAGACTGGCTGTTGCTGTAATTGTGCGTGTACAGGTAATCCAGCTGCGCCACCCGGATCGCGAAATGATGTGACAGAGTTGCGTCAAGAGCTACGCCCCCGGCCGCGGCAAAGTCCGTGTCTCTAACGTGGACGGTCACTTCCCCCTCCGGTACTGTAAAGTCGCTGCGATCAATACCAAAAAGAGCATGGACAGAGGGTGTAATGAATGAAATGTTACGCAGGCGATAGCTTGGGCCGGCAAGGTAAGCGGAGCGCGAGTACTTGATACCTGTGCTGTCAACCCCTCCATTCCAACCGCCTGAAACGTCGATGGTAAAGCCAAAATTATTCGCGTAATAATGGCTGAACTCGAAAGCTACTCCTTTTAAGTTCGTGCTAATGCCGCTGCCGGTATCGGCGTGCTGGTAAGCAAATCCGCCAAAGATCTCTGTTTTCTGGATCACCAAAGGCCTGGGCGCCTGCTGTGCAAAAGCCGCCGCACCAAGAATCAGGACACACACAAGAAGAACGGTGAATCTACGCATCGATATCAATCCTCCGGGTGGTGACAAACATCACCGGGCGATCCGGCACGGTTTCATTGCTGCCGAACCGGGTAGCGGGAGCCAAGCTTCGCTGTACAGGTTTCCTGAACTCAGGATAATTGATTACTCGTCTTCGTGCGAATGGAACAAACTCTACGAAGCACAAGAAACAACAAAAAAGCCTCCCCTAAAGGGAGGCTCAGACAGATTCAGTCTTACTTCGATAATGCGGCACTGTGCACAGGGAAGGATTTATCGACGAAGTAGTTGTGATCATCAAGGTTACGATAAAAACGCCCTGCCAGTTCTGCGGCCTTAGGGCCATATACAGCGCGGTTTCCCTCCAGGAAGACAACGGTTACGATGCGGCCATACTGCGAGTTCGCGAAAGACCCAAACCACCCAAAACGAGTTCCGGCATTACTGCAAGTCCCTGTCTTCCCGAGCACCTGTTCCGAAGTGAAGTTTGTACGCAGA
This sequence comes from Acidobacteriota bacterium, assembly GCA_003010405.1. Lineage (GTDB taxonomy): Bacteria > Acidobacteriota > Terriglobia > Terriglobales > Acidobacteriaceae > TOLSYN. The sequence continues at coordinate 224,218 of PJLO01000006.1, read as the reverse complement.
CTTCGCGCAGTCCCGTACTGCGTGGCGCCCAACATACCCACACTGACTTCGGGAATCAGCGGCGCGATATCCAAATAGCGCTTGACCTTGGGTTGGAAGCTCGCGACCTCCGAAGCCGAGCGCGGGTGCTGCAGGTAGTACAGCGTGCCGCCGTTGGCAATCGCGGCCATCAGCGAGCCAAGCTGTAGCGGAGTCATGCTGATGCTCTCACCGAACGAGCACATCTTACCGACACCTCCGAGCCTGACCGGAAGCTCTTCCTTCGGGTACACGCCGAGGTGTTCGCCTTGAATATTCCATCCAGCCAGCTCGCCCAATCCAAACTGATGGGAATAGTAACTTACCCTTTGGAAGCCAAGACGACGGCCCAACGCTTCAAAATACTGATTGTTGGAGTGCGCCAAGGCATGGTTCATATCAATTTTCCAGCCACCCAAATTTACCGGTGTGTCCTTGGTAACAATGCCCTCGCTCAGGGCAGCCAAAGCCACCGATACCTTAATGGTGGAACACGGCTGTGCGCCGCTGGAAAGCGCTAGCTTTTGATTGACCATCGCCAGAATGCGACCGTTGTTGGGATCGATGGCAACGATCGTACCGTTCATGTTTCCCAAAGCGTTGATCGCAGCGTCACGTACTACCGGATCTTCTCCTGCGGTCACATCGCCGGCGGTGGGATCGGCCGCGAAAGGACTGGCAGTGAAGAGTTCGTAGGAGCGTGCCCTTTTCCTGCCCTGTCTAAGTTCACTTTTTGCTGTTATGCTTCCTCGCGCACGTTTGCCGGAAGCCGCGCGTTTGCCAGAACCTGCACGTTTACCGGAGCCTGCACGTTTGCCAGCGCGCGTCACGACAGCGCGACTGTGACGGGAAGACGCCATGCGCCTTTCAGTATTCGAGTTCTCTTTGATCTTGCGATTGCTCCGCGACTCGTGACGCGTGGATAAGGTAGCCGCGAAAGAGGTGAGAGTAAGAAGCGACGAGAGGATTGCCACAAGTACAGCTTTATATCGCCAAATCGACATTATCTAGCCCCCTGCTGCCGCTCCGATGTTTCGGACCGCAAATGCTGCTTTCCTAAGCGGTGATTAACCTGATGGTATGTGAGCTGGTTCTTCATTTACAAGCTCAAACTCCGATCTAATGTTTTTCTCTCCGATAACTTCAGTACAACTTCACCCGAGATATGGGGCGACAGTCAGCCAAGGTGCAGGTTATGCTCTGTGCTCGCGGAAAGCGATTGCGGAGCACCCTGTTCACCTGATTCTTAACACAGATAAAAAGTTGCCGAGATAACGCTCTTGAGTCCCGCGTAAATAATCTGCTTCGTTCGAAAAAAATACGCAGTTATTTATCGCTCCTTCTTTTGGCGAACCCGCGGGAATGAATCGCGATCTAAAAACGCAGACGAGAGAGGATGGTGATGTCAAACGAAGGGCGCAGGGCGTGTTTTCGACGGCAAAAAACACGCCCTGTTTCGTCAATTTAAGTCCTTGTTTTTCTTGCGCAGGAACGCTGGAACATCAAGTTCATCGTGTTCATCTCCGAGGCCCAGGGCCTCCAGAGATGGCGCAGGACGGGGTGCCGGTGTGGCCTCCAAAATCCTCGCTGGTGTGGGCGCGGGCTGAGGAGCGGGCACGGACGAGGCGAGCGAAAGACGCGCGTCACCTGTCGAATCAGGTGCCGGTGCGACATAGAAGCTCGTATCCTCGACTTGAGCCTGCACTTCATAGACGGGGTCTGCGCGGCTCGCAATCTGTGGCTCTATTAATCTATTCCACTCTGCCTGACGCGTCTGCTGAGCCGTGGCAGCCGCAGCAAACCTGGAATCGCGCGCCTGTAGGCGAGCCTCGGAGCGAAAACCAGTGGCAATTACCGTGATCTTCACTTCGTCCTTCATCTTTTCATCGAGCACGGCACCGAAGATTATGTTGGCATCTTCGTGCGCGGCGCTTTGAATGATTGTGGAGGCTTCGTAAACCTCAGAGAGTTTGAGCGAGCTTGAGCCGGTAATGTTGAGCAATATTCCCCGCGCACCGTCAATTGCGCCAGCTTCCAGCAGCGGCGACGCGATGGCACGCTGTGCTGCCTCTATCGTGCGGCGATCTCCCCTGCCTGCGGAAGTTCCCATTACAGCGTAGCCCATGCCGGCCATGATCGCTTTCACATCAGCAAAGTCGCGGTTAATGATGCCCGGGATGGTGATGATATCGGAGATCCCCTGCACGGCCTGGCGCAGAATATCGTCAACGACACGGAAAGATTCGAAGAAACCCGCATCCTGGGCCACGGCAAGCAGCTTCTCGTTGGGGATCACGATCACTGTGTCGACTGAGTCAATCAGTTCACTCAATCCGCGTTCGGCTTGGTTCATGCGTCGCTTGCCTTCAAACGCGAACGGCTTCGTGACAACCGCAACGGTTAGAGCACCCATCTCGCTGGCCAGCGAAGCGATAATAGGCGCGGCTCCGGTGCCGGTGCCTCCACCCAGTCCCGTCGTCACGAACACCATGTCCGCGCCTTCAAGAGCGGCAATGATGCGATCGGTGTCTTCAAGTGCAGCCTGCCGGCCAACTTCGGGATTAGCGCCGGCTCCAAGGCCATTGGTGAGCTTCACGCCTAGTTGCAGCTTCTTTGGCGCACGCGACATCTGAAGTGCCTGGAGGTCGGTGTTTGCCGTTATGAATTCAACACCCTCAACGCCTGTTTCAATCATGCGATTGACTGCGTTGTTGCCGCCACCTCCCACACCGATCACCTTGATCTTGGCGTTGTTGCGCAACTCTTCGTGAAACTGAATTCGAATATCCTGCTCTTCCATAATTACCGCCTCACTTGGCGCAACCGCGCCGAATCAACCCGCGTTTCCACGGACAAATAGTGCTCGTACCCGGGCGCCGAATCCGGTCTCTTCCTTCTCCTTACGCTTTAGGACTCGCGCTCGTTGCGTATAAAAAACCATTCCAATCGCGGCGGCGTACTCGGGTTCCTGCAGTTCCACTGGAAGTTGAGCCATTCCCAAGGGCAAGCCGAGTCGCGCCGGACGTCGCAGTATGTCCTCACAGGTGTCGAGCAGACTGGGCAATCGCGCTGCACCACCAGTCAGAATAATTCCGCCACCGAGCTTTTCGAGAACCCCGGCACGATGCAAATCATCGCGCAAAAGTTCCATTAACTCGCGGGCCCGCGGCTCCAAAATTTCCGCCAGGTCACGCTGCCGCATCATGCGTGGCGGACGGTCACCTACTGAGGGCACTTCGATCTCATTCTGCTCGGAAATGTTTGTGACGATCGAACAGCCAAACTGACGCTTGAGATTCTCGGCCTCGGCTACTGGGGTCTCCAGGCCATATGCAACATCTCGAGTAAAGTTAAGGCCTCCCAGGGGCACAACTCCGGAGTGGATCACCACATCGTCTCGTACGACGGCAATGTCCGCTGTCCCGGCGCCGATGTCGATGACCGCCGCGCCGAGTTCGCGCTCTTCCCCGCGCAACACCGACTCAGAGCAGGCCAGTGCTTCGTAGATCGTATCTTCCACGTGCATTCCCACTCGGTTCAACGATGTCACAATATTCTGCACCGCCGAGTGCGCAGCCGTGATGACGTGCACCCGCACCTCAAGCTGGCGCGCCAGCATGCCGACAGGCTGTTTCACGCCGTCTTGGTCGTCAACGACAAACTCCTGCGTCAGCAGGTGCAAAATCTCCCGGTCCTCCGGCATCTCGATATCGCGCGCCCGGGCTCCGGCAGCCTGCACGTCCGCCGTAGTCAACTCACGTGCCCGCGAACCCAGCGAAATCACGCCATAACTATTGCCTGAACGGATGTGCGGCCCGCTGACGCCGACTACCGCCGAGTCCAGTGCAATTCCGCTCGACTTTTCCGCGCGAGCAACGGCTTCCGCCACGCTCTTTCCGGCTGATTCCAGGTCGACAATCACACCCCGGCGGGTTCCAGCCGAAGGCGAGATACCGTGACCGCGATAGCGCAAGCCGGCGTTCGTGGCCTCCACAACCAAAGCCAAGGTTTTCGCACTGCCCAGATCAATGACCGTAATTATGTTTTCGTTTCGCTTGCCCATCTACTTCCGTTTCTTATGCGGCTGAGGCCGGGGTTTACCTGCCTTTGCAGGCTCTGGTTTCGGCGGTGCCGGAGCTTTGGCAACTGCCGGCGCGGGACGCGGCGGAGGGGCGTGCATATACGGATTCAGAATGATCTCGCGCCCATAACGCAAATCGACTGACTCCAGCTTACCGCGCTCCTGCTCCCACTTTTGCACATTGGACAAAAACACCATGAAACGCCGCAGAAAGTTCTCGTTGCCCAAATGCAACAGAATCTGCCCAGAACCGCCCTTTGCCATAACTTTCATGTCATCCGGATCAGAGAGGTCCACCTCGTCTACATTGTGCGAGTACTGCATTTTGGTCTGCTTGCCGTCATCGCCCTCATCAAGTTCACGCATCAGGCGCATGAAGCTCTTCATTCGCGGAGCGCGCGTAGAGAGCGGCTCACTCTCATTCATTCCGCGGATTACCGGGAACGAGTACTCGCTTGAGGTCCCTGGCGGAACTTCCATCAGCACGCCCTGGGCATCAATCAGTTCAATGCGGTCGCCAATCGCAACAAAAGCTACAGGCGTACGTTCCTTTACCATCACACGAATGTGATTCGGCCAAATGCGGCTCACAGAAGCCGTCTCGACCCAGGAAATTCTCTGCAAGTCCTGTTTGACTCTCGCCAGCGAAATCTGGAAAACGTTCCGGCCAATTGACTCGTGCATTGTTTCAAGCACTCGAGCGCGCGAGTTTGGAGCATCATTCGCCAGTTCAATGTCCTTTTCAGTACGTATGCGGAAGCGCCACGAGTGCACGGCAAAGTTGTAGGAGTTGTAAACTACCGCAACCAATACCGCCAGCAGCAATACCGCAAGCGCAAGTTTAAGCGCCCGCGAAGCCGTTTTTCGAGGCACCGTAACGCGCCGCACCGCAACACGCTTTCTGCCGCGCTGGAATTGTTGCTCATCCTCAGCCAATCCGGCATTTAGGGGCAGAACGTCATCCGCGATGGAGTCGCGGCCCGCTTGGCCACGGCGGCAGAACGGATCGTCGTAGGGTGATTCTTGATTGCGCGCCATTGGAATTGAGCAGGCGATAAGTATCGTATCAGCTCAATATACCTGCTTTTCTGTAGATTTGGCCCGTGATTATCCGGCTTTCGCTACGAGTTCTCAAACTGGTAACAAAATACGGCAGCTTCTCGCTTGGCTGCACCGCATCCGGTGCAGCCAAGCGTTTCCGATCAGGCTCCGACCGCTTTCTGACGTCCATGAAGTTTCTTCAAAATCTGCGCCCCGAGTTGCGAAACCGATCCCGCCCCCAGAGTCAGAACCATGTCGCCAGGCTGCACCTGCTCAACAACCGCATCCACCGCAGCCTCAAAGCTGGCGGCGAATTCAGCAGGATGATTGTTATGGCAGCGAACCTTTTTCGCCAATGCAAGTCCGCTGATGCCCGCAATGGGCTGTTCGCTTGCCGCGTATATGTCGAGCACCAGCAGGCGATCCGCATCCGGAAATGCCGAGACAAAACCATCCATCAGCAAATAGGTGCGCGTGTAGCGGTGCGGCTGAAAAATCACATGGATGCGCCCCGAATCGCCAAGCCATTGCCGGGCCGCGGCAAGCGTTGCCAGAATCTCGGTCGGATGATGGCCGTAGTCGTCCACTACGCTTACACCGGCAGCAGTCCCCTTATGCTGGAAGCGGCGATCCACCCCCCGGAATTGCGCAATGCCCTCCCGAATTCTCTCCACCGGAATTTCCAGCCCCATGCCCACGGCAATGGCCGCGGTAGCGTTGAGGACATTGTGAGCGCCCGGAACAAATAAATCGAAGCGGCCAAGGTCGCGCTCCTGAAACCTAACACCGAAGCTATTGTGCATTGGGCCGTTTGCACGATCGGTCTTCACATCGATTGCTCGGAAATCAGCAGCCTCGCAGGTCCCATAAGTGACCACGCGACGCTGGACACGCGGTAACAGATTCCGCAATCCTTCATCATCCATGCAGGCAACCACGGTTCCGTAAAACGGCACCCGGTCCATGAACTCCACAAAAGTAGCGTTTACGTCGTCCATATCGCGATAGCAGTCCATGTGCTCGCGATCAATATTGGTAACAACCGAGATAATCGGCGAAAGCTTGAGAAACGACCGATCACTCTCATCGGCCTCCGCAACCAGGTATTGCGATGTTCCAAGCCGCGCATTCGACCCCAGCGAATCTACACGCCCACCAACCACCACGGTCGGGTCCAGCCCCCCAGCGGCAAGAACCGCGGCAACCATACTGGTGGTCGAAGTCTTCCCATGCATTCCCGCAATGGCGATGCCGTACTTCAGGCGCATCAGTTCGGCCAGCATCTCCGCCCGCTGAATCACCGGAAGATGCAAGCGGCGGGCTTCGGCTACTTCGGAATTTTCGACTGAAATTGCCGAGCTGGCGACCACAACCTCGGCCCCCTGAACATTGGACTCACTATGTCCTTCGAATATCTGCGCGCCAAGTTTGGTAAGCCGTTCGGTTGTCGCAGTGCGACGGAGATCCGATCCGCTGACACGGTATCCCAAAGTAAGAAGCACTTCGGCAATCCCGCTCATGCCGATGCCACCAATGCCTACAAAATGAATGCGCTGAATCTTTAAGAACATATCTCTCAATTGTAAGGCAGGCAGAGCAGCGGCTGGACCCCGCGATACCAACATTTCCCTTCAGTTATTAAATTTGATCGGCCCGCTATAGGTATTCGACACCGCTCTTCACGGCGCACCTCACACAAGGTGTGGGTTATCTTCCTCTTCGCGAGCCACGATACCTTCTGGGAGTGCGCCCCCGTTGTAGCCGGCCATGCGGTTTTTCCATTTCAGAAAATCGCCAATGCGCTGCGGCTCGATTCTAACCTCTACCCGGCGCAGGCTCGCCAGCAGTAGATTCATCTCGTTCATCAGCCCCTCGGGTTGCCGCAGTTTGCGCTTGGACTTCTTAGCCACTTTCAACTCGCCCTTTTGAACTTCAAGCAGTCCCCAGCCCTCGGGCATCTCCAATGACTTGAGCAGTCCCCTCGGTGCGGCAAAGTAACGTTCGCAGCCCAGCGCAATTCGCGGATCTTTGCGCCAAGGCTTAGCCGCATCCGCCAGGAAATCCGCGCGGCTGATTTTGCACTCAATCACAATGGAGTGGTTCTTCCCTTTCCACCCAATTGCATCTGGCATCTCGCCGCTGGAGCACCCTTGCTCACTCAACACGATGCCGCAACGGGACCGCCGAAGCCAGGCCTCAGCCATTTCCACGAGTCGAGCATGAGTCATAAAAACCTTTATCGCACGAAGGGCCCGCGATGGCGAGCCCCTAAAATACTTAAAACCGCACTGAAATTATCGAGACCGTTCGGCGAACGCCAGCTTTCGTTTAGGCGGTTACAGCTGGGTCCCTATAGAAGATCATTTGTATGATATTGATCGCACCCCAAACGACCGCAGCGGTTAGCGCAACATAAGACAGAAGCCCACATATTGCAGCCGTTCGGCCAGCAGTTAATGAGGCAACGAAGAATCCGAATATTCCGGTTCTAAAAAATAGTCCATACAACACAACATGGCGTTTGAACCGCTTAAGAGAGACCTCGACCTTACTATCTGTTATGCGTACGGCCAGTATCATGAACTCTCTCGCCAGCAGCCCCCATATGATGAAAGGTAACCAATGGAACCCAGCCGTTAGCGCCAGCAGACACCCGAAATTGAATATTTTGTCAGCAATAGAATCCTGCAAATATCCAGCAAGCGTAGGTCTTGAGAACTTTCGCGCAAGTGCCCCGTCAATCATGTCGCTCGCCTGGGCTAGCGCCAACGCCACCAGGCAGACGACAATGAGCCGCGGATGGTCCGGTCTGAATGCCAATATGACCAGTCCTCCAAGGCAGGATCGAAAAACCGCGATGCCCGTGAGAGTCCGCGCTAGAGGCCGTCCGGGCTTTTCATTAAGGTCCAATCCGGGTGCGGGTACTTGTTTTCGGTGTCCGTTCAGGTGTTCACTTTCCACGCAATCGGTTCGACTCCTTATCCATAAGCCTAAGTACGTTTCCGTAGAATCACGCCAACGGACAAAACATCGAGAATAAGCTTACTTATCGGCTCTGGTCGCGCTTGACGAACCAAAGCGTGATGTCGGGCATCCGCGACAGTGGTTCTGTGTCACAGCACTTGGAAAATGTCGCCCCGAAGCTGACCATCACAAGTCTGCCCGAGACCAAGATTCACACTGAGACACAACAAAGTCTATGTTGAATAATCCGCGTTGATGTGCACATACTCCGCAGTCAGGTCACAAGAGAGGAACTCCAGTGAGCTCTTGCCGCGACCGAGTTCGATCTTGATCTCGTATTCGGGTTGCTGCAAGTACTCGTACGCCTGCTTTTTGTCGAAAGGATGCGCCACGCCCTTTTGGCAGACCTGCTGAGGGCCAAAGAAAATATTAATTCTGGCCGGGTCAACAGCAACACCGCTCTTGCCAATCGATGACAAAATACGTCCCCAGTTGGGATCGCAGCCCGCCCAGGCTGTCTTCACCAGGGGTGAGTTTGCAATAGAGCGAGCAATCGTCCGCGCCTCGTCCAGCGACTTTGCGCCGCTGAGCTTAAGCCGAACCAGATGCTGTGCGCCTTCGCCATCGCGCACAATCTGTTCTGCCAGAGAGAAACAGAGACCGCGCAAGGCCTCTGCGAATTTCTTCGCCACACCGCTCCCTGCAAGCTTCACTTTGCTGGCGCCAGAGGCGAGCAGAAGAACCGTATCATTCGTCGAAGTATCACCATCCACCGAGATCGCATTGAATGACGTGTCCACGGCCGCCTTCAGTACGGACTGCAACTCCTTCGGCTCGGCGTCGAGGTCGGTGAAGATATACACCAGCATGGTCGCCATATTGGGATGAATCATCCCTGAGCCCTTGCAGACTCCCGCGATGCGTACCATCTTTTTGCCTGCCGCAAATTCTGTCGATGCCAACTTCATCCGCGTATCCGTCGTCATGATCGCCGCGGCGAACGACTTCAGTGCTTCTACATCATCGGCACGTGCTTCCACCACTGCGGGTATCGCCGCAGTCAATTTCTCGACTGGCAACGGTACACCGATGATTCCCGTAGACGAAGGGACGATGAACTGCGGCGCAGCTTCCAGCGCAGCGCCAAGTGCCGCACAACTCTGTTCGGCAACCGTTATTCCGGAAGGCCCCGTCGCGCAATTCGCGTTGCCCGCGTTGACAAGCACCGCACGCACGCGGCCTTTGCTCTTGCGCAGGTGAGCGCGCCCGACCTCAACCGGCGCGGCCGCCACGCGATTGCGCGTGAACATTGCCGCGGCACTTGCGCCCATTGGCGCTTCCGCCAGTGCAACATCGCTGCGCCCGCTTGCTTTAATACCGGCCTTCGTGGCCGACCATGAGAATCCCAGAGGCAGATAAACCGTCTCATCAAATCCGTGCAAATTCATTTATTGACTTTCACCTGCGGCCGTTCCAGGCGCACCTGCAACTTCGCCGGACGGGGGAGAATCGCGAAATGCGGCAGTTCGCCGCGATACATCGCCACCTCGTCGCATTCGTGCAGCCTCGGACAACTCGCACAATCCTTGTAAATTTTATCTGGTAAATCCTCGCGCTTCGCTTCAGCAAAGCCCATATGAGCAAAGAACTCTGGAATGCGCGTAAACAGGCACACGCATTGTACGTGATGGTTCTCGGCTTCTTCCAGCAGTGCGTCCATCAGCAGGCGCCCAGCACCAGTCCCCTTGTATCTCGACCACACGGCAATAGAGCGAATCTCAGCCAGATGCGTACCGTAGAGATGCAGCGCACCGCAGCCAAGCATATCGTCGCCTTGTACGACGACGGTGAAGTCGCGAATGTTCTCACAAATTTCTGCCAGCGACCTCGGCAACAATGTGCCGTCTCCAGACAAATCCGCGATCAGCGCACGGATATTCTCCGCATCAGGCAGAATTGCTTTACGCGTGTACATCGACAGCCTCGGATTCCTGCAGTTGCTTCACTCTCCGCTCCATCGCGGCCAGAGCCTGCGCGACCTTCGCGCGCGCCGTACCACCAATTACGTCATGGCAATCCAGCACAGCTTCCAGTGTCACGTTTGCGTAGAAATCTTCGGCAAACGCTTCGCTGATCGAGTGCAGATCGGCCAGTGCAATCTCATGCAGTTCGAGCCCACGCTCCATGCCAAGCCGCACGGCCTTACCAATGATTTCATGCGCCCGGCGGAAGGGTACTCCCTTTCCGACCAGGTACGTGGCTGCGGCCATGGCGTTCATGTAGCCCGAAGTCGCCGCCTGCGTCATGCGATCGAGATCAAACTTCACCTCGCGCATGAACCCCGTGGCCACCCGGAGCATCATTCTCACGTTCTCGGCCCCAATGAAAACCGGTTCTTGCGTTTCCTGCATGTCCTTATTGTAGGCCAGCGGCAGTCCCTTCAGTGTGATAACCAGTTGCTGTGCTGCACCGATCACGCGTCCGGCCTTGCCGCGAATCAACTCCAGGCTATCAGGGTTCTGCTTCTGCGGCATCGCGCTCGATCCCGTCGAGTAGCTCTCCGGCAGGTGCACAAAACCGTACTCCAGGGTCGAAAAGAGAATGAACTCCTCCGCCCAGCGACTCAGGTGAACCGCCAGGATTGAGAGAACCTGCGCGAATTCAATCGCGAAGTCGCGATCGCTGGTCGCATCCATACTGTTGGACGTGGGAGCCGTAAAGCTCAGTTCCCTGGCTACCGTTTCACGGTCCAGCGCCAGCGTTGCCCCGGCGATTGCTCCGGAGCCGAGCGGACAGAAATTCAGCCGCTTGCGGCAGTCCCTCAGGCGGTCCGCGTCTCGCAGAAACATCTCGCAATAAGCCAGCAACCAATGGGCCACGAGAACCGGTTCAGCGCGCTGCAGATGAGTGTAAGACGGCATGGCCGCCATACACGCCAGTTTCGCCTGCGACGTCATCACCGTCACCAGATCCAGCAGCAACCCTGTAATTTCATCGCACGACGCACGCACAAACAAACGCAGATCGGTTGCGATCTGCTCATTGCGGCTGCGTCCCGCATGTAGCTTAAGGGCCGTTTCTCCAATAATGCGCTGCAACTGTTTTTCTACGAAGTGGTGAACGTCCTCTGCCTCTTCGTCGTTCAGAAAATTATGCCCCTCAAGGGAAAGAGTCTCCAACCCGCGAAGCATCGTCGCGTACTCGTCCCCCGAAAGAACACCAGCCACGAGCAAAGCTTTCGCGTGCGCGCGGCTGGCTGCGATTTCTTCCTGGAGAAGGCGCTGATCAAAGGGAAAAGATCTCTGCCAGCGCTCAAATTCAGGATCCAGCGGTTGCCTGAACCGCCCGGACCACATCTTCACTTTGTCACCTCGACTGCATTGTTCTTCTTCGCGTTTGCATTCAGCACGCGGGCACGCGCGGGCAGAGACAGAATCTTAATGAATCCGGCCGCATCCTTCTGATCGTAGCTTTCACCCATGGTAAATGACGACAGGTCGGCGTTGAACAGCGAGTTTTCGGACTTGCGGCTGCTAACGCCGATGTTGCCCTTATAAAGGGCTAATTTCACCGTGCCAGTCATTCCCTCCTGCGTGGAGGCGACAAAAGCATCCAGAGATGCACGCAGAGGCGTGAACCACAGGCCGTTGTAAACGATCTCCGCATATTTCAGGCCGATATGCTGCTTGAAGTGCGACAGGTCACGATCCAGGCAAAGGGCTTCCAGTTCACGATGCGCAGACAGAAGCAATGTGCCTCCGGGAGTCTCATAACAACCACGCGACTTCATGCCAACAAAGCGGTTTTCAACCAAGTCGATCCTGCCAATCGCGTTGCGGGCGCCAATTTCATTCAGCACTTCAAGCAATTGCATTGCCGACAAAGCTCGCCCGTTCACTGAAACCGGAGCGCCCTTCTCAAACCCGATCTCCACTTCCTCCACGGAGTCCGGAGCGGTCTGCGGCGAATTCGAAATCTGCCAGGTCGTATCGAGAGGCCCGTTCGCGGGATTCTCCAGTTCCCCGCCCTCGTGTGAAAGATGCCAGAGGTTGCGGTCACGCGAATGAATCTTTACGCGGCTTGCAGTGATTGGAATATTGCGAGCCTCAGCATAATCAATGCAGTCCTCACGCGACTTCAACGTCCACTCACGCCACGGCGTAATGATCTGCAATTGCGGCGCCAGCGCCTGGTATGCATGCTCGAATCGCACCTGGTCATTGCCTTTGCCCGTGCTGCCGTGCGCCACAGCTTCGGCGCCCTCAGCCAGCGCGACTTCCACCTGATGCTTGGCAATTACCGGGCGAGCCATTGAAGTGCCGAGCAAATACTTGTGCTCATAGACCGCTCCAGCCTGCAGGCACTTCCACACGTACTCCGTCAGGAACTCCTCGCGCAGATCCTTCACAACAACTTTCGACGCACCGGTTTTGACCGCCTTGGCTGCCACCTCTTCCATGTTCTCGCCCTGTCCCACATCGGCCACATAGGCAATCACTTCACAGTCATAGTTCTCTTTGAGCCACGGAATAATTATGGAAGTATCAAGACCACCCGAATACGCCAATACAACTTTCTTCTTAGACATTAAAACTCCTCGATGGGAAGCGCCGAGCGCCTCCTCCCAATAATTGCAGAAGGATCGCCTTCTGAATGTGCAGGCGGTTCTCCGCCTGATCGAATACAACGGAAGCAGGCGAATCGATTACGGCTGCATCCACTTCTTCGCCGCGATGCGCCGGAAGACAATGCATGAACACGGCCTCTGGCGCGGCGTTTGCAAAAAGCTTTGGAGTTACCCTGAAGCTCGCGAAAATTCGGGCGCGCTCTGCAACCTCTTTTTCCTGCCCCATGCTGGCCCAAACATCGGTGTACACCGCGTTAGCGCCCTTCACCGCCTCAATCGGATCGTTAACCACTTGTACGGTCGCACCGGTCTCAATCGCGATTGCACGCGCAGCCGCCAGCACATCGGCGTGAGGTTCAAACCTCTTCGGGGTTCCGACGACGATATGACTGCCGAAAAGCGCGGCACCAAGTATCAGCGAATGGGCCACGTTGTTACCGTCTCCAACAAACGCCAGGCGAGTCTTGCGAAGGTCGCCGACTTTCTCACGCAGCGTTAGAAAGTCGGCCAGCGCCTGGCAGGGATGCTCGTAGTCGCTCAGAGCATTGATTACCGGAATTGACGCGAACCGGGCTAACTCGGTCACAGTGCTATGCGCAAAGGTACGGAGAACCAGCGCATCCACCCAGCGTTCCAGATTGTGCGCCATGTCGCTGATCGGTTCGCGCTCGCCGATACGCGAGGTCAACTGATCCACGAACATCGCATGACCGCCGAGCGAGTATATGCCCGATTCGAAGGTCAGCCTCGTGCGGAACGACGGCTTCTCAAAAAAGAGCACAATCTGTTTACCCGACAGGGCGGACCGGAAATCCGCGGGCCGAGCCTTAACCAGCGTGGCCAATTCCAGCAGCCCTTCGGCCATGGCCGGGCTCAAATCACTCATGGACGTCAGATCGGCCAGAAACGGCTGATTAACGTCGCTGCCAGTAACATCCTTTTGAACGGGGCGTACTGTCATGGCTGTGTCCTCCTAAACCTCCCGGACCCGGTTCGGAATCCGGGAACTTCTATTTCGCGCCGTTCACTGATGTCTTTGGGAGCCTCTGCCGACAGCCGCACTTTTTGACGGGCGCAGCTTCGCCAGATGACGCGCAGGAGGACAGAACCTGATCGAGCGCTTCTACTACGGTTTCAACTTGCTCTTTCGTCACGATGAGCGGCGGCAGAAAACGCAGTACCGTTTCGTGCGTGCGATTGATAATGATCTTCCGCTCAAGCATTGCTTTTTGTACGGCCTTGGCAATCTCCGCGGATTCCAACTCCAGCCCCGCCATCAACCCAAGACCGCGTACATCCAGAACGCAGTCATGACGCGTGCCCAATTTCTGAAGAAGCTTGAAGAAATGTCCGCCCACTTTTTTCACGTGGCCCAAGATCTTTTCTTCCTCGAATACCTTCAGAACCTCCAGCGCAACCGCACATGCCAGCGGCCCACCGCCAAACGTGGTTCCGTGCATGCCGGGATGTACCGCGCCGGCCACTTCTTCGGTCACCAGAATCGCTCCCAGCGGAAGTCCTGACGCCAGCGGCTTCGCCAGCGTAACCACATCCGGCTTCACGTCATAGTGCTGGAACGCAAACATTTTGCCGGTACGTCCCAGACCACACTGAATCTCGTCGAGCAGTAAAAGCGCGCCGGTCTTTTGCGTCAATTCGCGGGCAGTATTCAAAAACTCAGGGCTGACCGGATGAACGCCGCCTTCGCCTTGTACCGGTTCAATGCAGATAGCGCACACATCGTCGTCAAATTTCTTCTTCAGATCTTCAACGTCATCAAATTTTACGAACGTCACTCCCGGCATTACCGGAGCAAATGGCTTGCGGTATTTCTCCGTAAACGTCGTCGCCATCGATCCCATCGTACGGCCGTGGAATGAGTTCTCAAGAGCCAGGAACTTTGTGCGCTTCGTCAATCCTTTACTGCTCGCCACGACGCGCGCAATCTTAAGAGCGCCTTCCCAGGCCTCCGTGCCGCTATTTGAGAAAAAGGCGCGATCCAAGCCGGAAAATTTCGTTAGCTTCTGTGCCAAAGCCGACGGATACTCCGTGTAGAACAAGTTCGAGCAATGCACCAGTTTGCCGGCCTGCTCCTTGATCACCTTGGTGATAGCCGGATGCGAGTAGCCCAGGGCCATCACGCCAATTCCACTCAGAAAATCGAGATACTTCTTCCCGTCCTCGTCATAGAGATACACGCCCTTGCCGTGCGTCAGCAATACCGGCAGGCGATCATAAGTATGAAGTACGTGTTTCTCCTCTGCTTTCTTTACGCTGCTCAAACTCACGATGCCATGACCTCCGTACCGCACTCAATCTTAGTCTGGTAAAACGCTGGCAACACTTCGGCTTCCAGTGCCGGCAAAATGCGAACACGGTGCACGCCCGACCGGAGCGCATCCTGACAAGCCTGTAACTTGGGAAGCATTCCGCCGCAAATCACCGAGCTCTTTATCAGGGCAGGAATCTCACTGATTGCGAGCCACCGGATGACCGCGCCATCCGCGCCCTTCACTCCCGCGACATCGGTCAGGAAGATCAGCGCGTTCGCATGACAACCCGAGGCGCACGCGGAGGCCATCTGATCGGCATTCACGTTGTAGTACTCGCCATCGGAACCGAGCGCGAGGCTCGAAATAACCGGTATTCCATCATTACTCCAGATCGCTTCGATCCAGCGCGAATCAACCGAGCTGATCTCGCCAACGAACCCCAGATCGGCACCGTTGGTCTTCTTTTTGCGGGCGAGAAATGCTGCACCATCTCCACCGCACAACCCGACGGCGGCCTGCCCCGTGGCGGTAATCGCCGCAACCAACTGCTTATTCACGCGCCCAGCCAGCACCATCAACGCCACATCGCGTGTATCAGAATCGGTGACACGCAATCCATTAACAAAGGTGGACTCCTTGCCCATCAGTGCCAACGTCTGCGTCAAAGCCTTGCCTCCGCCGTGCACCACAGCGACCTTGTGTCCTTCGGCTGCAAGATCGGCCACCGCCTGCGCACACTTCTTGAGGAGCACCTTATCCTCTAATGCTGCACCGCCAATTTTCACTACAAGCTTCATAATTAAAACCCTTCCTTCTCGCTCCACCCGAACATCACGTTCAGGTTCTGGAGCGCCTGGCCCGCCGCACCCTTCATCAGGTTATCCAGGCAGGACACCACGATGAGGCGCTTTCCATCTGGGGCCAACTCGAACCCCACATCGCAATAATTTGTGCGCACCGAGTATTGAATCTGCGGCAGCTTGCCAGGGCCAAAAATCCGCACCCAGTGGGAGCCGCTGTAGGACTCGCGGTACACGGCATCAATCTCGCTCGGAGTAACGGGCCTGGTCAGCCCTAGATAGATCGTCGAAAGAATGCCGCGTGGGATCGGCAATAAATGCGGAGTAAAGATGAGTTCGTCTGCATGCAATCCCGCCTGTTCCAGAATTTCGCCCGTATGGCGATGTCCAAAAACCGAATACGCCGAAAAATTATCAGCAGCTTCAACAAAATGCGTTTTCTGCGTGGGCTTCTTCCCCGCGCCGGAAACACCAGATTTACAATCGCAAACCACACCTCGCCCGGTATTAACCAAACCAGAGCGCACCAAAGGCGTCAGAGGCACAATCACTGAGGTTGCATAACATCCCGGATTTGCTACCAGAACTGCATCCCGAATCTCGTCCCGATGCAACTCCGGCAAGCCGTATATGGCCGTTCGGTCCAACTCTGCCGCCAGTACGGCATCTTTATCTTCAAACCGATACACCCCGCGGTTTACCGGATCCTTCAAACGCCACGCACCGCTCAAGTCCACAATCCGCAATCCCTTACCCATGGCCTCCGGAACCAGTTCCCGTGAAAGCTCATGCGGTGTCGCAAGGAATAAGACGTCAACGCCTTCCTTCTTGAGCAAATCCCAAGAAAACGGCACCAGCGGATAACTTTCGTTCCCCGTGAGTTCCGGATAGAGACTTTCAAGAGGCTGCGTTGCCGGTCCCTGCTCACGCGAAAGAAAAAGCGGCGTTGCCATGCGCGGATGCCGCAATAACAGCTTGGCCAGTTCGAATCCTGCGTACCCCGTGGCTCCCATGACCGCGGCTTTCACCTTAGCCGCGCTCACTGCATCATCCCTTTAATTCGAAGTGAAACCCTGTTCGCATTCTTCTTGTTTTGGGAAATCACAAGAATAGTGTCATCTCCGGCAACAGTACCCACGATCTCCGGCCAACCATCGGAATCGATTGCCGCTGCCACAGGTTGAGCCGAACCCGTCGCGGTCTTAATGACTAGTAGATTCTGCGCCTCGCGCACTTCTATCACAAATTCACGAACCAATCTTCCCGCAGAATGAAAGCTCGGTTCTGCCTGATGGTCGCCGCGCGAAACGCTGTAGCCTCCAGGCGTCTTAACGAGAGCCAGTTCATTGATATCCCGAGATAAAGTCGCCTGGGTCACGTCGAACCCCTGCCGCAAAAGCAGCTTGCGCAATTGCTCCTGGTTTGCCACAGTTTCCTGCTGTACCAAGTCTAAAATCAAGTTTTGGCGAGACAGCTTTGACATATGCTTCCAATGGAGAGAATTATTATTCAGATATACGCATAAGTATGCAGATCTGGAACCAATAAAGTCAACGCTTCTGAGAGCAAAAAAGCTTTTTT
This sequence comes from Acidobacteriota bacterium, assembly GCA_003010405.1. Taxonomy (GTDB): domain Bacteria; phylum Acidobacteriota; class Terriglobia; order Terriglobales; family Acidobacteriaceae; genus TOLSYN. The sequence continues at coordinate 206,833 of PJLO01000006.1, read as the reverse complement.
TTACGCATACCCGCAACGAATATTCCGCAAACAGATCAAGGCGGCCAGCAGGCCGCCCGATTGCATAACGGCAAATCCTCGCTAATTTGGCCCGTCAGCGCTTATACGCGTTTTTCCACTCCGCGCAACCAGCCGAAGCATGTAACCGACCGTTGCCAATCCGCCGAGAAAAAGCACCATGAATAATGCAATCACTCCGTTTTGCGGACTGACAGCGAGCGCCCCCAGATTGGCGTAGGGCTTGAGATAGATCATACGCAGCAGATAGCGCAGGCAGACCATAAGGAAGAGCGTGACCAGCGACATGCCAAAACCCGCGTGAACCATCGCATTGTTCTTTTCCGCAAAGCTTCCCAGCAGGATCAGCAGCATGGCGGCGACCGCCGACATCAAAGCCATCCCGAAGACAGTAACAGCAAGAGGATCTTGCAGCAGAACGATCGCAATGTGGCGCGGAATTGCCATAAGCATCCACATCCCGAACAGAAACTGCAATCCCGTGCATGCCGCGAATACCATAGCCGAGCGCTGCACAATCCATCGTCCATATTCTAAATCTGCCTTCAGCTTGCGCATACCGAAGTGCGCCAGAATGGCAGAAAACAGGGCAATTGCACCATTGACGATATGCAGGTAACGCGGGATCACACTACGGTCGCCGACATTCAGATTCCATCCGTTCGGGTGAGCGCGATACATTGCCTGCCAGCGTTCAGGACTCTGCATCAACGCCATGTTATTGACGTAAACGAAGGCGACGCCGAGCAACACGCAGAAAGAAATCGCCAGGACGAAGCCACTCATTCCCCGCCCTTTTTCTGACGTATAGGAGAAGTAGTAAAAACCATAGTAGGCGGCGATCAGCAGCGGAATAACAGCCAGCCACAGCACGCCGATCAGAATCGAGCTTGTGTAAAAGAAATTCCCGAAAAGCACCTGCACGAAGAGCAGCGCCGCCACTCCCAGCGTAACCGTGAAGGCCAGAAAATTCGGCAGCATCAATGCGAGTTCACTCGCCAGCCGGCGCGAATTCGGATGCTCAGCGTGTCGCCCTCGAAAATAATTCCATAACGCCCAGATTCCGCCTCCGAGCGCGGAGTTCATGGCCGCCAGATGCAACGTCAACGACACCACCAAGAGCACGGTGAACAGCCACACCGGTCCCGGTAGCGGTAAAGAACCAGTCTGAGGAATCGGGACCGTCTGCATTAAGGCACCTCCTGCCATGGCCGTGCTGGCCTTGCAAATCGCGAATGACTTCTGCTGGTCGGGGCCTCTGGCGGAGGCTGCTTGAAGGGCATCGGCTTGCCGGCCTCATGCGAAATATAGAAAGCCAGAGCTTGCGCCTGATCGTCCGGCGCATTGAAAACCGGCATATTGCTGCTCATCTCGCCCAGCGCAGGGAATATCGCCCGCACCTGGCTGGGCGTCCGATTTTCGAAAGCTCCGCGAAGCGGACGGAAGTTCCCGTTTACGGTGTGGCAGTGTCCGCAGCGTGCCCCAAACACTCTCTCGCCCACCGCGAGACGGTTCGCGTCCGTTATGGTGAACTGCCACGAAGGATTCAGGGAAGCAAGGCAGCGTCCAAGGGATCTTCGGTCCCCCTTATTGCCCGGATAAGGTGGCATGGTCCCTCGCAGCATGTGAATGTGCTGAAGAATATCGGCCGCGAATTCGGTATCCCACCCATCTACCCGCCACCGCATGGCGCGATAGCCCGCAACCGAATGGCACTTTCCGCATTGCAGATAAAAAAGGTTTTCTCCGTAATTCGAGCTTGCCGTGTCAGGAGTTAACAGGAAGTTTGCCGTGTCGCTCACCCCCTGCGATTGCAACGCATCAATCCGCGCCGGGCGCAGGTCGTTTGCATAGAGCACCTGGTTGATCACCCATGGCTTGCGCACAAATTCTCGGAGGTACTCGCCCGCGCCAATCACGCCGAGGCCGCAGACCAGGAGAAAGCCTACCGGCGGACGCCGCATCCAGCGCGGTTTCCAAAGCCCGCAGAGGAGCGCGATCACCAGCGCCATCAGCGTAAAACCTATGCCGCCACGGATCGCATGACGCACCCCGATAAAACCTCTATCAAAGTACAAACGGGAAAACTGAGGGATGCAGGCAAAGTACCACCATAACGATAACGGCAGCACCAGCGCTCCGGCTACAATCCATAATGCAGACCACCGAGCCACTTTGTCGCGGCCCTCGCTCTTTGGCAAACTAACGTAGCCAAAGATGCCCGCCAGAAACACGCTTACGGCCGTTCTTGTCACCAAAGAAGGCAGGAACGTGGGATTAAAGATCCCATCCCAGAAGTTGTGCGTGGTGATCCAGCTCCCGGGTGTGAGCATGAAAGTAAGAATCCCGTTAATAACGAACAGGCTCATCCAGGACGCAACAACGTAGATCCAGCCGACGACCTGGTGGTCGTGCGCGGGTAAGCTTTCCCAGGTTTTGACATAAATAATGGCTGCGGAGATCTCTACAAAGAAGAAGACCCATTCGATCGCCCAGGCCCAAACGAAGATATGGATGAGCGTCGATGTCGCTTCCGGACTTACCAGCCCAATGGTGAACCAGATGCCCACGCCGGTGATGGTGCCGAAGACCAATGTAAGCAGCGCAAAGAATTTGGAGTGTCGTCGGCAGTAATCAATGAGGGCCGCGTCCTTCTGCCTGCGCGCAATGCTCTCGGTAACTGCCAGAAAGAAACCGCCGCCAACTGCGAAATGCGAAACAAAGACGTGCAGCACAGCAACAAACGCGATCAACAACCCGCCGGGAATCACCAGTTGCCAGTGTGGATAGTTCAAGAGTGAACTCCTAGCCAAAGCGGATAAAAATACCACGTATTTTATTCGTCTAGCCAGGAAAGCGGCGCGGAATGTCAGGAGGGCACGAGCAATCCCTGCAGCGGAAGCTTGGGGAGTAAACCCGTCCTTTCGCGCGGATTAAACCGCGCGAAAAAGGACGCTTATTTTTCGACGCTTATCTCAGAAAAAGGACGTTTGAGAAAGGACACTAGTTCGAGATTCAGCCCGTCAAAAAGTCTAGTTTGGCCGTTTACTTTTTGTAGTATGCAGCATTCTTTGCCGCCGCGTCCGCTTTATCGGCAGGCAGATCACCAATACAGAAAATCGAATTGGTCGGGCATGCTGCAGCGCAGCCGCCGCAATCCAGGCACTCGCTCGGATTGATGTAGAGCTGGGGCACTGCGTCGAACTCGGGTGTGCCAGGCGCGGGGCCAATTGCTTCGCTCGGACATGCCTCCATACACAGGCCGTCTTTAATACAGGTGTCAGTAATCACGTGAGCCATGAGCAGTCTCCTTACGCGGGTCCAGTTTCCCCGCGTGCCCCTACATGATAACGGAATGCAGTGGGCAGAGCTATGTGATTTAGGTCACAATTTGGTTTGATTTACCGCAAAATTTCTGTATCCCGTCGCCCTCACTTGCTCTGGAGAAAAACCTTGTTCACGCAGAGTTCGCAGACTGAGCGCATCGTGGCGTTTGGCCAGGCGCACCCCTTTATCATCGACCATCAGTTCACAGTGATAGTAGTCGGGAGTGGGCACCCCCAGTGCCCGCTGCAACAGAATCTGCCGGGCCGTCGAGCGTAACAGATCTTCTCCGCGCACTACCTCGCTTATTTGCATTGCCGCATCATCCACTACCACCGCCAGTTGATACGCCGGAACATCATCCCGACGCCAGATAACAAAATCACCGAAGTCGCGCCCTGCTTCAAACGATTGCAGTCCCATGCGGCGGTCTTCGAATTCAATTCTTTCGCCAACCGGCACGCGAAAACGCCAGTTCACTCCTCCCGGAGTCGCCGCCGTCGCTCTCCGGTCTCGGCAAGTGCCAGGATAGAGCGGTTCATCCTGATCGTCATGAGGAGCGCTGACCACCTGTGCCAATTCCTTCCGGGAGCAGGAGCACGGGTAGATCCATCCTTCACGCAACAGCTTGTTCCATGCGTCAAGATAGAAGCTGCGCCGCTCGCTCTGAGCATAAGGTGCAAACGGTCCGCCCACATCCGGCCCCTCCTGCCACTCGATGCCGTACCAGCGAAGATCTTCAAACATCGCATTCACAAACTCGGAACGGCAACGCTGCGAATCCAGATCCTCATTGCGGAAGACCAGCACGCCATCATGTTCACGCGCCCGCTCAAAAGCCCGCCAAAACGTACGAGCATGCCCGAGGTGCAAGTACCCGGTTGGAGAGGGAGCAATGCGTCCGCGATATCTCTGAACTGTGAACATTGCCCCAATTCTATCGCTCCACGTTCCAGAAGTTGTTTCTGTTGCGATTAACAATATTCCGTTGTTCAAGGTGAGGCGCGGCGGATAGAGTAACAGTACAAGTCAGAGGTGAAACAGAAGTGGAAAAGGTCAAGCGTGTTCTTGCGAAGGATAGCTTTAACGAACACTGCGGCATAAAGTTGCTGGAGGTCGCGCCCGGATACGCCAGATCAAGAATGGAAATACAGGACCGCCATTTGAACGGGTTGGGGATCGTTCACGGCGGCGCAATTTTTACGCTGGCGGATTTCACTTTCGGGGCTGCGTCAAATTCACACGGGCAAATTGCCGTGGGAATTAATGCGACCATATCCTATGCAAAAGCAGTGTCCACCGGAGTTTTGATTGCCGAAGCAAAAGAAGTTTCGCTGAACCACAAGTTAGGAACTTATGTCGTCGAAATTCGGAATGACAAACACGACCTGATTGCAATTTTTCAGGGCACGGTATACCGGAAGAAAGAAAAATTTTGAGTTTTTCCCCTTTCCCCCAGCGGAAGCACGCAGTCGCGCCGGGGCAAACTCGTCAATTCTTTTCCACCATCTCCCGCGCTTCTCGAACCGCGTTCAGTGTCTCTGAGAATGAATTTATCGCGAAGAGCCGCTTGTGAATCTCGTCCACCTTCACGGTAGTATTCAGAACCTCAGCAACGCTGAAATCCCGGATCTCGCAGCCTCCCGAGAGCACGTTGGTACACTCCGCCTGCGATGACGCGATGCCCGAGCCGTACACCTTCACGGCGCCGTCCTGCCGGATCAAGCCAAACTCAAAGGTGTACCAGAAGAGCCTCCCCATTCGTTCTAACTTCTCTTCGCTCTCCATCGCGTAGCACACACGCCCGTACTCGGCGACGGCGTCGGCAAAGCGCTGCTCGGCAAACATTGGAAGATGCCCCAGCGCGTCGTGCAAAATGTCCGGCTCCGGCGTGTAGTCCATCGACTCGCGGCTGCGCAGCCAGGTAGTTGTAGGAAACTGCCGGGCCTGAAGCATTTCGAAAAACGCACGCGACGGCATGAATCCTGAAACCGGCTGCACTCTCCATCCGGTGCGTTTCTCAAGCAGTTCGCTCACCACTGGCAGACGCGGAATCCGCTCTGGCTTAAGGCCGAGCACACTCCATCCGTCCAGGTACTCGCGACAGGCACACTCTTTCAGCTGGGCCATCCGCCGCTGCACCAGCTCACCCCAGAGAGAGTGCTGCTCTGGTGTGTATTTCGTGTAGTCCTGTTCGATCAAAAATGGTTTTGCCGCAATCAACCCGGCTTGATCCAACCTCTGCATTGCCACCTCACTCGCACGAACGAACTTGAAAACCATCTCCTGAGATGCTGCGAGTGAGCGAAGAGGAGCACGATAGGTGAAAAGCTGGCCCTTGCGCGTGCCATTCCGCGCCAAAGTTGTTAGGCTGTTTTTTGAGATCTCTTATGTCCAATTTCAACGAACAGCCCGAAATCCGCATCCAGAATTCAGACGATTACCGCGAGAACTATTCCAACAGCGTGCAAGTCCGCATGAGTGTGTGGGATTTCTTTCTCGCCTTCGGAATGGCTATCCCGGGGAATGGCCCTGGCATTGACCTACGCAACTTTCAGGGAATCTATCTCAGCCCACAGCAGGCCAAGGCGCTCTCGCTGATGCTCCAGCAGAATGTAGCGAACTATGAGCAGACTTTTGGGGAGATCAAGATCGATCCGCAGTTTGCGCAGAACGGTCCCATCCACTAAGAATGCGCCAACGCACCCCTCATACGCCTGCCGGAGGCTTGCTGACTCAGGGGCTTCTGGCTTTTGGTCTAATCTTTCTTGCACTCTGGATGGTGCATCTTCCGCTGTTGCGGTTACCGTACTTTTGGGACGAAGCAGGATACTTCGTTCCAGCCGCCCGTGACATTCTTCTCTCGGGCGACCTGATTCCACACACCACGCTTTCCAACGCTCATCCGCCGCTAGTAATGCTGTGGCTTGCCCTCTGCTGGAAGATCGCCGCCTACTCTCCCCTGGTGACGCGCACAGCCATGCTGCTGGTTGCCGCTTTCGGATTCACCGGGCTCTGGCTGCTTGCGCGCCGCGTGGCAAGCACGGCTGTAGCGAATGCCACAGTCGTGCTCACAGCGCTGTCGCCAACGGTATTTTCGCAATCAGCAATGGCGCACCTTGATATCGCGGCATTTGCCCTGGTGCTCTGGACCCTGTACTCGCACATTTGCGGCCGTCGCTGGCAGGCAATCGCCTTTGCTGCCCTCGCAGCGGTAGCCAAAGAGACCACCGTGGTGGTCACGCTCACGCTCTTCGGCGCTGATCTGATCGGTTGGATGGCCTATCGCTGGCGTCCCCAAGTGACAGCGAAGTGGTGCTTGCCCCGGCGCTCGCTGGCGCAGTGCGCGGCCTATCTGCTGGCTCTGCTTCCGCTGATCGGCTGGTACGGGTATCACTGTCACCGCACCGGCCACATCTTCGGCAACCCTGACTACCTCCGCTACAATGTGGGAGCCACCATCACGCCGCTCCGAATTCTGCTGGCCGGGGTGATGCGGTTCTGGCACTCGAGCGGATACATGAATCTGTTCGTGCTCACAGCTGCCGCGCTGCTCCTTCTCTGGAATGCCCGGCATCCGGGTGCTCCTGAAGCGTCTGCCCAAGCCATTGCTCCAAACATTCAAATTCTGCTCGTGCTGGTGGTGCTGGCACAGGTGGCGGAGTTCGCGGTCGTCGGTGGGGCGTTGCTCGCTCGCTACATGATTCCGGCAATTCCTCTCGTAATTTTGCTCTCCGTGAACGTGCTGCGGATGTACGCGCCTCGTTGGAAGTGGTGGATCGCCGGGTGCGCCGCCGCGTTCCTCCTGGCATTATTTCTAAATCCCCCGTGGTTCATTTCGCCCGAAGACAATCTTACCTGGGCATCCTACGTGCGACTGCACCAGCAGGCCGCGAAGTACGCGGAAAAACATTACGCGCAGGATCGCATCCTCACGGCGTGGCCCGCTTCCGACGAATTAAATCGGCCGTTCCTTGGCTATGTAGGGCGTCCGCTCACGGTGGTGCGCATCGAGAACTTCAGCGCGGAGGAAATTCTTCGCGCCCAGCAGCAGCCCGAAAGCTTTGACGTGGTAGTTGCCTTCTCCACGAAATTTGAACCACAGTGGGGGCTATTCCATCGCATTCCTGGCTGGACCAACATTCAGACGCGCTATTTCGACTTTCATCAGGATCTTCCAGCAGCAACTATTGCGCGAATGTTACATGGGCGAATCGTCTGGCAAGACTCCACTCCAGGTGAATGGATCGCAGTGATTGAGATCGACAAGATTCGGAATGCAAATCTGGCATTGCCGGATTCCCCCATTCGCTCATGTCCGGGTTCAGAAATATTACGCAGAAAACTCAAGTCATAACATCCACGAACCTGATCACTGTTGCACCATCGAACTAAGCCCAGGCCACCATCACATAATCGGCTCGCAAGATCCTGTTGGAAGATTAATTAGAGCAGAATGGGCGGGCAACATCCTGAGTTGACTGTGAATCTCTCTTATCGCGCCAACTCTCGTTTTGACGCGATAAATGGGCCATCGGTGTTTGACGAAGATTTGCGTCGACTTGGTGATCGTTTTCCAGCCAATGCTCTGTGACGCCCACCGCGACGGTAATCTCAGGATCAATAGAAGTTGCAACGGAGTTGACACTGTTTCGCTTGCTTAAACGGACGGACAGAGAAAGGCCCGACGTTACCATGGCGTACAGATCGCGAATTCTTGTACTCCTTCTAGTCTGGCTCACTTCAGCAATCGGCCTGACGCAAAGCACTCCAGCCGCCGCGAAACGCCCCAGAATCGGACTGGTGTTGGAGGGAGGCGGTGCGCGCGGTCTGGCACACGTTGGAGTCATCCAGTGGCTGGAGGAGCACCGCATCCCCGTGAGCTACGTCGCCGGCACCAGCATGGGCGGGTTGGTGGGCGGAGTTTATGCCACCGGGCGGAATGCCGCCGAAGTCCGTCAAGTGGTGAAAAGTATTGACTGGGACCTAGTCCTGAGCGGGCAGACACCCTTCAATGACCTTGCTTTTCGGCGCAAGCAGGATGCTCGCGACTATCCCAGCACGCTGGAATTCGGCTTGCGCAAAGGGTTGCAATTTCCTTCCGGCTTTAACACCGGCCAGCAGGTGGATCTGATCCTGAACCGCATTTCGTTGCCTTATTCGCAAATGAGGAGTTTCGACGAGTTGCCAATACCATTTGCCTGTGTGGCTACGGACCTCGTGACTTCAAGCGAGTATGTTTTCCGCAGTGGACCGCTGGACCTGGCATTACGTTCCACCATGTCGCTGCCTGGCATCTTCAGCTCTGTCCGCAGCGGAGACCACATCTTCGTTGATGGCGGACTGCTGGACAACCTTCCCACCGATGTCGCCAAAGAAATGGGCGCAGATATCGTTCTCGCCATTCACCTCGAGGTAAATCCGATCAACCCTGCTGAGTCGCTATCCAGCTTTGCGGTGCTCGGACAGTCGATCTCCGCGGTGATCGTCGCTAACGAACGTCGTTCGATGAAATCCGCAGATCTGCTGGTAATCGTGCCGGTGAACAATTACACAGGAAGTGACTATAAGAAAGCCGATGCGATCATCAAGGCCGGATATGACGCAGCCGCGGCAAATGCCGCAAAACTTTCTTTCTTCTCGGTAGATGAGGCCGCGTGGAACCAGTATCTCGCCGAGCGCAACGCACGGCGAAAAAAGGCGCCCGTTCCACAGTTTGTAGAGGTCATTGGCGTGCCTCCAGAGATCGCACAACCTATGACCGAAGAGATGGCCGGGGTATCGGGAAAGCCGGCTGACCCAAACGAGCTTGATCAAAAACTTATGGAATTTAGGGGGATGGGCTCCCTGTCTACCTTGAACTATTCCATGGTAGAGCAGAACGGCAAACAGGGCCTCCAGATTCAAGCCGAGCCAAAACCATACGCCCCGCCGATTGTGCGGCCCCTTATCGTCATAGATGGCTCCGACTACAACAACGTCTTTTTCAGTATCGGCGCGCGCATTACGTATCTGAATTTTGGTGGCTATCGGAGAGAGTTGCGCAACGACGTAATTCTGGGTTCCCAATACGGAATCAACAGCGAGTATTACCGGCCATTCAAGGCCACGAGTAAATGGTTCGTTGCGCCGCGAGTCGGCTTCAACAGCGCTCAGTACCCAATTTACAAGGGAAGCGACCTGCTCTCTCTCTACCGGAACCGCGTGGCGCTCGGTGCCCTTGACGTGGGCTATCTGTTCGGACGAACCGGGGAGGCGCGTCTCGGGTATGAGGGCGGCTATCAACACCTCTCGCCACAGACCGGGGATAGAACCGTATTACCGAACGTCTCCGGGGGAACCGGCAACCTCAGGCTGCAATACACCTACGTGTCGGTGGACAATCCAATCGTTCCCCGCACAGGCCATAACATCAAGTTTTACACGAAGTATTTCAACGCCAACCCCGGAGCTCCCGAAGGATTCCCGATTTCGGAGTTACAGCTCCAGAACTACTTCCGCTTGAACGTTCCCTCCTCGGTCTTCCTGCACGGTTACGGAGGAACCACCTACGGATACAAGACCGGAGTGCCGCAGTTCCCCCTAGGGGGAGTAACGCGCTTTGCGGCGTTCGGTACCAACGAGTTGCTGACCGACCAATACTTTCTGTTCCAGCTTGGTTATATTCGAACGCTGGCGAAACTGCCGCCCTTGCTGGGAAGTACGATCGACTTCATTGGCATGTTTGAGGTGGGTAAGACCTATCAACTTCCCAAAGGCCCCAAACCGCCCTATCTCCCTGGAGACGTGGCCGCGGGACTCATCATGAATACGCTGTTCGGACCCGTGGAAGTAGGCGGTGCGGTCGGCGACTACGGCCATGCAAAGTTCTTCTTCCAAGTCGGACGGGTCTTTTAGTGCGGCAATCGAGCGGCTTAACTACTGGAGGGTACCCGCTCTCTCCGTGCTCTGGCGGCTGTGCTAATCCGTGCTGTCCAACCTGCCGGTCTCTCGTCATCGCTGGACCCAACAGACCGACAGACAAGTTTGCTGTTCGGTTCCGTTATGTGGAGGGGAAGCATGCGGATATCAGCTCTGTTTCTCGACTTGGGCGGAGTCCTGCTTACCAATGGCTGGGACCGCCACTCGCGCGAGCTTGCGGCAACAACATTCAACCTCGACCGCAAGGAAATGGATGAACGGCATCATCTGACTTTTGATACCTACGAGGCTGGAAAACTCACCTTGGACCAGTATCTAAGCCGGGTTGTCTTTTACGAGCAGCGGAACTTCACGAAGGATCAGTTTCGCGAATTCATGTTCGCGCAATCCAAACCCTGTCCCGAGATGATCGATCTGGTCCGCACTCTCAAGTCTCAATACAAGCTGAAGATTGCCGTAATCAACAACGAAGGGCGCGAACTCAACGAGCGCCGCATTCAGAATTTCAAGCTCCACAGCTTTGTGGATTTCTTCATCGCATCCTGCTTCGTCCACGTGCGCAAGCCTGACGAGGATATCTACCGTATTGCACTGGATGTCGCCCAGGTTCCGCCTGAACAGGTCGCATACATTGAGGACCGTGCGATGTTTGTCCAGATCGCTGAAACTCTGGGAATACGAGGCATTCATCACGTCGATTACACCTCGACCTGTGAAAAGCTAGCGGCCCTCGGGCTCAAGCTGGAGGAACGCCGGGAGAGCCGCGAAGCGGTCTAGCCTCAGTCGAGACTTCCCTGCTCCACTGTCACGTTTTCGCGCACAATCAGGCGGTGTGCGGCCATTTCCTTCAGCTTCGGCAGCACGCGCTGGATGTGTTCGTCCGTATCAACGAAGGTGACGACGACCGGAAGCTTTCCTCCCCCATCGACCAGCGTCGCGGTCTTCAGCCGCATACGTCCCATGAAGCCGGCGACGGCATGATAGGCGACGGCTCCGAAAACGTTTTCCTCGCGCAGATATTTCAATACTTCCAGATGTAAGGAGCGGTGCTGCCACTGGTCTTCCTCGTGCAGGTACATTGTGATTTGTACAGCCATCGTTCTCTCCCCCTGGTTCAGTGCGCCGGACATTATATGCTCCTTGCCAGAACCGCACCGGCCAAAACTCCGGCAAGGCAAAGGATATTGTTCGCCAGCACATTCGATGCAAACAGAAGGTAGTGCCCTTGCTCAAAGAGCGAGAAACTCTCGAAGGCATAACTGGAAAACGTAGTGTAGGAACCGCAGAAGCCGATGGCAATCAACAGACGCCAACGAGGGTCGGGCAATGCACGCTCGGTACTCCAGATCAAGAATAATCCGAGAATAAAACTACCGGTCGCATTGATGAGCAGTGTGCCGCAGGGGAAAGAGGCCGTGACGGTCTTGGCAATGAAGCGGCTGACAAAATAACGGGCGCTGGCGCCGACAATGGCGCCCAGGGATACATAAAGATAGGCAAGCACTGTCTGAAATTCTCCTGATATGAGCTAGGAGTCATCAGCCGCACTCGCCGGGCAAGCGCAACGGTTAAGGGTGAACTCCATCACCACCCCTGATTTTAGCAATTCACGTTTGCGACCCGCCAGACCCGCAATTTACTGCGAGGATGGCTCTCATAATGCCAAGACTTGCAAAACTCTATCTGTTGCTGGACTCTGACTTCGCCGCGCTCTCCCTGACCTTGATCGAAGTCGCCCGATAGCGCTTCCCATCGAAGCTGGCAGTCGCTGAAACCGCAGTCCCAACCGTCAGCAGGGCCAGCTTCTTTTGCCCAAGCGGATCAAAATAGAGTTCGTAATTCTTGCCGTCTACTTGGTTATCCAGCGCCAGGATGCCATCGCGCAGATTGATGTAGCTCAATATCCCGGCAAACACGTAGGATTCGCCCGGATTGGCGTAGATAGTGATGTTTTGAGCCTCGTTGGGCCTTCCGTTTGAGAAAAACGTCACCTCGATCAGCGATCCGGAATGCAGATCTCCTGCCGCAACCGGTCCCCTCCGCGACTGCACTCTGGTCCTATCGGTGATCGCCACTCGAATCGTCTCTCCACTTAAGCGGTCCAACATACGCAACTGGCCGCCAAGTACCTCGACCACCTGTCCGTTGGCATTCGCCGAACTGCCCGCGGTACGCACCTGTATCGTCCGCGCAAAGACCTGCGCCCCCGAATTTTGGGTATCCGCGTAGACTCGCTGCCCGGGATGAATTGCCAACACGGTGGCTTCCCGTCCCCCGCTCAGGATGTGTGTACGCTCGTCGAAGTAAATCGAATACTTGCTTCCTCCGCCAAAAGGCTGAAGCGTTATGCGGTTGTGCATCACATCCACCTTCCGCACAATACCGCCGAGCAGAGACAGATTGGAGTGAGGCAGAGGGCGAGGTTCCAGCAGAGGATCGTATGCTGCCGGACTGTTTGCCGTATCAAGCATCTCGGTATACGGCTCCCCCGAACTGGTTGGTTCGAGAGGCTTGGGAGTCACTGCGGCAGGCGAAACGGCAGAAGTGGCTGCATTGGCTGCTCCCACGTTCAAGGTCTGTGTCCCAGTCGTGCTCTGCGCACTGACAAACGCCGCAGCGATCAGGAGACCTGCGGCGAACAAAATCTGATTCAGCTTCATATTCTCCCCGCGAAGCAGAGTATCGCCTGTTAGATGCAGGGATCAGGCTGGAAGCAGACCACGAAGACTCGCGCCGATACTGCAACAGAATATGCGTCGCTCTCATCAAAGGCCCTATGCGGGATCTCGCAATGATTCGTATCGTGGCTGACATTCGGAATACAAAAACATTCCAGGTTGCAATCAGAGTTACAAACGCACTGCTTTTGACCTTCATTTTGGCAGCGCCAAACGCGCTGGGGGCGGATCTCCACCTGAAAATACCCAAGCGCACCAAGCCCACGCCGGTACAGCAACTCAATCAATCCGGTGTGAAAGCCCTGGCAAAGCACGACACGAACCGCGCCAAACGCGCCTTCTATAAAGCCTATCTCATCGATCCCGACGATCCTTTCACTTTGAACAACCTTGGTTACGTAGCCGAGTTGGACGGAGATATCGAGAAGGCACAGAAATTCTATGACTTGGCTGCCACAAATAGCTCCGGTGCCACGATTCAGTTCTCCAGTAATCCAGAGTTGAAAGGGAAGCAGGTATCTGAGGTAGCCGGGAATGCCGTGAGCAAACCAATGCAGATCAACCGACTCAATGTGGCCGCCATGGGACTGATGATCAAGGGGCGCGCACCCGAAGCTGAAACCACTTTGCGCAAGGCCCTGGCCATGGATTCTCAGAATCCTTTCACCTTGAACAATCTTGGTTACGCTCTGGAAAAAGAAGGAGAACTGGAACAAGCGGCACACTATTACGGTCTCGCGGCCGCAAGCGGCTCCAAAGAAAAGATAGTCGTGGCGCTCAACCGCGGTTGGCGGGGGCGCAGTATCACCGAGATTGCAAGCATTAACCTGCAGGCAGCACAACGCGAGCTCCGTGCTGAGGGTTCCAGTGAGGCGAAAGTCGCCCGCTTCAACCTGCGCGGAGTCTCTGCTCTGAACCGCAATCAACCGGACAAGGCACGCCAGTTCTTCATGGAAGCTTACCGCCTCGACCCCGGTAATGCATTTTCATTGAATAACATGGGCTACATCTCAGAGATGGAAGGCGATCGTGAAACCGCCGACTATTACTATGCCAAGGCCCGAGAAGCCGATCGCAATGGAATTCGCGTCTTCCTCGCAACCCGCAAGAACATCGAAGGGATGAAATTGGCGGCAGTAGCCGACCGTAACCAGCAGTCCGTCGACATTGCGCAGGAAAAACAGGTTGCGGCTCTCCGTGCCAAGGGCGGTCCGCCCCTTCCCCTGCGTACCCGCGACAATGCCATAGTCCGCGAGCCTGCCGTACCGCCTAAACCAGAACCAGAAACTCCGGTCCGCATCCTCGCCGAAGAGAATGTTCCGCCCGAACCGCTAGCTTCCGCAGCGCCGTCCACGGCGGCCGGCCGGAACCAGCAGCAGGCTAGACCTGAAGTCACTCAGCCCCCGGCGATCTCGTCGCAAGCCCCGTCCATGTCGGCGCAACCGGTTGTCCCCCCCGAACCGGCGACTCAGGATGAAACACCACTGCTTCCTGTGATCCCAGACGAGATAACAACCGAGAAAAAATAGACCTTGGAGACTCGATCCTGCATATCTTAGATCCCAGTTGAATCGGCGAGGGAGATTTCCAAGCACCAGGTCAGCTCCCAACCACACCGTATCTTTCGCTTCTTCCCTGCAATTCCAGACCGCTGCGACAGTAAAGCAGTGACAATCAGGGTTCATCCTGCCCTTCTTTGCGCCTATCACATTACCAACATCTTACGCAAGGACAAAAGGATATTTATTTTGAGCAGGGTTGACCTTGTGGTTATGGGCCCATACAATTAGCTATCGCCTGGGTCAAAGCCCAGGCGTTGGAATTCATGGAGAAAATTTCTTGAGCGAGGTGTTTGATTGCGACGAGTACTGACCCATTGCGCCCTTGCAATGCTCTTGCTAGGCGGCACCATGGGAGCGGCACCCAGCCACACAACCACATTAGCTTTGCCGAGCGCGCTAACCTTCCTGCCAATACCAAAGCAGGAACCGAAAGAATTGGAACCCCCCGCCAAGCCATTCCAGGTGGGCAAGGCTTCCTGGTACGGCGGCCTCTTCCACGGTAAGTC
Source organism: Acidobacteriota bacterium (assembly GCA_003010405.1). Taxonomy (GTDB): domain Bacteria; phylum Acidobacteriota; class Terriglobia; order Terriglobales; family Acidobacteriaceae; genus TOLSYN. The sequence goes on along the minus strand of PJLO01000006.1, from coordinate 191,824 downwards.
AACAGCAAGCGGTGAAGACTACAATATGTACAAATTCACTGCTGCCCACCGCGAACTACCGTTAGGTACGTTCGTTAAAGTTACAAACCTGAAGAATAAGAAGTCGGTAGTGGTCCGCGTTAATGACCGCGGTCCGGTCACTCCGGGCCGAGTCATCGATTTATCTTACGGCGCCGCCCGCTGCATCGGCATGAGCCAGAAGGGCCTGGAAAAGGTCCGGATCGATGTTGTCGATCCCCGTTACGCGGAGATGGCCCAGGCAAGACAACCGGTCGTTATACGCTAAAGGCGACCTGCAAGGGTTTAGCCCCGCGGCGTGCCGTGGGGCTTTTGCTTGCCTGGCCGTTCCCTCTCCCTCTCCGAGTGAGTTATCCTTTTATTCACGATGCAAGATGGCAGACAGAATCTGATTGTGGCGCTGGACTTGGCTAACGGAGAGAAGGCTCGAGCGCTTGTGCAGCAACTTGGCGAAAACGTCGTTTTTTACAAGGTGGGCAAGGAACTTTTCACAACGGAAGGCCCTTCATTTGTCCGTGAGCTGGTAGCTAACGGCAAAAAAGTCTTTCTCGATCTTAAGTTCCACGACATCCCAAACACGGTTGCTGCAGCGATCCGCAGCGCAGCCTCACTCAGAGTTTCTCTGCTCACAGTTCATGCCGCTGGTGGCTCAAAAATGCTAAAAGCTGCTGCCGAAGCAGCAGCGCAATCAGAAAGCAAGCCCACGGTTTTAGCCGTAACTGTTTTGACCTCCTTAGACACGGAAGACTTGCGCGAGATTGGCGTTGCAGGCGAGGTGGAGGACCAGGTAACTAGGCTTGCCGCACTAGCCCTGCAAACCGGGTGCGGCGGAATCGTCGCTTCAGCTCAGGAGGCGGTACACCTGCGCCAAACTTTCGGACGGAGTTTCACGCTTGTTACTCCCGGTATTCGTCCCGCAGGTGGAGCGGTTGATGACCAGGCCCGCGTAGTAACTCCCGAGAACGCGATGCGCGCGGGAGCTAACTATCTCGTCGTTGGACGTCCAATCACATCCGCCAGCGATCCAGTGGAAATGGCCAAAATGATCGTCAAGCAGATCGAACGCGCCTCTTAGCCCACAAAAAGGAGCTCCTCGTGGAAGCTCCACATTCACCCCGGTCCACGCTGTCACTTCTGCTTGGCTACGAGTTTGTCGGCCTTACCTTGTCTGGCCTCCTTGCCCTGACTGGCCCCCTTGCCCTGACCGGCCTCCTTGCACTGCCTGGCCTCCTCGCCCTGCTTGGCCTCCTTGTACTGCCTGGCCCTGCTGTCCCTGTACTTGCGTGGGCTGACCCTGTTGTCTCTGTACTTGCCCGTATTCGCCCGGGCGTTGTGCCGAAAGGGCCTGACGGGGGGGCTGTGGCTGTCCCTCTGGAGGGGGGGGCGCTTGTCCCTGTTGCTCAGGCGCGATCCCTGTCGCGAGGTTTTGCCCCTGTGGACCTGTCGTCAGCGGTGCCGGTGCTCCCATCGCCCCTGGCCTCTGTCTTGGCTGAGTACCCTGACTGGTCTGCTGATTACCCTGATTACCCTGATCACCCGGATCGGACTGACTGCTCTGAACGGCCTGAGCGGTAGTTCCAGGCGTCGGCAACGGAGCCGGATTGCCGGAATCCGCCGGTTGAAACACGGCAGAGCTTCCACTTCCGCTCTGCGGATCCGGAGTTTCCTGCGCCAAACCCATTCCACTGACCATCAGCGCAACAATTGTTCCCAAGATAAGCTTCTTCATCCTCTCTCCCACTTTTGGCCGCTGAACCCGGCCCAACGTCCTTTTAGCTGTCGGATCACGTTAGAAGCATCATCCGCACCGGAGGTTGGGCAACCAGAATTTCTCCTAGTCCTTTTTCCCAAGCAGCTGGAAGATTTAGAAATTAGAAAGAGCCACCACTCCAATTCCCACTCGCATTGCGGTTTTTGCATCAAGAATTGCGCTCACACTAACCGCAACAAGCGCCCACCGCATTCGCTACACACATACCTTCGCTATACACAAAGCTGTCTATATATAATGGTGGAGCTTTGAACTCTCACCGGCATTGGATACTTTTCGCGCTCTTCCTTCTGCTCTCGCCACTTTCGGCCACAGCTTTTGGCCAAAGCGCGCCGGGCACGCAAACCGTTCTCGTACTTCCTTTTGACAACTCTACGCACCAACCTGGCTTGGAGTGGATCAGCGAAGCCTTTCCTGAAATTATCGGCCAGCGGCTTGATACACGGTCGCTCTATCTGATCAGTCGCGACGACCGTCAATACGCGTTTGACCGTATGGGTATTCCCGTCAACCTCCATGCCTCGCGTGCGACGCTCTACCGGATTGCAGAGCAACTGGATGCGGACTACGTCCTCCTGGGCAGCTACTCCTACGACGGACGCACCTTTACCGCACGCGCCCAAGTTCTTGATATGAAGGCTCTTAAGCTATCTCCAGATCAGGTCGAGAACGGTCCTTTAACCGATTTGCTCAGCATTCAGACCGCGCTCGCATGGGATGTGCTTCGCCTGATGCGTCCGAGTTTTTCCGAGCCCAGAGAGGAGTTTCTGAGGCGTGCGCCTGCTGTTCGCCTGGATGCTTTTGAGAACTTCATTCGCGGTGTCGTCGCCAGCGGTCGCGCCGATAAAATCCGTTATCTTAAGGCCGCAATTGCGATCAATCCACAATACGCGCAGGCCATCATGCTGCTGGCCAAAACCTACTTTGCAGATCGCAAATACGACCAGGCAGCACTTTGGTTCGCTAAGATTCCGTCCGATTCTGCGTCTGGCGAAGCTAGCTTTCTACTCGGCCTCTGTCAATATCATTTAGGACAGTTTGAAAAAGCTTCTGCCGCCTTCAAGGCGACCGCCGAACGCGTTCCCCTCACCGAGGTTCTCAACAACATCGGAGTGACCGAGAGCCGCCGGGGACGTCGCGATGCAGCAGATTACTTCCAAAAGGCAGTGCAGGCGGATCCATCCGACGCCGACTATCACTTCAATCTTGCAGTCGCACTTTATCGCAAAGGAGACCTCGCCGGAGCCCAGCGCCAACTGCGCGACACTCTGAGCCGACGTCCCAACGACAATGAGGCACGACAGTTCCAGGAATCGATTGCCGCCAGCGCCAGCAACCCCGTCCACCCTGCGGTCTCCGTGCCGTTTCCCCGCATTAAGCGCAATTACGACGAGAGCTCCTATCGCCAGCTTGCCGTTGAAATGCAAAACGCGATTGAGCAATCCATTGGCAAGGCCAAGCCAGCAGACCGTGCTGCCCTCCATGTCGAGAAAGCCCGCGCCTTTCTGGCAGGCGGTGCCGCAGGAGAAGCCGAAAGCCAGTTCCGCGAGGCTTTGAATCACGAACCGGCAAACGCGATGGCGCTGGCGGGCTATGCGCACGCGCTGCTGAACCAGAAGAAGTACTCGGAAGCGGGTTTTGAGGCCCGTAGTGCAATCCGCGTAAAGCCGAGCGCCGAAGCCTACCTGGTTCTTGCTCGTGTCGACCTGCATAATGACGACATCGATGGTGCCGCGCAGAACCTGAACAAAGCTCTCGCCCTTGAGCCTGAAAGCGAAGAAGCCAAAAGCGTACAGCAGGAGATTCAGAATCACCGCAGAGAGAACAGGTGACACGGTACCCGTTGCATCCTGCCGTCTGTAGCGTTAGATTTGTGCCCGGGACGTAAGTCCCGGGTCCTCACCGCCGACTTCAGGCTGGGACGCCGGAGGTTTTCGTTGAAACGCTTTATCTCGTTACTCGTCGCGTTTCTATTCCTAATTGCAGCTTTTCCAGCCGCAGCGCAAATACTGCGCATCCACATTGACGGCACCATCCAGCCCATTACCGCCGAAGAGGTCTCTCGCGCTATCGATGCTGCACAGAGACGCCAAGCTGCGGCCTTACTCATTGAGATCAATACCCCAGGGGGGCTGGTCGATTCGACTCGAGAAATTGTCGCGAGAATCGATGCGTCTTCTGTTCCCGTCATCGTCTTCGTTGCGCCAAGCGGCGCTCGCGCCGCCTCCGCCGGTTTCTTCATTCTCGAATCCGCCGATGTAGCCGCCATGGCAAATGGCACGAATACCGGCGCCGCTCATCCGGTCACAATTGGTGGGCCCAAGGTGGACGATATCATGAAAGCCAAGGTGGAGAACGACACTGCGGCCTTCCTTCGCTCATATGTCGCACGCCGTGGCCGCAATGCGGAGGAGGCCGAAAAAGCTGTCCGGCAATCCATTTCGTGGACCGAAAAAGAGGCTCTCGACCGCCATCTCATCGACCTCACAGCGCGCGACGAAGCCGATCTGCTCAAGCAGCTCGATGGACGCGTTATCCATCGCTTTGACGGCTCCGCCTTCACCCTGCACCTCGCGAACCAGCCCGTCGAAGAGCTTCCCCCCACCCTGCGTCAGCGTGTCCTCGGCTGGCTCATGGATCCGAATATCGCCTTTCTGGTTCTCGCGATTGGAGGACTCTCTCTTTACGCAGAATTTAATCACCCTGGAGCCATCGTTCCCGGTGTTGTTGGAGTGATCTTTATACTTCTCTCGCTTTTCGCCCTTAACCTTCTGCCAACCCGCTATGCCTCGCTTGCGCTCATCGTGCTGGCTTTCGTTCTTTTCGCTCTGGAAGCGAAGTTCGTCACGCACGGCATCCTGACTGTTGGAGGCATCGTTGTGTTGACGCTCGGCGGCGTGCTCCTCGTGGACGGTCCAATTCCAGAAATGCGCGTTAAACTGCTCACTTCGCTTGCTGTCAGCATACCCTTTGGACTCATCACGGTTTTCCTTATGTCGATTGCCTGGCGCGCGCGCCGGAACAAGGTCGTTACCGGTTCTCAGGGCATCATTGGAGAGGTGGGTGTTGCACGCACCGACCTTCTCCCGAATGGAAAAGTCTTTGTGCATGGCGAACTCTGGAACGCGCATTCCTCAAAACCGATTCTCTCCGGCTCCCAGATACGAGTGATAGCCGTTCGAGAATTGGAACTCGAGGTGGAGCCAGTCACATAAGCCGCGACATACCTTTGCACCGGGAATTTGCGCACGATCATCCAAAATCTATGAACCTGTTTGATTCATTTCAAATCCGCGATCTCTCGTTCCGTAACCGTATAGTTGTCTCTCCCATGTGCGAGTACTCGAGCGAAGACGGCTTTGCCAACGACTGGCACCTGGTCCACCTCGGATCCCGGGCCGTTGGCGGCGCTGGTACGGTCCTTACCGAGGCAACCGCAGTCCTTGCCGAAGGACGCATCAGCCCGTCTGACCTCGGCATCTGGAAGGACGATCACATCGAGAACCTGACGCGGATTGCCCGTTTTCTCCGCCAGCATGGAGCCATCCCTGGAACTCAGCTCGCTCACGCCGGATTCAAAGCCTCAACCGACGTTCCATGGCGCCATCAAGGCAAGCCCGTTTCCATTGCCGAAGGGGGGTGGCGTCCCATCTATTCCTCCACGGCAAAGGGCTTTACCCCGGAGTCCATTCAGCCCCAAGCTCTCACCGTCGAAGGCATCGCCGGTGTAATCGAAGCCTTCAGGCTGGCGGCTCGCCGCAGCCTCGATGCTGGCTTCGAACTCGTCGAAATCCACGGAGCTCACGGCTACCTGATCCACCAGTTCCTCTCGCCCCTGGTCAACACCCGCACGGACCGATACGGCGGCACCTTTGAGAACCGTACACGCATTCTGCGGGAGATTGTTGAATCGGTCCGCCGAGCCTGGCCCGAACGGCTCCCATTGTGGCTCCGCATCTCGGCCGCTGACTGGACCGAGGGAGGATGGACTATCGAGGATTCCATTGCTCTCGCCAGGCAAGTCAAACCGCTCGGCGTCGATCTGATCGACGCGTCCTCCGGAGGTATCGTTCCCCACGCGAAAATCCCCGTTGGCCCCGGTTATCAAACTCCATTTGCCGAGCGCATTCGCAAAGAAGCTGGCATCCTCACCGGAGCCGTCGGCATGATCACCTCACCTGAGCAGGCTCAACAAATCATCGGAACCGGCCAGGCGGATGTAGTGTTGCTGGCACGCGAACTTCTTCGCGACCCGTATTGGCCACTTCGAGCTGCGCGCGCCCTGCACAAAGAGATTACCTGGCCAAAACAGTATGAGCGTGCCCGCATTTAGGCGCATCGCATGCTAATCCCAATTTCACGCCCGTGTTGACCTGAATCAGGCAACAAAAAAGCGGGACACCAGGGGCGCGTCTCGCTCTGAATCGACTCGGAGGGCTTACCAGGTATTGTAGGCGCTGCCGTCCGTAGAGTGTTCACTGCTGCCGCTGTGCACATCCACAATGCCGGGCTCCATCTGATCGAGGGCGATCAGGGTATCCTCTTGCTCTGTAACCCACGTGGTGGTCGAATTCGTCATCGGATCTTTGGGAATGGACTTGATATAACCTGCCGTGACCAGGTCCTCCAGAGATTGCGGCGCCTTTTGTTTGTCCAGCGTGTACTGGTCAATGCTGCTGCGCAAGGTAAACAGGTCATTGCGCAAAACGGCTTCGCGCGCCCGCCAAATTGAACGCTGGTAGTTGGACGCGGCAATCGACGCGAGAATACTGATAATCGCGAGCACAATGATTAATTCGATCAGCGTGAATCCGCTGCACTTCTTCACGTGTCTGAGCCGCTTAAACTTCATTCGCGTCGGTCGCCTTACCAGTCCGAGTATTTCGTGCCATCCAGCGCAGTTCCCTGCGATTTTGTGTACACATCGAAAACGGACTGCCCACCCCATGAATCCGAAGTAGGATCATCCTGCATCGAGCGCAATCCCCATTCCTTGCTGTGCGTCATCGGGTCCATCGGAATACTGCGGAGAAAACGAAGCTTTTTACCACCGATGTCCACGCCCTTTACCAGTGTCTCCAAATCTGGCGGATATCCCTCGCTCCCCAGTTTGACCTGAATTGCACCGCGATCGGCCGTGTCCTTATACCTGTCAATAGCGTCTCGCATTTGCCACAGCGCCGCTCGCAGTTCCCTCTCTCGTTCCCGCTTTATCACTGTCCGGGTAATAGGCAAGACCGCCGTCGCCAGGATGGACATGATCGCGATCGCCACAATTAACTCGACCAGAGTCATGCCGGATTGCCGATTTTGTTTTATGCGATACATCGTAGATACTACCGAATGTTGACGATTGCCTGAGAGCCAACAGCTTCAATGGAGGCCATGTTTGGATCTCTCAGTGTCGAGTTGCCTACCGATATTGTTCCATGTCCGGCCGCTTTTGCAACAAACGTCAGAGTGAACAGCGGCCCCGCAGGATTAATCCCGTTTGATCCCGGCGGACGCATTAGCGAAACCTGCAGCAGGCCCCTGTCGGCATCGTTCCGATGAACCAGAGCCACTGCCGCGCCATCGCTTGAAAGCGCCCCTGCATTGGATACAGTGACAAACTGCATGACCTTGGGATCGTACTGGATCTGCACCGGAACGCTGAAGACGTTTTTCCCGCCATTCAGGACAACATTAACGGCGAAAGTCGCTCCCGTCGGCTGGTTCACCATCGGAGGATCAACGCTTAAGACAGCACCTAGTGTGTTGGACGCCTTGGAGGCAGGTGCGGTCGCTGTCGGGGCAGCCGCTGGAGCGGCGCTCGCTGCCGCAGCCGACACAGGGGCTGGAACCGGCGCGGAAGCCACAGTCGCAGCACCAGCGCCCGTCGCCTCGGATCGCGGCGCTCCCTGCGGACTCGACACGCCACTCGGAGTTGGCGCGGCGCTTGGAACTGTGGTGGGGGGTGTTACCGGGGCCGACATCTTAGAAACGCGCCGTACCTCAATCACGTTCTGCGTTCCGATCTCCACCGGTTTAATGTTCAAATCATCCACATCCAGGCGGCGTACCAGGTGCGGCATCAGCGCGAATACCGTCGAACTATCAGTCTTTTGCTTCTGGCCTTGCCCGAACAGGTATTTCAGAACCGGAACCTGCGAAATCCAGGGCAGTCCGGCCATGCTCTGCACATCATCCAGTTCCATCATGCCGCCGATCAGGTTCACTTCGCCGTCGCGCATTCGCATCTCTTGTTCGATTTTGCGCTGTCCGATCACCGGCTCCTTGATTCCAGCGATATCTTGGTAGCTGTCGATCGCTGAAACTTCGATGGACAGCTTGAGACTGACCTCGCCGTTAGCGTGTATATGCGGCGTCATTTCGAGATTCACGCCCACATCCTGATATTGGAACTGCGTCTGCGTCAGAGCCGTCGCTGTCAGAGTCGAACTCGAGGTGCCTAAGGCAATAGGCACTCGCTGGCCAATTTTCAGCGTGGCTTTCTGTCCGTCCACTGATCGCATCTGTGGACGCTGGATTATCTTGGTGTTGCTGTCGCTCATCAGAAAAGCGACGTTCGAAGTCGGAATATTGACTACGAAGCTGCGCGCCGTCAGGTTTGCCAAATCGTTGAGTGTCGTATTCGTGGTCGATGATGAGGAGGAGCTATCAGTACTACCGGTATTGCTGACACCCTTAATCGTAACCGATGGATTGGTGGTTCCGCCCTGGAACGGATACAGGATGCCAAGCTGTGTCAGCTTTGTCTTATTCACCTGCATCAGCACGACGTCCACAACGACCTCGGACTTTGATTTATCGAGATTATTGATCAGCAACTCCGCCAGCGCCACCTGGTCCGGCGTGCCGCGCATCACGATCGCGTTCTGAGCTGGAAATTGCTGGACTCGCTCCACTCGCAGAATTGTGCGGACAAGGTTTGCCACATCCTGCAGCTCGCTGACTGTCGAAAAATTACTCAGGTAAAAGGTGCGCAGCACCTGTTGCTCGACTTCGTTGCGTTTCTGCTGCGTGTCCTGCGCAATATAGATAGTATTCGGCGTCACGGCACGCCAAAAGGTGCGCGATTGCAGCGCAACCACCTGCAATGCCTGTTCCAGCGAAACGCCATTCAACTCGATGCGAATTCGGCGCGGCGTGTAGTCCGGATCAAACAGAACATTGATCCCAGCCAGCTTCCCAATAGTTTCGTAGATCGTCTTCGAATCTTCCGCCAGCTTCAATGTCAGCGGAGTCTGCGAAATCGGGGCCAGTTGTACCGGCCCCGCTATGTTTGCCAAATCGCCAAGTCCCTCCTGAGGTGCCCGCGCCGCCGGGGGAGCCGTAGTCGGCTGTTTTGCCTTCTCGATCATCGTTTTTGTGCGCCTTATCTCCTGTTGCGCGATTGAGCTCGACGGGTCGGTCATGGCCGCCAACTGGAACTCCTTCAATGCTTCTTCCAGCTTGCCCTCATCCCGCAGCAATTGCCCACGATGAACATGGGAGGCCGCCGCAAGAAACTTCGTGCGCTCAAAGGAGGAGCGATACGCTATATCTTCCGGATGCAGGTCGTACGCCTGCTTGTAAAACTTGTAGGCTTCTTCATACTGCTGCCGGTCTTCAGCTTTCCTCCCTTTGGAATAGAGCGATTTTGCCTCATCGCCAATTGCCGGAAGCGTGGCGAGTAAAAAAATCAACAGGACTAGGCAGCCACGTTGGAACCGTTTCATTGCGATCCTTTAGAAGACGAAATATCTAATTCGGGCAGTACCTTGCAGGCGGCCCGCGGAAGCGGGCGGAACAGATCCGACAATGGCCGAATTATAACATTGCACTGCACAGCTATCGCGAGGCTAAGCCAACGCGCTGTGTTAGGATACAGAATTCGCAACAACGCGCAAGTGCGCTTTTATTTTCAAACGAGTAGACTCCGCAACAGGAACCCAGATGGCCCGGAACCAGACACAACTGACGCAACCGAACAAGCCGAAGAACGTTAAGCGCGACCCAGTCGCCAGCGGTGAACGCGACGCTTGCGTGAACCGAGCGGCCTCACATGATTTTTTTCTGATGGAACGTTATGAAACAGGCATAGCCCTGCGGGGAACCGAGGTCAAGTCCATCCGTGCCGGTCACGCAAACCTCAAGGACTCCTATGTTCTCGTCAAGGACGGAGAACTCTTCCTCCTCAACGCTCATATTGGAGCCTATGCCCCAAGCGGGCAGTTCACTCACGATACCCTCCGCACGCGCAAGCTACTGGCACATCGCGCCGAGATTCTCAAACTCCATGCCAGCATCCAACAAAAGGGACTCACTATTATCCCGACGCGGATGTATTTCAAGAATGGACGGGTCAAGGTCGAAGTTGCCGTTGCCAAAGGCAAACAGCTCTGGGACAAGCGCGAAACCGAACGTCGCCGCACCGCCGACAAGGAAGCTCGCGACGCCATCGCCCGCAGCCGAAAATCATGAAGCAGTCTGCTTTTCTTCAACTCTGAAACAGAAAGGTTCGCATGAAGATTGCAAGTTCCCCCTCTGTTCCCTCCACCGTCGAAACTGAACTACTTGTCGTTCTCGTTGCCGACACCGGCGACAAAACTCCCGCGCCGGAACTGCTCGCATCCGATCGCGCGATTCAAACTTTGGCCGCGCCGCTCATCGCCGCCAGCGATTTAACCGGCAAGTTCGTTGAAACAGTCTGGCTCCTGTCGCCCGCCGGAGTAGCAGCCAAACGTATTCTCTTTCTCGGAGCCGGAAAGCGCGATAAGTTCTGCATCACTGAACTGCGTAAACTCGCCGGAGCAGCCGCACGCACCGCCAAGTCCAAAAAGATCAAGTCCTTCGCCCTTGTATTGCCTGAGTTTCTGGAAGTTCCCGCCGCTGCCCAGGCTGCCGCTGAAGGCATTGTCACTGGCGACTTCGACGTGGACACCTACCGCAGCGATCGCAAGGATCAACAGATAACCGAGGCGACCCTTATCATCCAGCCAGTCGCTGACGCGAAGGCCGTCGAGAATTCCATCGCCGCTGGCGTTATCATCGCCGATTCGCAGAACCTTACTCGCAGCCTCGCCCTCGAACCCGGCAACTTTCTGACGCCCACGATTCTCGCCGAGCGCGCCCGCGCCATGTGCGAGGAAACCGGCCTTACCTGCGAGGTTTACGGTTCCGACAAGATGAAGGAACTGAAAATGGGTGCCTTCCTCAGCGTTGCCCAGGGCTCCGAAGAAGAACCGCGCCTCGTCGTCATGCGCTATGAACCCGCAACCGCCCCCGCCTCGCCCGTCCTGGGGCTGATCGGCAAGGGAATCACCTTTGACTCTGGCGGCATCAGCATCAAACCTGGCGACGGCATGGAAAAAATGAAGTACGACATGTCCGGCGCCGCTACCATGATTGGCACCATGCGCGCCATCGCCCTGCTCAAACCAAATGTGCGCGTTATTTCCATACTCTGCTGCACCGAGAACATGCCCAGCGGCAAGGCAACGCGACCCGGCGACGTGGCCCATGCCATGAACGGCAAATCGATCGAGATCATCAATACCGACGCCGAAGGCCGCCTTGTTCTGGCCGACGGGCTCTGCTATGCCCGCCAACTCGGAGCCACCCACCTTATCGATGCCGCAACCCTGACCGGGGCGGTCGTAATTGCCCTCGGCTATTACAACGTCGGAGTCTTCACTAACAACGACGAATTCGCCGAGGAGTTCTTAATATCTACCGAACGCACCGGAGAAAAAATGTGGCGAATGCCGATCGATCAGGACTATTTCGATCAGATTCGTTCCGATATCGCCGATATCAAAAATACCGGCGGACGGTGGGGTGGAGCCATTACCGCCGCCATGTTCCTTAAAGAATTCGTCGAAGATAAGCCCTGGATTCACTTGGATATCGCGGGCACCGCATGGCTCGAGGAGGGCAAGGCATGGATGCCCAAAGGCCCCAGCGGTGTTTCAGTTCGCTCGCTCATTGATTTCGCTCGGAACTTCACAAATATTCCCAAATAGGAACAAATGCTGGGGCGGAATGACCGCTGCCCCAGCATTGCACTTTGGTCTATACACCTTAGTAACAAAAGGACTACAGTTGTTCTCGTGATCAAATCTTTAATGATTCACGGGGTCTGTTAGATTGTCGGCCAGCAACTCCAGGCACCGCACATATGCGGGTGCTTTCGACTGTAAACATTGTGGTAAGCCAACTGCCCGTCGCTCACATCGCAAGAACTTTCTCGAGTTTCTTAGAACCCGCCTCACGGGAAAGGTTCCTTTCCGCTGCATGAACTGCAACCGGCGATTCTGGTTGCACGTTGACCCTCGCGATATTTAAAAAACGTAACAGCCGCCTTTACAGCAACTTGCCTTCGAAACCTAATTCGCTACATCACTGCGGGCGTCGGAATCCCGAGCACTGCCATTGTGGCTATTAACTCTCTTCGCACAATAGCCGCAGTTGCCAACAGCAGCGCCTTCCGCCCCGGGTCCTCTTCCGTCAGAATGTGGTGCTTGTGATAAAAATTGTTGAATTGCTGTGCCAGCTGGAATGCGTGCTTGGTCAAGGCCGCCGGTTCGGTGGTTGCAATGCACTGCTCCACCACCTTTGCCGTCTGCCCAGCAGCCAGCCATAACGACCAGATATCGTCGTTTCCTGCAAACGCATCGGCCGCCAGGACGGTTTTCAGCGCATCTATCTTCAGCACATCCTCCGGCGCAACTTCTGCCTTTCGGAAGATGTTCGATGCGCGCACAACTGCGTATTGCACATACGGGCCGGTCTCGCCCTCGAACGAAAGCGCCTCGCGGAAGTCGAATGCAATTACCGACTGCTTCGTAAACTTCAGCATGAAGTAGCGCAGAGCCCCAATGGCGATCTGTGTGGAAATTTCGCGCCGCTCGTCTTCGGTCAGTTCTCCATGGCGCGCATCCACCTCGCTCTTTGCGGCCTCAATCAGCTTATCCAGCAGATCGTCGGCCTTGACGCCAAATCCTTTGCGACCGGAAACCTCGATATAGTTCTTCTGCTGGTCTTCCTCGGAAACCTCGTAGCCCAGCTCCATCGCACAACGCGGAGTCAGCGCCACCATCTCATAGCTGAAATGCGTATAGCGCGCTGCTTCGGACTCGTGTCCCATCAGCAAAATCGCCTGTTTCACCGTTTCCTGCGGATCGCTCTGCCGGGCGTCGATTACGTTATAGATAGCGTCTACTCCGCCAAAATGCGGATGCTCTGCCTCACCGTCCTTCGGGTCGCAGGAGATCCAGACGGGCCGTCCATCACTGTATTCGTAAAACTTGCGGTATCCAAAATCCAGTCCCAAGAGCCCGAACTTCCACATATGGTAGGCAATGTCCTTGCCGACATACCCCACCGTGCCGTTCGAGCGCACAATCACCTTTGCGTCTTCATCCGGCCCCTCCGGCGCATCGTCATCCTTCGCCCGTCCGGGACGCGTCATCACCCAGCAGCCTTTGTTCTTGCCTTCCTTTTCGTAGTAAAGAACTCCCGCCTGCTTCAGCAACTCGAATGCTTTGGCCCAGAAGTGCAAGTGCAGAATGTCGCTCTCCTGCGGCAAAAAGTCGTATTCGATATCGAGTCGCTGCATAGTCTCCAGATGCCGCCGCAGCACGGCCATTGAGATCAGTTGAGCGGTCTCCGCCGTTTCATTTCCACCCACTTCCAGCGCGTGCAGGGTATCGCGCCGGGCTTCCAGATTCGCCTTATCCTGCCCGTACCATTGCGAAACCTGCGCATACAGATCCCAGCAGTAGTAATCGAAGCGCCCTTCACTGCCAGCAATCAGCTCTGCAATCTCCGCCCTGGACTTCTTTGCGATTTTTTCGAACCCCACGACAACGTCAGCCACCTGCACGCCCGTGTTGTCGATGTAGTTCTGCACATCGACCGCGTACCCTGCCGCCCTCAGCAGTCGCACCAGCGTATCGCCCAGGATAGAGTTGCGCAGATGGCCAATGTGCGCGGCTTTGTTCGGATTGATAGAGGTGTGCTCGACCAGCACTTTACCACGAGTCGGAGTCGGCCCTGCTTCGCCGTTCGGCAGATCGCGCGCAATCAGAGCCGCTGCGCTGCTCCTGTCCAGCCGTGCATTGATGTACCCTGCCCCGGCGACCTCAAACTTGGCGAAACCCTCCGGCAAAGACATCTCTACCACAATCTCGTCGGCAATTTTCCGCGGAGCCTTGCGCAAACTTCGCGCCAGCTCAAAGCAAACCGGCAGTGCAAACTCGCCCAATTCGATCTTTGGCGGCTGCTCCACCACGATATTGGTCAGATCAACGTTATATTTCTGCTTCAAAAAGGCGCGGACGTGCTTAACAAGACGGTTCTGCAATGAAAGATACACGGTGTTCCTTACATGCCTGCGGGAGCCTCAGCCCTCCGCGATGAGTAGTGAAATTATGATTGTAAGTGTAGTGTACCCAATTTCCGAAACGCCTCTGGCACAGCAGCAAAAAACAGACTCCGGGTAAACGAATCAGAATTCATCCCTGCAGCATCAAAGATTCGCGATACCCGCGTTTGACTCCCCCCACACCGCCTCCTATATTTAAAGTTTAGGCTCAAAAAGCTCACGGACTCGTAATGCGTATTGCCTACCTGGATTGCTTTTCCGGAATCAGTGGAGACATGTTTCTTGGCGCTGCCGTAGATGCGGGTGTACCTCTGGAAAAGCTACAAACCGTTGCTCGCGCCCTCGACATCGAAGCCGAGCTGGTGTCTCGTCGAGTTGAGCGTGGCGGAATTGCCGCGACCAAGGTCGATGTGCTCATTCACGGCCGCCCCGACCAGCAACCTGTCGAGGGCGAACACACGCACGTGCCTGGTCACCACCACCATGGGCACCAGCATGCGCACGACCATGGGCACCATCACCATCATCACGCGCATTCCCACGAACCGGCTCACGCGAACAAGAAGCACGCCCATATCCATCGAGGATTGAAGGAGATCCGCGAGATCATTGCTCGCGCTCCCATCACTCCCGCCGCGCAGACCTTTGCCCTGAGGACATTCGAACTCCTCGCCCAAGCCGAAGCCAAGATTCACAATCGCGATGCCGAATCGATTCACTTCCATGAGGTTGGCTCCGAGGACGCGATCGTCGATATCATCTGTTCAGCCGTGGCGATCGAGGCTCTCGCAGCCGACGCCTGGTACTGTTCCGCTCTCAATGTCGGGGGAGGCACCGTCCGATGCGCTCATGGGGTTCTCCCCGTTCCCGCGCCAGCCACGGCGGAGCTTCTCCAGGGAGCGCCGGTGTTTTCCTCCGGCGTTCAAAAGGAACTGCTTACGCCAACCGGCGCGGCGATTCTCCGAGCTTTGAACGTCCGGTTTGATCCGCTGCCCCCAATGACGCTCTCCGCCACTGGCTACGGCGCAGGCAACCAGGATTTCCCCGGCTCCGCCAACGTAGTTCGCCTGATCCTGGGCGAATCCGCGCGAGCCGACAGCGACGCTAACACCGTCACTGTCATCGAAGCCAATCTCGACGACATGAACCCTCAGCTTTTCTCCTATGTGCAGCAAAAGTTACTCGATGCAGGCGCCCTCGATGCCTTCGGCGTCCCGGTGCAGATGAAGAAGGGCCGTCCCGGCATCATAATGACCGTACTTGCCGAACCTGCCCATGCCGAGCTGCTGACGAGTATTTTGCTCACCGAAACAACCACCCTCGGCGTGCGCATGCGGCAGGAGCAGCGCCGTGTACTTGATCGTGAGCACGTCACCGTTCAGTCTTTCTGGGGTCCCATCCGGGTCAAGCTCGGCCGCCTGCAGGGACAGGTTGTAAATTGCGCGCCTGAGTTCGAAGACTGCCGCAAAATTGCTGAGTCCACCGGAGTGCCCCTCAAAACCGTTCTACAGGAGGCTTTGCGCCTCTACCTTGCATCGCCCGGCGCCAATTCGGGTAATGCTTTCAAAAGTCTGTTGTCCTGATCGAGAGATTTGTATGAGCGAGCAACGCGAAAAGTTTTACATCACAACCCCGATTTATTACGTAAACGCACGGCCTCACATCGGCCACACCTACACCACTGTCGTCTGTGACGCCATTGCCCGCCGCCACCGCATGCTGGGCCACGACACGCTCTTTCTGACCGGCACCGACGAGCACGGCCAGAAGATCGAGCGCTCCGCCGCCGCCTCCGGCAAGAGCCCCCAGCAGTTCACCGACGAGGTCAGTGCCGAGTTCCGCGGCCTCTGGGACCGCATGGGCATCAGCTACGACAAATTTATTCGGACTACCACCCCCGAGCACAAGCGCGGCGTGCAGGCTCTGTTTACCATGCTCAAGGATCGGGGCTACATATATAAAGGTTCCTACACCGGCCAGTACTGCGTTTCTGACGAGCTCTATGCGGACGACAACACGCCCGGCACTCCCTGCCCTGTCTGCGGACGCGTCACCGAAACCGTGCAGGAGGAAAATTACTTCTTCAAGCTCTCCGCCATGCAGGAGCCGCTCCTGAAGCTGTATGAGGAGAATCCCGGCCTCATCTACCCTGAGACCCGCCGCAACGAAGTCATAGCCTTCGTGAAAGGTGGTCTGCGCGATCTGTCCATCTCTCGGACGACTTTTAGCTGGGGAATTCCTGTCCTCGAAGATCCTTCGCACGTCATCTATGTCTGGCTGGACGCGCTCTGCAACTATGCTACGGCCGTAGGCTTCGGCTCGCCTGACGAGAAGGACCAGGAAAGATATCAGCATTACTGGCCCGCCGACGTGCACATGATCGGCAAAGAGATCGTGCGCTTCCATTGCGTTTATTGGCCTGCCTTCCTGCTTGCCGCGGGCCTTCCCCTGCCAAAGCAGATCGTGGCTCACGGCTGGTTGCTGTTTGAAGAAAGCAAGATGTCCAAGTCGCGCGGCAACATCGTACGCAGCGAAACCATCCTCGAGGTCCTCGGAGCCGACGCTCTGCGCTACTTCCTCATGCGCGAAATCGTCTTCGGCCAGGACGGATCGTTCTCGTTCGACGCGCTGGTGCAGCGCTTCAACAGCGATCTCGCCAACGGACTCGGCAATCTTGCTAGCCGCACTCTGTCAATGATCGGCCGCTACTTCCAGGGAGAGATTCCTTACCCGAGTGCTACTATTGCGCATACACCGGCCGAGGCTGCCATCGCCAAACTGGGTGCGGAGACCATTGCGGAGTTCACCCGCCTCTTTGACGCATTCCAGTTCTCGCGTGCGCTGGAAGCCGTCTGGAATCTGCTCAGTGCCGTCGACAAATACATCGTCGAAAATCAGCCCTGGGCCGTAGCCGAAAAAGAGGACAGTGATTCGCGCTCGCGCCTTGCCACCATTCTCTACACCTCTGCCGAGGCGCTGCGCGTTATCACCGTACTCGCCCACCCCATCATTCCCGAATCCACCGCAAAGATATTCGCCCAGCTCGGCCTCAGCGATATCGCCAATACCGAACTCAAAAGCTTGCGCTGGGGACAGTTGAATGTGGGCACACGCCTGGGCAGGATCGAACCTGTTTTCCCTCGCGCCGACAAGAGCGCGATTGAAAGGATGCAAAAAATGGAAGAAGAGCGTAAGAGCGCCGCCGAAGCGGCCGCCGCAACCGCCTCCGCCCCTGAAGTACCTGCCGCCGCAGCACCCGTAGCCGCTGCAACTCCGGCCGCCGCTGCCCCGGAGGCTCCTGCCGCTACACCCGATGGCCTTCCCCCCATTGCTGAGCAGATCAGCATCGACGACTTTGCGAAGGTCGATCTCCGCGTTGGAACCGTCCTGACCGCCGAAAAGGTCGAAAAGGCTGACAAACTCCTCCGTCTCACGGTAGATATAGGTATCGAGGTCCGCCAGATCGTCGCAGGAATCGCCAAAGCCTACGCACCGGAAACTTTGGTCGGACGCAAGGTCGTGATCGTCGCCAACCTCGCGCCGCGCAAGCTTCGCGGCATTGAGAGCCAGGGCATGATCGTCGCCGCCTCATTCGGCGAACAAGGTACTCCCTCGCTCGCGTCCTTCATCGAGTCTGTTCCCAACGGCGCACGCTTGAAATAAGAAAGAAGAATGTCGAAGAAATTCAGGAGGCCCCATCCTTGCCGCGAAGCTGGATGGGGCTTTTGACTTCTCGTTCAGCGTCGGCACGGAACCGCCGTCATAGACGCTCGATTCGCGGTCACGGGTGGAGATTGCGACTGCTCCCTGCCCTTGCTCTTCTCCTTCTGCTGTGTTGTGATTTTGATGATGTATCTCGACTCACATGCTCATATCGACGGCGCGCAGTTTAACTCTGACCGTGAGGCCGTCATCCAGCGCGCCTACGATGCAGGCATCCGCGCACTTCTCGCCATTGGAAACGGGGACGGCCCCGACGATCTGGCCTGTGCCATTCCCTTTGCCGAACGGTATCCCTGGATCTACGCTTCCGTCGGGGTTCATCCCCACGAGGCGAAGCTCCTGACTCCAGAGCACCTTGGCAATATGGAGCAATTGGCCAGGCACCCACGGGTCATCGCCATCGGCGAAATGGGACTCGACTACTGGTACGATCACTCGCCCCGCGACGTGCAGCAAAAGGTCTTCCGCCAGCAACTGGAGATTGCCGCAGCCGTAAAGTCACCGGTAATTATCCACGGCCGTCCCAGCCAGAACAGCGAAAACGCCTGGGACGACCTCTTCGCGATTCTGCGCGAGCACTGGGCCTCCACCGGGATCGGGGGCGTTATGCATTGCTTCACCGGAACCCTGCGGCAGGCCAAAGCCTCGCTCGACCTCGGCTTCATCCTGTCCTTTGCCGGAAACATAAGCTACCCGCAGGCACAGATGATCCGCGATGCGGCTTCGATAGTCCCGCTCGATCGTTTCTTTCTGGAAACCGACTGCCCCTACCTTGCCCCAATACCGCATCGCGGCAAGCGCAACGAACCCGCATTTGTGCTGGAGACCGCGCGCCACTTCGGTCAGCTCCGGGATCTAACTGCGGAAAACGCTGGAGAGTTATCGTTAAAAAACTTCCTTCGTTTCTTCAATCTGCCTGGTCCCGTTTAGGCTATTGCTGATTTTAGGCTTACAATGCCGGTTCAATCCCAAAACGTGCAATTCGACGATGCGGGAACTTCTACTTTGTCATACACTAGAAACCGATGGCCGCCGAGAATTCATTCGACATAGTCAGCAACGTTGATCTGCCGGAAGTAACCAACGCTATCCAGCAGGCGCTCAAGGAAATCCACCAGCGCTACGACCTGAAGGGTTCGCACTCAGATATCCAGTTTGACGGCAAGGGAGAGCTTGTCCTCACCTCTGCCGATGATTACAAGCTCAAGGCCGTGATTGACGTGTTGGAATCTAAACTCGTCAAGCGAGGCGTTTCACTCAAGGCTTTTGAATACGGCAAGATAGAGCCCGCAGCCGGCGCCACTGTCCGGCAAAAGGTAAAGCTCCAGCAGGGAATAGCGATCGAAAAGGCTCGCGAAATCGTCAAGAAAATCAAGGACTCCAAGAAGAAAGTGCAGGCCTCTATTAACGGAGACATAGTCCGTGTCACCGGCAAAGACCGCGACAGCCTGCAGGACGTCATTGCCTTGCTCCGCCAGACCGACTTCGGTATTGATATGCAGTTTACGAACTATCGCAATAACTGATCGACGGCGTAGAAGCTGTATCCAGGGCTTCCGGCGAATCCAATAGAACTTCGTAAGGGTTCAATCTTGAACAAGCTGGCGACAACTACAAGCAAAGAGATTTTCGATCTTGTCCGTGAGGACATGGCGGCGATCGAACGCGAGTTCGGTGATTACAGCATGTCGAGCGTGCAAACCATCACGGAGATCGGCGAATATCTCCGTCAAGGTGGTGGAAAACGCCTCCGTCCAGCACTCCTTCTTCTTGCCGCCAAATTGCTCAATTACAAAGGAAGCGGGGCCGTCCGTCTCGGCGCCGTCGTCGAAATCATTCACACCGCAACTCTCGTGCATGATGACATTATTGATGAAGCCCAGATGCGCCGCGGACGCCCATCGCCCAACACAATCTGGGGAAATCCCAAGTGCGTCCTAGCTGGCGATTGGCTTTACATGCAGGCGTTTCAAATCTCGCTGGAAGAGCGCAACCTCGAGGTTCTCGATCTGCTCACGGAGCTCACCAAGCAGATGGTTGAAGGCGAACTGCTGCAGATAGAAAAACTTGGATCGCTGATCACGCGCGACAGCCATCTCGATTTGATCTATCGCAAAACAGCGTGTTTGTTCGCAGTCTGCATGCAATTGGGCGGAGTTCTGGCGGGAGCCACTTCGGAACAACAGGAGCTCCTTCGGGAATATGGCCGCGCCATCGGCATGGCCTTCCAGATCACCGATGACGTTCTCGACCTCACGGCATCAGAGGTAGTGCTTGGCAAGCCCGTGGCGAGCGACCTGCGTGAGGGCAAAGCCACTCTGGCTGTGATTCACGCTCTCGAACGCTGCTCGGCCGACGAGCGCGCCCGGATACAAACCGTCCTCGAACAACGCGCTTTCAACGGCGTCACTCATCAGGACATTCTGGCCATTCTCAACCGCTACGATTCCATTGCCGCCGCCAGCCAGGAGGCCGCAAAGTTTGCGCAGCTTGCCGTCGAGCAACTCGAAACCTTCCCGGAAAACGACTTCAAGCGAGCGCTTCTCTGGCTTCCGCTTTTCGTGGTATCGCGCGAAAAATAAGAGCAGCCTCCCGTAATCAACTGTTTTTTTGACTTTCCGTTTGACCTCTTCCCTGATCTCGCGTTTAGGAACTTTTAAGGCACTCTTAATCCGTGCTTTAGGTGCAATGTTATCCAATTGAGCTGAAGGCCGGACGAGACTGGACTCACAGTTCTCCCGACCGGGAGGTTCACATGCTGGTCTTCGCGATTTTTGCCACAGTCTGCACAGCGGGTGTACTCTTCCTACTTCGATTTTGGCTAGCGCTTTTTTCCGAGGTAAAACCAAAGTGGCGGACAGTCAAACAGATCCATGTTCATCGTTTTTGGCGAGAATCCCAGAGTCGAGCAGCGGCTATTCCGCCGAATGTACTTCAATGGAGATATCCTATGGCCGCGAGAACTGACTTGCCCAAGGCGGCAGGCTCATTGCCCACTGAGCGACCAAGAAAAATTGTATAAGGCTAATGCGCCAATTTTGAACAAAGCATTGAAGCGAACTGCGAGCCAGGAGAAGAAAGATGCAAGATATTACGTTCGTACTAGTCACCGTTCTCTTCTTCGCAATCTCGATTGGGTACGTTCACTTTTGTGAGCGTATCAGGTAGCGGGAGGACGGACATGGAAACGATCATAATGCTTTCGATAACCGCGCTGATGTTCGTGTACCTACTCTACGCGCTGCTGCGTCCGGAGAACTTCTGATATGACCTTTAACGGATGGTTGCAAATCGCGGTTTTTCTGCTGCTCATATTGGCGGTCACCAAGCCTCTCGGCGCTTTCATCATTCGGGTATTCAATCGCGAGAAGACCTTTCTGGACCCGGTGTTGCGTCCAATCGAGAAACTGATTTACCGCACAACCGGTGTTGATGAAGAGCACGAAATGGCATGGACCGAATATGCGGTGGCCATGTTGCTGTTCAGCGTAGTTTCAATGCTGCTACTCTACCTGGTCCAGCGCGTGCAGGGCTTTCTGCCCTTCAACCCGCAGAAGCTTGGAGCCGTTACCCCTTCGGATCTGGCGTTCAACACGGCAGCATCGTTCACCACGAATACGAACTGGCAGGCCTACTCCGGCGAGAGCACGATGAGCTATTTCACCCAGATGGCAGGGCTCGCCTATCACAACTTTGTTTCGGCAGCGACAGGAATCGCGCTGGCAATTGCCTTCATTCGCGGCATCGCGCGACGCCAGATGGAAACCATCGGCAACTTCTGGGTCGACCTGGTCCGCTGTTGCCTCTGGGTGCTGCTGCCGTTCTGCGTCGTGGGTTCGCTCGTGCTCGTCTCGCAGGGAGTTGTGCAGAACCTGCGTCCGTACGATAAGGTGACGATCGTAGAACCGCAGCAGGTTCCGCACCTGGGCACCGACGGCAAGCCCACTTTGGGAACCGATGGTAAGCCGGTAATGGACACTGTCACCGAACAGACGATTGCGCAAGGACCGGTAGCCTCTCAGGAATTTATCAAGGAGTGGGGAACGAACGGCGGTGGCTTCTTCAATGCAAACAGCTCGCACCCGTTTGAAAATCCAACTCCTCTCTCGAATCTGATCGAGATGTTTTGCATTTTTGCCATCGGCTCCGCCCTCACCTACGCCTTGGGGCACATGACCGGCTCACCCCGACACGGTTGGGCGATTTGGGGCGCTATGGCTGCCCTGTTTTTGGTCGGCGTAACCGTCGCCTACTGGGCCGAGGCCAGGGGAAATCCGCAAATGCATGGTGTGGATCAGCACGTAAGCACAGTGCAGCCGGGCGGGAACATGGAAGGCAAGGAGGTGCGCTTCGGCATTGCGAATTCCGCACTCTTTGCCACTGTTACCACGGACGCCAGTTGCGGGGCGATCAATGGCTGGCACGATTCGTTTACTCCTCTGGGCGGCATGGTCCCGATGGTTAACATTATGCTGAGCGAGGTCATCTTTGGCGGTGTGGGCTCCGGCATGTACGGCATGCTGGTCTTCGTCGTCCTGACGGTCTTCATCGCAGGCCTCATGGTCGGACGAACGCCGGAGTACTTGGGCAAGAAGATCGAGGCCTACGAGGTGAAGATGGCAATGCTGTTCGCACTCGTCTTTCCTCTTATCGTTTTGCTGCTGGCCGCTGTCTCCAGCGTGAAAGGGTTCGGCACGTCTTCCATCGCAAATCCAGGACCGCACGGTCTTTCGGAAATCCTTTATGCCTTCACTTCGGCCGCAGGAAACAATGGATCGGCGTTCGGCGGCTTAAACGCGAACACACCTTGGTACAACACTGCAATTGGCTTTGCCTGCCTGGGTGGGCGATTCCTGATGAAAATTCCGATGCTGGCCATCGCCGGCAGCCTCGCCAAAAAGAAGTTTGTTCCGCCCTCGGTCGGCACCTTCCCCGTTACTACGCCACTGTTCAGCGTGTTGCTGATCGGCGTGATTCTGATTTTGGGTGCCTTGACTTTCTTCCCTGCACTGAGCTTAGGACCAATTCTCGAACACCTGCTGATGAACGCAGGACAGGCATTCTAGGGAAACTATGGCGAGCAAATCAAAAAGTCGCAAATCTGTCTGGGATCCGGCCATCGTTCGCGGCGCGGCGATCGCTTCCGTGCTCAAGCTCAATCCACGCAAGATGATGGGAAATCCCGTCATGTTTGTAGTTGAAGTGGGAAGCGTGATTACAACCGTTTTGCTGCTCCTGCACCCGCACCAGGCGTTCAGGTTCAATCTTCAGATTACGTTCTGGTTATGGTTCACCGTGCTATTCGCCAATTTCGCCGAGGCCATGGCTGAAGGCCGCGGCAAAGCGCAGGCGGACACCTTGCGCAAGGCGCGCTCGGAAACGATTGCCAACCGCCTTCTCGACAGCGGGGCAGTCGAGAAGGTCCCAAGTTCCAGCCTGAGAACAGATGACATAGTGCTGGTTTCCGCAGGCGAGTTCATTCCCGGCGACGGCGAGATCATTGACGGCATTGCCTCGGTCGATGAGTCGGCCATTACTGGCGAGTCCGCGCCCGTAATAAGAGAATCTGGCGGCGATCGGTCCGCGGTAACCGGAGGCACGCGAGTTCTTTCGGACCAGATCAAGGTGAAGATTACCTCCAATCCTGGCGAGACCTTCCTGGACCGCATGATCGCCCTCGTCGAAGGCGCCGAGCGGCAGAAGACGCCGAACGAAATCGCGCTAAACATTCTTCTCGCGGGACTCACGATTGTGTTCCTGCTCGCGGTGGTCACCTTGCAGCCGTTTGCAATTTATTCCGGCGCGCCGCAGACCATATTTGTTTTGGTCTCGTTGCTGGTATGCCTGATACCGACCACCATCGGCGGCCTGCTGTCGGCAATTGGAATTGCGGGCATGGACAGACTGGTACAGCACAACGTGCTTGCCATGTCGGGACGCGCCGTGGAAGCCGCCGGTGACGTCAACACGCTTCTGCTCGATAAGACCGGCACCATCACCCTCGGCAACCGCCAGGCCTCGCGCTTTATCCCAGCGCCGGGAGTTTCCGAGGCGGAACTGGCGGATGCGGCTCAACTCTCTTCGCTCGCGGATGAAACGCCGGAAGGCCGCTCCATCGTCGTGCTGGCGAAGGAAAAGTACAATCTTCGCGGTCGCGATCTGCAGGAGCATAACGCCGAGTTTGTCCCTTTCACGGCGCAGACCAGAATGTCCGGGGTCAACCTCAATGGCTTTCAGATTCGCAAGGGCGCAGTCGACGCCATCGAGCGTTATGTGAAGGAAAACTCCTGTGTATTTCCGCTGGAGGTTAAGGAACTGGTGGAGACGGTCTCACGCGCTGGGAGCACTCCCCTTGTTGTCGCTGAAAAGAATCGCGGGGCACTCGGCGTGATTGAATTAAAGGACATCGTCAAGGGCGGCATGAACGAGCGCTTTGACCAGCTTCGCGCAATGGGAATTCGCACCGTGATGATTACCGGCGACAATCCGTTGACTGCCGCGGCGATTGCTCGCGAGGCCGGCGTGGACGACTTTCTTGCCCAGGCGACTCCCAAAGACAAGATGGACCTGATCCGCAAAGAGCAAGCCGATGGAAGGCTCGTCGCCATGACTGGAGACGGTACCAACGATGCTCCCGCGCTGGCGCAGGCAGATGTGGGCGTAGCGATGAACTCCGGCACTCAGGCTGCAAAAGAGGCTGGGAACATGGTCGACCTCGACTCTAATCCGACCAAGCTGATTGAGATTGTCGGCATCGGCAAGCAATTGCTGATGACGCGCGGAGCACTAACAACGTTTTCCATTGCCAACGACGTTGCCAAGTACTTCGCCATAATTCCGGCAATGTTCGCCGCAACTTTTCCTGTGTTGAACGCTCTCAACATCATGCGTCTAAAGACACCGCAGTCTGCCATACTTTCGGCCGTGATCTTCAATGCGGTCATTATCGTTACGCTCATCCCGCTGGCTCTGAGAGGCATCAAATACCGCCCCATGGGCGCAGCGGCACTGCTGCGGCGAAACCTGCTCATTTATGGCTTCGGCGGCATCATAGCGCCGTTCATCGGGATTAAGTTGATCGACATCATCATCACAACTGCAGGACTGGCATAGGACGGGGCCAAACGATGAAACGCAATATCATCACCGCGATTCTAATGACCATAGTTACAACAATTCTGCTCGGGCTCGTGTACCCGCTCGTCGTGACCGCGCTGGCGCAAGTTCTGTTTCCCCATAAAGCTAACGGCCAGTTAATCTCTCAGGATGGAAAGCTGATTGGTTCCCGGATCATCGCACAGCCCTTTACCGGGGCGGGATATTTTCACCCTCGCGCATCAGCCGCGGGAAACGGATACGACGCTGCGAATTCCGGTGGCACCAACATGGGGCCAACAAACCGGAAGCTAATCAACCGAATTAAACAGGATGTAACCGCGGCGCAGAGTGAAAATCCCGGAAAGCCAGTCCCGGTGGATTACATTACCACTTCCGCCTCCGGTCTCGATCCGGACATCACGCCCGCCAATGCCGAATTCCAGCTACCGCGCGTAGCCAGGGAACGCAACATAAGCGAAGATCAATTGCGGCAGCTAGTTCTTCAGCATACAGAAGGTCGTCAGCTCGGATTACTGGGAGAGCCTCGCGTCAACGTCCTCGAGTTGAACTTGGATCTGGACTCCAAATTCCCATTGCAGAAGAGAGCATCGCGCTAGGCTCGGTCCTGGAGCGATATCGCTGTATGGCTCCATTACCGGAGCCATTTTTTTTGCAATTGAAAAGCAGATCGATGCGGGTGTATGTTCGGCTCTGCTATGGCGAATTTTCCATGTTCCAGCATTGGCAGTTCGCAGGATAGGCGCGCGCAGGGGCAGGCGCGGCGCAAACAAATGAAGCGGCAGGATCACAGTCTCTGGGACGCGAAGAAGCGTCGCCACACTCCGCTGAACCTGCTTGAAGAAAGCATGCGCGGGCGCGTCCCGGCACTGGTTCCGCTGAAGTACGAGCGCATGATCGCCTCGCCCTTTGGCTACTTTCGCGGAGCCGTTTCAGTCATGGCCGCGGATCTCTCGCTGCTGCCTCACACCGGGATCGTAAATCAGATTTGCGGCGACGCTCACGTCTGCAACCTGGGAGCCTACGCGGCGCCCGACGGTCGGCTTGTTTTCGACATAAACGATTTCGACGAAACGACGCGCGCGCCATTCGAATGGGATCTGAAGCGTCTGGCAACGAGCCTGGTGCTGGCAGGTCGAGAAGCGGGAGAGAAGGATGGTTTTGCCAGGGATGCTGTTCTGGCATTCCTGGAGCGTTACCGAAAATGGGCGCGTACATTTGCATCGATGCCGGTGCTGGAGGTGGCACGCTTCCAGGTGCATCGCTTAATGAAGGTCGCCCCGCTCTCGGACTTACTGATGAAGGCGGAACGCGCGACTCCAATGCACGCTCTCGAGAGCCTAACCGTCCCAGCAAAGAATGGCCCCGGACGCATTTTCCGCGAAGACAAGCCCGTGCTGTCGCGACTCAGCGGATCGCAGGCTAGACAGATAGAGGCCGCGATGAAAGAGTACTGCGAAACCCTGCTGCCGGAGAGGCAACATATTCTGGCGCAGTACCGGCCAATCGACGTGTGTTTCAAAGTGGTCGGCACAGGCAGTGTGGGAAGACGCAACTATTGCATCTATCTGCAAGGCAACGGCCCGGAAGATCCGCTCTTCCTGCAGATCAAAGAAGAAGTGGGATCGTCCTATCTTCCGTATCTGGATCACGTCGCGAAGAACTCCCACCACGGGCGACTGGTTGCCGAGGGACAACGCGCAATGCAACTGGTGTCCGATCCTTTCCTCGGGTGGACGACGATTGCGCATCGCGATTATCTTGTCAGGCAGCTGAACGATCACAAAGCTACGATCGCGGTAGATGCACTGAAGGGACCCGGGCTGACAGCCTACGCGGAGGTCTGCGGAGAGCTGTTGGCGCGCGGACACGCGCGCTCCGGCGACGTGCAGATGATCGTTGGCTACCTCGGCAACGGCGATAGCTTCTCCAAAGCAATTGTGGATTTCGCTGTGGCCTATGCCGATCAGACAGAGACAGACTGGAAGGCCCTTCGCGAATCCAGGCGTGCCACAAAGACGAAAGCCGCCGCTGCAAAGAAGTGAACTGCTCCAAAAAACCGGCTCCTGGCTGAATCAGGAGCCGATGGAATGTGCCGGTCACTTCAGGAACAAAAACAACTACGCAGCGATCGAGGCTTCCATATCAATCGCTCTTGGAAACAGAATGTTGTTCTCCAAATGAATATGTTGATGAAGATCCCGCTCGAACTCCTTGAGGCTGTCATAGAACCCGTGATAGGTCGGGCAGGCGTCCTCGGGCAGAGTGAAATTGTGGCTCAATTCCCGAATTTTCGCGAGCAACGCTCCGGCTGCATCATGTTCCTTTGTCATCATCGCCACGGGATTCGCGACGGTTCCAAAACAGCTCTCCGGTCTCGGCTTGCCCTCTACCAGAGCTCCTTCCATTTTAGCGATGTACGGAAACAGAACCATTTCTTCTTTTGCAAGATGCTGCGTCAACTCCTGATCCAGCGATTTCAATGCCGACTGAATTTCCGGTAGCTCCGTGTGTTTTGAACCATGGCGCTTCACAACCTTTTCCGCAAGCGTGTGCAGGCGCGGGAGTTCCTGCCGGGCATAGGAATGGTGGCGCGACACGATGTGATCGCTTAGCTCTTTCAGCGATGCTTTGTTCCAATCCTTCGAGACTGGCACGGTCTGCGCTGCCGCGGATGCAAGCGCGGCAAGAACTTCGTCGATTTCGATCTCCTTCTCTGCGCAAACCACTCCGAGCGGTTTCCGACCTCCGCAACAGTAGTCAATTCCGAACTCTTCAAACACTCGAATTGACGATGGCTGATTCAACGCGATTTCACGGACGGTCTGGGTGACGGTAGGCATGTCAATCTCCTTCAACTTGTGCCTAAGATAGAGCGGCGCAATTACTGCCGCAGCGACCAAAGTCACTTCAATCAGACTTTGGTCAGAGTGCAAGTAGAATGGATGCACATTGCTACTGGCATTTTCTCCAGTTCCCGTTAAAAATCCTGAGGGCGCCATCTGCGAGGAACTTACAAGTGACTGTTCAACGAACCGACCTAGTAACTGTCCTTCAAAACACGGCTCTGTTTTCCAGCCTCTCTCAGCCGGAACTCCAGTTGCTTGCTGGGCGAACTACGAAAAAACTTTTTGGCGCAGGCAAGGTCCTGTTTCATGAAGGCGATACCTGCAAAGCGTTGCACATCATCTCGCGCGGCCGCGTCCGAATCTTCAAAACATCGGCCAGCGGTCGTGAGCAGGTTCTGGCCATCAATGGCCCAGGAGAACCCGTAGCCGAACTCCCGGTCTTCGACGGTGGTCCTTACCCAGCGTCTGCCGTTGCACTTGAAGACACCGAAATTGCGTTCATCTCACGCGAGGATTTTCAGGCGTATTGCCTCGATCATCCCGAAGTTGCGCTCAAGGTACTGGCATTCGTTGGTAAAAGGCTTCGGCGGCTTGTCGGCATCATAGAAGAACTGTCCTTCACCACCATTCGTCAGCGTCTCGTCTCTGTGCTTGTACGCCTAGCACAAAACGAGGGAAAAAAGACCGAGCGAGGCATCGAAATCCTCCTGCCCGGTAGCCATCAGGAGTTAGCCAGTCAGCTCGGGACCGTACGCGAGTTAGTTTCGCGCAACCTGATGCGCTTGCAGGCAGAAGGACTTCTCGAAGTAGATGCGAGACAGATTGTAATCAGGGACGCTAAGGGCCTTGCCGCGCTTCTCGAAGCAAACCAGTAGTCCGATCTGCACAGCATCACTCCATCCAGCTAGTGCCTGTTCTGAGCAATTCTGGCAACCGCGTACTTGGAACCAGCATCACTCAATCTGATGGCCGGATTTGTGTCCGAGGCACGGCGAGGCATTGAACCAGCTCGCTCGCGGTAAATTTATTTTTCGGAGACTTCGATGATCAACGGTAAGCGGATCGCTGTCGTCATGCCCGCCTACAACGCCGAAAAAACTCTGGAAGCAACGGTTCGAGAGCTTCCAGAACTCGTCGACATTCGCATTCTGGTTGACGATTGCAGTTCTGACCGCACCGTCGAAATTGCCAGAAAAACAGGGGTGCACTGTTACGTTCACGACAGCAATTATGGTTATGGCCGTAATCAGCAGACCTGCTATCACGAGGCGATCGCCGCGGGCGCCGACGTCGTCATCATGGTGCATCCAGACTACCAGTACACTCCGCTGCTGGTAACAGCCATGGCCAGCATGGTTGCAAACGATGTCTATGACGTGGTCCTCGCCTCAAGGATCCTCGGTGGCCGTGCGCTTAGCGGTGGTATGCCTTTCTACAAATACGTTGCCAACAGATTTCTTACGGCTTTTGAAAATCTGTTCCTGCGCATCAAGCTTTCGGAGTATCACACCGGATATCGTGCTTTCAGCCGGAATGTGCTAACAACCTTACCGTTGCTTGAAAACTCCGATGACTTTGTATTCGACAACCAGATGCTCGCTCAGTGCGCCTACTTCGGTTTTCGCATTGGCGAAGTCTCCTGCCCAACCAAGTATTTCGAAGAAGCTTCATCGATCAATTTCAGGCGCAGCGTCAAGTATGGGCTGGGTGTAATCGCTACCACGTTCCAGTTCACGCTTCAAAAGCTTGGAATCATCAAGCTCGCTCTGTTCAGCACGCATGGCAGGAAGCTTTACAGCTATTACAAAGCCGTAAGTGAGGGTGCGTCGACCGCAGAAGAGAAGCTCTCTGATAGAGATCGCGTCGCCTGAGTTGTTTCTCGAAAACACGGAGTGAATACCGATGGCTCATGTCCAGCCGGAAATCAGTACCTCTGCACCTGAAACCACAACTAAGCCAATCGCGCTCGGGCAGTACGAAGTCTGGCTTTGGACGCTTGCCATGCTGCTTGTCTGCCTGCTGGCGGATCGCGGAGTGGGAGGGAAACTGTTCAACGACTCCTACCAGTACCTCAGCATGGCTTACAATCTCCGCACGCATGGCGAGATTGCCACTTCGATCATCGAATTCGATACAGAGCGCTCGAAAGAAAGAATTCCGGCACCCGCAACCACGGTCGCGCCGGGTTACCCCATTGCGATCCGCGTCTTCGAGTTAACCAGCATCAGCCCAGAAAAAGCTGGACTGCTAGTCTCCATTGCAGGCATGACCGCAGTCATTCCTTTCCTTTGGTTGAGTTCGGGATTGATGGGCGCAACCCGCAACATGCAGCGAGCGGCGGTCTTGATCTGGGGGATCAACACCGAGGTGGTCACCTATGCCACAAGTGTTCTCTCCGAAGGGCTTTTCATTTTTTTCCTTTTCGGCGGAGTCACGTTGCTGATTTATTACCTGAAGACGGGTGAAGGCAACCGCGAAATTGCTTTGCCCCTGGGTATGGCCTCTTTCGCGCTGTCGTATTGCGTACGCTACGCGGGACTGCTGGCTATAGCCGCTCTGGTTGTGTATGTGGCATGGCGAATTGTGTTCCGGCGGGAGCGAACCGCGCTCTGGCTCTCCTCACTCGCAGGCTGCTTCGCTATCGTCTCCTTTGGCATGATGCGCAATGAAGTCATCTCCGGCACATGGAGGGGGGGCAATGACCTGATTGTGCATACTCCCATCGCAAAGGTGCTGCACGATACAGCGAGCATCGGCTACCACTTGCTTCTTGGGCCTTCGCGCCACATTGGGCTGAGCGCTATGATTGCGGCGGTCTCGGCTGTTGCACTTTTCTTCCTCTTGCGCGCGAACTCTAAACAAATCGCCTCCTGGATCTGGTCGGACACAGTCGTGCTCTTACTGTTGCTCGTCGGCGCGTACGTGGCGGGAATGATCTATCTGGGCATGACCACGATGATCATCTATAACTTCAGCACCAGGTACTTTTTGCCGATTCTTCCTGTGGTGATTCTGCTGGGCACTGCGACTGCGGCCTTGGCATGGCCGACCTATCCCGACGTTCGCAGGCGTCGCGCAGCCGCAGTGCTGGCTGCGGTCGCGTTGATCGCATATACAGGCCTGAATATTCGCGGAATCCAAATGTATGACTATCGCCCGCAACATCTTACGATGGCTGCCTACTACATTGAACCAACGCAGGACGGCACAACTCTGCTGGCGTGGGTGGAGAAAAACATTCCAGCCGAAAGCGTGGTTTTGGCTACGGACGGACAGGCTTCAGCGTACGCCATTAAGCGGCCCACCATTTCTTTGGTGTCGCCTCGCATGAGTCATGGAACGTGGGATGAGAATGAGGTGCGGAGAACCATGGCCACATTCCACTCGCGCTATCTGATTACCTACCCCGGCATTTCGGATGACGTTGCCCCTGAGCAGCGGGAGTCACCGTTCATCAACAGCCTTTTGCAAGGCAAGAATCCCAGTTGGCTGGTGCGGGCAGCCTACAACTCTCACGTGTCTATCTTCGAAAATAAAGAGTTCGAGCAGGCCGGCGGCGCTGAGGCTCAGGAGCAATTCAAATCCAAGTGACCCGTAAGTTTAACCTCGATTGAGAAATTCCCACAGGGGTGGGCGTCAGGTAATACAAAACTATGACTTAGCCCAGTGTGAATGCCTGCGACAATTGCAGGATGATCCAGCATCCGGTAGTTATCCAAGGCGGTATGGGCGCGGGCGTTTCCGATTGGCGTTTGGCAAAAGCGGTATCCCTCACTGGGCAGCTCGGGGTTGTTTCCAGCACGGCACTCGACACGATTCTTGTGCGGCGTCTACAGGATGGCGATCCGGGCGGTCACATGCGCCGCGGATTAGCCCTTTTTCCCTTTCCGGCCATGGCCGAGCGCATCTTGGAAAAACACTACATTGCTGGAGGCCGGCCCAAGGGCACTCCCTACCGTCTGCTGCCAATGCTGGCGCGGGTAAACTCGCAGGAAGCCACCGAGTTGCTGGTCGTATCAAACTTTGTAGAGGTAATTTTGGCCCGCGAAGGGCACACAAATCCCGTTGGAATCAACTGCATGGAGAAGCTGCAGCTTCCGCTGCTGGCTTCCCTGTATGGAGCGATGCTCGCCGGAGTCGGCTACATCCTGATGGGCGCGGGAATTCCCCTGAAGGTCCCTGGAGTTCTGGACGCCTTTGCTGCCGGAGAAGCCGCGAGCTATCCGCTCTCCGTCACCGGAGCCAAGGATGGCGACGACTGCCTCATGCGCTTCGATCCACAGGAAGTTTTTGGCCAACCGATGCCGAAGCTCGAAAGGCCGTTTTTCCTGGCAATCATCTCCTCGAACACCCTGGCCGCGACCATGGTGCGCCGGGCTAACGGCAAGGTGGATGGTTTTGTCATCGAAGGCTCATCCGCAGGCGGACACAACGCGCCGCCCCGCGGGCAGATGGTTTTGAGCGAAACGGGCGAGGTCGTTTATGGCGAGCGGGACCTTGTCGATCTCGAAAAGATTCGGCAGATCGGACTGCCGTTCTGGCTTGCAGGAAGCTACGGCACGCCGGAAAAGGTAGTGGAGGCGCTTGAGTCAGGCGCGGCAGGCGTGCAGGTAGGTACCGTTTTCGCCTTCTGCGAGGAATCCGCCTTGCGTGAGGACTACAAGAGCGCCTTGCTGAAGAAGATCCGGCGTGGTGAGGCTTCGGTCTTCACCGATCCGTTTTCGTCCCCCACTGGGTTCCCGTTCAAGAACGTGCAACTTGAAGGAACGGGTTCCGAGCCGGGTGTTTACCGAAGCCGCACCCGTCTTTGTGATATTGGCATTTTGCGCGAGGCCTACCGTACTGACAGCGGCACGATTGCCTACCGTTGTCCCTCCGAGCCAGAAGAAATCTATGTTGCCAAGGGCGGCCGGCTCGAAGAAACCACTGGGCGCAAATGCCTCTGCAATAGCCTTCTGGCCGATATCGGTCTGCAGCAGATACGACGCGACGGCAGCGAGGAACCCGGCATGGTGACCACAGGCGTCGACCTGCCCAGCGTTCTCCGTTTCATGCCCGCAACGCATGATACATATTCAGCCGCCGACGTGGTGAATACGCTGATGAGCCAGCTTCCACCCGAGGTCTCGGCCACGCAAGTGAAGAGTCCATGCGTTCAAACTATCGCGGAACCCGCAGGCGCAAACACTCCGTAGTTGGAATCGGAAGGGCTGAAGAGGGAAAATTAGCCCTGCACTCTGCTTGGGCCAAGCGCGGGGAATGCCCTGGCTCGCGACGTCTTGGGAGATGCCCGGAAATCTATAGCCGGCATGCACAATTTATTGTGCTATCCAACTGTATTTGTTCCACTCCTCCAATTCGATTCTCAAGCGCCAGACGCAACTGATTTCTACCTTTGGGCACTCAGTCGAGATATTATGAAAAGAATAGAAATTTTCCAGTGGGGCGATCCATGTCGAGGGATTCTTTTGCAAGCTGTGAGCAGGAACAAAAAAAGGAAATCAAGGCCAGAAAAGTAGAGCTGTTTGACACAAGCCTCCGGGACGGACTGCAACAGCCAAATCTCGAAATCTCAGTTGCAAATGCCGTCCTCTTTTTGCAGCGCATGGCAACGTTCGGTGTCCATTGGGCTGAAATTGGGTTTGCCGGTGCAAACCAATTCGTCGGAGATTTGGTAGGTGCCCTTTCGTCGGTAGACACGGGAACCATGAAACTGGCCCTGTTCGGCAGAACACGTGGTCGCGGCACCAGGGTGCAGGAATGGCCGGATGTGCAATACATGGTCGAGCACAAGAAACGTGTGCCGGTCGCGGTCGTTGTCGTCAAGTCCAGACTACTGGATGTCATGAAATCTTTGGAGACGACCCCGGAAGAAAACCTGCTGATGGCTTACGAGACCATTGAGTGCCTACATGACAATGGTCTGGAAGTACTCGTAGACCTTGAGCACGCCATGGACGCCGGTTGCGGACGCCGGGAATGCGGCCTTGAGTGCGACTCCGATTTCAGGAAACGCAGCTTGGAGTACTTCCACCAGATGACAGCACAATGCGTCAGCCAGAAGGTCAGCCGCATTGTTGTTTGCGATACCACTGGCGGTGCAACTCCTGAAGAAGTTTCTGAGGTGATTGGTGGCCTGACACGGACTTACCCCGATGCCAAGTTCGGATTTCATGGTCACACGGACCGTGGTTTTGGAATTGCCAATTCCCGAGCCGCCGTCCTGGCCGGGGCCGTTCAAATTCAAGGCACCATCTTGGGAACCGGGGAACGATGCGGCAACGTGAACCTCACTACAGTCATCGGCAGTATGCAACTTAGAGATGAAGCAGAGTTTGTCTCTCCCGAGTCGCTTTCTGGGCTTACCAGCCTGGCGCATTCGGCTTATGCGGCTTTTGGGCTTGAAGTGCCGCACGGTGCTCCGATTGTCGGACCGGGAGCTTTTGGCACCTGGGCCGGTATGCACGGCAGCAGCGAGCGCAAGAATCCAGGGGCTTATCTCTGGTGCGATCCCGCCAAAGTCGGTGCCACCCCCACGATCGGAGTGAACGCCCAATCAGGCAGAGCCAATGTGATACTTCTGTCTGAAGCCATTGGCATGCCTCTCGATTCTTCGCAAGCACAGGCGCTCATAGACGCCAACCAGCCGATGATCGAAGGCGGCGGATTCACGTCTAGCGAGGTCTCGTTCAGGCTGGCCTGCATGAGAGTGCTGAATACCCTGCCAGATCGGTTCAGTGTCAAAAACTGGAGAATACTGGACGAATCCGATGCATACGGAAACAGATTCGTTCAGGCAAGAATGACACTGTGCATTGGCGATTCCACCGATACCACAACAACGGCAGAGGGTACCGGTCCAGTGGATGCGCTTACCAAGGCAATGCGGCGCGAATTGGAAAAGCATTACCCGGTTCTCGCAAAAATGCACCTGGGGACCTTCAGCGTGACAGCCCTTGATGTGTTTGCTCATGACTCGGCTGCACACGTTCGGGTGACACTGAGTTTCCATGCCGATGGTTATGAACCTTGGATAACGGCTGGAGTGAGCAGCGATATGAATCAGGCGGCACTGAAAGCCATCGAGGATGGGTTCCACTACTGGCTGCTGACGAACCGCGCCTGACGCCTTGGTCACCTGAAACACTGAAACCGGCCTCTGCCATTTTCAACGAGGCCGGTTTCTATATCTCTAAAAGTTTCCGTTGTCCGACTCTTTTACATCAGCACATTTTCTACTTCTTCTTTCGTGTCAGCTTGGACAGGGTTGCCAGCTCTTTTAGATAGTCGGTTATCGGACGGGCCGGCGTTCCCCAGAAAACCACGCCTTTGCCCCTCAACACCTTCTTGCTCGGAATTCCGCTCTGTGCACCAACTATTACGCCTGACTCTATCCGGACGTGATCGGCGATCCCTACCTGCCCGCCAATGACCACATTATCTTCCAGCACCGAGCTCCCGCTGATTCCGGTCTGCGCAACGATGATTACGTTACGCCCCACGCGCACGTTGTGTCCCACATGCACGAGGTTGTCCAGCTTTGCTCCCTCGCTGATCACCGTCGCGTCGAGCGCGCCTCTGTCGACGGTTGTGTTCGCCCCGATCTCCACGTCGTTGCCTATTTCAAGCCGTCCAGTCTGCGGAAACTTGTGATAGCGCCCTGTGGCCGCATCACGAACAAATCCGTAGCCGTCACTTCCGAGCACTGCACCTGCCTTCACAGTCACGCGGTCTTCCATTGTGGTTTCGGAAAATACCACTACGCGCGCAACCAGGTTACAATCCTCCCCGATCACTACTCCTGGCCCAATTACGCTGCCTGGCCCGATGTGGCTTCGCGCGCCAATTTTCGCTCCCGCGCCGATCACCACCAACTCGTCAACACGCGCTGTGGGATGCACGTCCGCTGAAGAATCCACGATGGCCGACGCGTCCACGCGTCCCGGGCAGGACGCGCTGCGCTTCAGTTCTTCCGCAGCAAGGGCAAATGCCAACCGCGGGTTCCTGGACCGCAGGAGCACTTTTCCTCTGGAGTCCGCAATCTCCGCATCCGCCGGAACGATCATTGCTCCGGCCTGAGAGGCCAGTGCGTCTTCCAAAAAGCGCTCATGCTCCACAAATACCAGGCTCTGCGCAGTTGCTCCGGCAAAGCTCGCAATCCAGTTCAGTTCAACATCGCCGCCTTCACAAACTGCGCCGATCCGTCCCGCCAATTCAGTCGATCTCATTTGTCCGTTTTATCACTCCCCACAATCTCTTTCGAGAGATACTTACACTCCATTTTCACCGGCATCTAAAATTTCGGATGGCACGCTGCGAAACTACCTGGGATATTGAGGGCCGAAGGCTTCGCCTCAGCAACTTCGACAAAGTCCTCTACCCTGATTCCGGCTTCACCAAGCGGCAGGTCATTGATTACTATATGCGGATCGCGCCTGCACTCCTGCCGCATCTCGCTGGACGCCCACTGACAGTTAAGCGATATCCGAATGGAGTTTCCGAAATACAGTTTTACGTAAAAAACTGTCCAAGACATCGGCCTGAATGGGTCACGACCGCTCCCATTTGGAGCGAAGGCAACCACCGCTGGATGGAATACTGCGTTGTCCAAAACCTTCCGACCCTTATCTGGTTAGCCAATCTCGCTTCTCTGGAACTGCACACTTCCCTGTCTTCGGCCTCAGCAATTTCACACCCATCATTCATCGTCTTCGATCTCGATCCCGGCGCTCCTGCA
Organism: Acidobacteriota bacterium; assembly: GCA_003010405.1. Taxonomy (GTDB): domain Bacteria; phylum Acidobacteriota; class Terriglobia; order Terriglobales; family Acidobacteriaceae; genus TOLSYN. The sequence goes on along the minus strand of PJLO01000006.1, from coordinate 155,240 downwards.
AACATAGTTCAATGCTGCAAGGTGGCACTCTGGGTGCGTGATTTATTCGCACGTTCTGGGTTGCGCAGCTTTGTCAAAACCTCCGGCTCCAAAGGATTACACGTTTATATCCCTTTGAACTCCGGTGTGAGCTACGACGAGACCAAGCTGTTCGCTCGGGAACTAGCCCTGAGCCTCGAGCGCAAACACCCTTCCTTAATCGTCAGCAGCATGAGATCAAACCGCGATGGCAAGGTTCTGGTTGATTGGAGCCAAAACGACGAACACAAGACGACTGTCTGTGTATATTCACTGCGCGCCCGTCCGCAACCCACCGTTTCTACTCCGGTATCCTGGGCGGAAATCGGTCGCTGCCTGGAATCCGAAGATCCGGCAAGCCTCGAATTTACGGCTCCGCAGGTTCTGCAGCGTGTGGAGCATCACGGCGACTTGTTCACACCGCTTCTCTCCCTGTATCAGCAGTTGCCTGAAATTGCTGCAATGGAGAGCGTGACGCACAAATCCAGAAGCACTGCAACACGCAAGACCGCCCAACCGGCAAGTAAGCGCGCCGATGCTGGCCCATCCAGGCGCAGCGCCTGAGCCGGACGGAGTTGGCTTATACTGAAGGCTGTCGTACGAGGACGCGGATTCATTCACCGCAGGAGGAATCATGCAGAAATGGAAGAAAGCTTTTGTATGCACTGCTGTTGGAGCTGGTGCGATGCTGGCCCTCTCTGGACGCCGCAATCTGGGCCTGGCATCCATCGCCGGAGGTCTGGCCCTGCTCGCCAGTGAATATCCCGATCACTTTGAGACCGTATGGGAGAGCGCTCCAGCGTATGTGAATCGGGCGTCCCAAATTTTTGACGCTCTTAACCGCATCAGTGAGAAGTTCGAAGAGTCACAGCGCAGGAGCGCTGGCCGCATGCAATTGCATGAAAGACTCGGTTAGCTGATCCCTCTCAGAGCAGCCAACATTTCGTCCGATGCCGAACCCTGCACGTAAGGAGTGTTGTTTTTCCGCCTAGAACCCGAGTTCGGCGGAAGAATCGCGACCCGGAACGGCGCTGCCCGAGCCGTAAATTTCACCATCACAGAATGGTAGCCGCTATTCGCGTGAAACTTTGCGCGGAGCACTCCACTCGCATTCAGGTCCCGTGTAAGTACCAGCTGGCCATCGACGAAGACCTCTGCCTCTCCTCCGCTCTCCAGATACAAAATCCAATCTCCGTCGTTGTCCAGGTAAGTCCTTGAACTGGCATAAAACACGCCCTTCTGCGAAGCGAGATTTTTCGGCAGAGAAAATTTGCCGTCCGGAAAGATCAATTCATACTGTGTTTCCGGACCGCTACGCGTTGCCTGTTTCATCGCTTCGCGCTCTGGCGTGAATCGGCGGGCGAAATCCTTCCGCTTCCCATGACCGAAGCGTCCATCCAAATGCCATTCCGTAAGCAATCCAGCCTCGCGCGATGCATCCAGCAGCTCGGTCTCGCCCACGTTTGCAGCGGCAGATAACGCTTCAGAGTGCGTAGCTGGCCTTGTTGCCGTCTGGGCCGTCAATCCAGCGTCCAGTACCAACAGAGTTACAACGCACACCCAGCGCACAATTCTCATGGCAACACAACTTTGACCTCGCGTTGCAGGGCTTTGTCTGCCGCATTGCAGAATGCACGGAATGCAGCATAGTCCGAAGCAGCCACCGTAAGAGGAGCCAGTTCCCTATAGGTCTCCACTCTCAGCTTGCTTGCCTGCCGACTGTAGGTAACCTCGATCTTTCCGAAGGCTGTTTCCAGTTTCGTATCGGGCGGCAGGGCGACTTCTGCACCTTCCGGCAGGTCGTAGTCGAACACCTCGTGTTCGCTCGGAATCACTGGCACCAGCACGGGATTTTTTCGCAGGCGTTCTGGCGCATACTTGTTCGTCAAACCCGCCGCGTTCAGAGAACTGCGCAACGTTATCTCCCGCCCGCCATGCACCACATCAATCGATCCGTCGATCTTTAATTCCACTTCGCGCGAAGCCCGGGCCGTCCCCTCGGCGACTGCGTGTGCGATCTTCACCGTGGGATAGAACTGAGCCAAAGTTGCACGATAGCTCCCAGCCAGATCGTTCGATTCCAGGGTTCGCCGCTGCTCGGCCGCAAAGTACCCCTCGTATTTCGTTCGCGACTGAAATTCAACTCTGCCGTCGGGAGCCAGATGTGCGTGTATTTCACGGCTCACGCGGTTGGCCTCCGGAGAGGCAAACGTAATGGTGCGCCGTGTAGCGTTTCCCCGGGCATCCACAGTCATCGCCTGTCCACCCTGATCATCGGGCGGCAACTCTCCCAAGGCGGCATAGTCTGCCGTACCGTCCAGATAAAGATCCAACGCCGGAACATATGCCACGGCATGATTGAACAGTTGCACTGAGTAGGCTTCGGGGACCACCTCGCCCGCCGAACGCGTGCGCACCATCGCGAATTCGGCTGGAACACCTACCGCTCGCAACAAGGCTACAATCATTGCGGCCTTGTCCTTGCAGTCGCCAAAGCCGCGCCGGTCCACCTTCGCCACCGCATAAGGCTGGTAGCTATGAACACCAAATTCGAAGGCTATGTATTTGGTGCTGCGCTGAACAGTCTCATAAACCGCCTGTACTTTGCCCCATGTGGTCAGGTCGCTTTCCAGGATCTTATTTGCAATCGCCCGAAGATTTTCAGTCAGCTGAAGGCCGGGTTCCAGCAGAGAACTGTACCAGCGGCCAAATTCCTCGATCGAACCGATAGTCGATATATGCAGATACGGCGAACTGGCACTTGCTCCTGGTGTAAGCGCCTCGAAAGCCTGCGCGTCTATATCGCGGGCCTCCCAGATGCGCGTGGTCTCACCGTTCCTTTGCCGAACCACTGCCGGACGCAATCTGTGCTCCACCGCAAAAAGCTTCATCGTGCTCGGCGCAACAACCACCCGCCGCCGCAATCGGGTCGGGAAGGAATCACGAAAGAGGTCCATGCGCGCATAGTAACCAGCCCACGGATTCAGGTCCGAGGCTGGCAACAGGTGGTACTCGATTTCCACCAGATCGCCGGGGTCAAGTTGCGGAAAATACAGATCGCGCGTGCGCGAGTCGAAGTACATCGACGTGCTTCGCTCCAGCACTGGCAGGTCTGCTGAAATTTTTGCTTCCAGCTCGCGTCCATCGTTCTTCAACACCCGGGCATGTACCATGTACAGCGTTTCGGCCATTGATGAATACATGACACTCCGCAGCGAAAAGATCTTTGCGCCATGCACGCTGTTGATTCGCCATATCTGCTGTACGTGCGCGGAAACCAGGCCGTCGCGTCCCAGACTGTCTTTCCTCAAATGGTCAATCCGGATATCAGCCAGAGCTTCCACTTCTCCAATTGCACGGTGTGCCGCCAGGGCCGCGCGCTGTGCATTAACCAGAAAATCGGTATCCGAGGACAAGTTGCTCGCGCTCTCCATCCGTCCGACTGGATTAGCCGCGCCGATCCTCAGAAGCTCTTCCGCTTCTTCGACGGAATCCGCTGCGGGCAACATGGCTGATACGGCTCTATTCAACGCTGCTGCGTCTTCACTAAGAATGTTTAGTGATTTCAATTCATTGACAAACTGTTTGCGCTGCGCTGGGGTTGTCGCTGCGAGGTACTGCAATTCAATGCTTTGGATTTTGTCCGAGCGGCTTTGCGCCTGTGCAGCGAAACCAACTGCAGGCAAAAGGAAGAACAGTAGAAATCCGGCGAATACTTTTTGGCGCGTCATATTTCCTACTGGACAAGCGAATACCCGGAACAATGCGAAAGGAAGAAAAGGCCGCGAAGCTTGCTTACTCACGGCCAGTATTCCTGGACATCCACCCTCCCCTGGGCTGTATTCCACCAATGAATCCTGCTCAGTGAGGGCGTGGTCTCCCAAATTGCCTCTCAGGTTATGAAAAGTGTGCTCCACCTTCGTCCGCACTGGAATGCGCAGGAGCACTTAAGAATTTGCGAGATTCCCCCTAGGTATTGACACAGGGGGGTCGGGCCAGACGAAGAGCATGGTTGCACTGGACCAGGACCAAATTTGTCGACGACCCCGGTATTCGCAGACCATCTAGGGTATGGCCATTAGGCCGTGTCCCCGCGTACACTGTCTTTTTTCACTTTTCTATGTTTTTTCCTGAAAAGCTAAGTATGCTTACGGGATGGTGCATGTTTCTGAATCAAAGCCCCCTTCTCCGGCTTCCGCAAAGAAGAAAGCTGCGGAAACCCCTGAATCTCGGCCCGAGCAATTAAAGAAAGTTAAAATTGCTGTCTTGGAGAGCGACCCGCTCCGCTTCATCGGATTCCGCGCCCTCTTTGATTCAGAGCCTGACATGGAACTGGTTTCGGCTTCGGCCAGCGACATTGCCCGCAATGCCGACGCCGATCTCATACTTCTTGGAAGCCGCGGCAATCAGAATCTCTTCGATTTAATGGCCGGACTCAAAGCGACTCGCCCTGACTTGCGTATACTCGTAACCGGAGCCGGCGCCGACGATGAGATGATTTTGAAGGCTCTCGCCGCCGGTGCTAAGGGCTATGTCGATGAAGCCGCCAGCCCCAATGAATTTGCGATGGCTATTCGCATCGTCAATCAAGGATCAGTCTGGGCTCCGCGCCGCGTACTCTCCACCTTTATAGAGCGCGTTACTTCTTCGCCGGGAAGAATTTTTCCCGCCGGTCGTGTTACCTTCACCGATCGCGAAAAAGAGGTTCTCGAACTGCTGGTTGCCGGGCGCTCGAACAAAGAGATCGGTGCCGCGCTTGGCATCGAAGAGCGCACGGTAAAAGCGCACGTTGCCAAACTCATGCGAAAGGTGGGCGTACAGAACCGCATCGCCCTTTCGGTTCACGCGATTACACACTCGCTGGTCACAAACGGCTGACGGCAAGGGTTGGCATTGAAATTGAACGTGCTCTGAGAGATAGCCTTACTCGGCGTTCGTTTTCTTAACAACTCAATCGCGCATTGAACAATTTGAATCAGCAAGGGTTTATCATGCGGCCTTAGGGCTCCAATCTCGATTCAAGGAAACTGCATGAAAAAAATTCTGATTGCCCTCGTCGTGCTCCTCGCGTCCACTGCGAGTATGGCGAGCAGCCGGGAAGATGACATTGAGCGTCTCCAGTCCGGCGCCACTGTGATCCGTGAGATCATGGCTGCCCCTGACAGCGGCATCCCTGATGATGTGTTCTCAAAAGCTAAGTGCGTGGCCGTAATCCCCAATATGTTCAAAGCTGCCTTTGGATTCGGCGGGGCCTATGGCAAGGGCGTTGCCAGTTGCCGCACTGAAAAAGGCTGGAGCGGGCCTGCCTTCTTCTCTCTCAAAGGCGGAAGTTTTGGCCTCCAGATTGGCGGCCAGGCTGCCGACATCGTGATGCTCATCATGAACGACGAAGGCATGAACAAGCTGCTCGCAAGCAAATTCAAGCTTGGAACCGACGCCAGTGTTGCCGCCGGTCCTGTAGGTCGCCACGCCGATGCCTCCACCGACTGGAAGATGCGGGCACAAGTCCTCACCTATTCCCGCACACGCGGTGCCTTCATCGGAATCTCATTGAACGGCGCCGTTGTCTCCCAACACCAAGAGGATACTCGCGAATTCTATGGTCGTATGGTCCCTTTCAATACTATTCTGCGAGGCAACGTTGGATCGCCCAAAGAGGCAGTGGTCTGGCATAACACGCTTGTGAAATACGCCGGAACATAGTCTTCGCATCCTTAGACAACAGACAGAAAATTGAACCCCCATCCCCACTCCGGTACCCTGCCGTCTAGGATTCCGGAGTGGGGATTAGTGCTATTGTGACGGTTGGCCGCCAATATACTGGCGAGGCGATGCTTCCATCCCCGCCCCTCTGTCGAATCGGTTGACCTTGCAACTTACGATTTGATACGGTCGTTTTCTACCCATGCGTTTTTGGCTGGAATACCTCGCTGTGTGGCTCATTGCACAGACGCTGCGATGGTTGCCGCGTCCGGTGGCGCGCGCCATTGGCTATGGAATCGGTATTCTGTTGTATTGGGCTCATCCGCGCCTGCGGCGAGTCGGCCTGCGAAACCTCGAATTGGCCTTCCCTGAAAAATCGCTGGATGAGCGCAAGCGGATTCTGAAAGGCGAATATCTCTCGCTCGGACGTCTCCTATCGGAAGTTCCGAAGTTCCCCGAATACAGGCTGGAAACGGTGGACCGCATCGCTGTCTATGACGGGCTGGAAAACTACATAGCTGCGCGGGACAGAGGTAAGGGCGTGCTCTTTCTGACGGCCCACATAGGCGGATGGGAGATCGGCTCCTTCGTACATTCGATGCATGGCCACTGGCTCAATATTGTCGTGCGCGATCTCGACAATCCACTTCTCGACCGGTGGGTTCGCCAGTTGCGGACACAGCATGGCAACAAGACCCACGACAAGGCTCGCTACGCCCGCGGCCTGCTCGCAGCCATGAAGCGCGGCGAAACCGTAGGGGCGCTAATGGACACCAACATGACGCCACCCCAGGGAGTATTCGTAAACTACTTCGGGGTTCCCGCCTGCACAGCCGGTGGAATCGCCCGCGTCGCCATGCACACCGGAGCCGCCGTACTCCCTGCCTTCACGATTTGGGATGAAGCACTGGGCAAGTACCGCATCCGCTTTGAGCCTGCTATTCCCACCGTGCTTACCGGAGACGACGATGTCGATGCTGTGACCAACACTCAGAACTACACGGCGGCAATCGAGAAAATTGTGCGCGCTTATCCCGATCAGTGGCTGTGGGTACACCGGCGCTGGAAAACTCGTCCACAAGGTGAGCCCAGCCTCTACTAAGCTGAAATTGGTCCCGCCCTGAGCACAACTGGCGTGCCTTATTCAACATCTAATCCCCGGTGCCTCAAAGCGAAGAGAGAGCGCTGCCAGTAAGCAGTTCGACGCCCCCGGAGTTTGCCCCGGAGCAACGAAGTATGTTCCTCCAGGTTCTTAATCTCTTTATCGCTCATCACATTCCATTTGCCGTGAGCGGCGCTTTTGCACTTCATGAGCACACCGGAATTTGGAGAGATACTAAGGACCTTGATCTATTCATCACCCACGAAGACATTCCCCAAGCTCTAGGATTGCTCGGAGCCGAAGGCTTTGAAACGGAGATATGCGATGCAGTATGGCTCTGCAAAGCTCGACGTGGAAACTACTTCGTTGATCTCATCACGGGCATGAGTAACGGTGTACTTTTCGTGCAGCACGACTGGTTCGAGCGCGCGACAGATGCCGAAGTACTCGGAGTCAAGGTCAAGGTTTTAGCCCCCGAAGAACTGATCGCATCGAAACTATTCGTGACTCGTCGCGAGCGCTTTGATGGTGCGGACATAACGCATATTATCCACGGTACAGTCGGGAAACTCGACTGGGAGCGCATTTTGAGTCTCATTGGCGAACACTGGATGGTATTGCTCTGGGCGCTGGTGCTATACCAGTATGTCTATCCAGGTCATTCCGCGTTCGTTCCTCGCGCACTGTGGAGTGACCTGCTTTCGCGCTTGCATGCTGAACTCGACCATCCCGATCCCAGCGCAGCGTTCAGGGGAAGCCTTATAGACGAAAAGATGTTTGCCATAGATGTAGATGAGTGGGGCATGACAGATCTGAATCGCTTATTGAGAAGCCGGAGGAATCTGTCACGAAGTAGAAACGAGATATAACTGAATGACAACCGAGGAAGACATATGAGGATCGCGGCCGTTGCAGATCTCCACTACACTCCGCAAAGCTACGACAAAATTCGCGAGCCGATGATGCGAGTGCGCGATGATGCCGATGTATTGGTACTCGCTGGCGACCTTACCAACTACGGACGAATCTCCGAAATGGATTCCCTGCTGACAATGCTGGTGCGGCTGCGTATACCGATCGTTGCAGTTCTTGGAAATCACGATTTTGAGAGTGGACAGCAAGATGAACTCCACAAAATGATGACTGGCGAAGGAATCAAAGTGCTCGACGGCAGCGGCTATGAGCGGGCTGGCGTGGGCTTTGCCGGTACAAAGGGATTTCTTGGAGGTTTCGGGCGCGGCACATTGACTGCGTTCGGTGAACCTGAGGTGAAGAGCTTCGTACAGGTGTCTGTTGACGAAGCCATGAAGCTTGAGCGAGCAATGTCGCAACTGCGAACTGAACGCCGCGTTGTCGTCGTACACTATGCCCCGATCAGCGCCACGGTTCAGGGTGAACCGCTCGAAATATATCCGTACCTCGGAAATTCACGTCTTTCTGAGGTCGTTGATCGGCACGGCGCAAATCTTATGCTGCACGGACACGCGCACCACGGCTCTCCCGATGGAAAAACCACGGGAGGAATCCCTGTACATAACGTTGCGCTTCCAATTTTGCAGGCTTCCGGAGTTACCACTCCCTACCGTCTCTTCGACGTTTGAATACCTGAGCTGGGCATTCGACACGTGCTATTGGCGGATTGTAAACTCGTGAATTCGGAAGCTTAGAAACTTCCCTGGAGGCACGATGAGACGGCTGCGAGCCTACCTTCCTCTACTAATGCTGTTCTGCGCCTTGCAGATAGCATTTGCTCAGGACTTAGCATCGTTTGAAAAAAGGGTGCATATCAAAGTTCTTCCAAACGGTTTAACCATCCTGCTGTTAAACCGACCAGAAGCGCCAGTTTTCTCGTTCTACACAATGGTGGATGCGGGCGACGCGCAGGATCCCAAAGGTAAAACGGGACTGGCGCACATGATGGAACACATGGCCTTTAAGGGTACCAACAACATTGGCACCACTAACATCACCGCCGAAAAAGCGGCTCTCGCGAAAGTTGAAACAGCCTACGCCGCATACGACCGCGAGAACAACCGCGTAAACCGCGATGATAAGAAGGTTGCGGAGTTGAAGGCAGAATGGGAAAAGGCTCGCGAAGAAGCTGACCAGTATGTGATAAAGAACGAGTTCGGCGAGATCATCGAGCGTAATGGCGGAGTGGGCCTGAACGCTTCAACGGGGCTGGACAGCACGCGTTATTACTATTCACTTCCAGCCAACCGCGTTGAACTCTGGGCCTACCTTGAGTCGGAGCGATTCCTGCATCCGGTGATGCGCGAGTTCTACAAGGAACGCGACGTGGTGATGGAGGAACGGCGCATGCGCACGGATTCCTCGCCCACGGGAAGACTGATCGAGCAGTTTCTCTCTGTGGCTTACGACGGCAGCCCCTACCACCGTCCGGGCATTGGCTACATGAGCGACTTGAATCACTTCTCCGCAACAGACGCAGCAAACTTCTTCAGCACCTACTACGTGCCCAGCAACATGGTCGTGGCAGTCGTGGGAGATCTCGATTTTGAGAAGACGTTTGCCATCGTGGAGAAATATTTTGGACGCATTCCATCCGGCCCGAAGCCGGAGGAATACGTTACGGAGCAAACGAAGCAAAGCTCGCAGCGTACCGTTTTGCTTCACGACCCGTCGCAGCCTTTCTACATCGAGGGCTATCTTAGACCAAGCTACCGCGACAAGGATGACGTCGTCTACTCCGTCATCAGCAGCGTGATGAGCGAAGGCCGTACCTCCCGGCTCTATCGCACCCTGGTCCGCGACAGGAAGATTGCAATGACTGCGGCGGGCTTCAGCGGATTCCCGGGAAATAAGTACAGCAATCTTTACGCCTTCTATGCGGTGCCTTCACAGGGGCACAGCGCTGCCCAAGTGGGCAATGCGATCAATGAAGCGGTCGGAAAGTTGAAATCCGATGGAGTGAGTCCTGACGAATTGAAGATGGTAAAGACGCGCGCCAAGGCAAATCTGATACGCGGTCTTGCAAACAACCAGGGACTCGCTATGAAGCTGGCGGAAAACCAGTTAAAGTACGGCGACTGGCGCGAGTTATTCCGCCGGATTGACAAGATTGACGCCGTGACCAACGACGACGTAAAACGCGTTGCCAATCAAATCTTTGTTGATAGCAACCGCACAATTGGAATTCTCGAAACCAACAGCGCGAAGGGAGCACAGCGATGAAGACGAAAATTCTGATGGCGGTGATGAGTACCGCGCTGTTGCTGGGTTCCGGGCAGGCGCAGAAAGCGGCTCCGGCTACAAGCACTGGAGTTGCGACACACTGGAAGCAGATTGCGATTCCCGAGTTGCCGCCCTTTAAACCCAAGCAGCCGAAGCGGCTGGTTTTGTCGAACGGGATGATAGTGTTTTTGACTGAAAATCACGAACTGCCTCTTATCTCCGGCTCGGCACTGATTCGCGGGGGGTCTGATTCCGAGCCCGCGGAAAAGACAGGCCTGGTGGAAATATATGGCGCCACTTGGCGCACCGGCGGAACAGATAAACTCTCAGGCGATCAGCTCGACGACTTCCTGGAGGCGCGCGCAGCCAAAGTAGAAACCAGCGGCGCCGAAGCAAACACGAGCATAAGCTTCAACTGCCTCAAAGCCGACTTCAATGACGTTCTCGGGATTCTTGTGGACCTGCTACGCCGTCCTGCCTTCCGCGAGGACAAACTGACACTCGAAAAGAAGCAGATGTATAGCAGCATCTCGCGCCGAAACGACGAAACCGGAGAAATCGCGTCGATCCAGACCGACATACTCGGATACGGAAAACAAAGCGCATACGCGCGAATTCCCGAGTACGCCACCGTAGCGAAGGTTACGCGCGAAGATCTCCTTCAATGGCACAAAAAGCACGTTGCACCAAACAACATCATTTTTGGAGTTGTGGGCGACTTCGATTCAAAGGAGATGGAAGCAGCGCTGCGCAAGTACTTCGATGCCTGGCCGAAGGGCGAAAAAGTAGGCGAATCAAAGGTTACAATCGCGCCGGAAAAGCCCGGAATCTACGTTGTTGACAAGAACGACGTAAACCAGAGCGAGGTACGCATGATCTCGCTGGGAATCGAGCGCAGAAATCCGGACTACTTCGCGCTGCAGGTAATGAACGAAATTTTCGGCGGAGGATTTTCCTCGCGATTGTTCACTAATCTGCGCACGAAAGCGGGGCTTGCCTACGCAGTCGGCGGAGGAGTTGGCAGCGAGTGGGATCATCCCGGGCTCACGGTGCTGGATATCGGCACCAAAACCGCGACCACCGCGGACGCGATCAAGGCCCTCTGGGAACAGGTGGACCTGATGAAGAAGGATGCGCCGAGCGAGACGGAAATGAAACGAGCAAAGGACGCTATCCTGAATTCGTTCATATTCAACTTCGACACTCCCGCCAAGGTTCTGCGCGAGCAGGAAACCTACGAGTTTTACGGGTACCCGAAGGACTTTCTCGAACGGTATCGAGCAGGCGTGGAGAAGGTGACGGCTGCCGATGTTCTCCGTGTAGCAAACAAGTACCTGCACAGGGAACAACTCAAGGTGCTGGTGGTGGGCAACACCAGCGAGTTTGAAAAGCAACTCGCCGCACTCGGTCCGGTAACACCGATCGATATAACTATTCCTGGACCGGAAGCCAACGCCAAGCAATGATGTGAAAGTGACAGTCAACAATAACGGCGTGGGCCATCCCCACGCCGTTTACTTTTCATAACCGGATGCGATGATTTGACGCTATTTTTTGGGCATCATCGACTTTGGCTGATAAACACAGAAAGGTTCTTCGGCCATGTAATTGCCGCTTGCGGCATAAGCGCGCGCCCTGCACCCCATGCAAACATTGCGAAACTCGCAACAGCCACACTTGCCTTCCAGCTTTTCCGTATCGCGAAGATCGGCGAAGACCTTTGAATCGTTCCAAACTTCCGCGAATGACTGCTTGCGCAGATCGCCAGCCGCGACGGGAAGGTAGCCACAGGGAAAAACTTCGCCTTCAAACGAAAGGAAACAGACACCCGTTCCGGCAAGACAGCCCTTGGTCATTGCATTCATTGCGCTGGGGTCTCCGCCCGGATGACCGTGCGAGTGAGGTATTCCGTCGTGGCGGATTCCACTTCGGCCAAACTTCTCATAATCAGTCTTGAAGGCCACACCGGCAGACCCGGGCATGGTCATTTCCATGGCGCCAATGGCGGGCTTGCCTTCAGCAGCATAGGCGCCAGAGCCCTCCTGCTTGCGTTCCTGGGCGCGGCGCTGACGCACCACCCGGAAATAATGGGGAGCACAGGTAGCCTTGAGTTCAATGCCGCCCACGACAGACTGATCGTAAAACCAGTTCAGAATGCGCTCGTATTCCTCGGGTGGAACCATCTGTGATTCGGCAATATCTACGCCGCATCCGACAGGAACAAGAAGAAACGTATGCAGAGCATCCGCACCGAGTCCGCGCACCATGTTCAGTACGTCGGGAAGCTGAGCCGCATTGTGTCGTGCGATGGTCATATTAATCTGCACAGGCATGCCGAGCTCTTTCAGATTCTTGAAGCCCTTAATCGCGGCATCGAACGCTCCCGGAATTCCCCGGAAGCTGTCATGTGTCTCGGCGTCAGCGCCATCGAGCGAGATGGAAACGCGCTTCACCCCGGCATCCACGATCTTCTGCGCGATTTCCCTGGTAACCAGGGTGCCATTTGTGGCAAGCGCAACGCGCAGGCCTTTATCGGTCGCATACCTTGCGAGCTGGAAGATATCCCGACGGTAAAGCGGTTCACCGCCGGAGAGCACCAGAATAGGATTTGCAAATGCCGAAATCTGATCGATTATGTTCAAGGCCTTATCAGTAGGCAGGTCAAGCGGAGACGCAAGCTCGGTGGCCGTAGCGCGACAGTGTATGCAACGGAGATTACAGCCTTTGGTAACTTCCCAAAAAATAAGACGCGGCAGACATTGGCCCGCCCCGGAACGAGGAGTTGCGCTCATGGGTTCTCCTGAAAACGACCATGCCCGCGACCGCGAGCTAAAGATACAAGCATCGAGCCATGGCTAATATCACTATCTTATCGTGATTTATATCATGCAGCCCTGGGGATGAACGTCATCGCGCGCTCAGCAAGTGCCGTGATTGTTAGGCTCGGATTGACTCCGAGATTTGCCGAAATGACTGAGCCATCGCAAACGTACATGTTCTTGTAACCGAAAACGCGGTGCTGCGAGTCAACCACGCCGTTTGCAGGAGAGTCGCCGATCACGCAGCCTCCCAGACAATGCGCCGTACCGGGAACATCAAAAAGAATCTCAGGAAGCATACTCATAGCAGTTCCGCCTGCTATGCGCGCGAAGATCTGCGCGAATTCATTCGCCTTCGGAATGAAGGTTGGAACCTTCGTACCGCGACTGACGAGAAACTTGCGGAAAGGCCAAAACCACGGGCGTACCCAGCACATATCGATGTGGCTGTCGAGCGCCTGCATACAAAGCAGAATGACACACTCCCGCGCCCATCCAAACGGCTGGAGAATGCGTAGAGTTTTCAGCGGATGACGTATCAACGATACACTGAGATTTCTGGCCCAGAGCGAGATGCGACCGAAACCGGGGCGACCTCCCGTAAGGATTGTTGACAGGAAAGACATCGCGTCCGATCCGTCCGGGTATCGTACCGCCTCCACATGGGTATTTTCGTCAATGTAAATTCCGGAGCCGATCGCAACGCCCTTCGATAGATCCTCACGACTGCCCGCGACTCGAACTCCGATCAGCGATTCGGAGTTTGTGCGGATGTGTTTGCCAAGCTGATCGCTGATGGCGGTGAGCGAACCTTTGTCCTTCAGGCGGAATAGCAGTTCGGTGGTGCCCAGAGATGAAGCCGCGAAGACAACGCTTCGGCAGGTGAACAGCTTTGACCGCTTCCTCATCCAGGCCAGCGAGTTAACGGTACGCACTTCGTACCCCTCGCCTCCATCGGCAGCGCCCTTGAGCGGTTTGACGTCTACCACCTTTGTTTCAGGAAATATTTGCGCACCGTTTTTTTCGGCAAAGTAAAGATAGTTCTGATCGAGCGTGTTCTTTGCGCCGTTCCGGCAGCCCATCATGCAGCCACCGCACCCGTTGCAAGTGGTTCGGTCGGGGCCTTCTCCTCCAAAGAATGGATCGGGTACAGTCCGACCGCCGGGGCCGCCTTCCGGATCTTCGAAGATCCCTACGCTGGTTTGATAGAAAGTGTGTCCCATGCCGACGGCCTCGGCCGCTTTCTTAAGCAGGTGGTCAGCCGGACCGAGAATGTTGTTCCTGGTAACCCCGAGCATTCGCGAAGCAGTGTCGTAGTGCTTCGGCATCTCTGACTTCCAGCACGACAGCCCCGCCCACGATCCCATATCCCAAACCTTGTCCGGAGGACGAAGCAGCGTGCTGGCGTAGGTAATCGATCCCCCACCAACGGCACATCCATACAGGATGGTGACGTGCCTAAAAAAACGCATATTGAAGAAGCCGCGCAATGCAAGTTCCGGACGCCAGAACCAGCGATTCAGGGACCAGTTGGAACGAGGAAAATTACCCGGTGCCCAGCGCCTGCCCATCTCCATGACTGCGACCGAATAACCTTTTTCCGCCAATCGGTGAGCGGAAACACTCCCCCCAAATCCGGAGCCGATAACTATGAAGTCAAAGTCAAATTCCCGGTCGCAGCTCACCATGACACCTTCCGCGTATGTAGATGTGTCAGAGCCTTTTTCCGATGCTTGCCCGAATGCCCAGCGGAAGGGTCTGCCGCAGCGTTCTCGTAATTCAGATAACGGCCTGTGATGATCTAATCTCAAGCATTGCGGCAACTTGCCTAAATTTGAGACCGAGTTCCCTGCTGTGGGCGTCTGTTCCGTATACTCCACCACCGCCCGCAGGCTTTATACTTGCTGTCTGCGAACCGAATCTGAATGAACGACGATAACAAGGCGGAAATATGGCGAAAAGCGTTAATAAAGTCATTTTGGTTGGAAATCTGGGCAAAGATCCCGAATTAAAACATACGAGCGGCGGCACTGCCGTAGCGAAATTCACTCTGGCTACCAGTGACCGCTTCAAAGACAAAGACGGCAACTGGCAAGATAGAACCGAATGGCACAACATCACCTGCTGGGCGCGCCTCGCCGAGATCGCCAGTGAATACCTCAAGAAGGGCCGAACCGTCTACATCGAAGGCAGCCTGCGCACCGATAGCTGGGACGACAAGCAGACCGGCCAGAAGCGCTACCAGACTTACATTAATGCCAACGATCTGGTCCTGTTGGGTGGCGGACGTGAGGATGGCAGCAGCTACGGTGGCGGACGCTCCTCCCGCAGCAACAACTTCGACCAGAGCTGTCCCAACAACGATTTCGATTCAGCTCCCTCGCACGGAACCGAAATCACGGACGACGATATCCCCTTTTAGTTTTTACCTACCATACTCTTGTAAACAAGAGTGACGAACCAGTAGCCGTCGTAGCTGTGGGAAAGTGGGAAACACGAAGTGTTTTCCAAGCGAGGTGGGAAACTCTGTAGTTGAGTTTTCCACCTTGTGGCTTTTCCACAGCTTTCGCGCGCCGCGATTTTTGCTGTTCCGAAGCACCCCGGTCGTCACAGGCATTCGGTCATTAAACCTTCTCACACTCAAGAATCCCTCATCGCCTAGATCGGCGCATGGCATCTTTGCTTCGTGCTACTCACTGTTTACGGTGAGCTGTGTCACTTACGATAAGCGTCGTGAAGGATATACCTCATATTGAGCGTAAACAACGTGACCAATTACCACCTAAAAACAGTGGTGTTCAAGTCCGGCGAGCGATTCCCCATGCTTGTAACCGGTGCTGGAGTTCCGTTGCACGGACCTACAGTGTTTGCAATGGCGGAAGTCCGCAACCGGCATCGCGCTTCAAACACCATTGCAAACGTTCTTGGGGCGCTCTCGGTATTCCACAGCTTTCTCGATGAGCATGGGATTGAGATCTCTGCGCGACTCGAAAATGGCTCGTTGCTTGAGCTTGGCGAGATCGAAGCACTGGTGCGCGCCTGCAGGAAAGACCTGAAAAACCGCACTGGGAAGAACTCGATCGTCACATCGGAGGTCTGCGGAACGAGGCTCAGGACAATCAGGAGATACCTTGAATGGCTGGTAAAGGGCAAACTTCTGGCGACGAACTATTCTCATTCATCCTTATTGGAACAGCGTGGACGCCTTACGCTCGACACAATCAATGCCAGGATTCCGCCGACCAGCAGTGAGCGAACTGAACCACGGGAGGGATTGGCTCCCGACGTTGTCCAGCGTCTAACATCATTGTTTGCCCCGCAGTCCCGAGACAATCCCTGGAAGAGCGAGCATGTTCGGTTCAGGAATCACCTCATCTGGAATGTCTTCTTTCATCTCGGTATACGAGGTGGAGAACTCCTTGGGATCCGCATCAGGCACATTGATGTCCGAAGAGGCACCCTTAGCATCGTGAGGCAGGCTGATTCACACGATGACCCGCGCCGTAAGCAGCCGAGTACTAAGACGTTGGCGCGCAAACTCGACATCTCCGACCTGCTACAACGCCAGATCACCGACTACATACTCAAGTACCGTCGCCGTCTCCGGAATGCGCAGAAACACGATTTTCTGTTCGTTTCAGATTCTGGTGATCCGCTATCCAGTTCAGGTCTCAATAAAGTATTTCGGGTCCTACGCGCGAAGTGCCCCGAGTTGCCACGCTCCCTTACTCCTCATGTACTGCGACATACATGGAACGACATGTTCTCCGAGGAGATTGATGGGCGAAACGTCGATCCCGAAGTTGAAAAGAGGACAAGATCGTTGCTGATGGGCTGGAAACCCACCTCGAACTCTGCCGCGATATACACGAAGCGTTTTGTTCGTAGGAAAGCCAAAGAAGTGTCGCTGTCGCTTCAGCAGAAGGCAATGTCGGAGGACAAATGATGATCCTGCAAGCCCCAGGGGACCTGCTTGGAACAGCGGACCTGGAGGTTCCCTGCACTGCCAACACCAGGAGCGGAGTAGAGTTCGATCCTTCGCTGGATTTGTGGAAATATATCGACGGCGTGAACGGTGTCAAACTGCACTTCGGAGAAGTTGAGGCTCCCCTGAAACTCCGGCAGGCGCTGAAATTGGCCCTGACGTGGTATGCAGAACACCTGTCACCCAGTCATTTGGCAACCTGTTCGAACGTTTCAAACACTTCTCGTCCGCAGTCACGCTGAGAGCAGACGAGATTAACAGCGTGCACCTGATCAATTATCGATCGACTCTCAATGGTTCAACCGAGTGGTATCTCGGCAGTCTGTCAGGACTCCTGAGACGTTGGCACCGGATGCGCATCCCCGGAGTAAGCGGCGACGCCGTTAAGTACCTTGACACGATCAGGATCAAAGGGAACCGCAAGGGTGTCGCTGTGCTGACGATGGACCCCGACCAAGGCAGGTTTACGGACATCGAACTTCAAGCAATACGTTCCGCGCTAGCTGATGCCTATGAGACAGGCCGGATCAAAAGTGACGCATACATTCTCGCGATTCTATTCATTGCGCTTGGTCCGCGTCCGATCCAGTACGCCGCGATGAAAGTATGTGATGTGCAGGCGATGGACGACGGTGCGGGGACGACGACTTACGTCGTTGCCGTCCCCCGGGCAAAGCGGCGTGAGGCGCGTGCTCGGACGAGCTTCAAGAAGAGAACTCTGATACCCAAGATAGGCAAAGTGGTTTTCGAATACGCCCAGGAGGTAAGGAGTAGATTTGTCGGCATTCTGAACGACCCAGATCAAGCGCCTCTTTTCCCAAGCGTCCGTAGTGACTCGGAAGCGCCTGCCGGGTTCGAATTCCACCGAACCAGCCAATCTTTGCGTGAGTGGTTCGAGTACACGATGGATCGCCTTCAAATCCTTTCAGAGCGCACTGGCAAGCCAATCAACATCAACGCCAGCCGATTCCGCCGAACGCTGGCATGTCGTGCAGCGGACGAAGGCCATGTAGAGCTGGTCATCGCTGAGCTTCTCGATCATACCGACACCCAGAATGCGGGCGTTTATGTCGAAGCAACACCGGGAATGATGGAACGTATTGACCGCGCTGTTGCCATGAAACTCGCTCCTCTGGCCCAGGCGTTCGCAGGAACGATCATCACGGACGAGTCTCAAGCAACTCGCGCAACCGATCCAACGAGCCGAATCCGGGATCCGCGTTTCGATTCAACAAAACCGGTGGGTAACTGCGGGCAGTTTGGGTTCTGCGGCCTCCTCGCCCCCGTCGCGTGTTACACCTGCCGAAGTTTCGAGCCTTGGGCCGATGGCCCACACGAAAGAGTTCTTGAGTTCTTAATCGCGGAACGAGACAGACTCCTCGTGCAGGCAGATAAGCGCGTTGCCAGTATTAATGACCGCACGATTCTTGCTGTAGCCGACGTGGTCAGAAGGTGCGCCGAGATGAGGGGCGAACCGATGGGAGACACGAATGGCTAGCGTGGCCGTTTTTACACCGCGTCCCGACTTGTCCAGAAGGGAGAACTTACAGGGATTCATCGAATCTGCTCGCAGAGAGCTACAGGTGTTCGGTGCTGATCTGAACTTCGGTGACAACGTCTGGGACGTAACTGACTACCTGGATGTGAAGGCACGCGGAAACAAGAGAACTCGTATCAACTTCTTTGCTTTCTCCGATGACAAGAAAGCTAAGGTCCCGCTGCGCGAACCGTTCCTGGCGTTTGCGAAGGCATATTGCAGGTACATGCATGGCCTCCGGCCAAAGAAGTTCATCGGCGGGCGCCTGTATGCGCTGAAAGCTGTCGCCCAAGCTCTTCAAACGGAGATTGGCAGCGCCGACGTCGAGCGGATCAACGGGCATGTAATGGATACGGCCGCGGCAGTCATTAAGAAGCGGTATGACGAATCACTCGCATACCGAATTGGCGGAGAACTCGAACTGCTCTCTGGGTTCCTGTCGGACAATGGCTTGACCGCAGTTCCTGTACGTTGGCGAAACACGCTAGCGCGCCCTTCAGACACGCAGCGCATTGGCAAGGAGTTCGATGAACGCCGGACGGAGAAGATGCCGTCGGAAGCGGCACTTGAGGCACTGCCAAACGCCTTCCAGGCAGCAGTAGAACCTGGAGATGTTATAGTCACTGCGATAGTGGCAATTCTCCTTGCGGCCCCCAGTCGCATCAGTGAAGTCCTTCTGTTACCCACAAACTGTGAAGTAACGCAGCAAACAGCGAATGACACCCGTGTTCTGCTGCGATGGTGGCCTTCAAAGGGAGCGCCGCCGATGATTAAGCCTGTGTACAGTGGGATGAGCGACGTCGTAGTCAACGCCATTACCAAGCTGAAGGAGGTCAGCTCTCCAGCGCGTGAGATCGCGACGTGGTACGAGGACCATCCGACCCAACTCTTTTTGCCTCGAGGCACTGAATATCTAAGGGGTAGAAGTTCTCTCACCACGGAGGAAGTGGCACAGATCATCGGAGTCGATGACGGCCGCTCCTGGTGCAAACTCCATCGGATCGAAATCTTGTTTCAGGATGGCAAACCATCGATCCGATTCGCGGACCTAGAACGGTGCGTTCTGGCTCTCTTGCCACAGGGCTTTCCTATCGTCAATAAAGAAACGGGACTGCGCTATAGTAACTCGCTTGTACTCGTCCGCAAGAATGAACTTCATCGAACTCGCGCCAGCTATCTTTGCATGGTCGAGCCGGTGGCGACTGACTTCGTCAATGACGCACTCGGAGGCAAAAGCGACGGCAGGCTGTCGATGCTTGATCGCATGGGGTTCAAAGAGCCCAATGGAAACCACATCAAGATCACCACTCACCAGTTCCGTCATTACCTAAATACGATTGCCCAAATGGGTGGCCTAAGGAATCTCTGAACAGGTAGTTGGAAACTCCATTGTCGGCATTTCTTGGTTTTCGCGGGCGGTTTTTCAGGCCATTGGGGCCGAATATTAAGTGACCGGAGCTTTGATCGCGCTTCCAGACGGTGTCTGGAGACACTACGCCATGTGGGTGGACAACAATCTGCGGCGCGAGACAAACAGATTGCTCAACGCACACAGGGTAAATACCTGATTGGCGTTCTTGCGGATTCCCCGGTAGCGCACTTTCACGTAGCCGAACTTGCGTTTGATCACCCCAAAGACATGCTCCACCTTTGACCGAACGCGTGACTTGTTGCGGTTCTTCGCCTTCTGTACTTCATCGATGCGATTCTTAAAGCGATAGCGTTGGTTGGTCAGGTCCTGCGCCAGCGGCGCAGCTTCGCGGATCGCTTCGGTTTGTCCGCGATAGGCCTGATCGCCCCAGACCTTTGTCTCTTCGCCATGCAGCAACTCCGGCAAGAGGGTGCAATCGGCCACGTGGGCCGGGGTCACCACCGCCGAGTGGACGATCTTATGTTTACTGTCCACACCGATATGCGCCTTCATCCCGAAGTACCACTGCTTGCCCTTGCGGGTCTGATGCATCTCGGGATCGCGTTTCTGCTCGCGGTTCTTCGTCGAACTGGGGGCATGAATGATCGTCGCATCGACAATCGTGCCGGTTGTAATCTTGATGCCACGACTCTGCAAATGAACGTTCACCGTCTCCAGGATGGCCCCGCCCAGGTTATGCTCTTCCAAAAGATGGCGGAACTTGCAGACCGTGGTCTCGTCGGGCACGGGTTCGTTGCCGAGATCGATCCCGGTGAAGTTGCGCATGAGCGGCGAGTCATACAGTGCTTCCTCCACCGCCGGGTCGGAGAGATTGAACCACTGTTGAAGGAAATAAATGCGCAGCATGCGCTCGATACCAACCGGGCGCCGTCCGTTGCCAGCTTTGGGATAGTGCGGTTCCACCAGTGAACACAATGAGCTCCACGGAACTACCTGCTCCATCTCTTCCAGAAATGCCGCACGCCGCGTCTTCTTGCTGTACCGCTCAAATCCCGTCGTCATTGCCAGTGTCCGCTGTCTCATTGTCTTCAGAGTCTCTTGACTCAATCTACACAATGACACTGTGGAAAGCAGAGAAGGACTTAATCAGAGTTTCCTTAATGCCGAAGCCCAGCAGGATCACTGATACCACAACAATGATCAGGCGCTGATGAAGAACGGCCGCGATGAGACTGCGCACTAAGCACCCCTCGGAGCTGATCCTGTTTGCGCTTGTTGTTGAGGTGGAAGGCACCGTCGAGCACAATTTTTTCTTGTGCTGACACGCCGTTAACAACCGCCCGCCGATTCGCCACTTCCCCGTCCAACTCGACTTCTCGCAGGCGAAATTCATTCGTCCCAACTTCGACGAAAACGTGGTCCTTACTCTCTTCCCGCACCACCGCCGTGGCCGGAAGAGTTAGCCCTTTGTGCGGACGGCTCTCAAAAGTCATGGAGGCCAGCATGTCCGGCTTGAAAGTGCCTTGGGCGTTCACCAAATTCATGCGCGCCCGTACAGTGCGGGTCTGCGGGTCGACCACGGGACTCACAAACGAGAGACTGCCTTTCACCTTAATTCCAGGGAGAGCGGGGACAGTCGCAACCACGGTTTTGCCCAGGTAAAGCGAAGCCGAGTGCTCCTCGGGCACATCTGCCACCAACCAGAGACTGGAAAGATCCGCCACCAGAAACGCTTCTCCTCCCGGCTGTACCACCTGACCGACTGTCACTTTGCGTTCAATCACCGTGCCTGAGATGGAAGCGACAATGGGATAGTCAGAATTCAGCTTGCGCTGTTTCTCCAATTGATAAATAGACTGGTCCGACATGCCCAGGCCGCGCAACTGCGCGCGCAAGGCCGCCACCTCAGTAGACGTTTGCAGCACTTCAGCCTCGCGCTTCTGTAATTCGGCGGTGCCGATTACGTCGGACTGCACCAGCAGACGAGCGCGCGCCGCCGCCTGCTCGGCCAGTTTCTCCCGCGAGAAAGCCTTAATGAAAGCGAACTGTGTATCGGAAAGAGCATTGCTGTGCAGCATGGCCAACACCTGGCCCTTGACGACCGTCTGCCCCTCGAAGACCCGAACCTCAGTAATGCGCCCATCGACCGGAGAGCCAATACGCGCCAGCCTTGAAGCGTCGGTCTCCACGCGAGCCGCCACCTTCTGCTCGGTCACAATGTCCTGCAACTGCGGGGTTCCGATGCTGATGCTCTGAAGCAAGGCGGCAGGAACTTGCACCTTTAGCGGGTCCGGCTTTGCTGAACTAGCTGGCATTTCCTTCGCGACCTGCTGGTCGCGGATTTGATATTCGTCATACGCACGGTCCAGGGCGGCCATAAGCTGTAGCTTGCGTTGACGGGCTGCCGCTTCCGCACGATTCACCTCTGCTGTTGCTTCGGCAATGGGGCCTTCGCGTTTATCCCACAGCGGCAACGGTACGTTCACCCCAAGGCGGAACAAAGACAGATCGGGCTGCCTCTCATATTCTCCATAAAAGCGGGTCTGCGGCAGACGGAGCGCGCGCTCGTGCTCGACATTCGCATGCGTCTGGGATGTGCGTGCGTTCGCCTCTGCAAGGGCCGGATGAGAGGCAAGCACCTGTTGTCGCAACTCTTTCAAAGATGCCAGTTGGACCTGACTGCCGAAGCCCCCTTGCGGCTCGAAATTCTCCTCCAATGGCGTGCCCATCACCGCCTTCAGCACCGAGCGCGCATTCGTCAACTCTACCTCGGCACTGTTAACGGCAGCGCGAGCACGCGCCACCTCTGCATCGGCACGGGTAAGTTCCAGTTTGCCCTTTTCCCCAGTCTGTACTTCTACCCTGACCCGACGCTGCAGGTCACCGACGAGCGCGAGATTGTCTTTCGCATAGCCCACCTGCTCTTTGCGACGCAGCACGTTGTAAAAGGCCCGTTTCACCTCAGCAACTACAGAGAGGCGAACTCCCGCAAGTTGATGCTCATTTCCCTTAAGATCGAGTCGGGCCACGCGGATGCGTGCCCGCCGCTCCGCCGGTATTTCAATCGGCTGTTCAACCGCATACTGCTGCAGAAGCCCCGGTACACCCGGAGTCGCAATAGGCCGCGCAGTCTGATGTCCCGCCCTAAATTCAAATGTCGGATTCGTGTATGTTCTGGCCGTCTGTATCGAGGCGCGAGCCCGCTCGACCATAGCCGCGGATTGCTGAAGAGCTGGACTGTTCGTTCCCGCCGACGACAGCAGTGTGCGCCGCGTCACGCAAATGCAGCTGTCCGAGGCTGGTTACGAGGTTGAGTTGGCGGAAAGCGGGGTAGAGGCGCACAGGCTTATTATCGAGCACCGTCCCAAGCTGGTCATTACTGACCTGCGCATGCCCGACCTCGATGGCATTGAATTGATGCGCCGGATTGCTGCCGAGGAAGTCCAGACCACGGTGATCATCATTACCGCCTTCGGCACCATCGAGTCCGCCGTCGAGGCTATGCGTTTGGGAGCTTACGACGATATTACGAAGCCGATCGACTACGACGCTCTGCTGCTTGCGGTCAATCGCGCCATGGAACGTCAGAATTTGATCGAGGAAGTTTGCAACCTGCGTTCCGCACTCGACCGGCGCTATGGTTTTGAAAACATCATCGGTCATTCCAAAAGTCTGCTTCGCGTGCTTGAGCTGGCCGTCCGCGTGGCGCAGCACGACAATACTGTTCTCATCAACGGCGAAACCGGGACGGAAAAAAAACTGCTCGCCCGTGCAATTCACCACAACAGCCGACTGCGGCTGCATCCTTTCGTCACTATCAATTGTGGAGCGATCCCCAAGGATTTGATCGAAGCCGAGCTATTTGGATTTGCACGCGGAGCTTTTACCGGAGCCCAAGCCAATAAACCGGGCAAGGTTGAAATGGCGGATGGAGGGACGCTCTTTCTCGATGAGGTCGGCGAGCTGCCGCTTGAATCGCAGGTTAAACTGCTTCGTCTGATTCAGAACGGAGAAATCGAGAGAATTGGCGCAACCACAGTAAAGACGATCAATGTACGCATTCTAGCCGCAACCCATCGCAACTTGAGTGCAATGGTAGAGGATGGGACTTTTCGCGAAGATTTGTTTTATCGGCTGGCGGTTGTTCCTTTGTACTTACCCCCGCTGCGCGAGCGCAAGGAAGACATTCCAGAATTGGTGGAGCACCTGTTCCTTAAGGTCAAAGAGCGGCACGATATGCGGAGCGTGCGGGTGGGTTCATCTCTTGCAACGCATTTTATCGGTTATCGCTGGCCGGGAAATATCCGCGAACTGGAAAACGTCGTGGAACGCATGCTCGTTTTATCCGATGGTATGCAGATTACGGAAAACGATCTTCCCGATATCCTGCGCGAGACACCGCATTCGCATTCCGACTCTTCCTTGATACTGGATCTTCCGGAAGAAGGTATTAGTCTTGAAGCCATCGAACGAGAAATTCTCCTGCGCGCACTGGAGAAATTCAAAGGGAACCAGACGCAGGCCGCT
Source organism: Acidobacteriota bacterium (assembly GCA_003010405.1). Lineage (GTDB taxonomy): Bacteria > Acidobacteriota > Terriglobia > Terriglobales > Acidobacteriaceae > TOLSYN. Next base: position 130,982 of record PJLO01000006.1, on the reverse strand, counting down.
CGTTATCTCGATATTAGCCGCCGCACCTTAATTTACCGCGTGGAAAAACACGGCATCCGCCTCGATAGCGAGCCTCCGGAATGAAACTCGGAAACCCCACTTCAATGCCACGTGTTGACCTGCCCAGATCGTGACGGCATACTGCGCGTTCAGTTCGAAGAACTTCCGACCGGTTACTCGCCGATCTCGATCGTCGAGTCCGGCGAGTAACCACCCAGGAACCTATTTCCTGGTTCCAGCGTTTCAGCATCTGCGCCGTCATCAGCATGGCCTCGCAACTGATAAACGCCATAACCAGCAGGAAACGTCTCATCCGCAAGTGTTACGATAATGGGCGGCAGATCTTATCCCAATTGCTCGTTTCTGGCGCGGTATTAATTCATCATGACTACCGGTGAAAACGTAGTACGAATTGAAGCCGAGGCACTGCGCGGCCTAGCCGACCGCCTCGCAGGCTCTATGGCCAGAGATTTTGCGCGCGCTCTCGAATTGATTCTCTCCTGCGCCGGACGGGTCGTCGTGACCGGCATGGGAAAGAGCGGATTGATTGGTCGCAAGCTGGCCGCGACCTTTGCCTCCACAGGAACCCCCGCACTCTACCTGCACCCCGCCGAGGCCTTGCACGGCGATCTCGGCATGGTGATGCGCGGCGACCTTGTGCTGGCGCTCTCTGCCTCGGGAGAAACCGCCGAGATTCTCGAGCTGCTGCCCACCATTAAGCGCCTCGGCGTTCCGCTCATCACTCTGACCGGAGATTGCCTGCATCCCACCAATGGCCGTCCCAGATCATCGCTGGCGCAGGCTGCCGATGTCTCGCTCGACTGCTCAATTCAAAAGGAAGCCTGCTTGCTGGGGCTTGCTCCCACAGCTTCGACCACGACAATGCTCGCGCTTGGAGATGCTCTGGCCGTCGAACTCAGTGAGCGCCGCGGATTCCGCGCCGAAGACTTCGCAAACCTCCACCCAGGCGGAAAACTCGGCAAACGTCTCGCGCGTGTCTCGCAACTGATGCACACCGGCGACGCTGTGCCGCGCGTTACATCTTCGATGCCAATGAGTCACGTTATCTACGAGATGTCGCGCAAAGGACTGGGCCTTGCCACCGTGACCGAAGGCGATACTCTCCTAGGAATCATCAGCGACGGCGACCTTCGCCGTCTGCTGGAGCATCGCGGCAAGGACGTACTCGACCTCACCGCCGGACAATGCATGACAGTTAATCCGCACACCATCGGAAGTGAAGCCTTCGCAGCTCAGGCGCTCGACGTCATGGAGCAGAAAAAAATTACTTCGCTCATAGTCGTCGGCGAAGGCGCTCAACTGCAAGGCGTCCTGCACCTCCACGACCTGTGGGGAACACAACTGCTCTAACCTGGTATCGTTGCCGGCCCGTTATCCCCACGGCGGCAAACCAACCGGGCTCTTTGCGCAACGTCTTCGTAGCTCTCCGCTACTGGCAACGGCGGCGTCATGACCTTTCTGGCGGTAAGGATGGCGTCGTTTACCAGAAGGATCTCGGTAAGGACACCGCTACCCAGGCACTCAGCATGGTGGAGTACAACCCTGACAAGTTCTGGACAGCAGTCCAGGTCCCTTAGCACGCGACATCTCGGGCATCTGGTTATCCGCTAGTGGCCGAAATGCGTCCTCCACTGGCAATCTTGCCAGCGGAGGAGAGACTTCTTATCAGCATTCACACCCTGATTGAAAACTTTCGCGGGCGGCCTTCGTGCGACATGAACGACTTGCCCAGAAACACCTTTTTTCAAGAACGTAAAAACGCATACAACAGCAGAGCTGATTGATGAATCCGACAATTCAGGTACACTGCTCGTCCGTTTAAAGCAGGCCGATTAGCCTCCGCAACGAACGTCTTACGCATGAACATCTCAGGAGCTCGCCATGACCCATGAAGAGAGCCGCTTGCAGCAAGCCCGCGAGGGCACGTCAAACTGGAGAAAGTGGGGACCCTACCTCAGTGAACGACAGTGGGGTACTGTCCGTGAGGACTATAGCGAAACTGGTGACGCCTGGAACTTTTTCACCCACGATCAGGCGCGCTCGCGAGCCTACCGCTGGGGCGAGGACGGCATTGCCGGCATTTCTGATAATAAGCAGCATCTGTGCTTGGCGCTGGCCTTGTGGAATGGCAAGGACCCGATCCTGAAGGAGCGTCTCTTCGGGCTCACCAACAGCCAAGGCAACCATGGCGAAGATGTCAAAGAGTACTATTTCTACCTCGACAGCACGCCGACCCATTCGTACATGAAATGCCTCTACAAGTACCCGCAGTCGGCGTATCCCTACGCCGACCTGGAGCAGACAAACGGCCGTCGTTCCCGGTCCGAGTTTGAGTACGAGTTGCTCGACACAGGCATCTTCAACGACAACCGATACTTCGACGTCTTCGTCGAGTACGCGAAGGACGGACCGGAAGACATACTTGTGCGAATCACGGCTGCCAACCGTGGCCCGGATGCGGCAGAACTGCATCTCTTGCCGACGCTGTGGTTCCGCAACGATTGGTCGAAATGGATCGCTGAATCCAACCGGGCTGCGGAGAAGCCGATCCTTAAGCAGATCGCGACCGCGGCGGGCACAAGCGCGGTTACTGTAGCGCATCCGAAGCTGGGTAAATACATCTTTGCCTGCGAAGGCGAGGTACCACTGCTCTTCACCGAAAACGAAACAAATCACGAGCGACTTTTCCCGGGACAAAAGAACGAGGACGCCTACGTCAAGGACGGCATCAACGACTGCGTGGTGCAGGGCAAAGAGAGCGCAGTGAATCCCGCCAAGACGGGCACCAAGGTCGCGGCGCACTACCAGATCAATATAGGCGCCGGGCAGACCAAGGTAATTCGCCTGCGGCTCTCCAACAGTTCTCTGGGCGCGAACGCGAATCCCTTTGGAACGCAATTTGACGAGGTCTTCGCGGAGCGGTTGCGTGAAGCCGATGAATTTTACAAGTCGGTCACGCCAGCATCAGTGCGCGAGGACGAGGCCAGAGTGATGCGCCAGGCCCTCGCCGGCATGCTCTGGAGCAAGCAGTTCTTCTTCTTCGACGGTGACAACTGGCTGTACGAGCACCACTCCAACCCGCTCCATGGCGGATATAGACCTTTCCGAAACTCGGAGTGGTTCCACATGCTGAACAAGGACGTCATCTCCATGCCCGACAAGTGGGAGTACCCGTGGTATGCGGCCTGGGACCTGGCCTTCCACACGGTCCCGCTCTCGATCGTGGATCCCGACTTTGCCAAGCAGCAGTTGGAACTGATGCTTCGTGGAAATTACCTGCACCCCAGCGGCCAGATGCCCGCCTATGAGTGGAACTTCAGCGACGTGAACCCTCCAGTGCACGCCTTTGCGACCCTGTTCCTTCATCGTACCGAGCAAGCGCTGCGCGGCGAGACCGACATCGAGTTCCTCAAGTCGACATTCAACAAGCTGGCGCTGAATTTCACCTGGTGGGTGAACCGTAAGGACCGCTTTGGCAAGAATCTCTTTGAGGGCGGCTTCCTGGGTCTGGACAATATCGGCGTCTTCGACCGCAGCGCCCCACTGCCCACGGGCGGCCACCTTGAGCAGGCAGATGGCACGTCCTGGATGGCCCTCTTCACTCAGAATATGGGTGAGCTCGCGATAGAGATTGCGTCTCATGACCCCACGTTCGAGGATATGGCGGTGAAGTTCGGCGAACACTTCTACTATATCGCCTCGGCCATGAACCGTCCCGATCAATACGGCATGTGGGACGAGGAGGACGGCTTTTACTACGACCTCTTGCGGCTCCCCGACGGCAGCGCCACGCGCCTCAAGGTGCGCTCGATGGTGGGGCTCCTGCCCCTGTGCGCCACAAGCGTCATCGAAAAGTGGCAGCGGGAGCGCATTCCCCGGGCGCTGACTCAGCTCTGGAGACGCACGCAACGGATGCCCGAACTCCTGCAGTCCATACACCCCACGGGCCCTGGTCACTTGGGCGTGGCGGAGCGGGGGCTGCTGGCCCTGGTCAACTCAGAACGGCTCCGCAGAATCCTCACGAAGATGCTCGATGAGAACGAGTTCTTGAGCCCCTACGGCATCCGCTCGCTCTCCAAGTTCCACCAGGAGCACCCGTACATCTTCAACGTAGGCGGCCAGGAGTACCGGGTGGAGTATCTGCCGGCGGAATCCAACACCGGCATGTTCGGCGGAAACTCCAACTGGCGGGGACCGATTTGGATGCCAGTGAACGTCCTCATCATCCGCGCGCTGCTGAGCTTCTATCTCTACTACGGCGACAACTTCAAAATCGAATGCCCCACTGGCTCGGGCAAGCTGATGAACCTGTTCGAGGTAAGCAAAGAAATTTCCGACCGACTCATCCGGATATTCACCCGCAATGAGCATGGCCAGCGACCCGTCTATGGCGGTACCCAGAAGTTTCAAAGCGATCCCTACTGGCGGGATCACATCCTGTTCTACGAGTACTTCCACGGCGACAACGGCGCCGGGTTGGGCGCCAGCCACCAAACCGGCTGGACCGGAGTTGTGGCTAAGTTGATCCAACTCTACGGCCTTCTCGATGCCAAGCAGATGTTGGAAACTGGCAGAGCGGCCGCGTTCGTTCGGGACACCAAGGGCGTTGCCTGAAGGGGGCGCGGCTCTTTGCCGGAGGATTTCGCTGGTTGGCTCCTGCACGGAATTGCCATTGCGTGCAGGCTGGCAGACGAGTTGCGCAGACGAGTTATGCAGCGTGAAGAGCGATCTTGAGCTGCGACCAACGACCGATGATCGTTATTTTGTTCCGGTCCGGGATTCACCTGGAAATCGGAACGCACCGCTGGCCCGGAGTTCGGTCACGCGACGCACAACACCCTGGGCCCGTTCCATGTCGACGCCTGCGTCTCGGGCTAGGTATGTCAATTGTGTTGGCGCTGCGAACCGAGTACCTGCAGCCTCGACGATTTCGGCGATCTTCAATATGACGTCCTGGCGAATGGCAGTGAACTCTGCCCAGTCGCCCGTCTCGACATAAGCGAACAACTCCAAGCCGAAAGCAGCGCCGGCGAAATCGGATACCCGAATTCTTGATGTTCCAGACTCGATGGCGGAATGTTCATCCAGCATGTTCTGCACGCGGTCCAATACGAACCGCAGCTGTTCGGCTTGAGTTTCTATTCGCAGGGAAAAGTTCTGATTGATAAGCAATTTGTGGCGGGACGTCAGGTTCTCGAACTGCATCTGCGCAAGCAACCCATTGGGAACTGTCAGCAGATTCTGGTCGAGTGTTCGTAGCTTCAGAGAGCGGAGTCCTATGTCTTCGACCGTACCACGCTTGTCGCCGATCATGCAGAAGTCGCCAACATGTACAGCTTGGTCCATCAGCAGCGAGACCCCTCCTATGAGGTTCTCGAGTGTTTTTTGCGCGGCCAGCGCTATCGCCAGTCCCCCGATGCCGAGACCAGTCAATGCCGTCTTCATGTTGACACCCAGCAGCGACAATGCGATTACCAGGGCGATTATCAGCAGCACGACATGGGTGAGTCGCTGCATCAGGATCAGGATCGACTCCCCGCCTTTCTGTTGTGTTCGCGTCCGGTTCACCGCGTGGTCAAAGCTGCGGTCACTGATTCTGCTCACGAGCCACACGAAACTTCCCACCAGAAGAGCCGCCATAGTGCGGAAGTAGTAGACGCGATACAAAAGCGGCGGGCCGAGCAGGTGGACACATACGCTATGAATCAGGATGGTGATAATGCACCTGAGCGGCATGCCAAGCGGTGTTTCCCAAACCGTTCTGAAAGGATGTTCTCGCAGTTTGCCCCAGAGTCTTCCGGGCGCACTGAGCAAAAACCCCAAGAACCAAGCCAGCGACCAAGCGAACGGGATTGAGAGCAGCCATTCGAGCCATTGCACGAGCGACATCCCCAGCACGTGCCGTCTGCTCAGAGCAGCAGGCATGATTCGATCGAAGGTCGTCGGCTCTTCGCTTTTCAGTTGGGAATAGAGCTCCGGGAAGCTCGCAACCGTCTCTTTTGAGATCAGCCAAATTTTTCCTGAAGCTGGATCGTCGACCCTTGTAAGGATAATGTCCGCGGTCGTGCCATTTACCACCAACGCGCCAGCACGTACTTGACCCGGCGGAAGTCCAGGTTCAATCGTGCCGTTGGGATCATCGCTCAACAGGCCGAGCTTGCCTTTGAAGCTTGAGCGCAACGCTTGGAATTCCTTGGCCCGCTGCGTCAAGTTCGTGTTGCGGCCCGGAGTCGGTTGCAGGAAGTGAGCTGCGGTGGCGAAGTCATCGCGTGTCTCGTATTTAAGAAAGCCCATCATTGCGCTAAGAGGAGTTTCACGTCCGAGCGGATCAATGGGTGCCGTCGGCTCAGCTTTGGCCGGGGGCGGTGTCACAGGTTTTGCAAACTGGGCGGGTGAGTGCACAGCTGAGCCTGCGAACAAGAAGACGGCAAGGGCCACATGGAGGGTGTAGCTCCAGTTTAGCGATCTGCTCATTCCTCGTCGGTTCTCTCTTAGCAAAGGCATCTGTTTTGCCGTCCCCCAAAGCTAAATCTGCCGGTTCAAAAATGATGTCCGAAGAGCACGCCGCTCTTATTCACTTTTCGAGCGGCATCGAGATAGGAGTAACCTTCTGATCAGGCAATCTTTGCGCTCGGCATGGCTTTCCGAGCGCGACGGCACTGGAAGAGGCTACAGTTCCAGGGTCCCAGTTCCACGTATAGCCCCGCGTCCCGCATGTCATCCCCAAGGCGATCATAGGTCGCCTCGGACAAGACATCGACGAGCCGCCAGGTTTCACCTCCCGCGTCGCTCCACGGTATCGATACGCGGGCTTGAACGGCGTTGTCGCTGAGATTGACCACAACGAGATACCGATCGTCGTCCTTGACCCAGTTCCAGGCCACGAGGTTCTGGTAAGACGGATTATCGGGCCAGCCCCTGCGGTCGCACAGGCTCCAATGACCGTTGCGAAACATCGGGACGTCAATGGCTTTCAGTAGCTTTCTGTAGAAGGACTGCAATGCCTGATCCGGAGGCTCTTCAGGACGCCTGCCCAAGAACACAGGAACTCTTATTTTTCGCCCCTCGAACTGCCCCTCATGGAAAAGCCTTGCTCCTGGAAGCGTGGCTGTCGTCACTGCTGCGGCTCGTTCCTTCGCAGGTGGAAACGTTGCTGCCGCGCGGGGTTCGTCGTGGTTTTCGATGAAGCGAAGGAGTTTCTGCTGATATTCAAGATCGGCGCACAGATGAAGCCGAACGCACTCCGCGTTGTCGTGCTCCAACCGGTCATAGAGCCTCTTGTCATAACAAAAGTCGAATCCCCGCTGCTGCAACTCCCATTCCAAATCCCAGTAAGCCTCGGCAATGAAGAGAAAGTCTGCATGATCTTTCTTGATAGCCCGGATCACGTCATCCCAGTACTCCGTTGCGGGCCGTTGACCGGCGCGGTGGCCCCACGTGCGTTCGAAGATGGGGTTTAGCATTAGCATCGCCATGTCGCAGCGTATCCCGTCGCACTGATCGGCAATAGTGGAAACGGTTTCAATCACCGCCTGTCGCAGACCTGGCTGAAAAGCATTCAACTGCAGCACATCAGGCCATGCGGGGAAATAGGGGTCGCGACCGCAAGCAAAGATCTGCCCATCGATGCTTATGTACGACGACGGGTCGTTCCTGACATCCTCAGCGTCACCGCGAATAAAATACTCGGGGTGCTCGACGGCCCAGGGATGGTCGGGGGCAACGTGATTCGGCACGAAGTCGAGAAGGAGGCGCATGTTCCGCTTCGCGAGTTCCTTGCGGGCAATGGCAAGACCCTTAGGTCCGCCCAGATGTTTGTCCACCACGTAACGCCGCACGCAATAGGGAGATCCCACATTGTCCTCTGGGCGAAAGTCGGGCAGAGCTTGCCGAAAATCATGCAGCAGATTCTGGTTTTGATTGGCAATGGCGATGCCAGCAGGACTTCGCTCCCAAACTCCCATTAACCAGACGGCGTCGAAGCCATAGTTGGCAATGGCATCCCATTCCGCTGAAGGAACGGACCCCAAATCAAACGAGGTTCCCGATTTGTCGGTCAGACCGTGAAGCCAGACCCAGGTGTTAATTTCGTAAATTGTGGGAAATTTCGGCCAGTTTGACATGTTTCCTCCCGATCAACTGTAGGCCCAGAATCAAGCTCGACAAAATGGCAGAACCCAGCGGGTGCTACCTACCAGACTGGTGCCGAGGCATTCTGGGGCTGGGGCGGATACAACCCGCTTTATGGCCGCAAACAACATTGCCCGCCGAAACTGCCGCCGCGAATAGAAAGGAATTTCGGTCACCTGTGCTCGCCGGCACGCAGGGCGGTCGAACAGTATGATGCGTGGAGAAGATGCTCTGGAACAAGGAATCGGTGCTGGAGGCAATGCTCGGCAGCAAGAGCCTACCACCGGAGGTCCTGAGGAAGGCTGAGTGTGTCATCGTCCTGCCAGGAGTAAAGAATCGGATTCGGTGGAAGCGGTGGCCGTGGCCCGCTGCTGTGCCGAACCGGAAAAATTGCAACTTGGTCGGCATCCTCGATGTATAGCATTGGAGGCGTGAGCGCGGGCATGAAGGCCGACGGCGCCTCTGCGGATTACGTCGTACGAAACTGGTTTGGCCTGCCGAGCCAGTGATACTGCCAGCTAACCGACACGGTCATGTAGTTGCCGCCAAACCGGATGTATGTGCCATTGCTGAAGCTGAACTTCAGCGATTGGTTTTTGGTTACTGGGACTAGGGCTGTTCCTCCCATGCGGGAGTTCGCCAAATACTGCTGCTCTGCGCCAGTTTCTGCCCCTTGAAAGTGTCCCGCTGAGTAAGGCAACACGGCGAGAGCGCTGACTGAGCGGCCGAATATCCCGAACGAGTGATAGTAGCTGAAAGTCTCTACGCTGGACCTTCCCGCGCCGCTGACAGGGAGGCCGTTGAGGTCAATACTGCCGTTGAAATAGCACCAGGTCAGTGGCATGACTCGGAGTAATGACATAGGCCCGGGAGGAAAGATCCCGCGCCCAGCAGGGAGATAGGAATATTGCAGCAACAATCGTCAACAACAACAATCCCAGATAGCCGGCGGACCTTAGTATCAGGCTGCGCCCACCTGGGTGTCCGAGTCCGACGCCAGTGTCCTTTGGTTGCGACAGATCGGGTGAAGTGAAAGCGCACTCGCGGATTCTGGCTTAGAAGGCTAAAATCAGACGCGCTCGAAACAAGTCTCGTTTTTTGTGGTTCCAGGGAGAAAAATCAAGATGTATCCCAACTTCAAATTTGCTAACAAGCTCGCCGTGTTTTGCTTGTTGTTCATTGGTATTACTCACGCCCAGAAGCAAATCACGATCCAAGCGAATGCAAGAGGCACGGGCGCCCAGATGGGACAGATAGTTCCGGTGAGAATCATCATCGAGTCGTTCTCAACGCCTGAAGAGCGGCAATTACTCATTGATGGCTTCCAGAAAGACGGCACGGATGGGATGCGAAAAGCGCTCGAAAAGATGAAACCGAAAGGCCGTATCTCACCGGAACGGTCGGTGGGTAATGACGTGAAATTTATTCGGGAGCTTCCCGCAGAAAATGGCCAACGGCGGTTCCGATTAGTTACCGACCGCAACGTGGCCATGCCGGAACTGCGAGGCGGTACGCGCTCCAGGGACTACAGCATTGGAGCCATCGAACTGACGCTTACTGCGGATGGAAAGGGCGGATCCGGGACCGTGATTCCCGCATGCAAATTGAAGGTGAACAAGAAGACGAATGAACTTGAAATTGAGGTATACCAGAATCCCTGGAAACTCGGGAACTTTATCGTTCATATCAAGAGCAACTAAGAAATGGTGTTGTGAAATCGCGTTATCACTTCTTATTTATTCTCCTTTGCGGCCGCAATCCTATTCCCCGTGATCTCATCTCGATCTTATGGTTTAGCCCCAGCCTGAATGCGGCTTTGGCCCCCGCCATGCAATAACAAGGCCATCTATGTTGGTTTGGCAAAGCCGCGCTCCCGTTTGCATAACCGCGATACTGGTTCAAGTCAGTTCACCGGACGGGAGATGAAATGTTCCAATGCAAGGCATCCTGCACCTCCACGACCTGTGGGGACACAACTGCTCTAACCTGGTACCGTTGCCGATCAACGTTCGTTGCGCGAAGCCGGCTTTGATTTTTGGGGTGCTGATTTCTTCTTCTCGCCTTGCATCGAAAAGAACGTGTAGCGGTGTGCGAGCATATTCACCTTGAGTCCAAGAAATCCGATGCCTTCGGCTTGCAAGCGCATCCGCTGTTCGAAACCCTGTTCACCCGAAAGCAGGATTTTTCCGCCAGCGCCCACGATGCGATGCCACGGCAGCCCGGCGCTTTCTGAGTGCAATGCCCACGCCACCTGACGCGCTGCGCCGGGGTGGCCAGCGGCATAGGCAACGTCAGCGTAAGTTGCGACTTTTCCGCGTGGCACCTTGCGCACCTGACGCAGCATCTCGGCAAACATACTGGTTTTCCTGATCTTCGAAGACTCAGGGTTGGCACGCTTGGCTTTCAATTCTCCCTCCGCTCTTCTGGGTAGCGACCGGCACAATCGGAGAATGCCGCTCGATCATCAACTTCGGCTACCTTGAACTCTGGGATGCAAAAGCCATGTACCAGCAGTCAGTTTCTTTGGAAAAGAAAGGGCGCCGCAATTGCGACGCCCCTTTTTAGCTAAAAGCTGCAGATCTTCTTAAATTAATTCGGTAGCGGAGACCGCAAGACCCGCCATTTCAACGATGGCAGACTTGGCACTTTCACGCAGCGCTGCGGCCTTGTCTGTCCTCTCCCAGGTGAAATCCGCGTCGTTGCGACCGAAATGGCCGTAAGCTGCGGTCTTCTGGAAGATGGGACGACGCAAGTTGAGGGTCTCCATGATGCCCTTGGGGGTAAGATCAAAATTCTTACGCACCAGCTCTCCAAGAGTATCGCGATCAACCTTGCCTGTTCCGAAGGTCCTGATCAAAACACTGACCGGCTCGGCGACACCGATGGCATAAGCGAGCTGAACTTCGGTGCGATCAGCAAGGCCAGCTGCCACGATGTTCTTGGCGATATAGCGCGCCATATAAGCGCCTGAGCGATCGACCTTTGTCGGATCCTTGCCGCTGAACGCGCCACCACCATGACGACCCATACCACCATAGGTGTCCACGATGATCTTGCGACCGGTCAAGCCGGTGTCGCCCATCGGTCCGCCTACAACGAAACGGCCCGTGGGGTTAATGTGGTACTTGGTGTCGGCATCAAGCAGGTTGGCCGGAAGCGTGCTCTGAATGACGTGCTTGAGGATGTCGGCGCGAAGCTCTTCGTTACTTACCGAATCAGCGTGCTGGGTGGAGATCACCACAGCGTCAATGCGTAGCGGTTTACCGATCTCGGCATACTCGACCGTGACCTGACTCTTTCCATCTGGACGCAGATACGGAAGTTTACCGCTCTTGCGCACTTCCGTGAGCTTTAGAGTCAGCTTGTGAGCCAGCGAGATCGGCATCGGCATGAATTCAGGCGTTTCGTTGGTGGCAAAGCCGAACATCATGCCCTGATCACCAGCGCCGCCGGTATCAACACCCATGGCGATATCGCCACTCTGCTTGTTAATGCTCGAAATTACTGCGCAGGTATTCGAGTCAAAGCCGTAAAGAGCGTTGTTGTAACCGATGGAACTGACAACGCCACGCACGAGCGATTGGAAATCGACGTAGGCTCTAGTTGTAATTTCGCCTGCAACCATGACAAGGCCGGTGCAAGTGAGCGTCTCACAAGCAACGCGGCTATAGGGATCCTGCTCCAAGCAGGCGTCGAGGATTGCATCAGAGACTTGGTCCGCAATTTTGTCGGGATGCCCCTCGGTCACCGACTCAGACGTGAACAACAAACGATTTCGCGACGACAATTTGTGCCTCCTAGAAGCTAGGCCCGTAACTTCCCGGACAGGAGAGGGTGCAACAAGCCAGGATTCCGGGCGTTAGCTTGTACAAGTGTACTTGCGCAAGACTCTGTAAACAATACGTTTTATACCCGAGAGCAACATACGACAGTGGATGGGGAATTAAGGCATGCGAACGGCAGATAAGAACTGCGTACAGCTAGGGCCCGCGGCACACAGCCTCGCCTAAAGCAGTCGGGACTGATTGAATGCCCCCTTGTAACTGACGGCCAACGACTGACTTGTTACAATCAGCTTTAACTATTTCAAGACGGGAATTCATTCATTCTATGCAACGCTGGTCTAAGTTGTTTATCCCCACGCTCCGCGAAGCGCCTGCTGATGCGGAAGTTGCCAGTCACAAATTTTTGGTGCGCGCCGGCTATATCCGGCAGTTGGCGGCTGGAATCTACTCCTACCTTTTCCTTGCGCAAAGGACCATCCTCAAGATCACAGACATAGTTCGTGAAGAGATGAACACGATCGGCCAGGAGTTGTTCTTGCCAGCGCTGAATCCGCGCGATGTTTGGGAGGCCAGTGGACGGTGGGATGTGATGGGCGACAACATGTTTCGCCTGAAGGATCGCAAGGGCGCGGACCTGTGCCTCGGCATGACCCATGAAGAGATCATGACGGATATTGCGCGCAAGGAGCTGCGCAGCTACAAGCAGTTACCGCAGATCTGGTACCAGATTCAAACGAAGTTCCGCGATGAGCCTCGCCCCAAGAGCGGGCTGCTGCGGGTGCGCCAGTTCACCATGAAGGATTCGTACTCATTCGACATTGATCGCGCGGGGCTGGATAAGAGCTTCGACCTGCACGATGCGGTTTATCGCCGCATCTTCAATCGCTGCGGTCTGGAGTTTGTGGCCGTTGAGGCTGATTCCGGCTCGATGGGCGGATCGCAGTCCCAGGAGTTCATGGTCTACACGGACGCGGGCGAAGACCTGGTGGCATCTTGCGCAAAATGCGGCTATGCGGGAAATCTGGAGAAGGCCACATCGAAGCTGGAAGCCGTGGAAGATCTTCCGGCCAATCCCAGTGGAAAGCGAGAGAAGGTTTACACGCCCGGAACGAAGACGATTGACGACGTCGCGGCATTCCTGAAGACGCCGGTGAACAACAATATGAAGTCGCTGGCTTTCATGATGACAGACGGCACGAGCCCGGCGGGAGCTACTATACACCGCCCGCTGCTGGTCCTGATGCGCGGTAACGATCAGATGAACGAAGCCAAGCTCTCGGGAGCGGTTGGCGGACGCGAGTTCCGTCCGATGCAAGAGGAAGAGATCGTCAAGTACTTTAACTCACCCGCAGGATACCTGGGACCGGTCGGTTTGAAGCAGGTTCGGGTTGTGGAGAACAAAGACACGGCCAACTACGTGGGTGACGCGGATCAGTTTGTAGTTGTGATGGACGAAGCTCTTCGCGGGCGGAAGAACCTGGTGAGCGGCGCAAACGAACTGGATTATCACTTCACCGGATTGAATATTGGCACAGACTTTGAGGTGACCGCTTGCGCCGATCTTCGCAACGTGGTGGAGGGCGAAGGCTGCCCACGGTGCGGAGAAGCACTGAAGCTTGGCAAGGCGGTGGAAATCGGCCATATCTTCAAGCTCGGGACCAAGTACGCCGAATCAATGGGGGCAAAGGTTCTGGACAGCGATGGCAAGGAAGTCACGGTTATTATGGGCAGCTATGGCATAGGCGTGGAACGCATCCTGACCGCTTGCATCGAGCAGCGCCATGACGAGAACGGATTCTGGCTGGCTCCGTCAATTGCTCCGTTTACGGCTGTGGTTACGCCGGTGAACGTGAAAGACACAGCGCTGCTGGAAGCCTCGGAAAAAATTGGCCAGCAACTGGAAGCCGCGGGGTATGATGTGCTCCTCGACGACCGCAATGAACGGCCCGGAGTGAAGTTCAAGGACGCCGATCTTGTGGGAATTCCATTCCGCATAAACGTTGGAAAGAAACTGGCCGAAGGAAAGGTAGAAGTGGTGGAGCGCGCGACAGCGCAATCGACGGAGGTCGCCGTTGCCGACCTGCTCACGCATTTGCAAGGACTTTATAATCCGCGAGCTTAGGAGAACTCCATGAGAGAGTTCAGATCAATTTTCGGGCTGTTGGTTCTGTTGGTGGGAGGCTTTGTCCTATATAGAGTGCTCCCGGCGTACTGGGGCGACTTTAAGCTGGGCAGGTTGATCGAAGAACAGTCGGTGGTGAACACATACAACACGAAGAGCGACGGGGAGATTGCAGCGTTGATCGCGCAGAAGGCAAACGAGTTCGACGTTCCTCTTACGCCCGAAGAGGTGAAGGTGCAGCGCGAGGCAGGGCGGCTGACGATCACGGCAGAGTATGCGGTGCACGTGGATCTGCCAATCTACCCGCTGGACCTGAACTTCAAGACCTCTAACACCAATAAGAACGCTATGAAGAATTAGCTCTGAAGACGAATTTGCAGGGGGCCCGGGACTCATGGGAGTTGCGGGCCTTTTTGTTTCCAAGTTGCTTATGAGGAACCCCAGCCTCGGTGTTTTGCCGATCAGCTTCCTTGTGCCTTTGCGGTGCCTTACAATAAATCCGGTACCGACGTGGCCATCAAAGTAAAAATTCCGACCTCCTCCTCCTCCGCGGGCAGCGCGCTTCTCGGTGTTGTCGCGGCATTCTTGATTGTGTTCGCGCTGTTCTGCTTCGGGATCTTTGCTTATTACTACGTGAAGTACGACAGTATCATCACCAAAAAAATGAGCGGGCAGATCTTTTCCACTTCGGCAAAGATCTACGCGCGGCCTGTAACGGTGCATGCGGGAGACAGGTTTTCGCCTTCGCAGATTGCCACCATGCTACGGCGAGCAGGCTATCTGAACGAAGACACCAGCAGCGATGCGCCAATGGGGACATTCCGCATGATTACGGGAGGCATTGAAATACATCCCGGAGCGGAGTCGTATCATTCGCAGGACGGCGCAAGGATTTTGAATGGCCCCGACGGTCGGGTCGAGCGAATTGTTGGCGTCGGCTCGAACAAGGGCGCGGATCTCGAATCCTATGAACTGGAACCTGAGCTGGTAACGGCGTTGTTCCAGGGGCAGGATCGCACGAAACGGGAGATTCTGAATTACAACGATCTGCCACAAGTGATGGTGGACTCGGTGCTGGCAATCGAAGACCGCAGATTTTTCGAGCACAGCGGAATCAATTGGTTCAGCCTGATAGGGTCGTTCATTACAGACCTTCGCAGCTCTGGTATTCGGCGCGGCGGCTCAACGATCACAATGCAGGTCGCGCGCGGGTTCTTCCTCACGCCGGAAAAGAAGATCTCCCGAAAGCTGAGGGAGATGCTGATCGCTTTTGAACTGGAACAGAAGCTCAATAAGCAGCAGCTCTTCGAACTCTATGCAAACCAGGTCTACCTGGGCCAGCGCGGATCCTTCTCGATTAACGGATTTGGCGAGGCGGCGCGCTCCTACTTTGGTAAGGGCATCAAAGAGATCACACTGCCCGAGGCGGCGATGATCGCGGGAATTATTCAATCGCCGAACATTCTGAATCCGTACAAGCGCCCGGAGAAGGTGCTGGAAAGACGAAACGTTGTGCTGGATTCAATGGTAGAGACCGGTGCCATCACCAGCCAACAGTGTGAAGCAGCCAAAGCAACTCCGCTGAAACTGAGCGCGCCCAACGTGGAAGCCAGCGATGCTCCTTACTTTGTCGATCTGGTAAAGGATTCGCTGGCGAGCAAGTACTCGGAAACAGACCTGAACGAAAACGCCTACCGCATCTACACCACGATTGACCCGGACCTTCAACACGCTGCGGCCGAGGCGGTGGCGGAAGGCATCAAGGTGGTAGACGAGCAGGTAGCCAAGCAGCGCGCGCGCCGCATGAAGGCGGGCACAGGCAAAGATGCCCAGGTCGAAGGAACAAAGACGACCGGTCCGATTCCGCAGGTTGCCTTGGTAGCTCTGGACCCGCACACGGGCGAGGTACTGGCACTCGTGGGAGGCAGGAACTATGGATTTAGCCAGTTGAACCATGCCGTGGCCAAGCGCCCGACCGGCTCAATCTTCAAGCCTTTTGTCTATGCGGCGGCAATGAATTCCGCAGTACAGGGCACCTCCCCTGTGTTTACACAGGTTTCATTGATTGACGATTCGCCGACTACGTTTGAATTCGACGGCAAGCAGTACGATCCGCGCAATTACAAGGACGAGTATCACGGGCAGGTGACAGCGCGGTATGCGCTTCAGATGTCGCTGAACAACGCCACGGTGAAGATGGCCGAGATGGTGGGCTACGACAAGGTTGCGGAGTTGGCAAGAAACGCTGGGATTGCCGGCGTAAAAGCAACTCCAGCAGCCGCACTGGGCGCCTACGACGCAAGCCCGCTCGATATGGCCGGAGCCTACACGGTGCTGGCTAACGACGGTGTGAGAACCAGTCCCCTCCTGATTCACTCGATGCGGGCGGCGAACGGCGATGTGGTGGAGGACTTCCAGAACGAGAAGCGTTCGGTACTGGATCCGCGTGTGGCCTACGTGGTCACTAACATGATGCAAAACGTGATTGACCATGGCACGGGATACACGGTTCGTGCGCGAGGTTTCACGGCTCCGGCGGCTGGAAAGACCGGAACGTCTCATGACGCGTGGTTCGCGGGATATACCCGTAACTTGCTCTGCATTGTCTGGGTGGGATACGACGACTACAGCGATCTGAAGCTGGCAGGCGGCTCAACGGCGGGACCGATCTGGGCAGAGTTTATGAAAAAGGCGGTACGCCTGCCCCAATACAGCAACCCGGGAAATTTCATTCCCCCTAGCGGTGTGGTGAATGTAACCCTGGACAAGACGACCAACCTGCTCTCCACCGCAAGCTGCCCAGACGGATACAACTCAGCCTTTGTGGAAGGCTCGGAGCCAAAGCAAACCTGCGACCACACGGATGAACGCAATCTGTTCCAGAAGCTCTTTGGAGGCGCACAGCCCGTGCCTCCCCCGGTAAATCAACCCGCACGAGTGATTCCTCCGAATCAGACATATCAGTCCTCGGGTACTTCACGAGACTTGCGTCCGCAGCCCGCGCCCAGCGAACCGGCTCATGAAGAGAAACACAAAGGTTTCTGGCATAAAGTCACTGGCATTTGGGGCGGGGATGATAAGGACAAAAAATAAGGTTTCAGAACGACGAGAAAGAACTATCTGTTCGAAGCTGGGGCGGGTGAAGCCACACCGGACAGCGTGGCACGGCGGCTGCGCTCGTCCAGATGACGTTCACGAAAATGGATGAGAGCACGCTTGCTCCAGGCACGCACAAAGTAGTAATTGAGCACAGCCCCGACCGCTGAACTGAGGACAGGAATTGAACGCGCAGTCATTTTTTCCGCGAACTCCGCGCCGACGCGCTTGGCAATGCGCCCGATGACCCGCCGAACGAACGCCTTCAGCAAGGTTTTTTCCAACAAGTCCTTGCTGATGTCGACCCCGGCGGCGGTAGCAGCGGCTATCCATAGGTCCGCAATTTCTTCATCGGTATTAAATTGGAAGCCATAAATTAAACTGAGTTTCTGCACGGTTCGCATGGTGATGGCCGCCAGAATTCCCATGTCCGGCGCGATTGTGACAAAGCCACCGAATCCGAGACCTGCCCCTTCGGCAGCAGCTATCTTCATGGCGCCCCGAATCGTTTGCCAGGCTATTGAATCCAACTCAGTCACCGAAATCGAGAACAGCCCATCGTAGGTCGAGACCGGAACCCGATGCGCCGTACGGAGATGCTTGAGGTAAGCCTCAGAGCTGACACCAACGGTGTGATAGGCGCGGGTTAGAGCCGCCTTGAAAGCGCTTTCTAATCTTCGGGAAAGCCACGAAGGATTGTATTCAGGATCACGCATGGGCTGTAAGTGTATTCCGATGCGGACGTGAACGGAAAGATGCATGATCCAATTCAGCACTGGAGCCGGAACTTCGGCTTCTGCTGCCGGTAGTGAAGTTCTGCCGCAAGCCGCGCATATGCTAGCATCAAGGCTTATGCCAGCCGGAAAACTTCATATAGTACCCCTGGGTGGACTGGGCGAGTTCGGAATGAACTGCATGGCCATCCGCTGGAAAGATGACATCATCGTCATCGACGCCGGAATGATGTTTCCCGAAGGCGAGTTACTCGGCGTAGACATCGTCGTTCCTGCCCTGACTTACCTGATTGAAAACCGAGAGAAAGTCCGCGGCGTCTTACTGACCCACGGACACGAAGACCACATTGGCGGCATTCCGTGGCTGATCTCCGAATTGAATGTGCCCATCTATGGCACTGAGTTCACGCTGGCTTACGTGGAAGACAAACTGGAAGAGAACGGACTGCTGGACAGCGCAGAGCTGAACGAAATGCTACCGGGAAAACGCTTCCAGATTGGACCATTCACCATTCACCCTATCCAGGTGAATCACTCCATTGTTGACGCCGTGTCGCTTGCGATTCGTACTCCGCTTGGCGTGATTATTCACACCGGCGATTTCAAAATCGATCTGACGCCCACGGACAATAAAACTTTTGACCTGCAGGCCTTTGCCGAATACGGCAAAGAGGGCGTCTTGGCCTTGCTGCAGGACTCGACCAATGTCGAGCGGTCCGGTTACACACCGAGCGAACGCGCCGTCCGTCCGAAGCTCGAAGAGATTTTTGTGCATTCCAAGCGAAGACTGTTCATCTCGTGCTTCTCCTCTTCCATTCACCGCATCAAGATGGCAACCGAGATGGCATACCAGTTCCGCCGCAAGATTGCGCTGGTGGGACGCAGCATTACAGAATCGACAGAAATAGCGCAAGATTTGGGCCATATCGATCTTCCTTGCTCAGCGTTCATTGCTCCAAATCAGATCAGGGACTACACGCCCGAGCAGGTCCTGGTTCTGATCAGTGGCACTCAGGGCGAACCGCTGAGCGCGCTATCACGCGCCGCAGTGGATAATCATCGGCACGCCAAGATCGAACCCGGCGACACAGTGGTACTGAGTTCAAGAGTGATTCCCGGAAATGAAAAGGCAATCTACCGCGTTATCGATCACCTGTTCCGGCGCGAAGCCAAGGTCATTTATAACGACGGCTCCGAACCGCCGGTTCACGTCAGCGGACACGCCAGTCAGGAAGAGTTAAAGATGATGATCAATCTGGTCCGGCCTCAGTACTTCATTCCAATTCACGGGGAATACCGGCAGCTGAAGCGCCATGCCCAAATCGCGGCAGGAATGAAGGGTCTGGTTGGTAACGTGATCATGATTGAAACCGGCGACATTCTGGAATTTGACGAACTGGGAGCGCGCCGCGTGGGACAGGCTCCTGTCGGGCGCATTTGTATCGACTCCGGTTCAAACTCCGATATTGTCGAGGACCTCGTTATTCGCGACCGCAAGCACTTGAGTGAAGACGGATTCGTGATGCCGATTCTGGCTATCAACAAGCTGACCGGTAGGCTGGAAGGGATTCCGGAAATTGTGATGCGCGGATTTGCAGGGGCTCCAGACGACAACGAATTCATTGAAGACGCACGCGGCACCGTACGGAGAACTTTCGAACACTCGACTAAGGAGGAAGTCGCCGACTACGGATTGATCAAGGAAAAGATCCGGGTAGACCTGAGGCGCTACATTAACCGAAACACGCAACGACGCCCACTGGTAATTCCCGTCATCGTGGAGATTTAAGCCCAAGGAAAATCTTGGGCTAATCCCGATACGAAAACAACCGTACTATCTCGAATGTGACCACGCAAACGGGTGTTCGAAGCTGAGATAAAGAATGATTCCCTTTTCTCCACTACTCGGCCCAACACCCACGGGAACAGCAACTCCTGGTACGATCTGCAATCCGCTCTTGAAGTTATATGCCCACCGAATTCCTGGACTGATAAAGATATCCTGGCTGCGTCTGCTTTTTCCGTTTGCAACCACCTCTTCATTCGAAGTCCACGTCGTCTCCAACATACCATTGAAGCGGTTGGAGAACTGCCAGATGAACGATTGCCCAAGGTTCACCGCAACCGTCCCGGCCTTTTCACCCATCGCGTTTTTAGCATGAGGAATCCACGTTGCACCTGCATTCCAGTGTGTTACCAGGCGCTTGCTGCAAACAATGCTGACGGGAATGTTGGTTTGCAACCCGGTTCCACCAAAACCTTGCTGCTGAAAAGGATTGCCGCTTGGAACGATTAACGAAATACGCGGCGCGACGGCCAGGGCGGCTTCACCGCTGCCAACAAGCTGGTAGCGATAGTTGATGAGCATATCGCCGAATTCCGCTCCAATAAATCCGCCGGAATGGGTTGCTGCAACCGTCGTGCTGAGCTGATGTTTTATTGTCCGGAGCGGCCACTCGTCGGTGAACGTATAAACCCAATTCTTACTGCCGGAAAGCCTCTGAAAATAACTGATGTGCTGTATGATTCCGTTTTCCTGGTTGTATGCCTCTTCCACCATGAAACTGTTGTCCTGGATGGGACCATTAGGAGTTCTGTCCTCTCCCTTTGCGCTTGAAATCGTTCCCAACTCAGAATTGTTCTGGGAGAAAGCTGTGCTGAATGCAAGTGTAACTACAAATAGAAGAAAAAGAATTGAACGATTGTGAAAATGTGGTCTCATCCGAAAACTCTCCTTCCAGAACTGTAATTTATTTGAAAAGCAATTTCAATTTCATTTGCAATTAAATTGCTCTTCTCTCGACTGCGCCGTGACACACTTCGCATCCCGCAGCACACTTCGTCGTCGAGCGTGATCTGCTCCGACCTGGTCCTTCCGAATGGAAATTTGAACGACCGCTCTCCCGAATGGCCCGAAAAATAATCAGCTACTGCAGACTCTCATGTATGAAATGATTAGGAATCGGTGCTACTTGCACTTTCCCCGGAAAGGGGAGCGGGATACAACGGAGTTATGCCTTCCATTACGGAGCCTTCTACAGCAAACACAGTACGGGCAGTAACGCCACAGACCATGGCACATTCAAAACCTCCAGTACGGCACTATTCACGCATACTGCTGACACTTCCCTTTTTGATCGTGCTCCTGCTTGCGTTGACGCCGACCGTCTACGACCACATGCGTGCGCTTTCGATCCTGATGGTGATTGCCGACAAGCCCGATTCGGCAATCACGCGCTTCGACACAAATGCTGTTATCGAAGAGGAAATCACCTTTCCGACTACGGTCGTGGCGAGGGCCCGGCTTTACCATCCGGTCGGAGTTGCTCATCCCAGCCCTGTAGTTGTGATCCATGGCGTGCATCACCTGGGGATGGAGGAGCCTCGGCTGAAGCGATTCGCGCGGGCGCTGAGTTCGCACGGCTTTCTGGTGCTGACGCCACAGGTGGACGACCTCGCCGATTACAGCATCACAAAGAACTCTGCAACCGTTATTGGCGATGCGGTTCACGAGTTGGCCCGACGCAGTGGAGCGCCAAAGGTGGGCCTGCTGGGATTGAGCTTCGCGGGGGGAATGTCATTGATCGCGGCCAGCGAACCTCCGGTGCAGCAGCAACTCTCGGGGGTGATTGCGATCGGCGCTCATGATGACCTGACTCGCGTGCTGGAGTTTTTTGAGACTGATGAGACGCAGGCGCCGGACGGTACAGTGCTGAAGATGAAGGCACACGAGTATGGCTCGCTGGTGACAGCCTACTCCCACGCTTCTGCCTTTTTCTCGCCGGAAGATGTCGCGCAGGCTCGTATCACGCTGCGTACCCTGCTCTGGGAGGATCTGCCGAAGGCACACGCCGAGGCCGCAAAGCTGAGTCCGCAGGGACAGGCGCGTATGGCCCTGCTCTTCGCGCATGACACAAAATCCCTGGTAGCGGATACGCGTCGCGGACTGGCACAGGCGCGGCCGGAACTTGACGCTTCCTCTCCGCACTATTACCTGGCGAAAGTTCATGTCCCGGTAATGCTGCTGCACGGCGCGGAAGACAACGTGGTGCCTCCAACGGAAACATTGTGGCTGGAACGCGATCTGCCCCCGGGCGTGCTGCAGGCAGCGCTGATCTCTTCCTGCATAGGTCATGTGGAAGTGGGCGGCACGAGTACGATGGACCAGCTCCGGTTGATTCACTGGATGAAAGAGATGCTGAATCTTCTAAACACAACGAGTGCGCAGCACGGGTAGATTTGCTGGAAAAATCGGCACGGCTGGAAGGAGCATGACGATGCTGAAATACGGATCGCGCCTGGTGGTGTACGCAATGTTTTGCACGATACTGAACGTTGCAGCAACGGCCGCAGAGCGCGGGACCATCATCCGCAAGGCGGTGCTCTATGTGGCTCCGGATGTGAGCAGCGCGAAGCTTGCAACGGCGGATCGCGGACGTGAGGCTGTGGTGCTGGAACGCACTCCGGGCTGGCTGCGCGTGATTGCGACCCTGATGGATGCGCCCTACAACCCTGATCCCACCGCGACGAGAGCGCGCAACGTAACAGGATGGATGCTCGACAAAGGCTACATCTCCGAACTGACCGCGAAAGGCGACCAGATTCTGTTCGGCGAGGCGGCGGACTGTGAAGACGACGCCAGTAGAAGCCACGGCCGCAAGGGCGCGGCGTCCGATGCCAGACGGCTCTACTACCAGATCTTTGACTTGTTCCCAAAATCGCCGCTGGCAGGCGAGGCGCTCTATCGCGCAGCCGACATCCAGTGGCAACTCGATAAGCAAGACGTGCAATCGCTGCACCCGTACAAAGCAGCAAGTCCGCAAGACCGCCAACCAGTCGATGAGCAGATGATGCGACTAGTGGAAAAGAAATTTCCGGGAACAAAATGGGCTGATCTAGCCGCGTTCGAAATGCTGGATAACAAGCTGTGCGGCGATTGGGCGGGAGCTTCGAAATGTCCTGAAAAGGAAGCCGAGGTGTATGAGAAATATGCGCGTGAGCATCCGGGCTCTGCAAAAACCGCCGAGGCCTACTACAACGCAGCCTACCGATGGGGCTCGCTGATAGCGATGTACACCGGGGAAGGACAATCGAAGAAGATTCCCGAGGCGCAGAAGCGGGCACTAGCGGCAGCGCAGAAAATCTTGGAGAAAAATGCCAGCCCAGAGTGGAGCGCCAGGGCCGAACGGCTCATATACATGGTATCGAGAGATATACCTCTGTACGGAACGGCGGTGGAATGAGATCGCTGTGAAATCCAAACTACTCTGAGACAAAGGTGCCTTTCACATTCGTTTTGTGGGCTGATAGACTCGGAATACAGCCATGCATGATTACGTTCTCGCTCTCCTCCTTGGAATTGTTGAAGGTTTAACAGAGTTTCTCCCGGTCAGTTCCACGGCCCATCTGCGTATTTGCCAAAACCTCTTTGGAATCGCCCTCGACGACGGTTACTGGAAGATGTTCGCCATCGTCATTCAGCTTGGCGCAATCCTGACGCTTCCTCTTTATTTCCGGGACCGAATCGCAAATTTTCTGGCGACCTTTCCGGATGGCGAGCGTGGCGACCGTACGTTGGCTACGCATCCGTTAAGCCTTGTGTTGATCGCATTTGTATGGACGGCGGCTCCGGCGTTTCTGCTGACGAAGGTTATTGGTAAGCACTTGGAGAGTCTCGTGATCATGGGAAGTTCGCTCGTGCTCGGCGGCGTGATCATGTGGGTAATCGATGCCCTCTACACGCGTGGGGCCCTGACTCATGACACGGGTCACATGGAAGAAATGTCGCTCGGACAGGCTGTCTGGATCGGAATCTGCCAGACGCTCTCAGCGGTGTTCCCCGGAACCTCGCGTTCGATGTCCACAATTGCCGCAGGACAGATGGCGGGAATGTCACGCTCGGCAGCCCTGGAGTTTTCCTTCTTCCTCTCGATTCCGACGATGGTCGTGGCTACCAGCTATGACCTGTTCAAAAGCGTGCGACCACACCACGGGGAGCCGGCGGTGATCGGACATCTGGCCCTGACTTCCCAGAACTGGATTACGCTGGCAATCGGTTTTGTGGTCAGTTTTGTGGTGGCCTACGGAGTGGTTGCGTGGTTCATGAAGTGGGTGCGAACGAGGGGTTTTGTGCCGTTTGCCGCTTATCGGCTTTTGGTAGGCGCGGCGGTGCTTTGGATGGCACTGAAGTAGATGAAAGCTCGTATCGCGCGGGCGAATCCTTCTCATCAACCCGGCAGGATTGAATGGCCTGCGCTTTGCTCCCGGAATGCGTCATAATGATTCAGCTCTGGCATTGATCGGATGACCAAGGCGCGGGTAAGCGCGCTCGGGAAAGTGTGTTCAACCGCCGACATGCACGCCAATTATGATGTTTCTCTCCAGATTGTTTGTTCCTACGCATAGCAAGAGGCTCAATGAGCTGATTGGCATTCTACTGCTCGCAATGGCGGTGCTGCTGATGCTGGCTCTGGTCTCGTATTCGCCTATGGACCGCTCGCTGAACACAGCGGCGGATCCTCCTGTCGGCCGGCCGGCACACAACTGGATCGGCTTGATCGGCGCCTACTCGGCAGACCTGATCCTGCAGTCGCTCGGCTTGATGGCCTTCCTGCTACCGGTGATGCTGATTTTTCTGGCCGTGCGCTGGATACGTTCGCACACGGTCGAAAATCCATTAGTGAAAGCCAGTGGAGCAGTTGCGCTGCTGGCGTTTACAAGTGCTCTGCTGGCGATGCTTCCGGGGCCCATGCGCTGGATGAACGCGATTCCCATTGAGGGTTTGCTGGGCCGGTTGCTGGGCGACCTGCTGGTGCATTATCTGAACTATGTCGGAGCATACATCGTCACATTCACGGCAATTGCCGCGACGCTCTATCTCTCGACCGCATTTTCCCTCAGCAGTCTCCGGCTATGGCTACAGACACGGTTTACGCTTTTCTATGCCTTGCGCGATCGCTACACGGAATGGAGGGAGCGGCGCAAGAAGGCGCATGAGCTGAAGCTGCTGGAAAAGAAGCAGCGCTTGCGCGAAAAGAGAGAGCGGGCAGCGGCTAAAGCAGCGGAAAAGAGAGAACGCTTCACGCCAAAAGCTAAGCCGGCCGCCAGGGTTAAGTCACCATTTGTGACCTCGACACCGGCACAATCATACGAAGCGCCGGCACAGTCATACGAAGTAGAGCAAGATTCAGAGCCGGCTTCGACGGAGCGCCACCTGTCCGGAATCGAGAAGATGGATTCCACAGCGCAAGAGTCAATCTCGATTGGCGTTCGGGCCGATGTTTCACAGCTCCAGGCGCGAACCACGCTGACAAAGCAGCAGGGACAGTGGAAGCTTCCTTCGAGCACGCTGTTGCAGCGCCCTGAGGCCCGGCAAGCTTACGACGAGCAGGAACTGAAAGAACTGGCGCAGACTCTGACCCAAAAATGCGGGGAGTTCGGAGTGCTGGGTTCGGTCGTGCAAATCAATCCCGGCCCGGTGGTAACCACTTTCGAATTCAAACCCGAGGCGGGGATCAAGTACAGCCGCATCGTGAATCTGCAGGACGACCTGTGCCTGGCGCTGCGCGCCGAGAGCATTCTGATTGAACGCACGGCAGGAAAATCCACCGTGGGTATCCAGGTTCCGAATGAAAAACGCGAGACGATCTGGCTTCGCGAAGTGGTGGAAAGCCCGGAATATTCAGCTTCGAGATCGAAGCTCACGGTTTCGCTCGGCAAAGACATCAACGGGCGCCTGATGGTCACGGAGCTGAACTCGATGCCGCACCTGCTGATTGCCGGCTCAACCGGCAGCGGCAAGTCGGTGGCAATCAACGCGTTCATCATGTCGATTCTCTACAAGGGCACGCCCGACCAGGTGCGCCTGATTCTGGTAGATCCAAAGCGAGTGGAGCTGACCAACTACGACGGCGTTCCGCACCTCTATACTCCGATCATCAGCGAGCCGAAACTGGCGAGCAACGCTCTGCGCAACGCGGTACGCGAGATGGAGCGGCGCTTGAAGCTGCTGGCGCAGAAGGGCGTGCGGAATATCGACCAGTACAACCGACTCTTTGAAGAGAACCACACGCCATCGCTGTTTGAGGACGGCACGGAGGAAAAGCCGCTTCCCTACATCGTCATCATTGTGGACGAATTGGCCGACCTGATGATGGTGGACGGCGCTAACGTCGAAGAGTCGATTACGCGACTGGCACAGATGGCGCGTGCTATCGGTATTCACCTGGTACTGGCTACACAGCGGCCTTCGGTCGATGTAATCACGGGACTGATCAAGGCGAACTTCCCGGCGCGCATGTCGTTCCGCGTGGCTACAAAGATCGATTCAAGAACGATTCTGGACGCCAATGGCGCGGAGTCACTGCTGGGTCGCGGCGATATGCTCTATTTACCGAGCGGATCGTCGCGGGTATTGCGTGTACACGCTCCTTTCGTGACCGAAAAGGAAATCGCATCGACCGTGGAGTTCTGGAAAGCACAAGCCACAGCACAGTACGAACATGGCTTCCTTGCGGCACCAGCGGACGAAGGGAATAGCGTGAAAGGTGACGGCGGACTTGAGGGAGGAGGCGATGACAACGATCCGCTGTTCAATGACGCGGTGCGGCTGGTCTTCGAATTCGGCAAGGCTTCCACTTCACTGATTCAGCGGCGACTGAGGGTTGGTTATGGACGCGCCGCACACTTAATTGACCTGATGGAGCGCGACGGAATTGTGGGTCCGGCCGACGGACCGAAACCGAGAGAGATTCTCAAACCTCCGGACTGGATTTCAGAGATGGAAAGCTAAACAGGGCATTACAGGCAAGGCGCGGAGCAGTTCGCGCCTTTGTTTTCGCTGCGCAACTATCCATAGTTGACCGGATCACCTCGCCTTGATGCTGCTTATTCACTGGAGCGAGGACGCTGAAGGCCGAGCCAGTCTCGCTGGTAAGCGTAGGAAACCGCCAGCAGCAGAGCGCCCAGAATTATGAAGCTGAGAACGCGCCAGCCGCGGTCGAGCGCGGATACATCGTAAGCAAACACCTTCAAAACCGTAGCGGCGATGAGCAGAATAGCCTGCCACCGCAACATCGCAGATTTGCGCGTAAATCCCAACCACATGAGCAAGGCTCCGTACGACATGATGAGCGCGGAGTAGGAAAAATTGCGCGCGATGAAAAGCGCGTGCCTCGCCTTCTCAGCATCGAAGTAAGCAGGATTCGCAAAGTTCACCGTGGTATCGCGTATGAGCAGTCCGAAGGTGTCGTGAATCTCCAGACCTGCCGCAAGCAGGACGAGCAGGTTCACCATAACAACGGCAACAGCGACGGCAGCGCGGTCGGGCTCGCGATGCGGAGAATGAAAACCGGTGTACTGTCTGTCCAGAGAGATCATCCAGAGCAGCGCGGCAATGGCAATCGCAAAGGTCGCGAAGCGAGTATTGAAGATGAGTGACTGCATCCCCCATCCGTAAAGATCGATGGTGAGCAAGCGGAGTATGCCCAGGACAACGACCACAACAGCAAAGAGCTTCACTCTGCGCCGGGCGGTGCGCGCTCCAGCCCAGAAGAGGAGCGCACCTTCGACCAGCCAGGCCGGTGTGATCCAGTGTTGGCGCAATCTGAGCGCGATGGCGACGGTCAGGAACGAGATTGCGAGACCGTAATGCGCGATGGGAAGAAGGCGCTCAACCTCGGGCTGCTCGGATACGCGGCGGTCCAGAGCAACGGCAAGCGAGAAGTAAACGACAGCAAGAGCGAGGGCATACGCTGATGTCCGCGAATGTACCGCGGACCCCGAGGTCAGCAGTTGCGAATAGACTGCCGAGAAGTAGGCTGCGGCGTTGAAAATCGCAAGCAGGAGTCCTATCTGCCGAGTCGGACGGTCACGCTCCGGTTCAAGGATCGAGTAGAGCGGGGCGACCGCAAAGAGCGCGAAAAGTAGGGTAAAAAAGAGGAGCGATTCCGCAAACTGATTATCGCTGTAATAAGTGTCAAACCAGGCGGCACCCAGAAGGAAGCTGCCGACGAAAGCTCCGAAGAGAATGCGGGGCCACGGCTTGAAACGTTGTAAAACAAAGGCTCCAACCGACAAAAGCAGCAGGTAGGAAAAGAGCGCGGCTTCGTGGTTGCCGTGAGTTGAGCAAAGCACCGGGGTCAGCAATCCCCCGAGCAACGCAAGCCCGGCGAGCAATTCGGCATCCTGTGCAACCGCAAGCCAAGCGGTGGCCGCCGTAACAAGCACCATCGCGAGGAAGGCGATCGAGCCGGGCAGCAGGTTGTAGACCTGAAATGAAGCCCAAAGCGAAAGATAAAGAATGCCAATGCCAACAGCCTTAAGCGAGTAGGAAAAAGCCTGGGATCTGGCGCGGAAACGCTCGCTCCACCAGCAGAGGCCAACCCCGGTAACGATTCCGATGAGCGTGCGGACGACCGGGGCTATCCATCCGTTGTCGAAGGCGAGTTTCAAGAAATACGAAGCGCCGACGAGTACGGCAACAACTCCTACACGATTAAGCCACTGCGATCCGATCCGGCGTTCGAGAGAGTCCTGCGGCAAAACGGGTGTTTCGGCGCGAACCTCTGGCGCGGGCCGGGTCGGTGCTGCGGGCGCAACGGAAGCATTCGAAATCGGTTCCGGCCTGAAAGGCACGGCAGGCGATTGGCTCGCGGCAAGCTGCTCAAGGCGATAGACACGGGCAGTAAGTTGCGCCACGAGTTCCCGTAGCTGACGAAGTTCATCCTGTTCGCTCATTTTGGGGCATTATACCCGTTGCAGGAAAAGCTGCACTCGCGATTCTGCCTTACACTCTTTTCATGAAATCACACACGGAATATCTGACCTTCAACACTCGCCATGAGCATGAGTACGTACATATCACTCCGCAGGTGGAAAAGGCCGTGCGGCAGAGCGGCATTCAGGAGGGGCTGGCATTAGTATCAGCCATGCACATCACGGCCGGAGTATATGTAAACGACAACGAGGAAGGATTGATCGAGGACATTGAAGCATGGCTTGAGAAGCTAGCCCCGAAAAATCCGGCATACAAACATCATCAAACGGGCGAAACCAACGGAGACGCACACCTGAAATCCATGCTGGTACACCACCAGGTCATTGTCCCGGTTACGGCGGGACGGTTGGACCTGGGGCCTTGGCAGAGAGTCTTCTATGCGGAGTTTGATGGACGCAGAAACAAAAGAGTGCTCATCAAAGTGATTGGCGAATAAACAAAGAGCAGTGCCGCTCGTGACTTGCTTCGATGATGGTCAGTGCCGGACTCCGGAGCCGAGCGCAGCCAATGACTTCGGATGCGCGGCCTGCTCGGCCAGCGCGCGGAAGAGCGCTTCCGTGCGCGTAGACTCATCAGTCGATCCGTTCTGCAAGATTACAAACTGCTCGCGATCCGCGCGATTTACGTCCAGCTGATACGCTCCCTGCGATTTGTGTGCGGTAATGACCCAATTCACGATGATCTGGTAATCGAGCGCATTTCTGAAGCCAAACTTTACCGTGCGGTCTGTTGTGAAAACCTGCGGGAGCACGCTAAACGGGTGCTGCGGGCTCTGAAAACCTTTCCACGACGGCTGCGCCTCAGCAGCGCTGCGCGTCGCCTGGCAGCCAAGCACAATCGGCTTGCGCCCGGCAAACTGCTGCACGGCGTTCAGCGCGGTAAGGGTTGCCGCCTTGTGTCCGCCATGGGTCTCCGGCGTGGGAAAGAGCGTAAATACGAAGTCGTAGTTTCCGGCGGCAATCCGGCGCTCGATCTCAGGAAGAACTACGCCCTTATGCCAGTGTTCCCGCAATACCTCGTCGATATCCTGGGTGTAGCGCAGATCGCGCTCGTCTAAGAAAAAATGGTTGGCAATGCCCAGCACATGCCCTGCATCGAGAAGTTCGCGCTTGCGAATCTCAGGCAGAGCGGCGCGCCCAATCGCTTCATCGGTAAGCGAAACGCCGTAATAAGACTCCGCGAGCAATGAATAACGATATCCTCCCTCACCGTTGGTGATCACCAGTTGATCTACAGTGCCGCCGAGGTTGTGCGTGATTTCGTAGACCGTGGCGGCGAAGCAGAACTCGTCATCCGGATGCGCCACCACGATAAGCACGCGCACAGGCACTGGAGCCGGAGCTACGGGCGATTGGGCAAGAGCAAGTCCACAGAAAACGATCAGGAGGAGGGCCGTACGCACGGCGATGGGCAGTGGATTCTTCATCATGCGCTCCGATGTGATTGTACTGGACGCGGGTTGAGTGTAGACGCAAGCAGTCCCCCAAAGTAAAGAGAAGCAGCAGCTCCGGTTTTGGGTTGCAGTGCGCAAAGCTTTATATTCGAGTCAATGCAGACGAGCACACCGAATGGTTTTCCCGGCCAAGAGAACGGCAGACCCAGGCTGGAACGAAGACTGACTCTGTTGCCAGCCACGGCGCTGAACATGGTTGACATGATCGGAGTGGGACCGTTCACCACGCTGCCGTTGATGGTGGCGGCGATGCACGGGCCACAGGCACTTTTCGGTTGGATCGCGGGTGCGGCACTGGCGTTTTCCGACGGATTAATCTGGGCCGAACTTGGCGCAGCCATGCCACGCGCTGGCGGCTCTTACGAATACCTGAAGGAAATATACGGACCACGAAAGATCGGACGCTTGCTCTCGTTCCTTTTTGTCTTTCAACTGGTGTTCAGCGCACCGGTCTCAATGGCAACAGGATGCATCGGGCTGGCAGGCTATGCGGCATATGTTGCACCCGCGCTGGCGAAGGTCTTCTGGCGTTCGACGATTACGTTTCCTCTGCTGGGAACCGTCAAATTGGTCATTGAGATTTCCGGCGCGACCCTGCTGGCGATGTTCACGGCCTCACTTGCGACGCTTCTGGTGTACCGGCGCATCAGCGGCGTTGGACGTATCTCAAAATACCTGTGGGTCGGCGTTCTGGGCACGCTAGGGTTCGTGATCTATCTGGGGCTTTCGCACTTTCAGTCTGCCATTGCATTCCCGCCGGGATGGACAACGCTTCCTGCATCCGGTTTCGGCGGAGCCTTTGCTGGTGCTCTGTTGATCGCGCTCTACGACTACTGGGGCTATTACAACATCTGCTTTCTGGGCGAAGAGGTAGTCGAGCCGCATAAAACGATTCCGCGCTCCATGCTGCTTTCGATTGTTGCGGTTGCCTGTCTTTATGTAGCAATGAATATAAGCGTGCTGGGGGTGATGCCAGCGCATGACATTGCCGCAATGGCACGAAGTACCTCGCACAATTTTGTGGTGGCCAAGGCCGCCGAGATTGTGTATGGACCCTGGGCAGGAAGACTGGTCGCGCTGCTGGTGATCTGGACTGCCTTTGCTTCGGTGTTTTCCCTGCTGGCGGGCTACTCGCGCATTCCTTTTGCTGCGGCGCGAGACGGAAATTTTTTCGCCATTTTTCAACGCGTACACCAGCGCGAGCACTTCCCTACGGCGAGCGTGTTGCTCCTCGGCGGGTTGGCTTGCCTGTTCTGCATCTTCCAATTACGTGACCTGGTCAGCGCGCTGGTAGTAATCCGCATTATGCTGCTTTTTCTGCTGCAAGCGGTGGGAGCAGTTGTGTGGCGGATCCTGAATCCCGATCAGCCGCGTCCTTTCCGCATGTGGCTATATCCGTTGCCTGTGCTGATTACTGTGGCAGGCTTCTCGCTGGTACTGCTGGACAAGCTTCCACTGGTCGGTCGCGGGATGCTATTTGCGGGCCTAGGAGTGGCGGCGTTTCTGCTGCGTTCATTGAAAAAACGCGAATGGCCTTTCGAGGCAGGTGCGGGCGCTGGTAATGGTTAGAAGGACCGAAAATAGAAACTTGGCATTTTCGGCACGGGGCTGACCACGCATTCCGCGTGTTGGGTCAGAATCCCTCGCCTGTCGAGGTCATGACCAGTTTTCCGTGCTTAACGCCTTTCATACTGAGCATGTGGTCGGCCAGGTGCTTCACTTCGCCCGCAAGCCCTTTCATGATCACAACTTCAAAGCAGTTGTCCTCGTCGAGGTGAACATGTGTCGCGGCGAGCACGTTTCCGTGGTGATGATGCTGCGCCGCGCTCAGTTTGTTCGTCAGCTCAGGCCGATGGTGGTCGTAGATCATGGAAAGGGTTGCGATGACCTGCTTGTTGGCACTCACTTCTTCTGAAACCAGCATTTCGCGAATCAGATCGCGAAGGGCCTCCGAGCGATTTCCGTAACCTCGCTTGGCAATCAGCTTGTCGAACTTCTCCAGCAGATCCTGCTCGATCGAAACACCGGTCCTGATTAGTTCGGACATTCTTGATTTTCCTTTTGAATCTTTACCTTGCTGAAATTTGCGTACACTCCGGCACCTGTTTCTCTGATTTTCCCGATCACCAGCCACGCCGATTATCGCGATTATTGCGATGCGTAAGCAATCCCGGCCAGCACATCTTCAGGGGCCACTTTGATTTCCAATGAGCCCTCCTGTGGAAGCGAATCAAGCGGCAAATGATCACGGTAGAGGACAAAACGAATATTAAACGTGTTTCCCTCTTTCGCGCCTAACAGCGCCATTGGCAGCTTTATCTCCAGAATTTTGCCGAGCGCAGCTTCCACACCGGAAGGTTTATCTCTTGACGCAAGTATATCCTCGCCGTTGTTGCGTAGTTTCCACCCCGTGAGCTGCCCATGAGAGATTTCCGCGTCGAAGTTGAAGGTCGAGATGATCTGATCGCCCTCACGCAATGCAAGGTGGAGAGTCGCTGTCGTATCTCCCCGCGGCAAATCCCCGGCAAAATCCAGGCGCGAATACAAAAACTCCTCGTCTATGCCCGCGTGAATGGAGTCAAGTATGAAGAGCTTGCCATGCATACTGCCTCCCTGACGATCACTGGTGAAGAAAGCCGCCCCCATCCAGTCGAAGTAACTGTTCACCTCACCATCAATAACGGGCCGGACATAGGCCGCCTGTGGAGAAAATGTGGGACGAATCAGCACGCCTGAAATAGGTCGCGCCAGGTGATCGGGCGGAACTCCGCCGAGCACGGTATACACGTTGGAAAGATGCTTGCGATAAAGCTCGTCGAAGTCGCGATCGTTTGCCGAATGATGTTCGGGACCGTACCACCAGTTCCAGTCGCTACCCTCGGCAATCAGCAATTCTTCATAGGCAAGCTTGCGCTGGCTTTCATTGGCACGGCTCGCATTGGCGTCGTAGTAATCCCGCGCCTGGCTAAGGTAGTTCCACGCCTTGTTGTCCTCGGGCGCGCCAATCCAAACATTGAAGTTGGCGTTGATCCATGATCCGGGAACGAGTCCGCGCAGTTTTCCGAAACTTTCCGGGCGCTGGCGTTCAATGGCCTCTGAAATTGTGATCGGCTCGATCTGGGGATCACTCTGCAAGGCACCGTAGAAACGCCGCAGGAAGTCGCGACCATTTTCCGTATAGCTCTCCCATGCGTTTTCTCCATCCAGAATAATCGAGAGCACGGCATCACGCCCGGACTCCAAAACCGGCGATGCTGCGCGCTTAATGTTTTTCATCAGGTGTGCAGCGGCCTCCGAAGAGTTCATTCCCGCATAGACAAAACCGATCAAGTCGCTGATTCGATGATCGCGGAAGACCAAGTTCATCGAATCGCCTTCACCCTCCCAGCGATAGATGTTGTAGAGCTTTTCGGCACTGCTTCGATCAAGAAAACCCTGGTTATCGCGGGTCATCTCGTGGTGAAGGCTACGTCCCAGTACACCCTCGTCGGTTGCCATCCATTGGACACCCAGTTGTGCAGCCAGGCTCAGCACCTCATCCGAAACCGAGCCTTCACTCGGCCACATCCCCACAGGGCGCACACCGAAGGCACTTTGGTGGGAATCAAGAGCACGGCGAATCTGCTCTTCAGCATCTTCAGGCCGTCTGAAGCGTTCAGTGGGCAGCGGTAGTCCTGGAACCGACTCCCGTCCAACGTCCACATCACAAATGAGCGGAAGAATCGGGTGATAGTACGGGGTTGCCGAAAGTTCAATCGAACCGCGCGAGGCAGCATCACGATAGGCGGGCAGCACGGCATTCAGTATCTCGTGCTGCTTGCTCATAACGAAGCGCTGGTCGTCCTCGCTATACCCCTGCCCCTTTTCGATCAGTGCCTTGATTGCGGGATCCTCGATAAAATACTCATCAAACCACGCAATTTGCGAAAGCACCTGCAGGTCGCGGTAGTCGCGTTCCGTAAAGGTGATGATGGCGTTCCCCGGGTCCGGTCCTGCGGCGCGCACTTGCTCCCACAGGCTGCGATAGCGTGGGTAGCGCCCGATCATCCGCTCTCCATGAGCCTGGAAAAGATAAGTCAGGGCAAAGCGGCGATCATCGGGACTGAGTTCGGAAGCAGGCTTGGCTGCTATATCCCAGAATGGATCCTTGAACACTCCGGAGTTGTAGTCCTCGATTTGCGCCACGAGAGAAGGCACGATATTGAAATTCTGATGAACTTTTGGAAACTCCTCCAGCAGTTTCACCATGCCGTAATAGTCTTTGAGCGCGTGCATACGCACCCACGGCAGACGGTACTCACCGCTGACCAGATCCTTGTAGAAGGGTTGGTGCATGTGCCAGAGGAGAAGCAGCCGAAGTTTGCCTTGAGCCATCTGAATACAATCCCGTATGAAAACTGCTGATAAGCCAGACTTAGGATAGCAGCCTATAAGCCGTGCGACCATGCTAGACTCACGAAAGGACCCCAGTCTTTAATTCAAGGTATGTGCCCGGTCGCGCCGTGAAGATCTTTTCGCGATACATTCTTAGCGAGGTCGTACAGCACGCTCTAATCGGCGCCTCCCTGTTCACGTTCGTGATTTTCATGCGGGATCTCGGACGGTTGCTGGAAATCGTGGTCCGCAACAGCGCCCCGCTCCCCAGCGTGGCGGAGCTTTTCTTTCTCACCCTGCCGGTTGCCTGCACTATCACCATCCCCATGGGCATGCTGGTCGGCATCCTGATCGGCCTGAGCCGGTTGGCGGCTGACAGCGAAGTGACAGCAATGCGCGCGAGCGGACTTGGCGCTTGGGTGTTCGTCCGCATCATCGCGTTTTTCGCGGTCTCAACGTGGTTGCTGGCCATGGCCAACAGCATCTGGGTCGCCCCGATGTCCTCGGCCGCGCTTGCACGTCTGCAGAACAAACTGAAAACCTCGCAAGCTTCCTTCGAAATCCAGCCCCGGGTTTTCTATGAGAATTTCAGCAACATGGTGCTCTACGTCGAAGACGTGCGCTCAGGCTCGAATGCTTCCGAGTGGCGCGGCGTTTTTCTTGCCAATGTAAGCGATCCCTCCTCGCCGAAGATTACGGTAGCGCGTGATGGTCTAGTCATCGCTGAAGGGCCGAATGCGATCCGAATGCACCTGAACAATGGATCGCAGCAGATGGCAGAGCCTCACAATCCGGGCCAATACGAAATCTCCACCTTCGTGCAAACCGACCTGCCAATTGCGATTCCTCCGCCTGAGGAAGCAAAACTGGAGCTGGTGCCAGTCAGCGAGATGAGTACGTCCGAACTTTGGTACCGTGGCCATCATTCCGAGGCAAACACCGCCAAGCCGCGCAACGCGCAGGATACCCCACAAGTTCGGGCGCGATGGTACCTGGTGGAATTCCACCGAAGGCTGGCCTTGCCTACATCCTGTTTGGTTCTGGCGCTTGTAGGAGTGCCGCTTGGCCTGTCATCGAGAAAAGGTGGCAAGAGCATGGGCTTCGTGCTCGCCATCGTTCTGGTATTTCTTTACTATTTTGTTTCTTTAACGGGCATTTCACTGGGACGCAGCGGAAAAATTCCGCCGGGAGCCGGTGTGTGGGCCGCCAACGGTATATTTCTGCTCGCGGGACTCGTGCTGCTGCACCGGATGGAACACTCGAGTATGGACCTCGGATCGTTGCGTGGTGCGTGGGAGGCAGTTCGCAATCGCTTCACTCCGAAACAGCACGAGAAGGCGGAGGTTGAAACTGCGGGGCACGTGCGGGACGGCGCTGTAGCCAGTTCCTGCAAACGGCGTTTCAGCTTGCATTACCCTTTGTTGCTCGATGAACTGGTTTTGCGGGATTTTTTTACACACCTCGGACTGATCTTGGTTTCGTTCATCCTGCTGACCTTGGTCTTCACGTTCTTTGAACTGCTCGGCGATATCGTGCGAAATCGCATTCCGCTGATCATTGTGGGCCAATACCTGCTGAACGTAACGCCGTCGATGATCTACGTCATGACACCGCTCGGCGTGCTGCTGGCGGTTCTGACCACCATCGGGCTGTTGCAGAAAACCAACGAGATCACTGCGATGAAGGCTACCGGAACCAGCATCTACCGCGTGATCTTTCCTATTTTCGTGATTGCCGCCGTTATCAGTACGGGCCTCTTTTTCTTCGACCAGTTCTACATTCCTGGAGCCAATCAGCGCCAGGAGACGCTGCGCAACCAAATCAAGGGGAAACCGGCGCAAACATACCTCCGCCCGGACCGCAAGTGGATTTTTGGCGAGCACAACACCATCTACTACTACGAATTTTTTGACCCCGATCAGAACACGTTCGGCAACATTACCGCGTTCCAATTCGATCCGGCTACCTTCGATCTGACCGGCCGCGTCCACGCCACTCGTGCTCACTGGTCGGGAGAGTTGAAAAAGTGGGTCTTTGAGCAGGGTTGGGTGCGCACATTCCGAGGATCAGCCATCCAGAGCTTTCATCAATTCGAAGTCGAAACATTCCCGAACCTGATCGAGCCTCCCGGTTATTTCAAGAAGGAAGTGCGCCAGAGCTCCGAAATGAATTACCAGGAGTTGCGCTCCTACATCAGTGATTTGCAGCAGAGCGGCTTCGACGTGGTGCGCCTTAAAGTGCAGTTGCAAAAGAAGTTCGCCTATCCCGTCATAACGCTCATCATGGCCATTCTCGCTGTTCCCTTCTCGCTTTCCGCGGGGAAAAAGGGCGCACTCACCGGAATCGCCGTTGCCTTGGGGGTGGCAGTGGTTTACTTCGTAGCGGCCGGACTCTTTGAAGCCATGGGCAATGCAAGCCAGCTGCCAGCGGCCATGGCCGCCTGGGCTCCAGACCTTATCTTTGGATTTCTCGGCGGATACCTCCTATTGAAGGTTCCGACCTAAGCTATTCTCCCCGGTGAACAACTGCGACCACCGCTGCTACAATCACATCTAAGAGTTGTTTGCATTGCGCTCTAGGTGACTGTCTTGCCCTTCTCCAAGCTCCGGCCCCTGTTTCCCTACATGAAGAAGTATTGGAAGGGATTTGTAGCCGGATCCATTGCTGTGCTGTGTACGAACGGAATCATGGTCCAGGCGCCGCGCCTCGTTCAGCGCATTGTTGACGACCTGAACCGCGGCCTTTCACACGGCAAGCTACTCACCTGGTGCTGGCTGCTCGTAGCAGTTGCGGTAGGCAA
This sequence comes from Acidobacteriota bacterium, assembly GCA_003010405.1. Classification (GTDB taxonomy): domain Bacteria; phylum Acidobacteriota; class Terriglobia; order Terriglobales; family Acidobacteriaceae; genus TOLSYN. Next base: position 93,690 of record PJLO01000006.1, on the reverse strand, counting down.
GGGAGTTTTCCAGTTTCTTACCCGCTGGATCATAATCGGCATTTCGCGCGAGATCGAATTCGACCTGCGTAACGATCTCTTCCGTCATCTGGAAGCCCTCGATCCGGGCTTCTATCAGAGGACCCGCACCGGCGACATAATGGCGCGCGCCACAAACGACTTGAACTCCGTGCGCATGTTGCTGGGACCGGCCATCATGTACTCAGCCAACACTCTGGTGTACACAACGGGCGCGCTCTTCTACATGATTCAGATAAGCCCCAAGCTTACGGTTTGGGCGTTCCTCCCGCTGCCGATTGCCAGCATTCTCGTTCAGTATTTCGGCACTCGCATCCATGAACGGTTCGAACGTATTCAGGCAAAGTTCAGCGATATAAGCGCCCGGGCCCAGGAAAATTTTTCCGGTGCTCGCCTGATTCGTGCATACGCACAGGAAGAGGCCGAAACTGCACTTTTTGAGACCGAAAACATCGACTACATCAATCGCGCCATGCCCCTGGCAAGATTAATGGGAATGCTGTGGCCCACCCTCGAACTGATGCTCGGCCTTGCCTTGGTCATTGTGCTTTGGGTCGGCGGACAGGAAGTCCTCCTGCACCGCATTTCGGTCGGCAAGTTCACGGCTTTCACGATGTATATGTTGCAACTCACCTGGCCCGTAATCGCCCTGGGCTGGGTCATCAACATCTTTCAGCGCGGCACCGCCTCAATGGAGCGCATCCATGAGATTCTCCGCCAGAAGCCCTCGATTGCTGACGACCGGGCGGTAATCACAGTCGCGCCCGAGACGAAAATTCGCGGCGAAATCGAGTTCCGTGATCTCGTTTTTGCGTACGACCATGAGTCCAAACCCTGCAATGTTGCGCTTCCGTCGGCAATGGAACCGGGCAAGGCTGTGCTGCATCATGTCAACCTGAAGATTCCCGCCGGTAGCAGCCTTGCTATTGTCGGGCCTACCGGCTCGGGCAAATCGACCCTGGTCTCGCTGATTCCGCGCATTGCCGATGCTGCTCCCGGATCGGTGCTGATCGACGGACGCCCCATTCGCGAGTATTCCCTGGAAACCCTGCGCCGCCAGATCGGGTTTGTCCCTCAGGAAACTTTTTTGTTCAGCGCGACAGTGCGTGAAAACATTGCATTCGGAGTAGAGGATGCGACTGACGAGCAGGTGCGTCGCGCCGCTAAGATTTCACAGATCGCACATGACGTCGAGGATTTCCCGGAAAAATACGAAACCACGGTGGGCGAGCGTGGTCTCACGCTTTCAGGCGGGCAAAAGCAGCGCACGGCAATTGCTCGGGCCGTTATTCGAGAGCCGCGGATCCTGGTGCTCGACGACGCCCTGGCGAGTGTTGACACACATACTGAGGACCAGATACTCAATGGCCTGCGCGAAGTGATGAAAGGGTGCACCACGATCTTCATCTCGCACCGCATTTCGACCGTGCGCAATGCCGACCGGATCGCCGTCTTGCATCAGGGAACAATCGTGGAATATGGAACGCACGAGGAATTACTTGAGCTGAACGGCTACTACACCGATCTGTACGACAAGCAGTTGCTGGAAGAGGAGCTGGAGAGCGCTTAACGCAACAGCAACACCTCGCGCATATTCTCCCTGCCTATGAAGAATTTGAGCGAAGCGAAGTCATGGAAGAGCTTCTCCACGTGGCGATTCTGGAAGACGCGCTGCAGCTTGAAGTGCGGCCCCTGCTGCAGCTCTACCATATCCTCGGACTTGATGTGGTATCGGAAGTAAGGTGTCTCCGGTCCCGCATCGCGAGTGTGGAAGAAAGCCAGCAACGACCCTCGGGGTTTGGTGATCTGGTAAATGCGTTCCACTACGGGTTTGACCAGGGACTCAGGCAGATAATCGCACACATCCCACAGCAGCACCGCATCAAAAGACTCCGATTCATACTGCAAATCTTCGGCCAGGAAGCGTTCCACGTCAACGACTGTACTACCCTCTTCCGGGCCGGGAATCAACAATCGGCTGTCAGTAGCGGCTATCAGTACGTCCTCGTTGTAAATCTTGTGTCCGAGCCCCGTGATGAAATTGATATTGCTGCTGGAGGTCGGACCAAGATCAAGAACCTTCTGTCCATCTGGACAAAGAATTGTCCTGGTGAAATGACTGAATCCCGCAGAACGGCGCGCAAGGCGCACACCGCCCTCGACCGGTGAAGACGGTGGTTGTGAGCCGCCGAAAATTTTGCTCAAAAATCCCACTGCAAACCTGACCACGGGAAAGATGCGGAGCAGCACACCTGTATGCGCCGCCCTCTCCCTTCATTCTACTTCTTTCTACTTCTTTTCGATCAAAGGCGGCGCAGCGGCAGCCGGCACGCTAGGTGCGGGAGTCGCCGCGGCAACGGCGTGAGCGGCCTGCCCAACAGCTTCGGCTTTGGGCTCGCCCTTGCAGATGTCGACAGAACCCTTGAAGAATGCGCCGTCTTCAATCGCGATACGCTGAGCTTTAATGTCGCCAATCAACTGCGCAGATTTCTTCAAATCGATTTTATCAACTGCCGTGACATTGCCATTCACTTGACCGTGAATCACCACTTCCCTGGCGTAAACGTTGGCGCGCACGCGACCGTTGGGTCCGATCGCCAAGTTGTTTTTTTTAAGATCGATACTGCCTTCAACTTCACCGTCAAGATACAAATCTTCGCTTCCGGATAGTTCGCCTTTTATTATGACAGACTTGCCAATATGAGCTACATCTGCGCGATAGTTATCCATTCTTGGGGTCTCCACGGCGCGGGGCTGGTGCATTGCGGGTGCCGAAACACTTGGCGCCGACGGTTGGGGGTGGAAGAAGTGAACGGCTCATCGTCTTCTTTGCGCTGTTCCACATAGAATATTGCCGTTCGTATGATCAAATTCGCGGCCGCAAACACCATGGCAGCTATCCACAGAATACCTGAATGTTAGAATATTGCGAACTCCAAAGCCAGTGCAACGCTTTCATATTTTTTGCTTTCCGCCGGCCCTCCCCAGCGCTGGTTAATTCCTGCGACTGCCGAAAGTTGACCGCAGGACTGATTTCTCCTTGCGAATCCCGACCGGTGCCTGCAACGCAACAAACCGGACCCGCTTCTAAATGGGACAATGAACTGTATTCGTCCAAAGCGCAGAGTTCACGTCCGTAAGCTCGGGATTTTGTGTTTGCTCAGCTTGCTTGTCCCCTGGGCCACCCCCCAGTCACTGCAACTTTCCCCCAGGGAGTTAGTACGTACGGCCATCCAGAATGAACAGAAGGACGACAGCAATAAGTCAGTCCTGTTCACCTGGAAACAGCGCAAGTACCGGGGGGCGCAATCCAGAGTCGAACAGATTGTGGACACGCCCGCAGGAGCCGTGAGCCAAGTCCTGCTAATTGACGACAAACCACTCAATGCCGCACAGCGCGCCGAAGATGACGAGCACATCCGCAAAATGACCGAGCCTTCCCAGATGCGCCGGAAGGACAAAGAACGACGGGCAGACGACGAACGTACCAGACGCATGCTTTCGACAATTCCCGACGCATTCGATTTCACATACAGTGCCAGTACGCTGGCCCCAAACGGCCACAAACTCACACGTCTGAAATTTGTGCCCCGCCCGGGGTTTGCTCCGCCCAGCCGTGAAGCCATGGTATTTACCGGAATGGAAGGCGAACTGGTGGTGGATGAAACGGCTGGCCGTCTCGCAAAAGTTAACGGCACACTTGTAAAAGACGTAAACTTCGGCTGGGGAGTTCTGGGAAAGCTTTATAAGGGTGGACACTTCGTTGTGGAACAAAGCGAAGTGTCGCCCTCACACTGGGACACCACGCGAATGATTTTGCACTTTGAAGGCAAAGCATTACTCTTCAAGTCCATTCATATCGATGACAATGAGACATCGTGGGACTTCAAAGCCGTGCAGCCGATGTCAGTCGAGCAGGCCGTGGATTTTTTGCACCGCAGGGAGCACCCGGAACAGAATGCCAGCCTTCTCCGCCCCTAGGCCCATATCATCTCTTTGCGAACGGTTAGACGCTCAATCAGATCTCCTTTGATCTCGTATCCGCGCCCTGCCGCATTATTGACTGCGATGGTCCCTTGTGGGGAAACAGTAACTGCCGGTTCGATGACATCTTCGTGCCAATATCGCGCCGAGGCCGAGATGTCTCCCGGCAACGAGAATCCAGCGAGTGTAGACAGCGCGATGTTGTGCGAGCGTCCGATCCCGCTCTCCAGCATCCCGCCGCACCACACTGGCATTTCCGAGGCAAGCGCCACGTCATGCACGCGAATCGCCTCGGCAAATCCTCCCACCCGCCCTAGCTTGATGTTGAGAATTCTGCAGGCCTTCATCTCGATGGCAGCCAGTGCATGACGGGCGTGGTGGATCGATTCATCCAGGCAGATGCTGGTCGCAAGTTCACGCTGCAGCATGGCGTGAAAATAAATCTCGTCACTCCAGAGTGGCTGTTCGATCATCAGTAAACGGAACTGATCAAACTTCTTGAGATGATCCAAATATTCCAGAGTGTAGCTGCTGTTGGCATCGCAGGAGAGCAGAATCTGAGGCCACCGGGCTCGAATCTTTTCAAGCACATCCAGATCCCAGCCCGGCTTCACTTTGACTTTTATGCGCTGATAACCTGCCGCAACCTCGACCGCAACCTTCTCCAGCAATTGCTCGTGTGAATTCTGAATGCCAATCGAAACTCCCGTCGGGAGTTGACTGCGTGTGCCTCCCAGCAATTTCCAGAGCGGAAGCTGCTTTACTTGCGCCTCGGCATCCCAGATTGCGTTCTCCAGCGCCGCCTTAGCCATGCGGTGCATCCGCACGGCGGGCATGCGTGACGCCGCCTCACGCCCGCTCTCCAAATTCTTTCCCACGAATGCCGGGGCCAGGTACTCTCGCAGTACGTACCACGCCGTGCTCGTTGATTCTTCGGAATAAAACGGATGTTCGCCGGCCGTACACTCGCCCCACCCATCCACGCCGTCGCAGTGAACAGTTACCAATAAAATGCGACGGTCGGTGATGCGTCCGAAACTGGTTTCGAAGAAGTGGACCAGCGGCATGCGAATTTCGCGGAGAGTAATGGCTTCAATCTTCATTTGCGTGCACCGTTCCAGAGCTATCGCCCGCCCCGCAAGTGAGGCGAATCTCAGGCAGCCGTTGAGCCTGTTTCCAGCTCCGCCCTGTTCCATTGGGCAAGCGTCGCCGCCGCATCATAGGTACTCTGCATGAATTCCAGCAGCACCCGATCGGGCGATTGCGCTCTGCGCATTTCATCGTACATCAAGATGAATTCCTTAAGCTGCGGATGATAGAAGGCGGCCTCAGGACGCACCCGCCTCTGTTCAAGTCCTTCCGGAGCGGGAACGGCATAGCAGTAAAAAGCGGGCCCATCCACGCCCGGTCCTCCGGGCCACCAACCGGCACTGATAACCTCATGGGAGTAGGCTTCACGTGTTATCGCATCGGCACCGGGGCGCTCTGGAGCGCGCCGTCCGGAGAATCGAGTCACGGCGAGATCGAAGCTTCCCCAGTAAAACTGTACGGGACTATGCTTTCCCCAAAACTGCGCATTGAACTGCTTGAATACAGCATCGCAGGAAACCAGAATCCGCCAGAAGCGGTGCGCAGCATCAGCGTCGTATGCGCGGTACAGGCGATCTTGCGCAAATGGGATCGGATTGGGAACCTCAACCGGCTTGGCATAGATCGTGAGGGTAATTCCGAGCGAAAGTAAGGCGGACATGAACTCCGCATAGAATTCAGCTACCGTGCGGGGGACCAGCGCAATCGTTTTACGCACACCGTCGGAGCGATCGATGTGCAGCTTGTGTTCGATGAAATCAAACTGAATTTCAAAAACAAAATCCCTGTAAGGAATCGGCGAGCTAGTCAAACCGCGCGCGCTGACATATAAGGGCACATTCCACCAGTGATTCTCGTTCTGACTGAGTTCGAGGCGGATCTTACCCACAATCTGAGTCATCATGTGGAGGTTGTGATAGGTCTCCTGCCATTCCCCCAGCGGAAGGGCGGGCCAGGCTTCGGCAGAGGAGATGGAGAGGGTGCGCGACTTTTTCATGAGACAGCTCCAGTCGGAAGTCGGAGGATTCCTCCACAAATGTCAGATGCTCTTTCGCGCGGCCAGTAACGTCAAAGTTACAAACGATGCGGGCAGCATACCTCTGATAGCTAACGTCAACCTGACAGCGAGTTTGCGGTTTTCTCTAGTCGAATGAATCCCGGTGCTATACTCCCAATCGACTTGGAATCGCAGCGTTCTTGTTATTCAGAAAGGATTTAAATCATGTCAGCATCAGCAATTTCCTTTGCAAAACAAAACGAAAAACGTTTTCTCGAAGAGCTGAAAGAACTGCTTCGCATTCCCAGTGTCAGCACACTTCCCGAGCACAGGAACGACATGGAAAAGGCAGCCAATTTGGTGGCCAACGAGTTGAAGCGCATCGGGATTGAACACGTGGAAGTCGTTCAGACCGAAGGGCATCCACTGGTCTATGGTGACTGGCTTCATGCCGCCGGCAAGCCTACCGTGCTGATCTATGCGCACTATGATGTGCAACCGGCAGACCCCCTGGACGAATGGCTCTCGCCCCCCTTTGAACCTACCGAACGCAACCAGAATCTCTATGCACGCGGGGCAGTCGATGACAAAGGCCAACTCTGGATGCAGATCAAGGCACTGGAATCACTGTTCGCCGCTGAAGGAAAGCTGCCGGTTAACGTCCGGCTGATCTTTGAAGGCGAAGAGGAAACGGGTGGGGAGGCACTTGAAAAATTTGTGCACGAGCACAGCGAGAGGCTGGAGTCCGATGTCGCTCTGATCTGCGACACGGAATTGTTTGCGCCAAATCTTCCCACGCTGTGCGTCGGCTTGCGCGGCCTCGTGTACACCGAGATCGAAGCGCGGGGGGCGGCCACTGATCTGCACTCGGGGTCTTATGGCGGCGCGGCTCCAAATCCGCTCTTTGCTCTCTGCGAAATCATCAGCAAACTTAAGGACGAAGATGGGCGCATATGCATCCCAGGCTTTTATGATCAGTGGGCTTCGCCAACCGATGATGAATTGAATGCCTGGAAGTCACTTCCCTTCGACGAAGAGCATTATCGGAAGACCGAAGTGGGGTCAACGGTTCTGACCGGAGAAAAGGACTACCCCGTGCTCTACCGCACCTGGGCGCGCCCCACGCTTGAGGTTCACGGCATGGCGGGTGGATTTACGGGAGAGGGCGCGAAGACTGTAATTCCGGCAAAGGCTTCCGCAAAGGTTTCCATGCGGCTAGTGCCCAACCAGAATCCCGACGACATCCTGGAAAAGTTCACGAGGTACTTGAACTCTATCGTTCCAAAAGGAATTCAGGTCAGCATTAAGGTTCACTCAAAGGGCAAGCCCGTGGTCGTCAGCACGGATAACGATTACATCAAAGCCGCAAATCAGGCGCTCCGCGAAGTTTTTCAGAAGGAAACCGTATACATCCGTTCCGGCGGGTCTATCCCCATCGTGGAGCAGTTCCGCTCCGATCTGCAGATTCCTTCGGTCTTGATGGGATTCGGGCTGCCCGATGACAACATTCACGCGCCTAATGAAAAGTTCCACATTCCGAATTTCTACAAGGGTATTGAATCCGTAGTTCACTTTTTGACCATTCTGGGCAGGTAAAAAGACCTCGTAACCAGCGCAGTTTCGGCCCGGTAAGCAGCCGGGCCGCTTCTTTCGGTCGGTTTCTTTCTTGCATTTTCGTTCTGCTATCCCATACCCTAAAGGGGCTCTGTCGCTCTCCTTCCACCACATTCTCAGACATCATTCAACGCATAGGCACCCGTATATGCGTGGGCGAACCATGCCGTTCTGTGCAAAGTCTTCCTTAATTGCTACACAGGCAGTGCATCATATTGTGGTTTTACAGAAAGACCTACGACAAATAGGGTTTTGTCCTTGACTACCCCTTAATCGCTCGATAAAGTGGCAACAACTTGCGAGGCGGACCTTCCAACCGAAAGGATTCGGGAGGACTCGGGCAATAATTCCGAGTTACCAGCCACCACTCGCGCAGCGTCCTGATCGACAGCCGGACGGGTCTCTTTCCCGGTCTGGATTTAAGGCGCACAAGGGCAGCTCCCAGCGGGGCTCGAAGGACTTTACGAGGCGGTTCTTGCGGTCTCCGCTGGAAGCCCTATTTCACACAGCAAGCCACCGACTTTGCTGAAATCGCACTATTCACCTCGGCGGCAAGCGCGAGAAGAAACCCTGGATGCATCGCGTCCAGGAGCAGGGAGTTACACAATTGCTGAAACTGAAAAAGCTCCAGATTTTGGGCTTTAAGTCCTTTTGCGACCGCACCGAGCTGAAATTTCCCGGTGACGGGATCGCTGCTATCGTTGGCCCGAACGGTTGCGGCAAGTCGAACATCTCCGACGCAATTAGCTGGGTTCTCGGGGAGCAAAGCGCCAAGAGTTTGCGCGGCGCGCAAATGGCTGACGTGATATTTGCCGGCACACGCGAGCGCAAGCCCACAGGCATGGCCGAGGTCACGCTACACCTCATTGACCCCCAGGTGTACGAAGGAACCATCGACGCGCCCATAATTGAAATTCAGGACGAAATGCCCGATCAGGACTGGGATGAGGCCGCTCTGCGCGCGCAAAACGAGCGCGAGGTGGAAGAATACACCGAAGAGGTGCGCCCCGGTCAGACCGACGAGATTGAAGTAGCGTCCCCAACCACAGCCGCCACTGCTGGCTCTGGCTCTGCTCCCGTAAACGACGGAGCTCCCTCAATGCCTCCGGAAGTCTCCGGAGATCCGGGTGAACAAGCGACGGTAAACACACCTCAAGTAGTACTTAAGATTCGTCGCCGCAAGTTCAAGACCACCTTTAAGAAAGGCGAGATCGCGATCACACGCCGCCTGTTCCGGACCGGCGACAGCGAGTACCTCCTCAACGGCAAGCTCTGCCGGTTGCGCGACATTCAGGACATCTTCATGGGTACCGGTCTCGGACCGGAGTCCTATGCGCTGATCGAACAGGGGCGCATCGGACAGATTCTCAGTTCGAAGCCGACCGACCGCCGCAACATCATCGAAGAAGCTGCTGGCATTACGAAATTCAAGACACGCAAACGTCTTGCGGAAGCTCGCTTGGCGGATGCAAAGCAGAACCTCGCGCGAATCAACGACATTTTCGACGAGGTTACGCGCCAAATGAATTCGCTGAAGCGGCAGGCCGCCAAAGCCGAACGTTACGCCAAGTTGCGCGATGAGATGCGCGAACAGTTGCGCATTGTGCTCGCCAGCCGATTCACGGAACTTGAAACGCAGGCGCGGCAACTCGATGGCGAGCTGACCCGACTTACAGAGGATTTGCATATTCGCACGGAAGCCGTGCAAGCCATGGACTCCGAGTACGCAGAGCGCACCCGGCATGGATACACGATTGATTCCGAAGCAAAGCAGACGCGCGAACATCTAAGCCAGCTCTCCCTGGAGATGGAGAGGGCCACCGCCCGCCGCCGCAACAACGAGGAGCGCTGCGCAGAACTTACCGCGCGCGCAGCCGCAGCCGAAGCTGAAGCCAGCAGCGCGCGCGGGCAATCGCAACGCCTGCAGGATGAACTCTCCGCAAACCAGCAGGTGCTTGAGAGCGCCGCAGCGGAAGTCGCAAGCGCACAGCAGGAGCGCAATCAGCGCCAGTCCGAGTCTCAGCAGGCAGCACAACGCCTGATGGAAGTGGAGCGTAATCAGGAGCATCAGCGCCGTCAGATGCTCGACTCCGTGAACGCTGCCTCGACCGTACGCAACCGCATCACGCAGGCTGAGGAGCGCATCGCCGCACTGCGACGTGAGGCTGAGCGCCTGCAGCATGAGTTGAACTCCGCGAATCAGCAGGTGGAGTCTTTTGGGGGACAGCGCGGCCAACTCAGCCTTGAATTCGAATCGGCTACCGAACTGTCGCGTTCGATAGCGGCGCGCATTGCCGAGGCACGCGCACAGGTTGCAGAGAAACGGGCTGCTGAAGTCGAAGCGAAGAAGCATCTGGACAGCATGCGCTCGGAAGCAGCGAAGTTGCAGGGCAAGTGCACCTCGCTCGAAGCAGTGATAAAAGAGCACGGGTTCTCGACGGAGTCCGTTCGCAGGCTGTTGCGATCCGGACAGCTTACAGGAGCCAGCGCCCCGGTCGGAGTGTTGGCAGACTTTATCGAAGTTGAAGACGAGTACGAGGGAGTGGTGGACGAGTTTCTGCGCGATGAGCTGAATTTTCTCGTCGTGAAGTCATGGGACGCAGCCAACGAGGGACTCAACCTGCTGCGCAGCGCTGTCGAGGGGCGCGCCACATTCCTCGTGCATCCTGACGATTCGCAGGCTAAGTTCAGCTTCGTTGTGGATGAAGCAACACGGGCTCATTTGCGCGAAGACCGCGTGATTCCTTTGAAGGATTGCATTCGTGTTCCCGATACATTTGGCAGTTCGCTGGAAGTAATTCTGCCGAAACTCGGCAATGGCTACATCGTGCCGGATGCGGAAACGGGACGCGCACTCGCCCTTGAAAACCCTGATGCCTTCTACCTCGCACTGTCCGGCGAGTGCTTCCACAACGTAACCGTCACCGGCGGCAAGAAGGTAGCCGAAGGCCCGTTGCAGATGAAACGCGAACTGCGCGAAGTACAGCGGCAGGTGGAAGAACTCGCGCGCAGGTTAGCTTCACAGGAAAACACGGTGGCACAGCTAGGCAGTGAGATTCATGCCCTGACATCGCTGCTGGACAGGTTGGAAGCTGAACGTCGCGACTCCGAGCAGAAGGTTATGGCCAGTGGCCACAGCCTGCGGCAGCTCGAAAGCGAGATGACGCGAGTGCGTGATCGAATCGCGGGATATGAGCGCGAACTACAGCGCGTCGCCGGAGAACGCCAGAGCCGCGAGGCATTCATCGCCGAGCGCCAGCAGGAGCTGGATCAGCACGAGGAAAAAAGGCTGCAACTCGAAGCGCAGATGAGCGAGTCTCAGGAGCACGTCGCAGAGCTGCGCCTGGCGCGTGATGCCGCCGCACAGGCTGCCAGCGAAGTCATGGCGCGCGTCGCAGGACTGGAGGAGCGCCGTCGCGCTGCCGCATCATCGTTAGCACGAATTCAGTCCATGGTCGCGGAGGTTAACCATCGGGTGAATTCTCTGCAATCCCAACTTGAAGGCGCAGCCGCTGAGAAATTACAGCGGGAGCAGGAAAACGAGCTGCTTGCGTCCAAGGAAGTAGAGTGGCAGATCGAGCTTGAAAAGGCACAGGCACGTGAGCAGCAGTTGGCAACTGAGAGCGAGCAAATCCGCGCCCGTCTCAGCGAACTCGAACTGGAACTGAAGGCCGGCCGCGAAGTTCTCGACAGCGTTCGCGACCGCCGTGGCGAGTTGAGCGCACAGTCTGCAAAGATAGCCAGTAACACAGAGCATCTGGTTGAAACCTGCATTCAGGAACTAAGCCAAAGCCGCGAAGAACTGCTTCTCGACGAGGCGCTGGTACGCCAGACGGGTAATGAGTTAGCTGCTACCGAAGCGGGCTATCGCGAGATGCGCACGCGTCTCGAAGGCATGGGCCCGGTGAACATGATGGCTCTGGAAGAGTACAAGGAGACCTCTCAACGCCACGAATTTCTGGAGACACAGCGCAAGGACCTTCTCGACTCGATCGAAAACACCCAGAGCACAATCAAGGAAATCGAGGAGATTTCGCGCGAGAAGTTCAATGATGCATTTGCAATCATCAATGAGAACTTTACGAGGACATTTAAGAAACTCTTCGGCGGCGGTGATGCCTGGATGAAGCTGACCGACGAGGAGAACTCTGCAGAAAGCGGCATTGACATCGTCGCATCGCCGCCGGGCAAGAAAATGCAAAACGTGCTCTTGCTCTCTGGCGGTGAAAAGACACTGACAGCGCTATCGTTGTTGGTAGGCATATTCCAGTTCGCGCCCGCGCCCTTCTGCATTCTCGATGAGGTGGATGCGCCGCTCGACGAAGCAAACGTGACGCGTTTCGGTGAACTCATGCGCGAGATGAGCATGGAAACTCAGTTCATTGTCATCACGCACCACAAGAAGACGATGAGCATGGCGCCTGTGCTGTACGGCGTCACCATGCAGGAGCCGGGTGTGTCACGTATCGTCAGCGTTCGATTCGGCGCCGAGCAAGTACAGCCGCAGGCAGCAACGGCCTAGAAACGGAACTGGCGTGAAGCTGTTCGGCTCGCCAGTTCCCACAGCATCTTAAAACCGGCACGAAAGTGACATAGCCTTATTTTTTTTGACGCTATATTGCTATGTCGGCGCGAATGTGATTCAGAAACTGCTGCTCGGCCCTACGTTTCATTCTCATTGCGCACCGCGCGTCAAGCCTCTCCAACCCTATTGTTTATTGGGTTGGAGAACTCCTGCTTTTTTGTCAATCATTATTTGAAACTTCGGTAATTGCTTTTCTGATGGCACCTCACAGCATTCGTTGACAAAATCGGCCCACTGTTTAGAATCATTTTTCGTATCAACCGAATAAACCCGTGACTACGAAACCAAGCGACTCAATTCTTCTTCGGACCGATTTCCCTGACCTTGAACTTTTTGCCAGTGGAAAGGTGCGCGACGTGTACCGTGTGGACAGCGAACGGCTGTTGTTTGTTGCCACGGACCGGATCTCTGCATTTGACTATGTTCTTGCCTCCGGAATTCCGGAGAAGGGACGTGTGCTTACGCAGCTTTCTTTGTTCTGGTTTGATTTCTTAAAAGACCTTGTGCCCAACCACCTGGTCACGGCCAATGTCGAGCAGTACCCGGAGCCACTTAAGAAATACGCGGCTCAACTGCGAGGCCGCTCGATGCTCGTAGTCAAAGCCAGCATGTATCCCGTGGAGTGCGTTGTACGCGGCTATCTGTCCGGATCGGGCTGGAAGGAATACCAACAGACCGGCGCGGTCTGCGGCATCACTCTGCCTAAAGGACTGCGCGAAAGCGACAAGCTGCCTGAGCCGATTTTCACCCCGTCAACCAAGGCAGCCAGCGGACATGACGAGAACATTTCGTTTGACGAAATGGTGAAGCACGTCGGTACAGCCGAAAGCGAGACACTCCGTACGCTGAGCCTGAGTGTCTACAAGAAGGCAGCCGATTACGCGCTGACGAAGGGTATTATCATCGCCGATACGAAATTTGAATTCGGCCGCACAGGAAAAGGAATCGTACTCGCCGACGAAGTCCTGACTCCGGACTCATCGCGCTTTTGGCCTGCGGACAGCTATGCCCCAGGGAAAGCGCAATTGAGCTACGACAAGCAGTACGTACGCGACTACCTCGAAGAGATCCGTTGGGAGAAGAAGCCTCCCGCGCCCGGATTGCCGGAACAGGTACAACAGAACACAACCGCAAAATACGTGGAAGCATATCGTCGACTAACTGGGCAAGAACTGCCTCGTGGATAGGAAATGAACATTCTGGACTGGATGATTGTAGGCGTGCTTGTGATCTCCGTGATTCACGCCGCAGCCCAGGGGTTTGTATTTGAGTTGTTCTCGCTGGCAGGGACCGTGCTTGGGTACCTTCTGGCGGCTTGGGAGTATCCGGTTGCAGCACGCTACCTGATGCCTTACGTGAAAAGTAACGTGATTGCGGCTGGAGCTGGCTTCCTGCTGATTTTCGTCGCCGTGATCATTCTGGCCGGGATAGCCGGACGAATTGCGCGTTGGGCAACCAAGAGCGCGGGGTTGCGGTGGTTTGACCGGTTGCTGGGTGGGACGTTCGGGTTCTTACGCGGGGCGCTGATTGTAATGGTGCTGGTCATGGCGATGGCAAGCTTTCTGCCATCGATGGACATTCTGGCAAAGTCCAGTCTCGCACCCTATTTCCTCGTCGCTGGGCGTGCGGCAATCTATGCAGGCCCCGGGGAGTTGAAGCATAAGTTTCGCGATGGTCTGAAGGCGCTGGAACGCAACGACACCAAGTCCGCCCCGGGCAGCCATCACGACGAATCTCGTTTTTATTAAGAAGTGAAGATTGCACCAGACTTTATGAGGCAAGCCCTAATAACAAACTGTTTTACTGAACAAGAAAGAAAGAGAGGCCCTCGGTGAAGGACCAACTTGAGGCTCTTGTAGCACAGATGTATCAGAGCGGGATCCTTTATTCAGAAGCAGTACGCGAATTCAGAAAACGATTCATACTTACGGTGCTGGAGCAGAACAACGGCAACCAATGCAAGGCTGCGCGACAACTGGGCATGCACCGGAACACCTTGAGCCGCACTATTGCCGAGCTGGAACTTGATGTTCGCGCCGTGCGCGTTGGCGCTCGTCGCCCCCCAAAGAGCGAGAGGGAGTTGGTGATGGAAAAGAAAATGGCGCGTTAGCTTGCCAAATACTTTTCGGAGACTAAGTTCAGCAGAAGCATTCGCTAGTACAAATAGATATGAAACACGCAACAACGCAATAATAGGAAAAGGACGGCGAACTGCCGTCCTTTTCTAATCTAAGCTTATGTTTGTTACTCCAGCCTAGTGGGTTTACGAGTACCTGCCGCGGGCTTCTTTGCCGGGGCATTAGCTTCTGGCAATCCCTTCAGCACCATTCCGTCAGCGAAGTTCATGCTGAAGTTGTCTCCTTCAGCGATATAGTCTTTGGGAACTCCCTGGATGATGACCTGGGTTCCCGGTTTGGGCACGCGTGCCGCAGCCAGCGGTTCTTTCAACGTGAGGTTAATATCCGCTCTCTTCGCTTCAATATCGTCGGCGCTGCCGGCCAGCTTCAGCGAATCGCGCCCACCCTGAATCACTACCGCCACCAGTTGTACGGGCTTTCCCTTGATTGCGGTCCAGACCTGCTCGCTGGCCTGCTTGTTGCCGCTCGTAAGGATAAACTGCCATTCGGCGAAAGAAAGCTTTTCAGGAGAGCTCTTTTTGAGCAACTCAGCTGCCTGGTCAGCAGCAGAGGGAGCAGGCGTGACCGTGAATCCAGCTGGAATGGTCGGAGCTGTCTTCGCCTGGGCCATCAGCTGATCAAAGCCCTCTTCTGAGCCGTGATAGCGAATATATTGGTTCTTAGCATACGGGACCAACTGTGGAGCGGAACTAGCAGCCTTGGCGATCCAGAACAGGCCATCGACCACAGGCGGCTTTGGAGACAGGTATGCCAGAGCCAACAAATAGATGCTGTT
The DNA here is from genome assembly GCA_003010405.1 of Acidobacteriota bacterium. Lineage (GTDB taxonomy): Bacteria > Acidobacteriota > Terriglobia > Terriglobales > Acidobacteriaceae > TOLSYN. The sequence continues at coordinate 78,490 of PJLO01000006.1, read as the reverse complement.
CACGTCGTTTGGCTGAGCAGCAACCACTTCCTTTAGAGAATTCTGTGCGGTTACGTAGTCTTTCGACTGCAAAGCGGAGTGGCCCACGGAAGCGAGAAAGATTACGCGAAACGAGCTTTTCACCGAATTCCACTGTTCGTCGCTGTAACCCTCCGGCTTGCTGGCCGTTTTAAGAGCCTGGAGTCCGCGAGCACCCAATTGCCCCGCTTCCTGTAATGACGCAGCGGCATCCGCTCCACCAGCCTGAGCTTGAGCACGGTCCAAATAGCTGAGCAGCGCAAGCGCAGTGAGGTTGTTCGGATTAACCTGAAGCAACCGCTGGGCGGTAGCTTTGGTCTGTGGCGCGTTGTTAAGCTGCTGATAAGTTTTCAGGAGAACTTCCAGAGCATCTTCCTTCATCACGCTGTTCGGATAGGTGGCGAGATAGCTCTCCATCATCTGTGCCTTTTGCGTCAACTGTGTCGTGTTGACGGCGGCAACATAAGCGTTGTACTCGTTCGGGTCCTGGATAATCTTCTTATGCTGCTCTCCCGCGGCAGCAGTTCCCGACGCAGGTTGCTGCTGTCCCGCAGGTGCCGCCTGCGCCTGCGCTGCCAAAGTGGCGGCAGCAAGAAACAACATAATCAGGGACTTCTTCATTCTCTAGCTCCTTAAAAACTTTGCGGATTCAATCACGAATGAATCCAGGCAACTCAACCAGTTGCGCTGAGACCGGATTATAGGTACGCATCGCCAACGAAGACAAGCATACTGAATATATTTAAGTAGCTAAAAACCAGTGGGCGGGATGCACACTCAAACATTTTTAGAGTTTCACCGGCCAACAATAACTGTTCGGCCACACCTTCCCTGTTACCGAAAGGAGCTGCCGATGAGCCAAACCGTTTCAATCTCTGGACAAACCGCAGTGATCACCGGAGGCAGCCGTGGCATTGGAGCAGCAATCGCCTTCAAACTTGCCGAAATGGGAGCGAGGACGATAATACTTGGCCGCAACGATGAAGCCCTTAAATCTGTTATGGAACGGATTACGGCGCAGCAAGGGAGCTGTGTTGCCAAGGTCTGCGACGTTGAAAGTGAGACGGACGTCGAGCGCGTCGCCCGCGAGATCCAAAGCCAGTTTGGCGCGCCGGAGATTCTCGTCAATTGCGCCGGAGTGGGACTGAACGGAAAGAAGCTATGGGATTGCACCGCAGCGGAATGGGAGCGCGTAATCAACACCAATCTGCGCGGGGTTTTCTTCGCAATTCGAGCATTCGCCCCGGCAATGATGGAGGCGCACAGCGGTCACATCATCAATATCTCTTCTCTTGCAGGCAAAAACCCGCTGCCGGGCGGCGCAATCTATGCAGCCAGCAAATGGGGGTTAAACGGCCTTAGCTACTCGTTGGCAGAGGAACTGCGAGGCCACAATGTCCGTGTCAGCGTGGTTTGCCCCGGCTCGGTAAATACCGATTTCTCGTCCCACGAGGGACGCGACCTGAGCAAAATGCTAACTCCCGCCGATGTTGCCCACGCGGTTGCCATGCTGGTAACCCAACAACCGCAGTCATTCATCAGCGAGATCACCCTGAGGCCGACGCAAAAACCTTGATCACGTAAGGAATCGCGTGTGAAAAGTTAAAGGCCGCTCGAAAGCGGCCTTCGTTGTGCGGTAAGGCGTTAGGAATAAGTATCCTACGGTTTCACTCAGTGCTTCTTGTTTGCGAGGGCGCTGGCTTTTTTTCCATCCAAGTGGTAGGTCAGGCCAAATCCCACGCGCGAGCGACAGTCAAGGTCAAGCCCATTCGGCATCATCGGGGTCTTTCCGGGAGCCACAAGCTGTCCGGCAGCCAGGAGAACGCCGACATCAATCTGCAGCGGATAGCCTTCCAGGTGCGGATATATGCGCATACCATAGGCCGTCGAAGTCTTAACCGAACTCCAGTCTCCGAAGGGCTGAATGTAATGGGGCTCCTGCATAAATTCCCCGGCAAACAGTATCCTCGAGTGCGCAGGTCCAGGAATCATGAAACCACCGCCACCGAACATGGTTCCCTGCCAGCGCTGCGTGTTTCTATTTATGCCGTTTCCGGCTGCGCCTGGCAGGCCATGAGCCACGGCGTTGGTGAGCATTTCGCCCATGACCAATCCGATGGCAAGATTCTTGTTCAGTTTTTTGATCTTGGTGGCAACAACATAGAAATCGCCGTTCGGCTGTGTGCCCCAGTGAGGATTATTATTTACTATCGCATTCCAATTCGTATCCCCGTGCTTGTCGCCAAAGCGGCCAACCGCACCAACAGCAACGGCCGGGATCCACTTCTTCTCATTCACAATCAGCACTTTACCGTGAACCGTGGTGTATGACCCCTTAGAGAGAGCGCTATATGGACCGTTACCTGAAGAGTTGAATTGATGGGTATAACCATACTCAACCCGATTGCCCCATCCTTGGGTGATGGACACATTGTAGAAATTGCCGATCACTGGACCGCCGTTCCAGTAGTTGAACTTGACCGCAGGTTTACCAAACCCGTGTTTGGGCGCCGGAAGGGTATAGGCAATTGGCGACATCACCCCGCCTGTCACGCCGTCCCAGTTCAGACCGTGTGTATCAGGGTGGTCTTTTTCTAATGATTGTGCAACCGCGGGCTGAGTAAATGCGGCGATTGCAAAGAGGCTGAAAGCAATCAAAAGCTTTCTAGTTTTCATTTTGTGCAGCTTTCCTAAGAGTTTAGTACTGCGCGGCAAGCCCGATCTGGGTTAAGCCTACTTGCTACCACAGCCACAAAAAGGCGCGATGAAAGGCGACTGGTGCCATCCTCTATCCCTCGGTCCTTAGTCCTGTGTATGTAGGCATATTACAACGTACTCACCCCGGTTGTCATGCTTGAACGAGCGCAGATAACCGAAGGAAATGCGCCGTTATGAAAAGGTCAAAGGCCGCCCGAAAGCGGCCTCCGTTTTTAAGCTTAAAGTTTCCCGATTTGATTCAGAGGCCGGGGTTTTTCCCGTTGAAGTGGTAGGTAATGCCAAATCCCACGCGAGAGCGCGCGTCAACGTCAACCCCTTTGGGCGCCAGCGCGAGCTTTCCGGGAGCAATGAGCTGTCCGGCAGCCAGGAGAACGCCAACATCAATTTGCAACGGATAGCCTTCCATGTGCGGGTAAAAGCGAATGCCATAGGCCGTCGAAGTCTTAGCCGAGCTCAAGTTTCCGAAGGGCTGAATGTAATGGGGCTCCTGAGTAAATTCCCCGGCAAACAAAATCCTAGACTGCGCGGGTCCAGGGACCAGAAAAGCAGCGCCACCAAACATGAGTCCCTGCCAACGCTGCTTGGTTGCATTTACACCGTTTCCGGCTGAGCCAGGAAGGCCATCAGCCACGGCATTGGAGACCTTGTCGCCAAAGACCAATCCACCATAGAGATTCTTCTTCAGTCTTTGGAGCTTGGTAGCGACAACATAGAAATCGCCGTTCGGCTGTGTGCCCCAGTGAGGGTTCTGATTAAGGAACGACATCACAGCCCAGTCCCCGTGCTTGTCGCCGAAGCGGCCGACTGCACCAATCGCGACGTCGGGAAGCCAGCTAACCTTCTTCTTAAAGCTATCAGGCACAATCATGAATTTACCGTGAAAGGTGCTGTATGAGCCATAAGAGAGGAAGCTAAGGGGATGGCCACCTGCCGAGTTGAATTGTTCGGTAAAACCGAATTCAAATCGCTTGCCCCATCCTTCGGTGATGGACACATTATAAAAATTGCCCAACACTGGACCGCCGTTCCAATAATTGAACTTGACTGCAGGTTTACCAAATTTGCCTGCAGGCGACGGAACGGGCATGGCAATTGGCACAAGCACTCCGCCGGTCTGTCCGTCCCAGTTGAGCCCGTGCGTTATCGGGTGGTCGTCTTCTAACGATGCTGCAAACGCGGACTGCGTAAAAGCGGTGATTACAAAGAGACTCAGAGAAATCAAGAGCTTTCTACTGTTCATTTTTGTGCGGCTTTCCCAAGAGTTTTGTACTTCGCGGCAAGCCCATCGGGGATCACCCTGCTTACTTGCTGCGGTCACAAAAAACCACCTCAACACGCACTAACGCCCGTGGAGCCATCCTCGTACTGTGGGCCTCATTTTCTGCGCCGCCGCATCTTACAACGTAATCACCCAGTTGTCATCCTTAATGAACGCAGACACCACAGAAACTGCACAGATGTAAAACGTCATAGGCCGCTCGAAAGCGGCCTATGTAGCACTGTAAAATCCCAGGCTTAGAAGTGGTAGGAGACACCTGCACCGACGCGAGCGCGAACGTTCAGATCCAATTCCGGATTAATCTTTCCGGCAGCCTGTATAACGGCGACATCGAATCTCAGCGGCGAACCTTCCATATGCGGGATCACGCTGATGAAGTAGCTTAGCGTAGTCGGAATTGTAGCTATGTTTCCGAGAGGCTGAACATAACGGGGCTGCTGAGCAGCTTCCGAACCGAAGGCAAGTACAGACTTTGCTGGTCCCTTAATGGCAAAGGCAGCGGCACCGAACAGGCGTCCCTGCCAGCGCTGATCTGTATTCATTCCGTTTCCGGCCTGGCCGATGACGCCACTGATCGAGGCGTTCGTGAGCTTTTCGCCAAAGTTCAAGATTATGGGAACCTTCAGCTGAGTGATGGTCTTAGTCGCAACAATATAGAAATCGCCGCTGGTCTCAGTTGGATATCCAGGCCCGGCATAAGGAGCTGTCAAATACCAGTTTACGCGATGATTATCGAAGCGACCGACTGCGCCAACAGCGATGGCCGGAACCCATTTGGTCTTCTTAACGTTTTCAGGCACAACCGTCAGTTTGCCGTGAAGTGTGCTGTATCCTCCGGCAAAGACAGGGCTCAGGCCAGTTTTACCGCCAGAGCTGAATGACTGTGTAAGACCGGCTTCAAAGCGCTTGCCAAAACCTTCGGTGATAGAAAACTGATAGTCGTTGCCGATCACGTTACCCGCGTTCAGGTAGTGGAATGCAACCTCCGGTTTGCCGAACTTGTGTGCAGGCGATGCAGCGGTATAGGCGAAGGGCGTAAGAACCGCGCCGGTCTGTCCTTCCCAGTTCAGCCCCTGCGCAAAAGTGGACTGCGTAGATGCGGCGACCACAAAAAGACTGAAAGCAATCAAGAGCTTTTTAACGTTCATTCTGTTGCAACTCTCCTAATAAAGCTTAGGTATTCTTCGCGCAGTAAGGCCATGGAGGGGTAGGCCAACAATGCTGCGCCCGCAAAAAACAAAAAGCGGGGTAGCATCTTGTCCATTTAATTGCGCCGTCCTGATCCGCCTCGGGGCGACTATTTTTCCTGTATTCGAGCCATCTTACAAGTAATCACCTGAATTGTCAGTCTTTGGGAACCCATATATGAACCCATCGATACATGAAAGAACTGCACAGGGATAAAAGGTGAAAGGCCGCCCGAAAGCGGTCTTTGTGGTAATCGCCATATCTGACGGCCGACGCAAGACCCAGGACCTAAGATACTAACCTTAGACATCAAAGGAATCGGCAACAGCGCCGAACATCGACCGTACTACACGAATATGCAACGCTTAAATTGAGCGGTAAATTTCCACCACCTACCGCAAAAAGGGGTACCCTTCCGGGTACCCCTTTTCCAACGACAGCTGGCGCTTAGAACTTGTAGATCAAGCCGGTCGCGAAGCGAAGATTGTTCTGGGTCGAGGCATACCCCGCCACGTTATAGTTGCTGTGCAGATAGTCAATCTGGACGATGCGAACCGAGAACTTCTTGTTTACCTTGGCGTCAAGACCTCCACCGATGGCCAGGGAAAACGCTCTATCGGTGTACTCCCCGGAGCCAAGGCTGAGAGTCGAACCACCGAACAGAGCATGGCCAAAGCCGCTAATGGTCTTGTCACGAGCAATGGCAACCGTAGGACCAGCCATAAAGGTGTGAAGCTTGCTGTCCAAATTGCTAACCCCAAGAAATTGCGGTGAACCATAGAAGCCGGAGAAATCGGCGGTCACGCCAACATTCTTGTTGAAGAAGTGGGTAAAGGCACCTTCCCAGCCATTCAGGCCGATCGCCGGGTTGCTATAACCCTCCCCTATCATGGGGGGCAGGTTATGGGTGTCAACGCTCAGATGGCTGAAGCCACCAAAGACCTCATTCTGGGGCAAATTCTCTGCCATGGCAACAAAGCTGAGCACAAAAAGAGTCAGTACTATCGAAACAAGCTTGCGCAAGTGTAGCCTCCTCCAAGCCACCAGATGGTGGCCTCGAACATTAAGTCAAACAACAGTTGTACACCGAGAACCGGATTATATCAGACGCGCTGCACTTTACGCTATAACACTTAGTTGTCATCGTCTGCCACCGCCACTTTACCGCGGAACATGCGGTAAAGAACGGTGAAATACCCTAACGCTGCGAAGATGCCAATGACCCACCAGCGGAACCCAACCCGCAGCGCATAGCTGGAGGTGATCGAGTTCTGAACCGTCAGGCTGAACTGCGGATCGATCGCCGGAAGAATCACCGGATAGAGCGAGTAAACCGCTCCCACCAGCATGAAGGCCAAATACAAGGCTCCGCAAACAAAAGCTGCAACTTCCTTCCTTCCTTTCTGGAAGACAAAGACCGCGACCAGACTGGCAAAGACCAGAACGGGGATCAGATATCCAATCGGCAGCGCGTTGTAGTTGGCGAGCAGGTTGGGATGAATGGAAAGCGTGGCGATCAGGCTAACTAACGTGAGCAGAAACAGAACGGGGGTCAGCACCAGCGAGGTTTTACGGGCTCTCTCGTTCAGCGCGCCCTCGGTTTTTACAACAATGTAGTTGGCGCCATGAACTGAAAGAGCAACCAGCGCAACCACTCCCGAGAGAACGGTGTACCAGTCGAGAACGCCAGGATGCGCGCCGACATTCCAGTTGGTCCAAAGCGGGAGGAAGAAATAGTGATTCGGTCCGAGAGGCAGTCCTCGCACCACATTCCCCAGCGCAGCTCCATAAAAAATCGCCAGAAGCAGGCTACCAATCGAAAAGATACCGTCAAAGAAGCTGGCCCAAATGGGATCGTTGATATGCGTACGGAATTCCAGCCCAATCGCGCGCAGCATCAGAAGCCAGAGGACTATCATCAAAGGCAGATAAAAACCACTGAAACTGGATGCATAGAGCTGTGGAAAAACAAAGTAGAGCACCGCGCCGGTCGCCAGCAGCCAGACCTCGTTGCCGTCCCAAACAGGACCGATCGAACGGATGATCTGCTTGCGCTCACCGTCCGTGCGCGCGAGGAAAAGATGCAGCGCACCGGCACCGAGATCAAAGCCGTCCAGAATGACGTATCCGGTCAGCATGACGGAAATAATCGCGAACCAAAGAAATCCCATGATTAGTTCCTCCCCGCGGCAGTAGCATCTCCGCTCTTGAACGGAGCGGGCACAACCGTCTCAGCTTTTTCCGGTCCATGATCGATCTCGCGCTGAATCAGGAACAGAAAGAGAATTGAAAGCAAAGTGTACATACCGAGAAAGCCGAGCAGCGTGAACCAGGCATTCGCTGCTGATACCGACTTCGAGAATCCGTCAATCGTGCGCATGAGGCCGTAGACAAGATACGGCTGGCGTCCGATTTCGGCGGTCATCCATCCGGCCGTGTTGGCGATGTAGGGTAGCGGGAAGCTCAGCATCAAGGTCCAGAGCAACCATTTGGTCTCATATAACTTCTTGCGCCATAACTGCACACCGCACATCAGCGTTATAGCCATGAAGATGGTGCCCAGGCCAACCATGATGTGGTAGGAGTAATAAAGCAGCGAGATGTTCGTGGGCCACTCCGACTGAGGAAACGAACTCAACCCAGTCACCGGCGAATTCCAATCGCGGTTGACTAAGAAACTGAGAGCCTTGGGAACCACAAGCGGATTGTCGATGCTCTTTGTCTCCACGTTGGGCTGGCCAAGAATAACGAGGCCGGCCGTACTGGTATCGAAGTGGGCCTCCATTGCAGCCAATGCCGCCGGTTGATACTTTGCAAGGTTCTTCCCCTGCCCGTCGCCAGTTGGTCCAATCAGCAGCAGCGAGAAGAAGATCCCGGAAAGCACGCCCATCTTCACGTAGATCTTGCCCTGCTCGACGTACTTCTCACTCAGGAGGTAGAAGGCTCCGACTGCCGCCATCACAAAAGCACCCGTGACAGCCGCGCCGGCCATATTGTGCGCATACTGCCAGAGCGCCCACGGATTCAGCAGCAACCCCCAAAAACTGCTCAGAGTCACCGATCCGTCCGCCGCCGTCTGGTAGCCCACGGGATGCTGCATCCAGGCATCCGTGGCTATAATGAAGTAACCCGACAGCCAGGAGCCGAGAAAGACGGCCATGCCTGCCCACCAATGCGCGACCTTGCCCAGTCGCCGCTCTCCATAAAGAAAGAGGCCGAGGAAGGCTGACTCAAGAAAGAAGGCAAAAACGCCCTCCATCGCCAGCGTTTGTCCAATCACGCCACCGGCAAACTTCGAGAAATGCGACCAGTTGGTTCCGAACTGAAATTCCATCGGAATGCCAGTGACCACGCCAAAGATGAAACTGATGCCGAAGATCTTTGCCCAGAAACGAGCAGCTTTGTTGTAGCGCTCATCGTTCTTCCACAGGCCGATGGTTTTCAGCGCCACAATAAGCGGAGCCAATCCCATGGTCAGTTGGGGAAACAGGTAATGGAATGTGACAGTAAATGCGAAATGTAGTCGATGAATCAGTACGGCGGAGTCCATAAGCCACCCCACTCATTTCGTTATTTTTATTTCTTTTTAGCCACGCCTTCCGCTCCGTTAGGAGCAGACTTCGGAGGTGTTGGGTTAAGTTGCAGCTCACCCTGTCCAGCGGTGTCGCTTTGAGGTGCGGAAACCATCTCCGCGATCTTTGCTTCGCGCAGTACGGACAGCATTGCCGACTGCGCCCGCGCCCATACCGCGTGCGCTGGGCATCCGGCAGAGCGGTGGCAATCCGCATCCGAAGCGACACAAACATTGAGAGCGATAGGCCCGTCGATCGTCTCGACAACATCGAGCAACGAAGCCCGCGCACCACGAGGCAGAAGCGAAAACCCACCGACAACTCCCCGCCGGGTTTGAATAAATCCCGCACGTGCGAGTGACTGGAGAATTTTGGAAAGAAAGCTCTCAGGCGCTTCGGCCTCCCTGGCTAAGACTGCCTTGGGAACGACCGCTCCCTCAGGCTGGCTGGCCAGGTGGATCATTACGCGAACGGCATAGTCGGCGGCACGGGTAAGCTGCATAAGTAAGGACAAATTGGACCCTTTTAGTCCGCGCCCAAGTTATTGCATTTTTCGGATCTCCTCCGTGACACAGAACAACATTGTTTGTGAGCTGCGTCACGTGTTCCAAATTTCGATGGGCTTCCGTCCTCGGTCGACACAAATGAAGCACGCCGATCTACTGAAAACGCCGGGCGACAGGTTACACTGATAAATCGTGAATGCTGAAATCATAGCCATCGGTTCCGAGCTCTTGACCCCTTTTCGCCAGGACACTAATTCCCTGTTCCTGACCAAACGTCTCAACGAGCTTGGCGTGGAAGTTATCTTTAAGACCATTGTTGGCGACCGCCTGGAGCATCTTCTGCAGGCGAGCCGCATCGCACTCACCCGTGCTCAAATCGTGATTTTTTCCGGAGGTCTCGGGCCTACCGAGGATGATCTCACGCGCGAGTGCGTCGCCCAGGCGCTTGGACGGGAGTTGCGCCGCGACCACGAGATGGTAACCGCTCTCTATACCAGCGCCGCAGCTATGCGTATGCGCGTTTCGGAAAACCACGTAAAACAGGCCGACTACATTGAAGGCGCCGAGATATTGAAGAACTCGCGCGGCTCTGCCCCCGGGCAGTGGATCGATACGGTTTATGAAGGCCAGCGCCGGATTGTCATTCTCCTCCCTGGCCCTCCCATCGAAATCGAGGGAATGTTCAACGATCACTGTTTCGATCGCCTCAAGCAAGTATTACCGGAAGAGCATATCGCTACCTGCGAGCTAAAACTTGCGATGGTCTCGGAACCCGCGGCTGACCAGCGCGCGGCAAAGATTTACAAGCAGTTCAGTGACATCGAGACAACGGTTCTGGCCAGCCCTGGCGAAGTGCAATTTCACCTCAAGACACGGGGCGCAACACAGGAAGAAGCTGAGACGCGCGTCGATGAGCTGGCTTCGCTCCTTGAAGACGAGTTTACAGAAGAGATCTTCTCCTGCACCGGCGAATCGCTCGAACAGATTGTCGCGTACTTTCTCCAGATGCGCGGTGCGACCCTGTCAGTAGCCGAGAGCTGCACGGGAGGTTTGTTGGCCGAGCGCATTACGCGCATCAGCGGTTCCTCACGTTATTTCATGGGCGGAGCACTTGTTTATTCCGACCAGTTGAAGCAAGACTTCTGTGGAGTGCCGCCCCAGCTCCTGAAGAGCGATGGCGCGGTGAGCCATTCCGTGGCAGCGGCACTCGCTGAAGGTATCCGTCAGCGCTGCAAGACGACGTTCGGCATTGGCATTACCGGCGTTGCCGGTCCAAGCGGCGGCACATCTGAGCGCCCGGTGGGGCTGGTGTATGTTGCACTGGCGGACGGCAAGCATACCGAAGTTGTTGACCGTATATTCCCCGGCGGACGCGAACGTATTCGCTGGTTTGCCACACAGCTGGCGCTCGATCTTTTGCGCCGCAAGCTCCGATAACCTATGCGCCTTTTTGTTGCTCTGGACATCGACGAAGCAATCCAACAACGGCTGGCCGACTACGTACGCGCGCTTCAGCCAAAGCTGCCAGGAGTACGCTTTGTCGGCCGCAACACGTATCACATCACGCTAAAGTTCCTCGGCGAGGTTCAGAACGAAAGAGCAGTGCGTGAACAACTGCGCAAGGTTCGCGCGGCTGCCTTTGACCTCACGGTTAGTAAAGTGGGATTCTTTCCCAGCGCGCGGGCACCCCGAGTGTTCTGGGCAGGGATTCAAGCCCCTTCCGCACTGGCCGAGCTCGCCCATGGCATCGGCATGACACTTGAAACGCTCGGCTTTCCGCAAGAGCGCGAATTCAGTCCGCATCTCACGCTGGCGCGAAATGGTTCGGGCAGGCCACGTTCGCAAAGTCAGGAACGGTCACCTGCGGCATTTGCGCAACTTGCCCGAATTGTTGCTTCGAGTCCGGAGCCAGAGTTCGGTACAATGACGGCTCAAGAATTCTTCTTATATGAAAGCAAGCTGTCGTCCAGCGGGCCGAGCTACTATAAGCTCGAAGGCTACAAATTGGCTAACTGAGCGCACCTGTCAGGACATTAGATGAACTACCCGACTTTGATCACCGTTGCGGTCTGCTCCTATCTTCTAGGCTCGATCCCTTTTGGCTATCTTCTAGTACGTGTCTTCCAGGGCATCGATGTGCGGTCGATTGGGAGCGGCAACATTGGCGCTACCAACGTTGCCCGCACCGGCGGAAAAGCTCTGGCGATCTCCACGCTCGTGCTTGACGCATTGAAAGGATGGCTGCCGGTTTTCCTGGTACTTGCGCTGCCGTGGACACAGCAATCGAGCCCGGGACAACTTCACACGCTAGCGGCCTTTGCCGCGCTGTTGGCCGTTCTCGGCCACATGTTTCCAGTTTGGCTGAGATTTAAGGGCGGCAAGGGAGTCGCGACAGGACTTGGTGTTTTCCTCGCTCTCGCGCCCAAGGTTGTGCTGATTCCCTTGGTGTTATTTCTCGTCATCGTGTTCTTCACTCGCTACGTATCGCTCGGCTCGATTCTCGGCGCAGCAATGTTTCCAGTTGCGCTTTGGCTGCTTCAGCGGGAAATGTTTCCCGCTCCGGCACTTGCCATGTGCGCGGCTGTCGCACTACTCGTTATCGTCCGCCACCACCAAAACATCGGACGTTTGCTGGCGGGCAAAGAAAATCGTTTTGGGGCAAGAAAGGCATAGTATTTCATGGCAAGAATCGCAGTTATAGGCGCCGGAGCCTGGGGCACGGCGCTGTCCATCGCGCTTGCGCGAAAAGGCTCGCACAGCATCACGCTTTGGGCCTATGAAAAGGAAGTGGTCGAATCGATCCGCGCCACCCACGTCAACAAACTGTTCCTCGACGGTTGCCCGATTCCGGAGGGCGTCAAGGTCACGCAGAGTCTCGCCGAGGCGATTACGGGCGCTGATGTCGTACTCAGCGTCATGCCCTCTCACCATGCACGGCGCGTCTGGAGCCAGATGAAGCCGCTGCTTCATCGGGACATGCTGCTGGTCTCGGCAACCAAGGGAATCGAAAACGACTCCCTGCTGCGAATGACTGAGGTTGTCACGGACGTGCTCACTCATGGAGAAGGCAGCTTTCAGCCACGCTTGTGCGCGATCAGTGGACCGACCTTTGCCCGTGAGGTAGCCAAGGGCTTCCCTACGACAATTGCCGTTGCTTCCGCGGATTCCGATCTCTCCGTGCAGGTTCAGGAGCTTTTCAGCGATTCCACCTTCCGGCTTTATCGCAGCGACGATGTAGTCGGCCTGGAACTGGGCGGCTCGGTCAAAAACGTCATTGCTATTGCAGCAGGAGTAGTCGACGGTCTGGGCTTCGGTCATAACACGGTGGCCGGACTCATCACGCGCGGACTTGCCGAGATTACCCGCCTGGCCATCGCCTGCGGTGGGCGCGCCGAAACCATGGCGGGGCTCTCAGGACTGGGAGACCTGGTTCTGACCTGCACCGGCGGACTGTCTCGAAATCGCAGTGTTGGCGTGAAACTGGGACGCGGTCGCAAACTGGATGAGATCATTGCAGAGATGCACGGCATGGTTGCGGAGGGCGTAATAACCACCAATGCAACTGTCGGGCTGGCCCAAAGAGTAGGCGTGGAGATGCCGATCACTGAGCAGATACACGCTGTCCTTCACCAGGGAAAGAATCCCCGCGAAGCCATGCGCGACCTGATGAACCGTCCGCTCACACATGAAACTGCATTCTAAAGAGCTTTGCGCGGCATCGCCTTTCGGCGGTGCTCGTTATAATTGAAGGCGGAATGATTCAGAGTTTATTTGGAAGGGCCGACCAGCCCGAAGAAGAAAAGAAAACATCGTTCTTCGAGCGAATGAAGCAGGCGGTTACGCGTACCCGCGAGAACCTCACGGACCGCATTGAGGAAGTTGTCAGTTTCCGCAAGGAAATCGACGCCGACACGCTCGACGATCTCGAAGCTACCCTCATCTCTGCCGACCTAGGGTCTGCAACCACACGCGAAGTGCTGACCGCCATGCGTGAAAAGGTCGATCGCAAGCAGATAGGCGACACAGGCGAACTCAAGCGCGTGCTCAAGGACGAACTGCTCGCCATCCTGAATCGCGCGGCCGACAGCAAGGTCAAGGTTGTGGCCGATCCTCCGGAGGTAATTCTGGTCGTCGGCGTTAACGGCGTAGGCAAGACGACAACCATCGGCAAGCTTGCAAACACGCTGCGAGCACAGGGCAAAACCGTCCTGCTGGCTGCTGCGGACACTTTTCGAGCCGCTGCAATCGAACAGCTCGAGATCTGGGGCGAACGCACCGGCACCGAGGTCATAAAAACAAAGCCCGGAGGCGATCCCTCAGCCGTACTCTTCGATGCCTTGCAAGCAGCCAAGGCGCGCAACACCGACTACGTGATTGTGGACACCGCAGGACGCCTGCACACCAAACAGAATCTGATGGCCGAGCTCGAAAAAATGTGCCGCACGGCACAGCGCGTCGTTCCCGGCGCTCCCCATGAGACTCTGCTGGTGATGGACGCCACGACAGGACAGAATGGCCTGCAACAGGCCAAGGTCTTCACCGAAGCAGCGGGCGTGACCGGGATTGTGCTCACGAAACTGGACGGGACAGCCAAGGGGGGCGTTGTGGTCGCTATTTCGCGCGAAATGAATCTGCCTGTGCGCTATGTTGGCGTGGGAGAAAAACAATCGGACCTCATTCCCTTCAGCGCAGTCGACTTTGTCGATTCGCTGTTTGCGTAGACCACATGGCTAATTCTGCGGACGAACAATTTCTAAGGCAGGCTCTGGAACTGGCAGCGCGAGGACACGGGCTAGCCTCGCCTAACCCGCTCGTAGGCGCTGTCATTGTCGATGAGAACGGGCTCGTTGTGGGCAGCGGCACACACATCTACTCCGAGCGAAAGCACGCTGAAGTACTGGCTATAGAGCAAGCGGGGCCACTGGCGCGCGGCAACACACTCTACCTCAACCTGGAGCCCTGCTCGCACTCCGGGCGCACCGGTCCCTGCGCCGAAGCAGTCATCGCCGCAGGAATCGCGCGCGTAGTCTGCTGCATGGAAGACCCCAATCCGCTGGTTGCGGGAAGGGGATTTAAAAGGCTGCGGGCGGCTGGGATCAGGGTCGAGACGGGAATTCTGGAAGCAGAGGCCAGGCGTCTAAACGAGAGCTTTGCGCAATATATTCGCACAGGGCTGCCTTTTGTAACTCTCAAGGCTGCAATGTCGCTCGACGGAAAGATTGCCGGATCCCCAATTCCGACATACATCACCGGAGCAACTTCGCGCCGCCGCGTGCATGAAATGCGCCATGCCTCAGATGCGATAATGGTCGGAGTCGGCACCGTTATTGCAGATGACCCGCTGCTCACAGACCGCAGCGGGCTTCCGCGCCGCCGTCCTCTGCTGCGTGTGATTCTCGACTCGCGCCTGCGTCTGCCGCTGAGCTCTCGTGTGGTTGAAACGGCACAGCACGACGTCGTTGTCTTCTGTTCTTTTGCAGAAGAGAACAAACGCCGGGCACTGGAGGCTCGCGGCGTGCGTGTTGAACAGGTTGAAATCGAAAAGAGGTGTCCGTGCATCGAACAGCTCCCCCACGAAGGGCGTCCTGATCTGTATCGCGTTTTAAAAATGCTGGGAGCGGATCAGATCACCAGCTTGCTGGTAGAGGGCGGGGCCGCCGTCAATTGGGCATGTCTTCGTGCACAGCTTGTAGATAAGCTCATGATCTTTTACGCTCCGCAAATTTTCGGTCCAGTAAACACCGTGCCCTGGCTCTCTGGACAGAACGGGTTGCCACCGAACATCGAACTGCGTCCTTCCAATATATTAGTCCAGCGTTTTGGAGAGGACTTTGCAGTAGAAGGTTATTTGCGCGATCCATATCAACCACTCCGGCCACGGGGCTGAGGAAACTTACATTATGTTCACTGGAATTATCGAAGAAGTCGGACGCATTGCACGAATCGATCAAAATGGAGAGAACCGCCGCATCGTAATTGAGGCGCAGAACGTAACCAAGGAACTGCATACAGGGGACAGTTGCGCTGTGAGCGGCGTGTGCTTAACCGCGCTCGACATCACGCCCAATTCGTTTGCCGCCGATCTCGCTCCCGAGACCTGGACTCGGACTTCGTTCTCGCGCATTCATCCCGGAGCCAAAGTCAACCTTGAACTTCCTCTGGCCGCGCATGGCCGCCTTGGAGGCCACATCGTGCAAGGCCACGTCGACGGAATCGGACGTTTCGAGGCTCTTGAGCGCATAGGCGACTCCGACGGTTTCTGGCTCCATGTCCAGGTCACTGCCGAACTCGAAAAGTATCTCGTGTTTAAGGGCTCGATTGCGATAGAGGGTATCAGCCTGACGGTCGCAAAACTCGACGGCATGCGCTGTTCGATCGCTATAATTCCGCACACTATCGAGTGCACAAATCTGGGCACTCTCAAGCACGGCGACCCCGTCAATATTGAAACCGACATTGTTGCCAAGTACCTGGAAAAGTGGACCGCCAGGGATCGCCAGACGGGACTGGACGCAACATCACTCGTGGCAAAAGGCTTCTGACAGTTCTCAAAATCTCAGCAGCAGTGGAGCGCGGAGATAAGGTCTCTGCGCTCTTTGTTTTGAACGTTGAATTATTCGCAGATCAACGGAGGCCGGCTATCGTTTCTGTTCCGCCAATAGCCCAGGTCCAACGAATCCAGGACGAGAAACTTCCGCACAATCTGCAGATCGGACTGTTCCATCTCTGCCGCTGTACCAAAGAAAACGACCCGCCCCTCATGCAGGAATACGATTCTGTCAGCCACCTTCTTTGCCAGCGCCATATCGTGCGTGACCACAATGCTGGTGAGCTTCAGCTGATACTTCAATTTTTTGATCAGGTCGCCTAGTAAGTGAGCCGTCAGGGGGTCCACCATTGTGGTTGGCTCATCGTACAGAATCGCCTCGGGCTGCGCGGCCAGCGCGCGAGCAATTGCCACAGAGCGTTTCATTCCGGTCGACAGGTCGGAAGGCAGTTGGTCGCGGTATTCACCAACGTTCATCATCTGCAGCAATCCGTCGACAATTTCATAAATCTGCGACTCGCTGAGGTCTCCCCGCTCCCGTAAAGGAAAAGCAACATTTTCACCCACGCTCAGAGAGTCAAACAGCGCCCCGTTCTGGAAGACCATGGTGACCTTCTTGCGAATGTGCTCCAACTCGTTTTCCGTGTAATCGGTGATGTCCTCGTGTGCCACCCATACACGGCCGCTATCCGGCTTGAGGAACCCCATGATGTGATGCAGCGACACGGATTTGCCCACGCCGCTTCGCCCCAGAATGCAGACTGTTTCCCCAGTTTTCACATCAAAGCTCACATCGCGCAGAACCGCATTTTCGCCGAAAGCTTTGCTGACGTGTTCAAACTGGATGTACGGACGATCCAGATCAATTTCATGCATGGCTTTCAAAGTGTACCGCTTATTGAGGGGCGACACGCTTGTCCCTTGTTTAGATCCATTAAGCACGCTCCGCGGAGATCGGCTGCCAATGGATCATGATACCTACGATACGCCCGGCCATGTCCACATCCAATCTTCCTGCAACGCTGATCATGGTTTCTCCGCTTGATCCCGGCACGGCAACGAACACACGGGGGTCAACGTAACTGCCTGGACCTTCGCTGCTGATGAATACTAGGGCCTGCTCATTGCGCAAATTCTTCGGAACGACAAAGCTCAGTTTCGCCAAATCGCCGGTTTCAGTTACGGATAGATCAGCATCCACATCTGCGCACATTGCCACGGCTTCAACGCCAACTTCGAGGTTTGGCTTGAAGGCAATGTAGTACAGGAATCCGTTCACGGGATCGAATTCTGAGCGCTCCACTCGAATACTCATCGTGCAATTCCCCGTGCTACTGAAGTAGAGGCGTTGTATCACAATCGACGGATTCGCACCATCAATCTTTAGCGCGAATTGCACGCTTTCCCTCTTTGCAACATGCCGGTGGGGCCGGTTGGATGCGCAACACCCACGACTAGATAGTGTTTAACAGTTTGAGGTAAAGTCCTGAGTGTAATCCGGGGGATCGTTGCTTTGGCATGTACAGCGCATCCAAAGGTGATTAAGAATGGTCCTCGCAAACCAGGAGGAGGCAAGGATGAGGCGTAGTCTGATTCGAAGTTCGATTATTGTTTTCATCGCCGCAATCGCGCTTTTCGCCGCGGCCTGTAAGAAATCGCAGACACCTACGGACGCGCAGATAGCAAGCGATGTTCAGAGCAAAGTTAACGCGGATGAAGCCGTTCAAAATAAGCAGATTGCAGTGCTGGCCGCCAATGGCGTCGTGACTCTCTCCGGTTCAGTGGGCAGCGAAGCCGAACGCAGCGCCGCCGCTGGGGATGCAGCGGGAGTGAGCGGAGTTCGGACCGTGGTTAACAATCTGACTGTTCAGCCCGCCCAGGCATCAATGCCGCAGAATGAACCTCAGCCGGCCTTTGCGAACCAACCACCAGTCCAAACGCAAACTCAGCCGCCTGCTTCGGAACCTGCTGCGGAACCCGCCGCCACAACGCGGAGCAAGACAGCGCATAAGCCAAGCGCCACAGGACAGAGCAGAGCGAGACACACGTTTGCACAGAACAATGCTCCGCTGACCCAGGCTGATGCAATGCGGCAGCAGCAAAGCCCCAGCACCCCTGTACAAACTAGAGAGAGCGCTCCGCCCACACCACCACCGCCACCGGCAACTGTCACCGTCCCGGACGGAACCGCGCTCGCGGTTCGTATGCTGGATACTCTCGATTCCCAAAAAGCAAATCCTGGAGACACTTTCCGGGGAACTCTGAATTCGCCGGTGCAAATGGACGGAAGAGTGGTCATCCCCGCGGACGCCGATGTCTTCGGACATGTGGTCGCGGCTCAGGGAGCAGGAAAGTTCAGCGGCTCGGCGGTACTCACCATCGAGATCGACAAGGTGAGTTTTAACGGCCGCACGTATGCAATTCACACCGACCAGTGGTCGAAACAGACAACAGGCCGCGGCAAGGGCACTGCCGCGAAGGTTGGAGGTGGAGCCGCACTGGGAGCACTCATCGGAGGCTTAGCCGGAGGAGGCAAGGGCGCGGGCATCGGCGCTGCAGTCGGAGCCGGAGCGGGAGGCACAGCACAGGCCGTGACCAAGCCTGGACAGATCAAGCTCGGCCCCGAAGCCTTGCTGACCTTCCATCTTACGCAGCCTGTAACCGTGCAACCCTCGAGCAGCAACGAACGCAATGCCGGCCGTCAGCAAATGCCCTGAGTGAAAGATTGCAATGAAATGTCCCCTTTCATTTGGAAGGGGACGTTTTGTTGGCGAAATCGCACGCTCAGCCTCTCCGAAATAGGCTCGCGTTTTCATAAGTTCCCGCATCCGCCCTGTTCGCCTTTATAATCGCCTCAGACCTGCTAAGCGAGAAGCGCGTGTACCCTGCATGGATTTCGGGAAGTGTTTTTTTTCTCTTCGGACTGATCTTCGGTAGCTTTCTGAATGTCTGCATTTACAGGCTTCCGCGCCGACTCTCGGTTGTATCACCGCGCTCGGCCTGCCCTGGATGCAATGAGCCCATAGCCGCGTTTGACAATATTCCAGTGCTGAGCTGGGTAATGCTCGACGGGCGATGCCGCCACTGCCACGCGCGAATCTCCCCGCGTTACGTGATTGTCGAGTTGCTCTGCGGACTGCTCTTTCTGCTCTGTCTCCTGCTGGCCGGCCCTTCCGTGTACGCAGTAAAGGGCTGTGTGCTGTGCTTCCTGCTTCTAGGGCTGATCTTCACTGACGCTGAGACTCATCTGCTTCCTGATGCGCTTACCCTCCCAGGCTTGGGCGTCGCATTGATCCTCAGCTTCTTCGCCGTGGTTCCGGGGCCAGCCTCTTACTTTTTTCCGATTTTCTATCCGACCCGCTACGGATTTTTGCAAATCGGCCTGCGCTCGCTTACCAATTCGCTGCTGGGCGCGGCAGTCGGATCCGGCGCTCTCTATGCGGTCGGCTGGCTTTATCTGAAGCTGCGCAAGGTTGACGGAATGGGCTTGGGAGATGTGAAGCTTATGGCCATGGTCGGAGCATTTCTGGGTCCTGCGCTGACACTCTTCGTGTTGTGTTCGTCTTCGCTGCTGGGCGGTATATATGGAATTTTCGTTCTCATCTCTGTCCTCCGCAGCAGGCTTATCCGATACCGCGCGAGATCCCGAACTCAGGCCTCTTCCCGGGCGTGGCAGTCCGCACAAACCGCTTTGCGGGGACTGGAAATCCCTTTTGGCGTCTTCCTCGGGTTCATGTCCATTCTGACCTGGTTCTTTGGCGCTCAGATGATCCGGGCCTATCTGGATCTGTTACTAATCGCGGATTAGTAACCTAAACTTCCGTAATTTGGGGCGACTGTCCGAATCGTCCTGAGGACGCTACAATTCGGAACATGGACGAGGTGAGTTCATCATGATTCGTCACTGCGAGTGGATCATTGCATTGCTGATCTTGGTGTTCCCAGCCGGGTCTTCTGCGCAATCTCTCGGCGACGTGGCACGCCAAATCCGGGCGGAGAAAAAGGCAAATCCCCACGCCAGTGTCATCACCAACGATGACATCCCCAGCTCAAAGACCGCACCTGCCGATAGGGTCGAGACGCAGGCGGCTGGTTCCAGCGAAAACGCTGACAAGCAGGCGGGGGATGAAACAGCTTCCAACAAAGATGGAAGCGAGAAATCTCGCAAAAACCCGGAAAAAGAGCGCGCGGCACAGGAACTCGAAAAACAGAAACGCACTCAGGAACTCAATCAAGCTTACCTGGACCGAATTGCAGCTGTGCGGGCGCAAATCAGTAAGGCGCAAGCGGAAATCGCCAAGCTCCAGCAGGACCAGATCGAGAGCACAATCGAATTCCAGCGGAGTGTCGGAACCTCTCCCAGTATTCCGGTTTATGAACGGCAGCAACGTTCACTCATTGAACAAATTGAAGCTCGCCGTAGTCTGATCGAGGACCTGAACTCACAATTGGAAGATGCACAGGAAGCGGCGCGCCATGCCGGAGTTCCACACGTGTATGACTGATTACGCTCTAGCGGGCTGCTTGTTCCCAAGTCTTTTCTGCATCTGGACCAAGTGATGATGCCCGTGTATGTAATGGAATTTTCTCCATTGGCCTGCGTTGAGCGGTCCCAGAACAGGATGCATTGCGATCGGGATTTTGTTTCCCCAGCGCTCTTCGGCCGATGTGATTGCCGAATCCATACGCTCCAGATTAACGAACACACGTTCCAGCGCAACTGGACCGCTGTCGCCCTTCGGCGTCACAACTTCCGGAGATTTCGCGCCAGAGGGTATAACCCCGAGGTTCACAACCAGCACCTTTTTCAAGAACTCCGAGAGATTTGCAGGGCGTACCCGTGGCGGAACACCCGAATCCATACTCAATTCCAGCATTTTTGCCGTCGTGCCATAACTTCGTCCCAGATGCTCTAGTATCTGGGCGCTATTCCAAGCCCCTTTCGGAGCCCGAAGCCAATCAGCATCCAGCAAATCCGCAGTCGCTTCTTTGATTTCCTTCTGCAAACGTTCCAGCCAAGCGTCCATTCACGATCACCCAAGGTCCAACCGCGCAAGTGCACCTACAGATTCAACGAGAGGAAAACCCGGTTCCGAAGTGAGCAGGTTTCCCGCCTTCACTGTCAGATGCTCTCACTGCTTCTTGAGCCGCTCCAGAGCCTTTCTTGCCTGTCCTGCACTTGGCCCATCGTTAAGTATAGCCAGGTACTCCTCGTAACGAGTTCGCGCTTCAGCGAATTGCCTCGTCTTTTCCAGAGTCTGCGCCAATTTAAAGGTAGCGACCGCATCGCGCGGCTTGAAATACAGAGCCTCCCGGTAACGACTGAGCGCCGCCTTATAATTCCCTGCCTTGTAATAGAAATCGCCGACCTCAACGTCCTTCATAGCGCGCATCGGATTCCAGGCGTGCTCTCCCATCTGGCCGCCTTCCGAGTGCAATGCCGCGTCCTGCCTGGGGGGAGAAAGGTCCAGACGTGTCTCATCACTGCTACTCTCATCACCGCTGCGCGGAGGAGCGCTGTTGGCCGGAACTTTCTGATCACTAAAGGTCTTGTTGTACTTAGGATTTTCCGTCATGGGGCCGTCAAGTTGGTCGGGATTCCCCTGAAGCTGTGCGGCCAGCAAAGGCATGCACAGAATCGCGCCGGCCAGCGTTAAGGCCAGTGTTGTTCCAAGTTTCATATGATGGTGATTGTACCCGTGAAACACATCAGCTTCCGGCAGATTTTACGAGGAAACGCCTCACCGTTTCGCGCCCTTCCAGATAAGCCCTGACTTCCAGTTCTGAGGCGCCGTCGATGAGCGCAAGTCGCATTTCGGCCACTCCGGTTTGGTTTGTCGGGGTGCTTTTGAATAATGCAGAGCCGAACTCCGCCTCCCAACGCGCTTCCACCCGCGCTGATGCCACGGCAAAACCTCTAGAAAAAACTCGAAAGCGCAACAATGCTTCCGCGGCGGAAATCCTTTGTGAATTTAGAAACTGCACAGCCAGTTCTTCTGTCGTCTCCTGATTCAGCACGTCATCCACAAAGCCTTCGCGCACTGCGTCGACAATCCAGCGGTGCTGCGCCCTCGCTAACTCCTGTGCGCCCTCGGTTGCGTTTGAAGAAAGCGGGGTTGAACGCTTGCCGATGCATCGACCGCTGATGAATACCTGGGACTCGAGGCGCTGCTCCTGTTCACGCACCTCCGTCTGGACGTGATAGACAGTGTCCCGCACCTTTATATCCGTATTGAATCCGAAGATCATCCGCCAGATTCTCGATGTCGCAATCCGCTTAACGTGCCGACCAGACACGTCCGGCGTTCCAATTGTGAACAATTAGTAAGAGGGATTGTCCAGTACTAGCCGCTAATCTACAACATTACTTTCGTCCCAGGTCGCTAAAGAGATACTCCGACTCGGTGAGCTCCTCACACGAACGCGCTGACCTTCCTCCGCCTTGACACCCTGAAAACACAAAATCTATACTTACGCGTTCGCTAATGGTTTGACGAGCGCCAATACCCTAACAGTATGCCCGATAACTATTTTTTGCGGTATCTACCTCTGCTGATCCACTTCGCCGTGGTCTGTCTTTTGGCCATTGGAATTGTGACATTGTCCTATGTTTTTGGTCAGCACAAAGCTAACAAAAGCAAGATGTCACCATACGAGTGCGGTATGGAACCTGTGGGCGATGTTCGTCAGAGATTCAGCGTAAAGTTTTACCTGGTAGCGATGCTCTTCATTCTTTTCGATGTTGAAGCGGTGTTCCTCTATCCCTGGGCAATCCTGCTGAAAAGACTCAAGATGTTCGGGTTCTGGGAGATGATGACTTACGTCCTTGTTATCCTGATCGGGTTCCTTTATGTCTGGAAGAAGGGCGTGCTCGACTGGAACAAACCTTCGCGCGACGAGGCTCTCTGACGCAAATGGCCCTACAACCCCCTATTACCGATATTGAGCTGCTAAAGGAGCGTCCTGCTGTGGCTTGCCTCCAGAGCTCGTTGCCAGAGGCTCTGCAGGCGGCGAAATTCGACCGCGACGAGCTAACGCTCTGGATCGCTCCTGTTAAATTGATCGACGCCCTGAAACTTTTACGCAGCTCCACCAGCACACGTTTCACGGTGCTGGCAGATCTTACGGCATTGGATTGGTTTCCGTCCGAGCCACGGTTTGAGGTGGTTTATTCGCTGCTCTCCTATGAGCGCCGCGAACGCATCCGTATCAAGGTGAAGCTTAATAGTTCCGCCCCCTCTATTGAATCGATCACAGGACTGTGGGCCGGGGCAGCGCCTTTCGAGCGCGAGATATTTGATCTCTTCGGCATTCGTTTTCAAGGACATCCAGACCTCCGTCGCATCCTGATGCCGGACGACTGGGAGGGACATCCACTCCGCAAAGACTACCCTGTCGAGGGATACCGCTAGTGGCTGGCATTGATCAATTCCGCTCCAAGCCTGCCGTCGAAACCTTAGGCGGCAGCCGCACTATGGTCCTTAATATGGGACCACAGCACCCTTCCACTCACGGTGTGCTCCGCCTTGTATTGGAGTTGGACGGCGAAACCGTCGTGCGCATTCGCCCAGACATAGGCTTCCTGCACACGGGAATCGAAAAGACCTGCGAGGCAAAGTTTTACCAACAGGTCATTCCCATGACCGACCGCATCGACTATCTCGCCCCCCTGACCAACAATCTGGCTTACGTCTTGGCGGTCGAGAAGCTTCTTGGGTTGGAGATCCCGCCCAGAGCCGTGTGGATTCGCCTGCTGATGAACGAGCTGACGCGCATCAACTCGCACCTCGTCTGGCTCGGCACCCACGCCATGGACATCGGCGCAATGACCGTCTTCCTCTATTGCTTCCGTGAGCGGGAAGAGATTCTCAAAATGTTCGAGATGGTGTCCGGCCAGCGCATGATGACCTCCTATTTCCGAATAGGCGGCATTTCCATGGATCTGCCGCTCGGATTCCTCGATTATGTCAAGAACTTCGCGGGTTATTTTCCTGACCGTATCGATCAGTATTCCGATCTGCTCACCAATAATCCGATATGGATTGGCCGTACCAAAGGCGTTGCGCGTATCACCAAAGAGGATGCGATTGATCTGATGCTTACCGGACCCACGGCACGCGGCAGCGGAATCGACTGGGATCTGCGTCGCGATATGCCCTATGCCGGATACGAGAAGCTCGATTTCAAGGTTCCGATAGAGACCGCCGGCGATGTTTACGCCCGCTACCTGGTAAGGATGGCTGAACTTCGTGAGTCCATCAACATGGTCAAGCAGGCCGTTGCAAATTTGCCCGACGGCCCGATCAAAGCCGATGCACCGAAGATAATCCTTCCTGATCGCGAGAAAATGAAGACGCAGATGGAATCCCTTATCCATCACTTTAAGATTGTCACGGAAGGTTTTACGGTTCCGGCAGGTGAGGTTTATCAGGCAGTGGAGTCACCTCGCGGCGAAATGGGGTATTACGTCGTCAGTGACGGAACAGCCAAGCCCTATCGAGTACATATGCGGGGACCATCTTTCGCAAACCTGAATGCGCTAGGGGTAATGTGCGAACACAACCTGATCGCCGATGTAGTCGCAGCCATCGGCAGCATTGATATTATCCTCGGAGACGTGGACCGCTAGAACGGAGACGAATTGGAGCGTTGGGGGAAGCAGTTTGCAAAAACTGTAGAAAATCGAATTGAGGGACAGAGCGACTTCGCGCTTGACCTCATCGATTCGCTGCAGCAGAAAGCCGAAGAATTCAACGAGGAGTTTCCGAAGAACTCCAGGTTCTCCGTCGCAGTTCTGTCCAAAGGCGAAGATGTAGAAGTTTCTAACGGTTATAAGACAGCTTCGGCTATTTCTACCCGTCTCCCCGGGGCAATTTTCGTCCGCGTCTGGAACAACATCAGCGAGCGCTCGTTTGAGGCGGTACTGCACAACACACCGGACGGTTTTCAGCCGGATGGTCTCCCGAGCGAGTGCTCCGACCCTGAGGGTTTGGCCGAGTGGATGGTTCACGAAATATTTGAGCCGTGAGCGGATTTCCGTGGTCCATAGGGAGTTTTGACCAGCAGCATCAGATTTGAATTGGAAACATCAGATCCAGGAGGCAAATGAAATTCAGCGAACAACTCGAGGCGCGATACTCGGAGATGCTCACTCACTACCCGGTGAAGCGTTCACTCCTGGTTCCTTTCCTGCTTTACATACAGGACGAATTTGGCTACGTTACCGATGATTCCATCGAAGAGATCGCAAAGCGCCTGGAAATCTCTCCTCTCGAAGTACGCAACGTCATCAGCTACTACTCCATGCTTCGTACTAAACCCAGCGGAAAGTACAACGTGCAGGTTTGTACGAATATATGTTGCCAGTTGCGCGGTGGAGAGGAAATGCTTGGGCACGTCCGCGAAAAACTTGGCGTCAAAGTTAACAAGGAAGTCACTTCAGACGGTATTTTCTCGGTAGAAGAAGTCGAGTGTATCGGCGCCTGCTCCTGGGCACCCGCCATGCAGGTCAATTACGACTTCCACGAGAACCTCACGCCGGAAAAAATCGACCAGATTCTCGATGAATACAGGCAGAAGGCAGTCCAAGAGTAGCTATGGCAAACCTGGTTTCCCATCCCGATGAGGTAAAGGTCGTCAGCAGGCGGTTCGGCCAAGGGGCAACGAACCTCGACCGATACCTTGAACTGGACGGCTATAAAGCGGTGCGGAAGGCGCTCGAAATGGGGCCTGATGCAATTATTAACGAGATGAAGGCCAGCAACTTGCGCGGACGAGGCGGCGCGGGCTTCCCTACCGGCATGAAGTGGTCTTTCGTTCCGAAGCAAAGTGCCAAGCCAAAGTACGTTCTGTGCAATGGCGATGAGAGCGAACCGGGAACTTGCAAGGACCGGCTCATATTTGAGCACGATCCTCACTCCGTAATCGAAGGCGCCATGATCGCCGCTATCGCCGTCGGTGCGCACGCAGCCTATATTTACATCCGCGGAGAATATCGCTATCTCCTGGAGATCATGCAGAAAGCAATCGCTGACGCTTATGCGCGCGGCTTCTGCGGGAAGAACATTTTTGGCTCCGGCTACGATCTCGAAGTTTATTGGCATGGCGGAGCAGGGGCATATGAGGTCGGCGAAGAATCCGCACTGATGGAATCGCTCGAGGGCAAGCGCGGCATTCCCCGCATTCGTCCGCCTTTCCCGGCTGTCGTCGGGCTGTGGGGAGGCCCCACGGTCATTAACAATGCCGAGACTCTTGCCAGCGTTCCCCACATTATTCTGATGGGCGGCAAGCAGTATGCCGAAATCGGAGTAGAACGCAACGGCGGCACGCGCCTCTTTTCGCTCAGTGGACACGTGGAGCGACCCGGAGTGTACGAGCTCCCCCTTGGCTTTAATCTGCGTAAGGTGATTTACGAAGTCGGCGGCGGAATCGCCAACGGACACAAGCTGAAAGCGGTCGTTCCCGGTGGGTCGTCCGTCCCCTGCCTGAAGCCCGAAGAGATTGACGTTGCGCTCGACTTCGATTCCATGATGAAGGCTGGAACCATGCTGGGCTCCGGCGGCATCGTGGTCATAGACGACCATACCTGCATCGTCAAATTTGCCCTGCGCACGATTCAGTTTTATCGCCACGAGAGCTGCGGCTGGTGCATTCCCTGCCGCGAAGGCACGGACTGGCTCAGCAAAAGCCTGCGACGCTTCCATGCCGGGGCTGGAGTGGCGCAAGATATCGACAATATCCGCTATCTCGCCGAAAACATGCTGGGCCGCACCTTCTGCCCGCTCGGCGACGCAGCAGCCATGCCCATCATTGGTTTCATAAAGAAGTTCCGCGAGGAATTTGAAGCGCACCTGGACGGACGTCCCTGCCCCTTTGGACAGCACGCCGCCAGTGCATTACCCGTTCTGAGCCACTGAGGCTCACGCGAAGAGAATTCATGGCCGACGTAACGCAAAACGCGACAGAAAACGTAACGCTTACGGTAAATGGGAGGACCATTTCAGCTCCCAAGGGCACTCTGCTCATCGAGGCCTGCAAGCAGCATGGCATTGAGATTCCCGCCTTCTGTTACTACCCCGGACTCTCGCTCCAGGGCGCGTGCCGGATGTGCCTGGTCGAAATCGAGAAGATGCCCAAGATGCAAACGGCCTGCACTACACCAATCGCCGAAGGGATGGTGGTACAGACAGAGTCCGAGAAAGTAGTACAGGCTCGCAAGGCCACCCTTGAACTGCTGCTCGCAAACCATCCCCTCGACTGCCCCGTCTGCGATGCGGGTGGCGAATGCGAATTGCAGGACATGACTTACAAGTACGGCGCGGGAGAGTCGAAGTTCATCGACATCAAGAGCCATCGCGACGAACAGCAGTGGTCGCCGATCGTCTTTTATGACCGCCCGCGCTGCATACTTTGCTACCGCTGCGTGCGCGTCTGCGGGGAAGGCATGGACGTTTGGGCGCTCGGCATTCAAAATCGCGGTCAGGGTTCGGTCATCGCACCCAATAAAGGCGATTCGCTCGATTGTGAAGAGTGCGGCATGTGCATCGACATCTGCCCTGTCGGCGCGCTTACCAGCGCATCCTATCGCTACAAGACGCGTCCATGGGAGATGACCCACGTCGGAACCGTCTGTACCCATTGTGGCGACGGCTGCGTTACGACCGTGGGCGTCCGCCGCTCCGAGACCGGTTCCGAAATCGTGCGCTGCGACAACCGCGACCGCAGCGGCATCAACGTCGATTTCCTCTGCATCAAGGGCCGTTACGCTTACGACTTTGCCGCCAATCCCGAGCGCATCACTACTCCGCTCATCAAGCGCGACGGGAAATTCGTGTCCGCTACCTGGAGCGAAGCGATTGAACTGGTTGCGGCAAAGTTTCGGGAGACTCTTGCCGCCAGCGGCCCGCAGTCCATCGGAGTAATCGGGTCCAACCGCACGACCAACGAAGAGAATTATTTATTGCAGAAGTTCGCGCGCACCGTGCTCGGCACAAATAACATTGACCACCACCGCACAGCGGACTTTCCTTCATTTGCCCGCGCCATCGCCGCGAACAAGGCTCAGACTGCCTCCATGAGTGAGGTTGCAACCGCTCCGGCCATTCTGCTCATCGGCAGCGATCCTACCGAGCAACATCCTTTGCTGGCCTGGCAGATACGCACTGCGGTACGCCGCCGCAGCTCTCGCCTGTACGTGGTGAACGCGAATGAAATCAAGCTTACGCGTCAGGCATCACACATTGCGAAGATCGCCATCGGCACGGAAGCGGACTTCGTCTCCTATTTGAGCGGAAATACTGCAGCAGCCGCCAATCTTGGGACTGCCCCCGAGGTGCTCGAAAAGCTCCGAGATGCGCTCTCCGCAGAGAGCGGTCTCATTATCGTATTCGGACCTGAACTGCGCGGTGAAGCGATTGATGCCCTAGTCTCCTATGGCTCGCGCATAGGCGCAAAGTTCATCTGCCTCGCCGACTACTCTAATTCACGCGGAGCAGCCGACATGGGGCTTTACCCGGACCTGCTTCCCGGATATCACGCGATTGCGGGCAGCTCCCGCTCTGCGCTTGCCTGGGCATCCAAGGTTCCGGCCACTCCCGGCTTCGATCTCACTCGGATGCTCGATGGAGCAGCTTCCGGAGCGGTACAGGCACTCTGGGTTGTCGGATCGAATCCAGCCGCTCGCTACCCCGAGAACACGGCGTTTTCGCGTCCATTCCTCGTCGTACAGGACATGTTCCTGACCGAAACGGCGCAGCACGCCGACGTCTTTCTGCCCGCTGCTTTTGCATACGAGAAGGCGGGCACAATGACGAACACATGCGGAGACCTGCAGCGACTCAAGAAAGCCTCCGACGTTCATGGCGTGAAGTCTGATTTTGAAATCATCATCCGCATTGCCGAAAAAATTGGTGCTGATGTTAATGAGCTCGTGCCATTTCGCGGTCATACCTTCGCCGATGCAGGCCAGAGCCGTGGCGCTCAATCAGGCGAGGCAGATCGCAACGCCGTATTTACGGAAGCCCGTGGCCTCGCGTCGCGCACCTCGCCATTGGATCCCCTGATTACGCTCGATGAAATATCCAAACTGGTTCCGGGCTACGCCGTCTCCCGACTGGATCTGGCTGCTGGAAATATGCAACGCACGGAACTGGTACAGATCGAACCAGCGGGAATTCCGAGTCATCCTGAGATGGTCGAACCTGCCGGGAATGCTTTGTTCACCTCGGGCACGCTCGGACGCTACTCAACAACACTGAACTCGGTCGTTGAGAAGCATCGCAACGCGATTGAGCCGATCGAGGCTGATTGATTTTTCGCCTGGCTCTCGCGGGCTGGGCAATGTAAGTTTCTGCTTTCAGACGTGAAGCGGTTTGCCGTCTGGACGGCTGGGGATTGAATGCTACGATGAGCGTTTTGACTTTTCTGATCGTCGCGGTTATTAAGATCGCCATTACACTCGGCGTTCTGCTCACCGTGGTCGCATATACCGTTTGGCTGGAGCGCAAAGTGGTGGGCCACATGCAGAATCGCTGGGGACCATCGCGCGTTGGTCCCTTCGGATTACTGCAGCCGCTTGCCGACGGAATCAAGTTTTTGCTGAAGGAAGACCTGACACCGCCTTACGTTGAGAAGCACATCTATTTGATCGCTCCGGTTATCGCTCTCGTCATGGCGCTCACGTCCATCGCCTTGATACCTATAGGTCCGGTTGTTCACCTTTTTGGTATCAGCACCCCCATTCAGATCACCGGGGTGGTAGGCGCCACTGGGCAGCCGGGCGACATTGATGCCGGACTTCTCATTGTTCTTGGCATCACTTCGCTCGGTGTTTACGGCATTGCTCTGGCGGGTTGGTCGTCCAACAGCAAGTATTCGCTGCTTGGCTCTCTTCGGGCCTCGGCACAGATGATCAGTTACGAAGTTTCCCTCGGGCTCTCGTTGGTTGGCGTGCTCCTCATGTCGAGCACCCTCAGCCTCAGAGGCATCGTCGACGCTCAGCTCGGGACCTGGTTCGGATTTATTCCGCAGTGGTTTCTATTCCGCGGGCAGTTCATTGCCTTCTTCATCTACTTGATGGCGGCTTTTGCCGAGACTAACCGTGTTCCCTTCGATTTGCCCGAAGCAGAAACCGAACTCGTTGCCGGATACCACACCGAATACAGTGCTATGAAGTTTGCCATGTTCTTTATGGCTGAGTATGCCAACATGGTCACCGTCGCTTGCATTGCTTCCGTCATGTTCCTGGGCGGATGGAGCGGACCGCCAATGCCGTTTTTACCGGCGGCAGTTCAGGCGTTTTTGCCGTTAATCTGGTTTCTGCTAAGAGTTTTCTTTTTCTTGTTTCTCTATATCTGGATTCGTGGCACGCTGCCGCGCTTCCGTTATGACCAGTTGATGGCCTTCGGCTGGAAGTTTCTCTTCCCGCTCGCGCTGGCTAACGTGATTGTTACCGCTTTTTTTGTGGCGATCCGGGCATGATGGCCGGGATGGAAAACTGATGCATATTTTTCTTTTTCTGCTTTTTGGATTGTTGTGCGCGGGTGGCGCAATCAATCTGCTGATTCAGCGGAAGCCCATCAACAGCGCGCTTTCGCTTATCGTCGTCATGGGCTCATTGGCGCTCATTTACCTGCTGCTCGGCGCGGAATTTGTTGCCGTTGTGCAGGTGATCATTTACGCCGGAGCCATCATGGTGCTCTTTATCTTTGTCATCATGTTGCTCAACGCTGGGGAGGAAGAACACACAAAGGGCAGCAAAGTGGCGAAGATTATTGGTATTCCCGGTCTCATAACGGGCTTCATTATCGGCGTATCGGTTTTGCTCCAACACGGCCCGCAGGAAAAGCGTATCCATATTGGTGAGTTGTATGGCTCAGCGAGCGACGTGGGGATGATGCTCTTCACCAAGTACCTCCTCGCCTTTGAACTCACCAGCGTTCTCGTGCTGATTGCGATTATGGGAGCGGTCGTTCTTGCCCGTAGGAGTCATTCATCATGACGATCCCCATCTCCTGGTATCTGCTGCTTAGTGCGTTTCTGTTTGCCTGCGGGGTTATGGGCTTTCTTATTAAGCGAAATATCATAACGATCTTCATGTCCATTGAGCTGATGCTGAACGGCGTGAATCTTTCTTTCATTGCCTTCGCCACGCGTTTTGGAACTCTTGATGGACACATCTTCGTTTTCTTCGTTATGGTCGTTGCGGCCGCCGAAGCCGCAGTGGGACTGGCCATCATCATCTCTGTCTATCGCACACGCGAGACGCTCAACGTCGACCGGGTGAACCTGCTGAAACTATGAAATTATTCTTCTGGCAACCCTGGCTGATTCCGCTCCTGCCGCTCGTTGGCGCGCTGATCAATGGACTTTTTGGCAAGCGTTTTTCCAAATCCGTGGTCGCCTCCATCGCGCTATTCTTCACGGGGGCATCCTTGCTGTTTGCCAGCGTGCACGCTTACACGCTGCTGCATTCAGGCGCCGATGCACTTGAAACCTCATATGGAACCTGGATTCGCGCCGGCAGCTTCGCAGCCGACTTTGGCATTTATCTCGACCATCTCTCACTGGTCATGATGCTGGTCGTCACCGGAGTTGGCTTCGTAATTCACGTGTACTCCGTCGCGTACATGGAACATGAGGGCGGCTATTACCGGTTCTTCAGCTTCCTTAACTTCTTCATGTTCTTCATGCTCACGCTGGTGCTGGCTAATAACTACCTGCTCCTGTTTGTGGGTTGGGAAGGCGTGGGTCTTGCGTCCTACTTGCTGATCGGATTCTTCTTTCAGAAGGATTCAGCCGCCAACGCAGGCAAAAAAGCTTTCATCACAAACCGCATCGGTGACTTCGGATTCCTCATTGCGCTCTTCCTGCTCATCCAGCACTTCGGGACATTGCGATTTGCCACGGTCTTCAATATCGCGTCGTCCTTGCCCGCCGAGACCACGGCCGGACTGCTCACGGCCATTGGACTGCTGATGCTTGTCGGAGCGTGCGGTAAAAGTGCGCAGATTCCGCTCTATGTCTGGCTGCCCGATGCCATGGAAGGCCCGACTCCGGTCTCCGCCCTCATCCATGCCGCTACTATGGTGACAGCTGGCGTGTACATGGTATGCCGATCCAACGCCATTTTCAGTCGAGCGCCTCTTGCGCTTCTCGCTGTCGCTATCATTGGAGCATTGACCAGTTTCTTCGCCGCCAGCATCGGCATCGTGCAGACCGACATAAAGCGCGTACTCGCCTACTCGACCGTCTCGCAGCTCGGCTACATGTTCATGGCTGCCGGAGTCGCAGCCTATTCAGCCTCGATCTTCCACCTGATGACTCACGCCTTCTTCAAGGCTCTACTCTTCCTCGGCGCTGGCTCTGTCATCCACGGCATCGGCGGCGAGCAGGACATGCGCAGCATGGGCGGCCTCCGAAAGTACATGCCCTGGACTTTCTGGACAATGCTGATCGCAACCCTGGCGATCTCCGGGATTCCGCCTTTCGCCGGATTCTTCTCCAAAGATGAGATTCTCTGGCAGGCCTTTAGCAGTCCTCATGGCAGCAAGATATTCTGGGCCATCGGCATAATTACCGCCTTCATGACCAGCTTCTACATGTTCCGCCTGATTTTCCTTACCTTCACCGGAGAATATCGCGGAGCTCAACAGGACGCTCACTCGGCCCACGCCGACCACGGACATGTGCCACACGAATCACCCTGGCTCGTTCTTGCCCCCCTTGTGTTGCTCGCCGTGCTTTCGATCATCGGCGGATGGGTCGGGGGCAACCGTTTCGAACACTTCCTCGCACCCGTAATTCAGAAAGTTCAGACAGAATCACCACGGCTTCAAGTCGCTGAGTCCGCTGCCATACCAACCAGCGAACACGGGGAGAAGACCGGCGAAAGTAAGGCCCTGGAGACTTCACTGATGAGCATCTCAGTCCTGGTCGCCTTCTCCGGTCTTGGGCTTGCCTGGTTTTTCTATGTCAAGAGACCCGAACTGCCCGGGAAAATTGCCGCAGCTTCCGGTGGACTATACAAGCTTGTCCTCAATAAGTATTGGATCGATGAGGTTTATTCTGCCGTCATCATCGGCCCGCTGGTCGCGTTGTCGCGGGCCTTTCTCTGGCAAATCGTGGATCAGAAGGTCGTCGATGGTTCGATCAATGAAACTGCGACCGCAGTGCGCGGCGTCTCGCATGTTGTTCGTCAACAGCAGTCCGGTCTTATCCGCAGCTACGCCGGATGGATTGCAGCAGGAGCGGCCGTGATCGTCGCCTACATGGTCTGGATGGGAACCCGATGAACGCATCTACTCTCAATCCCTGGATTCTCACCATTACAACGTTCCTGCCCGCGCTGGGAGCACTCTTGATGGTCTTTCTGCCGCGCCGCGATCGCATTATTCGCTGGTTCGCTCTGGCCATCTCAATCGTCACGCTCCTCGTTTCGCTTCATCTGCCTGCGCACTACCGCCAGGTTGCTCCCGCAAACTCGGGAAGCTTTGCCTATGAGCTGAATCTGCACTGGATCACCAGTCCCAATATCCATTACCACGTCGGTATCGACGGCATCTCTCTCTGGCTCGTAATACTGACGACCTTTCTGGTTCCGTTCTGTGTCCTGGCGTCATGGAAATCGATCCACGATCGAGTGAAGGAGTTCTTCATCCTTTTGCTCGTGCTGGAAACGGCGATGATCGGAGTTTTCATCGCGCTGGATCTCTTTCTCTTTTACTTTTTCTGGGAAGCCACGCTCATTCCGATGGCGCTCATCATCGGAATCTACGGACACGAGCGCCGCGTTTATGCCGCCGTCAAGTTCTTCCTGTACACGATGATCGCCTCCGTCCTTATGCTTGCGGCAATCATCTGGCTCTACGCCCAGTCCGGAACATTCGATTTCACCGAGCTTCAGCATCTGCTCGCGAGCGGCGCAATAGCCCTGTCGGGCCACACTGCACTCTGGCTTTTTCTTGGATTTTTCGTAGCTTTTGCCGTCAAAGTGCCGCTTTTCCCACTGCACACATGGTTGCCGGACGCCCACGTGGAAGCTCCGACTGCTGGGTCCGTACTCCTCGCTGGAGTCATGCTTAAGATGGGTACTTACGGTCTTCTGCGCTTCAGCATTGGGCTTTTTCCTGCCGAAGCACACAAGAACGCGCCCTGGATCATAGCGCTGGCCATTATCGGCATTATCTACGGCGCACTGGTCGCACTGGTTCAACCCAACATGAAGAAACTGGTCGCCTATTCCTCGGTGAGCCATCTCGGCTTCGTTGTTCTGGGCACCTTCAGTTTCACTCGCGCCGGCATGGATGGCGGCGTCTACCAGATGCTCAATCACGGCATCTCTACCGGCGCCCTCTTCCTCCTGCTTGGCATGATTTATGACCGCCGCCACAATTACGAAATCAAGGAATACGGCGGGCTCGCCACGCCGATGCCTGTCTTCGCGACGCTGTTCCTGCTCATTACGCTCTCTTCGATCGGGCTGCCGATGATGAACGGATTTGTGGGCGAGTTTCTGATTCTCAGCGGTGCCTTCCAGGCAAGAGCGATTTACGGAATTCTTGCGGCGAGCGGGGTCATCTGGGGCGCTTTCTACATGCTCTGGCTGTATCAGCGAACCTTTTACGGAACTATCGTCAACCCGCTGAACACGACGCTGCCTGATGTGGATACGCGCGAACGCACTATCCTCTGGCCCCTCGCGGTTTTGGCGCTAGTCATGGGAGTCTTTCCCCAGTTCTGGATGAACTCGATTGACGCGTCGGTCGCGGGCATTTTGGAGACGCCAAAGGTTGCGTCCTCTGCCCCAACACTCCAAGTCAAGGTAGGTACGGTGCTCAAATAACCATGCCAACAGCCACCGATTACATACGCATTCTTCCCGAAATCGTCCTCTCGGTCTGGGGCATGGCTATCATGTTCGTCGAGTCGCTATTGCCAGAGGACCGCAGCCGCAAGGACCTGGGCATATTTGCGGCCTTCGGCGCCGTTGCAGCCATCGCTGCAACCGTGTATCAGGCACAGCCTCAATTTGCGGGCTTTGGATTCAACCACGTGCTGCGAGTCGACCACTTCAGCATCTTTTTCCATCTCGTTGTCCTGCTCGTCACCCTGGCAACCATATTGATGTCGCTCGACTATCTCCCCTTGCAAAAGATAGATTTCGGCGAAT
Source organism: Acidobacteriota bacterium (assembly GCA_003010405.1). Classification (GTDB taxonomy): domain Bacteria; phylum Acidobacteriota; class Terriglobia; order Terriglobales; family Acidobacteriaceae; genus TOLSYN. Next base: position 43,494 of record PJLO01000006.1, on the reverse strand, counting down.
ACTACGCTTTGGTCATTCTGGGCGCTGTGGGCATGTGCCTGATGTCTTCAGCGGTCGAACTGGTTCTCATCTTTATCGCGCTGGAAATCTCGTCCATTGCCAGCTACATTCTTTCGGGCTTCCGTCGCAGCGCAGCTGTGAGCACGGAAAGCGCGCTGAAATATTTCCTGCTCGGCTCCTTCGCAACAGGATTCTTCCTGTACGGGATCGCCCTGCTCTATGGAGCAACTGGCTCCACCAACATTTTTGATATCGCGCTGATCCTCGGCAAAGCAAATCATGTCGAAGCACTGGCCTACCTCGCTGTTGCTCTCATTTTTACCGGACTCGCATTCAAAGTCGCTTGTGCGCCATTCCAGATCTGGACCCCAGACGTTTACGAGGGTGCGCCTTCGCCCGTAGTGGCCCTCATGTCCACGGCCCCGAAAGCCGCAACCTTCGCCGTTCTCATACGAATCGTTTTTGAAGCGGCATCGCCCAACCTATTCTGGGTGATTTGGGTCGCAGCTGCTCTCTCCATGTCTGTCGGAAATGTTGGAGCCCTCCTGCAAAGCAACGTGAAACGCATGTTGGCCTACTCTTCCATCGCGCACGCCGGATATCTTATGGTTGCCTTCGCCTCGGCTAGTAATCGCGATCTGGCCATTTCGTCCGCAATGTTCTACTCGGCTGCCTACGCCGCCATGAACCTCGGTGCTTTTGCCGTCGTTACACAGATGGCGGGCAGCGGCGAAGGTTACTTGCAAATGGACGACTACTCGGGTCTGGGAAAACGCTCGCCTGTTTTGGCCGCCGTTTTTACGTTCTTTCTGCTTTCCCTTATCGGAATTCCGATCACTGGCGGCTTTTTCGCAAAGTTCTACATCTTCAGCACAGCTCTCCGCACCCGATTGATCTGGCTCACTCTGATCGGCCTGGTAAATAGCGGCGTGGGCTCCTACTATTACCTCCGCCTGATCGTTCGCATGTACATGTACGAACCACGAGCCGAGATACCGGTCCCTCCTGTTCGCTTGGGCATGGGCCTGGCAATCGCCATCAGCCTTATAGCAACCCTGTGGCTTGGCGTGCTCCCTAATGCAGTTCTGCACTACACTCAGGGAATGCCCAGTGCCATCGCAGTTCGCTAATAAACAATAGCTAAGACTATGAGGCTCCGGTTTATTCCCGGGGCCTCATCAGATTGCTGACAAAGTACCTCAGAAGCTCTCGCTTTTTTGCGGGAGCTTTGGTGTATTCAGAGAACATGCTGAGAGACTTCAGAGGTGCAGCAGCAGGAGTTGGAGTTGGTGTCGATCGAGTCGCTGGTTCCGGCGGATCATCTGCTGCGCAAGATTCGATGCTGTGATCTACCTAGATTTCATCAGCGCGCGGGTTCGGCATCTGTATTGCCCTGACTACGGGCGTCCGGCGAGCGCTGGACCGGTAGTGGCTGTTCAAGCTGCTGCTCATCCGCAGAGAGCGCCAGCTCAAGCGGGAGGTGCTGTGCAACGCGGCCTATCGCTGGCATCTGCGAGATCTTCGAATTATGGCCGATCAACCGTTCACCGAATTTCGGCAAGCATCCCGTCCTTCAATTCCCGCAGCAGCACTTTGACGCTCAGTAGAAAACGAGAAGCTCCCCGCCGCAGCGGGGAGCTTCAAACCAGCAGAATCGTTACTTAACAACCTTTACGAACACAACGACCAGCGTAAACAGCACCAATGATTCGACGAACGCAAGACCAAGAATCACGACAAGCTGAATGCCAGCGCGAGCACCAGGATTGCGGGACATGCCTTCGCAGGCGGCGATAGCAATTCTAGCCTGACCGAGTGCGGCCACACTGGCTACAACAGCCATGGCAGCGCCGGAAATGATGGCAACCCAGTTAATGCCGGCAGCGGCGGCGGCGACAGGCGCAGCCTGCGCGAAGGTCGGAGTCGCCAGCATCAGCATGGCGAGGACAGAGAACAGCACGAAAAGTTTCTTGTTCATTAACATTGCTCCTTGCAGATTTCACCGCCAGTGGGTGGTTGACGTCCACACAATGCGTCTTCCATGCAGTCGGAGGCCCTCACGCTCGCGGCGTACAACATTCGTAACGGCAGCCAGGAAAACAGCTGCGCGGAATCCAATTTCATTCTTAGTGCTCGTGCTCGTGCGCAGTGGCTTCGCCCAGGTACACCGATGCCAACAGGATGAAAATGTAGGTCTGGATCAGCGCAACCCCCAAGTGGAGGCCGAGGAAAACTACCGGCACGCCGACTGGAAGCAGCGAGAAGAACACCATGGTCACCATGTCTCCGGCGAACATGTTTGCATACAAACGGACGGTGAGTGACATGATCCGAGCCAAGTGGCTGCAGATTTCAATCACAAACATGAGGGGTGCCATCCACCATACCGGCCCCATGAAGTGCTTGATGTACCCCGCGCCGTTCGCACGAAGTCCTTGAATGTGATAGTAGAACCACGTAACGGCGGCACACCCAAGCGGAACACACGGTATGCCCGTCGGAGTCTCGAAAAACGGAATCAGCCCGAGAAGATTGCAGGACAGGACGAACAGAGCCAGTGCGATCAGATAAGCAAGGTACCGTTTGTTATGGTGCCCGATGATCTCTTCACTTAACGAGTCGACTGCGTTGTAAACCCCTTCCATCATGTGTTGCAGCACTCCCGGTTTTTCGACCGAAAGGCTCGCGCGCACGGCGATGAAGAAAAGGATCAGGACCAGAAACACCATGACCTGCATCGCAACATGATTTGGAATCGGCGTGGAAGGATGACTCGGATGTACGCCTAACATGGTCAGCAGAGCAGCCACGGGACCGGCGAATAAACGGTTCAGGAGCGCGGTAAAAGGTAGTTGATGCATTGAATGTCTTATAGCCCCATTCAGGATGATCGCCGATTCGCGGCGACGAACTCATACACGGCCTCACACATCATCGCTATAACAGGCATAGCGAGCCCTGCCAAGAAACCTACCAGACCACGTACGGAATACCTAAACATAGCATAGGTAAACAACGCCATCAAGAAGATACGCCCTACTCCCCTCCAAACGATTGCCGCGCCTTTTTCCCGGCTTTTTATTTGTACGATCCGCTCCCCGATCGCGTTTACCGACTCCGCTAGCCAATGGAAGTTGACCCACCCAAATACCGTCCCCAGCAGAATTCCAGTCGCCAGAACCCAACCCAAGGGCCAGACTGCTGCCACGGCGCAAAGGGTGCCCGCAACGGGAATCATCCACTCAATTCGCCGTATCGTGGCCTTATAATCCACCATTTCCAGGGCTGAAACTTGAGTTTCGTCCGGAGCCTCGGACTCTGGCTGGTTTTCGGAGCTGGACTCCGACTGCTCGTTCCCGGCTTCAGGCTCAGACGGATCTTCGGCTGAGGCTCTGGGTACCTCAGCGTCTGTCATCCGTTCTTTTCTTTTCTTTTTCTTCATCTTCATCTTCGTCGGCACTCGCCTGCATCGCTGTTCGTATCATTGACATAAATCCCGCTATCGCTCCCAAAACGAGGCCGACAACATAGAGCCAGTGAGTATGCAGGAAATGGTCGGCGATCAGTCCAAGAAAATATCCCACAAGGACCGCCATCGGAATCACGAACCCGATCTCCGAATACCGCGCCACTGTCACCCACGGATTCTCTTCCCGCTTTTCCGGTTTTTCTTTTCTCATCGCTACTCTCGCTTTGCCCTTGCAGTCGAACGCACAGCTCCTTAGCTGTTATACAATTTTCGTGTGTCCCTAGAGCAAAACATTTACGACTTGCGCAAGCAGAAGCTGCGGCAGATCGAAGCCCTCGGTCAGCCTGCCTATCCTAACCACTTTAGTTCCAGCCATCAGATTCCCGAGATCCTGGCCGCTTACGCCGCCAGCACTGGCGAACAGCTTGAGGCCGAGCGGGTCAATGTCACCGTCGCTGGACGCCTCATCGCCATCCGCCTCATGGGCAAGGCCAGCTTTGCCCACCTTCAGCAATCCGGCGAAAAGCTCCAGATCTACGTAAAGAAAGATGCCGTCGGCGACAAACTATGGGAGCTTTTTAAGCTCCTCGATATCGGCGACCATGTGGGCGTGAAGGGATACCTCTTCCGCACCCGCACCGGCGAACTCAGCATCCATGTTGAGGACCTGACCTTCCTCTCGAAGGATCTGTTGCCGATGCCTGAAAAGTTCCACGGGCTTACGGACGTCGAACTGCGCTACCGCATGCGCTACGTCGATCTGATCGATCCCGAAGTGCGTCAAGTCTTTACAAAGCGCGCGCGCATCATTCAGTCGATCCGGCGCTTTCTGGATGCTCGCAACTTTATCGAAGTCGAGACTCCCATGATGCAGCCAATCGCCGGGGGAGCCGCTGCACGTCCGTTCGTGACGCACCACAACACGCTCGATCTTGACCTCTTTCTGCGCATCGCACCTGAACTATACCTCAAGCGCCTCGTCGTAGGCGGACTTGATCGCGTTTATGAGATCAACCGCAATTTCCGCAATGAGGGCGTTTCTACCCGCCATAACCCAGAGTTCACCATGCTCGAGTTCTACCAGGCATATGCCGATTACAACGAGCTGATGGACCTGACCGAGGAGCTTCTCCGGCAGGTTGCGCTCGACGTAAATGGCACGCTGGTCAACCAGTTCGGCGAGCGCGAGATCGACTGGGGCAACTTCCAGCGACTCTCCATGCGTGAAGCCATCATTAAGTATTGGCCCGAATCCGCTGGCGAGCCGCCTGTCATGGAAGACTTCGGGAGCGATGACAGGATCGAGCGGCTTGTCCGCCGTCTGCAGCAGGCCAAGGTGAATCTCCCCTACGACCAGCAGGAGCCTGCGGGACGCGCCATTGCCAATATGTTCGAGGCAGTCGCCGAGGAGCATCTCTGGCAGCCGACAATCATCTACGATTTCCCTCTTGCGATTTCTCCGCTCTCGAAAAACAAGCGCGACGAGCCGGATTTCGTAGAGCGTTTCGAGATTTTTGTCGCGGGCATGGAGCTGGGCAACGCCTTTAGCGAGCTGAACGATCCCGAGGAACAGCGCCGCCGTTTCGAGCAACAGCTCTCCGCGCGTCAACGCGGCGACGAGGAAGCTCACCAGATGGATGAGGACTACATCCGCGCCCTCTCCTACGGCATGCCCCCCGCCGGAGGTGAAGGCATCGGCATCGACCGCCTCACCATGATGCTCACCGGCTCAACCTCAATCCGCGACGTCATCCTCTTCCCTCTCCTGCGACCGGAGAGGAAGGAAGAAGACAAAGCTGAGGCCGCGACAGCAGAACAGAAATAGTCAGATTCCTGAGTCTCATTCCTTCCTTAGTCGGCCAGTCCTAAGTCACTTCGGGCTGGCCGACATCCCGGAGTCATGTCTGACAGACTGTTCCAGAATGCGCGATTGAATTCTACCTGGGATCTTTGAGGGGGTTGCTTGGCCTCGCTTCGTTCGCTAGGAGTGCCGCACCTCCGCAAGCAGAGATCAAACTAAAATCCCTGGTAATATTTATGCGACATCTGCCCGCACATAATGCAGCTATATCTTTGGGAAACCTTGCGGGCGGGTTCAGTGCACGTAAGTCAAAACGAAAGGCTACTGTCCGTGAAGAAAGTCTCAATCATCAACTTCAAAGGTGGCGTGGGTAAGACCACCCTATCCCTCCATTTGGCCGCGTTTCTCGCACGCGAACACCGTGTTCTGGTAATCGACGTTGATCATCAATCAAGCCTATCAATAGTGGTACTTGGCGCATCGCTCTGGAAAAAATGCGTGGCACAACAACTCACGGTGAACCGGGTTTTTGAGTCTTTCTGTAATCGAAAAATCGCAATGCCAAAAGCGGAGATCATCATCAAGAACGCTTTCGGCCAAAAAGATAAGCGGTACACGAACTTTTATCCGAAACTAGACTTTGTAAGCGCCCAGTTTGAACTTGATGATAGTGAAATTGATTTGGCGTCAACCAACTATGGCAATGCCAATTTGTCGGATTGGGAAAAGAGGACTCTTTTGGCCACTTGGCTTGACGAGATTGACGCTCACAACAATTATGATTACGTGATCTTCGACTGCCCTCCAGCAACTAAGATTGTGAGCCAAAATGCTCTCGCTGCAAGTGATGGTTATGTTGTTCCTGTTATACCAGACGATCTGTCAAGCCGTGGTGTGACCCACTTCCGTAATCTAGTGCAAAACAAGATTGATGCGAAGCTGGAGTATCTTAAGACCAGTGCTCGTTTGTCTGAAGATGCGACGCCTAAAAATTTCGTACCCACGACTCACCTTGCTGGGATTGTGCCATTCTTAGTCAAATATGCCGGGCGAGCCAAATCTGGCTATACAAACATACATACAGAGCAGATCGCGGCACTGCATCGCACATGGAAAGGCGACGTGATTCAGACCGTTGGAAAAAACATGATCGGCGTTCCCGAAGCTGTAAACGCTGGTTGGCCTGTGTGGAATTTGAGTAAAATGCCCAATGTTACGATTGACGTACGAAACATGATGACTAACATATGCAAGGAACTGAAATCGCGGATTGACAAATTATGAGTGACAGGAAACTCGACAACAAAACAAGTGACCCCCTCCTGAAGGTGCTCACCGCACATTACAAGGCGCTTGTTTCCGCAGGAAGTGACGAAAGAGTTTTGAGGCAATACGCAGCACTCTTGCGTTTTCTAAAATCGGGGAACGCCCCTAAGTTCCTTCAAGAACCTGTCCACGCTAAACATACTGAAATGCCGGGACTATTCACGCTCAATGACAGGGCCTTAATCAGTGTTTCGCTGGATCAAATTGACAAGTTTCTAAGTGATGAAAGGCTAACTCGGAAAGACCTAGAGCGCATCGCTATTCAGCGATTCAGCGTACCACACGGTTCAATGCGCAGCTTTTCCAACAGGCAGCTGCTCGTTGATAAGATTCGCACACTGATAGACAACGAACGCACGCACGAGACTATAGGTGAGGTGGCGCGCGGTCAAACGAAACAGAGTTAGGAGTTTAGTTAATCCTCGGCTGCTGGCGGCCACATCTGACAATTCCAAGTTGAGGGTGCCCCATGTCTGCCCTCTTCTGGCAGACGTGGGTGCTTGGGGCGACGGAACACCCAGTGTTTTAGACTCTCGTCCCGCATGGTCGGCCATTACAGCTGTCGCCGATGAGCGTGACAACCTGCACGCCAGAGCGCAGGCACCCTTCCTCCCACATCTGGCCAACCGCGGGCCAGCGCTCTCCCATGCCCGTCCGTGGCGGTCCGGGTTCAACGCTCTCATTGTTCATCGCACATGTTTACTTGGCATACACCGGGCTTCAACTCTGCGGGACTACGACGAGAGGCCTCGTTACGCCCCGCTTTTTGCGGCAAATGCTGAACGCACAGGCGGAAGTTCCCACGATGGCGACTGCAACTCTGGCATCGGCTTTGCCTGGAATAGAATTCTGCACTGCCTGGCCATCCACCGGGCCCAGGTCTTGGACTTCTTCCTGCGGGCGCTATCCGTCGAAATACCAGTCCCCGCATACATCTGCCGGTAAAGCTTCGATAGGAACACAAAAGCGACCCTGGCACGCAGAGTAGGAGTGCAGGCGGACCGCTGCCAAATCGAACTCCAGTTATAGAATCTGTCCCAAACCTTCTGGGTACGCTCTCGAATCTCATCGGAACTCATCGACGGATGCGGGGTAAACATCTTTGGACGTACATCCGGTGGAATCAACCAATAGCGGGTAATTGGCACATCGCCAACCAGCGTGGGATGGCTCGCCTGTTCCTTTTCCCAGCGCGCAAAATCCAACGTTCCGGGAAACGGGGTCATCATCACGAACTGGGCGAAGGTCACACCCGCCTTCAGCGCCATCGCGACAGTCGCATTGAATGTTTCCGGCTTGTCGGTTGGAAGCCCAAAGATGAACGAACCAAGCACATGAACGCCGTGTTTCTTAAAGATTTGCAATTGCTTCGCCAGAGCTTCGCCAGAGTAGTTGAAGTCTTTGAACACCGCTTTGAGTCCCTCCGGCGTTACCGCCTCGACTCCCACCAAAGCGCCCTTGATATTGGCCTTTCGCATGGCATCCAGATAGTCGACGTCCTCACCTGCCTCCATTGTGATCTGGGTGAAGAACACCATGTCCTTTGGCAATCTTGCCAGCTCTGCCATCAGTTTGAAACGCTCGCTGCGAATCGCAGTCAACTCTTCTAATTTAGCGATATTGTTTTGTTCCCGAGCCAGCCGCAGATCGGTTAACGTCACGGGATAAAAGTTGTCATCGGCCAGCGCAATAAATCGGAAACCGATCCGCCGCAGGGCAATGATTTCGTCGATCACCTGCTGATACTGTCGCTGCCGGGGCCGCCGCCCGTCGGTCCGCCAGACACTGCAAAAAGAGCAATGCTTCGGGCATCCGCGAATGGTCTGCACCGAAGCCCACATATACTTGTCACGCGGCATCAGGTCCCATCGCGCAGCCAAAAACTCACTCCCGTCAATCAGTCCGCCCTCATAGACCCTGACTGGCTCGCCCGCGAGGCAATCCATCACAACCTTGCCCCAAGCAATATCGCCATCGCCCCTCACCACGGCGTGAGCATCACCGCGTTCAAAGGCCTCTTCGGTGTACAGCGTGGCGTGAATCCCGCCATAGATCACCCAAGCGCCGCGCCCGCGCGCCATGCGTCCGACCTCATATCCACGCAGAGCGTTGCCCGTATGGACACTGATGCCAACAATGTCTCCGGGCATGATGGTTTCCGGCACAATCTGTTCCAACGACTCATCGACGAGAATCGGATCGCCCGCTGCTTGGGGCGTCGCTGCCGCAAGGACGAATAGCCATCTTGGGGTTATGACGGCAGTACCAAATGAATTATCGCTGGGATTTACAAGATGAACACTCATTGAATCCGGCCTTTCCTCAGGCGAGTACGGTCGATTCAGCGTGCGTCATCGCATTACAACGAAGCATCTGTTGAGGTGTGCTGACATCCCGCCGGTCGCGAGTTTTCCCGCGAACCCGTATTCGCAATTGTATACACCGATTGCGACGTATCGATTACAACTCGTGGAGTTGTCTCAAATTAGGTGGACGGGATACACACATGTTGACGCGATCTGTCACATCAACTGGTCCGATTCTGGCCGGATCACGCGTAAATCAGCAATTACTAGTTGTGAACTATCCAGCATACCTCTTGGGCCATGGGTATGCTGACGATACGGGTGGCAGCATCTCACCGAACGTGCGCGCGGCGATGAGGAAGCTCACCAGATGGATGAGGACTACATCCGCGCCCTATCCTACGGCATGCCTCCCGCCGGAGGTGAAGGCATCGGCATCGACCGCCTCACCATGATGCTAACCGGCTCGACCTCAATCCGCGACGTCATCCTCTTCCCTCTCCTGCGACCGGAGAGAAAGGAAGAAGACAAAGCTGAGGCCGCGACAGCAGATCAGAAATAATTAATAGGTAGTTTGCTGAGCCTGATCCCTTCCGAATGACGACCGTCCGGAAGGGATGTTTCCGGATGCTTGGGCGTTTGTAAGCACCGATCTTCAGAGGCCGGAACCGTACCTCACTTTAACTCTTCTTGAAAACCATACTTACCAGTGCATCTGTTTTGGCATCCTGCTCGAACGGATAGTCAAGCCAGATTGCAGAATCGATGACGTTTGGACTACCGATTCTCCATCCGAGCGCTCCCCATTTGTCGACGCGTTCCGCATACTTCTTGAGTCGCCCAAATGCCTCAGCTCTATCCAGGCCGTCCTCTTTGGACAACGTTGCCGGAGAGGCAACAATCGACATCCCCCAGGCAGGCTCGTCGCAGCCCATGCTTGAAGTGATTGTTTCATTTCTTTCAAGACACCGTTGCTTTGTCCGTTGGATGAGCCCCATCACAGCTTCACTCGCTTCTCCCGATAGTTCCAACAGTGCGAGCGCGCAATCAGTTCGGTGGAGAGTGGAGAGCGACTCAATATTCTCAATCAACGCATCGAACCCATCCGGACGCGCAGCACGAGGAAGCGGTGTTTCAATTCCACGTTCGTAACGATTAAAGACGAATTCGTCGATACAGGTGGAATACCCCGACAGGCCAATTAGATTGGCTTCGGTCATGTCATCACCTGTCAACCAAAGTCCTTGGTCAAGATAGAAGGCCAACAAGTCCATCTCATCGGCATGGACTTTCTTTTCTCCCATTTCCAGAAGCAGCCGCCTACGAATGTAGTGCAGTAGTTTGGCAGGAGACTGTTGAATCTCCGTCACCAGATCCAGATCTCCCACTGGAACTGCCCAGACTGGAAATTCAGCGTGGGGTATGTTCAGGTCTGCCTCGACGTCGCGCACCCTGGTGGCGAACGCATGCAGCGGCATGAATGTCACCGCGATTAGGCAGATCTCGTTGACTAGCGATCTGTCGATCACAACCTTTTTGCCTTCACAGAGAAGATACGGCTCGGACTCGGTTTCCAGATATTTCCTGCCCTTACACGCTTGGGCTGCAGCATTTCCGATGGCTTTTTGCAGGTCACGCTTTAGAGCTTCCTCGTCGTCGCCGGTATAAGCAGCCAGTGTGAGCCCCTTGCTCTTGCACTGCACGATGACGAGCTTGCTATCGTGAATGACGCACACATCGGCAAACTCTTCTCCATTTGGATAACTAGGATTCAGAATTACGCTTTCTGGGGGAAACGCTCTTTTCAAGAAGCTGGCGCTTAGCTCCTCTAGAACTTTACCCCTGCCGTTCTCGAATGTTCCCCGATACGACTGATCTCCCATAAGGTCGAAAAAGAAAGTGGAATATAGAACCTCTTTCAACGTATGCGGAGCAAATACCCAAAAGGCTTCTCCGTCTGTGAAGAATGGCCTTTCTTTCACCGTGTTGTAATCCCAAAGCGCATGAAGTGGGTCTGTAAATGTGTTTGGGAACAAAGAATTGCGATACGGTGGCCGCTGACTAAGTCTGGCAAAGAAGGCTGAGCAAACCTCTTCGGCTAGCCCCGAGATGGAGGCAACCTCCTGAAGGGTGAAGCGGTAAAGCGCCTTCGATTGCCAAAAGGACAGCTGAACACTTGCGGAAGTAAGCGCTTGGTCCTTGGTCATTCCTGCAGCCTTCCAATCGGACGCTTGCTCCTTGACTAAGGACTCAGCTCGCTGTTTGGAATTTTCTAGCGACAGCGCAAATCGATTATTAAGTTCCAATTCGATCGACCGCGCAATCGTGATCGCATCGGCGATCGCAAAACCAAGATGATTCCGAAACCATTCTGTATGGGGTGTGTAGATGGCTTCGGCCAAGTACCAGAATTGATGTGGGTACGCGTCACCTCGGACGTGGAGGGAGTGAATTCTCGCGGACACCATCGGGGAGGAAAGCGTGCGCTTACCGTTTATTGTGTCCGAGAGGAGACTAGCGTCAACGGCTGTGAAGTAAGCGTCACTGAGCTTCCTAAACTCCTCAAGCTTGGATTCGTCCACTTGTTCGCCATCTGAATTAAGAGGCTGAGTCGCGTAGAAGCCACTTGCAAATTCGAGTTCTCTCGAACGGATGTGAACGTCATCTGACTCACTCACGAACTGATCTTCGGGGGTGAACAGATAGGTCATTGAGAACTGGGAGAGAAAATCGAGCGCATTGAACCGGCTTAAGTAAGCTCGAACTTCCTCGAATGCGGCGACTACGTCCATTGTTTTGTCCCTTTCTAGTTCAAAAACAAGCACTTCTGGCTATTTAACTAACTTGCGTGCTGGTTTGCAATTGGTGTGGTCTCCAGCGGACTCTTGGGAATTGATCGGATCCAGTGCACCCTCTACCGAGTCGCGGCGGGATAATATCCGGATTCGTACCGTGAAGTCGGCGCAGCGGCACCGATCCAAAACGGCAAAAGTTTAGCTCTGTCTCCCCAACTCGGTAAGGGGAGAGTAGCAGCCGATACACTCTGAACTGTTTACCACCTGTTCGGACGCTGCACATTTTTTGCACCAAATTCCTAATCCCATGATCTACTACTACGAAGGACAGCCACCGCTGGACGGGGTTGAGCCTTGCATTTTATTGAGTGCATTGCACCTGTAGAGAAGCGAGTACCCCCAATGGGATTTGACTTCAGCAGTGAAGAACGCCGAGAACTCGGCTATCGTCTCATCGACCGCATCGATCAGTATTTTTCCTCACTCGGTAATCGAGCCGTACAGCCTCCCGTCTCTGAGCGCGCGATTGCCCATACCCCGCGCCCTTTGCCGGAATTGGGCTCTGACGCGAAGCTCGTGCTGGACGGTCTTTGCGAAGAGATGGTCGCCAAGGGATTCCATATTCCCTCCGCCAACTACTTCGGACTGATGAACCCGACTCCCACGTACATGGCCGTGCTTGCCGAAGCGCTCGTGTCTGCTCTGAATCCGCAGCTCGCATCGCTGGCGCGCTCGCAATTTGCCAGCACGCTCGAGGCGGAGACCATCGGATGGATCGCCTCGCGGTTCGGTTGGCACAAGGCGTTTGGCAATGCGCCCGTACCTCCGGACGCGATTCTCTGCGACGGGACCTTCACCAGCGGCGGCAATGAAGCGAATTTCACCGCTCTGGCGCTGGCTATTTCGCATCACTTTCCCAACGCAGTCGAAGACGGCATCGCGACGATAGGCGCTCGTCCGGTGTTCTATGCCTCGTCGGAGTCGCATCATTCACTTGAGAAATCCGCAGGTCTGCTCGGCCTCGGACGCAAGGCCCTTCGCCGGATTCCGGTGAACGGAAATCTCCGGCTCGACACTGCCCGCCTCATACTCCAGATTGAAGCTGACTATGCCTGCGGCTTCCTTCCCTTCTGCATCGTGGCCACCGCGGGCACCACCAGTTCGGGCGCAATAGATGACCTGAATGCTCTGGCGTCCATCGCCGAGCGCTACGGCCTCTGGCTCCATGTGGATGGCGCATACGGCGCAGCCGCTGCATTCAGCGACAAGTATCGCGGGTTGCTGAGCGGCATAGAACGCGCTCACTCCATCACGATCGATCCGCACAAATGGCTCGCCATGCCCTTCGCCGCTGGAGTCATTCTGACCCGCGACCCGTCGATGCTGGAAAAGGCTTTCTCAGTGACTTCGCCCTACATGCCTAGCATGGCGCGGCCCAGCATGATCGACAATTTCAAGGTAAGTGCGCAATGGTCGCGGCGCATGAACTCTCTCAAGCTCTGGCTCACGCTGCGCGTACACGGACGCCAGGCGTACGAAGAATTGATCGAGCGCCAGATGCAGCTCGCGTCCGAGATGCGCATGTGGTTCGAGCGCTCCGATTACTTCGCTCTGGCTGCGCCACAGACCCTGCCCATCCTGAATTTCCGTTTGCGCGGAGTCGACGAGCATACCGCAGAAGCTGTACATCAGAGCTTTATCGAAGAGTTCAACCGCGACGGACGATACTGGATCAGCCACACGCACGTACGCGGAAAAAGCACGTTGCGCATGATGATCATCAGCTATCTGAGCACCGCCGAACACCTGGCAGGGCTGCAGGAAGCATTGCAGGCGGCTGCTGAACGCTTTACGCTGCACGCGGTATCGCAAATGGGCAATTCGGCCAGCCAGCTCTACCCCTAAGAGAAACGCGCCTGCGCGCAAGCACAGACGCATTTCCAGCAACTGGCGTTAGAGTTTTTCCAATACAGCGGTGAGGAATTTCCAGAACTCGGCAACCGAAGAGATCTGCACGCGCTCCGCAGGGCTGTGCGGGTTCTCGATCTGCGGTCCGAAGGCGATCATCTGCATCTCGGGATAGTTCACGCCGATTACACCGGTTTCCAGCCCTGCGTGCATTGCAATGAGCTTGGGCGTGGAGCCGTACATCTCCTCGAAGACCGCCTTTGATTTCCGCACAATGTCGCTGTTAGGTTCGGGCTTCCAACCGGGATAGTTGCCGGAGTGTTCGACCTCAAAGCCTGCCAGTTGGCAGGAGGTCGCTACGAGGCGCTTGGCGATATTCTTACTGCTCTCGATTGCCGAGCGTTGACTGCTAACGATTTCCACCACGCCGTCTTTCATGCTGACCGTGGCTACATTGGTAGAGTCCTGCACAAGTCCGGGAATATCAGGGCTCATGGCGAACACGCCGTGATGCAGGCTGGCCATCAAATCCACTACTCTCTTCGCATCTGCGAAAGCAATGACCTGTTGCGGACGTTCGGCCTTTTCTATCGTTATCTGCAGATCGGGATCGAAGGCGCCAAGATCGGTGCGAATATCTTCCGCGTACTGCGCAACAATTGCCTTGAGCTTGGTTTCGTTCGCGGCATCGCTTACCAGAATCGCAAAGGCTTCGCGCGGAATCGCATTGTGAGCACTGCCGCCTTTGAGGTCCGCGAGTTCAGCTGGAAGTTGTTCCAGCACGGCTTGCAGGGCACCCCCGAGAACTCTCACGGCATTGCCGCGTCCCAAATGAATGTCTACTCCGGAGTGTCCGCCCTTTAGTCCACAGACCTTCAGACGGTACGCGGAGCCCGCATCGGCAGGCTGCAATGCCACCTTGCGGCGAGCAAAGGTGCTAAGCCCTCCAGCGCAACCGATGCACAATGTTCCCTTCTCTTCATTATCAAGGTTGATGAGGTAGTGAGCCTTGAGAACACCGGCCTTGAACTTCGATGCGCCCGCAAGAGTTGTTTCTTCTTCAACCGTGAAGACGAATTCCATGGGACCGTGCTTAATCGTGTTACTCTCCATTACTGCCAGCGCAGCCGATACGCCTACGCCATTGTCAGATCCGAGAGTCGTACCGTCGGCGTAGAGCCAGTCTTCCTTGCGGACCAACCGTATGGGGTCGGTATCAAAGTTGAAGGCCGTGCCCTCGTTCTTTTCGCAAACCATATCGAGATGGCCCTGCAGCGCGGTGACAGGAGCAGACTCACGGCCTGGATACGCTGGTTTGCGAACGACTATGTTTCCCGCTTCGTCCACGACAGATTCCAAGCCCAGCTCCGAAGCCAGCCTGAGCACGTGATCGCGTACGGCCGCTTCCTTTGCGGACGCACGTGGAATAGCGGCCAGCGCCTCAAAATGTTTCCAAATCTCCTGGGGTTCAACTCCAGCAAGCGCAGATGACATAGCAATGCTCCATCACAACCTGAATGCAAGTATCCTATAACCTAATTTGCCCTTATCGTTTGTTGATCGAGATTCCTTCAGGGCAAAAATATAGTTGTGCGTTCTTACTGTTTCTGCCCTATAATCAAATTGTTCGAAATCAGGCTAAGTTTGAACGTACGCGATTTTGAGCTGGTACCGCCGAAGAACTTCCGCGTTCCACTCTCAGTAGCATCCGATCTTCTCAGCAGGAAATTCAATACAAAAGAAAAAGGTACAACACAGTGGAACAAGGAACAGTTAAGTGGTTTAACGACGCAAAGGGATTTGGTTTTATCAGCCGCCAGAACGGTGAAGATGTCTTCGTGCACTTTTCGGCAATTCAGTCGAATGGTTTCCGGAGCCTTCAAGAAGGCCAGGCAGTTCAGTTTAACGTCGTTAAAGGACCCAAAGGCTTCCAGGCAGAAAACGTACAAGCTCTGTAAGCATTTCGATTCTCTAAAAAGCCCGGGACATCGGTTCCGGGCTTTTGTTTTGCATGCCGCCTCCTCGGATTTGTTATTCTAGGTTATGAAGCTCAGCTCATTTCCTACGAGCCCGACACGGGCAACTGTCTCCAGCCCGCGCGAAATTCCCTTTAACTACACATCGGCAGATGACCGTCAGGCAGTCTCTTTTCTACTCGGGGCAAAGACCGTCCGCACTCTGGATGAACTTCGCGCCACCCGCGTTACCGGCCGATCGGCCCGGATCATGATGCGCCTCTTCGGAGAGGTGCTGATCCACAGGCGCAATCCTTATCTCTTTCAGGAGCTAGTAACTTCGGCAACACGGCGCAATCGATTCTTTGAGAATGCAGCCAAGGATCTGGAAACGATTGCTTCCAAGGCGGGCAGCAACACGCGGGTGCTTGACGTTCTCGCACAATCTCGCGCTCTGCTTGCATCGTTCCGCACCGAACTCGAGGAAATTCCTGAACTGCGCAACCGCATTAAGCGCGAACTGGGGTCCGTCGTTGGCGGCCACAATGTCCTCTTCGACCCGTTTACGTTAGTTGCGCATGCTACAGACGCCACAGATTGGCGCCTGCACCTGCCGCTGGCCGTGGTCACGCCCGATGACGAGCAGCAGGTGGCTCCGCTCCTTAAGGCTGTCTCCCGCCTCGGGCTCAGGGTAATTCCACGCGGTGCTGGTACGGGGTTGACCGGCGGCGCAGTGCCGCTCCGCTCCAATTGCGTGGTAATCAACACGGAAAGGCTTAACCACATTCGCGCCTTGACTCAGCGCGACTTTCAGCTCGACGACGACAGAATCGCGACCGCTCCGGTTCTGGAAGTAGAGGCTGGAGTCATCACGGAAAAAGCGATGGAACACGCGGCTGAGCACGGACTCGTCTTTGCCACTGATCCCACCAGCGCGTGGGCCTGCACCGTGGGAGGCAACATTGCGGAAAACGCGGGCGGAAAACTCGCCGTACGCTGGGGCACCTGCATTGACAACCTGGTCGAGTGGCGCATGGCAATGCCATCTGGCGAGCGCTGGACAGTGCGCCGCACCAATCATCAGTTACGTAAGATTTTGCCCCAGGACACAGTGACCTTCGACGTGCTCAGCGAGCAGGGGGCTCTGATAAAGCACATCGAGCTGCGCGGCACTGAAATCCGCAAGAACGGTCTCTGGAAAGACATTACGAACAAGGCGCTCGGCGGCGTGCCCGGTCTTCAGAAAGAGGGCACCGACGGCATCATCACATCGGCAATCTTCATTCTTTACCCGGAATATGCAGCGAAAAAGACGCTCTGTTTGGAATTCTTTGGACCGGATTTCGACGAAGCGAGCCGCGTCATCCTGGAACTCTCGCGCATCTTCCCATTCCCTGCCAACGGCACAGAGGCACTACTGGCCCTCGAACACTTCGACGACGAGTACATTCGCGCTATCAACTACAAGGTAAAAGCGCCTCGCGCGGAGACTCCGAAGGCGGCTCTGCTCATCGACATCGCAGGCAGTTCGCTGGAACAGGCTGAGCGCGGAGTCGAGCGCGTACGCACGCTACTGGAACGGCATCCCAATACTCAGTTCTTCGTGGCGCACGATGAAACTGAAGCAAAGCGCTTCTGGGCGGATCGCAAAAAGCTCGGCGCCATCGCACGCCGCACCAACGCTTTCAAAATGAATGAGGACATCGTTCTTCCGCTGGATAGCCTCGCAGAATTTGCGCGCTTCATCGACAACGTGAACGTGGAAGAAGAACGCTACGCCCAGCTTCGCTTTGCCCAGCGCTCGGAAGAGATATTCACGGAAGCGCGGACGAACGGCGACAGCGAGGAAATCGCAGCCAAGACACCCGCAGCCGTCGCACTTTGCAACCAGTTTTGCGAGGAGTTGCAAAGGGTAGATGTTAAGACGCTGCGCAGCCTCACGCATATCAAGGAATTCCAACACGTGCTGACCAGGTTGGTGCGCGGGTATCCCCAGGTACTTGCGGCGCTTGAACGGGCCTTCCAGGAAGTACGTGACCGACGCATTGTGCTGGCAACACATATGCATGCTGGCGACGGCAATGTGCACGTAAACGTGCCTGTTCTCTCGAATGACCGCCCCATGATGGAGCGCGCCAACGAGGTTATTGATCGCGTCATGGAAAAGGTCATTTCCCTCGGCGGCGTGGTTTCGGGCGAGCACGGAATCGGCCTTACAAAACTCAAGTACCTGGAGCCGGAACGCATCGCGGAGCTCTCCGCTTACCGTCGGGAAGTGGACCCTGACGGCCTGATGAATCCCGGCAAGTTGGAGGACTATGAGGCGCTCCAGCACATCTTCACACCCTCGTTTAACCTGCTAGAGCTCGAAGCCAGGATTCTTCAATATGGGCAGCTTGAGGAGCTCTCACGCACGATTGCGCACTGCGTCCGTTGCGGAAAGTGCAAGGTGGACTGCTGCGTCTATCACCCGGGACGCGGCATGTTCTATCATCCGCGCAATAAGAACATCGCAATCGGCTCTCTGATTGAGGCGATGCTTTACGACGCGCAACGCGAGCGCTCGACGCATTTCGAGCTGCTGCAATGGTTGGAAGAAGTCGCGGACCACTGCACCATCTGCCACAAATGCTTAACGCCTTGCCCGGTCGATATCGACTCAGGTGAAGTCTCCGTGCTGGAACGCGAGATTCTTTCGGGGTGGGGGTATAAGCACACACCGCTGGCAACGAAGCTTACGCTGAAGTATCTGGACAGCCGGTCGCCCGCATTCAACAGCCTGTTCCACACGGCTGTCATGCAGATCGGAGGTGCGACCCAACGCGTCGTAAGCAAACTGGTCGCGCCGCTGCAGCCCGCCGATCGGCCATCGCCGCTTTATCAATTGCAATTGCTCCGTTCCTCGATAGCTCCGCTGCCAAGCCAGACTTTGCGGGACGTTTTGCCAGACTGCGAAGCCGATCAGACCCTGGTCTTCGAGCCTGATACATCGAGTGATTCCGAAGAGCAGAAAACCGTTTTCTACTTTCCGGGATGCGGCTCCGAGCGTTTGTTTTCGGACATTTCGATGGCGGCAATTCATCTGCTCTTGAAGCAGGGGACCCGGGTGGTTCTGCCACCTCCGTTTCTGTGCTGCGGCTTCCCTGCCCACGCTAACGCCAAGAGCAGCCTGCACTCGCGCACGACACTGAGAAACACGATTCTGTTCAGCCAGATTCACACGATGTTTGCTTATCTTGACTTCGACGCCTGCGTCATCTCTTGCGGTACCTGCCGCGAGGGCCTGGTGCAGATGGAGGCGGACCAGCTATTCGGCAGAGTGGTGGATGTTGCGAATTATCTGCTTGAGCGCGGTTTGCAGGTGAAGGGAGAGGGTAAGTACCTTTATCACGCGCCCTGCCATGACTCGCTCGGAGGCAAGGCCGTGAAGGTTCTGGAGAAACTGGGCGTTAGTGGGGATATCCAAGCCGTCCCCCATTGCTGCTCAGAGGCTGGAACATTGTCCTTATCGCGCCCAGATATTACTGACGCAATGCTGCACCGTAAACGAGAGGTCCTAGCCGAGGCTATCGGCGAGGGACAGAGAGCAACCGTGCTCACCAACTGTCCGTCGTGCCTGCAAGGGCTTGGACGCAATCGCGACATGGGAGTAGAACCACTGCACATTGCCGTTGCACTGGCTGAGAAGCTTTCCGGCCCCGACTGGAAGAAACAGTTTCTGGCTCAGGCGGCGCGTGCTACAGCAATCAGTTTCTGAGAACAAGGAGAGCCGCGTTCCAACATCGTGAGCAACGTTGGAACGCGGTACAAGTTTTTAGAACGCGTTGACGCCCATCGGGGCACCATTCCCCGTTGGACCGTCGTAATCAGTTCCCCCTGTGCACAGATAAGCGACACTGCATTTACCGTTGGTGCCTGAGGTCACGTCGAATAACGACGAGGAGTGGGCATACGGATACGATGCATCGATCGTGCTCCCACCGTTGCCGGCCAGCGCATAAACGGCTGCAATGATCGGCGCTGCCAGGCTCGTACCGCCTACCCGGAACCAGCCTTTTTTTCCGTTGTAGCTATAGCTGTCGTAAATAGCTGCGCCTGTACTGGGATCAGCAGCGGCGGCGACATCCGCCACGGTTCGCAGCGAGCATCCAGTATCCGTCTGCCAGGAAGGCTTCGGCTCATAGGCGCTGCAACCGCTGCCGCTGCCACTCCATACGGTCTCGCTCAGCCGAGTGTTGTCCGAGTTCAGCGTGAGCGTGGTGCCGCCGACTGCGGTTACAAACTGCGAAGAAGCCGGATACTCCGCGCCATAGCCACTGTCACCCGACGAGACAGTAATTGGCGTTCCCGGGTCTTTAAAATGGCTGTCATACAAGGTCTCGCTCGCAAATTCGCTGCCACCCCACGAGTTTGAAACGACGGTCGCATGCGCTCGCGCGTAATCTTCCGCGGCCAGCAGGTTGGCGAAAGAGTTCGAGGAGGCTTCGACCAACAGAATTTTGCAGTTTG
Source organism: Acidobacteriota bacterium (assembly GCA_003010405.1). Lineage (GTDB taxonomy): Bacteria > Acidobacteriota > Terriglobia > Terriglobales > Acidobacteriaceae > TOLSYN. Next base: position 23,425 of record PJLO01000006.1, on the reverse strand, counting down.
GGCACAGCGCGTGGGCGATCTCGACATCGAGCGCGATCTCCAGGGCCCAGCCTGCATTCGCCCTCGGGTATTTCGTCCCCCCGGTCTGATTCACTTTCTTGAAACATCCATTCGCGGTGGTGCAGGCGGGAAGCCCAAAATATTTGCTGTACACCGCGAGGTCGCTCTCAATATTCGGGTGATCATAGGCATCAACGATAGCAATCGTCTGACCTACTCCCGCAGTTGCTGAAGGCAGGCTGTACGCCGTTTGGAACTGCCTGGGGCTATAACCGCTCGGCGCAGTAGTGGCATGCGGATTACCATGCGTGTCTGTGGTCACGTGCGCATGACAGTGGGTATTGCCAACAGAGGCTGGTCCGGGACAGACAGGTCGTGAACCAGCAAACATTGTCGCAGACGAAAAAAGAAATACAGCTGCAATTGTGCGCAGAAACAGCGGCTTCTTCTCCGTAAACTCCGGAACCGGGGCCTAGCAGGTTGCTGAAAAACTCTTTTGCAGCGTCCAAATCGCACTTACTAACACTTGCAAGTCGTTGATTCTGCGTTGAGCCGCGAATAGATTTTGGTGATTCTCGGCACTCCAAAACCCTTTTTCAGCAGCCTGCTAGGCGTGCATTGAACCGGAATCTCTTGTTTGACTTCTGAAACGGCAGGAACTGCAGACTTGTTCGGCTCTGAAAGTGTACTCGAATTTGGGCTGAAATCCACTGACTATCCGCGATTCAGCACAAAAACTGAGCATGTCGGACATTCTCGGAAAAGCAAGTGCCAGAGAGTACAATCGACAGCCAATATTTGCGCAGATTTAATCTTTTTCTGGCACCTTTCGGCGGGGTTTGAAAAGAGTAACATCACTACAGCGAGCGACATACGTCACAGCCGGAATGTTCACCATGCAAGAGAATAAGTGATATCGCGAAAGGATTCCTTATTAAATGGGCTCAAGTTCCGTTTCTCAAGTGGGCGCAATGCTCACTCTTCCAGGAGATGCCGTGCGCCAGATTCAGTGGCGCTTTGCCGACCGCTTCGATTTGCAAATGTTGGTACAGTCGACCCGATCGGTGGCTCGCGGCCAGGTAGCACGCATGGTCGCCTCAGGCGAGAGAAACACCCACGAATGGACACCAGCGAAAGATGAGATGATGCGCGCGTTTGATCGCGCGGGAATCACCGCCGCATTTATGGAGCCGGAGGAAGGCGGATTTATCGCCGGTCCAAAGAACCTGGCAATGGCGCTGATCGCATTTGAACTTGCATGGGTTGATGGCGGGGCGGCTACGGCGAGTCTCGCAAGTTGTCTGGCGCTCGCGCCAATTCATGAGCGCGGCACCGCCGAGCAGTCGGCGCACTACATGTCCTTGGCCGCACCTCCGCAAGATGAAGACCGTCCTCCGAAGCGCGGAGCATTCGCGCTGACCGAACCAATCCCCTACGTTGGCGTGGACACCGGATTATTGAGCGGCCGGATTCGAATCTCGGAGTGGAAGGAAGGCGAAGAGCCGATTCTGCAGGTTGAAAAGCGCGGACGCTTCATCACAAATATCGCAGGCGCGAGTTTCGTAACCGCTGCCGTGGATTCGGACGACGAACGCATCAAGGGAAGCTGCATCGTCATTCTGGAAGAGACCGACGAGGGAACCTTCGATCGCGGCACACCGACGAAGAAGTTGGTTCACCAGCTCTCTTCAACGGGCGATCCGATTTTCAGCCTGAAGGTTCCTGCCAGCCGCATTGTTGGCGGCTACACGGTAAAGGACGGAGTGATTGTTCCGACCTATAACCATAGCGAAATTATCGAAGCGGTCTTCCGCAGAACGAGAATCGGAGTTGGGCTGATGACCTCGGCCAAGCTGCTCTCGGCAATAGAGCCGGTAATCCGGTATCAGCGCGGACGCTTCCGCGGCGCGGAAGCGATCAAGGAAGGAAGCCTGCGCTATGAACTGGGCATCCAGCAACGCGAGGACGCACTACAACGTCTGGTAGACGTATGGGCCACGGGCGAAGCGGGCACAGCGCTCGGATTTACGACGGCGCGCCTGTATGACGAACTCGATCCGCTGGAAAAACAAAAGACGGCACTGCTGGCCGAGCGCGGCATCCAGGGCGGAAGATCCGAGATGAAGGCGTTGCGCGAGAGCGAGACGCGCGCGCTGGAACTTCTTACCGGTAACCCAACGGAAGAGCGGCGCGCGGAACTGGAAGCTGATCCGCTGGTTAACTACGTCATGAAGGATGCCGTGGCCAATGTAATCTGCCCCGCGACAAAACTGTGGAACACGGGCTATGGCGCTACGATGATGCGCGAGGCCGTAAGCCTGATGGGCGGATACGGAATTACCGAAGACTGCCCCGGATTCCTGGCAAACAAGTGGATGGATGCTCAGTTGGAAGCAACCTACGAGGGTCCTGAAGCCGTACAGCGGCGCCAGCTCACAATTACAATGACCAACGAACTGTTCCTGACTCAGTTCCGCGGGTGGATCAAAGAGATGCGTCGTATCGCCTCCGAACGTCCGGGAACAGGCGCGTGCACGCTGGCTACAGCAATGACCATGTGGCTGTGGACGCTAAAGTACACCCAGGAATCGAAGGACGCCGACGGCAACAAGCTTTATCAAGGACCGCGCCAGGGCGTAACCTTTGCACTGGCCGATGCGCTCAGCTGGCTTATGGCGGCGCGGTGCCAAATCCTTGATGTGCAGGAACTGGAGGCTCGGGGCGGAGACGACCCGGCTGTGGCGGAAGGACTGCCGGCGACTTTGCAGTTCCTCTCAGACCTTTGCCACGTACAATCGGCACGCGCAGCCGGCGAAGTGTCGCGCATCTGCGCTGAGCTGGTTTATGGATACAACCGGCATCCGGCATGGGATGCGGAACAACACAAGACCTGCTTTATGAGCGATGAACTATTCGATTGCGCGATCGTTGCACAGCCCCCCTGCGCGGGCTGCGCCGGATCAGCGGACTTCCTGAAGCTGCAAAACAAGCTGGCAACCTGCCTTACCGGTTCCCGTCTGGCGAAAGACCGGGCGGCTATTACGGTATCGAAGGTGATGATTCCTGAAGCACTGGACTACCCTGCATGAGCGAAGCAACACCGGAATTTCCTCAAGAAATCGAGCGGCAGGAGATGGTTGTTGACATTGCCTGCGTGGGGTTTGGCCCCGCGATGGGCGGCTTCCTGACCACCCTAACCCGCGAGATGGCGGCCAACCCAGGCGAGGTGGCAATGGAGAGCAAGGCGGCTCCGGGCATGCCTCTACAGGTGCTCTGTTACGAGCGCGCCGACGATATTTCCGCAGGCGTGAGCGGCGTGGTCACGCGTGGGAAGGCGATTCGCGAGAGCTTCCCGGAACTGAACCCATCGGAAATTCCAATGGCTGTGCCGGTGAAGCAGGAGAAGGTTCTCTACCTGCTCGACCCTATTGGAGCAAGCCGTCGCGGGTTCATCCTCCGCGCCGGAGATGCTGCGATTCGTGCGCTGCGAAGTCTGCTTCCGGTGGAGCACGATGCGCTGGACCTTCCCTTCACACCCGAGTTCCTGCAAAAGCACGGCGGTTTGCTGATGTCGGTTGGTCAGTTCAACCAGTGGGTGGGCGGACACTTAATGACCACCGGATTGGCTCAGGTCTGGCCGGGAACTCCCGTGAGCACGGCGCTGTTCGACGGCAAAGCCGTGGTAGGCGTGCGCTTGGCCGACCAGGGAGTTGATCGTCAAGGAAATCCCGATGCTTGTTACATGCCAGGGATGGATGTACGCGCCCAGTTGACCGTGGTTGGCGATGGTCCAGTGGGAGCAGTGGGCCGCAGCATCAATGAAAAGCTTGGAATGCCAAATGGACACGCTCAGCATGAGTGGGCCGTAGGCATGAAGATCGCGGTCGAACTGCCGGAGGATACCCCGCTCGAAGCCGGAACCGTGTGGCACATGTTCGGCTACCCGGAACCGGAGATTTTCGGCTTCTTGTATGTGCATCCGGATCGGCTGGCTTCCGTAGGGATCTTCGTTCCCTCATGGCTGGCGAATCCGACGCGGAGCTCGTACCGATACCTGCAACATTTCATGGAGCATCCTTACCTGTGGCGCTACCTGAAGGACGGCACAATGCGTTCCTGGGGCGCGAAGTCATTGCAGGAATCCGGATTGAGCGGAGAGCCTTTTCTCGCCGGAGACGGTTTCGCGCGCATCGGCGAGGGATCGGGCAGCACAAACATGCTGACCGGCTCGGGCGTGGATGAGGCCTGGGCAACGGGCGTACAACTGGCCGAGGCGGTAGCGGAGCTGCTGCGGGCAGGCAAACCATTCAGTCGTGAAAATCTTGAAGCCGCGTACGTGCAGCGCCGCCGTGCCAGCTGGGTCAACCGCGGCGCCGAAGCGGCAAAAAACGCCCGCACTGGCTTCCACATCGGAATGGGACATGGACTGGCCGGCATGGCTGTGGCCGGACTGACCAGCGGCAAGCTTTCCCTGAATAGAAAAATTCCGCCAGCTCACAAGCAAATCGACAAGCTGAAGAAGTTTTACTCAGCCCGCCTGAAACCGGAGCAAATCCAAAAGGCGATTAGCGATGCCGCCGCGGGTGGCCGCTCGCTGCACGACGCATTGATGAACGCCTGCGGTTGGCCCGAGATCGAGTACGACGGCAAGCTGCTGGTTCCGCATCAGGACGCACTGCTGATGGGCGGAAAGGTGCAGGCCGCTTCGGGCTTTGCCGATCACGTAATCTTTCGCAATCCCCAGCTGTGCGTTACCTGCGAGGAGCGAACCTGCATTGCGATGTGTTCGGGGCAAGCTATTACACAGGGCGAGGGCTCCGTACCCGCCTTTGACCGCGAGAAATGCGTTCACTGTGGCGCGTGCCTTTGGAATTGCACGCAATCGCCCGACGGTGAGAACTCGAACATCGAGTTCCGAGCTGGCGCGGGGGGACTGCACTCTGCGGAGAATTAATAAACCGGAAATTTGAGTTGTCTGATTTATTGGACTAATAGGAATCAATACTCATGGCAAATAGCTTTCATATTGTGGTCTGCGCCAGCATCGTGCCCGATCCTTTGCAGACACTGGAACCAATCACCGGGCCGACTGGTCCCGGACTTAAGAGCGAAATGAATCTCCCGGCGGTGCTTGATCCCTGGGCCGCGTGCGCGCTTTATGAGGCGGCAAGCCTCGCGACTAAGCATCCAGGGAGCAAGGTCTGGCTGGTCAGCATGGGGCCAAAGGCGAAGCTGCAACAGGTAATGATGACGGTCGCACAGAAAGTCCCGTTTGAACTGGTTGCGGTTGACGGCCCAATCGGCGGCTTTACCGACGCACACGCCACGGCAGCTGTCCTGGCCGAAACGATCGCGGCTATCCCCGGACTTGACCGCGAACACCTGCTGCTCTTTGGCGGTTGGGAGTCGGCCTCGCGCGGCGCTGGAGTGACGATGCAGATCATTGGCGAGCGCCTGGAAATCACCGACCAGTTCCAAGGCGTGGATCAGATCACGATTAACAACGATGGATCGTTCACGATTCTGGAGCGCGTTGAGGGCGGGAAACATCAGGTTTCGACCTGCGCCGGCACACCAGCGTTGCTGGGATGGGCTACGGGCGAGTTGCCGGAACCGCGCAACAATCCCCAGGTGGGAATGGCAAACATGCGCGGCGTCATGCCCGCATTGCAAAAGGCCAAGAGCGCAAAGCTGGATGCTAACGGGCTGAGCTACGTTTCCGTGAGCCTGCCGAAGCAGCGGCGCGAGACACGCCTGGTCAAAGATATGCCCGAAGACGAGATCGCTCGCGAAATCGTGCAATGGATTGCGGAGTAAGCCATGGAAAAACTTTTAGTATTGACACATGTGGATGAATCCGGAGTGGCGCTGACCAAAGCTTCACTCGAAGCCGTTGCTGCGGGCGTGGAGTTTGCTGGCGCATCGGGCGCGGCGCTTTCGATCGGTATTGTAGGGGCTGAGACGGGAACGGCGGCGAACTCGGTTGCAGGCGCGTCCGCCCGAGTTCTGACCGTTTCTGGCGAGGCATTCGCACAAGCGCGCTACGCAAGCGATGCCGCGGCCTGCGAAGCACTGTGCCGCGCGGCAGAAGCGACACTGGTGTTCGCACCGTCAAGCTCGCGCTTTGCACGGGTGATTCCCGGTGTGGCTTATCGGCTCGGAGGTTTTGCGGATACTCATATCACTGCACTCGGAGCGGGTAAAACGCTGGAGGCCTCACGGTGGTTCTATCGCCAGCGCGTCGAGGCCATGATACGCCGCGAAAGCCGTCCATGGTTCCTGCTGCTGGATGCCGGGACGCGCGCGCCGTTTGCCGCCGCAGCCGGACAGGTACAAGCCGAGACTGTTGCAGTCTCACTGCCGCAATTGCGCTCGCAGGTGACCGGCATCGTAGCACCCAAACAGGACGAGCAGACGATTCGTCCCGAGGCAAAGATGCTGTTTGTGGCCGGAGCAGGATGGACGAAGAAGCAAGCCGACGGTCAGGCACATGTCGCCGAGGCAGGATCGCTGATTTTGAATTTCCTGCGCTCCGCCGATGCATCGCTGGGCAGCAGCAAGTCTTTGGTTGACCAGTCCAGCGAAAACCAGCAGGTGCTGAGTTTCCTTACGCATATGAATCAGGTCGGGCAGACGGGCGCGACGCCACGCCATGCCAAAGGACTTGCCACTTGCTGTCACGGCGAAGAGCCTCACGTTGTAGGCTGGCGGTTCATTAATGACCGTCGGGCCATCAGTCTGGATCCAAACTGCGGCTGGGCGCGCGGCAAGGCCGACGTCGTTTACGTGGCCGACGCATTCAAGGTAATGGCGAGCGTAAACGCATTACTTGCGGAAAACAAACAATAAGCAACTCCATTGTGGAAAGCCGGGCTACCTAGCCCGGCTTTCTCATGCCTGCAAACCCCTCATAGCATCAGACCAGAGAGTAATAACGTTTATTTATCAGAGGAGGAATTTATGTTGGCGAGCTTTTCAGTTGTCCCAATGGGAACCGGCGTTGAAGTAAAAGCGCTGATAGCCGAAGCTCTGGCGATTGTGGACGCATCCGGACTTCCATACAAATTAGGCGCCATGCAGACAACGATCGAGGGCGATGCAGATCAGGTAATGGATGTCATCATGCGTTGCCATCGCCGCCTCCTTGAGCTCTCTTGCAAGATGGCAAAGACAAACGCAGTTCCAGCAACCGTTCTTGAAACGATTCTTGAGTGGTCCAACGACCGTCCACTCTGGCAGCGCGACGCCCTGCGCCGTATCGTGTCTAACGGGCAGCTGGCCAGCGCAGACATTGCCGAACTCGTCAGCCTTTGCAAACAGGGCAGGGGCGATACGAGCACCGCTCTGACCGCTGTTCCGCTTGAAAGGGCCCACCTTCCAGCAAATCCGGACCTGGGTGAATCGGTATCCCTCGTCTCAATTGCCGAGGTGGATGGCGTCAACAACCTTGCTCCCTTACAGACACTGCCGTTCGAACTCAATGGCATCACGATAGTCTATGGCAATAATGGGGCGGGAAAATCCGGATACGCGAGGATTCTTAAACGCGCCTGCCGCGCCCGTCATGCAGGAAGGATTGAGCCCAACGCCTACAATCATACGGCCGCCGTACCCCCGCCACCTGCGACCGCCTCCATTACCTTTACCGTAGGCGGGAAACCACTTCCTCCCGCGAAATGGGTGGATTCTGCTGTGCTTCATCCGCAGCTTTCGGCGGTCAGCGTCTTTGACAGTTCCTGCGCTTCGGTGCATATCAACGAAAAGAATGAAGTGGCATTCCGGCCGTTCGGTCTGGATGTTCCCGATGAGCTTGCCAATGCGTGCCAACAGGTGAGGGATGTTCTCACCGCTGAACAGAAACAACTCGAAAGATCCAGGAATCCCGTGTTTTCCTCGCCGTCGTGGAAAGATTTTACAGTCGTAGGCAAGGTGCTTTCCGCCCTGAGATACGACACGAACAACGCGACCATTTGTGCTCTAGGGACTCTCAGTGATGAGGAAGTGACACGCCGCGCACGCCTCACGGCAGACCTCTCCCAGGATCTAGCTAAAGCAGCAGCTGAGCAGACACTCAAGGCCGATAGCATCCAGCGACTGCTCACCTCCATCAATCAGCTAGCAGAGGAAACGGCCGATGCGGTGCTAATGTCCACCTGGTCGTTGGATGTTGATACCGGGATCAAGAGGAAGGCAGCGCGTCTTGCCTCGCAGAGGGCATTCTCGGGAGAGGCAATTCCGGGCGTTGGGGGAGAGGTTTGGCGTTCACTCTGGGAATCCGCACGGCGATATTCAGAACAGGTGGCCTATCCAAGCCAACCTTTTCCTCTGACGCTGGAAGACACGGTCTGCACCCTTTGCCAGCAACCGCTCTCCGAGGATGCGCGCGAGCGTATGATGCGCTTCGAGAGCTTCATCCGCGACGACATCGAACGGCAGGCCGAGGCAGGGGAAGCTGGCCTGCTGGCCGCGCGTCAGGCACTCGTCTCCGTTGCCATCAGTACCCGCTCGCTCAAAGCGAATCTGCAGGAGCTGGCACTGTGCAATCCGGAGGCAGCACGTAGCACACGTAGGTTCATCGCACAGGCGCGCCTGCGCCGCTATGTACTGCTGCGGGTACTGGGCACCGCCGAGGAGCTGGTTCTGACGAACAGCGCACAGAATCCAGCCGCCAGTATAGAGCTGGTGGAACGGTCCCTCAGGGTCTATGCTGCTGAACTCCAGCAATCTGCAGCTGACAACCAGCGCAAGAAACTCGAACGGGACCTCGCCGAGCTGAGCGACAGATATCTCTTAGGCGGCATTTTGGAGACAGTGGAAAACGAGATCGAGCGGCTCAAGGGCCTGCGATTTCTCGAACAGTGCCTTCCAGACACGGCCACGAACGGAGTCACGTATCTCGGCAACAGCATTGCCGATACCGTGATTACACCGCATCTTCGCGACCGATTTAAGGAAGAAATCATGAAACTTGCGGCCGAAAAGGTGCGCGTGGATATTGTTCGCACTGGCGGCAAATATGGGTCACCACAATACCAGGTGCAGCTGCTTACAAAGTCCCATGCCAAGGTGAAAGACATACTGAGCGAAGGCGAACAGACCTGCGTCGGTCTGGCTGCGTTTCTGACCGAGCTTGCGACTGCGGTGCACGCGTCCACTCTGGTATTTGATGATCCGGTGTCTTCGCTCGATCACCTCTGGCGCAAACGCGTAGCCGAGCGCCTGGTCGAAGAAGCCGCCAATCGGCAAATCATCGTTTTCACGCACGACCTGATACTCGTGCATGACCTCATTGATATTGCCGCAGAACAAGCGCGGCTGTGCCAGTGTGTCACCGTTAGCAGAGGTAAGGCCGGGGCCGGAAATATCACCCCAGGGCTTCCGTGGAAAGCAAAAAGAGTCGAAGATCGCATCGACCAATTGGAGAAGGCATCAAGGAACGCAAAGGATCTGTTCGACCAGAGTCTTGAGGACGAATACGCCACGGATGTGGTCAAGATTTACAACGATCTGCGAGCGACATGGGAACGTGCGCTTGAGGAAGTAGCGTTCTTCAGGGTCATCATGCGCCACCGCGACTACATCGATACCAAAGAACTGAAAAAGACGACGGCGCTGACCGAGGCCGATTGCGATGCATTCCGCTCGGGGTTCAAGCGCTGTTGTGATGTGACCGATGCCACGACCCTTCTGCCGCGAGGAACACGGGGGTCCCGGCGCCATCTGCAGTCGCACGCGATATAAAGGAGTTGAAAGATTGGGTAGTCAACCTGCGCGCAAGGCAAAAGAATATTGCATAGCGCTGCTCACTTTTAGCCGCCGACAATGTGGTGGATGAGCGGTTTGGCTTGTCGTCGTCATCCGATATCCGTCTCAATCCTTGCTCGCTAGACTCTAGCGAGCAAGGCACAGGGGTGAACGAGCCGCCCATTATTGACGCACAATGACAAATGACGCATACCAGCGCATCTATCGCAGAGTCACGAAGAATAGTTGACAATCGAAAAACTGTCGAGCAAGATAGGCGACTCGCCTGACTGGATCGATTTGATCTCCAAGTTCATGAAGATCGATTCGGTTGGGCTGACTGCGGTGAATATTACGTTCGTTCACAATCCTTACAAGTGTGAAATCTAGTTCTTCAATTTGTTGCCTAAGGTTACGCTTCCCGCGTTCAGCAATTCTCTCGCTGAGCTCCCTGGAAATCTCATCTGTCGTCGATGCGAAACCGCTCCGAGAGGGGTCTTCAGAGTAGAAGCGCCACTGTCCGTTCGGCACCTTAAATGTGACATGATGATCCCGGTCATCAGGAAGTGGACCAATGCGGCTCGGTTTAATTCGTAAACTTCGATTCCAAACGCGACGGCCTGCGTACACAGTATTCAACTCCGCGATTGTGTGGAACCCTGGAGCGACGTAAAACACGTCATTGCCGGCAAGCTCCAAAGAAAGTAGTGACTCATGTTGGTCTGAAATACTGCGCGGACGAAGGTGCATCCGGTAGAACGGTATTGAGAAATGTCCCATTCTCGCCTCGTTGGCGTTACCTCGCACCATTTGATGTACAAGCTTAAATTGCAGGAAGAGGGGCGTTCCAGGGCGGTTTAGACGAACATCGTATCCGACACCCGCTTGGCCTTCCTCCACAAGCGACGGAAAAACAGGGGCAGCCGTAATGGGCGTACCTTGCCCGACGATCAAATCCTCTGTCAGGCAGTAGCCATAGGAAAACTCAGAGAACTCGCACTTGTCCATGCCTCATGGTATAGCGCAAAACCCAGCGACACGTACAGTGTACCCCGGCAGCCCTTAGCTCGATGATACTAAGCCTAACTTGTAAGGTCAGGCGGATAAAATGGGCAGGTGGAGGACATCGATGATGTCAAGAAGCCGTCGGTAATCGGTCAGTTGGAATCGCAGTCCGCGATTTTTAATACAAGTCGGATAGCAGTGCCGCGAAGGCGTGGCAGGATGTGGAGTCCATCGACGCTTCCTCTTCCGCTACGCTCCAGAGCCCCTGCTCCCCAGCAAATCCTCAGGCAACTGCCAACTCCACTGGCTCACTTAATGGAATGGTCCGCCGCCGTTACCCAGCCAGCGGCTGAGGTATAAGAAGCGTACGGAGGAGGCATCCATGGAATTACACACGATCGGCATTGATCTCGGCAAAACAGTCTTTCATCTGGTTGGTCTTAATCTGCGCGGCGAAGTTGTGGTGCGCAAAATGTTTTCTCGAAAGCAACTGCTGCACTACACCGCAAACTTGCGCGTTGAACTGATCGGCATGGAAGCCTGTGGCGGCGCGCACTTCCTTGGCCGGGCATTGCGCGAGCAGGGACATGAGGTCCGATTGATGCCGGCTCAGTATGTGAACGGTCGACCCCGGCGCTCTCCAAACCTGTGGAGCAAAAAAGTCCTCCCAAGACTGCCTATTTAATGAGGAAGAGAGAGCAGCGCATTCCATCATGGCCGGAGTATCTAACTGCGCGATCAACGCATTTCCGCTCTTCACATCCGTCAACTTCTCTAACGTCCAGCCAGTCCGGGCCAAATGGACGCCGGCTGACACAAAAGCTCTCAAGGTCAATCCGGGCCGAGTAGTCGGCTATCCGGCATCTCAATCTCGTTCTTGTTCATGTGCCTCCAGCACCTACGCACAACATGATGCACGAGCAATCTTCCTGCGCCAAGGAATCTAAGAGATGCAATAGATTCCTTGACTCTGTAACCAAACCAGTTTAGGTTTCTTTCACGATGAAGAAAGCGCAGATAGCGGAAGTTATGTCGTACATCGGGAAGCGCAGCTACCCGGCGAGGTTGGAGCGACTCGGTATCGCGAAGCTTCAAGAGATTGCGCGAGTGAATGGTAAAAAGGGCGGAAGGCCGCGCAAGCAGAAGGCGTCCGCCACCAAATAGAAACGCGTCGCGCCCGGTGTTGGACGCACCAGGCACGACGCTAACCGATGTCGCCTAAGAAGGAGGCAACATGGCTACACTCAAAGTTACACCCACCAACGCAGTTCAAGCAGTTCCCCCAACAATTCAGCGGGTCGCACTCTACGCCCGAGTCTCTACCCTGAACGGCCAACACCCCGAGATGCAGTTGTCTGAACTCCGAGAGTTCGCCGCGCGCCGTGGGTGGAGCGTGACAGCCGAGTATGTCGATGAGGGTGTCTCTGGCTCGAAGGAATCACGCCCGGCACTTAACCGCCTGATGGCCGACGCTCATCATCGACGGTTCGATGCGGTATTGGTCTGGAAGATAGACCGCTTCGGTAGGTCACTCAAGCACCTGGTCAACGCGATCGCGGACCTCTCCGCCTACGGAGTCGCGTTTGTCTCCCTACGTGACAACATCGACCTGTCCACGCCGTCTGGTCGCCTCATGCTGCAGATCATTGGCGCCATGGCTGAGTTCGAATTGTCGCTCACGCAGGAAAGGGTGAGGGCTGGTCTCGCCAATGCCCAGGCTCACGGAGTACAGCTTGGCCGTCCGCGTCGGATCGTCGACGGCGAAAGTATCCACCGCATGAAGGCCGAGGGTGTAAGCCTGCGCACCATCGCCGCCCAGCTCGGCATCGGGTACGGCACCGCACGCGCCCGCCTCGCGGGTGAGCGAAAAACCCTCTCTCCAGAAACAAGTTCGGAAGCAGAATCGCAAGCACTTGCAGGTTGAGATTCGGTGAGCGAAAGACAGATGTTTGTCGCTCAGAGCGCACGAGGGGCCTTGCCTGCTGGGTAGGTCTCCTCTTGAGAGAGTCATCACAGGCAAGCGCCGTGGTTGCAGCGCACGATTTTGGAGAGTGGAATGAGTCTAGGCACAGTGGTTCCTTCATGCGTGTTCGAGTCAGAGCAGAGAAAATATTTAGTGTTTCGAGCGAGTAATCCTGCAGTCGGATACGAACATTTGGGTGTTGCGGTCAATATCGAGGTCGGACAAATACTGCACGCGATGGCGGTTTACGATTGGGTCCTGACGGTGGGATTGGACGCAGAGACCCGAGAGGCAGTCGAGCGGGACTTTCAAGTCTTGCGCACACTGCAGACTCAAGGCCGTCGCTTCGAACTGCGGCTGCTTAAAGAAGCTGAGTGGATGCTGGCATCTGATGAGTATGTGTTGGGGCGCCCCATCTTCCGCGCCGAGTTTGAACAACGCTTTGGGGAAATCGTTTGCTATAACTAAGTGCATTCGCCTGCTAAAGGCTCAATGGAGAGGGGGTGTATCGTCCTCCTCTCTTCGTTGGCTCAAAGCCTCCCAGATGGCGCAGACTCACGGGACGACCTTCTAATAAGGGCACAGGCTCGCGTTGTTTCTGGTCTCGCGCCACTCATCAAGTTTCGAGCGCAGCAATTACTGCAAATTGATGCCGGCGCACTTGGGCAAAATCGAGTTGTTAGGATCGCCGAGACGGCTTTTTCGGGAGTGCGTAACCCCAGGTAAACTCCACACCACCGTCTGTCAACCACATCCAAAACAAATGCTCGCCTAAATTAAGAACAGAATGAACAGCTTACAAAACAATGCCAGGTTTTGCACAGGCATAGGCGGCACGCTAATACTTCCCTGCACTCCTTCAGGTGCAGGTTCGCAATGAACCGCAAAATAACCTCAGCATGAACCGTCAAAAACCTTCCGACGACCGCCAAGCAGGTGCCAGCCAGCAGACCAGCTAAAAGCGGTGTGCGCTACCTGTGGATCGGCCCTGTGCTTGCGCGCAGGAACTTTCTGTGTGTGTAGATTGCGGCTTGGCCGTCACTCCTACGGCTAGAGCGCCGCTGGAGCCTGGCTTCCGTTCACGGCGACAACCGCAAGATCGCAGGCGCGAGTCTTTATCGCACAGCCCTCTCCGAACCAGACAGAATCGAGCCACTTGCTGTCACCGACCGTCGTTCGCGCATAATCGACATACTCGGTCACGCCGTTATATGCCGCCCAGAGTGTCCCGCGGACGTGGGCCAAGTTGTTGCCTTTGCCGGTTTCAAATCGCTGCTGTGCGGCAATTCGATCCCGCTTCATCTGCTTCAGCGCTCGTTCGTAGCGTTTGTCGTCTTTTCCGCGATTGGGTTCGGGGAAAACCGCCGCCAGATATGATTCGAGGCTGGTGGTTTTCATCTGCACCTGCACTATTTTCTTAAAGAACATCTGCAACTCGTCGAACCGTTCGCGGATCTCCGCGATTGCCTCTGCTGTGTCGCCGAGGCGCCGCTGCATTTCGCGATTATGTGCAATCCGTAGAGTTGGCCCCATTTCGAGCGCCTGATTCAACGTGTTCTGGCAGACGACCCGCACAGGCGTGAACTTGACCTGAACCGAACTGTTCCCGTCGTGACTGTTGCTGAGGAGCAGATACCGCGCCACTGTGTCGCCAGGCGCGATCTCCATGTCACCGTGCAGCCGCACCATCACCCAGACTCGTTCGCCTTTGCCCAGAGCCCCCGGCACTCTCGTAAGACGCAGAGCCCGTCTCGATGATCGGATCGAAGAAGGTGAAGGCTTGCATGTTCTGCAAGGGAACGTAGGTTTGCCCAACCGTACCGAAAATCGCATCCTCGTTTCGTTCCCAGCGGTCCTCGCGAACAATCGCAAATTGACCCGGCAGTGGGCGATGCTTGTCGCCAACGTACAACTGCTGCTTTACGACGTTCCAGTTGGCCGTGCCGCCCAGATTGCTTCTGCTGCGGTACGGGGAGGTTGTTCCAGCTTGGTTCCAAGTCCATGCCACGGCATCTCGCCCACATACATCATTTCCGCTTTGCCATCAGTAAAGCACAGATCATGTGACATCACATTCCTCCGTACTACCTATTCCGAACCATACGGCAGCCGATGAAGGATCATAGGCCGATAGTTGCCGGTTTACCATGGTCGATTCCGTCGTCCGTTGCGAACGCGCTATAAAGGAGAGACTGGAAGAGGTGCTCGGCCTGGCGCAATGACTCACGCTGCACGGCACGAAGGCACACCATTTGTGCCTGAAATTGTGCCTACCTGGTTTCTACTCTACAGAGCAGCCCAGGCCGCCGATAACTCTTTCGCCTGCTCCAGAACCGTCTCGGCAGCCTGTTCCTGTCCATCTGGCGGATATTTGTACTTCTTCAAAATCGTCTTCACCATTAGCCGCAGCTTAGCCCGCACGGATTCCCGCACATACCAGTCGACCGAATTGCTGGCCCGCAGTTTCTGTGTAAGTTCCCGAGCGATCTTGCGCAGCGTTGCATCCCCAAGCTCTCTCACCGATGCTTCATTCGTCGCAAGCGCGTCATAGAATGCCATCTCATCGGCGGAGAGCCCAAGTTCTTCTCCTCGGGTCGCCGCCGCTTTGAACTGCTTCGCCATGGTGATCAGTTCTTCAATCACCTGCGCCGTTTCTATGGCGCGGCTGCGATAGCGAGCCAGTGAGTCTTGCAGTAGCTCAGAAAATTTCCGGCTCTGCACCACGTTGCTCCCGAACCCGCTCTTGATTTGGCCTTTAAGCAAGCGCTCCAGCACCTCCACCGCCAAATTCTTCTCTTTCAGCTTTCGCACGTCCTCCAAGAACTCATCCGACAGGATTCCCACGTTGGGCCGCTCCAGGCCCGCCGCCGCAAATATGTCCATCACATCTGCCGAAACCACCGCACGGGAGAGAACCTGTCGCAGCGCGTGTTCCTTCGCATCGTTGGTCAGAGAGGTAGTGGGGTCGCGTTTCGTAAGGATGGTACGCACGGCCTGCATGAAGGCGATCTCTTCGCGGTACTCCACCGCAGCGGGCAATGTGCAACACAGCGCGAAAGCCTGAGTCATCCGCAGAACGCAATCCGCGAATCGCCGCTTTCCATTCTCAAGGCCGAGGATATGGTCCGCTGCTGCCCGCATTGGCTTCAGGGCATTCACGCGGAAGCCGCTATAGTCCAGCCCGCACAGCATTCCCCGCGCCACTTCCATCTCCTCGCGCACTTTCAGCAACATCTCTGAAGCTGGAATGGTGGGCCGCCCTTTCCCCTTGCTCTCTGTGTGCTCCCGCAATGCCTTCTTCAAGTCGTTTGCAATGCCGATGTAGTCCACCACCAGCCCACCGGCTTGTCTTTGAAGACCCGATTCACCCGCGCAATGGCCTGCATCAGGTTATGGTCCCGCATCGGCTTGTCCACATACATTGTCGTCAGGCATGGCACGTCAAAACCGGTCAACCACATATCCCGCACGATCACTATTTGGAGCGGATCATCGGCCTTCTTGAATCGTTTCTCCAGCCGCTTCTTCACTGCCGCGCTGTAAACGTGGCGGCGTAGCGCCTCCCGGTCCGATGCAGACCCGGTCATGATCACCTTGATTGCGCCCTTCTCCGGGTCCGGGTCGTGCCACTCCGGCCTGAGCTTGATAATCGCGTCGTAGAGCAGCACGCACACTTCGCGGCTCATGCACACCGTCATGGCCTTGCCGCTCATCGCGTCCTGCCGGGTCTCGAAGTGGTTCACAAGGTCCGCCGCCACCGTCGCTATGCGAGGAGCCGTCCCCACCAGCTTCTCCAGCGCCGCCCACCGGCTCTTGGTCCGCGCCCTTGCCGCCTCTTCCTCATCCTCGGTCAGCTCTTCCACTTCTTCGTCTATCGATTCGGCAATGGCGGAATCCATCTCCAGCTTCACCAGCCGCGATTCGTAGTAGATGGGGACAGTCGCCTTATCTTTTACGGCCTGCTCAATGTCGTAGATGTCCACGTACTCGCCAAAGACCGATTGCGTGTCCTTGTCCTTTGACGAAACCGGGGTTCCAGTGAAGGCGACAAACGTAGCATTAGGTAGCGCATCGCGAAGATACTTTGCATAACCGTAAATTGTTTCTCCGGCATCATTGATGCGTGCCTTCAGCCCATACTGGCTGCGGTGCGCCTCATCGCACAGCACCACTACGTTATGCCGCCCGGTCAACTCTGGATAAGTGTCCTCATCCTCGCCAGGCACAAATTTCTGGATCGTCGTAAAGAGAATGCCGCCCGACGGTCGCTGATTCAGTTCCTCACGCAGCCTCGTCCGTTTGTCGGCCTGTACCGGCTTCTCGCCCAGCACCTCTGCCGCCATGTCGAACATGCCGTAAAGCTGACCGTCCAGATCGTTCCTATCTGTGACCACCACCAGCGTGGGATTCTTCATCTGTGGGTGTGTCATCAGCTTGCCCGCAAGG
Organism: Acidobacteriota bacterium; assembly: GCA_003010405.1. GTDB lineage: Bacteria > Acidobacteriota > Terriglobia > Terriglobales > Acidobacteriaceae > TOLSYN. The sequence continues at coordinate 6,267 of PJLO01000006.1, read as the reverse complement.
CAGATCATCTCCAGGCTCTTGCCCGCGCCTTGTGTATGCCACACCACGCCGCCCCTGCCGCTACCTTCAGGGGCAGAAGCCTCCAGCACCCGTTGTACCGCAGCCCGCACCGCGTGGAACTGGTGGTAGGCCGCAATCTTCTTCACCAGCCCGCCGTCGTCCTCAAAGACGATGAAGTTTCGCAGATAATCCAGCAGATGCTCTTTATTGAAGACACCCCGCACCAGCGTTTCCAGCTCGCCAAACTGCCCCAGCGGATCGCGCTCCTTACCGTCGATGGTGCGCCACGCCGTAAATCGCTCTTCATCGGCAGAGAGCGAACCCATCCGCGCATAGATGCCGTCCGACGCCACCAGCACGCCATTGCTGCGGAAGAGTTCCGGTATCTCTTCCTTGTAGGTCTGAATCTGCCGATAGGCCGCCGACACGTCCGCTGTCTCGCTGGCCGCGTTCTTCAACTCAAACACGGCCACTGGCAGCCCGTTCAGGAAGACAACAACGTCGGGTCTGCGTTCGCGGCTGCCGGTCACCGTTGTGCCGATCACAGTGAACTGGTTCACCACCAGCCACTCGTTCTGCTCCATATTGCTAAAATCCGCCAGCCGCACCCGGTCGCTCCGGGTCTCCCCGTCCTGCTGCCAGAAGACCTGCACTCCCCGCGTCAGCCATCGTTGAAACTCTTGATTTCCTGCAAGCAGGCCGGGTGTACCCGCATTTGTCAGGATGGCGACAGCATCGGCAATGGCGGCGGTGGGCAACCCAGGATTCAGACGGTGCAGCGCATCCCGGAGCCGCCCTTCGAGCAATACGTGCTTGTAGCTCTTCCGCTCCGGCGTCGCCCCATCCGGCGCAAGCTCCGGGCCGAAGACGACCTCATAGCCAAGATCCTCAAACCAGCTTAAAAGCTCATCTTCTACCATGTTTTCAGTTACTTGGCTCATGCTAACCCAATCCAGGATATGTCGCTGCAATCGACGTATCGAAAAAATATGTCGAAAAATTGCCCAAATATCGACAGGTCATTACGCACTGCCGCCACCCAGCCAGGTAGTTCCGTTTCGGTACAGATTGAAATGATAACGATGATGCCCCTAGACTACGATTCAACTTGACATGCTGTGCCTTTGACCCTAGTCTAAAGATGTTCTTTACCGACGGCAGGGAACCTACAGAGGCTTCTGCCGCTGGGCCAGCCTGGCAAACCAGCGGCGCTTCTATTTTCAGCCCCATTTTGGCCCCCCTCTGATCTTGGCAATGCTGTTGTCCGCCAAGTACGCGGTCACGAACTGGGCCGAGCGGCTACCGTCCGCCGCTGTCTTCAGTTGAATCACCACAGCAAATTCTTCGTATACCACCGCGACTCTTGACGTGGGATCATGGCGCTTTCGCTTTTTATCCACCCCTGATAAATGTCAGCCGCAGGATTCTCCAGGGTTGCCTTGATCCAATCAATTCGCGCCGACCTCTCTTTCGAGAACATATCCTTGACATTATTCCTCATCGAGCTTTCGTACATGCAATGATCGAAATCTTCCTTTCGAAATCGCACGGCGATTCCGTCGAAGGTAAGGATTGCGCCACTGCAGTAAAGGCATTCAATGAGACTTGCCCGAAGCCTTTACCAAAGCCTCTCCTGAATCCTTTGGCAAATCAGGAACAGGAACAGGAACAGGAACAGAAACAGGATCAGGACATACAAACGCCGGTGCACGTCAGTTTCGAACCTAATCCTGACAAACTTCCAGAGCAAGTTGCGGAGATATTTAGACTCCATCCCCGAAACTCCGGACTTGTTACGGCTGGAAAACCCGCCAGCGCCGGTCAAGAGCGAATCATAGCCGAGGCCATCATGCAGGATGGTTTTGAGCTTGTGATGGCAGGAACCAAGAACTTGCGCGATGCCTTCGTGAATCGCCCGCATGATGATCTCCGATTCTGCCCGTCCCCGGAGAAGTTTTTCCAGCCAGGTAGTTCCGGAAACTATCTCTCCGATCCTCATATCTGGAAGGGACAGACGATCAAACTTGACCCCATCAGAAAAGTAACAGCAGATTTCATACCTGCGATTAATCCGACGGAACGCATGAGACGGGAGTTAGCCAATGACTAGCGCCGTCAATGATTACAGCCTAGATCGTGGTCTCCCGGCATCGCCTGAAGTAGAACGCTCCATACTCGGAGCCATCCTGCTCGACAATGAACGGGCGCTCGAAGCTGTCCAGGAACTCTGCACTGCTGATTTCTTCCTAGACGCACATCGCCAGATTTACGCGACCATCCGGGATTTGGAGGCAGCAAATAAGCCGATTGAGATCGGCTCGCTCACACAAGAGCTGCTCGATCGCAAGGCGCTGGAGTTTGTAGGCGGCGCTGGATACCTGGCATCGCTGACTGATGGCGTGCCGCGGCGTTCCTCGATCGCTCATTACATCAGCATCGTGCGCGAAAAGGCGACACTGCGTAATCTCATTCACGTCGGAAACGGCATGGTAGCTTCGGCACTCGACCAGACAGCGAAAGCTGATGAGGTTCTTTTCAACGCGGAAGAATCCTTGCTCTCGCTGATGTCTGGTTGCGATGCAGGTAAAACTCCAGTCCTTCGCGAGCAATGTCTCTCTGTGATCGAGCAGATGCAATGGGAGCGGACGATACCAAATGAAACACTGCTGGGCGTCCCAACAGGCATAGAAGATCTCGACGAGCTGACCACGGGCATTCGTCCTTCTGAGCTATGGGTGATCGGGGCACCACAAGGCCGCGCTAAGACTGCATTGGCACTCCAGATGGCCCGCAATGCGGCTATGCACGAGATCCCAGTTGCGGTCCGTTCAATGGAGATGAAGGGTGATCCAGTTCTGCGGCGCTGCATCTCAGCGGTCTCGGGAATCCCCGCGGTAAAGTTCAAAGACCCTCGGCGCCTGAGCGAAGATGAGATGCTCCGCGCGGAACAGGCGGCGGTCCAGCTTTCGAAGTTGCCGCTGATCCTAGACGATCAACCGGTCAAAAGTCTCTCGCAGTTCATTGCCAAGAGCCGCCTTTATGTTCGGCGCGATCACATCAAAGTGCTCTTCGTCGATCACCTATTCGCCCTGGCAGCGATCAGCCCGGGACGTGATACCCGCACCAAGGTTGAGACTGCCGCGGAAGCTCTGCGCCGGTTCGCCTATGACGAGAACATTGGCGTGGTGCTCCTACACCATACGCGCAAGCCATCGGAAGCGAACGCCAAGCCGGATGAAGACGACCTCAAAGAGACTGGCAATGTCGCCATTCATGCGCACGTGATCTTGATGCTCTGGCGAGAGATCGCAACGGAGCAGACATCCACACATAACCGCGGTGAGTTTAACAGCAATGATGAAATCATTGCGGCCAAAATCCGCGACGGTGGAGAGCGAGGCACCTTCCCCACCTGGTTTGATAAGCGAACACTGGAGTGGAAATCACGAGAACTCCGAGGAATGAGCTAGTGACAAAGAACAGCCGATCCAACCACGCCTTGACGGGAAGTGATGGAGGCGAAAGAATAATCCCGTCCACCTGTGCCGCTGGGAATAGGAACCACATGGCAAAGCGCGCACGGTTTCAACACGGCTGGATGAGCTTGTTGCACCGGAAGACTGGGGATGTTTGGTCGTACCGCTTCCGGGAGTACAGCACAGACGGCAAACCTATCAACCGCAGGATGATCGTCGGACCTTTCTCCAAGTATCCGACCGAATCAGACGCCAGCCGGGCCGTCGAACTCATGCGGCTCGATGTAAACCGGGATCTGGCGGATTCAACACTAGGCCCGCTGATGACCATTGAACTTCTGGTCGCCCACTTCAAGAATCACGAACTCGCGGAGATGGACGATCCTGAAGAAAACAAGGCGTCCAGAACCAAGGATTCCTACGAGGTCAACTTCAAGAACCACATCCTGCCGCGTTGGGGCAAGTTTCGGCTGAATGAGGTTCGCACCATCGCAATTCAGGACTGGCTCCGCGGGCTGAAGTGCACGACGAAAGACAAGTTGCTGGCCCGCGGCACTAAGGCGAAGATCAGGAACATGATGCACTCTCTCTTCTCCCACGCAATGCGCTACGAGTTCATCGACCGGAACCCTGTCACACAGGTCCGGCAGAGCGCGAAGCGCGAAAAGATTCCGGAGATACTGAAGGTGGATGAGTTCCGCAGTCTAATCAACGAACTCGGCCAGATGCATAGGACGATGGTCGTTGTAGCGGCGTGCAGTGGTCTACGCCGGAGCGAGCTGTTCGCGCTCAAGTGGAGTGACATCGACTTTGACGCCAAGCAGGCCAGCGTCACCAGGAGCTTCGTCCACAACACCAAGCGGGAGAGAATCGGCACCTGCAAGACGGAAACATCGAGGAAGCCGGTCCCGCTGAGCGACGTCATCCTCGAAGATCTGGCTCTCTGGAGGCTCGAAACGGGGTACAGTTCGGCTGAGAACTGGGTTTTCGCATCTCCGACCACCTATGGCGCGTCGCCCCGGAATCCGCAAAACGTGATGACGGACTACATTCGCCCTGCTGCAGTGAAGGCTGGGATCACCAAACAGATCGGCTGGCACACCTTCCGGCACTCCTATACTTCCCTGCTGAAATCGAACGGCGAGGATATTAAGGTCGTGCAGGAGCTATTGCGCCATGCCATTAGCCGGATCACGATGGACATTTACGCGCAGGCGCTCACTCCGGCCAAGCGACAGGCGCAGGACAAGGTTGTGATGATGGTGGTACCAGAACGGAGAGTGCGCGTGTGAAGAAGCAGAGCAATCTTCTCGGAAACTGCGCCCAAATGCGCCCTCACAAACAAGAAAACCCCCTTTCGGGGGTCTCTAAACCATTAAGTTGATTGGACTTAATGGCGGGGTCGACGAGACTCGAACTCGCGGCCTCCGCCGTGACAGGGCGGCGTTCTAACCAACTGAACTACGACCCCGCTATTTCGCTCATAACACGGCTCTTGCATTTACCCGTCCTGACTGTCACCATCAGAACCGTCAACCGCGCTACATTCAAGAATATAGTGGATTGATGACTCGAACGTCAACCCGGCGATGTGGAAATCATGCCTGATGTCTCTGGTGCTTCTTGTGTTGCCGGATGAATGTATCGTACTGATTCCTCAGGAGGTCCTTTTCCTGCACGGTCACCATGTGCCAGCCGCGCTCAAAGTGCTCAAGCTCCGGGTTCTTGCCAGAAATTTCCAGCGGAATGCTGCCGTGTTTCTGCTCGATTTTGTCGGCAGTCACCAATCTGAGTATGTCGTAGCGATCCCAATCGAGAATCTCTGACAAGGCAACTGCCATGTATTTGCTGGGCAAGAAAATGTCACGAACAAGCGACGGGAATACTCAGAAGTAGAACCCAGCTTCACAGCTACAAACCTTGGAGTGAGTATGGCTGTTCGATAAAATAGAAAGGTAAGCGTTCCTCCAGACTCAGCATTGTTTCCAGGAACAACGGAGGATACCTGCAAATGTGCGAGAACAAAGTTCGCATGCCTGCCGTTTAAACTGTTTTGGAAAAATAGGAGAAAGTGATAAAAAGCGTTGCCGAGGCTTCAGGAAGTGGTGGGCAGTGAGGGACTCGAACCCCCGACATCCTGCTTGTAAGGCGTAATTTTTACCTTGCGTTTTGCCTTATTATTTACCAATAGCTTAAACCTGCCGAAATCTCCATGAAAATCATAACGCAGGGGGTTGGAGGATGCCATTGTTTTGACTCCTGTTCCAACCCCCTGCCTTTGCCTTTTTAAAGCCCAAACAGTGATATTACAAAACTGTTACAAACGAGAGTCTATATTTTTGCCATCCCGAACGTCTCCATAGTGGAGGGTCTAGCTAACCCTCTGTTGTCTTTGTTTGCCTTAAGGTGGGGTACACCCCGTACCCCTGCTTTAGCCTTTACCTTCTCCTCCGCAAACAACGACAAACAGGCAAACGAGATCGTGTATCTTTTACTTGGCTTTATTTAAGAATTGTAACAAAAAGTTTACAGTTTTCCTCTGATTTAAATGTCTGGAACTAATCTGACTTCAGTACTTATTTACAGGACGACTAGCTATCGTCCTGTATTACTCATTGTCTTTGCTTTGGGGGGTACAACCCTGCACCCCTTGCCTAGGCATGGTGTCAAGGGCGGAGTAAAAGTAGGCCAGTAGGGCGGAGTAAAAGTGAGCCAGTAGGGTCAGCGATGGAACGGGGATTTGCGGGGGAGCAGGACTCTGGAGCGTAGCGGAAGAGGCCCCGCTCCCCCG
>PJLO01000004.1 GCA_003010405.1 Acidobacteriota bacterium | reverse complement strand
CCACCAAAACGACTAACGTGGAGTCAGGGCGAGAGCTTGTTCAGAGCGTCCCTAGAGCATTTCCGTCGGCCGGAAAGTAAGTTGATCATCATTGGTGCGCCACTCGCTCACCCCTCACCACATGAAAGGGCCGCTCGCGAACAGCCCTTCTGATTGATGTTTGAATCTCGACCTATCCGATGAGTTTGGCGGCTTCTTTCGCGAAGTAGGTCAGGATGATCGAAGCCCCAGCGCGCTGAATGCTTAAGAGAGATTCCAGCATGACGCGGTCATGGTCGATCCAGCCATTCTGCGCGGCGGCCTTTATCATGGCGAATTCGCCGCTGACCTGGTAGGCAGCAAGCGGAAGATCGAAACGCATGCGGGCCTCGGCAATCACATCGAGATAAGGAAGTGCGGGCTTTACCATGATCATGTCCGCACCCTCCTGGACATCGAGCTCAATTTCTCGCATGGCTTCACGGGCATTTGCCGGGTCCATCTGGTAGCTGCGGCGATCTCCGAAGGCTGGCGCGGAATCGGCAGCCTCACGAAATGGGCCGTAAAAGCCACTGGCAAACTTGGCGGCATAGCTCATGATCGGCGTGTTCTCGAAACCATGAGCGTCAAGCGCTGCGCGAATGGCATCGATGCGGCCATCCATCATGTCCGAAGGAGCGATAATATCGATGCCGGCCCTGGCCTGCGAAACGGCGGTTTTGGCGAGAAGGTCGAGCGAGACGTCATTGACGATTTCGTATTGGGTTTCCGGGGTAGGGCCGCCAACTTTTTTCACGATGCCGCAGTGCCCGTGCGACATGTACTCACAAAGACAGACGTCTCCCATGATGAGCAGGTTGGGGACGGCAGCCTTAATGGCGCGAGCCGTCCGCTGCACAATGCCGTTGTCAATCCAGGCTCCGGTTGCCATCTCATCTTTGACCTCCGGCAGACCGAAAAGCATGATCGCGGGAATACCGAGCGAATAGACCTCGTGAGCTTCTTTCACCACTTCGTCAACGGAGAAGTTGAAGATTCCGGGCATGGAGCGGATTTCTTTGCGGACGGCTTCTCCGGGACACACGAAGAGCGGATAAACGAATCCGGATGGAGTAAGCCTGGTTTCGCGCACGAGCGAGCGCAAGGCTTCAGTGCGGCGCAGACGACGCTGGCGGTTGACAGGAAAAGCCATAACGAGAGAAGTATAGTCCTGCGAAGGGATTGCGGACCAGTAATGAAGAACACCGCGACCGCAGGGAGGAACCGCTTCAAAGGGCAACGGTAAACATCTGCCGCCCGCGTATATAATCTCTCCTTGACTTGGAGAACTAGAGGACCCAGCACTGTACGGAAGGAAAAGTATGCCGACTGAAATCGTTATGCCTCAGATGGGCGAGTCGATCTTCGAAGGTACCATCACTAAGTGGCTCAAACAACCAGGCGACAAGATCACTCGAGACGAACCGCTATTCGAGATTTCAACCGACAAGGTAGATGCCGAAATTCCCGCACCCGTATCCGGTGTGCTGAAACAGATCGTGGCAGAAGCAGGTAAGACTGTACAGGTCAACTCAGTGGTTGCCCTCATCGATGAATCCGGTGAACCTGCGATTGACTCACCTTCTCCAACTCCGGTGACATACCTGGCCCCAGCTAAATCACCTGCTTCTACCGAGGTGGTCATGCCGCAGATGGGTGAGTCGATCTTCGAGGGTACGATAACCAATTGGCTCAAGAAGGTAGGCGACCAGGTCACGCGCGACGAGCCACTAGTTGAAATCTCAACCGACAAGGTGGACACGGAAATTCCCGCACCCGCATCAGGCGTGCTTACCGCGATCATGGCCGATACAGGTAAAACCGTTCACATAAACAGCGTGATTGCGGTGATTGGCGGAACAGGTGCAGTCCAAGGCGCGGCGGTTCCAGAAGGGATCCCGACAGAATCACTGCCGCAAGTTGCCACGGTGGAATCTGAACCCGCAGCGCGAGCGATCGAAACAGGAGAGATTCGCACCTCTCCTCTAGTGCGCAAACTGGCCGCCGAACACAACGTGGATCTGCGTCAGATTGCGGGCAGCGGTGCCGGTGGCCGTGTTACCAGGGATGACATTCTCGCATTTTTAGAACGCGTCAAAACTGTGCCTTCAGAAGCAGCTCCAGCCGTACCTGCACCACCAGCTGAAATGGCTGCCGTGCCTTCATTGCCCGCGCCGGCCAGCAAGTTTGCCGGCACGCCTGGTGTCGTCGAGCCAATGTCGGCAATGCGCAAGAAAATTGCTGAGCACATGATTGCATCACGACGGACGAGTGCGCACGTGCATACAGTTTTCGACATCGACATGACGCGCATCGTGAAGTTGCGCGATAAGGACAAGAATCGCTTCCAGCAAGCTACCGGACTCAAGTTGACCTACACACCTTTTTTTATAAGGGCCGCAGCACAAGCTCTTCGCAAGTGGCCCATCATGAATTCCTCGGTAGAAGGTGAAAACATTCACTACAAGCGCGATATCAATATCGGTGTCGCTGTTGCACTCGACTGGGGCTTACTGGTTCCTGTTATCAAGCATGCTGACGAGCTGAGCTTTATTGGCCTTCAGCGCGCGCTAAACGACCTGGGAGAGCGTGCTCGCAGCAAGAAATTGAAGCCCGAAGAGGTGACCGGGGGGACTTTCACCATCACCAACCCCGGAATCTTTGGTGCATCTTTTGGACTGCCCATCATTAATCAGCCTCAGGTCGCGATTCTGGATATCGGCGCAATCGTCAAGAAGCCGATAGTTGTCTCGGACAATGAGGGCAATGACTCCATAGGCATCCGTTCCATGCTCACCATGGCAATCGGCTTCGACCACCGCGTAGTGGACGGCGCGGTCGCTGACCAATTCATGATGGTCATGAAATCGGTTCTGGAGAACTGGTCGGAACCTATCTATTGAATCTTTCTGTTCAATGAACCGCGCATTAAAGGGCGAGCCTCGACTCGCCCTTGGTTCCACTTTGTTCTCCAGAGCGGCATAGCCACGCTGTACCTTTCATTTTTGTCATCACTGGTGTATCACCTTCAGTGAGTCCAGCGTGATGTGCAAAATTGTAAGCAGTACTCCTGCGGCCACGCCGATTCCCGCCACTCGCTGCAGCGTCGCTTCGTGTTGCTGGATCCTGGTTTCCAGTTCTTGCATTTTCCCTTCATTACCGTTTCCAACAATCCAACGCATATGCGCCTTCAACTCGCCGAGATCTCTAAGTACCCGCTCTTCAAAATTCGTCATGGCTACACTTCCACATGCAATACAGTTGAGTAGGGCGAGTACTTTGCCGGATTGCTTCCATCAAACTGCCTGAGATAAAACTCCTGGGTTGTCGTTGTCCGCGGCAATGTAAAGCTCCGGCTCGTATAGCGGCCAACCAGGTTTCGATCCACTGCCATTCCCCATCCCCAATCGCCTTCTACGCGCACTTCAAACCCTCCGCCCGGGACGGGATCAACACCGGCGTCCACGGTAAGGCTTGTTGTGCCCCAGACGGCAATGCGTGCATCGGGCAGGCCTGCCGGGCGCATTGACACATCCTCCTGATGATCGCTGTACACAACTGAAACAAGAGCATTGTGTTTCGCTCGGTCGAAGTCGATAGTGAACGGATGAGCGGCCTCATTGGCGACGCGCAACTTGAATCGCGCGTATTTGCCCGAAAGATCCTGGAAATCGATCTCCACTTCCTGCACGATCACCGCGCAACTCAAGCCCCACGAAGATGCGGAGATGCTCCATTGCTCCCCCGGTTGCACATCCGTTGCGCCTTGCGGAAGTGATCCCAACCAGCACTGATATTCGCCGGCATACCTCTTCTGTGTCAGATCATCGAGCAGAGCTCGTGCAGCTTGTTCGCAGTCAAGTGATGTGCGCGGTGCCGGTGCATTGACACGCATCACCACTGTACGTATCCCGCTGTCTTCGCTGTTCTTCAACGCCTGCACACTCTGTGAATCAACGACTCTCCCACAGGCCAGTCCGCGGGCGCGATAAAAGATTTCGATCTGCTCACTCGCCACCGGTTCTGCTGTTGAGGTGAAGTGCAGTTCCGGAGTCGATGTCAGATAACACTCTGCCCCTGCCGTCACATCTCCGATCAGCCTGGTGCGCATCGGCTGACCTGGTGCAGCCGATTGCACCCATACTGCACCCTGGTTGGTGGCACTGGCATGGCCCAGCGTGCAACTCAAGTTCAGTCCCCACAGGGGCAGGTAGTCTGCATACGCTGGCACGTTCAGCAGTGTTCCGTCATAGAGCACAACCTGCGGCGCGCTCGTCGTCGAAGCATCCGCCGGGTCGATTTCGCGCATCGTCAGTACCACGTGAGTCGTTCCGAACCAGACCTGCGAGCTTCGCGCACTGCTTCCGTTGCACACACTGCTCGAGTACGCCTGTCCAGCGCGGATTGGCTCAGGATGAAAAATCATCGTCCGGAACTCGTAACGCTTACTTGACGACATCTCCTTCACCGGAGCGTTCACCACTCCGTTAACGATGGTCTGCACCTGACCACCATTTACCAGCACACCGGCAATGCAGTAATTGAGCGCAAAGCCGCCGCTGAACAGACCGCCCACCACCCCCTGGCCACTAACGTAGTTAATACCGGTTTGTTCCAGAATGATCAGCCCGCCAATTTCCAACCTGTCGCGATAGCGCAAGGCAATCGGACCCGCGCAAGCCACGCCGCTCTGCGTGAATGTGAGCGGCGATGGAAAGTCGCTCACCCACTTCGTTGCATCCAACACCGACCCGCTGAAGTCGTCCTTCACCTGAACCGCCGTCTTCACCTTGAATGGCAAGCGCGAGAACGCGAAACCTTCCTTTTTGCCAGTCGCAGTGAAGCAATCGCGTACATACAGGGATGGTTCCGTACCTCCGATCACAGTCACGTCATTCGCCACGGGTCCGGCTGCACTGAGTCTCAGCGACTCAGCCTCAAAGCCAGGATCGCTATCGCTGAGCGTCCGCGACACCGAGCCCACTGGAGCCAAAGTCAGCGCGCGGTTCTGAACACTGAGTACGGCACGAGCGCAGTTGGCAATCTGCCCAGCAGCTTCGCTCCAGAGTTCGCCGGTCTCCACCGTATAAGTTCCCGCCTCGGCAACATCCTGCACTCCGGACAAATTAAAGGCCGCGTTTGCCTCCGCAGTCAGCACCGAGATTGCTTCTCCTACAGTCCGTCCACCCAGTGCCGCACGCTCACTCAATACTCCGCGATCCAGAGAAAGCATCTCTCCCCTCACATGCAGCGTTATTCGGAAGACCGGAGTTCCCATCGAAACGCCCGCAAACTCTCGCTGCGGCGCATCTTCCAAATATCCGCTGAACCATAGCTCGCCAGAGTCGCGGTAAAGACGCACCTTGCTGCCTGCCGTAGCAGCCACAACCGCGCCCTTGCACGCAAGTCGCGCCGTTAGTGCTGGAGCCTGATTCAACTTCCGCACAATTTTCGGCGGTGCCTCAGCATCGAGCAACTCGGTGTAATCCGTCTCTCCCAAACCATCAAGGTTGTCAATCGTAAGTTTCATCTCGCCTTTCACCCTTACTCCAGTTGCGGAGTCGCAATCAAAGCGAAAGGGGCAGGTCCTCTGCCCCTTAATCAATTTCGAACGGATATCGACTGGCTTTCTATCTGCTCATTTCAATACGCCGGAGTTTTCGAGGCCGGAACGTAAGACCGGTAGCTCACCACGCTCTCTCCATCGTTCGCATCTTTAGCGGCCATTGCGGCAAACTCCGCGTGCAACATCGTCGTGTTCAAACCGTTCGCCAGCGTCGCCACTGTCTCTTCTGCCGGAGCTGCTGCCTGCAAGCGCGGATAATGAAAGTACACTCGTCCACCGCTTACTTCTTCCAACGCAAACAGCGCCGACCATTCCTGAAAGAAACTCGCGCCCTCGCGGTCCACGAATGCGACCACCTTTTGCACACGAGCGCCGTTCGCAGGAGCGCCTCCTAACAGCGGAGCATCAAGTTGCAGCCCGTTCGCCGTGACTGCTGCTACGCACCCGACGTTGTAGCTCACGCGGCGTACTGCATCGCAATCGAGCTGCGCACTCGACTCTGTCACGCCTCCGGTGATTCCCGTACCCAGATTCGTAATACCGGCAGCATAATCTACATCCACCACCACCAATTCACCGACCGAGTAGTTGCCTAACGCCGAAGGATCCATCAGTATCTGGGTCGCCGAGGAACCGGCCAGAACCGGCTGCCCGGACTTTGCAGTTCCACCCGAAGCCCTTGGCTGCGTGCCGTCGCTCTCCAACACGTTCATATGTTGAGAGCTTGCCGCCACCGCCATCTGCAACTTGCCCCACTCGCAAAAATCCAGGCTCACTCGCGCATCCACCAGTTTACGGAACTGCACTTGAGCAATTCCCGCCGGTCCAGTCCTTACTGCCTCGACGGTGGACTTCGCAATGCGTTTAAAGTTGCGCACAAGTCCTAAACTGACCCATGGCGCGGGCGGATTGTTCAGGTCGAAAGCAGCCGCCGGATCGAACACCATGCCCGTCTCCGTCGTGCGATTCACGGGAGCAAAGAATGCGCGCACTTGCCCGAAATACTCCTGCATTCCAGCTCGTTCCATCTACACGCCCTCCGGAAAATAAAATAGTCTCATGGTTGCCGTTCGCAGCAGCACTCCCTCGCTCTCACTCGGAGCTTCCATCACCGGCAATGTCCAGAAAACATTCGTGCCCAGCGCTGTTGGTAAAGTCTCCGTGTAATCGCATTTGGCCGCACAGCGCGGATGGCAAATCTGCATCAGTTCGCCGTCCATGGCGGTCAGAATGCGGCCGCGATCCCTGCGCAGCATTGCATCTGAACCCTGGCTGCCATAACTGATCTTGCAATCCAGGTACATAAGCGAAGCCTCCGGGATTGCTCTGCCCGCGCCTTCCCAGCTCAACAAAAAGGCCTCCAGTTCATCCTGAACCGGCAGCTGAACCTCGTTCTCCACTGTGGCGACCGCCGGACGCGTCACGCCATCCATTGTTATCGTCCGTGCTGGATTCACCACTGCAAGCCTTTGCGCCAGTGTTTTAAGAAACGTATCTTTAGCCGCTTGCATCTATGCCTCGATTTCCAGTTCGTACAACAGCTCTGCGCCCCCGAACCTCTTCACTGTCACAGCCACAATGCGGTACTGCGCCTCACCTGCTCGCAACATCGATCTTTCCAGAGTTTCCTTTGGATCGATTTCCTCGCCAGTGCCAATCGCTCTTCGCACCGTGTTGCGGGTTGCCAGCGCAAGCAGCGTTTTCCCGCTCACGACTGATTGCAACAGCACTGGCTCCACCTCCAATTCGTTCACCTGAGGAGGAGCCATTCCAAGCCCGGTCTGTCCCGTAGCCGCAGCAGGCTGCGGCATCAGCAGAAATGCCCTACCCGCACCCAACGAGCGCAGCATTGCAATCGCCGCCCGCTCCAATCCCGCTGCCGCGGTTCTCACGATGCAAGCCTCTGCGCGACATAGGGAGCCAGCAATCGCTTCACATCGGCATCCACGAGCGAATCTGAAAAATATTCAAGATACATGCGGTCAATTCTCTGCTTCGTCACATTTAGAGCCGGAGTTGCCAGCGCATTCTGCACCAGCTTCGCGCAGGCCTGCTTCACTGCCCGCGGCACGCTGGTGTATCCGGCCGTATAAGTCACTTCCAGATCGCCCAGCGACGGAGACAGTACTCCACCACCCACAATCACTTCGCCGCTCAAAGCGTCCAGATCCAGCAAACTCGGTGACACGCTGACCCACGTGCTCGGCGTCGCAAAGACCTGCGCAACCTCAGCCGCCAGCTCCGTCACATACCCCGAGTACTGGTCTTTTCGCGAGTACCGACCCCGCGCCTGCACAATCGGCGACGACACACCATCTGCAGAAGCCAGGGGAAGATAGGAGAGCCGCACCATCCGCGACGGTCCTACCCGAAATCTTTCTGTGTATTGCGCAATGCCAAAACCATTTCTTCGGCAGTGCGCATCAATCAAGTCCGACGCCGCATTCACCAGGCTGTCCGGAGTCGTCTCCTCCAGCCCGAACAGCGTGTATTCATCCGCTGACAGATATCCCATCTCCACTCTTTTCTCACAATTCGGGGAGGCCTTTTGCCCTCCCCGTGCACTGCATTGTGCGGGCTAAAGAAATACCGGGTTCCCCAAGTTCGCGCCTCGCTCTTCCTTTCGGCGATAACCTGGGAAGCAGCCTCCCTCTCGCAACGGCTTCTTGCAGAGGCGCTCTATCGATTGACGGTTACTTTGGCGTGAGCATATCCGGCGCCTTTGACCACCACGCCGCCGAACTTCACAACCACCAACTGGCGAGCCAGCGAACCTGTCAATCCGAGCTGGAACACGCGCGGATTAGCATCGGTCAGCCAGTGATACTCGATCAGGTTTTCGGTCACGATATACGCGGGAAGAACCGCCGAACCGCTCCCCGGAGTGCCCGTGTAAGGCAGCGACCATTCAGGAATCAGCGGCAACTCGCCCGCCTGTGTGGAAAGGGTCTTTACCGTAAGCCCGCCTGCCACCTGCGTGGTTGAAAGAACAACATTGAACTCCTGCTTCATCTCGCGATCAATCAGATCCAGCAAAACCGGATTGGCATAGATCGCAGTCGGACGAACTTCGAAGCTCGAGTTCGAAACCATTGCCGCAACCTGCGACTTCAGCCCGTCCACGATGCTTTCAGTTGTAGCCACCGTTGCGACATTACCGCCATCGGTAATCTGCTGCGCCGCACCGTAATACTGCAGAGTCGTCGGAGCGCTCAACGAAGTGTCGTTGCCGTTCCACAGCGCAACGTCATGAGTACGCATTACGCCCTCAACAGCGTCTGCCAAATCCTTCGCCTGCAAAAAGGCAAACTGTTGCTGCTGCTGACCAACCTCAATATCGAATAAGTTGTAATTGATCTGTGACACCAGTGCCTTAAGCGGCACCGAACGCTCAACCCGGCTCGGCGAATTTAACGTTGCCACGATGTTGCGTGGATCGACGAAACCGTTCGCAGCCGTTGGCGAAGCAATTGCGGTCTGCTCAAAGAAACGCGAGGGATGCCCGGTCGCCGGAACATTCTTTATGCGCTGACCGAAAGCGCCGCGGCGCCGTACGATGTCAAAAATCTCACTCTGATAACGGTCGATTTCCACTGCACCCGGTGCCATGAAGTCTGCTGCGGCGTTCAAATCAACAAATTGCGTATTCATTCTCTGTTTTCCTTCTCTGCCGAACCCATTTGTCCGGCTCTGTTATTCCGTCGCACCTGTTGTGCCCGGTAGTTCAAGTTCGTCGCGCGTCAAGTGGCCGTGCCTCAAGCAGGAAAAGGCTTGAGGATACCCGCGGTGACCACCCTCCGGCCAGCGTGTAACAGTTGTTCTCGCCCCTAGGCGATCATTCCCGCTCGCGCCAATTCGGCTTTCACAGCGATACGCTGCTCCACTGTCAGAGCTCCTAAGGCCTTGTCCAGCGTGCCCGCTTCCACCTGCACGCCCTCGCCTACGCCGCTTTTTGCCAGAAGCGAGCTCACCACCGGGACCAGCGTCTTGCGCCCCACGCGTTGCCTAAGTTCGCGATTTTCCTTTTCCAGCTTCGACACCTGTTCTGCCTGTGCGCTGGCCGAAACCGCGGCTTCTCTGCTCTCTTCAGCTGTGAACTTCTCAACCGTCGCTATAATGCGATCGATCTTCTGATTCAGCGCTGCGTACTGCGCCTCCAGTTTTCCAATTACGCATTCCAGGGCTTGTGCGGCACTGCTCAACCGCGCCGCACACTCCTCCATCGGATTACTCTGAGCTACACTGTTTTCTTCGTTCATTTGCTCTCCAAATAGAAAAGCCGGCTTTATGCCGGCCACATCGTTATGTGCTTTTTAAAAATTTCTGCGCCATTTCGTCGGTGGCCCATTCAAGCCTCTTTTGGCTTGAGTGGGAGAAGCCGAACTCCCTTAATCTGCCAACTCTAGGTGAGTGTCCTGGTATGCGGCCTTCTCCCGCAGCAACACCGCCGCTCCCGTAAAGGTGAAATCGGTTGCCACCCATATCGGAGCTTCCGCGTCTACAACGCGAACGTCCGCAATCTCGTAGCTCATGCCAAGCTGCCCCTTGCGCCGCGCCATCTCATCCACCACATCCGGAAAGTCTCGTGCAAACAGATACCCACGCACATCCACTCTCTGCGCCGCGCCCGCCGTAGGCCGCAGATCCGCCGAGGTAATGATCCCTACTTTTCTGCGCGCATCGTGCCGGTCCAACTCCGGGGCATAGTCCACTCCCATCCCCAGAAGCGACGGTAAAGCCTGCTTCGTCGCCTGCGATGTCAGCATCACCCTGTGCCCACGCGCTCCGCTCGGGGCCCGGTCCGACGGCACATCTGCCACCGTCAGCACTCCGCGGAATTCCCGCCGGTTTGGGTGTCCATCCACACGCGGCATCGCCAAAGCCATTGCTTCCAACTGCATTCTCATTCCGCCTCTGCCCCCATCTTCTCCAGTTCCTGCCAACCCCTCGCCGCGCGAGCCTCTTTCACCGTCAGCACTCCGCTGCTCAACAGAATCTGGTCAATCTGAGCCTGTTCCAAGGGATCTGGTGCATCCAGATCCGTAAACACAAACTCCACGTCGTTCCAGCCCAACCGCTTGGCAATTGCGTCTCGCGTAATGTGCTCCGCTAGCAGTCTCGCCGTCGGGACGATCGCGGTACGAAACGCTGAACTCGCCAGTTCCTGCGCGGTCGAGCGATTCACGTCCATCTCCATTCCCAGGAAAAGCGGCGGTATATCGAATGCGCTGGCAATAATTCGAATCAGAAATTCCTGCCATGCCAATCGCAAATCCGCGTCCGTACCCACCCCAAAGCGCAACACCTCTGGCTTTTTTTCCGCCGTAAGAATCGGAACCCGCCCCGTCCCTTCGATCTCGTCCTGCCACCAGCGGATCAACCGCTCGTGCTGTGCCGGGTCCAGTTCCTGCATCCATAGCGCATACTGCACCACCGAGTTGCTCGCCAGCTTGGCCGCAAAGCGGTGCGCTCCCAGAAACTCGTGAATCGTTTCGAACGCAACCTCCAGCCGGCCCAATCCGAACGGCGTGTAAGTGCGCGCGTTCAATCTGATATAGGACAGTTCGTTATCGTCGAGCTCGATTTTTTGCGCCGAGCCGATCATCGAGGTCACCTGTACGTAGCGCGGAGAATCCGGCTTACCGTCCCAGTCCGCTCGCATCTGGATCGTCGCTCCATCCACCGGATAGAGTGCTAGCGGTCTTCTCTCATCGCCGGTCAACCGTAGCTCCACCGCGCCATATCCGCCAACGATAATGTCTTCCAAAACCTGCTCGGCAAACGAACGGAACGAGTCATCTGGATTCGGTTGCTCCATTGTCTCCGTCAGCATCTGGATGCGATGTTGCATCTCCTCGTCCAGCACTCGCCCGCGCCGTGGCTGAATGCGCCAGTTCATTCCCGCCACCCGGTCCTTGATCGTGTTGATTGCCTTGCGCGCGATTGGCGTCTCGGCAAAGCGGCGCAGCGCCTCTGGCGTTTTCTTCGGCAGCAGCTCTGTCCTTGTTCCAAATGTCTGAAAAATCGACGGCAGCGGCGCAGTTTTGCGCTTCGGTGCGGAGGCCTCAACGCCCCCCAGCACCCGCAGTCCAGCCTGCCGCACCGGTTTCCAGATCTTCTCCGCTATCTTCATTTGCTCTCCCGCGCCGGTGTCCCCTGCGCAAAATAAAAAGGCGCCGAAAGGCGCCTTCTGAAACTCTTCAAATTACTTCCACACACCTGCTCTTGGTACGGGCGGGTGCCCCATGTTAGCCATCTTTTGGCTAACGTGGGGCTATTGACTCTCTTCCTGCCGTTGTTCCTATACCGTCGCGAACTACTGCAACCCCATCTTCTGCCGCACGCTCTCGGCGATCCTCGGAAGTTCTGCCATGGTCGCTACCATGATCCGGCTCGCCGACAGTGTTTCCAGCGCAAACATCGTTGCATCGTCTTCGCGATCCAGTTCGCTTTCCACGATCGCCGTCAACGCCGTCTCTGCCTTCTCAACCCGCATCACGCCTTCACGCAGCTTTGGATAGCTGAAGGCCAGCACCTTGGCCGAGTTCACGTCCGTCTCCAGCGAGAGTGCCTGGTACATATGTACCGTTCCGTTGGGCCGGTATGCGGCGTCAATCTTCAGCGGATCGCCGCGATGCGTGTATTCGCTCGCCGCGATGTTGTGCCGCATCAATGCCCAAACTCCCTTCCGCTCAAACTCACCGCGCATCGTCTGGAAGATCTGCATCCTGCCGCTCACCGTGCGCGCGCCTTTTTTTGCGCGTTCCAGGTACATTTCCGCCAGTCGCCCGATTTCCTCCTGCGGCGAATCCGCCAATACCGCTTTCGTCGGCGTCAACCGGATCGCGTTGGAGAATGTATCCTCCATGCGCTTCAGCAGCCACTCCTGACTACTCCCACCCTCCAGAATCCGCTCCTTGATCTCCCGTTCCAGTCCTTCCAGCATTTCCACGTCGGCCTCTGGATCAAGGCACCGCACTCGTTTCCAGTCCTTCGTGAAGCGCACGTCCGCATAGCCGCCACCGCTTTCGAAGAGCACGACGCCGACGTTTACAAACTCATCCTTTACCGCGTCCGGTACATAACGCAGCAGGAAGAATTCGCATTGTCGGCGCTTTTTCATCAGTAATCCCTGTGCTCTTCCACCCGATTCTGGGGCGCAGGTTGAGTCATTCAACCCATCAATCCGTCAATCGTACAATCCCTTCCCAGCTTTTCAACCTCTTCTCCAGCCCTCTCCCCAACTGATTCCTCAGTTGATCACATCTCTCCACTTTGGGAATGGAGCCCTGCTGGAGTTCCTGAACTCCAGTATCAGCTCGGCCACTCGCGAGCGTCGTCGCCCTAGTGCTTCCACCAAACGTTCCATCTCGCAACTCTCGCCGTACCATGCTGTAGGAATCTCCTCCGCGCAACGCCACATCATCTGCTCATCCAGGCTCTCGATATTGCCCAGCCACGGCTGAAAGCTTTCCCAGCCCGTCACCTCCTGATAAACGTCATTGCGCGCATACACCCCGCGCAGTGGCGAATCCGGAAACGACCATTCTCCCGCGTTGAAGCAGTATCCCTGGTCGATAAACGATACCGTAAATTTCCGCTCGCGGCTTTTCTTCCAGAAGGCTGCCTGCCGCCCATTCGCATTGCAAGTCCATTTATCCAGCGCCAGTATCCCGGCAAACGCCCCCAGGTTCCGCACACGGTCCAGCAGATGCTCCGGCAAATAGTCGTAAATCAGCCCCTGCATCGGCGGCACCACAAGGCGCGAGCCGAACTGTAACCCCGGCGTGCAGGCCTTCGAGCCATGCACCAGTTCGAACCTCAGTTCCGGCGTGTGCTCGATCAGCCACGAATCGACCTCGACCACCTCCGTCGCGGGCACCGGCAATCCGACAACATCCGCCAGGCGTGTAGCCAGCATTTCGTTGGCCAGCACCCGGGTATGCTGCGGATTGCCCTGAAATTTCACCACGTAAAAGTGACCGTCCGAGCAGCGCATCAGATGACTCTGAGCCCCGCCCCGCATCCTCCTCACGTGCTGCACCGCTACAACCGCCAAACCGCCTCCCGAACTTTTCCCCGGAACTTTTCCCCAGAAATTTTCTGAAAGTTATACTTTACCCCGCCGCTCCCGTTGCTCGCCACCGTAGCCGCCGTGCTCAATGGTGGACACTGATTGGGTGCCCATTTGGAAGCTAACAGGGGGCGCTGGCGGGTGCCCCATGTTAGCCATTTTTTGGCTAACGTGGGTCTTTTGCTCTTGCTCCTGCCTTTGCCCCTGCCTCCACGACCTGTACTCCTTTTCTACTCCAGGCACACTCCATCCCGCACCGCCAGCGCCATAGCCATCGCCATGATCGCATCGTCATGCGAACCCTCTGCTGCCGCGCTCCGCCCATCCTCGCGCCGCACGAAAGTCCTGCACTCCTCCAGCAGTCTCCGGCTCTGAAACAGCTCCGGATTCGTCACCAGCATCGCGCCAAAACGTTCCAGCATCGTCGGACGCGTCAGCACCGTTGTCACCCAGCCCGCAAACCGCCGATCCCGATACAGCGGCTCATACTGCTCCACCTGTTCCAGCATAGCCAGCACCGCGTGCCCATGGTTGTTCCGCTCCACCACCATCAGCGCGTCGTTGTATTCGCGCCCCAACCTCGCCGCCTGCGCCGCCAGTTCCTCCGGAGTGTAGTGCCCGTATAACTCTGCGCATTGCAACCCGCTGGCCTGGTCAATCACCTGGACGCAGGCATAGTCACCGCCCGCTCCTCCCCCGGCAGCGTCCACGCCCATCAGATACGCTCGTCCCTTCGCCGGCGGAAGCCAAATTAGGATTCGTCCGTTTTCCCTGCTCTCCAGCGGAGCTTCCAGCGCCTGCAGCCGTGCCTCGATCTTCGCTGTATCGAACACCGCCGATCCGCTTGCCCGAAAACAAGTGGTCGGATCTTCAGCAAACTCCTCTGCTGCCCGCTCGCCGAAGTTGTTCTTTATCTGCCGCCTGAACGCGATCTGCTCGGCATCCAGTCCGAATGTTTTCATCAGCCGCCGCTCATCGTCACTCAACACCGCCAGGTCACCATCATTCTTAATCCGGTATCCCGCATCCATCCACCACGGGAAGAAGTGCTGCACGTAACCTGTCTCATTCGCCCGCTGCCACTCGCGATAGAAACATCCTCCCATTCCATTTGGAGTCGACTCCAGCACAACTTCCCCCTCCGGTGGCACGGCGGCGCGCAGCGAAGCAAGTACATCCGCCGCGTTCGCTCCCCACCGTGCCACCTCCGAACAATGCAGGTTCTGGATCGTCAGTCCCCGTCCAGCGTTCGCGTCCCCCGCCGTCTCTACGCGATACTCGCTGTCCAGCGCCGGAAACACAAGCTGTCTCCGGTTCGACCTCGACCGCCGCAGCGCTCCATGCTTCAGGTCTCGTGGCAGATTTTCCACGAACCTGTGGACCAGCCGGAAGATCTCCTCGGCCGCCTCTTGCGTATGCGCTACCTGCACCGTCAAAGTGCCGGGCCGCGTAATCGTGCTCAGAAAGAATCTCGCGGCCACCCACGTGGAGATTCCCATCTGCCTCGCTTTCAGCACGATGTTCTTTTGCCCGCACTTCAATTCAAATTCCTTCTGTGCTGGATTTGCCATCAGCTTTACCAACCGGCCTTGCTTGTTGCGGATACGCAGCAAGCTCTCCGCCAGCACCTCGCGATAACTCCACGACCCCACACGCTTGTCCAGCCGTTTCCCAAACGCCATCAGGGCCTCCAGGTCCATGTCCCCGGAGGCCCCTGCCCGCCGTGTCGCCATCCTCACCTCACCTCGTCGCGCTCAGAATCTTAGTCTCAGTTCCGCATCAGCCACATCCGCACTCTGCGCCCAAACGGCGCTTGCGTTCTCTGCCGAGGGGAGCTTCAGGCCGCAGCAGCCGTGCTGTTCTTGATCTGTGCCACCCAGGATTCCACGGCAGGAATCAGCACCTTGCACTCGCCCACAACCAGATTGACGATCTTGGTAATCGATGCCTTAAGGCTGGGGTTCTTGATTGCGACGCCAGTGAGCAGCGCCGGTACCGTAGCAGCCAGATTCTCCAGATTCGCAACCAGTGATCTGCCACTGGTCGCCGCCGTAGCTGAGGCCTGCACTGCGGCAAGCGAAGTCTCAATCGTTGCCAATACTTCCGCTACTTCCGGTTCAGCCTCCGAGTCGGCCAGCATGACGGCAGCCACAATAACCGGAGCCACTTGGTTTACGAAGTTCTCCACGGTCTGGAGTGCGGAAGGCGCTTTCTTGAACAGCTTCCAGAAAGCCACCGCGAATTTCTCAACGCTGGTGCCAGTGGCCTTAAAGAATTTCTCGACGTCGGCTACGATGGTGCGAAAAATACTCATATGTGTCTCTTTCTGCCGCGAGTTGCGGCGTTACTGGTTTAGGGTTGTTTTCTGACTGCAGAGCCACCCAATGCGCCGAAGGCGGCAGTCACAACTAGCTTGCCAACATCAGGGCAGTAGAAGGCCAGCAGCCCTCCGAACAGAATCAATACAAAGCAAATCAAATTGAGAGAAATGTTTAGTTTTTCGATCACTTTCCTATCGCTTCCATCGTGTAATAGGCCGGTTGTGCCAGCGTCACAACACCGCGTCCGATAACATAGATTCGGTGCAGGGTTTTGAACTTCCCGCTGTATGGAGCAGGAAATAGCCGTCCGTGCTCCCAGGCACGAAAGTCATTAGTCATGGCAGCCGCGTTCTGCGAGGTCTTCACCATGCCGTCGAGCACTTCATTCATCCGATCGCTGCCAATCAGGACATCCGCATCATCAACCAGCTTCCATCCGCGCTTCAGCAACTCGTTCAGATCGTCTGCGCTGATCGCAAGCCTATCGACAACAACTCCAGCTTTATCGCTGGTTTCTGTCAGTGACTGCTCAAGCTGACTACCGTGAGCTACTAAGTTCGGCAGTTGCGCAGTCGTAGCTTTCACGTCTCCGAAGATGCCGGGCAGATTGTTTCGTATGAGCAGGAGAATATGACGGCTCGCGTTCGCCGTTCCGCCGGCTATTTCCACATCACGATGAACGTCCGTAGCTATCGCATGCGCATCGGTCATCGTCTGCCTGGCAATTGCATGAAAGTCTTTAGGAATGCCGAAGCCCATCTGCGCTTCCGCCTGCAAATTATCCGCTCCTTTGAGCCAACCCGGCAGATGCACTCCCACCATGCACACCACAACCAATACGGCCACAACGAGTGCGTTTCCCGCCCATAGCCTCACCATCCTTCCCCACCGCATCCACAGAGAAAACGTGCAGATATAGATAGTTCTTACAGTCATATGCTTGGCTTGTCCGCTGCCCGCACCAGCAGTGCGCTCAATAGCTGTTTATTGCCGGAATCATGCCCGCGATAGTAATCCGTCTGTGCCTTGCAGAGCTGGTCGAGCAGTTCATCTTGATCCATAAGGTTTAATTTGCCTATCGTCACGGGGCCGATACATCCGTCCCTATCCACCCCTGCGATTCGCTGAATCAGTTTCACCGCCACAGGTCCGGGGTTGACGATCATATCGGCGCACTTGGCTGCGATTCTCGAATCGCAAAGTTGGTCAAGATGAAACGGGCCCCAATATTTTCTCCGGTAGATTTCACGTGCTTCATTCAGCGTCAGGTTCTGCACATCAACACCAGGGTTGTAGAGCGAAGCAATGCCCCAGCGCGTCACTCCGCCACGATCATGTGTCACCTTGCCCGTTCTCTGTCGGTCTTCATGATTCAGAATGAAGTTGAAAGCCGCATCGAAGCTACTCATCTCTTTACCTCCACCAATGCGTCGCGTTGCTGCGCAACTCAGCAACACAATTTAAAAGGGCCACCCGAAAATGGCCCTTGTACCGCAACGTAATGTTTAAGCCGCTACTCCAGCTGTTCCAGCGTGGCCGAATAGCGCACTGTCGGACTTCCAGTAACCGAACTGGCGGTCAGGTTCCACTTGATCGCCTGGTTCGCATCGGCGTAGAACGTCTGACACGCATTCGCCTGGTTCCACTGCCCCGATGCGCTTATCTGCGGTGACGTGAAATAGAATGTGTGTCCATCCGCTACCGGACGCGATTCAAGATAGAAGTTTCCGCCCGTTCCCGCCACCGTCATGTATAACTGTCCGCAGAATCGGAACAACCCCGCCGACACTGGCGTGTACAGGGTCGTATCACCAATCCCCGAAGTGCCTGAATAGGTCGCAGGAGCTACCTTTGCCACCGGGCCGCCGCTCACCAGCGCCACTGCGGAAGCCACGAAAGCGTCCGTGGCAACCTTGTTCGAATTATCCCCTGGTGTCTGAGTTGTGGCGGTCGTGGCACTTGGAAGAGCCATACTTCCGTCCCCACCTACACCCGCGACCTTCACCCACGCCGTTCCGCTCCATGTGTCGTACTCGAACCCTGCGTTAGTCCCGGTAAGATCGGGCGACCCTTTCAGGCAGAAGCGATTCAGTGCATGGCTTTCCGCCGTGTCGTACCAGCACTGAGAAGTTGTGTACTGATTTCCGAATGCATAGCCGCTGTACCCCGGATTGCTGCCCAGGTTCGCATCATTGAACGAGGGATTCGTGATGTTGTTCTCGAACCATGAAATCCCAAGCTGGCTATTGTTCAGCGAGCTTGTCCCGCTGGTCAGATTGCGCACATAAACGTTCGAGGCTACGCCCGTCGCGTTCTGAATCGCCTGCACCGGAATGCTCGAACCTAACTGAATCTGCCCGGTCTGAACTTCCGTGGTCTCGCCGCTCTGTGTCTGCGGAGCCGCGTTGGTTTCGATGTAGATATAGTCCGTCTGCGAGCCTGTCGTGTAAGCCTTGATCCAGTTTCCGCCCAAGGTTTCCGTCTTCGGCGTAAAGAATGAGTCATTGATCGTTGCGTACATCGCCGCGTTGCCCCATGCGGTGTTTACGTTGCCCGAATTCGGCGCGAACTCCATCTTTCCGTCCGGCTGCGTGCCTACCTTGATCGACGCGCAGGAGTGCGCCGTAGTGCTTCCCGCATCGCTCCCCACAGCTTCCGAATCCACACAGTAGGTATTCCAGCGCGCGTTTCCCGCCCCGTTCAGCGCGTTGAAATGATTGTTAATGGTCGTCAACTGGTTGGCGAAGGTCGCCGTCCGGTCGTCCAGCACATAGGAGCCAGAAGGCCATTGCGTGTTCTCAGGAGCCGTCGACCCCGTGTAGTTGCGCGAAGTGATGTAGAACTTGTTCCCCGAAGTGAAGCCGCCCAAAACAGTCTCAAACATGTTCCGCATCACGCCCGTAGGGGCATAGGCGCTCTGCGTCGAGATCGTTGGGTCAAAGTCCTGTGGGGCAATCCTCATCGTGTAGTAGTCGATCTGCCCAATGTCCTGCGGATCGGAGATAAAGACCGGGCTCCACGAGGTATCGGCCACCGACGCAATGCAAGGCGAGCCACCGCTGCACGAAGTTCCCGTCAGCGTAGCCGTCAGGGTCGTCGTGTCCTGCAATCCGTTGACGACGATGTTCGCGCCCAACGTTGGAGCGCCGTTAATGGGGTAGCCTTCCAGATACATGTTCTGCACCGTCACCGCCTGCCCTCCCGTCACGTTGATGCCGTCCGAGTTCCACAGCGCCTTAATCGAGCCGCCGTTAAACTCCACATCGGTCCCGCTCAGCCACGCCGCCGCGTGAGTCTCGGGCAGAATCGTCGGCTGAAAAGTCGCGCTCGTCACCGTCCCGCTGCCGCTCGCCGTGTTTGCCGCCGTGATGGTGAACTGCCCCGATGGCGAGTTATTGGTTACGCTCGCCGCCTGGAAGAGTCCATTCAGCCCGGTCGTATCGGTCACCCCCGCAATCGTGAACCAGTGTCCGGCTACAATCGGAGACTGTCCTGTACTACCACCCGGACAGCTGCCCGCCGAAGCGCAGGAAACCACATAGGTCGCTGTCGCTCCATTCCCCGTCGCAGATTGCAAGGTCATGGTGCCGGACCACTGGCGATTCACTCCCACGCCATTCACACAGTTCGCGCCGTAACAGTAATAACCTTCGTCCGAAGTTCCGGGAGCCGAGATATTGGTTTTCCAGAAGTGATTCTCGTTGCCGAAGGAAACCAGAGGCCACCGCGTCGTGTCCACCGTCAGGTTCTCAACGCTCATGCGCTCGGCGTTGCCCACGAGGTTCAACCCGCGCCCGCCGCCGTTCGAGAGACGAACGTTGCGAACCCGGTACCCCGCGTTATAGTTCTCCAGTAGCGTGCCGGTGAACAGATGTCCATCCGGCGCGTGAATCGTCAGATCCTCAATCGAGCCGTTACATGTCCAGAGGTTACCAGGCTGCGCCCCAGATGAGCCGTATCCGGTAATCACCACGCCCGCATAAGCCGCATTGTTAGTAAGCTTCAGTACCGTCGCGTTCTCCCCGTCGCCCTTGACGTGCATGGTGCAGGGAATGCGCAGCTCCTCGCTGACCTTGTACGTACCCGCCGGAAGATGCAAAACAGGCTCCACGCCCGCGATTGCCGGAGACTGCTGATAAGTAATCGCCGCATTGATCGCACAGGTTGAGTCATTCGTTCCCGTCGGGTCCGCCGCATTCGCGCAACTTGCCGGAATACCGAAGTTCGGATGCGTCACGTCCACTGGAGTCTTGGAGGTGACAGAGGTCGTTGCTGCAACGGTGCCACCCGTGACGTTTCCTGTTAAGTCACCTGAAACATTGCCTGTCAAGTTCCCAGTAAATCCACTACTCGCCGCGACTGTCGTTCCCACAACGATGCTTGGCGACGCCGCACCAATAGGGCCCGGATTATCGAAATTTGGAATAATCGGCTTGTTTGCAAGGTCGTTATAGTTTCCTGATGTAGCAACCGCCGCCAAAACAGGTTTATTCGTCAGGTCGCTGTAGTTACCCGTTGCTGATACCTTTGCCAATCCCGATATTTCCTGATCAACATAGGCCTTATTTGCAGCTTCACCGGCATCCGCCGGCGGCGGAACCTCCGGCGAACTCAGAAACGTCTTCGTCCCCTGTATCGACTCCGCTCCACTCAGATGCACAACTCCGGCGTTTTCCGAGTCTACGTAATCCCGGCTCACAAACTGTACTGCAACGGCTTGCGGCACTAGCTTTGCGCGGATCGCCGCCACTGTCGTGCTAGTGGTTGCCGGTACAACCCATTGCTCTTCGCTCGTTGTCCCGTCGTCCAACTTAATAACAACTTTGTAATAGCTGCCAGAGGGAGTAGCGCCAGTATTTGGAATCAGCGAAACTTCGATTTTTCCTTGCGCATCCACTGGCACCGTCAGTACACCAGCCGGTACAGCTTCACCTGCTCCGGTCGAAAACCCACTCCATCGGATTGTTACCGTACCGTGCGCAACGCTGCCATCCGCCCGGTAAAACGTGTCCTGCACCAGTGTCTTAACTGGCGTCGCCTTCACGCCTGTCG
Source organism: Acidobacteriota bacterium (assembly GCA_003010405.1). GTDB lineage: Bacteria > Acidobacteriota > Terriglobia > Terriglobales > Acidobacteriaceae > TOLSYN. The sequence goes on along the minus strand of PJLO01000004.1, from coordinate 92,096 downwards.
CACCCACAAGAAGCGCCGCCCACACAAAAACCAAAAGCCGCCTGACCAGGCGGCTTGAACTTACTATTGATCTAATATACATTTCTACTGTCGCCGTCCTTTCGCCTTATCCCTGCTCTGCGTCTGCAATGCGTAACTTTCCAAAAAACGTTCCACGCTGCGCACATAAACATCGGCAAAGTCCACGACATAACGCTTCGTCTGAATAAGGTGTTTTGCCTGCTCCATCGGGTACCCCGTCGCGCAAAGCACAGCCAGCGCCATCATGGGAGCACGGTGAACCCCCGCCGCGCAGTGTACAAAGATTTTTGATTGCGGATCTTCCAACGCCTGCAAAGCAAAATTCACTCCCCGCTCGAATACATCATGTCCCTTCGGCTGAAAGTCATCGTCCACCGGATTCCATAACACTTCTATCCCGGCACGTTCACCCAGTGACGTGTCGTCGAACTCAATCTGCATGTCGATAACGTGCGTCACGCCCGCTCTTACCACCTCGGCCATCTTTTCTTCCACCCAGATTCCACCGCCGACTGCAATACGATCAGTAACCCACGTCATGTCCATATCAGCATCCATCTCGATTGATTCAATCGTCACTTCGGGTAACAACAACTCAGTGCTCATGGAAATCTCAGTCACACCCGTCACTTATACTGTTTTCTGCTCTCCAGCAGATTCCGCTTCGCTCAACTTTTCCAACACCAACCTCGCCCAGGGTTGGCTGCTGTCTTGCTTTTCGGGTTCGGTGTCGAACATAAGCTTTGCGCCTGTCATTTCCAGCAACGTTTTAGCATGCGAGCAACTTCCCTGCTTTGCCAGTTCTACCATTGCATCGACAATAGCAGGAACTGATCCCTTCATCTTCCGCCTCGCTACCTCGAATGGGTCCATTTCCAGAACATCTGTTAAGCCTCCGTCATTCTGGTCCGCTGTGACTGATAGCGCTAACTTACGCTGCTTCCCTGAGGCACTCTTTGTCTTAGACTTCGCCCCGTTCTTTACTGCTGCTTTCTTATCTTTCTTAGTTGGATTTGCTTTCACCAGAGCCTTTTTCACCACAACATCATCATCTTTGCAAGTCCAGCTGCTATTCGCTGTTACCCGCGTTTTCTTCTTCAATCCCACACCATGGCCTCTCTCAGTTGCTCCTTATTTTCAGAATATCAGTTTCATCCACTTATCCCCTCACTTGAGTCACACACTTTATTTACCGTAATATCAGCTACTTACTTCGTCTTTCAAAGTTTTCTGCTATTGACAGCACAAAAGGTACCGCTTCTCTGTTTTTCGAGCACTCCCATTGTTCTGCAGTTGCCTTCACATTACTTATGTCTCAATCGAGATATGTGCCACCCGCCCGACCACATAGTCCGCAAACGTCTTGCCTTTGCTCATCTCAACATAACCAAGCGGACATCTCTGATTTTCAGGCCGAAGTGTAAGCTGATTTCCTTGTAGTTCCACGTACCGAATCTTAAACATGTTTACGCACTTTACCACGTACATGTTCGGTTCGCGTCGCCGATAGCTACGCAACGAGTTATAGTGGCGATCGATCAACAGCGTCGCCCCCGGCAGCAACCTCGGACGCATCGCCTCGCCAGAGTCTTTATCAGCCTTGATCAGCACGAATCGTTGCCAAGTCCTTCGCTGATTCGCCATTTCCGGGCGTATTCGTCGAAGGAAACTTTTCTTGAAGCGCAGGAATTCAACGATTTGACTAGGACTGAAATCGCTCTGCAGGAGAGCTTCGTTCATTATCACTGGAACTGAGGCAAACGCTGCTTCTGTCCATTCAGTTAACTGCACACCCCTGTATTCCTCCGGCAATAGGTTCTGAACCTCAAGCTGCATCACCTGCATAACGCGATCCATCGCCTCCACGCTAAGCCCCCTGCGCCGGTTCAAAAAATTGGAAACATGCGCCTGTTTAAAACCGGCGCGAACCGCCAGTTCCGTCCCTGTCAGCTCGCCGCTTTCAATGCGTTCCCGCACCAAAGTTCGTACACGATCCTGCAAATCGGAAATCAACATTGGGCCCCGCTTGAAAAACCTAAGTAATAGCTTTAAGCAATACAAGGATATACTTTAGTAACTTTTAGCAATAAATCCCTTGACTTCGTTCTGCCCCGGTTCGATGATTCACCCACAACAAATTTGATAACGGCTAGGAGCAGTAGCAATGGAGCACGTCAGTAATGCTTCGAGCGAAACGGCATTTGCCGAGTTTCGCCGCAAGGTTCAGAATTCCGAACTTCTCGCCTCGGGCGTTTCAAAACTTCTCCGGGAAATACAATTCACCGGCCGTCTTAGTGTCGTCGTTCAAAATGGCGTCATCCTTAAATCTGGATATGAAGAAGGCTACTTTACGCGACGAGATGAGCGAAGACTGACCTGATGCTTACTGCGTAAAGGAGCATCCTGATTGCGGCGATTCCGTCGCTGGATTCGCCGATTAAGTAAATAACACGAACAGGTCATCGCAAAAGAACCGAGCCCTGTCGCCGGCAGTAGTGTGGTCCTTGCTGAAGTCCCAACGCAGGCAAACCTCACCTTCTGCCTGCGTCAGGGACTTTTTTGTAAGGGGCGAATTAATGAAAAACAAAATTGCAACGTTGCAGACGAGCAATATGGAACTAAAGTATTGCGAGCGCTGCGGAAACATCTGGCTGCGCCGCGCCGGTAGCGAGCGGAAACATTGCGCGCCGTGTGCAAAAGTGGAAACCTCACTTCTCATCGGCGATCCAGCTGCTTTTCTGCAGGTTTGGACCCGGCTTCGGGCGCAGGTGCAGGCATGAGCTTCAGTAACGGTAAAGCTAAACTGCAACTTGTATCCAGTTCTCGCGCCAAGCGCCTTGACACCACTAACCTGGCGGCATATCGCCCATACACCCGCGCGCTTCTTCGCCGATACTTCCGCATGGCGGTTGATATCGGACGTCTGCCCAGCGTGCTGGGAGGACTCTGCTTCCGTGCACGTGTCAGTTCCTATAAATTGCATACTTTCGAAGATGCCGTGATTTTCGTTCATGACATAGAGCGGGTCTTCGATCGTGTCGAACGTCACCATCTTGAAATCATTGCAGGCACCGTCCTGCTCGAATACAGCGTACCCGAAGCAGCGCTCCGGCTGGGCATCACGGTGCAGCGTGCCGAACGGCGCTACGCTGCGGCTCTCGACTCCCTTTCGAAGATCTTGCTCGAATCTAATCTTCTTAGCCCTGTTTTCAGTGGCTGCGATGAAGATGACCAGGACCTTCCCGGCGGCCGCGCGGACACGCTGCCTCCGAAAAAACCACCCGTCGCCGCGCGAATCGACGCTCAGATTGAGTTCGTATCGCAAGTTTCCGGCATGAAGTAGTCGCACAAGAGGAGTAGGCGTCCTCGTCTGCTTCTCGCGGCTCTGTAGCACTTCATCGTTCTTCGTCATATCTGTTATCATCGGCACCGCGTCGCCTGTGGATCAGCGCGGCACGGTGCTTTTTCAATTCAGTCCCGGAGAAATTCTGTGAGCGATACAAACACCATTCCCTTTCCGTACCCACCATCTGTGCGTCGAGATGAAGAGATCGCGCTCGAAATGATGAAGTTCATCGCCACCACCACTGGTTTTGGCCGTACCGGAACACCCGGCGCTGGCTTTCAAGGCGGTACCGCGTCGCGAGCAGAGGATTACGCCAAGGATCTGATCGAGCTCTACGGGCAATGCCTGGACGCGGTAAAAAACAAGGGCTGAGAGAAACTGCTTGCGTCGGGTCGGAGCAGTCCACTGAGGCCCGCCTGATGTTGAGCGTGAAGAAAGCACGCTCCCGCATCCGACGCTATTTTCTCTTGAGGTTGGAAAAGCCAATTCCGCTAAATACTTCACGCGCAAGGCTTGAATGCTCTTTCGGAAATTCCACTGCATCACCGCAGTTGCTCCGGCCCGGTTACCTCCTGTTCCAAGGATCGAACGCGCTCGTCCTGGCGGTGTCGCAGCCATTGCAGAGTACCTCGCGCGGAGTCATCCGTGTTCCGGGTTTTCTATCCCAAATTACCTGATTCCCCTTCGCACAAAATGGCACGATTTGTCTCGACTGAGCGAAAACCCGGAGCACTCCTTTGGCAACCTTTCACCGGCAGCCAACTTCGTTTGCACCGCCCAGATTGATTTTTGCCGGATAACTGTCATTGGCGCAGTCGTCACACCCTCCGCCGGTTGACCCTTCGGTGAATCGTTCGTAGATTTGATGTAGCGATTAATTTCCCTGATGCAAAGCATCGCATCAAGGGAATTGTTTCGAACCAGACCAATGAATTCTTGTCATCGTGTAATTCTGCCGACGTTGCTCCTATCTTGTCTTTTCCTTGCCTCCTGTGAGCCGCAGGAAAAGGCGACCTCGACCTTGCCTTCGCCAAATGCAACTTCGCCCACCCTTACTTCGCCGCAGCCCGCAGCGGCGCCCGCTCCGCGCCCGACGCAAAGTCGGCATTCTGCCAGCGCTCGCCCCGTGCAGGAAACCGTGGAACAGGTCATCGCTCGCGCCGAAGCCGAGTACGCCCGCGGCCGGGCTAACTATACGGCCGGACACATGGAAGCTGCCAAGGACAACTTTGATACGGCCTTTAATCTCCTGCTGCGCGCACCAAGCGGCATGCAGAACGATGAGCGGTTGCAGCGCGAGTTCGACAAGATTGTTGAGGCGACGCACGAATTAGAGCTGCTGGCTCTGAAGGCCGGTGACGGATTCACTGAACAGCACGCCGAGCCAGCGCCGATCGACGAAGCCAACAGCATCACTTTTCCGGTCGATCCCACCATCAAGGCAAAGGCGCAAGCCGAACTGGCAAGTACGCACAGCGATCTTCCACTCATGCTCACTGATCCGGTGGCGAGCTACATCAACTACTTTTCTTCCCGCGGACATGGCACTATCGTGCGTGCGTTGATCCGGCGCGGGCGCTATCACGAGATGATCTCGCGGATTTTCCGCGAAGAGGGAGTACCGCAAGATTTGATGTTCCTCGCGCAGGCGGAATCAGGCTTCCAGCCGCTGGCGTTGTCCCGTATGGGAGCACGAGGGATGTGGCAGTTTATGCCCTGGGACGGTATGCACGCTGGGCTTCAGCGCAACTGGTGGGTGGATGAGCGACAGGACCCGGAGAAAGCCACACGCGCCGCAGCCCGTTTGCTTAAGGATCTTTACGCCCAATTTGGAGATTGGTACCTGGCAATGGCGGCTTACAATTCCGGTCCTGGAACGGTGCAGCGCGCGGTGCAGCGCACCGGATACGCCGACTTCTGGGAGCTACATAAACGCAACGTTTTGCCCGGTGAAACGCGCAATTATGTGCCTATCATCCTCGCCATGACCATCATGGCGAAGAACCCCGAGCAGTATGGACTGGATCATCTCATACCCGATGCACCCCTCGCCTCGGATACCGTGCGCATACAATACCCAATCGATCTGCGGCTGGTAGCTGAGTGCACCGATTCTTCCACGGCGGTCCTGCAGGAATTGAACCCTAGTCTGCTCCGAATGACGACTCCGAAGGATATGGACTTTGAGCTGCATGTTCCAGAGGGAACGGCCGAGAAGTTTGAACGTGCGGTTGCAGCAATTCCGGAGGAGATGCGTGTTTACTGGCGCTACCATCGGGTCGAATACGGAGAGACGTTGAATGACATCGCGCGCCGATATCACACGACGTCCTCAGCCATTGCCGAAGCCAATAACCTGAAAGAAACTACGTTGGCAAAGGACAGCAAGCTGATCATTCCGGTTTCTCCGGTCAAGAGCTCTAGCGCCAAACTCTCAAGCCCCAGGGTCTCCAGCAATGAAACTGTATCCCGCGCCACAACTGCCGCCGCCTATGGCAAGCACCCCACGCACTACACAGTTCGAAGAGGCGACACCGTTCTGTCTGTTGCTGATGACTTTGGAGTTCCAACAGAGAAGATCCGGCAATGGAATCATTTGAGAGGTAACGCTCTGCGTGCGGGACGATCGCTGACGATCTTCAAGCCAGTCGCCGCAGCAGGTCCTGAGCCAGTATCCGAAGACAGCAAACACCGTCGCGGCCATGGAACCGAGGCTAAAACCACGGTGAAACGTACGGCCCACGAATCTACCCAAAGCGCCTACAGGGAAAGAGGCAAAAGCAGGCACAACAAGGAGAAGCCTGTCGCAAAAAAGGAAAAGGTCGAAAAGCCCAGCATTCCGGCCAGGGAGGTGCATTCGAGAAATAAGAAACGTAAGCCGCGAGCCTGAGATTGCGGAAATCGATGCACGATTTAAGCTCTAATCGCTTCATTCCATTGCATCGCAAAGAACGCTGAGTTATTGTGTTCGGGTGTAGGGCGTTCATGATGCGTACGCATCGCGAAAGGTTCGCCACTGAAGCGAGGCAGTCGTGTTGCACCTCTGCTCAGCAGTCCGCTGGCGCGGAGCGGCAGGAGAGGGATAAGACACCAGGAGGACACATGACGTTTGACGAGATTCTTTACGGTCGCGGCAGAGATGACGACGAGTTCGGCGATAACGAGTCCTTTGACGATATTCTTGAGGACGAAGAGGAAGAAGAACTGGAGGACGAAGACGAAGCGGAAGAGCCAGAGCTGGGGCACTTAGAAGACGAAGCGGTTGCTCCTTCCGCCAGCCGCGCTCAGCGCGACGAGGAAACCGCCGAAATCGAAATCGAAGCAGAATCCGCCGAGCCGGCTCCGCCCCCAAAGGCGAAAAAAACAACCCGGAAGGCTGCAAAGAGACCTGCCGCGAAGAAAGTCGCTGCTAAGAAGCCCGCCAAACCCGCCAAAAAGGCAGCCAAGAAAGCTGTGAAGAAGGCGGCTGTGAAGAAGCCAGCTGTAAAGAAGCCAGCAAAAAAAGCCGCCAAGAAAGCAGCAAAGAAAGCTCCTGCCAAGAGTGCGACGAAGACTGCGACTAAGAAAGCAGCTAAGAAGGCAGCAAAACCTGCCAAGCGCACAAAAGCAACAAAGCAAGCCGTTAAAAAAGCACTGAAAGCAGTGAAGAAAGACAAGAAGCTTTCAAAGAAAGTCGGTCAAAAAAAGGCTTCCCTAAACTCCACCAAAAAGGCAAAGGGCAAAGGCAAAAAGGGCAAAAAGTAGTGAATTAGGAGTTCTAACTAAGGCCGCGGAACAAGCCCGCGGCCTTGTTATTTGAACGAACGTGAATATCAGTTCCGTGCCATGCGACGGTTCAAATCCCGAACAAGCAACAGCCCCAACCTTTCTGCGATTGGGGCTGTTACTCGTTCAGTCATTGTCACTACACTAACTTGCTGCGCCTGCTTTCTGTTCCCGCGGCTTGTTCAGCTGTTCGATAGCACGGCGAAGTTGTTCGTCGGGCTGGTTCTTCTTGGGTTCAGGTTTCTCGTTCTCGTCAGGAGTAATATTGGAATCCTCCGGCACGATGTAGTCTTCCGCCTTGTCCGGCACCAAAATGTTAGGCGTGACGGCCACGTCCTGAATTGCTCTACCGGCTGGCGTGTAGTACTTGGCAATCGACAGAATGAGCGCGCCCCCATCCTGAAGATCCACGGTCTTCTGGACGGAACCGGCGCCAAACGACTTGTCACCAAGAACGTCACCGCGCGCGTTATCGAGAACCGCGCCAGCGACGATTTCCGCCGCTCCGGCGCTGGACTTGTTGACGATCAGAACCAGTGGTAAGGGCGCTAACGCCTTTGACGGCTCGGCGACGAAGTCCTGGCGAGGATACTTCTGACCCACAAGATAGGCGATCTGCCCATGATCAAGGAAAAGATTCGCGGTTGCGATGCCCTCGGCGATCTCACCATCCCCCGAATTCCGAAGGTCGAGAATCAGCTTCTTCGCGCCATTTTTCTGAAGATCGCGAATACGCAACGCTATTTCCTGGGCACGTCCTTTTGGAAATCCGTTCACCAGAACGTAGCCGACCTGGTTTTCTAAAATTTTCGAAGTCGCTGGCGGATACTTCACCACGTCTCGCGTTACGGAAATCTTTTGCGGCTGAGCCTTGCTTGGACGCACAACACTGAGATTCACAGTGGAGCCGACCTGCCCGTCAAGTAACCCTTTAAGCTCCGCCAGCGATATTTCACGAGTGCTTTTTTCGTTCAGGGCCTCAATGATATCTCCCGCTACAAGGCCCGCTTTCTCGGCCGGGCCGCCCGGCGTAACGGAGATCACGTAACCATAACCATAACGCTTTGATAAAGCGGCACCGATCCCGGCGCTCTGCTGCCCAAACTGCTTGAATTGCTTGTACTCATCCGCGCTCAGATAACTGGAGCTGGGATCGAGCGCTTCGAGCAATCCATGCAGGGCTCCGTTGCTGACCTGCGGGATGTTTGGATCTTCGACATAGTCGGACTGGATACGCGACAGAACTTCGCTGTAAACGCCAAGTTGGCGGTACGCTCCGTCGGTGTTTTTGCCCCCTTTGACGCCGACCGCGCCTGCTACGGCAAAGGCAAGGATCATGAACGACAGCAGAAGAAGAGATGTTTTTACGCGTTTTGACATGGGTCCTTAGAAAGCTAGCCAAGACTATGGTCATTATACGGCGGAAGTGTTGTAGCCGCCGAGAACTCGAGTTCTGCTTTCTTAGACGCGCAAAATAAGGCAAGGGGTGAAAAATGATTTGAGGCAATCCTGCAGGCTTGCCTTGATGAGTGACCCAGATTTAGCCCCTTATAGCTGAGCAGTACCCCCGAAAGCTCAAGAAATTCTCCTTGCGGCCGGGCAGAAACTTTTTGCCGAGCGGCATACCGCTTCCAGATCTGAACAAATACGCGCCACTTAAATTGAAGTACGACTCGACTTGGTACCCTAGGTGGCTGCATTATGATTGTGTGCGCATTGGGAATCTGCGCAAATTACATAGAACACCTGCTCCAGGGAGTTTTCGGCGGAGTGGCGGTGCAGAAAGGCAATCAAAGTACATGTCAGCGAATGTGCAACAAATAGAAACCACGAAGGCCTCGGAGCTTGATCAACTGTGTGTAAACACCATTCGCACGCTGTCCATTGACGCTATTCAGAAAGCAAACAGTGGACATCCGGGAGCCCCGATGGGACTGGCTCCGGTGGCATACGTGCTTTGGGACCGCTTCCTGCGGTACAACCCGGCGAACCCGCGCTGGGCGAATCGGGACCGCGTCTTGCTTTCGGCGGGACACGCCTCAATGTTGCTGTATTCGATGCTGCACCTGACCGGTTACGACCTGCCGCTTTCCGAAATTAAGAACTTCCGTCAGCTTGGCTCGAAGTGCCCAGGGCACCCCGAGTACAACCTTACGCCGGGCGTGGAAATAACCACCGGTCCTCTGGGCCAGGGTGTTGCGAACTCGGTCGGTATGGCCATCACTGAGCGTTGGCTGGCTGCACATTTCAACCAGAATGCGGACAAAATCTTCGATTACCGGGTCTATGCGATCTGCTCCGACGGCGACATGATGGAAGGGATCTCCCACGAGGCCGCGGCACTGGCCGGTCATCTGAAGCTATCGAACCTGATCTGGCTTTACGACTCGAACCACATCAGTCTGGATGGGCCTACCTCGCTGGCTTACACCGACGACGTGGAATCGCGTTTCAAGGGCTACCACTGGAACGTGCTGACCGTGGAGGACGCCAACGACCTCAAAGCAATGGAAGCCGCCATCCGCACAGCCCAGAGCGAGACCACGCGGCCTACGCTGATTATCGTGCACTCCCACATCGGCTACGGCTCACCGAACAAGCAGGACAAGAGTGCAGCCCACGGAGAACCGCTAGGCGTGGAAGAAGTGAAAGCCACGAAGCGCTTTTACGGCTGGCCGGAAGATGCACAGTTCCTGATTCCGGAAAAGGTTAGCGCTCATATGGGCAAGGCAGTGGAACGCGGCAAGAAGCTGGAAGCCGAGTGGCAGGCTAAATATGAAGCTTGGGCCAAGAAGAATCCTGAGTTGGCGCAACAGTGGGACGCAATCGCCACCGGCAAATTGCCTGAGGGCTGGGACAAGGACATCCCGGTCTTCCCTGCCGATGCCAAGGGACTTGCAACGCGGGAAGCCGGCAGCAAGGTTCTGAACGCGATTGCCGCGAAATTGCCCTGGATCATGGGTGGGTCTGCCGACTTGGAATCCTCCAATAAGACCAGAATCACCAGCGATACCGATTTCCAGAGCGGCAATTACGGCGGGCGCGTCCTGCGTTTCGGCGTGCGCGAAATGGGCATGGGAGCGATCCTGAACGGAATCGCTGCCAGCGGAATGCGCGCCTTCGGCGGGACCTTCATGGTATTCAGCGATTACATGCGCGCGGCCGTGCGGCTTGCCGCGGTAATGGAACTGCCCGTAACGTATGTGTTTACGCATGACTCGATTGCCGTAGGCGAGGACGGCCCTACGCACGAGCCGGTAGAGCAGATTATGTCGCTTCGAGTTATGCCTCACATGCGGGTGATCCGTCCGGCAGATGCCAATGAGACGGCGGTCGCATGGAAACTGGCTGTTGAGAGCAAATCTCATCCAACCGCTCTGGCATTGACCCGTCAGGCGGTCCCAACCTTTGATCGCTCGAAATACGGCAGCGCCGAAGGTCTCCGAAAAGGCGCATACATCTTCAGTGACGTGGACGGCACTCCAGACGTGATCCTTATTGGCACAGGCAGTGAGCTGCAACTCGCATTGCAAGCGCAGGAGAAGCTGGCAGCCGAAGGCTTAAAGGCACGCGTGGTCAGCATGCCTTGCTGGGACCTGTTCGATGAGCAAACCGCGGAGTACAAAGAAAGCGTTTTACCCAGAGCCGTGCGCGCCCGGGTTGCCGTCGAAGCTGGGGCTCCCATTGGGTGGGAACACTACGTAGGACTGGAAGGCAGGGTCGTAGGGCAGAACCAGTTCGGCGCCTCTGCTCCGGCGAAGGAAGTGTTCAAACACTTTAACTTTACCGCGGAGAACGTGGTCGCAAAGGCCAGGGAATCGCTCGCGGCGGTATCGAAATAGGTGGTGTTGAATAATGAAGGTTGCCGTTGCGGCAGACCACGCAGGCTCGCTGTTGCTGGACCCCGTGTTGAATGAAGTTCGCAGGTTGGGGCACGAAGCGCTTGACCTGGGAACACACGATCCAGCAAAGCCAGACGATTATCCGGACCGCGCCGCCGATATTGCGGCGGCGCTGACGGAGAGGCGTGCCGAACGCGGAGTTCTGATTTGCGGGAGCGGCGTGGGCGCGTCGGTGGCGGCAAACAAGGTGCGCGGCATTCGTGCCGCGCTTTGTCATGATACGTATTCAGCGCATCAGGGCGTGGAGCACGATGAAATGAACGTACTCTGCCTGGGAGCGCGGGTCATTGGCGAAGCACTGGCAATCGAGTTGGTACGGGCCTTCCTATCCGCAAATTTCAGCGGAGACGAAAGGCACAGGCGGCGGCTAAACAAAATAGCCGCCATGGAATCGAGATTCTGAAGTTCGAGTTCAGAAGTATTACAGTCACAAGGAGATAAGTATATGGCCAGCAATCCTTTAGCACAGTTGAGCACATTGGGACAGAGTCCGTGGTATGACCAGATGACGCGTTCGCTGGTTTCCAATGGCACCCTGAAAAAAATGATTGAAGAAGACGGCCTCCGGGGACTGACCTCGAACCCGACAATCTTTGAAAAGGCAATCTCCGGCAGCAAGGATTATGAAGACGCGCTGCGGGAACTGGTGGCCAGGGGCGCCGGTCGTGACGAAATTTACGACGCATTGGTCGTCGGGGATATTGCGAGTGCAGCCGACGTCTTCCGTCCGGTTTACGAAAGCACCACAGGCGCGGATGGATTCGTGAGCATTGAGGTCTCCCCACTGCTGGCCCACGACACAGCAGGCACCGTAAAGGAAGCCAAACGCCTGCACGACAAACTGGCGCGTCCCAATGTAATGATAAAAGTTCCGGGAACTCCCGAGGGGCTGCCCGCAATTGAACAGCTGATCTCGGATGGCATCAGTGTAAACGTGACACTGATCTTTTCCGTCGGAGTTTATGCGCAGATCGTTGAAGCCTACCTGAAAGGCCTGGAAAAACGCCTTGCCAAAGGCGGTGACTTGAACAGCGTCGCCTCCGTAGCCAGCTTCTTTGTCAGCCGTATCGATACCGCAGTAGACAAGAAACTCGACGAGCTGGCGAAGAATGGCTGCCCGCAGGCAGCGGCACTGACCGGCAAGACCGCAATCGCAAATGCCAAACTCGTCTATGAAAAATTCCAGCAAATGTTCAGTGGCGCTCGCTGGGAGAAACTGGCGGCGGCTGGCGCACGGGTTCAGAGGCCGTTGTGGGCTTCGACAGGCACCAAGAATCCAAAATATTCTGACGTGCTCTACATTGACACACTGATCGGTCCCCACACGGTAAACACAATGCCTCCCATCACATACGATGCTTTCCGGGACCACGGCAAGCCGGTCGTGACGATTACGGACGACCTGAAAGGTTCCCGCGAATTGTTCGAAAAGCTGCAAAAGCTCGGAATCGATTTAACTGCCGTGACCGATGAATTAACAGCCGCCGGCGTCAAGAGCTTCGCGGAGTCCTACAATAACTTGATCTCGGTGATAGAACGGCGTCGGCAAGAGGTCGCGCATGTTTGATCTGGGCAAGATATCGCTGGGAGCGCACCAGGCAGAGTTTGAATTTGCCTTGGGTTTTCTCAAGTCGAAGAACACCGTCGCAAGAATTTGGCAAATGGACGCCAGCGTGTGGTCGGCAGCGCCCGATCACCAGAAGATCATCGCAAACTCGCTCGGCTGGCTAACCGTTCCAGGACAGGTGCTGGAGCGCGTTGCCGAGTTGAAGTCGTTTGCAGAAGAGATTCGTTCCGCTGGATTCACCCACGCGGTCGTTCTGGGTATGGGCGGCTCAAGCCTGTGCCCGGAAGTCCTTCGGCAAAGCTTCGGGCCGAAGAGCGGATATCCCGAACTGCTGGTGCTGGATTCGACGGTTCCGGCTGCTGTCGCGAGCATTGAGGCGCAGGTCAAACTGGAGAGCACCTTGTTCATTGTGGCGTCAAAGTCGGGCTCGACCACCGAGCCGCAGATGTTTGCGCGCTATTTTTATGACCGTGTAAAGCAGGTTAAGGGCGAAAAGGTCGGTGAAAACTTCATCGCTATCACCGACCCCGGAACGCTGCTGGAAAACCAAGCGAAAGAAGAAGGCTTCCGCAAAACGTTCATAAACTGGGCCGATATCGGCGGACGATACTCGGCGTTGAGTTTCTTCGGGATGGTTCCGTTTGCGCTGATGGGCGGCGACGTTGAAGCGCTTTTAACGCGGGCAACCGCCACGGCAAAGGCCTGCCAGAGCGAAAACGTTGCCGCAAATCCGGGAGCGGCGCTGGGTGCGCTTCTTGGAATGCTGGCCAGCAAGGGTGTGGACAAGTTGACGCTGGCAACCTCTAAGGACATCGCATCCCTGGGACTCTGGATTGAGCAACTCGTGGCCGAGAGCACCGGCAAAGAAGGCAAAGGGATTGTGCCGATTGCGGGCGAGTCTCTGGGTGAGCCAAAACAGTACGGCAAAGATCGCCTCTTTGCTTCAATCGCCGTGGGCTCGGGCGATGCGGAGACAAACGCCAGGATTACGTCGCTGAAGGATGCGGGATTCCCGGTTCTGCTGCAAAATTTAGCGGATGCGCTGGACTTGGGGTCAACTTTCTTTGTCTGGGAGTTTGCTACTGCGGTGGCGTGTTCCCTGTTGAGCATCGACGCCTTTGACCAGCCAAATGTGCAGGAATCCAAGGACAACACCAAACGACTCCTGGGTGAGTTTGTGGCCAAAGGCGCGCTGCCGACGCAAACGCCAGTCGTGCAGGAAGGCGCGTTGAAGCTCTTCAGTGAGGACAATGCACTTGGCGCAAACCTGGATTCGGCAATAGCGGCTCATCTGAAAAAGGTGAGTACCGGCGATTACGTTGCAATCACGCAGTATTTTGTAGAAACCCCCGAGGCCGAAGCGCTGGTACAAAAATTGCGCCGGGCCGTGCGGGCAAGGACCTGCGCGGCGGTTACAACGGGGTATGGCCCGCGTTTTCTGCACTCGACCGGACAGTTGCACAAGGGCGGCGGCAACAATGGCCTATTTATCCAACTGACGGCCGAGGATGCGGCAGACATTGCAATTCCCCGCGAGCCCTTCGGATTCAGCATCCTGAAACAGGCGCAATCACTCGGCGATTTTGAATCGCTCGTGAAACACGGACGGCGCGCAATCCGCGTCGATTTAGGCCTGAACGTAACGGCAGGATTGAAGCGGTTGCTGCAAGCAGTGGAACAAGCATAGAAGTCTTCCCGAGCCGCTGACCGGAATCGCCGTACCGACTGAGTTTTACGGACAACCAGCGGCATGCTGGAAGCAACTATCCAGCGTGCACATCAATTCTCTCGCTGGCTCCGTAGATCGGCTGTACCGCCGGTGGAGTGAGCGAAATCTTCGTGCGCGTGCAATCTTAACCCTACGAGCAGTGATGCGTGCCGCTGCCGCACTGCTCGTATGTACAATCGCGGTCCTGCCTGCGAATGCCTACTCCGTTCTTACCCACGAAGAACTGATCGACTTGGTGTGGGATGACAGCATCCGCCCCTTACTGCTGAGCCGTTATCCGGATACGACTCCGGAGGAACTACGGCGCGCGCACGCCTATGCTTACGGCGGTTCTGTGCTGCAAGACCTAGGGTATTACCCCTTCGGCTCGCACCTCTTCAGCGACCTCACTCATTACGTGCGCACGGGGGACTTTGAGAAAAACCTCTTTCTTGAATCGACCGATGTCAATGAACTGGCGTTCGCAGTGGGAACGCTGGCGCACTATGTATCCGATATTCATGGCCATCCGTTTATAAATCGCGCCGTACCCATTGAATACCCTAAACTGCGTCGCAAATTTGGCCCAGTGGTGACTTACGAGGAGGCACGCACCGAGCATCTGCGAACTGAGTTCGGTTTTGACGTTTTACAGGTGGCACGTCACCATTACCCTCCGCAAGGTTTCCACGACTTCATTGATTTCCAAGTAGCCAAAGAGTTATTGGAGCGTGCATTCCTGCGAACTTATGGAGTTCCCCTGAATTCCGTGCTCACGCACGAGAATTTGGCCATTGGGACCTATCGGCGGGCTGTGAGCAAGGTTATTCCTGAGATGACAAAAGTGGCCCTGGCTACTCGCGGCAAGCAGATCACGCGGGAGATTCCGAATTTTGATCGCAAGCTATTCCTTTACCACCTTTCGCGAGCCGACTATGAAAAAACCTGGGGGCGAGACTATACGAAACCGGGGCCAGGAGCGCGCATTTTAGCGTTCCTGTTTCGCATTGTCCCCAAGATCGGCCCATTCCGCGGACTCTCCTACAAAGACCCAACCCCGCAGACTGAAGAGCTTTACATCGAGAGCGTAAATCGAACGTATGCTGCCTTTCGGGCGGAACTGAAGCAGGTACAACAGGGCAGGATTGAATTTGCGGATTTTGACCTCGATACCGGCAAACCAACACGCGCGAAGGAATACAGCCTGGCGGACGAAACTTTCAGCCAATTGTTGCGGCGGCTGAAAAAAGACAAATTTGCCCATGTGAATGCCGAATTACAAACGGCAATGGTCAGCTACTTCGCTAATTTCAGGCCAAATCTGCAATGCTCCAGCCAATCGAAACGCTGGGCTGAGGACGAATGCGCACTGAAATTATTGAAGATGCTGCCGCTTAATCAGAGGCCTCGTGGGGTCGAAAGGGAACGGTTTGACAGGGTGCCCAAGGCCCAATAGAATCAGTGTTGTCGGTTGTATCCAGACTTTGAAATGTTGCCTGCCTGCACCCTAGCCCCTCCTTGGCAGACAATCGTGGCGGCGTAGCTCAGTCGGTTAGAGCGACGGTCTCATAATCCGTAGGTCAGTGGTTCGAGTCCACTCGCCGCCACCAATCAAATCAATAACTTGCGACAAAATCTGGCATCTCTACGGTTGCGAGTTGTGCGTCGCCTTGTCGGCGTCGAATTCGGTACCGCATCGAGTTTATCCACAAACGAAATATTGGCACCCCTGCCGAGCACATCCGTCAGAAGTTTGCCTTCACCGAGCGCCGCGTTTGCCGTTTGTTGTTGGTTCCCGTGTCGAGCTACGGTATCAACCACGGCAGAACGACGACGACCTGCGTGAGCGCCAATCGAGCTGGCACGCGAGAAGCCGCGCTTCGGCTACCGTCGCTGCATGTGCTGCTGGAGCGTGAAGGCGAGCATGGGAACCACAAGCGTGTGCGTCGCGTGTATGGCGAAGCCAGCCTTGCCCTGCGCCGAAAGAAGCGGAAACCCTGTGTGCGCGTGAGCACGCCGCGGGCATCTACACCGAGGCTAATCAGGAGTGGGCGCTCGATTTCGCTCGATCCGTGTGCTGAACGTGATCGATGCCTACACGCGCGAGAGTCTGGCGATGGAAGTCGATACAAGCTTCGCCGTCGCCAGTCACTACGCCGTCAAATTCGAACAGGACAGCGTCGAAGTTCTCTCGGGTGGAATTCGGAAACGAGGTCATAGCCCATTCTGTCGGGACCGCATGTCCGCTGGCTGGCCGGTGGCAGCAAGAACGCTATTCCAGAGCATTCCCTCGGGGTCGATCTTCTTGCGCTCCGTTACGGCGAGGGATATCGGCACATGCGTGAACTGGTGATTCCAGAAGCTGACAACCATATTCGTCCTGCCGCTTACTCCGGCATGCACTGCGCTCTGCCCCAGTAGCAGGCAGAAAGCGGCATCATGCGCGCTTGTCGGCACACTGCGAATGGCATAGCTGGGATCAATATACTTCATGCTTATCTCGATGCCGCTCTGCTTGAAGTGTTCCTTGATCCTGTCTCTCAGGAACAATCCTACGTCACCGTACACAACGTTCCCGGAGGCGTCGCGCTTGCCCGTCTTCTCCATGAGGTAGTGGGCGACGCCTTCCGCCACGGCGATTACGGCGTGGCTCCTTCGTTCAAGCCGCAGCTTCAGTTCGGAGAGGAATCTCTCAAGGATGAACGGAACTTCGGGAACGAGACAAAAGTTCACTTGGCTCTCTACGAGGACCGAAAAGGCCGCGATGAATCCAGAATCGCGCCCCGGGAGCTTTACCAGACCGATTCCATTCCGCACCGCTTCTGCCTCGGCGCTGGCCGCATAAATCGCGCGTCGTGCCTCAGCAACCGCAGTCTCGAAACCGAAAGTCTTCTGCACGAAGGAGATGTCGTTGTCGATCGTCTTCGGGATGCCAATGACGCTAACAGCCGTTCCCTGTCTGGCCACTTCCTCCGCGATCACCTGCGCACCACGCAGCGTGCCGTCGCCGCCGATGGCAAAGAGAATGCCAATCTTCAGGTCCCTGAGGGTCTTGGCCATCTCAGCAGGCTCCTGTGGCCCCCGAGAGGAGCCGAGGACCGTTCCACCGAGCTCATGAATTCGGTTGACGAAGTCGGGAGTCAGTTTTAGCGGATCGTGCCCGCTCCGGCCCGCGAGGCCAGCATAGCCAAAGCGGAATCCATAGATATTCTTTACTCCGTAGTGATACCAAAGACTCAGGACGATAGACCGAATCACGTCGTTCAGCCCAGGGCAGAGCCCGCCGCAGGTCACAATTCCACAGGCAAGTTGAGAGGGGTCGAAAAACAACTTTTCCCTTGGCCCGGCGGCCTCCATTGACGGAGGATCCAAGCCCTCAGCGATCCACGGCTTAATTTCCTCAAGCCGTGCATGATAAAGAACGCGTTCGTTATCAGCGGTGAACCGGACACCGGATAATGGGGATGGAAAGCAGCACTGGCCAAGCCGTGCGATCGTGAAATCGAGATTATTGTCAGGCAAGTACGCTCCTCCCTTTCTTTCACCTCAAATTCGGCACGCGACAAATAAGAGCGCAGGCACAGGTATTCTGGTTGCCTATTCCATTTGAGGACGTCCTCATCAATATAATGACCACAGACCCCCATTCTCTACGAGCGGCATACTAGCGGAGTTCACTCAACTGCATCTCGGGGTGCTGACCATTGAGGGTGCTGCCCCGGGCATAAAGGGCTACTCGCATGGTGACCTCCTATAGGCTCTTTGGAAAACCTGCAGCGCAAGGACGTTTCCGCCCTGAAAGAAGCGGACGGCTAGATCCAGCCAGTGGCCACCATGGCGGCGCAGCAGCCAGGCGCGACGCGAATCCCTGGTGTACACAAAAATCCCTGCGAAAAGCTCCTCCCCGAAAAGGAAGGCCGCGAAGAATAGCGGTTAGTATCTGTCGAACTTCGGGGACGCGTAATCTTCGTTTCCGACTACTTGCTGCTCGCACAGAACCCTGTATTCACCAATCTCCTGTCACCAGATAGGAGATTCTCGACTCCGGTCCCCGGTCCCCGAACCTGCTTCAGCTGAGTTACTGGCGGGCATTGAGTGAACTGGATAGGGTTACCAGATTCTTTGGAATTACGTGAATGACGCCTCTGTGAGGGCTGTCGATGTCGGCTATCAAAAAGAACGCCAGGGCAATAACAAACGGTAGAATCAGAAGCATAACAGCACGCCTGCAGTGGGCGCTATAGCCAATCAACACGTTGCAAAAGAATGCAAGACCTCCCATCAGAACCCATGAACCACGCGGAATGCGGTTCCACCAGGCGGCCTGAGTGTATCCCTCCGAATCCAAGACATTATTCATGCCCGAAACTACGAGTGCTATCACGGGTGTGGGTTTTGCCATAGCGGGCACCTTGACCGCAGACCACAATTCATCTTTCAATCGGGAAGTTTCGGCGCCGATACGATCCAACTGGTGCACATCGCCGCTTTCATAAAACAGCACACGCTGTTTCAAATAATCCTTCAGTAGCTCATGCACTCTCGCTGCGTCCGCTGGCGGCAGTAGATCGGCGCGGGCGTATTCCGTACCAATCACGTTAGCCTCCTCCGCCTCCAGATTCTTGCGGTGGTCGTAACGAGTAATGGCCATCGAAAAGCTGAATCCAATAATGAGGCTTAGCAGTGTGAGGGTAGAGGCCAGAACGAGGTCGAAATCCTTGCGCTCGTCTTCTTCCAGAGGCGGCACTCTTGTACGAACGTAGACGCCGAACTGTACAGAGAGCCGCAATACCACGAAGGAGATCACGAAGAGCAAGATTGGAAAGTTCACGAGCCGGATCGACATGGTATGGCCTCTGACAGCCTGAGCCTCAGGCTCAAACTAAGCGTAAGGGATCTTACCTCACAACTCTGAAGATGAACACTGTCAAGAGTGACAGTTTGTTGCACCTCCTTGTCTGTCATCTTTGCCAGTTTACCCGCAGCCTCAGGCAGCATCAGATGGTCACCTCGGCCGCTGAATTGGTCCAGAATCGTCCACCGCCTCCCTGAACCGCCCTCATCGCTTTCCCTGACCGGTGACATTCTGCGACTATTCTTGATGACGAATTACAGCGCATTGCAGTGACGAACGGTCAGAAAGATCGGTAATCGCGGAACTTATTGTTCCGAAACGTGTTCCTTTGAATGTTTGGAGCATGCATTTTCGAGATTGTTGCCTGTAAGGAACGAGGCATTATGACTTTTGATATAGAAATGGAAAGGATTGCGCGGTTTGGAACAATTCTGCGCAGCGTTTTTCAACCGGAACAGACCCCAACGGCGTTAACCCCCAAAATAGGGCTTTTAACACGCCAAGGTCTCGCAATTGTGCTCAGCATGCTGATGGTCATGATCCCAATGGGGCAGGACACTGCATTTGCTCAGTCATTGCCCGGTACAGCACCAACTGCTCCATTGCCTGGTGCAGCACCGACTGATCCGGGAGATCCGAATGATGCCCAGCAAGGCCCGCCGCCTCTGTCCGCCGCGCAACTGGACCAGCTGGTAGCGCCGATTGCGCTTTATCCCGATGCTCTGGTAGCTCAGATTCTTGCAGCCGCAACCTACCCCACTCAGGTAGTGGAAGCCGACCGGTGGAGGCAGGCGCAGGGCAACGCTCCGGCAGACCAGATAGCCGCTGGCGCAGAAGCACAAAACTGGGATCCTAGCGTGAAGGCACTGACTGCGTTCCCAACGGTTCTCGCGCAGATGGACCGCAACATTCAGTGGACCACGGATCTCGGCAATGCTTATTACAACCAGCCTCAGGACGTGATGGATTCCGTGCAGGCAATGCGCCAGAAGGCGATGGCTGCAGGTCAATTGCGCAGCACGCCACAGCAGACGGTGACCAACGAGGGGGGCGCAGTCGCAATTGCTCCAGCTAATCCGGCAGTGGTCTATGTTCCTGTGTACAACCCGTGGGTAGTGTATGGCGCGCCGATCCCGGTCTATGCAGGTTATTACTACGCTCCGCCTCCGGGCGTTTTTTGGGGGGGACTGGCAATCGGTTTTGGAGTTGGCATCGGCATCGGCCTTTGGAGTCACTGGGGCTGGGGTTGGGGCCACTGGGGAATGGGCTGGCATAACCACGCTGTGTACCACAATCACGTCACTTACATCACACGCAGCAGAACGGTAATCAACCGCGGCTGGGGCCGTCCGGGAGGCCCGCCTCGCGGCTTCTCAGGGCGCGGGGCTTACCCTCACGCCGGAGGCGGATACAATCGCCATGCAGGCGGTTACAACCACGGAGACATGCGTACTCATGGTTATCCCACGCGAACGGCCGGACCAGGTGGGCGTCCCAATGCAGGATACAGTCGACCTAGCTACAGCAGGCCCACAGGCGTTCCATCCTCCCATTCCGGGATGAGTCGGGGACCTGCCGTACCGAATAGCGCGCCTCGCACGAGTAACAACGTTCAACCCGGCAGCCATGCCAGCCGTAGTGGAGGTCCAAGCTCCGGAAGCGGACACTCGAGCGGTGGATATGCGGGCTGGGGCGGAAACGCTAGCAGCGGTGGTTGAAACATTGGCGGTGGTGGACACGCTAGCAGCGGTGGTGGAAACGTTGGCGGCGGTGGTGGAAACGTTGGCGGCGGTGGTGGACACGCTAGCAGCGGTGGTGGCGGACATTCCGGCGGTGGCGGCGGACACTCCGGCAGTGGCGGCGGACACTCCGGCAGTGGCGGACACGGCCGGTAAGTCGAGCCAAAACCGGCTGTCAAAAGTAAACATGCCCTCGCAAACGCGAGGGCATTGTTCATGGTTCGCGCTCACCCCGAAGCCATTCAATCAGTACGCCCGGACTACGTCCAGAACGGTCTCGAGCTACAATCTTGAAATTGCCACTGCATTCGAGCGAGGCTCCTCTGAATTCTTCTCCTGCGTCTTTAGTCGTGAAACCGTGGTTCGATCGACTGCGCGTAGTCCTGGTGCGCTCGCGCAATCCGCTGAATATCGGCGCGGCAGCACGCGCTATGAGCAACTTCGGGTTTCAGAACCTTCGGCTGGTCAATCCCTGGGAGCCCTCCTATCTCGGCGCGCGCTCCGCTGTTGGCGCCTCGCAAGTCTTGCTGAGCGCGCCAGTGTTCGGCACTGTGGCCGAGGCGGTTGAGGACTGCGCCCTGGTCGTGGGTACCACCGCATTAGGTGAACGCGAGCTACAGCATCCCCTGCGAATATTGGAGCAGGGCGCGGAGTTGATACGAGGCGGGCTTGCGGCGGCTCCGGTTGCGATCCTGTTCGGTTCGGAAAAATTCGGCTTATCGAATGAGGATCTCAGCCACTGTCACTGGCTGATGCATATCCCGACTCGCGGCGAGCACACCTCAATGAATCTCGGCCAAGCTGTTGCCGTCTGCCTTTATGAGCTCGCGCGGGGCGCGGCCGGCGTCCTGCAGCCCGAGGAACACACGCCGGCAACTGCGGCAGAAGTAGAACGCATCACTCAAGTCCTTTTCGAGGCCCTGTGCACCAGCGGGTACGTGCGACCAATGGGAGAATCTGCCGCTACGGAAAAAGTGCGCCACATGGTGCGCAGGATGAACCTTGAAAAGAACGATGCCGAGGTTTTGCTCGGCATGATGCGCCAGGTCCTTTGGAAAACTAAGCACCCGTAATGGCTTCCATTGCAAAGCAAAGAATTACGCCCGGAGCAGCGCGACAGTAAACCAGTTGCGCTCATCGCTCCACCTTTGCTCAATGCGGAAGCCGCTATTTCCCGCCAGTGATTCAATCATCCAAGGGGAGAACTTGTAACTGTTCTCGGTGTGAATCGTCTCGCCCGACGCAAAGTGAATCGAAGTCTCCAAAGCATTGATGTTGACGTGCTGGTCGGTAATGCTCTTTAGGTGCATTTCAATGCGGGATTCGCGCTCATTCCAAATGGCACAATGGACAAAACGGGAGAGATCGAAGTCGGCGTCGAACTCCCGGTTGATTCGCGCCAGCACATTGAGATTGAACTGTGCTGTAATTCCCGCAGCGTCGTCGTACGCGCGCAGCAACACGTCGACAGGTTTACGCATATCCGTGCCTAGCAAAAGAGAATCACCCCGCGCGAGCGAAGAACGGAGCCTGCGCAGAAGCGCGCTTGCCGCCATCGGCTCAAAGTTCCCGATGCTGGAGCCCATGTACAGAACAAGTTTACGTCCGGAAAGCTGGGCGAGCGTGGATGACTGCCGGTCATAATCCAGCACTAGCGGGTGCACAGCCACCTGAGGAAGCTCCGAGCGAACGCGGTGTTGCGCTACTTCGAGCGCAAACCTGGAAACGTCGACGGGAACAAATGTAAGCGTGCGACGGAAACCGAGCGCAGCGCGCAGCAACAGCATCGTTTTCCTGGCCGTCCCGGCCCCAAGTTCAATAATGGTAGAGGCCTCACCTGCGGCTCGAATCATCTCGGGCGCATAGCGCTCGAAAATTGACTGCTCGGTTGACGTGAGGTAGTACTCAGGCTGTTCGGTAATCTGCTCAAACAGCGCCGATCCCGCAGCGTCATAGAACAACCTTGGAGACAGTCTTTTCGGCAGCGAAGTGAGCCCGTGGAACACCTCGCGGGCGTTGTCGTCCAGAGCAAGCGCTACTGAGTTAACGTTCATAATCCGCTAGCCTGATCCCCATGAACTGCCAGCGTGCATGAGGCGGAAAGAAGTTGCGGTAGCTCGCGCGAATGTGCGAAGACGGCGTCGCAAAAGATCCGCCGCGCAGTACGAATTGGTTGCACATGAATTTTCCGTTGTACTCGCCGACAGCGCCGGGCTCGGGACGAAAAGTGGGATAAGGCAAATAGGCGCTGGAGGTCCATTCCCACAAATCGCCGAACAACTGGTCCTCCTTCCCATCGCCCTTCTCTACCGAAGGACAAGCATTAAAGGTCCAGCTCTCAAGAAGATTTCCCTCAACTGGCCTGTCTTTGGCCGCCTCCTCCCATTCGCCTTCCAGTGGGAGCCGCGCGCCAGACCAACGCGCGAACGCGTCAGCCTCGTAGTAGCTGACATGACTGACCGGGGCTGATGGGTCAAGGCGATTCATGCCGCTCAACGTGAATTCCCACCACTCCTCTCCCCTGCTCTCCCAGTAAAGAGGCGCTCGCCAGCCCTCACGGCAAACCGTGTCCCAACCGTCAGAAAGCCACAGTTCAGGGCGCTGATAGCCCTTATCGTTAATAAAGTCGAGGTACTCGGCATTAGTAGCCAGACGTGCCGCCAGCCTATAAGGCAAGAGCAGCACCGTGTGCCGGGGCCGTTCGTTGTCGAAAGCAAAGCCTTCAGGCCGTGCACCGATCTCCACCGCGCCGCCCGAATGAGCAATCCAGCGCAACGGAGAAGCGACTGTTGCAGCAGAGCCGCGTTTCTCTGCCGGAGGCGCATACGGGGGGCGAAGAGGCTGAGTCCAGAATGCGTTGAGGATATCGGTCAGAATCAGCTCCTGATGTTGCTGCTCGTGATTAATGCCGAGCTCTACAAAAGCCAGAAGCTCCGGCGAAAGTTCCTGTTTTAGCAGGCGAAACATCGACTCATCGACGTGCTCGCGATAATTCAGAACATCGCTCATCGACGGGCGCGAAAAAGTCCCACGCTGCTGGCGTATGGGATGACCTCCAAGCGTCTTGTAATACGAGTTGAACAGCATACGAAATGCAGGATCGAAAACGCGATATTCCGCGAGCTGCTCCGCGAGAATAAAAGTTTCGAAGAACCATGTTGTATGCGCCAAGTGCCACTTAACCGGGCTTGCGTCCCCCATTGATTGCACCATAGCGTCTTCCACGGAGAGTGGCTCGACGAGATGCATCGTTGTGCTGCGCATTTCCTGATAACGTTCCAGCAAAGATTTACCCGAATAAAGCGGGTGAGCAGCGGAAGTTAGAGTTGCCAAAACGAATCCTCCGCCCGGAAATCCTGGTTTCACCGGGTCCGGTTATCAGATGCGGCTCAAAGGTCTCTGGTTCCTTGAATTCAGAGGAGAAGCAGTGACGCTGCCCAGTAACTGGGAGACGTCCCTGCCAACCCGCCTTTATCACGCCGCATCTGCCTACGAAACTCAGGACGATACGGAGAGGAACACATGAAAACGCTTCTGTTAGTGACAAGCCTCTCGCTTTGCTCCCTCACTCTTGCTGCGCAGAATGCACAGAGTCCGGTAGAGTCCACGCAACAAACTCCGGTGTACCGGGTAAATGCTGAGTCACGCTCAATACAGGCAATCGACTATCGTCAGCATGGCTCAACGAAGGTCGACTTCAAGGGCACCAACCTGATGCCAGACGCCTCTGGCGAAGCAAAAGTTGAAAGCAAGGCGGGAAGACTGGAAATCAGCGCTGATTTCCGGCATGTTCGCGACCCGAAATATTATGGGCCGGAATACCTGACTTACGTCCTTTGGGCAATTACGCCGCAGGGACGCCCAGTAAATTTGGGTGAACTTAAACCCAATGAAAAACATGAAGTACGCATACACGTAACTGCCAACCTTCAGGCATTCGGAATGATTGTAACGGCCGAACCTTATTTTGCCGTTACTCGCCCAAGTAACGTTACCGTGCTCCAAAACGAGATTCGCGAGGACACTAAGGGCCAGGTACAGCTGGTCAGCACTCGTTATGACGCGACGGAAAAAGGCGAATACACCGTCGACCTTGTCAGTAATCAGCTCCCTGCGTCCACGTTGACAGCGGAGGAGGCCAAGAAGGTTCCTCAGACACTGCTTGAGGCCCGAAATGCCGTGACAATCGCGAAAGCCACTGGAGCCCAGCAGTATGCACCGGATGCGATGACACACGCCGAACAACTTCTTGCCCGTGCCGAAAGTGACTTTACGCACAAAAAGTCCCGATCATCCATTGAAACCGAGGCCCGCAGTGCCACGCAGGCAGCGGAAGACGCCCGTGTTCTGAGCATCCGCAATAAGGCGGATGAACAGATGGCATCAGAGCAGAAAGCTACAGAGAATCGCGTGGCGATAGCACAAGAACAGGCGATGAATGAACGGGAGTGGGCACAAAGTGAACGCGAGCGGGCGCTGGAAGCCCAGCAAGCCGCACAGCAAGCCGAGCAGGAACGTCGGATCGCTGAACAGGCAAAAGCACAGGCATTGCAGGAGCAGCAGCAGGCCGAGGCTGCTCGCCAGGTAGCATTGGCGCAGAAGCAGGTAATGGCTGCGCAGGCAATGGCTGCGCAGGCACAGGCACAGACTGCGCAAAAGCGCGCCCAGAACGCTGAGCAGGAAAAGGAACATATGCGACAGCTATTGCTCCGGCAGCTAAATCAAGTGATGAAGACGCGCGACAGTGCGCGCGGGCTGATTGTGAACATGAGCGACGTGCTGTTCGACGTGAATCAGGACACCCTGAAGCCCCAAGCCAAATTAGGTCTTGCGAAAGTCGCTGGAATACTTCAGGCCTATCCCGATCTGAAACTTCAGATTGAAGGCTACACGGACTCAACTGGAAGCTCGGAATACAACAAGCGACTCTCTGAGACTCGCGCCGCGGCCGTAAGAGATTTTCTGATATCCCAGGGAGTAGACGTGAACAGTGTGACAGCCAGGGGCTTAGGCCCTGCAAATCCGGTTGCTAGTAACAAAACGCCGGAAGGCCGCCAGTTGAATCGTCGGGTAGATCTTGTCGTAAACGGGGAATCAATTCAGGTAGGACGGAAAGAGAATCAAGCCCCGGCCTCCATTGCAGCACCCGCTAACCCCAATCCCGAAAAGGCTGCGCCACCGGACACCGACCAACCCTAGGAGGCACGCGGCTAAACGACCGAAAAGATGAAAAGGCGTGAACTTGCAATCACGCCTTTTCTTTTTTGCCTTGAAAGTTCATGTCCAAAACTTGAAACTGGTTCGATGCGAGCCGTTGCGATTATTCCCTCACGCATTGCCTCCACCCGTCTTCCCCGCAAACCACTGCGCGAAATCTTAGGGAAACCGATGATTCAACGCGTTTATGAAGCAGCCTGCGCCTGCAAGGGACTGAGCGACGTCATAGTCGCCACCGATTCTGCTGAGATTTTTGCTCTGTGTCAGAAGCACGGATGGAACGCATGCATGACTTCGGAGGAATGCCGCAGTGGCACCGACCGCGTACGCGAGGTTGCATTGGGCGTGAAGGCGGATATCTACGTAAATGTTCAGGGCGATGAGCCTTTGGCTCGTCCCGAGCATCTGGATGCGCTGCTCTCAATAATGAAGCCGGGCGTCAAGGTTGGAACCATTTACACTCCCTGCGCGGCGGAGGACGTGAACAACCCAAATGCTGTGAAAATAGTGACCGCACTCAATGGCCGTGCTCTCTACTTCTCGCGAGCGACCATTCCGTTCAATCGCGATCATCACGGAGACCTACGCTATTTCAAGCATTTGGGATTCTACGCTTACACTCCAGAGGCGCTCGAGCAGTTCTGCCAATGGCCCGAGTCGGAACTGGAACGCAGCGAGCGACTGGAGCAACTTCGCTTCCTCGATCATGGCACGGACATCTATGCCGCCGAGACACCGTTCGACACAGTTGGTGTGGATACTGAAGATGACCTGCGGCGTGTGGAGCAGATCCTGCGTAGCCAGGGTCGGGAATAAGATCCCGCTTATATGGAGAACGCTGAATGAAGCAGGAAAAGAAACTGCGGTCACTGGCCACTCTCTACAGAATCGATCATGGTAAGAGCTTCCGGTTGAAAGACTTTGATCCGAGCGATACCGCGGGGCTTCCCAAGGAGGTTAAACAGGAATCCGACCAACTGCTACAGCGCTCCACACAGCAACTGGCGGAGTTGCAGGACATGCTCTACGCACAAAATCGCTGGGCTCTTCTCCTGATTTTTCAAGCAATGGACGCGGCCGGCAAGGACGGCACCATAAAGCACGTGATGAGCGGCGTGAACCCGCAGGGCTGTCAGGTGTTCTCCTTCAAGACGCCCTCTGCCGAAGAGCTTGACCACGACTATTTGTGGCGCACTTCGAAGTGCCTGCCCCGCCGCGGAACAATCGGTATCTTCAATCGGTCTTATTACGAAGAAGTCCTGGTAGTTCGGGTGCACCCTGAGTTGCTCGAAGCCGAGCAAATACCAGCCACCTGCCTCAACAAAGGGATATGGAAGGAGCGATTCGAAGATATTGCTGCCTTTGAACGCTATGCTGCGCACAACGGAACTGAGATTCGCAAGTTCTTTCTGAACGTGAGCAAGGAGGAACAGGAGCGTCGATTTCTTTCGCGTCTCGACGAGCCTGAAAAGAACTGGAAGTTCTCCGCCGCCGACGTGCGCGAACGTCTTTTCTGGGACGATTACCAGAAAAACTATGAGGACATGATCCGCCACACATCCAGCAAACACGCTCCCTGGATCGTGGTCCCGGCGGACAACAAGTGGTTTGCGAGACTCGTAGTTTCCTCCGTGATCGTCCACGCTCTGCAGGAGATGAAGCTGACCTATCCCAAAGTGAGCCCAGAAAAACGGCGTGCTCTGGCCGAAGCCAGAAGCGAACTCGAAGGAAAAGCAACGCCGAAAAAACCCTGAGGCTTTAGCGAGAATGATCCTGCTCCACTACATCTGGCGCGAACGTGTGCTCTGATTTTAAAGTGGAGCAAAGAGGGTAATTCATGAGTGAAGAACATGAGATGCACGAGTTGCAGGAGGCAGCTGAGCACGGACGGGAACACGCTTCGCTTGCCCCTGTCAGTTTTACCATGGCTATTCTCGCCGTGCTGGTAGCTATTGCCGCGTTGCTTGGCCATCGCGCCCACACCGAAGAGGTGCTCCTGCAGAACCGGGCCACTGACCAGTGGGGCTTCTACCAGGCAAAGAACATCCGCCGCCACACAGTGGAGCAAATGGACGAACTGCTGAAGGTGCTACCGGCAAAGGATTCCGCGGCAGTCGAAGCTCTGCTCAAGAAAAACGAAGCGGCCATCGAGAAGTCCAAGGGTGATCAGGAAAAAATTCACGAGGAAGCCAAGGCCCTGGAGGAGGAAGTAGACCTGTACACCCGCCGCGCCAACCGCTACGATTTTGGCGAAACGCTGTTAGAAGTCGGACTCGTTGTCTGTTCCATCACTCTGCTGACCACCCGACGCGCCTATTGGTTCGCTGGAATGGCGTTTGGGTTGGCCGGTTCCGTCATAACAGTTTTGGGCGCTCTTCTGCACTGAAATCGCGCGACAAGCACGCAAAGGACAGGGCGGGCGTCCTGTCCTTTACTTCCCTAGATGAGTTCCTTTAGCTCGGTTATGGTTTCCTGTAGCACGCGGGCCGAATTCTTGAGCTTCCTCTCTTCATCCCCGCTCAGTTCCAGATGAATTACTCGCTCAACGCCGCCACGGTGCAAGATTGTGGGCAGGCTCAGGCACACATCATCAATGCCATAGTGTCCCTTGACCAGGCTGGAAACCGAAAGCACCGTGCTCTGGTCGCGCAGAATCGCTTCGGTGATGCGCATCATTCCGGCAGCAATGGCATAGAAAGTTGCACCCTTTCGCTCGATGATCTGGTAAGCGGCATCGCGCGTCTGGGCAAAGATCTGCTCCATCTGCTCAGGCGAACAGTCCGCATCATTGTGCTTGATGTATTCCGGCAAGCGCATCCCCGCTATATTGGTCAGCGACCATACGGGCACCTCACTGTCACCATGTTCACCGATGATGAAGCCGTGCACGCTGCGCGCGTCCACGTCAAAATGCTGGCTCAGCAGGTAACGGAAGCGCGCTGTATCCAGAATCGTCCCTGAACCAATCACCCGTTTCGGAGGTAATCCGCTCAGCTTCCAGGCAACATAGGTCAACACGTCAACCGGATTGGTGGCGATCAGTAGGATGCCGTCCGGGTTGTGCTTTACCACCTCGGGAACAATGGAAGCAAAAATCCGCGCGTTCTTCTTTACCAGGTCCAGGCGCGATTCACCGGGTTTTTGCGCAACGCCTGCCGTAATCACGGTCACGGCCGCCCCGGCACAGTGGGAATAATCCCCTGCCCAGATGCGGGTCGAGTGAGTAAAGGGCACGGCGTGGTTCAGGTCCATGGCCTCGCCCTCGGCTTTCGCTGCATTTGCGTCGATCAATACGATTTCAGAAGCCAGCCCTCGAAACAATAGCGTGTAGGCGAAACTGGCTCCCACGTTTCCAAGTCCGACAATTGCTACACGGTTCGGTTTTGCCATATCTACGAGTGACCTCCGAAAGACAACAATTATTGCACAGTGCCAGCAAAATTGTCTCTGCGCCCCGCGGCCGCAAATGCTGTTCTTTGCTCATATCTCTTTACTTACGTGCTCCAGCTCACTACTATCAAGCTGTCATATGCCGATCACCTCCCGCAGCAAAACCATTGCTTTTTTCATCGTCCTAGGGGCGGTTTCGGTTGCCATTGCGCTTGCTCTAAACATCACGTGGGTGATTCGCTGGCGTGAGGTCGGAATGATCGTCTTCGGCGTCATTCTTTTCGGCTTCGTGATTACCGCAGTTACCCTGAACACGATTTTTCTGGTGCGCGAAATGCGCCGCAGCGAACAGCACGACAGCTTCGTCAACGCAGTCACGCACGAGTTGAAAACCCCCATCGCGTCAATCCGCCTCTATCTGGAGACACTGCAATCGCGGGAACTCAACGATGTGCAGCGCAAACAGTTTTACGGCATCATGCTACAAGACACGGACCGCCTGTTACACACTGTAGAGCAGGTATTGCACGCCGGGCATCTCGGACAAAGAGGCAAGAAGACTTTTCAGCGCCTCAATCTCAGTGAAATCGTAAGCGAGTGCGCGTTACTCGCTCAGACTCGCCATCATCTCACCGCTGAAAACATGCGCCTCGCCGATCACACCTCCGCGCCGCCATTCGTACAGGGAGATCCCGAAGATCTGCGATCGGCCATCAACAATTTGCTGGAAAACGCAGTGAAATACTCTCCGGGCAAAATTGAGATCACCATCGAGATTCTCGATGAAGCCAAGAACCTGCTGGTGAGAGTCACTGACAAGGGACAAGGAATTCCACAAAGCGAACTCAAACGGATATTCCGCCGCTTTTACCGCGCAAACGAACGCTTTCGTCAGCGGGTAAAAGGTACCGGCCTGGGATTGTTCATCGTTCGCGGCATTGCAGAGCGCCATGGTGGAAGCGCTTACGCCACCAGCGAAGGAGAGAATCGCGGAGCCACTGTCACACTTCGCCTTCCGCGCGATTCTTCTTAGAATAACCACGCTGTCGTTCCCGCTATCCCCTCCCGGCTTTCCGCGATAACATAAATTCATCGCCCGCTTCACGGGCCAGGATGGCGCATTTATGAAAGAGTTCTTCGTTCGAGACGCGGCGCAGCAGGAAAACAAAGTTGTTACTACCAGTTTTGTCGTCAGCAATAAGCAGATTAAATCCAAAAAGAGCGGCGAGCCGTATCTGGACCTCACACTCATGGACCGCACCGGAACCATCCAGGCCAAGATGTGGGACAACGTGGAGGAGTGCGCCTATTCTTTTGAACAGGACGACTTTGTAAAGGTCAAAGGTTTGATAAATAAGTACAACCAGCGCTGGCAGCTCACGATTCACAAGATTCGCAAGGTGAACGATTCCGAAATTGATTTCTCGGATTACCTTCCTAAGACATCGAAGGACATCGATGAACTCTGGCGAACGCTTGGCGAGTTTGTGGCCTCGATCGCGAACCCCTTTCTCCGCCAGTTGCTCGAAATGTTCATGGCCGATACGGAGTTCGCCAGGTCCTATCGCAACGCTCCGGCTGCCAAGACGCTGCATCACGCGTTTATTGGCGGACTATTGGACCATGTAGTCTCGCTCTTCCGTTCCTGTGATCTGGTTGCGCGCAACTACGAATTCATCAACCGCGACCTGCTCCTCACCGGCGCTTTTCTGCACGATATTGGAAAGGTTCACGAGCTCAGTTACGCTCGCTCTTTTTCTTACACAACTGAAGGTCAGCTGCTCGGGCACATGATCATCGAGCTGGAGATGCTGCACTCAAAGCTGGCGCAGATTCCTGATTTCCCTCCGCAGCTCAAAATTCTCATCGAGCACCTTATCATCAGCCATCACGGTCAATACGAGTTCGGCTCGCCCAAGCTTCCGATGTTCCCGGAAGCATTGATGTTGCATTACCTGGACGACCTTGATTCCAAGATGGAAGCGATGCGGGCACAGTTTGAACGGGACGCTGAACTGGATTCGCCCTGGACAGCATACAACTCGGCGCTGGCTCGGCCGCTGCTGAACACATGCAAATTTCTGAACTCAGCCCAACCGGCCGAAGTCAACGCTGAGGTCATCGAGGCGTCTACCGAGTGATACTTCTGCCCTGTACTACAGCCAAAAAATCAGCCCGGATCACTCCGGGTTTCCTGTTTATGAGGGACGCGCTGCTTTCCTCCCGGGTCTTGTGGTCTGACTGCACTGCATGTATGAAATCAAGGTCTGTTCTTCTATTTTGTCCAGCCAATCACAAATGTCGATAATCTCGCCTATGACCCGGCTCACGTTCACCACTAGAAGGTTCTCCTGGATAACTCCGAGAATCACATGCCGCGCTACCCTGGCTTCCTGCAAAACCAAGTTCAGCGACGCCCCTTGTAGTGAACGGCATTCGCCAAATCGCCGTGCTGAAGCCACGGCCTCATTGTCAAAATCCTTCCCTTCCAGCATCCCGGATATCAGGCGAAGTTTGTCAACTAAGTACCCGTATTGCTCATCTCCGTCCAGCCCCAGGCTCGCGAACTCTTGATCCTTGCATATCTCGCCTAACCAGCGGTCTGCAATCAGTTCAAGATTCTCCCGCAACAACTGAGACAAATGTTTCTGATCAAGAGGATTATGGACGTAATCCCGATCCAGCAGCTTACGTTCGAGAAGCCCGACCAGCATTTCCACATTTGCCGGCTTTACGATGTAGTCATCTACTTGATTCCGAATCGCCTCCAGCGCGGTTTGAAACGCAGGATACCCTGTGAGGATAATTGTTACGGCTTCAGGCTGCGTGCGGCGCATTGCGCTCACCACAGTGAAGCCGTCTCCAGGTTGCCCGATGTTAAGGTCCGTCAGCAACACATCAAACTTCTCTGCCTGTATGGCTCGCAATGCTTCCGGCACCGTTGCCGCCACCCTCACCAGGTAACCGTGCATTTGCAGGATTGCAGGCAAGGTAAGACGTAAGCTTAACTCGTCATCAACAAATAGAAGTTTGGGCATGTCCTCGATCCTCGAGATACCTACTGGTTCACAGGTATCTTTATGATTTTCTTCTGAATCGCATACGTCACCAACTGAGCCTTGTTATGAATGTCCAGCTTTCTCATCAGGTTGAATTTATGTGCCTCAACAGTCTTCACGCTTAACCCAAGCAACACCGCAATTTCCTTGACGGAATTGCCTTCAGCCAATAACTTCAGGATCTCTCGTTCGCGCGGAGTCAAAGTCGAGATGCGCGGGCGCATCTTCGAATCGCGAACGCGTGCTCGAAAATCCTCAACCAATTTACCCAAAACCTGTGAACTCAGGTACTTGCCGCCCTTGTAGACATCGCGCACCGCGGTCACCAGTTGTTGCGCCGGGGTATCCTTGAGCACATATCCCGACGCACCGACTTCGAGACACTGCACCAGGTAGTCCTCGTCTTCGTACATGGTGAGGAACAACACTTTGGTGTCAGGGCGGTTCTTGCGTATCTGCCTCGCCGCCTCGAATGAGGACAATCCCGGCATTCCAATGTCCATGAGCACGATGTCCGGACGCAGCTCGCGCGCCTTCTCTACTGCATCGCCCGCGTCTGGAGATTCGCCCACCACTTCACAATCGCTCTCGCTCTCGAGCAGGCGGCGCACGCCCTGCCGGAAAAGCGTATGGTCGTCCACCAAAAGACATTTAATCTTTGGCATTGCCCACCCCTCAATCTCACCAACAAGAAATCTCGTTATCCAGGTTTAACTTCGCGTGCCCAACAGTGCCTGTCCATCCTGCGCTTTGCCCGCCGCCTCATCCACGTCGTGGCGCACCGGAGACGGCAACGGCATGGTGATCGAAATCTTCGTGCCGCTGCCCTTACGTGAAGTTACTTTCATATGGCCACCCAGAGTACTCACCCGTTCCTGCATCCCCGCCATTCCAAACGACGGCCGGAGAGGATTCTTAACAGCTCGAATCCCCACTCCATCGTCTTCAATCGTCAACCGGAGAACTCCGCCCTCCCGCTCCATTTGAATGTTCACATTCTGTGCCTGGGCGTGCCTGGCCACGTTGTGCAGGCTTTCCTGCACAACGCGGTAGATCGCGGTTTCAATCACCGGATCAAGCCTCCCAACGTCATCGCCGATGGCAACCCTCGCCTGCACGCCCGTCGTCTTGGCTAAATCTTTTGCTTCTTTACGAATCGCGGCAATCAACCCTAGTTCCTGTAGCACCAGCGGCGACAGCCGACCGATGATACGCCTGATTCCTTCAATCGTGCGGTCAACCACCGCCAGCAGTTCGCCGATTTTAGCCTTGGCGGCCCTCGTCTTCACTGTGCCATCAAGCATTCCAAGATACAGGCGAATGACCATAAGCGCCTGGCCAGTTTCGTCGTGCAGCTCGCGACTGATGCGTTTGCGCTCCTCTTCCTGAGCTTTCAATAGATGCCCGCTCAGCTCGACGATGCGCATCTCGCGCTCCCGCAAGGCATCGGTCATACGCGCGCGATCAATCGCCAGAGCCGAGCGGTCCGCGATTGCGCGAAACAACTCCAGCTCCGTGGGAAGCCATTGATAATCTTTCTCAAACCCGAGAATCAAAACCCCTATCACTTTTTCGCTGAGTTTTAGGGGAGTTCCCCAGAGCGCGCGAGCTTTCTTCCTCAGTTCTGCACTCAGCACACTCGATGAAAGTGTCAGATCCGGAAGCATATTGGGCTCACCGGTTTCGAATATCTGCCCAACAAATCCCTCTCCCGGAGCAATCGCTATGTCCTCCCCGTAGTCCGGAGACATCCCGGTGGCGCTGCGAACGCCAAGCTTGTTGGTTTCGGGATCGGCCAGCAGAACTACTCCCACATTCGCTCCAAAGACACCCTGTGTCACCACCAGCACGCGCTCCAACAAAGCTGTCAGGTTCTTTGCCGAGAGCTCGGCGTCCAGCACTTTCAGCACGGCGTCGCTTGCGTTCCGCTGAACATCAAAATAAGCCCCTGAAATGGCAACAAAACTTGCCGACCCTAGTGTCTCCAGAGCGGCAATCACCTGATATCGGCGATCTCCGAATACCTCAGCAACAAACGGAGCGGCAATTTTCTGGTAAATTTCCAGAGAATGCGCCACTTGACGCGTGTCCACGCGCAGCTTTGCAAGGCGCTGGCCATAGTAGTACAAATTTTCGGTGAACTCGTTAAAATCTGAATGGCTGAAAAGCGTGAAGCCCACCCCCAGATTCAGTCTCTCAAGAGCCACCATCGCACGGCTTTCAAACTGAAACTCCTCGGACAGCTGCCGCCGCCAAGCAGCCGTGATCTCCGCGAAGTGCGGTTGCAGAGCGCTAGTCGCCTCGAGGATCAACTCTCGCGCCGACGCCTGAATGGGCAACACGGTCGACACCATGGTTCCTTAGATGCAAAGAAGGACATAAGGCTTTGTCTGTAGTAAATAGTAACTAAGTACCCTAGTTTTACCGTCATCGCCTCTTGATCTTCGGGACATTCTAACGCGAATCACTTAGGTGCAATGCTAATTTCTGCAACGTATATACTCTTTCGCTATTAGCCGAGATAAACACTCTCTATAGAGTTAATGTCGTAGTCCATTTTGAATCTCTTAGCTCGCCAGAAAACCTTAGTTCCCTGAAAAAGGCAAAAAACGCTCCTTCCGTTACAATTCTGTTATGCTCCGTTTTTTTACCGCAGGTGAGTCACATGGCGAAGCGCTAATCGCCAACATCTCAGGATTGCCCGCTGGCATCTCCGTCACAGAGGCGTATATTGACCGCGAACTCTGGCGACGCCAACAGGGATTCGGTCGTGGCGGTCGCATGAAAATCGAGTCCGACCACGCTCGTATTCTCAGCGGGGTGCGCCACGGCCGCACTATCGGGTCTCCGGTTGCGATGCTGATCGAAAATCGCGACTGGCGGAACTGGAATGAGTCGTTGCCGGTCGGCGAGGGCGACCCTGAAAAACATAAGGCGGTCAAATCCCCGCGTCCAGGCCATGCAGATCTGGCAGGGGCGCTGAAATACAACCTGCCGGAGGCTCGCTACATTCTGGAACGCGCAAGCGCCCGCGAAACAGCGGCGCGCGTCGCAGCGGGAGCGATTGCCAAGCAGGTGCTCGCAGCCTTGGACATCGAGGTCCTCAGCCATGTTATTCAAGTGGGCAGCGCACGCATATCGCGCGCTGTTTCATTTGAGGAACTCCGGATGCTGGCCTCGAAAAACGAAATCTCCTTGAACTGCGCCGATCAGGAATCCGAGCAGCGAATGAAGGCTGAGGTAGACGCGGTGCTGGGCAATGGCGATACTATCGGCGGAGTTTTTGAAGTGGTTGCGCATAACGTTCCGCCCGGGCTTGGGACATACGCCAACTGGGACGAGCGTCTGGACGCGAAGCTGGCCTCGGCAGTGATGTCGATCCAGGCAGTAAAAGCGGTTGAAATCGGCGATGGGGTCCTTGCCGCTGCTTCACATGGCTCGGCGGCACAGGATGAGATTGGCTACTCGAGTCGCGCAGGCCAGAATACGGAGCCTGCCGGAACCGTGCGCTCGAATTTTACGAATTTCACTCGTGCTGGCAATCACGCTGGCGGTGTTGAGGGCGGGATCTCGAATGGCTGCGATATAGTGGTACGCGGCCACCTGAAACCGATCTCGACGCTGCGGCGCCCCCTGGGTTCCGTCGATTTTGCCAGCCGCGAGCCCGTAAAGGCTGCCTACGAACGTTCAGATGTATGTGCGGTTCCCGCAGGCGGAGTGGTGGGCGAGGCCATGGTAGCGTTAGTGCTGGCAACGGCTGCGCTGGAGAAATTTGGTGGCGATTCGCTCGTTGAACTTCGCCGGAATTACGACGGATACTGCGAGCAGCTTCGCAGCTATTGAAGCGGAAAAAAGATGATATATCCAATTGTGAAATACGGCGATCCGGTGCTGGAGACTCCCGCCGCGCCGGTAATTGAGTTCGGTGACAAGTTGAAGAAGCTTGTCGATGACATGTTTGAGTCTATGTATGAGGCGCAGGGCGTCGGACTTGCCGCGCCACAGATCGGAATTTCGCTGCGCCTTTCCGTCATCGACACTTCCTTTAAAGAAGATCCTGAGGCACGGCTCGTGCTGGCTAATCCCGAGATCATCAGCATGGAAGGTACGCAGACCGGCGGTGAAGGGTGCCTTTCCATCCCCGATTTCCGCGAGAATCTCACACGCGGCAAGCGTGTGACCATCAAGGCGCAGGACGTGAATGGAAATTGGTATGAAAAGACCGGCGAAGACCTGCTGGCGCGTGCCTTCCAGCATGAGATCGATCACCTCAACGGTATGCTTTACATTCACCGCCTCTCCTCGCTCAAGCGCGACATGATAAAACGCAAAATCAGGCGCCTCCAGCGCCAGGGCGAGTGGTAAAAAGCAAGGCCAGACTGCAAGACTGAGAAGCCGCGCACACATTGCGGGGCTTCTCAGTTCAGGTACTGACGTTGTCTGCTCCAGCCGCTACAATCAATTGTGTGAAGCTTGTATATTGCGGTACTCCGATGTTTGCGGTTCCTCCTCTGGAGGCGCTGGTTCGCGCCGGCCATGAAGTCTCACTGGTTGTAACCCAACCGGATCGTCCCAAGGGCCGTGGAATGGAACTGGCTTTTTCGCCGGTAAAGCAGAAGACGATTGAACTCGCGCTGCCAATCGTGCAGCCTGAGAAAATCAAGAACAACACTGAATTCCGAGCCCAACTCGAGGCCCTTTCTCCTGAGTGCATTGTGGTTGTCGGCTACGGACGCATTATTCCGCGATGGATGCTCGACCTGCCCGCGCACGGCAACATTAATCTGCATGCGTCGCTACTGCCGAAATATCGCGGAGCCGCGCCAATTCAATGGGCGATCGCATCCGGCGAGAGTGTTACCGGCAACACGACCATGCGGATTGATGAAGGACTGGATACGGGAGACATTCTGCTGCAACGCGAAATGCCGGTCCATGACGACGATACGAGCGTGACACTGGCTCCCCGCCTGGCCGAGATGGGATCGGAACTGCTGGTAGAAACCCTGGCTATGCTGGCAGAACATCGCTTGCAGCCAACCCCGCAGAATGACGCTCTTGCAACTCTCGCGCCGATTCTGACACGCGATGATGGACGAATCGATTTTGCGCGCAGTGCGCAGACGATCTGCAACCGCTATCGCGGTTTCCAGCCGTGGCCCGGAGCATTCACCACATTTCGTGGCAAGCAGCTGACGCTACACGCGATCTCTGTCTATGCCGAATCGCCCGCCCTTGCTGCTGGAAAGATTGAGATAGCAGGCGAGCGGCTGCTGGCAGTGTGCGGCGCTGGGTCAACAATTGCCATCGACGAATTGCAACTCGAAGGCAAACGCCGCATGAACGCCCGCGAGTTCATCAACGGATATCAGCCCAAGCCTGGCGAAAGATTAGGAAATTAAGATGGCGGTCTCGCCTGCTCGCTCATTTGCCTACGAGATTCTTTTGCGCGTGGAGCGCGACGGGGCCTACGCGTCCGAACTGCTGAATGCGCCACGCATGAATCAGCTCTCACGCGAGGACCGCGCACTTACCTACGAGTTGGTGATGAGTACTCTGCGATGGCAGTCGGAGCTTGATGCCCGGATTGCGAAATACTCTTCACAAAAGATTTCCCGCCTTGATGTCGAAGTGCGCATTGCGCTGCGACTGGGCGCATGTCAGCTCGCTCATTTAGAACGCATACCCGCGCACGCTGCGGTTCACGAGAGCGTGGAACTGGTGAAGCATTCGGGAAAGCGTTCGGCCGCACCTTTTGCAAATGCAGTGCTGCGCAAGCTTTCGGCAAACGCAAAATCTCCCGTCGTGACCACCAGTCCCGAGAACTCGTCGGGACTGGCCGCGGAGTTCGCGCATCCGGAATGGATCGTTGCGCGCTGGATTGACATGTATGGATATGAGGCGGCACGAGCAATTTGTACGGCGGATCAACATGCGCCGTGCCCGGCGTTGCGGCTCTGCACGCCGGACGCAGAGGAAGAACTGGCCGGGGCTGGCATACGGCTCGCACCCGGCGCACTGCTTACGAGCGCGCGCCAGCTGGTCTCGGGCGACCTCGCGCACAGCATTCCCTTTCGCGAACATCGTGTGGCGGTGCAGGACGAAGCGTCACAACTGGTGGCGGCGCTAATAGGCAAATGCGAGCGGATACTGGATTGCTGCGC
Source organism: Acidobacteriota bacterium (assembly GCA_003010405.1). GTDB lineage: Bacteria > Acidobacteriota > Terriglobia > Terriglobales > Acidobacteriaceae > TOLSYN. The sequence continues at coordinate 53,363 of PJLO01000004.1, read as the reverse complement.
AGCTCCGGGAGGAAAGACCTCGGCAATTGCAGCGCGCAATCCGGGCGCGAAAATCACTGCGGTCGAATTGCACGAACATCGCGCACAGGTGCTACGACAGAGGGTTGCTGCGACGAACGTGAAGGTTTTGACCGGCAATGTGACAGCCATGGAGTTCTCCGAAAAGTTCGACCGCGTGCTGGCCGACGTGCCGTGCAGCGGAACAGGAACACTGGCCGGGAATCCAGAGATCAAGTGGCGGTTGAAAGCTGAGGATTTGCAAGGACTGCAAGATTTACAGATATCGATATTGCGTTCGGCTACCGCCGCGCTGGCTCCGGGCGGAAGATTGATTTACTCCACCTGCTCGCTGGAAGCCGAAGAGGGTGAGCGCGTTGTAGAACAGGTTTTACAAGGTGAGAATGCACTTGCGCTGGTGGACTGCGAGAGCGTGCTGGAGGAGTTGAAAAGCTCAGGGGAGCTGGCCTGGAATGATCCGAAGACGCTGGTGCGCGGGCCGTTCCTGCGAACCTTGCCCGGAATTCACCCGTGCGACGGGTTCTTCGCCGCTGTCCTGCGACGGAAACAGGATTAGACCGGTTCCTTAAAAGGTATATGCCTGGAAAATGTTGGGAGGTACTCTACTGAGGCTGGCAGTTCTTCCGTGACACATCAACGATGGCGCGAGCGTATTCCGATGATCTTCGGTGCAAGTTTCTTGCTGCCTACGAGCGTGGGGAAGAGAGTTTGCGGAAGCTGTCCGAGCGATTTGGCGTGAGCCTGCCGTATGCGAAGAAGATTCGGCAGCAGCTTCTGCGAACCGGGGTCATGGAGCGCATACCGCAGCCGCGTTATGGTCCGGTCAGCCGGGTGACGGCGGAGGCGGAGCGTTTGTTGCAGGACCAGGTTCGCGCCAACCCGGATGCGACGCTGGCCGAGTTACGGCAGGTCTTGTGGAATGAACTGCGGATCGAGATCAGCCGCTCGCAGATGAGCCGGCTTCTGCACCGCATGCAGCTGCGGCGTAAAAAAAACGCTTCACGCCGCTGAACAAGACAGCGAAGAGGGCCGCCGCAAACGGCAAGCGTGGTGGGAGCAGGTCAGCCAAATCGACCCGTGCCAACTGGTCTTTCTGGATGAAAGCGGTGTGACCACAGAGATGACTCGCCGTTATGGGCGCGCCTTGCGCGGCGAGCGGGTCGTCGATGCCACTCCGGCTGGGCACTGGCGGACCTTGACCCTGATCGGCGCGATCAGTTGGCAAGGCATGCTGGCCAGCATGACCATCGAGTCACCGACCGATGCCGATGTTTTCCTGGCCTATGTGGAGCACGTCTTGTGCCCCAGGCTGCAAACGGGACACGTCGTGGTGATGGATAATTTGAGCGCCCACAAAGTTGCAGGCGTGCGCGAGTTGATCGAGGCCCGAGGCGCACAACTGCTCTACCTTCCGCCTTACTCGCCGGACTACAACCCAATTGAAAAGGCGTGGTCAAAGATCAAACAGTTGCTCCGCTCCGCCAAGCCCCGTCTGCTGGAAGCTCTCGAACAAGCGGCCGCTCTGGCTCTGGCCACCATCACCCCCGACAACGCCGCAGCCTGGTTCAAGCACTGCGGCTATGGAATATAGCTTCATGCAAACCGGTCTAGCCGAAGCCATTTCCACACCAACCCGAAGAAGGTGTGAGCCAGTTTCCACGTTCTCAATGATTATGAGAGATCATATTTTTTCATCATGTGGCGGAAGCTGCGGTAGCTGAGTTTAAGGATTTCAGCGGCGCGGGTCTGCACTCCGTTGCAGCGGCGCAGGGCTGACTGCAGAAGGCTTTTTTCTACGTCGGCGATGTAACGCTCAAGATCCAGTCCCTCCGGGGGAAGAACCACGCCGAAGGCTCCGTTGGCAGTAGCCGCAGGGATGGTATTGACGCTGGAGTTGGTAAGTTCGACGCGCAGTTCCTCTTCCGTGGACATGGCGACGGCACGTTCTATGGTGTTTTCCAGAACACGGACGTTGCCGGGCCAATCATAGCCTTTCATGATGTTGAGGCTCTCCGGAGAAAGGCGCACGATATTCTTGCCCATCTGTACGGCAAACTTCTTAAGAAAATGATTGGCGAGCAGGATTACGTCTTCGCCCCGATCGCGCAGAGGAGGAACCTCTATGGGAATCACGCTGAGGCGGTAATAAAGGTCTTCGCGGAAATGGCCGTCCTGCACCTGCTGGAGAAGATTCCTGTTGGTAGCGGCGATGACGCGCACGTCGACCGGGCTTTCCTGGCCTCCGCCGACAGGACGGATGCAGCGCTCCTGCAAGACGCGAAGGAGTTTGACCTGCATGGATAGAGTGGTTTCGCCGATTTCATCAAGAAAAATAGTACCGCCGCTGGCGAGTTCGAAGAGTCCGCGCTTGTTGGCCGTGGCACCAGTGAAAGCTCCTTTGACATAGCCGAAGAGTTCGCTTTCCAGAAGAGTTTCCGGAAATGCGCCGCAGTTCACGCTCACGAAGGGTTCGCTGGAGCGCGGAGAGCAGGCGTGGATGGCGCGGGCTACAAGTTCCTTGCCCGTGCCGCTCTCGCCGCTGATGATGACGGTGCTGTTGGCGGCGGCGATGGTGCGGATCGTTTGCTTGAGCTTGTTCATGGCTTCGCTCTCGCCGATCAGGTTTTCGAGCGAGTTGTGCTGCGCGGCGTCACGCTTGAGAACGGCATTCTGCTGGCGGAGCTGGACGCGGTCCATGGCCAAAGCAGTGGCGCTCAAAACATCTTCAAGAAGTTTCGGACCTTTGCGGATGTAGTAAAAGGCTCCGGCGTTCAGAGCTTTGATTGGTACTTCGGTGTCGTCAACGGCGGTGATGACGATAACCATCGTATCCGGAGAAACGCGGCGCGAGTGCTGGAGTACTTCCATGCCGGTGACGCGCGGCATACGTACATCTGTAACCACGACATCGTAAAGAGTGGAGTCAATCTTGTGGCAAGCTTGATCGCCGGAGGTCACCGTTTCCACGCGGTGTCCCTGATTCTGGAACGCAATCTGTAACATCTGGCAAATGGACCGTTCGTCATCACAGACGAGGATGTGTCCCATGACTACCTGCTTTCCGCGCTGTGGCCGAGGCTCTTGGATTTGGAAGCTTGCGAATTCAATTCAATCGAAGGGTCAAGTTGCTCAGGCGCGAGCTGGCGAAAGAGCAACGTGAATTCTGTTCCCTGTCCGGGCTCGGAGCGCACGGAGATGCTCGCATTGTGATCCTGAATGATCCGATAGACGATGGCGAGGCCGAGGCCGGTTCCGCCTTCAAATCCAGACTGGAAGGGTTCAAAGATCTTTTCAATGAGATGAGGCGGGATACCCTCGCCGGAATCCCTAAACCGAATGCGCCAGTTGCCCTCAAACGAGTCGAGCAAGACGCTTAGAGTTCCGCCGTTGGGCATGGCTCGAAGGGCGTTGCTGCTGAGATTCCAGAAGACCTGCTTGAGCTTGTCGCCATCGCCTTCGGTCATGGCCGTGGGATCGGAGCAGGCGCGTTCGATGTTGATGTTGGAATCGCGGTTCTCAAGCAAGGTCAAGGTGTCGGCGAGAAGCTGACAGAGATTCACTCTCGTAAGCTCAATCTTGCGATCTCTCGAGTAGGTAAGGAAGTCCGAGATGATTGCGTTTAGGCGCTCGGACTCGCGGGTGACAATATCGAGCAGGGCGCGCTGATCTTCCGTAAGAGCGGCGATGCCGGAGAGCATCTTGACGGAACCGGCAATGGAAGAAAGCGGATTCCGGATTTCATGGGCGATACCGGAAGCGAGGCGTCCGACGGCGGCAAGACGGTCGCGGAGACGGAGTTCCCGCTCCAAACGGCGAATTTCCGTAAGATCAGTGAAGGTGTAAATGTAGCCTACAGCGGTTCCGCCGGTACCGAGCAGGGAGCTGCAACCTACGCCAAACATCTTTCTTGCGCCGCTGGGAGTTTGAGCCCGTACCTCATTGCGCGGTGCATTAGGAACGGAAAGAGCGTCGAAGAAGAGATCCTGCACGTTGAGGCTATCGAAATCCGCCTCACTACGTCCCAGCAATAACTGTGCCGCGGGATTAACTAATTTGATGACGCCGTCCAGCGCGGTGATGATGAGGCCACTGGAGGTGGACTGCACAATGCACTCATGCAGAACCTGGAGGTTCTCCAGCTCAAAACTCTTGTCCTTCAGTTCAACCTCGGCCTGACGCAATCGGCTGGCGAGCTTGTTTGCCAGATAGGCGATGGCCGCAAAGGCAAACAAATAGAGGAAGATCACGGCCTGCATCGATTTGAGGTCAGGGCGGCTGGTGGAGTAGGAGTGAATCAGCCCGAAATACGAGAGCTCAAGAATGCCGCCAAGCAGAATAAAGGACAGAGCCGCAGTCAGGTAAGCCCAGGCTTCCGATAGCAGGGTACTGGCTACGATGATGAGGATTGGGTAGAGAAAGACGAATAAGGTATCGAGACCGCCGGCAACGTAGATGACCGCGGTAGTGAAACACAGGTCCAGGACTAGCTGTACTTTGGACTGGAAGCGCCAGTCGCCCTTACCGTAGGTGAACTGGAAGAGGTACGCTGCAGCGGCGGCGTACCAGAGCAGAATGACTGTCAGGAACAGCCCCCGATTCACATTGGTGGCGGTGAGCGTGACGACCGCAAGTTCAATTGCGAGAAGGATCGTGATGATAATTATGCGGACCTTGACCAACCACTCCAGCCAGATCCGTTCATGTTTTCCTGACGCCATGCCTGCTTCCTTCCTAGCCCGATAGCTTGGCAATCATGGAGAACAATGGCATATAGAGCGAGATGACGATACCGCCAACAGCCACGCCAAGGAAGCTGATGAGCATGGGTTCCATCAGGGCAAGCAGGTCCTTGGTAGCGGCATCGACTTCATCTTCGTAAAAATCGGCGACCTTCTGGAGCATGCTGTCCATGGCGCCTGTAGCTTCACCGACGCCAATCATCTGAGTGACCATGTTGGGAAAGACGCCGCTCTCACGCAATGGATCAACGATGGTACGGCCTTCCTCGATGGACTTGCGCACGTGCATGAGGGCGCGCTCAATGACGGCATTGCCTGCGGTGCGGGCCGTAATCTCAAGACCATCCAGAATCGGTACACCGGATGAAATCAGGGTTCCCAGAGTGCGGGTGAAGCGAGCAACCGCGATTTTACGCAGAACGGGGCCGAAGATGGGAAGGCTCAGCATGATTTTGTCAGTCTGGAACCGGCCTTCCGGCGTGGTGCGAATGTACCTGATGGCGACGACAATCAACCCGAGGGAGAGAAAAATCAGCCACCAGAAACGTCCGATGAACGCAGACAGATCAATCACGAACCTGGTTGGCGCTGGCAACTCCACGCCGAGACCGACAAAAAGATTGGCAAAGATCGGCACGACGAACTTAAGCAATGCGCCCACCACGAGCAAGGCAATTACAATCACGGAAACCGGATAGATAAGGGCGGACTTAATAGCCGCCTTCATCTTGACGGCCTTTTCGACGTGAGCGGAGATGCGCTGGAGAATGGTGTCCAGAATACCTCCGGTTTCGCCAGCCTCAACCATGTTCGTGATCAGATCGTCGAAAACCTTGGGATAGGCTCGCAAGGCGTTGGCGAGAGTGGCACCGCCTTCCACAGAGGTACGAACACCGAGCAGGGAGTTTTTGAAAGTCTCGTTCTGCTGATTATTGCCAAGGATTTCGAGACACTGCACAAGCGGCAATCCGGCATCAATCATGACCGAGAACTGACGGAAGAAGACAGCCAGTTCCTTGGCTTTTACCTTGCCGCCACCGATGTTAAAGTTTAAGCGGCGGCCTTCGCTCTTTTCCTTAATCGTCTTTGTCTGTATGCGCTCCCGCGCCAATGAGGAGCGCAAGACCTGCTTGTTTTCAGCAGCGCGCTCGCCCTGCACTTTTTCACCCGTTGCGTTGGTTCCCTGCCACGTATAAACCGGCATTGTGACCTCTCTGCTCGACTACTTCCGATTACTTGCGCCCCGCAAAACTGGCCGACGACTTGGTATTGGCCGTCGCGCGGTTAATCATCTCCTGTAGCTCATCTGGATTGGAGGAGCGCAATAGCGCAATCTCCAGGGTAATCGCCTTCTGCATGTAAAGCGTCATCAGCGACTGATTGAACGTCTGCATTCCGTACTTGTCCTGGCCGGTTTGCATTGAGGAATAAATTTGATGAATTTTATCCTCGCGAATCAGGTTACGAATAGCCGGGGTGGGGATGAGAATTTCCATGGCCATGGCACGGCCACCTCCAACCTTGGGCAATAGCGCCTGGCAGAGTACGCCCTCAAGGACGAGGGATAGCTGGGTGCGAACCTGTGGCTGCTGATGAGCGGGAAAAACATCAATGATGCGGTTGATGGTAGACGCGGCGGAATTAGTGTGCAGCGTTCCAAAAGTGAGGTGACCGGTTTCCGCTACACGCAGGGCGGACTCGACGGTTTCCAGGTCGCGCATTTCGCCGATGAGGACCACATCGGGGTCTTCGCGAAGCGCGGCACGCAACGCACCGGAAAAACTCTTCGTGTCCTGGTGCACTTCACGCTGGTTTACCAGGCAGTTCTTGTGCGGATGCACGAACTCGATCGGGTCCTCGATGGTGATGATGTGTTCATGGCGGTCGCAGTTGATCTTGTCCAGCATGGCGGCCAGGGTGGTGGACTTGCCGGAGCCGGTTGGGCCGGTAACTAGGATCAAGCCGCGCGGGCGGTCGCACAATTTCGACACCACGGGAGGCAGGTTGAGTTGATTAAAGCTTTTGATTTCAAATGGAATGACACGGAAGACTGCGGCAACAGCTCCGCGCTGGTTGAATATATTGGCTCGGAAGCGGGCTAAGCCTTTCAGTCCAAACGAAAAGTCGAGTTCGAGATCCTCTTCAAAGCGGTGCTTCTGGGCATCGGTCATCACCGAGTATGCCAGCTGCTTGGTGTCCGCCGGGTTGAGTGCAGCCATATCCAACGGCTGCAGATGGCCGTGAACCCGGACCTGCGGAGAAGAGTTTGTGGTAATGTGAAGATCGCTGCCGTTCAATTCCAGCAACCTCTTCAGCAGATCGCTGAGTGTTACAGCCATTCAAGCTCCTCGAGTCGTCCAGTTCGCCGTGCTGTTTTGGCTGGACTTCCCTTCTTCCTTGTTCTTCAACCCTATTCGCATGCTCGCCAAAAAATGGCGAATTTGGGCCACCTGTCTTGAACCGCAGGATTAGTTTACGGTTTCACGCAAGACCTCATCCATTGTTGTCTGGCCCAACATGATCTTGCGAAGGCCGCTTCTGCGAAGAGTTACCATGCCATTCTCAATGGCCTTCTTTTTCAGTTCGAGAGATGAGGCACCTACGAGGATCAACTCGCGCAGAGTGTCATCAATTTCCATCACTTCATATAAGGCGGTCCGCCCTTTGTAGCCGGTTCCGTTGCACTTTTCGCAGCCGCGGCCCTTCATCACTTTCAGGGTTCGGATCTCCTGCTGGGTGAAACCGGCCTTGAGCAGCACCGGAACCGGGACCTCGATCGGCTGCGCGCACCCAGTACAGACACGCCGGATGAGGCGCTGGGCCACAATCATGTGTATGGAGGTGGCAACCAGGAAGGGTTCAATACCCATGTTCATGAGTCGTGAAACGGTTTCCGGCGCGCCGTTGGTGTGGAGAGTGCTGAGTACGAGGTGGCCGGTAAGAGCAGCTTTAATGGCAATTTCCGCGGTTTCAAAGTCTCTGATCTCGCCAACCAGGATGATGTTCGGGTCTTGGCGGAGGAAGGAGCGCAGCGCGGCGGCAAAATTGAGGCCGATCTGCTCCTTCATTTGGACTTGATTTACGCCCGCCAACTGAAACTCGACCGGGTCTTCAGCGGTCATAATATTGGTGTCGGGCTTGTTGAGCAACGAGATAGCCGAGTATAAAGTGTTGGTTTTGCCAGAACCGGTTGGCCCCGTGACAAGTACCATTCCGTAGGGCTTGAGGATGGCCTTCTGAAACTTTTCCAGCGATTCAGGTTCAAAGCCAAGCTGGGCCATATCGAGACGGAGATTGTCTTTATCCAGTAAACGCAGCACGATCTTTTCGCCCCAGAGCGTAGGCAGGGTGCTGACACGCCAATCCAGCTGGCGGCGGCGTCCGTTGATCCTCATGCGGATCATGATGCGGCCATCCTGAGGTAAACGCTTTTCACTGATGTCGAGGCGGGCGAGAATCTTGATGCGGGAGATCATGGCATCACGCAGCTTGAGCGGAGGCTTCATCAACTCCCGTAAAAGGCCGTCCACACGCAGACGTACGCGGTACTCCTTCTCGTAAGGTTCAAGGTGAACGTCGCTGGCTCCGGCCTTTACGGCTTCCGAGAGGACAACGTTGACGAGGCGGATGATGTTCGCGTCCTCGGCGGCCGCCTCCAGGTCGGCCAGAGAAGCTTCGTCGCCTCCGTCGAGGTCTTCGCCATCGACGGCGTCAAAATCATCTCCGAAAACATCCATGGATTCGGACGAGTCGTCCGAACCATCGGCTCCTTGTTCCGGCGCATTGTATGCGTACTCGATGGCTTCGAGAATGGCTGCTTCGTTGCCTTGGAGAGGCTCGATGTTGAGTCCTGTGATGAACTTAAGGTCATCCAGCGCCCGGTAATTCGTCGGGTCAACCATGGCGACCTGAAGCGACGAGCCAACACGTCCCAAAGGCAGGATCTTGTATTTACGCGCGACATCGATCGAAATCGATTTCACGATCTTCGGGTCGATCACGTAATTCTTAGGATCAAATGCCGCAAATGGAGCGTCTTTTAGCGGAGTCGACAAGTCCTCACCTGGAGATTTCAATGTACGGGCACCTCAATTCCACATCACCACGCAGTTCGCCCGCGACGCCGGAGCCGGTATACCCGCTTGGCCGTTCTGGAAGCGACTTGCTGAGAATAAGTTGCGATCACATCAAGCAAGGCAGAAACAATAAGTGCAGAGTAACAGCTTGACATTAATTGTCAATCAACAGGAATCGTCCTAGTCATGACAAAAGGACTAGAGCAGAACGGCAAGAGTAACACGCAGATTCGATACACTTACGACATGGCAACCCAACCGGCATTGGCGGAAAAGATCCGGCAGATATTCCGGATGCTGGACGCCTCCCTAGGACAGCAGCACTGGTGGCCTGCCGGTTCGGCCTTCGAGGTCGTAGTCGGTGCGTACCTGACCCAAAACACGACATGGGCAAACGTGGAACGCGCGATTGGGAATTTACGCGAGGCGGGAGTTTTATCAGTTTCAGGAATCCGAGACACGCCCGCGGCGGAACTTGAAGGTATGTTACGCCCGGCTGGATATTTTCGGCAGAAGGCGGCCCGGCTCAAGCAGTTTGTCGCTTATCTTGACTCCAAGTACGCAGGCTCGCTCGACGCGCTATTTGCGCGACCGACCGAAGCGCTTCGGGATGAACTGCTGGGACTGCCGGGAATCGGCCCCGAGACTGCGGATTCGATTCTGCTTTACGCGGCCAACCGCGAGGTGTTCGTCGTGGATGCCTACACGCGACGGGTTTTCGAACGCCACGGACTGACGGAAGCAGATGCGCGATACGACGACATACGGCTTCGAGTACAAGAGGCGCTGGCCGGGGAAACAGAAGGCTTTTACGCCGGAAACACGCCAGCAACGGCAAGAGCGGTCTCCGGATCTGCTAACCCACTCAAGCCCAAAGAAGGCTTGAATGGGCCACCCGCCGACGAGACGACAATTTCGGCCGTTGGTGTGGTGCCCCATGCTCCATCCGCGGCTTCACAGATGGAGCGTAGCGAACTCTCCCGTCGGTACAACGAGTTCCACGCGCAAATTGTTCAGACGGCCAAACACTTTTGCGTGAAAACAACCCCTAAATGCGACCACTGTCCGTTGCGCACGCTGCTGAAACCCGAATCCCGTTCGTAACGAACTTTGTGCCTGGCTCCTGATGCGTCGTCTGGATTGAAAAAACCGGATTTGCAAAGGCATTTGTTTTCCGGGGCTTCTCTGACATTCTTAGTTGGAGTATCCTGCTAAGTTGTTCGAAGGCCATAATCAGCCAGGTGATGGATTGGGGACGCTCAGATGGAAACAACTCGTGTCTTGTTCGTGGACGATGACGACAGCCTCCGGCTTACCTTTCCGGAAATCCTGAAAAATTGCGGATTTGAAGTTCGCACGGTAGGTACGGTTGCAGAAGCCCTCTCGGAGATCACAACCAGCCCTTTTAATGTCCTGATTTCCGATCTGAACATTGGACAGCCCTGTGATGGTTTTACCGTAGTCAGCGCCATGCGCCGGACGCAACCGGATTGCATCAATTTTATTGTGACTGGGTTTCCCGCTTTTGAAAGCGCGCTGAGAGCGCTGCAGGGCCAGGTTGACGAGTATTTTGTGAAGCCCGCGAAGGTTCAGGAGTTGATCGGCCTGGTCCAGAGCAGATTGAGAGAAAAGCAGCCGCAACCGGCCACGCCGCTGATGCGGCTCTCGAATTTGATTCGTCAGCACATGGATGAAATCTGTGCTTTAGAGCTGGAGAAGGCTAAGGCAGACCCCGATATTTCCTCTCTCCGACTGGACGATGAAGAGATCCTGTACGGCCTGCGGGATTTTCTGCACGAAGCTGCTAATCGGCTGGATCTATCGGATCCGGGCGGATTAACGGATCTTGCCAGCAAGAGTGGTCGCTCCTACGGCCTACAACGGCGCTCTCATGGCTATGAGATATCCATGCTTCTGACGGATGCAAACATACTCTCCGGCGTTATACACAACATCGTATGGTCCAATTTGCTTCTCCTGGATACGAGCACTCTGTTACTCGATCTCAGGCGTTTCGACACCGCTCTGCAATTCCATATGAAGCACGCAGTTCAAGCCTACTGGGACGCCTCACAGGGACACCTCGCGTCATCGGAAGAGTTGCCGACCTAGTTGACAGCTCTAACAGAAGCTCCGTGGAGCTCATTTCCGGGCGCAAGTCCAGAGGCCAGAAAAGGGCGGCAAGCCTTGGCGGTTGTAATCTGCGCAAATTGTGTCTTTTTTGCACTAGAATCAGGGGGAGATTCCATTGTCCGCCCCGGCCCCAACTCGTTCACGCCGCAAGCTGCTGTTGCTCGGAGTAGGAATTGCGCTGCTGGTATTTGTAATCTTCTCGCAGGCAGCGTTCAACCTTAAGTTCCTGCGGCCGGATTCGCTGGCTCAGACCTTCGTTTTTGCGGCATTGTCAGCCCTGATCTTCATGGCGCTGGTGGCACTGATTTTCGTGCTCTTGCGCACGCTGCTCAAGCTCTACCTAGAGCAGCAACAGGGGGCGGCAGGGTCGCGCTTTCGCAGCAAGATGGTGCTGGGAGCACTAGTGCTGTCATTCGGGCCGGTCATTGCCATGTTCCTGTTCGCCTACGGACTGATGAACAGGTCGATTGACAAATGGTTCTCGCAGCCGATTGAGGAAGTTCACGGACGCAGCGCGGTAGTGGCCGAGTTGCTGAACAACTACGCGGGACTAAACGCCGAGTCCGAAGCGCGTGCCATCGCGAGCAGCGCATCGACAATAAAAGCCTACCGCACAGGCAGGTTCGACTCGCTGGCCGATAATTTCCGCGAGCACGAAATTCCTCTGCAGGGCGGGTTCGCCCTGGCATTCCGCGGTGGACAAATTGAGGCCAGCTATCGGGCTCCGGCACCGTGGAGCGTACTGCTTGCGGCGCTTCCGAATAACGCAACGGCGCAGAATAAACCGCGCCTGTTCACGTTGAATAACCGTGAGTACATGCTGGGAACCGCTCCTGTCGAAGACTTAGGCCACGTCGCGGTTGCGATGCCGCTTCCGGACAACTACAGCGCCGCGCTGAACCAACTGGATCAAAGCGAACGGCGCTATCGGGAGCTGCGTCGAAATAACAAGCTGATCCGGCAGACCTATATGCAGGCGCTGTTGCTGATTACGCTGCTGGTGCTGTTCGGCACCACGTGGTCCGCAATCGCACTGAGCAAAGTGGTGACGCGCCCAGTAACAGCACTGGCGGAAGGAACACAGGCAATTTCCTCAGGAAAACTGGACTACCGCGTTCAGGTGAGGGCAGGCGACGAACTGGGACAACTGGTAGCTTCGTTCAACAGCATGGCCGTTGAGTTGGAAAACAATCGCTGCCAACTACAGGACGCCAACGTGCGACTGGAAGAGCGAAGACTGCATATGGCAACGATTCTGGAGAGTATTCCCACGGGCGTGCTTTCGCTAGACCACATGGGACAGGTTACGAGCGTAAACGCAGCGCTGATCCGGATGTTTCGACCAAAGGAAGTGACGCAGCCAGGAGCTCAAACGAAACTGCGGCTGACCGATCTGTTCCCCGCGGATGAGGCGCCTAATGTGGCTGAAGAAATTCGCCGCCTGACACGCAAGGCCGGCCGCATGGGGACGACAACCTCGCAATTGGAGATTCCGAGCGGGGGAAGGAACCTGGAAGTAGGCGTCACGGTGGCTTCCCTGACGGGGTCGCAACAGCACCGAAGGCTTGCTTACGTGATCGTTTTCGAAGACCTGAGCGATTTACTCAAGGCGCAGAAGCAGGCCGCCTGGCGCGAGGTTGCGCAGAGGGTTGCGCACGAGATCAAAAATCCTTTGACGCCGATTGCCCTGTCGGCTGAACGAATCAAGCGGCACGTGGAACGCGGAATGCGGGGCGAGGGCGCGTCGCAAGAAGTCATTAAAGGTTGCGCGGATACGATTGGCAGCGCGGTGGAAACGGTTCGAAAGCTGGTGGATGAATTCTCGACCCTTGCCCGCTTCCCGCAATCCCGGCCGCAGTTGGCCGATCTGAACGAAATTATTTTGTCTGCAATGGCCCTATTTGACGGGCGGCTCACGGGAGTGAACATGCAGCTGAACCTGGCTGACGATCTGCCGCCGGTGATGGTCGATCCAGAGGGGATCAAACGCGTGGTGGCCAACCTCGTTGATAACGCCGCAGAGAGCTTGAATGGGTGCATGGTGCGCGAAATTCGAATTGGCACGGTATTGCTGGAATCGCGCGATGCTGTCGAGATTGAAGTGGCCGATACAGGGACGGGAGTAACGGCTGAGACGAAGGAGAAGCTATTTCTGCCATACTTCTCAACCAAGGCACGCGGAACCGGTCTGGGACTGGCAATTGTCGCGCGAATTCTTGAAGATCATGGCGGCTCCATCCGTATTGAGGATAACCATCCTGTAGGCACGCGTTTCCTGATAGAACTCCCGGTGCCCGGGCAAGCCGGGCGACCGGAGATGGCGCAAAACGGCGGCAAGAACGAAACGTTTGCCGGTTAGCACTTTAGAAGAAAGGTCGAGGATGATCCAGATTCTGGTAGTGGACGACGAACCCAGCATTCGCGAGACGCTGGGCGGAGTTCTGGAAGACGAGGGCTATCAAGTGACTTCCGCCGGAGATGGCGAGAGCGGGCTAATGCTGATGCGCGAACAGCACTTCGACGTGCTGCTGCTTGACGTGTGGCTTCCAACCATGGACGGGCTCGACGTGTTGCGCCATGTCAAAGACCTGGAGGACAGGCCGGAGGTAGTGATTATTTCCGGACATGGCACGGTGGAAACCGCCGTACGCGCGACCAAGCTGGGGGCCTTCGACTTTCTGGAAAAGCCTTTGTCGCTGGACAAGACCCTGATCGTGGTGAAAAACGCCGCGGAGGCCCGGAAGCTCCGCGCGGAAAACCAGGAATTGAAGCGACAGATGTCCAAGGCAGAAATTGTGGGCGACAGCATCCCGATGAAAGCTCTGCGGCAGCAGATCGGGCTGATGGCTCCTACCAACGGTCGCGTGTTGATCTATGGCGAAAGCGGCACTGGCAAAGAACTGGTGGCGCGCGCCATTCACGCACAAAGTGAGCGCAAGGACGAGATGTTTGTAGAAGTGAACTGCGCAGCGATTCCCGAAGACCTGATCGAGAGCGAACTGTTTGGCTACTGCAAAGGGGCGTTTCCGGGGGCGAGCAGCGAAAAAGAAGGCAAGCTCCGCAAAGCCGACGGAGGGACACTTTTTCTGGACGAAGTGGGCGACATGAGTCTCAAAACCCAGTCGAAGGTTCTGCGAATGCTTGATGAAGGTCGCTTTGCCCCGGTTGGAATGGAGCAACCGATCACGGTGGATGTGCGCGTGATTGCCGCGACTAACAAAGATCTGGAAGAAGAGATCGGGCGCGGTAACTTCCGTGAAGACCTGTTTTACAGGCTGAATGTGATTCCGTTCGTGGTGCCTCCGCTGCGCGAACGGAAGGAAGATATTCCGGGACTGGCTCGGCACTTTCTACGGGAGTTCTCCAGCCAGTACAGCCGCCGCACGAAGGAGCTGACGGACGAGACGCTTGAGGTTCTCATGCGCTATTCGTGGCCGGGAAACGTGCGGGAATTGCGCAACGTGATCGAACGGGTTGTCATTATGCATCCCACGGTACAGCGATTGGAGCGCAAGCATCTGCCCTCGGTGCTTTATCGCCAGAACACTCGGCGATCGCTGGGAGAGTTTACCACCCTACAACAGGCACGGGCCGCTTACGAGCGCGATTACATTCTCAAAAAGCTGGACGACAACAACGGAAACGTGAGCCGTACGGCGGAGGTGCTGGGACTCGAGCGCAGTCATCTCTACCGAAAGATGAAGACGCTTGGGATCGCCGTGAAGGAATAGTTCCCCAGACGCAAGTCACTTCAAAGGAACGAGCGCTTCCAGCTGGCGGATCGTCCTGAGTGTGTCATTTAGGACCGTTTTTCCGACTTCATTCTCGAACTCTGCCTGCAATTTATCAAAGGCGCGAATGACGCGCAGGGCGCATTTCTTTCCCTGTGGCTTCAAGCCGAGAAGGTAAGACCGGGCATCTTTTGGATCGATTGTTCTCTGGACAAATCCTTTTGCTTCCAGAGAAGAGATACAGTGGCTCACATTGCCACGCGTCGTTGCAAAAGTTTCCGCCAGTTGCGACGGCGTCGTGGGTGCCGGCTCATCGAAAAACATTGCCGCGAGCATGAGTCCTTCCAGAAAGCCGAGGCCATCGGATGCTAGAACCTGGGCTGCAAGCGAATCAAAGCGACGCGCTGCGCGGTTAACCGTAAACATCGGGCTTTCGTTGAGGAAAGCGTCAATACGCATTTTGGCATCCTTTAACTTTAGATAATTGAATCATTCTACTATTAAGAACAATATGAAATCATGATTGCCGAAGGATTGCTTAACGATCAG
Organism: Acidobacteriota bacterium; assembly: GCA_003010405.1. Lineage (GTDB taxonomy): Bacteria > Acidobacteriota > Terriglobia > Terriglobales > Acidobacteriaceae > TOLSYN. Next base: position 38,117 of record PJLO01000004.1, on the reverse strand, counting down.
AATTACTCAGTAAATCCTAGTTCCTGACTTAGCATCTAATCCATCTTGCTGATTTTTTCTAAGAGGTTCATGAGAACTATCGTCATAATTCTTATCTTGGGATGTGGGGCGCTGGCGCAGAAGGTGCCGAATACTAACCCTCCTTCCCAACCTACCCTGCCACGCAACGAAGAGAAGATAGTGGTAACGGGCAGCTACGATGTAGTTCCCATGGAAGAAGCCAATCGCAGTGTGAGCACGATTGAAGTAGACCAGTCTCCAACAAGCTATCGCAACTGGGTGGACGTGCTGAAGCAGGACTCGTCGGTTGACGTGCAGCAGCGGGCTCCGGGGACACAGGCGGACCTTTCGATTCGAGGTTCTACATTCGGGCAAACATTGATACTTGTAAATGGCTTGCGGTTGAACGACGCGCAGACAGGGCACAACAATCTGGACATTCCATTTCCGTTTGAATCGGTGCAAAGAGTGGAAGTGCTGAGAGGCTCAGGCTCGACGCTCTATGGATCTGATGCGATGGGCGGAGTGGTAAATTTCATTACCGCAGTGCCGGAGACGACCGAGATTCGCCTCGCCGCAGGTATTGGCAACTGGGGGACTAACCAGCAGAGCGGCGCGCTGACTCTGGCACGAAAGAGGTTCAGCGAGCAACTGACGTTTGTGCGGGAGCTTTCGACAGGCTTCATAGAGAATCGCGATTACCGCAATTTTGCACTGGCCTCCGAGACTGCGATCAAGACTCCGCTGGGACGCAGTGACATTTTGCTGGGAATCAGTGACCGGCCCTTTGGTGCGCAGGGATTTTATGGAAACTACCCGAGTTGGGAGCGGACGAAGGGCTGGCTGGCCGCCTGGACGCAGCCGATTGGAATGCAGACGACTGCGAGCTTTGCTTATCGGCGGCACACGGACCAGTTCGTTCTGATACGCGATAAGCCTTCCGTCTACGAAAACAATCACGTCAGTCAGGAGTATCAGGCGTCGTTGCGGAGATTCGAACGGGTACATGAGAACATGCGCGTGTACTACGGCGTGGATGGTCTGCGGGAGTCGATCGACAGTTCGAATCTGGGGCGGCACCAGAGAGATCAGGCCGGAGTGTATGCAAGCTTCGATGCGAGGGCGCTGAGGCGATTTTCATTCAACGCAGGTGCACGCGAGGAACTCTACACGGGTGGACGTCAGGTGTTTAGTCCGTCGGTTTCGGGCGCTTACTGGGTGAGAAGCAATGTGAAGCTGCGTGGTTCGGTTTCAAATGCCTTCCGCTTGCCCAGCTACACCGATCTTTATTACACCGACCCGGTGAATCTTGGGAACCCGAACCTCAGGCCGGAGTCGGCATGGAGTTATGAAGGCGGAGTGCAGCTTTCGCTGCTTCGCGGAATGGTGGTGGACGCGGTTGTCTTCCATCGTCGAGACCACGACGTAATCGATTACGTCCGCAGTGATCCGAGCATGCCTTGGATGGCGCAGAATGTGCAGAATCTGGCCTTCACCGGATTTGAGGCTTCCGTGCGCTGGCAACTGCCCAGACAACAGCGGATCGAACTAAGTTACACGGGAATGCACGGATCAGAAGCTTCGCTGAACGGGCTGCAGTCGAAGTACGTATTGAATTACCCGGTAAACTCGGGTACCGCTACCTGGTGGAGCAGGGTTCCTGGCGGATTTGATTCGCGATTTCGCGTAGCGGCCTTGCAGAGGGTTGGAAGCGGCTCTTATCCGCTGGTGGAGTGGAGCGTTGCCCGGGATTTCCGTTATGTAAAGCCGTACCTGCAACTGACGAACCTTACGGATACGAAGTATCAGGAAATTCCCGGCGTGCCTCTGCCGGGGCGGGGGTTTATCGCGGGGCTGGAAGTTCGGTGGAAGGCTAAATAAAACTGATTTGGCGCAGGCTCAATAGCGAAGCTCGGAACAACGTGGGAAAAATGCTCTTCACTTCTAGTTCCCACATGCATCCTGTTTCCCACATTCGCCGAAATTATGACGAATGTGGGTCGCCCAATGTTTACCAGGCAATGAGGGTCACTTTGTCCAGCCACACATCGTAGTTTGTCGCATGGCTCGTCTCGTCCATTTGGAAAGCAACATTAAGTTCATTGACGCCGGAAGACTTCGGACTGTAATAGCGGTCGACCTCTGACTTGTTGCCATTGAGGGTGATCGCGATGAAGTGAATCTGACCGTTAAGGCGCTCGTACTCCAGCACAAGGTGATTCCAGGTATGAGCAGGCGGAGCCGAGCAGGAAATTCCCGTATGTATCCAGGCCGCTCCGGCTGTGTCCCAGACGTCCCATTGGCCCGCAGCTACATTGCATTGATGGCCGAAGATGTACTTCATTCCTCCTACAGATTGATTGCCATCGAACTCCAGCGCCTGCACTGCATCCGGGTTGTCGTAATAAAAGTAGAGGTCATAAACGAAGTGGGATGCATTTGCGTTGGCGCCCAATTGTTTCCACCACAATGCATTAGCGTAAGGAGTATTGCCGCCAATCCAGAAGTGCGCAGATTTGCCATCCAGCGAAGGCGAGCTGACGTCTTGCGTCATGGAATAAGGCACCGTTGGACCATTGCCGCCCTCACCGGCGCAAGCGCCGCAATTTGACCATCCGCTCATATGTTCGATATTCGAGTAGTAGGTTGCTCCGCTCGGAATATTTGAGGAGTTGTTGGAATCACTGGAGCTGGTATTCGTCGAACCGTTGGAGCTGCCGGAATCACTGGAGCTGGAGCTGGTCGAATTGTTGGAACCGCCGGAATTGCTGGAGCTGGAGCTCGTAGAACTGTTGGAGCCGCCGGTGACAGGGTCCGTCGCGCTGGACTGGTTTTTCGGGCCGCTTCCAGCCGAGCTTGTCGAGGTGGCTGCCGAGCTCCTGCCAGATCCACAGGCCACCATTGTTGCCGCGAAACAGACTCCCAGAATTAAAAGTACTAAAAGATTCTTATTCGTAGAAATGGTCCGACCCCTTGAAGTGCTCCGCCGGTAAGACATGGCTTTAGCAAACAGCAAAATTCGTATAGCTCCCAGGCCACTGCGCTGTTTGGAGATTCAAGGGTAGTAGGTGGAAGGTGTTGCTGATACTGGACAAACCACTTAGTTCACAGGGCAAACGCTAGGACTTCGACCTGCAAAATTACTGGTCGACCTTAGGCAGGAAGGAATTGCCTTAGCACAGCAGCGGTATTTACGCTCGAACGTGCGCGAGCAGACGAGAGCTCTTCGCAGCTAATCAGGCTGTCGGTAGCAGGAATTCTTTTTAGCCATTCGAAGCAGGAAAGACAAGATCGGTTCAATTCGGACGTTGCGACCTCCCACCTTCACGCCGCGAAAACAAAGGCGCGGCGTGAAGGTGGGGCACCCAGCTGTCGCTGTGGCACTACTTATCTTGTGTGTCTTTGTCGGAGAGGCGCGTATTTAGGGACTCGATCTGTTTGCGCCAGTCGATAGCTTCATCGACGGCGCGGACGTTGTCACGCCAGCCCTCGCGTACCTTTACGAACAGCTCAAGAAAGACTTTGACACCCAGGATGCGTTCGATCTGCTGGCGGGCGCGGGTGCCTATGTGCTTGAGCATGGCGCCCTGCTTGCCTATGATGATGGCTTTCTGGCCCTCGCGCTCGACGAAGATTGCGGCGGAGATTTTCGAGAGCTTTTTGCCCTCTTCAAATCTTTCAATGATCACGCCGCTGGCGTAAGGAACTTCCTGCGCTGTGTTGATCAGGATTTGTTCGCGAATCAGTTCGGCGACGATAAAGCGCTCGGGTTGATCGGTGATCTGGTCCTCGGGAAAATACTTCGGACCTTCAGGAAGAGCATTGACTACGGCCGTGAGCAGTTCTTCCTTGCCGATTTCCTTTTCGGCGGAGATGGGAACGATGTGCGCGAAATCGAGACGCTTGGACCAGTCTTCGATGGCGGGCAGCAGTTTTGTTTTTTCGATGAGATCGATCTTGTTGAGCAAAAGAAAGGTTTTGGATTTGGCGCGTTTGACGATCTCAAGAACGAACTCGTCTCCGGTGCCAAACTTCTGAGTAACGTCGACAATCAGCAGGATGAGGTCGCAGCCTTCAATTGAGTCGTAGACTTCCTGCATCATGCGCTTGTTGAGCTGGTCCTCCGGCTTGTGTACGCCGGGAGTATCGACGAATACGACCTGCCCGGCGGGATGCTTGCCCGTGCGCTTCACGTTGACAATGCCGGTGATGCGGTTGCGCGTGGTTTGCGCTTTGTGGGTGACGATGGCGAGTTTTTCGCCCACAAGCGAATTGAGCAAGGTAGACTTGCCCGCGTTGGGGCGGCCGATGATGGTTACGAATCCTGAATGCACAATTCGATGCTATTCTACTGCGCCGTTCTTGGGAATGGGGTTGGGGCGATTCAGTAGCACTCTGATCTTTTCCACGCGGCGGGCAGTGGATTCCAACACCTCAAAGCGAACGTCTCCATCCTGCACGACTTCGCCGGGAAGGGGGATATGTCCTGCGATCTCCGTAATCAGACCTCCTATCGTGGTCGCATGCCGATCTTCGGACAGACGGACGCCGAAAAGCTCGTAAATGTGATCGGTTTCCAGAGTTCCCATGACGATATAGCTGTTATCGCTCTCGCGGATCGCATCATTCCGCAACTCGCCTTCATTGCTGAGTTCGCCGACGATTTCCTCGATGAGATCCTCGATCGTAACGAGGCCGGCCACCCCGCCGTATTCATCGATTACGATGGCCATGCGAAGATTCGCACGCTGCATTTCAGTCAGCAACTCGTTGGCACGCTTTGTTTCCGGAACGAAACATACTTCGGTCTTCATTAGACTGCTGGCCACGCGCCGGGAAGCATCGGCATCAGGCACCTGCAGGAGGTCGCGAGCAGAGACGATGCCCACGATATGGTCCAGATCCCCGGAATAGACCGGGACTCGCGAATATGGTTGAGTTGCAAGCAGCTGGGTGAGCTGCTCGACCGTTGTGTCAACAGAAACCGCTACGACAGATGGGCGCGGAGTCATGACATGGCGAACGGTTTTGTCGCCGAACTCGACCACGGAATGGATGAGTTCGCGATCACTCTCCTCAAGAATTCCTTCGTCCTGACCGGCTTCGATTAGAGCGTCCACAGCTTCGGATGGGTGTTCGGGTTCTTCACCGGCGTTATCCGGACTGGTAAGCGTAACTATGGACTGGAGGAAACCTAGAATCAGGGTGAGCGGCAGAACCGCCCAGATAAGCAGGCGCAGCAGGAATGTGAAACGGACCAACCATCCTCCGCGAGTGCGCGAAAAGAGTAGATAAGGCACGAAGCGGTCGAAAACCAAGACGACCATCACGGCGAGAAATATTACCTGCGCGGCTTCTTCGGCTTTCCACGTGGGCTGCGCAAAAACTGAATAGGCGAGCAGAAAACAGATGGCCGCGGTGAGAAGCTGCTCGAGCAGGGCGAAGGAGAGAGCGGCCCGATTGTGTTTGAAACCAAGGTGCGGCTCAATCTCGCGCTCGAAAATTTCTATGTTCTCCTGAAATTCGCGGGAGAGAAATTTTCCGCTCTCCGCGTAGAGGCGCGATACATAAGCGCTGGCGACAAGCAGCGCTACGAGCGACACAAAGACGATGCTGAAGCCCATTACCGCCTCCGCCTGGAAATACGCTCGGGTTCAGTGCGCTCGATGAGACTCGCGGGAAGATTAAGTTCAACGCGCAGTTGCTGCTCGCGCTCGCGCATCTGGCCGCGGTCGGTTTCGTGGTCGTAGCCGGCCAGGTGCAACATTCCGTGGAGTATGAGGATCTTCAATTCGGTGAGCAGGTCGTGGCCGATTTGCGCAGACTGGGCACGAGCCGTCTGGACGGAGATCGCAATATCACCGCCATTTGCCCCATTGCCGGCCGGGAAGGAAAGCACGTCGGTGGGCTTGTCCTTGTGGCGAAACTGCAAATTAAGGCGTTGAATTTCAGAGTCGCCGGTGAGCAGGATGTTTACCTCACCGGGAAGGGCGATGGCACGCTGGGCTTTGTTTGCGAATCGCGCCAGAGCCAAGCGGCTCAGGTCTTTCGTTTTTCTTCGTTCTAGAATCACTGGTTTCAATTCCGGGTAAGCCCCGGACGTAGCTAAAGAGGAAAATGAGAATACAGAACTCTCTTCCTCCATTGTACGCAATATCTTACTGCTGGACGGCGGCACTCTCCTTCGGATTAGCTGAGATCGTCTGTATATCGGAATCCGCGCGAGCCCCCTCGCCCTCTAAATGCAATGAAAGCTGGCGGTCATCGCGCGATCGATAGTCCTCGTAAGCGCGAATAATGCGCTGCACGAGGTGGTGGCGCACCACATCGGTTTCATTAAACATCTGGAAGCGAATACCCTCGACTCCCTGCAGGACATTCATCGCCTCAATGAGCCCGCTACGGTTCGGATTCGGGAGATCAATCTGGGTGATGTCGCCGGTGATCACCGCTTTGGAGTTAAAGCCGAGCCGGGTGACAAACATCTTCATCTGCTCGCTGGTGGTGTTCTGGGCTTCATCCAGAATGACAAACGCTTCGTTTAAGGTCCGCCCACGCATGAAAGCAATGGGGGCAATTTCGATCACATTTCTCTCAAGAAATCGGTCAACTTTCTCAGGCTCCAGAAGGTCATAAAGTGCGTCGTAAAGGGGGCGCAGATAGGGGTCCACTTTTTCCTGCAGGGTGCCGGGAAGGAAACCGAGGCGCTCGCCAGCTTCCACGGCGGGACGCGCAAGGATAATGCGCGAGACCTTCTTGGAAATCAGTGCAGAAATGGCCATGGCCACAGCAAGATAGGTTTTGCCCGTTCCGGCTGGCCCAATGCCGAAAACCATGTCGCTCTGCTCAATGGCCTCAAGATACAAGCGTTGATTGATGCTCTTGGGCTGCACCTGGCGCTTGCTTCCGACCGAGCGCTGTCTTCCCGCGTCGGCAAGCTGACGCAGAGTGACCTTCGGGTCAGCTACGATGACGCGCAGCATGGAGGTGAGTTCGCCATTGAAAACCTGCTGCCCATGAGCTCGCAGATATTCGAAATCGTCGAAGATTTGCTCGATGCGAGCTACGTCGTCGGGTGAGCCGTCGATCTCGACCGAGTCCGGCTTGAGATCGATGATGACATTGAATCCGTCCTCAAGCAGGTGCAGGTTCTCGTCGCGCGTACCGAACAGTGTTTCGAGATTGGGACGAAGTTCGATATTTTTCTTCATCGAAAGTTTGAAATCACCTCTGGCGCAAAACGCGCCGACGAACACCGCCAAAGCGATGCAGACGTTTGAACCTGATAGGTAAGCACACGAGAGCGCGGAGACCGCTTAAACTGATGTTTTTGGGTGGCAACAAGTACCATTGGGCAGGAGCGTACCGTTTTCTGTGCCGCGAGTCAATAGCCGAAAGGGCCGAGAACATAGGAATCGCGAGCTGTTCCTTGCACCAGATCTCACTCTGAGGCAGATAGTTAAGCGAAAGTCACTGTATCCTGCAGCAAGGGAAAAGCGCGGAACACGACCTGCGGAGGCAGCGCAATTGCTAAAGAGCGCGATTTTGCCGTAAAATGAATCGTTCGGGACGGACTTCCAGTTTTAACTATTAAGGACACAGGCAAGTATGGCGAATCATGTTTCGGCGCTGAAGCGCGCACGACAGACAGAAACCAGGACGGCGACTAACCGCGCCAACAAGTCGCGTATGCGCGTAGCGCTGCGCAGTCTGCGCACCGCACTGACCTCCGGCGACAAGGCTGCGCTGGAAAAGACATTCCGCGAGACGGTTTCGGCTCTGGACAAGAGCGTGCAAAAAGGCGTTCTGCACAAAAACACGGCATCACGCTACAAGAGCCGCCTTTCGGCTCGCGTGAAGGCTGCAACCGCAGCGGTTTAGGTTTTCTGCTTTCGAAAAGCGGCAGGCTTCGGCCTGCCGCTTTCGTCTGGAAAAAAACAGAGTTAAAGACTAGTCAAAAGAGATTCCTGCTGCCAGGCAGGGGCAAGCTGTTTGGGTTCAGCAGCAAGATCGAGAATCAGGTTCTCAAGGACAAGGCGCTTGCTTGGAGGGTTCGTTCGCAGAGCTGCATCGGCTCGGGAAATGAGGCGGATGGCACGGGTAAGCTCGCGGCGCGATTTGTAGCGGCGCGCTTGGCGGATTACGTCTTCAGCAGCAAAGGGCGGGATGCGGAAGCCCTGCCACAGCGCCTGGTAGAGGGCTCGAGTATCGCGGACATTGCGCTCCTGAATCACGAGCATCTGCCGGAAGGTGCGGGCAAGCATATAGAGATGACCGATAGCTGCCTCGTCACCATCGCCGGCGGTGAGCATGGCATCGAGAATCTCTAGGGCCTTCCCGCGATTGTGCGAGGAAAGCGCATCGGTGAGTTCGTAAAGGGTGCGCTGCTTGGCGGCAAGCACCATGGTTTCTACATCGCCGAGAGTAATGCGCTTCTTCTCGCCCACATAGAGCAGGAGTTTCTCCAGCTCATTCGAGATCATCATCATGTCACTGCCGAGGGAATCGACAAGTTCCCGGGCAGCGTCGGATTCTATTTTGGCGGAGTGAAGCGCAGCGGTCTCATCGAGCCACTTGATGGCCTCGCCTTCCTCGACACGCGCAAATTCGATGATCGTTAAATATTCGCCGAGGGTTTCGCGAATGCGCTCGTATCGCTCCTTGTCGGTCATCTCCATGCGGCGAAGGTCGGCCGGGATGCTGATGTGATCGGCGATCAGGATGAGAAGCGCGTCGGGATTGGGATTCCTGACGTAATCGGCGATGGCGGCGAATTCGGCGTCATGCTTGCCGCGTCCGTACAGGGCCTTGACTCCACGAACAAAAAAAACCTGAAAACTCGCCATCAGAGAAGGCGTGCGAGCTCGATCAAGGACCTCGACTATTTCCGAGGACTCCAGATCGAAATCGTACAAGCTGAAATCGCGCAATCCTTCTGGAATCAGGTGCTTAATAACCGTATCGCGACAGGTGCGACGAAAAAATCCCTCGTCCCCGACAAATAAATAGCCGGGCTTGAGATTACGTGAGCTGACATCTTGGACAAAACGCTCGACCGGGGCGAAGGACTTCAAAGCTAAAAGGCCTCCAGAATGTTACTGACCAGAGAGCGGGAGAAATCGCGCGAAAGTCGGTCGATAGCCGGACCATGCTCCTCAAAAAAGCTGGCAAGCTCGTTGGAGATCTGATACTGGTCACGAAATACGTAGTTGGGATTGCTGTAGAGAACTCGGCCATCGCGCGCGGTAAGCGTCACCTTGATGCTGATCGTGACCAGTCCGGTAGCAGCGCGGCCGGTCACAGAATCGTAAGCCACCGGAGCAACTTCGACCGAGACGAGAGTGCCTTTCAATACAGCATCCGCATCATTCTCAGTCTGAATCACACGGTATCGAGTGCGGGTATTGAATTCGCGAATGACCGCCTGGGTGAGACCAGTTTCCACATGATAGGCGTGAGTCTGGTTCCGGAACGACGGAATCGCCAAAGTGCTGATGTCAGGCGGCAGGTTCGAGGCACCGCCCGACTTGTGATAGCCACACGAGGCGAGGAACACTGTTGACAGGATTATGAAAACGAGTAAGAACTGACGTGAACGGAGATTAGATAATTTGGTCATTGGAGTTGACCTCGCGGCCGGGTGTGCACCATTTCTTCGGCACATTCAACGGCCTGAATTGCAGAGATACGAAGATTGTCGCAAGCTGCCCAGAGCCAGAAACCGCCGCCAGTAGCATTGGGACGCACACTGGTCAGGATCTCCGAGGAACCAGCGATATTGACATTACTGGGAAATTCATCGGGTTCGGTTGTGACTACAACATGCGGACCGGCGAGCGCGGTCTCCAGTCTGGTTGCGGTGACTTCGGGGCCTGTCTGCACATACAGTGCGATCGTGTAACCGTGAAATACAGGAGCCTGAACGAGAAGCAGTGGAGGCAACGAAAGCTCGCCCTCCACGATGGCCTTGAAGTGACGCACGATGCGCGACTCAATTTCCCGCAGGGACGGGTGAATGGCTTCAGTGGACTGCACAAAGAGATTGAAGGCAACCTGGGTTCCGAATACCGCGTTGGGCATCTGCTGAAAGCTGAGCAGATTCACCGTCTGGTCATGAAGCTCATCCATACCCCGGCGTCCGTGCTCTGAGGCGGGATGGCAGACGATGGCAGAGACAACCTGAGCCGCAGCAACCTCGCGCAAACGCGCCAGGAGCAGCGCCACTGCGACGGAAGCAGGATGAGCGATCACTGCAGGCGCTGATTGCAGGCCAACCTGATGAGCACGGCCAAGTTCGCGTTCGACCCAGGGAGCGCGGAAGACGATGTCTGTATTGTTCTCCAAGGCATAGCTGAGGTCGATGATTTCAGAGCCAGAATCGCGGACGGTAGTCCAGATTTTGGAGATGTAGGACTCGTCCCCGGTCAGGAAAGCGAAGTCCACGCCTTCGAGATGCTCCGGCAGTACGCTCTGAATGAATGTTGGCTCGTCGTTGACCTGCTCCAATTGACCGAGCACATCTCCCTCGTCCAGAAGCTTAATGTCGACGGCAGGGAACTTGCGATCACTGAGGACATCGCGCACTTCCTTGCCCTTGAGCGCGGCGGCCCCAACGAGAGCGACAGTAAAAAGATTGGATCTTTCGGTAGATCGGCTCATAACTCTCCGGGAATCTCCCGCGGAGGCGCTGTCGGCGGGACAGAATCTTTTCGCCGGAAAGCATACACAAGCCGGGAAAGTACACCCGAAAGCATGTAAGTGATAACCATGGCGAAAAGAACGTAGCGATGGAAAAACCAGATTGCGGCAAGGATCAGGGCAAAGAGCACGAAGAAACGCGAGGCCCGGCGGGAACGGAAATCAATGCTCTTGGCGCTCCAGAATCGCCATGTGCTGATCATCAGGAAGGAGCAAACGAAAATGTAAACCATCCAGACGATCGAACCCCACCAAGCCCGGATGGGATACCCGAGAAACAGGTGAACAACCGCGGCAAGGCTTCCAGCTCCGCCAGGAATGGGCATACCGACGAAGTACTTACGGTCCGGGCGTCCGGGATTCTTGGGCTGAGGATTGAGCTGGATGTTAAAGCGCGCCAGACGGCAGGCACCCGCAGTAAGAAACGCGAACACAATTATCGCACCGAACTGAACAAGCTTAACCCGGAGATCAGTATTCAGCGTGGAAGGCAAGGCGAAGAAGCCCCACGTCCAGGCAAGAATTGCAGGAGCAACGCCGAAAGTCACCATGTCGGCCAGCGAATCCAATTCCTTGCCAAAGTCGCTGACGGTGTTGGTGAGACGCGCAATGGCTCCATCCATGCCGTCGAAGAAAACAGCGAATCCGATGGCGAGGGCCGCGTGATTAAAATACCGGGCCGCCAGTTGCAGGGGATCGACTCCAGGAGCGCCAAGTAGCCCCTGAGCATGTGCAGCGCCGAGAGCCGTCTGCGATATTGCGTAAAAACCAGCCGCGAGGTTCGCCGTTGTGAACACTGAGGGCAGAATGTACATTCCCTTGCGCAAACGGCGTGATTGCCCGTTATTCCTGCGATGGTTTGACAAATCCATCAATGTTCTCCTTGCGCGGATCGCAGGACGGCAAGGGTCGAAGAACCACCTTTCACGATGTCTCCGATCTTAACAAGCACGTCGGCAGTAGCAGGCAGAATCACGTCGCAACGCGATCCGAACTTGATGAGTCCAATGCGCTGACCGCGGGCAACATTATCGCCCACGCGATAAGAAAAAACGACGCGGCGCGCCAGCAGACCTGCAATCTGCTTAAAAACGATGGTAGAACCATCCTCGGCTTGAAGAGTGCAGATGTTCTGCTCGTTAAGTTCAGCCGAAGCCGGGTTCATGGCATTCAGATACTTCCCGCGACGATATTCGAGCGCTGTGATAACACCAGCGGCCGGCGAGCGGTTCACATGCACGTTGAACACATTCAGAAAGATGCTGATGCTGGTGCGCGGCTCTCCCCCGACCTGAATAGTGGAGACTGCGGTAACTTTGCCGTCGGCAGGAGAGACGACCGCGCCAGGGGTGGCCGGAATGACACGCTCGGGATCGCGAAAGAACCAGAGGAAGAAGGCCGCCAAAAGCAGCGGCACCAAAGCGAGCAGCGGCGTGGTCCACATGCAAATGAGGACCGCCACTGCAACCAAAGCCAGCGCGTAGAATATGCCGTCGCGTACCATGAGGATCTCCCGATTATAACCAAGCGCGAAGCATCTCAGGGTCTTAAAGCCCCCCGGACTAGATTACTGCTCCTCAGTCGTTTGAGAATAGTGCGCTCGACTCTCTCTTCCAGTTCGAGCGGCTTGTGGCACAACGAGAAACACGTCCACTTGCGGCGTCGCCTTTGAAAACCGCGAATGGTCATTGGATATAGCTGTATCTGCGGCGAGGAGGCGGATTGGAACGCCAGATATGTACGGATCGTGGACGGGAGAGGAGTACCGCAGGAAAATAAGCCGAGGAAGTGAGCGAAAACCACCTTCCGCATTCTCACGTACGCCAAACGTCCTGTGGCTTGTGGGATGGCCATGGTGGACGCGGCCATCCCACAAGCACGAACTCTGATTTTAGCTGCCTAGCTGGCAGCGGCACGCATTTGAATCAGGACATTTGTCGGGCGCGGATCCGGAACGTTTCCATCTCATCCTTAATGCGAAGCTTTAATTTCTTTAGGCGGACTACTTCGATTTTGTCTTCTTCGGAGGGATATTTCTTGGTAACGAGCGATTCGATTTGCTGAGCGTAGTTGCTGTGCTCATTGGCCAGTTTGCGATATTCCTCACTGGCCAGGAGCTCATCTCGTGCGGGAGAATTCATTTCAGCACCTCCAATAGCTAGGATCGATGATGTCAACCTAGCACCAGGGCCAAAGCTCGGCAACAAAAATCGAGAGGTCGCTTCAGAATATTCGCACCAGCACCAGTGCATCTTCTAAAGGACTTAGATAGTATGATTTGCGCCGGGAGAGCGGCTGAAAACCACTCGCCCTATAGAGGTGAATTGCGGACTCATTAGAGGCTCGAACCTCGAGGAGAATCCGCTCGGCCTCCTCGGAGCGGGCTTTGGCCTGCAGAGCGGATAAGAGCAGGCGTCCAATACCCCGGCGGCGAAAGGCAGGCAGCACCGCGATATTTTCCAGCTCCCAGTCGCGGCCTACGTTTTGCGCAACGAGAAATCCTATTCCCTGCACTCCCTTAGCACCTGAATCTTCCGCAATCCAGGCATGACGGGCAGGAGTTTGCGTGTGAAAAATATCCTGCCATTGCTGAATGGTCCATCGAGCGTCCGAAGATGCGGCCTCGCTGATTGCCACAAGCACGGGAAGGTCGGACTCGCGCGCGCGGCGGACTTGCATGCTCAGAGGCTCGCGCCGCCCTGCTGGTGCGCGGCTTTTGGGACGGATTCAGAAGCGGCTCTGGAGGCGGCAAGGACTTCGGCATCCGAACGGCGCATGTAATTGGCATCGAGAGTCGCGACATCCACGCGAACCCCGGCGAGAAACTTGCGATGCGCGATGCGGGAGAAGGTTTCAGCCGAGGGCCGGGGCAATACCTGCGCATCGAAGGCTGCCTCGCGGAGACGGGCTGCGAGGTCTGGATCAGAGGTAAAGACCGGCGGTCGCGGGTCGGTAGCGGCAAGCAACGACGTGAAATCTCCGAAGCTGACTAGGCCCTCGCGGTGCATTTTGCCGGAGTCCAGGCTTTCGGAATTCACGTCATACTCGCCGAAAAATACCTCGGAGCGCTGTGCGTCAAGCACAGCCATAACTTTGCCCTGCGCACCCGAGGCAAACGCGATGGCCTCCAGCACGGAGACAGCTACTACCGGAGTCGCGAAGGCTTCGGCCAAGCCTTTCACGCTGGCAATTGCAACCCGCAGTCCAGTGAACGAACCGGGACCGCTGGCAACGGCAATCAAGCCGATGGCGCTTCTCTCGACGTTGTGACGCGCAAATAATTCGGCGATGGTGGGGATGAGCAGCTCGGAGTAACGCCCCCCGGATATTTCTGCGACATCGAGCGCAAGAAGTTGTTCGCCCTGCGCCCGCAATAACGCCACGCTTCCCTGTCTTCCGGAGGTATCGATCCCGAGAATCAGCACAGCGGCTCCTAGCGGATGAGTTTGCCGACGATTTCGCTGATCAGTGAATACGGGTCACGCTCGTTGCCAGCAATCTCGGTGGCATACTGGGCCACGGCCTCGTCGGTGAAGGCGCCGTTAACAATGCGCCGCAACACTTCGTCGCGCAACATCTCACGCAGGCGGTTGCGCCAGTTTTCAATGCGCCGCTGACGCCCAAGCTCACTGGTGGCCAGAAAGTGCTCGTACTCATCGATGGCCGAGGCCAGTTCCGGAAGCCCTGCGCCGGTACTGGCAATGGTTTTGACTACCTTCGGCACCCAGGCATCGCTGCGCATTGAGAGCGACTGCATGGCGAGAATTTCGCGCTCCACGCGCTCCGCACCGTCGCGATCCGCTTTGTTGATGACAAAAATGTCGGCGATCTCCATGATTCCGGCCTTGATGGACTGAACGTCATCGCCCATCCCGGGGACCAGAACCACAACAGTGACATCGGCCAACCGGACGATATCCACCTCATCCTGTCCTACACCAACCGTCTCAATGATGACGAGATCGCGTCCGGCAGCGTCGAAGACAGTGGCTACGTCGGCGGTGGTGCTGGACAATCCGCCGAGCGAACCACGAGTGGCCATGCTGCGAATGAAAGTACCGCTATCGCCGCTGTGCGACTGCATACGGATGCGGTCGCCCAGAATGGCGCCTCCGGTAAAAGGAGACGTAGGGTCGATGGCAATGATTCCGACGGTCTGATCGCGCTTGCGGTACTGCGTGGCGAGCGCATCGACGAGAGTGCTCTTCCCTGCCCCGGGTGCCCCAGTCAGGCCAACGACACGGGCATGCCCCGAATGTTCAAAAAGGGCTTTAAGAAGTGCGTGCGAATCGGATGTACGATTTTCAACCGCGGTTATGGCACGCGATAAAGCACGAAGATTTCCGCTCCGGATCTCTTCGACCCAGGTAGAGATGTAAGAGTTCGCTGTCGTCACATCTGTAGTCTAACAAAGTGCGCGGAAAGAGGTCACACGCGCTTCAGAGCAGAAGAAGTCGCATCCAGCAGAGACTTGACTCGGAAGGATTGGCCTCCTATCTCCTCCTATTCCGATAAAAGCTGCCGGGCGATGACCAGGCGCTGGATCTCGCTGGTTCCTTCGCCGATGGTGCATAGCTTTACGTCGCGATAAAACTTCTCTGCCGGGTAATCCTTGATGAAGCCATATCCGCCGTAAATCTGGAGCGCCTCGTTCGCTACCTTGACGGCGACTTCCGAGGAGAAAAGCTTGGCCATTGACGATTCCAGCGTCGTCTTGTGATGGTGGTCCTTGAGCCAGGCGGCGCGCATGGTCAACAGGCGGGCTGCGTCAATTTCTGTCGCCATGTCGGCAAGCTTCCACTGGATGGCCTGAAATTCACTGATTGGCTGACCGAATTGCTTGCGCTGACGGCTGTACTGGAGCGCACAGTTGTAAGCACCGGTGGCCATGCCCAGTCCCAGGGCGGCGATTGAGATGCGTCCGCCGTCGAGGACCCGCATGGCATCGACAAAGCCCCGGCCTTCGACCCCAATAAGATTTTCGGCGGGAATTTCGCAATCTTCAAAGATCAGCTCGGAGGTGTCCGAGGCGCGCAGTCCGAGCTTGTTCTCCTTCTTGCCAGGTCGAAAGCCCGGAGTGCCGCGCTCTACTATGAATGCCGATAGACCGCGGGTTCCCATGGTTTTGTCGGTCACGGCGACTACGACGCAGACGTCGGCGTGGGCGCCGTTCGTGATGAACGTCTTGGTGCCGTTCAGAACCCAGCAGTTGCCTTTGCGAGTGGCGGAGCAACGCGCGCTGCCCGCATCCGAGCCGCTGTTTGGTTCGGTCAGCGCCCACGCTCCGATGTATTCTCCGGAGGCCAGACGCGGAATGTAGCGGCGCTTCTGCTGCTCATTCCCGGCAATAAAGATGTGGTTGGAGCAGAGCGAGGTGTGGGCGGCCACGATGATTCCGATGGAGCCATCCACTCGTGAAAGTTCCTCGATCGCCAGCACGTACTCGATGTAACCATACCCGGAGCCGCCGTATTCTTCTGGGAAGATGCATCCCATGAGACCGAGTTCACCGAGTTGCTTCAAGGTTTCGAGAGGAAAATACGAAGCCTCATCCCATTCGTTCACGTGAGGAGCGATTTCGCGCTGGGCGAATTCACGTACGCTGCTCTGGAGCTGCAACTGCTCATCGGTAAGCTGAAAGTCCACACTTGCTCCGTGCTGTTTCAAAATTTGCGTCCGCCCGCGCCAGCGTCAAACGGAATGGCTGCGAGAGCTGCCGCTTTGCTTTGATGCAGCGGGAACCACTTCGGATTGAGAATGCTTTGCGACCGCAGTCCCGCACTGACTTGTATCTCGCCTACTCCATCTCAATGGTCCATACCTGGCTCGAATGGTTTTGACTATTTGCGTCTGCCGGAGCATTCTATTGGCATGGATACTCTGTTCGATTCCGACGCCCCGTTAAGGATCAGATGCAAACGTTGCCAGGACACATGGGAACTGCCCGAGGTAGTGTTTAACAAAGACGGAAAGACCATGCTGTGTCCCTTCTGCAACCAAAATACTGAGTGGGAAACAACCTGCCAGACTACGCCGCAGCCGAGAGTGCAGTAGTTTAACGGCCGGCAGGCTACATGTATCCGGCTCCCGCCCTGAGTCACATTCTTATCCGCGCCACTTAAGCTACACGGGCTTGAACGGGAAGTCCTGTGGCCAACTAGACACTGCGAGGCGGATCACAAACTTTACGAAGGTGTTGCAGCGCCTGCTCGCAGTCCGCACGGGAAACATTCAGGTGGGTGACGAAGCGAATCAGCTGCGGGTTGACCGTGCCTACGAGAACGCCCTCCCGTTTGAGCGCCTCGGCGATTTCGCTGGAAGCCTTACCAGTTGCGCTCACATCAAAAATCACAATGTTAGTCTGCACCGTCTCGAGCTCTATGGTGATGCCAGGAATGGCGGCTGCACCTTCGGCCAGCAGGCGGGCGTTGACGTGATCTTCATGCAGGCGGGTAGGGCCGTATTCGAGCGCGATGAGACCCGCGGCAGCGAGAATTCCGGCCTGACGCATGCCACCTCCGAGAGCCTTGCGCACCCGTCGCGCCTGCTCAATGAAGTCTCTGGAACCGACCAGCAATGAGCCGACCGGCGCGCCAAGTCCCTTGGAAAGACAGAACATAACGGAATCAAAGCTGCGGGTGACCTCGGCAACAGGCTTGCCGAGGTAGATCGCGGCATTGAAGACCCGTGCGCCGTCCAAGTGCACGGTAAGGTTGCGCTCGTGCGCTCGCGCACAGATCTCCTCCATGGCGGCTATGGGAGTGACGGTGCCACCCGCCATGTTGTGCGTGTTCTCCAGGACAATAAGCCCGGTCTGAGCTACGTAATAGGTTGCCGCGGCAATTTTCGGGGCGATCAGATCCCAGGAGAGGCTTCCGCGCGGGGCGCTGATTGGCCTCACCATGCAGCCACTGAACCAACTCAGCATAGCCATCTCGTAGTTGAAGATGTGGGCGCGTTCCTCGCAGAGAATTTCCTGACCGGGACGGGTGTGCAACTTGATTGCAATCTGGTTTCCCATGGTGCCGGATGGGAGGAAGATCGCCGCTTCGCGATCGAAGATTTCAGCGGCGCGGGCTTCGAGACGGTTGATCGTGGGGTCCTCGCCATACACGTCATCTCCGACTTCGGCGGAGGCCATCGCGCGACGCATTTCGTCGCTCGGCAAGGTTACGGTGTCACTGCGCAGGTCGATCCATGAAGTCATACGTGCTCCCAATGGACGAATGAATCCAGTGTATAGCTAGGCGCGCAGGAAAGCGGCGAAGACCTCATTCGAGAACAGGCGGCCTCGTGGAGTCAGGCGCAGCCATCCTTCCTCAATCGCGAGCAATCCGTCCGCGACCAGGGTAGCAATTGCTTCGCGATAATCGTCCACGGCGTCGATGCCGAACCGCTCCTTGATAGCAAGCAACTCGACGCCGCGATTCAGGCGCAACCCCAGGAAATAGGTCTCCTCTATGGCCTGCTGACGGGAAACTATCGTGATCTCGGGTGGTGCTCCGGCGAGGAACGCGTCGAGAGAGTCCGAGGCGGCAATGCGCAAGGCGCGATCGGGGTCGGAGGGCGTTGGAGCACTCAGCATTGAGTGGGCGTCTACGCCGAAACCGTAGTAAGGAAGGCGATGCCAGTAGCGAAGATTATGGCGCGACTGGTGACCTTCTCGGGCAAAATTGGATATCTCGTACTGCACGATGCCAGCGGCATTCAGGCGCTCGCAGGCGCGTTCGTAGAGAGCAACGGTCAGGGCGTCATCGGGGACGTGGTGCGCGTGGTAGCGCGTTCCTCCCGCAATGAGCTCACGGCCCAACCGGGATTCGTCGTCGATCTCCAACATGTAAACGCTGACGTGCGGAACCGCCAGCGCGATGACCTCAGCGAGGGAGTACTCCCAGCTTTCGGCGGTCTGGTAGGGGAGGCCCGCTATCAGATCGATACTGATTCCGTTAATTCCAGCTTCGCGCAGGCGAGCAACATCGCGGAGCGTGATGTCACGGCTGTGCAGCCGACCTACGGAGTGCGATTCCCGATCGACAAAAGACTGCGCTCCGAGCGAAACGCGACTGACCCCGGCACGCAGAAGCGAAGCCAATACATCATCGGATAGAGTACCGGGGGCTACCTCGACTGTGAACTCCGTCGTTGGCAGCAGCTTGAAGACCCGGAGGATTGCAGCAAAGATGCGATCCAGTTGGCCGGGCGCAAGTACGCTCGGCGTGCCTCCGCCGAGATAGACCGAATCGAGCAGTGGATCGAAGGACGCACCTACCTCGCTGGCAAGTGCGGGAGCACGATCAATATCGTGTTCGATGTGTGCCACGTAACGGTCAAAGAGGTCACGGGAATAAACGCCCGAAGCAAAATTGCAGAAGGAACACTTGGTCCGGCAGAAAGGGATCGAAAGGTACAGCGCGGAATGAACGTCAGAGGTCACGATAGGATGCCAGCCTCAGTTTACCGCCCAAATGCAAGTCAGGTGCGATGCTACTTCGAAGACACCCTGGCCTTCGGCGCGTGATGGACTTTGACGATAAAAAGGGCGAGCACCGGCATTGCGAAGCAAATACAGCCCAAAAGGTAGAAAGCGTCCAGGTAAGCCATGGCTCCGGCCTGCCGCAGAACACCGCGATAGAGCAACCGTCCGGCGCGGGCCGATGGCAGAGCAAGGCCGTCGGCGTGTACAGCGAGGTAGGCACCAATCTGCATTTGCCGGGTACGAATGTGGGCAGAAGACAAGTGCTCGACAAGTCGAAGCTGGTGAAACTGCGCACGCCGGGCGAGCATGGTTGTGACCGTGGCGATTCCGAAGCTTGAACCCAGATTTCGCATCAGATTGTAGAGCGATGAAGCGGCATTGTTTTTGCCGGGAGGGACACGCGAGAAGCAAGTGGTGCTGATTGGTCGGCAGGGGAACAGTCGCGGGCGAGACGGTGGCCACTACTCGAATACCTCCGTGGCCGTGGCGATCAGATCCGCCAAGAAAACATCGCGCGAAACCGCCAGTTTCTGCCCCGAAATGAGCATCAGAATGGCGCCGTGCATACAGGCAATCAGAGTCGTGAAGCTAAGTATCAGGATCAATTGCAAGTCTCTTGCAGGCAATGCATTCGTCTACAAAAGCGCGGAAGCGCTCGCGACAGAGACGGCGCGAAGGAACGTCTATGCCAGCAAACGCCGCATCGAGATAGGCCAAACGGTAGTGACTGGGATGGGCGGCACAGAAGCGGATAAATATCGCCATACGGGCACGCAACTGCTCCACAATCGGAAGATCGGGATGCGGCCGCTCCAGATTGCGAATCATGTGCGCAAATGATTCTTCGCAGATTGAAAGAAAAAGCTCCTGTTTACTGGAGAAATGCCGGTAGACGGCCATAGGCGAGCAACCAGCCTGCTGTCCTATACGCCGCATCGAGACACTCTGGTAGCCTTCCTCAACGAAGAGTTTGCGGGCCGTTTCAATGATCGAATCCCGGAGGTTGCCGGATGTGGCGGTCGTAGTCATGAGCAGTGAACCTATGCCCAAATGTTTACACTGTACACAGGGGATGTCAAAGCTCTTCCGTGCAAAAAAATTACAAGCCCCACGAAAACCCGGGCTGAACCTTGGAAAGCTTTGCTTCCATCTAAAATGGAGACATGGCCGCCGAGGAAGAGGTACTAGGGACCGTATACGACAGCAGACTGGTTCGCCGGTTGATAGGATACCTGAGCCCATACAAGCTGCAGGTGGCAGTGGCGATGACCGCAATCATGCTGAAGGCAGCTGCGGATGTGCTCGGTCCGTATCTGATGATGACGGCCATAGACAAATACCTGGCCGCCAGCGCCGGGAAAAGTCAAACGTTTTTCGACCGCTTCCTGAGCTCCAATCCAATGGTTGGAGTTGCGCAAGTCGGCGGTTTGTACCTGGCCTTGCTGCTGCTGGGCTTCCTTTTTGAATTCACACAGACCTACCTGATGCTGTGGACCGGGCAGAAAGTAATGTTCGACCTGCGGAGCCAGATCTACCGTCACTTGCAGAGGATGGACGTCTCATTTTTTGACCATAATCCCGTGGGGCGGTTGGTGACGCGCGTGACCACCGATGTTGACGCGCTGAATGACTTGTTCGCTTCGGGCGTGGTTTCCATCGTCGAAGATGTTTTCGTGCTGGCCGCGATTCTGGGCATCATGCTTCACAAGAACTGGCGACTGGCGCTGATCGCCTTCATAGTGTTCCCAGCGATCATCGTTGCGACACAGTTTTTCCGCAAGGCCGTGCGCGATGGATATCGCCGGATTCGCGTGGCGATTGCGCACATCAATTCCTTCCTTCAGGAACACATCAGCGGCATCGTTCCACTGCAACTGTTCAACCGCGAGCGCAAGTCCTACGAGGAGTTCGAGGCGGTAAACGCGCAGCACATGGAGGCGTTCAAGGACACTATATTTGCCTATGCGCTTTACTATCCCATTGTCGAACTCCTGTCATCGATCGCGATTGCCAGCGTGCTCTGGTTCGGCGGACACATGGTGCTGGCCTCGATCACGACAATCGGCGTGCTGGTGGCGTTCATGCAATACGCGCAGAGATTCTTCCGCCCAATTCAGGACCTGAGTGAGAAGCTCAACATTCTGCAATCCGCAATGGCGGCGTCGGAACGGGTTTTTAAGCTGCTGGATACGGAGCCTGAGATTCAGTCTCCCGAGATAGAGAAGGAGCCGCTCGGTCCGGGGCGGATTGAGTTCGACAATGTCTGGTTTGCTTATCGCCGTGTGCCGGCGGAAACGGATGGTGAGGCCGTTCCGGAAGAAGAGTGGGACTGGGTTCTCAGAGGCGTCTCGTTCACAATTGAACCGGGCGAGACGGTGGCCATCGTCGGGCATACGGGCGCGGGCAAGACTACGCTGATTTCACTGCTGCTGCGCTTCTATGACGTGCAGAAAGGGGCGGTGCGGATCGACGGCGTGGACGTGCGCGAGATGAACCTGCAGAAGTTGCGCCGCCGTTGCGGTGTCGTGCTGCAGGACCCGTTCCTCTTCAGCGGAACAATAGCGGACAACATTAAGCTCGGCTCGCAGCACGTGACGCGGGAGGCAGTGGAGCTTGCCGCCGAGGAGGTGAACGTCGCAGACTTCATCAACTCGCTTCCGAATGGCTTTGACTCGCCGCTGCAGGAGCGCGGAAATACGCTCTCGACGGGACAGAAGCAGCTGGTGTCGTTCGCGCGGGCGCTTGCCCACAACCCGAGCCTCCTGATTCTGGACGAAGCCACCTCCAGCGTGGACACGGAAACCGAGTCCCGGGTACGCGAAGCGCTGACACGGCTGGTGGAGGGACGCACCTCGCTCATCATTGCGCATCGACTTTCGACCATCCAGCGGGCCAACAAAATTGTTGTGATGCACAAGGGCAAGGTTCGCGAGATGGGCACACATCAAGAATTGCTGGCAGCCAGGGGTGTGTACTGGAAGCTCTACCGGTTGCAATACAAAGAGCAGGAGCTGGGAGTGGCATCGGAGACGGCGGCGTTTGCCTCGCCGGAACCATCAGCAGACTAGTTCGTTTTTCCACATTCGCCATAAAGATGGCGGATGTGGCTATCTCTGGGCGGACTAGGTACAGGTATTTCCGATCTTCCTCAAGTATTCTTCAAGGCTGCTCGTGCCTGATATTCTGTCGGCGCACATGTCCACTGAGAAAATCCTCGATTCGCGCCGATCTCCTGGCAAATTGCGCGTGCTGATTTCCGCAGGAGAAGCTTCCGGCGAGATGTATGGCGCGGAACTTCTGGAGGCTTTGCGCAAGCTGACCGGAGGCGCGGTTGAGTGCTTCGGCATGGGCGGCGAGCGCATGAGCGAGGCGGGCTGCAAAGTGGCGGTACATGCGCGGGATGTCGCCGTGGTTGGCCTGTTTGAAGTATTGAGCCATTTGCCAGGAATCTACCGCGAATTTCACAAGCTGCTGGCGGAGGTGGACCGGCTGAGACCGGACGTGGCCGTGCTGATCGATTTTCCAGATTGGAATTTCCGGCTGGCAAAGCAGTTACATCGGCGCGGAATTCCCGTTGTTTACTATGTGAGCCCGCAGCTTTGGGCCTGGCGTAAAGGACGGCTCAAGCTGGTGCAACGGTACGTCTCGAAGATGCTGGTCATCTTCCCGTTCGAGCGTGAGTTCTACGCGCAGAACGGAGTGCAAGCGGAATTTGTGGGTCATCCCCTGAGCAAGTTGGAGCTACCTGGGGTGAGCCGGGAAGATTTTGCCGCGCGGTGGGGACTCGATTCTTCCCGGAGGTGGGTCGCGCTGTTGCCGGGGAGCCGCAGAAAAGAATTACGCCTGAATCTTCCGGCCATGCTAGGAGCGGCGGAGCGACTGGGCCCGGAATTTGAATTCCTT
Organism: Acidobacteriota bacterium; assembly: GCA_003010405.1. Lineage (GTDB taxonomy): Bacteria > Acidobacteriota > Terriglobia > Terriglobales > Acidobacteriaceae > TOLSYN. The sequence goes on along the minus strand of PJLO01000004.1, from coordinate 15,040 downwards.
ATGCCGGTGGCGAGCACCCTGGAAAAAGAGTGGGTGCGGGAACAGATTGCTCTGTGCGCGGGGTCCGTGCATGTAAAGCTGACTGACGATGCAAGGGCGAGCCTGCTACATGCGCGGGTGGGCGTGGTGGCGAGCGGGACGGCAACCGTGGAAGCCGCACTGATCGGCACGCCATTTGTAATGGTTTATCGAGTAGCGGGGCTGACCTGGGCTTTGGGCCGGCATCTGGTAAAGTTGCCGCACTACGGAATGGTGAATCTGGTGGCTGGACGCAGAGTAGTTCCGGAACTGATTCAGGATGCTTTTACACCAGAGGCCGTGGAACGGCAAGTGCGAGCGCTGCTGGACGGCGAGGCCAGAGAGCACATGACGGAAGCCCTTGCGGAGGTGCGCAAACTGCTGCAAGGAGAGCTGGCGACCGGGGAACAGATGGGAAGCATTAACGAAACTACTGCGCACCGAGCAGCTCTGGCTGTCTTGCGCGTTGCGGAAATTGCCACAGCCGATAGAGAATAGGCACGCACTCAGAGAAGCTGGCGACATCTTCTCAACGTTTTCACACATCAATGAGGGTTGCGCATTTAAGCAGGAGCAAGATGCCAATGCAATTTGCAGGACGGAAACTGACACGAACCGTTCTCATATTTTTGACTGTCCTGATGAACCTGGTCCCGTTGGCAATGTTACGGGCGGCAGAGAAACCACGCATCCAGGCAAGAGATTACACAATTGAAGCCAAGGTTGTCCCTCAGTTGCACAAGCTGACAGCGCGAGCCAAGGTCAAGTTTGTGGCCCTGGACGACATCAGCATCGCCATCTTCGAGTTGCACAACGCCCTGCGCGTAACCCAGGTGAAAGATGAGCGAGGAACTGTGCTCCCCGCGGAACGGGTATCGCAGAACTCAACGGTACGCGTGGCACTGCCAAACGGAATGAGCAAAGGGCAGGAAGAGACTCTGACTTTCGATTACGAGGGAAATGTGACCTCGGCGGACGACAGTCCGGTTCCTGGATTAAAACTGGCCTTCGTAGGCGATCCGATCACATACCTGCTTTATTCTGGACGCTGGTTCCCGGTGACAAATTACGGCATCGACCGCTTCACGGTGCGAATGCGGATCACAGCGCCACAGGAATACACAGTGGTTACAAGCGGTGGCACTGCTGCCGGTGCGCCTGAGCCTACCGAGAGCTCCGATGACAGCAGTGCTCCCAAGCTGCAAGCACGCGAAAAAGCGGCAAAAAAGATTAAGCCAGAGACCGCGGCCACAAAACCCGCTGCCCCCAAGCCCGAGCCTGGCATGAAAACATCCAGCTTCATATGGGACAAGCCGAACTTTCCAGGAACTGTTGTGATTGGAAGGTTTTCAGATACCCCGGTAAGCGAAGCGGGAATGAACGTGCATGTGTACTTTCTGAAGGACAAAGCGGACCTGGCCCAGCAATATGGCGAGACGGTCGCAAAGGAACTTGGCTACTTCATCACGCTTTACGGTGTTCCGATCAGTTCGGAACTGAAGCTGGTGGAGCTGCCCGATGATTCCGTGCCGATGGCGTGGGCTCCGGAAATGGTGGGGATTGCGGCACGCAACATTAGCGCAAAGGTGAGCTACAGACTTCTCGCAAATGCAGTGGCGCACCAATGGTTTGGCACCATTGTGAGTCCAGCGACACGCAATGACTGGTGGATTCAAGACGGCGGCGCGCGGTACAGCGAGTGCCGCTACATTGAGTACGCAGCAGGTCCGGCGGGCGCGCAGGAAGCCGTGAAAGACATGGCAGTGGGCGCGTTGGCCTATGACAGCGTCCCACTGGGACAGATCGGAACACTGGACACGTTCGATCCAGTTTTCCAGTCGATGGCCAGGGACAAAGGTGGCATGGTTTACCACATGCTTCGCTGGGTGATGGGCGATCAGAAGTTCGACAAACTTATGCGCGCGACCTTCCAGAGCTATCACGGCAAGCCGCTAGGGCTGAAGGAATTGGAGAAGGTGGCGGAGGAGGTCCAGGGAGAACCGATGAACTGGTTCTTCTCGCAATGGCTGGACTCAACCGGCGCTCCGGAGTTCAAGAATAAATACACGGTGTTCCGGATCAAGAAAGGTTTCCGCGTTGTAGGACAGATACAGCAAGACCTTGACCTGTTCCGGATGCCGGTTCAGTTGAAGATCGACACGGATGGCAAGTCGGAAGACAAGACAATCGATGTAGTTGGAACGAACTCGAGTTACACGATCGAGACTTTCGGCAAGCCGCGCCGTATCACATTGGACCCCAACAACTGGGTTCTGAAGAATTCGAAAGATTTGAGGCTGCGCACGGCGATTCTGCGCGGCCAGCAATTAGTGCAGCAGGGAAATCTGGCGGAGTCACTGAAGGAGTTTCAAAAAGCAATCGAACAGAACAAAAATAGCTCCCTGGCTCATTACCGCATCGCCGAGGTCTTTTACCTGCAGAAAAACTATCAGGCCGCAGCTAACGCCTATCGCGATTCCCTGAACGGCGATGGAGAGCCGAGGTGGACTGAAGTCTGGAGTCACATTCAGTTGGGCAAGATATTCGACATCAGCGGCCAGCGAGAACGCGCGTTGAGCGAATACCGGCAGGCTTTACAAACGAATGACAACACGCAGGGAGCGATCGACGAGGCGCGCAATCATGTTGCGACCCCGTTCAAGAGAGCGGAATAGCAGAAAATCGAGTTTATGATGGGCCGCGCCTTAATAAGCACGGCCCTTTTACTTTGCTCCGGATTCCCCAAGCTCAAACTGCGGAGGCGGGGTTCCCTTCGCGGGTAATTTTGTAGCTGGACGCCATGCGTTCTGCAAGCTGCTTCGCAACGGCGAGCGCGTGCTCACCGGTAAAGGCGGAGCAGTGTATCTCGGCACAGTCACCGGAAAAATACATGCCTACGATGGACTCGGCTTTGCTGGCTGTGTCAGAGAGTTCGAGCGCACGACAATTGCTCACGATGATCGTACCGGGAAGGCAGATCCGATCAAGCAGACAGAAGATTTCGAGCTTAGATTCCGGCTCATCCGGGCCGGTTTCCATAACAATAAGAGCCCGTCGCGCTGCATCTTCGATGCTGGCGGCACAATCAATGCGAGCGAAAGCCTCATCGGCAAGCGCACGATCCAATGCACCGGACTCCACCGCATCGTTCAGCGTTTGCCGAATCTCCTGACGGGCATTCACCAGCGAGATTGGGACCAGATCTTCGAGAATTACGCGATAGCCGGCCACGGCGGCCCGACGGGCAAGTGCCCGTCCGACTCTGCCGGCGCCAATAACTGCAATGCTCTCCGCATCCGGAGCAGACATCGCTACTTGTCCATTGATTCGGCTATCTTTGTGAAATTCGGGTTGGAGTTGCGCATGTATTCTGCAAGTTTCTTGCGCTCTTCGGCCGAAATGGAAGCGCTGCCGGCAACGATGCGCCGGAGTGTGGCGGAAATATCGTCAACATAATTCATCATTCGGATCAGTTCACCGCTTGTACTCATGATGCCTCCAGAAAAGATTTACTCGTGCTTCGTTAGCCGAAGGAGCCAGCCAGTATGTATTTTCCGCATTCGGAGCAGGTTCGTCAAAACACAGCCGGAGCCGCAAGACGCTATCTGCATTCGCCGCATCTAAATGATTCGGAATGACTAGGATGCAAGATTTCCGGACTGTGAACGAATCTGCAGCGCGCGCGGCAATTCCCTGCCCTGAGACTCCCGATGAAACTTCAGAGCTCCTGCAGAAACTGATGGAAAGCCAGCGGAGGGTGCGCCCAGGCTCGACTTACCGCCTTCAGTTCAACCATAGATTCCGCTTTTTGGACGGGATTCGACTCATCCCCTACCTGCATCACCTGGGTGTCACCACGCTCTACGCTTCGCCGATTCTTGCTGCGCGGGCGGGCAGCATGCACGGATATGACATCACGGACCACAACCGGCTCAATCCGGAGATCGGGACGGAAGAAGAGTTTCAGCAACTGCTCAATGAACTGAGGCGGCACGGCATGGGCCTGCTGCTGGATGTGGTTCCAAACCACATGAGCGTGGGTTACGGGACCAATCCATGGTGGCAGGACGTACTGCAAAACGGCCGCGCATCAAATTACGCGAATTTCTTCGATATTGACTGGACTCCTTTGAAGCCTGACTTGCGCGACAAAGTGCTACTACCAATTCTGGGCAACCAATACGGGGAGGAACTGGAAGCGGGACACATCGTTCTAGCAAATGAAAATGGAGACTTCCGCATCAAGTATTTCGAAAAGGTTCTTCCCGTCGATCCGCAGACAATTCCGCTGATTTTTCGCTCCATGGGAGAGCTTCGCAAGCCGGGAGATGCTGTTCGCAGATTACTTGCGCTATTGTCGGCTTTTTCGGAACTGCCGCAACACACTGTTTCGGAGCCGGAACGCGCTTACCGTCGGAGACGCGAAATTCCGTTCCTGCTGCGCCGTCTGACGGAGCTGATGGAGCAATCGGAAGAGGTTCGGGAATTTGTGAAGTCGGCAGTGGAGCGGATCAACGGTATCCCCGGAGACCCGCAGAGCTTCGACGCGCTGCACGAATTGTTAGAAGCACAGGTTTATCGACTGGCACACTGGCGTGTTTCAGGCGAAGAGATCAATTACCGCCGCTTCTTTGACGTGAACGACCTGATCGGATTGCGGATGGAAGATCCTCAGGTCTTTGCCGCTACACAGAAACTCATTCGACGGCTGCTGGCCGAGGACACCCTGATCGGACTGCGCATTGACCATCCCGATGGGATGTTCAACCCTCCTCAGTACTTCACGCGTCTGCAAATGTTGTTTGCCGCCGCGAAGCTCTACGGTCCCACGCCCGTTGGCGAGTTAGCCGAAAACGGAATTGAAATGGCCGTGCAGAATGCATTCGGACAGTATGTGATGAAGCCCGGGGAAGAGCCATTTTACGTTGTAGTTGAAAAAATTCTTGAAGAGGACGAGCTGCTCCCCCGCGAATGGCCGGTGAGCGGAACGGTGGGATATGAGTTCGCAAACGCGGTAAACGGAATCTTCATCGATGAGAGCAATCAGAAAAATTTCACCAATTTTTATCACAGGCTGATTGGAGAATCGCTGAATGTTGACCGCCTGATTTACCAGGCGAAGAGACTGATCATGTACTCCGCACTTTCAAACGAGGTCAACGTGCTGAGTCATATGCTGGATGAGATCAGCTCGACCAACCGCCGCGCCCGCGACTTTACCCGCAAAGTGCTGCGCGATGCGATTCGCGAAGCAATTGCATGCTTCCCTGTCTACCGTACGTACGTGGATGAGCGCGGCAACATTAGTAACCGCGATCGCAAATACATTCAGCGGGCGATTGCTTCGGCAAAACGCATGAACAGCTCTCTTGCCCCGGAGGTCTTGGACTTTCTACAAGACATTCTGCTGCTGCGCGAGGACAGCGGCGGACCTGCAATTCATGGCTATCGCAAGCAACTCTACTTTTCCTTGAAGTTTCAGCAACTCACCGGACCGGTTATGGCCAAAGGCTTGGAGGATACGGTCTGCTACGTGTACAACCGATTCATTTCCGTCAATGAAGTGGGGGGCAATCCTGGCAGCTTCGGCGTCAGCGTCGGGGAGTTTCATGAGAAAAACCACAAGCGCGCGCAACTGTGGCCCGGCTCTCTGTTGACGACATCGACGCATGACACGAAGCGCAGCGAGGACGTCAGAATGAGGCTCGACGTGCTCAGTGAAATGCCGCGTCCATGGGCAGCACAGGTCATGCGTTGGCGGCGTATCCACCGCGGAAAGCGCAAGGTAATAGCCGACGTCCGCATTGTGCCCGACAACAACGAAGAATATTTCTTCTACCAGACGCTTGTCGGAAGCTGGCCGCTGGCCAAAAAGGCATCGCTCTCCCCGAGTGATTGGGCCTTGGAAGGCGAGGAGCAAAGGACCTATATCGCCCGAATCCAGGAATACATGCAGAAGGCGGTACACGAGGGAAAGATCAACCTGAGCTGGATCAATCCCAACCCAGAGTATTCGGATGAATTACGCAGATTCATAGACCGCATTCTGTCGCCAGGGACAGAATCCAAACCCAACAACTTCCTGCGTCTGATGCAGGAATTCGTGCCCCGCCTAGCGTGGTTTGGCGTAATGAATTCGCTTGCGGAAACCCTGCTCAAACTGACATCACCCGGGGTGCCCGATCTCTACCAGGGGCAAGAGATTTTTGATTTCAGCCTGGTCGATCCGGATAACCGGCGGCCTGTAAATTTTGACGTTATTGAAAAGCAATTGAATGAATTGGAGCGTCGCGAAGCGGGCCCAGAGCTGTGCCAGGAATTGCTGGAGCACTGGACCGATGGACGGCTCAAGCTCTGGACCACACACCGGGCGCTTTGTGCGCGAAGCGCAGCAAGCGAACTATTCCGCTACGGTGAGTACGTGCCGCTGGCAGCAACAGGAGAGCGCAGAGAACACGTGGTCGCCTTTGCCCGGCAATACGAAAAAGCCACAGCATTAGTCGCGGTGCCGCGCTTGAACTTCACAATGCTAAACGGAGAGCCCCGACTGGCTCAGGCAAAGGATTGGAGCCTAACGCGGTTGCGAACGCCGGAGGAGTTTGTCGGCATTCGGTTCCGCAATGCTCTCACAGAGGAAAGCGTCACAATCCCAGGCAATGGGGAACTTTTATGTAGCGAAATTTTCGCCAACTTCCCCGTGGTACTGCTGATCAACTGAAGCCTGGCGATCAGTCACCTCTGCAAGCAGGGCGAGTTTCTGCGAAAGTTCCGACTGCAAGGCTCCGGGAGAATAACGCCAGGCCCAATTGCCGTCTTCAAAGCTGGGTACATTCATGCGCGCTTCCGATCCGAGGCTCAGCACATCCTGCAACGGGATTACGCAGAGGTTCGCCGTGGAACTCTGTGCCAGGCGCACCATGGCCCAGTTGACCCCGTCACTAGCGCAACCCAGCAGCGCTCCCGCAAATTTCCGTTCGTTTTCCGAGCAACTCTGCCACCACCCCAGCGTGGTGTCATTGTCATGCGTCCCGGTGTAAACCACGGTGTTGCGCTGAAAACGATGGGGAAGGTAGATGTGCGCGCCGGGGTTATCGAAACCGAATTGCATCACCCTCATTCCAGGCATTTTCAAACGGTCGCGCAAAGCGTACACGTCCGGCGTAATGACACCGAGATCCTCCGCAATGAATGGCAGGGATCCGAGCTTCTCATGCAGAACACGGAACAGATCCTCACCCGCGCCGTCGACCCAACGCCCGTTTACGGCCGTGGGTTCGCTGTTGGGAATCTCCCAGCATTGCTGGAATCCGCGGAAGTGATCGAGGCGGATGATGTCGCAGCTCTTCAAGGCCCAGCTCATACGGTTAACCCACCAGTCGTAATCCCGCCGTTTCAATTCCGGCCAGCGGTAGAGCGGATTTCCCCAACGCTGGCCAGTTTCCGAGAATGCGTCCGGAGGGACACCAGCAACGCACTCGGGCTCAAGGGTGTCCGCGTCGAGCCGGAAGATATCGGGATGGGTCCAGACATCGGACGAATCATAACTGACAAAGATGGCAACATCCCCAATGATCTTTACGCCCTTGCTCCGGCAGTAGGAATGCAGGGCACGCCATTGCTCAAAAAATGCAAACTGGAGGAAACGAGCACGGTTCAGTTCGTCATGCAGCTCTTCGCGGATAGCCGCCAGCGCCTGCGGTTCGCGATGCGCAAGTTCGTGCGGCCACGTATTCCAGCTCCGCTGCTCATAGCGGAGCCGCAAAGCCTCAAACAGAACGTAATCATCCAACCACCACGAATTCTCGGCCACAAACCGGTCAAAGCGCGCGCGATGCTCGCCATGTGCGTTGTGCAGAAATGAAGCAGCGGCTTCCTGCAGAAGTGGCACTTTTTCCTGGACGACACGCGCGTAGTCCACCTGGCCTTCGCACGAATCGAGCGAATGTACGCGTTCGTGCGAGATCATGCCACGATCCGCCAGACGCTCTAAACTGATCAGCAGAACGTTGCCTGCGAAGGCTGAAGTGGAAGAATAGGGTGAATTTCCAATGCCAACAGGGTTTAGAGGCAGCACCTGCCACAATCCCTGACGCGAGGAGGCGAGAAAATTTATGAACTCATAGGCTGCAGGGCCAAGATCGCCAATTCCGCCGTGAGCAGGAAGGGATGTGGGATGAAGTAGGATTCCAGAGCTTCGCTTCTCGAGCATGCCGATTATGATTACACGAAAAACTGATTCATTGGATAGGAGCATTGCTGGAATATTGCGGTAAAAAAATCGGGGAAGGTCGCCCCTTCCCCGAGTGTGAAGTTTGGTTCCCTACTCTTTGACGCCGCTCAGAGCTTCCATTTTTTTCTTATCCATGATGATGCGTCCTTCTCTTTCGAGACGGTCGCGCAAAGCCAGGATAAAGATTTCCTCCGCCTCAGAACGTTTGCGCTCAAGCAGAGATGCCTTGACGCGGTCCTTCAGGGTCTCGAACTCGGCTTCACTCGGCGTCTGCTTTTCAGTGAGAGCAATGACCACGACCTTCTGTCCCAGATTAGCAGCCTGATTGATCTCGCCCGGTTTCATCTCGAATGCCTGGGGAACAGCAGAGCCGACCTGTCCAATATCCGGCACTTGTCCGTCGCGATCTACAAGGTCACTGGTTTTCACTGTCGCGCCCACGGCCTTCGCGGCTTCGCGGAGGTTGTGCGAGGCGCGGGCCTTATCGCTGAGTTCCTGCCCCTTCTGCGCCAACAGCCCTTGCGCTTTCTGCTGTTTCAACTCGACGGCAAGACGATCCTTCACCTGCTCAAAAGTAGGCGTTGCCGGTGGTTTCACCTCTGTGACCTGAGCAATCGCGACAGCGCGAGGCAACGCAATCGAAGCTGGAGCGGCGTTTGGCTTCATGGCAAATACAGCATTGGCAAACTGCGGGAAGGAGCCGATTCCCTGCGATTCATTGCGCGTAATGTAGTCAGTCTGCTCTACCTTAAGTCCATTGTTTGCCGCAGCCTGTTCGAGGCCGCTTGACTTCGCCTGATTTTCCACCGTTCGGGCAAGTTGCTCTGCAATTTTCTGATTTTTCTGATCCGCCACAATCGGCTCAATCTCTGCGCGGACCTCGTTAAACGAACGGGCGTGAGCCGAAACTTTGTCGTCCACGCGAATAATTTCATAACCGTAGCTGGTCGGGATCACGTCAGAACACTGTCCCTTGGCGAGGCCGAAGGCTACCTTCTCAATGTCAGGCGCAGTACCGGAACCCTGCACAAGCTGACCGACGTATCCACCATTTTTGGCCGTTGCGCCGTCGTCGGAGTACTTCTTGGCCAGAGCATCGAAGTCTCCACCGTTGCGAATCTGGTTCAGCACATCCTGTGCCTTCGCCCTGGCGGCTTCGGCCTGCTTAGCGTCCACCTTGCCATCTGGGCCGGGCAGCGGAAGTTTAATCAAAATATGACGTACCTTGACCGATTCGGGAACGCGATACTCGGCTGAATGTTGCCGATAATAGCTCTGTAGTTCGTCGTCCGACACTTTGGCGGGATTCGGAAGCCGCGCGGATTCCACCAGCACATATTTCACTTTGCGCTGTTCCGGGATGCTGTCGACAAACCGTGAGCGATTCTTCTCATAGAAGGCTTGCAGTTCGGAGTCACTAACGCTGACCTCTTTCTCAAGCTCGGCAACGCTCAGCACCGCGTAGTCAAACCTAATCTTCGTCTTTAATTTCACAAAGGCGTCATGCACCTCTGCGTTTGAGACGGAAACTCCGGCCGTAATTACGGAGCGTACCTTGCGCAGTGTCAACTCATTGCGCAGCTCCTGTTCAAACTGTGGAACACTGAGGTTGAACTGATTGGACACGAAATCGCGGTACTGATCGGTGCCGATGAAATTTCCATTTGGGTAAAGAACCTGCGCGAGCGCACCGTGCTGCATTTCGTTGCGAATATCGTCGTCGGTTGCCTCAAGGCCGAGCCGCTTTGCTTCCCGCAGACACACTTTCTGCATCACCACAGCATCGACTGCCTGCGGCATGATGTATGGTTTGAACTGTGCTGGAATGCGGCGCTGCTGCATCATGGCGCGCGCTACTTGTTCAACTTCCTGATTGGTAACGTCCTGTCCATCTACCTTTGCGACCGAATTGGCGCCGACTCCTCGGCCGCCAATGTCATTTAAAAATCCGCCGGGAACGAGAGTGACAACCATCATGATGCAGACGATTGAAAGAAAGCCGACGAGAAGAACTTTTTGAAATCGGCCGGGGGTTTGCAGGAATCGAATCATCTTCCAATGGGCTCCGAAAAATTAAAGGCGAAGAAGAGATTATAAACCAGTAGGTTGGACAAGCCCCGAATGTATGCTCTGCCAGCCATTTGGTCTGTCTCCAGTTAATGAAGAACATTGCGCTTCGAGGCCACAAATACACCTTCCGGTTCCTGAGACTTCCCTTGCCCGGCGGGCCCCGTGTTGTAATAAGCCCCCGAGGGACATTTATGTCGCACAGGAAACAGGGGTTTCGTCACAAATGGATCGCCGCTGGCCGGCGACTGAGAGAATGGGGCATGATCGCCCGTGGATTGATGGACACCGATCATGTGGTGATGGCTCACATCATTCCAATGCGGCGATGCAATCTGGCCTGCGCTTACTGCAATGAGTTCGATGACAGCAGCAAGCCTGTTCCTCTCGAAACAATGTTCCAGCGCCTGGATCAACTCGCGCGCCTGGGGACCTCGATTGTAACCATCAGCGGCGGCGAGCCGATTCTGCATCCAGAACTCGACGACATCATTCGCCGAATCCGCAAGCACGGCATGATTGCTGGCATGATCACAAACGGCTATCTGCTCACAGCCGAACGCATTCAGCGATTGAATGACGCCGGACTCGATCACATGCAGATATCGATCGACAACGTGACGCCGGACGATGTCTCAAAGAAGAGCCTGAAGGTCCTCGACAGTAAATTGCAGCTACTCAGCCAGTACGCCGATTTCCACGTAAACATTAACAGCGTTGTGGGAGGAGGAGTTCGTACTCCGCACGATGCATTGGTTGTGGGCCGCCGCGCGCGTCAGCTCGGCTTCACGTCAACGGTAGGGATCATTCACGACGGGGACGGGCAGCTGCGCCCACTGGGCGGTGAAGAACGGGAAGTGTTCTTCAAAATGCATAATTTGGAGCGCAAGAACTACTCGCGCTTCAACTGGTTCCAGACCAACATTGCGAATGCCAAACCAAACAATTGGCGCTGTCGCGCTGGCGCGCGCTACATCTACGTCTGTGAGGACGGGCTGGTGCATTATTGCTCACAACAGCGTGGCAACCCAGGGGTGCCGCTGCTGCAATATACGAAAGCCGATGTGCGTCGCGAGTTCCTCACCTCTAAGAGCTGCGCGCCAAATTGCACCGTAAGTTGCGTCCACCAGGTGAGCTACATCGATTTTTGGCGTTCGCCACAATCTTTGCAGTCACAGCCACGAGACGTAGGCGAACTGGTACAAATCCAGAGTGACTAGGTATTTCACGGTATTATTGAGTTGTTCAAACAATCAGTTAAACGGCATAGCAGGAGAAGTTTTCCAGAGCGAATCCCGGCTGAAAGTTGCACGATCTGAACACGTTTGTTAGTATCAAAAAGGTCCTTGAGACAATCAGCACCGCAGGGCGAATCGTTCCAACGCAACGCTCCGGGCCGTGTGAAAATAAAAAAAGAGGGCGCGTAGCTCAACTGGCAGAGCAACTGACTCTTAATCAGTAGGTTGAAGGTTCGATTCCTTCCGCGCTCACCATCTTTTCAATAAGTTACAGACAACAAGCCAGAAGCAAATCTTCGATTTTGTGTCCTTTCTGTGTCCTTGAGTTCCCGGAACACAAAATTGTGTGTTGTTATTGTGTCCTTCGGCTTGCCACCTTGGCGATTTCCTCGATGCCCTGGTGCTGATACTTCATCGTCGTCGTCACCGCCGTGTGCCCCATCACCTGCATCACCGCGAACAGATTTTTCGTCTCGCGGTACATCTCCGTGCCGAAGCCGTGGCGCGCACAATACAGCACAAGATCATCCGGCAACCCTGCCTGCTTCCTCACTTTTGCAAACTGCTTGTGGAGTGAGGTCAGGTGTTCAGACTTGCCGCGCCTGGCGGGAAAAACCCATCCTGCTTTCGGCTTCTTCTGTTTCGCGTGGCGCGCTTCCAAAGCCCTGCGGACTCTCGGGCTGATCGGCACGAAACGTCTTCCCTTGGGCGTCTTGCTTTCGTAGACGAAATACAGGTTGTTCGTCCAGTCCACGTGCTCCCATCGCATGAGGAAAACCTCTTTTCGGTTCCGCATACCCGTGTCGCGCATGATCATCAGAACGTCCTTCAAGTTCTGATCGCAGAACGGTCGCAGTTTCGCTTCGATCGCTTCGTCGATCACTCGCGACCGAGGCTTTTCCTGTACCAGCTTGATCTTCGGCGCAGCCCTCAGGATCTTCCACTCTTCGGCTTTGCCCAACATCCGCCTTAAAGTTCGCAGCGCGTTGTTGTGGTTTGCCGCACCGCCCGGAAACGTCAGAGAGAGAGCATCATCTCTGGCAATCTCGCTCATCCGCATCCCTGCGATATCGGTTTCCGCCAACAAGCGCCAGCCGTTCGCGTAGTACTCTTTGGTTCTTTGTTGGAGACCACTCTTGTTGTTGACCCAGTCGAGAAATTTCTCGCTGAACTCGCGTAAGAATGGACTCCGCTTGCTGAGAACAATCTCGCCTTTTTGTTCGGCCTGAGCCACGAGCAGAGATTCGACTCTCCGCGCCGCTGCGAGACTGGTTTGCTTCGTAGATCCCCGATATCGCTTGCCGGCGACCCAGAAGTGGTAGTGGTAGGTGTCACCCCGCTTTTGTAAAGCCATCGTCAATTCCTCCATGTACCCGCACGGATGGAATTCGCCGGTTGGCTTTGACGTACGCCTGCACGTCAGCCTCATCATACTTGATTCTTCCGCCAAGTTTGATGTAGGAGGGGCCGAATCCCGCGCACCGCCAGTAGCGCAGAGTGCTCTCCGGAGTGTCGAGGATTTCTGAGACCTGCCGGGTGCTCAACAGCTTGATCGCGCTGCTCCAGGTCGCCCTTTTGGCCGCCTGATCTATGTTCCGGCTTTCTATTGTTTGAACAGAGCTGCCGCTTGCCCCCGGGGTTGGGCGGACATGATTTTGACTCCTCATGGACATTTTGCAAGCTCCTTTAACGATCAAGAGTTGTGGGGCCAGTCGGCTCACAACCGACCGCTCGAAGCTACGACTGTGGTGCCAGGCGGTTGCGAATGTCCAATGAATTTCTGAAAGTTGGTTATGACGGATGCTCATAACCACGCTGTTGCGACGATTGCGGCTGGGACTGCGTCGGCGGGCACGAGGCCGCTTTCAGGGCAGACGGAGAACTGTGCCACGCAGCCGGCGGGTTTGAATTTGTGGTGAGGGTTTTGTCTCAATACAACATTTCTTTCTTTCGCTGCCTCCGCTGCAAGGCTCTTGCCCGCAGGAGTGGGAAGGTTCAGTCAAGGGCGCGCGTACTGGGCGCGTTCATCGCAGCGCAGCGGAGACCCTTGACGGGTTCTTCCCGCTTCTGCCAGCTCTTGCGGGCGAAGCGGAGGCAGTTCACGACAGAAAGAATGTGATACGACAGGCAACGGGCACCATGCCAATTATGCGTTCTTGCCCCTGTTTTCGGAGATCAGTTTTCGAGCCAATTCATGCTTTACTCGGCTGATTTCGTCCAGGAGCTTATCAAAACTTTCGGGGGATAGTCGCTGCCCCGCGGCGAGTGGCAAAGCACGTTGACGAGCAAAAGCCGCACGCAGAGGATTTCCGCGAATACTGGGTCACCTGCATCCGGCGTGCGCAGCTCGCGCAAGATCACGTCCCGCATCCATTCGCTGCGTGGAACGCCCCTGGCGGTAGCCACCTCATCAAGCAGTTGAGCCTCGTCACGAGTCAGTTTGAGGCAGCGCGTCGTGTTGCGAAACGCCGTCTTGCTGGACGCCTTTTTCGAGTCATGCTCTGGGCCGAGCAGGGGCATTGGACGTTCCTCCTCGCCGGGATACCTGGGTATACCGGTGTTCGTGAATTCTCTTTCGATTGTGCAGGTTTACCTTGGTATACTTGCACGATCCTTTCAGGGGTGGAGTGTCGCAAATTCTCCCGGCGCGCAGCGCCGCAGTGGCTCCGGCATGGCATAGGACGGCAATTCACCCCATCGAGCCGCGAACGGAAGCCATCGATTCGACGGCCGCATCGCGACGCTTCTGCGGCGACTCGACAGCTCCGATTGCCAACACAGGGCGTCCCCCGCCGAGCCGGTGAAAGCCGGAAGGAATGGACGGAGGATTGGGACTGTGATCCAAACGGAAGAGACGGCGGATCGATTCACTCTTGCACCTCCACGGACTTCGCGTCAGCACTGGCGCTAAGCTATGGCGGATGCTTCCGAACGTCCAATGAATTCCATGCAGTAGGTTATGCTAATCAGGAATAACGCCTCGCCAGATGTGGAGCAACATCTGGTATTCGTGAGCGTTCAGCGAAGCGCATATCCGCCAGAGCAATATGCACCCCTCCGAACGCTTGCCCCTTTCGAGTTTCCACCATCAATCACCAGTGCTGTCAGTATCCCCGTGACAGCTAGCAAATGAACAAAGGCCACTAACGCGCAGAGAGCCGTGGACCTGATCCTTAGCAGCACTTTTGAAGAAGAGAAGGAGACGAGCGATAACGGCGGGGATGCCGCTATCAGCGGCATCCCCGAAATACCGACTACGGCGTGCTGATACTAATTTCAACTCAGCAGATTTGATTCAAGGCTGCTGACGGTCAAAATGTCATCCACGCTCTTACTTACAGTGGCCCCGTTGTCAATTAGGGAATCTCTGAACAGGTAGTTGGAAACTCCATTGTCGGCATTTCTTGGTTTTCGCGGGCGGTTTTTCAGGCCATTGGGGCCGAATATTAAGTGACCGGAGCTTTGATCGCGCTTCCAGACGGTGTCT
>PJLO01000059.1 GCA_003010405.1 Acidobacteriota bacterium | reverse complement strand
GCAGCCTGGTTCAAGCACTGCGGCTATGGAATATAGCTTCATGCAAACCGGTCTAATTCACCTCGGGGCAAGCACTTGGACTGGCAATTTAGGCGGTGTGATGCGGTCCTTTGGCTGATCAGTGCCCAAAGGCCCAACCCAGGCGCGAGCCGCGCAGCAATCAGATATTTAAGCAAATACGGAAAGAAGACAATCATTGCAGTAACTCAGATTGACCGAGTGTCCGGAGGGGTCGCGGGGCTGCACGAAGTAATGAATGAGGTGACAACGCATTTCGGCGAGTTTACTGTCGCGGGTGCCAGTGCGCAGTCCTAAAGACTTGAGGTCAACATCTTCGCCGCTCATCCGCAAGATGAATTCACGTATATCCTTTTGGACAGCTTCCGGGACCACAGGGTCGCTGGCTGGATCGAGAATCTGGTAGAGCCGGAAAACATCGTTCTTGTGCTTCTTGATTGTCTTGCTGTCGATTTTCTCTCCATGGGCTTTGCGTTCGGTGAGATCAAGCCATGCCCGTGCTTTCAGAGCGATCAACTGAGCGGCACCAACCGTGGTGATACCATCAATCTCAAGTTTGCCGGCGCAAATGAAGTTGTAGTAATCGTTGTCGAGCAGAATCGCGGAGAGACTGGAAGCTTCTTCTTCGACCGGCAAGGGCGTGAGATGGCTGCCTTCGGCAACTTGCAAAACATCCGGTTGCCGCGAGAACAACTCAAGCATGAACGGAAAGTCGGGGCGTGTGGGCTTCTGGAAGCGGTAGAACTGCTTCTCGCCGGTTGACTTCTCCTGGTTCTCGTAGCCTCCGGCCCGCACGAATTCCCAGAATGCCTGCACAAACCCTGCGTCTAAAGCCTCAACGCAAAGCACGATGTCCAAGTCTTTTGTCGCACGGAACGGGAGGGCGGCGGCCGACATTGCGAGATCGCAAGCCGCGCCGCCGATGAGCAGATAGCGGTCCGCGTAGTTCCGGAAGTGCTCCCGAAAAACTTCAAGGCCTTTTACCATTCGAACTTCTCCATCATTTCTTCCAGAGCGGCTTCGGTGCGTTCATCGCGATCTGCCTTCAGGGACAGCAAAAGAGACAGACGATCCACGAAACCGTCCACTGCGAAAAGCTTGGGTGGATACCACCATACCTCGATTTCGACAGCATCGGGGTCTTGGGCAGGTACTTCGACGATCTTGTGCCGTTTTTGGAGTGCCTTCCACTCTTCCCGGCTTAAGGCGTACGTCGGGTGGGCTGGCGCTGCCAGCATCGTGTAGTGTTCCAAAGCAGTGAGCCCCGCGCGCACAAAGCCGTCCACGCCTTCGACATGACGAATGAAGAGTCGTTTGTTGACCGGGCTGCGGAGAATGGGCTGTGCCTTCTCCCAAAGCTCCCTCCTGTCTCCGGCGAACTTCAAGCAGCGTTCACGGCCACGGATGTTTATCTCAGCAAGGTTGGCGGCCTCCAGTTCGTCGAAAGCCCGCGTCATTGTCATTGCCGAGTAGCCCAGGAGCGCGGCCATTTCAGCCGGGATCAGTTCCTTCTCCGGCTCGCGCAGCAAGGCATGGAGAACTACAACCTGGGTGGATGGGCTGATCGCAGATGTCTCTTTGCGGATACGCCGAAAGTGCTCGCGCAGGTCAATCGCCAGCACGGGCAGATACATCTGGTTTCCCGGAACGATGAACGGGACCTTCTGCTCGATCAGCCGCTTGCGGTTATAGGTGGTCACCTGCCCGCGCACGTAGACCAGTTCCGCCTCCTGCTTGGTCTTGAGCATCTCCATATGCTTGCGCACGGCCATCGGCGCCTGCTCCTCTGCACCCGTGTCGATCATGAGGAGAACGGGCTGACCAAGCAATTCCGCCTTGGCGAATTTGTATCGCTCCCGGAGCACAGGCGGCAGATGGCCGGCTCCATTCCAAGGCATAACCTTCATCGCCACGCCCAGAGTGTCATGGAGGTAGCGGTCGAGTTCGTGAAGTTCTGGAATCACCGTGTCCTCCGTTCACCGATCACGCATGTAACCTTTATTTGCACGATAACATATGCAATGTTATCGTGCAAATAAAGGTTGCGAAGTCGCTTTGGGCAGAGCGGACATTGAAGGGTGAGGCGGGAAGAACTCCATTGACAATGGAAAGTAGTTCCTATTTTATTTTCAACAGTATACAAAGGTACTATTTCTCGGAGGGTGCAAGAAAAAAGAGCATTTATTTCTTGCCGGCGGGACCGGACTGGGTGAATCTCCCCCGATGCTGCCGGCTAACGCTCGCGGCCCTCCTCTATCCCCTGCGAGGCCGTTTCTTCTCCTCGGCAATCTTCAACAAGAGATGTGCCGGGGCCGACGAGGGCGCTTGCTTCTCGCGTCGCCAGTCTGGCCTTCATCACCGCCTGAAGTTCGTCAAAGTGCCAAGGGCGGAACGCATGAGTATCAACGCCGACATCAATCGAAAGTGACCGGGAATCATCGGGCAGGTTGCCGTGCGAATGTCCATAGAGGTGCCACGCGCCTTGCGCATGGCGCGGCCAGACCCTCATTGCATAAATGGCAAAGCACAATTTTCTGCTTCGCCACGTTGATCTCTGACAGCACGCTCCAACTGGAAAAGAGATTCTGCTGCGTTCGGGCGACCTTGTCGTGATTGCCTTCGACAAAATGGATCGTCTTGCAGGCCAGGCGCTTCCGGTAGGTAATCACCTGTTCCGATCTTCCCAGGCAAAAGTCCCCAAGGAAATAGAGAACGTCGTTCGGCTTCACGCAGGCGTTCACGCCGTCCGTGATTGCATCGTCCATTGCCTGCACATTTGCAAAAGGGCGATTGCAGTACCGAATGATATTGAAGTGCCCGAGATGGAAGTCAGACGTGAACCAGATGCTGCGCATGATCCCTCATTTTCGCTGATCTCGCCCAGTTGCGCCGGCCGGGCTACAGGGAATTATGTCCCGGTGTGCGTCTCGTGGTCGTAGCAATTTTGTAGACCGTTGGGGCTGGCTGGAGACTCTTTTGCTGGTCGGTTGCCAGCGAAAGGATAACCGCACATCCTTTCGCTGTAGAAATCTCAGCGAAAGGATGGTGTTACCCGCGATTGTTCAAAAAAACAGTCTGGGGCACTTGGCAGGAAAACCTACATGAGTAGGGCGCAAGAGCGCTGTTCCTCTTTCGATTTGAGCTTTTTCGCCCTACATGAGCCAATTATGACGGCTTTTTGGGAGGGCAAGAATACCCCGTTTGCACTGGTTATGGTGCAAGATTTAGGTGCGAAAACTACAGCACTCGGTAGCGAAAATCCGCGCTCTAAGCGCGCTCCGTTTGTTCGTTTTGGGTGGTTTTAGGTGGTCTTTTGGTGTCATCCGCTGCTCTGCATGTTGTTGATAATACGTTACTTCGTGCTTTCGAGTCCTACCTGAGGAGCCATTCTTTTGTCCTTTATTTTCAATCGCCTAAGTTAACAATCCGCCAAGAAGCACTCCTAGCGCCCATTCCAAGCCGTGAAGTGCGTTCGCCTATTATCAAGGAATGCGTAGTGCATTACGAGTGTAGAACCGTCAATCGTATTGACATGGTACCCGATGCGCTGGTGCAGAGCGTGCGGGAGAAGTTTTATAAGAACGGTGACTTCCACCGAGTCTATTTTGGAGAAATCGTGGCATCGTACGCTGATGAGGACGCGACTCAGCGATTGGGCATTCAAGGGCAGGGTAGCCTTACTTCTCAACCGTAAATGGGCGACTTACTAGCGAACTGGCACGCGGCGAAGCCATCGAAACCATCATAGTTCGAGTCGTGGGCAAGGTGGAGAACATGGAGCGCAAACAGTTCGCCAAGGTCATGCAAGAGGTGCTCGACTTGCTGCCGGAAGAATTCCGCAGCCAGCTTTAGACTTGAAAACCCAGCTACGAGGGGTACAATTCGGGCGAATCGGTCCTAGGAGATTCTTGCAGAGAGTTCTGCAACTGGAAAGGATATCCATGAACAAGCGCATCTTTATCTGCGTTTTGCTTGCCCTCGCCTTGTTAAGCACAGGAGCCTTTGCCTATCACACAAAGCTCTCCAAGGTTGTCACACTCAATGATTCCAAGGGAGCGAAGGTCGGTACTGCGACAATCAAGGAAGCAGAGCACGGCGTTAAGATTCATCTCGTGGTTACCGGACTCACGCCGGGTGAGCACGCCATTCACTTCCATCAAGTTCCAAGCTGCGTGGCTCCAGACTTCAAGTCCGCAGGAGGACATTTCAACCCGACCGGAGCCCACCATGGGCTCAAAAATCCTGCCGGGCCGCACGCCGGAGACATGCCTAACTTCACCGTGGGCTCCGATGGCACCGCAAACCTCACCATCGTCAACGAGCGTGTCACCCTGAAGCCCGGCCTGCCGAACTCACTCTTTGCCAATGGCGGCACCGCGCTAGTCATTCACGCCAAAGCTGACGATATGATGACTGACCCCGCCGGAAATGCCGGAGACCGAGTTGCCTGTGGCGTGATTATTCCATAAGCGGAGAGAAGAACCGCACCTGCTCGTCGCTGTTTTCAGCGGTACTGTCCGGCAATCGTGGGATGAAATTGAAATGACACGTCCTACTGGCTGGCCGCGAAATTCACTCGATACTCCTATGTGAGGCGCGTTGCTGTGAGGTGCCGTGCCTGCGGTTGGTTTAGGCGACCTCCCCCTCTCGAAGTCCGTTCACATGCTCGGGGCACGCCAACAAATCGACCGGGCATTCGCTGTGGCCGTTGTCATTCATTAACTTGCCACAGATACAGGTGCAAGCGGGATTGTCGCATTTCAAGCGTGTCCAGCGACCTCACAGAAATGAAAGTGAGACATTTCTTCTCTCCCAAGGAAGGGGCCGGTTTCCCGTGACCGGAAAATAAACAAGCTACCTCTTACGGATTTGCAAACCTGGGTCGGCGGTGTTGCTGGAAACGACGCGCCCATCCGATGCTTATACAAGCTGCCATGGATGCGGTTAGGCGGTGGAGATATATGCCTTATGTTCTTGAAGGAGAGCTGGTGGAAGTCGATACGCAGATTACCGTCAATTTCTGATGCAGGTTCATCTTTTGCTTGCCGAACTGAAGCGCTTTGCGCCCTTCTCCGAAGGTGATGACCTTGAAACCAAGCACAGATTCATAAAAGGCGCAGGTTCGCTCAATGTTCTTGACGGTCAGCACCAAATGATCGATGCGGTCAATCTTCGGTGCGGTACACATTACCGTCTATTGCCTCTATAAGCTCGGACGCTCGCGGGAATCTATTGACGCCTACGAGCGTGCCTTTAGCATCGACACCAACTTCGCTGCCCTTTTGTACATAAGCCTTTCATTGTCCAGTTTGGCGTTCACGTCCGGCGACGGAATACTTGGAGAGGGCTTTCCGAAACTGCTCACACCTCAGGAATCCTATGGTGGCGAAATGAACTTGGATGCATGTATGCCACGCTGGCCAATTCTCCCAAGCAGCAAAGTCGTCAGTCGAAGTGACCGATCTCTTCTACACGAATTCTTCGCCTTCGGGTCGGCGCGTTGATTTCCACAACTTCACCTACGCGGCTGCCTAATAAGGCAGAACCCAATGGAGCAATGACAGAGACATGGTCTCTACAATTCGCATCTCGCGGGAAAACAAGCTTAAAAACTCGTTGCTCCGACCGGTCCAAGTCTGTAATTCGGATGGATGTTTGCATCTCCACCAGATCAGCTGGCACTTTGTCGGGACTAACTACGTCGGCATCTTCCAGCTTCTCCACTAGAAGTTCGAGATATCCGCGCTCAGCTAAATTCTTCTTTGCCATCTGGACAATACCTTTAAGTTTGTTCAAATCGGATTCCGTTATAGCAAGTCTCTGTTTTACTTTGTTTTTGGTTCGGATCATGAAATCTCCTTTTACGTACTCGAGACAGCCCCAACAGGAGTGAGCTCTTATCTCTTCAACAATGAAAGTCATGAGCTAGCTAAGGACACTCTGATCAAGTTCTGAGTTTTCCACTGTTCATTCGGTTACAGTGTC
>PJLO01000015.1 GCA_003010405.1 Acidobacteriota bacterium | reverse complement strand
CTACTGGCTCACTTTTACTCCGCCCTACTGGCCTACTTTTACTCCGCCCTTGACAAGCGGCTGAGCAGGGAGATGCAGACGCTCAGTACAACCTTGGCCTGATGTATGCCATGGGCAGAGGCGTACCGAAGGATGAAGCCGAGGCATATTTCTGGTTGAACCTCGGAGCAACAACAAAGGATAAGAGAGCAGGTCGCGACAAAGTAGAAGCTAAACTGACACCCGCCAAGCGCCTGGAAGTTCAGGAGCGTTGCCGCAAGTGGGCGGAAACACACCCAACCGCTCAGAATTAGTTTCAGGATGTACGTTGCTGGGAGCAAGTTGAGGGGGCGGCGCGTCCCAGGGCTTAAGGAGCGGCTGAGACTTTAGGATTCTTTAGAAGTTGGAAGGGCGATGCCTTCGCGTGCGGGCCTCTGTCTGCTGGCGTTTTGTCGTTGCAACCTCGTTGCCTGCGGGAATTGCATTTTCTCTGCAAACGATTGATTTATTGATTCTTACGAGATGATGATGCGTGTTTCAGAGCGAAGCGGCAATTGTGCGAGTACCGGGCAAGGAATTCCCTTTACTGTCGGGCGGGCTCCCTCGCGTGCGGGCGCGCGTATCTCTGCGAAAACTCGCCTTTTAACCGCCCGGCTGAGGCTCGCGCGGGTCGCGATGAAAAGCGAGTTGTTTTCTCCTGCGGCCTCGTTGCTTGGCAAATTCCAAGTTTCCCTCCAATTAACTGGTTAAAAGCCCTTATAAAATAACGATATGTACTCATAGCAATAGGTAATTGAGTGCGCCTACAGGCAAAAACCGTCAAAAAAGGTGCAACTTGCCTAATGTTTTCGATAAATCCGGCGGGAGGAATCAATGGGCGGATGGGGCAGCGGGCGTAGTTCGGGAAGCAAGGACACAACCTCAGACTATCGGCGGCTGGATGTACGCCAATGGCAGCGGGGCGGGTATCTGGCGCCGGGTCGTGTGGTCACTTGGCAGTGGACGCGGAACGGTGAGAAGGTCGGGGAAATCGGCGTGCGCGCCGAATCTGACCGCGTGATTCTGTCTTACAGACATTGCAGCATGGGCTCGAAGAATTGGGAGAGACTAGAGTATCCCGTTGCCATTGATTGGACGCCATGCCATTACGGCGGGCGCCGGGCGTGGTTCCGATGCCCCGGGCAAGGCTGCGGACGCCGCGTGGCGATTCTCTACATCGGGAAGTACGCTCTCTGCCGACACTGCCGCCAGCTCGCTTATGAGTGCCAGCGCGAACCGCCACACTACCGCGCACTGAACCGGGCGCAAGCAATACGGATGAAACTAGGCGGCTCGGGCAGCATGGTAGACCCGTATCCATGGAAACCCAAGGGAATGCACTGGCGCACATACCACCGATATAAACGTAAATCGGCAGCGATTGAAGGTCGCCTGTGGGCGCTGGAGGCGGCGATGCTGCACCTCGACCTTGGATGAAACGGACATGCGGGACTCAAAATCCGCCGAGGTAGCTCTCCGAGCGCACACTTTCAGCGGAGTGTGGGCGATGTGTAAGTGGAGCGTTGCGCGATGAGGGAATCTTGCCTGCTTTAGGAGGGCGAAATCCGTTGACAGATGCGTTGACAGATAAGTGCCGATTGCCGTGCTTCTACCCACTTCTGGCAACGGAACCCAACTCACAAGTGATTGATACAACTGAGGTGGTAGCCCCGCCTCCCATTTCCTAAACCGGAGGTCGGCAGTTCGAATCTGCCCGGGGCTACCATTCCGCCTTGTTGAAATATTCAGGCAGCTTTACGATCAAAATCGACATACGCCTTTAGCGCTTCGCTCAAGCGATCATGGATGTAGTCATTAATGCGCTTTAAATCTTCGAACAAGGTGCTGAGATCAAGGCAAAGCAAGTTGGCGTGAATTACTTCGAAGATGGCGTTTTGCGCCAAGTTGGCGTCCGCCACCACTCCCTCCATAGGATAGTTCTGCTTTCTCCTCCACCTGCCATAGCGGGCAGCACCTTCGAGTGTCCCTGTCACAATCTCGTTTCGTGCACTCGATTCCAACTGGAGCACAATTTCATCAAGCACTACAGGTAGAGGGAAACACCGCTCTTGGTCGGACAGAGGAATGGCCCTAAGTAGCGGATGCCATTTCATCCCGTTCAGAGTGTGCCTTACGATCTCATCACGATTCTCCTTGAGTATCTGGGCAACTGGCTTAACGATCGGCTGGTGGTGGGGCGTTCGCATGTCGAGGTGCTGTTCAAGCAAAGCAAACAGTGACGGGATGTTTGCCGGCTTAACTATGTAGTCGTCGACCTGTTCACGTATCGCTTTCAACGCACTGTCAAAACCGGGGAAACCAGTCAGGATTATGTTGATGCATTCGGGATGGGTGCGCCGCATTGCGCTCACAACTGTGAATCCATCTCCCGGTTGGCCAATGTTGAGGTCAGAGATGAGAAGGTCAAAAGGCTCGGACGCAAGTGCATTCAATGCTTCTGCAACAGTTGCGGCAACTGTTACCTGATAATTCCGTGTTCTTAGGATTTGGGGCAGGGTTTCACGAATCCTTGGCTCATCGTCCACAAACAGTACTTTTGCCATCCATAGGTAGATGGAAGGGCATCTCCCGGAGATGTAGCGTCTCATTGATGGACAGCCAACGAATTTTGCGACCCGGACTCATCGCGCACGCGGGAAAGAGCACTCTGATACTTCAGATACTTCAGGCTTCCGGAGCCTTTCTGGAGCGTTGAAGCGAGCAGCTCAGTCGCTGGAGGTATGGGACTGGCGGAAATCCTGCGCGGAGCCTTCCAGGATCTCGCGTACCTTCGCGTTGAGGGCTTCGGCGCTGAAAGGCTTTTCGATATAGGCCTTTTGGGGAGCGAGCATCCCCTGACGTCGGATGACATCGTCGGTGTAGCCCGACATGTAGAGTATCTTCATCTCGGGATGGAGCTGCTGGATTTTGTGGCCCAATTCAATGCCGGTCATTCCAGGCATGACTACGTCGGTAAGCACGAGTTGGATGGAGGGATTGTCCTCGCAAAGTTTCAGAGCCTCGGTGCCATTGGCGGCCTGCAGCACAAAATAGCCAAATTGGGCGAGGATGGCCGAGGTCAATTGACGGAGCTGAGGTTGATCTTCGACCAGCAGAATGGTTTCCGTGCCGCGCCGAGTGTCGGATTTAGCGAGAGGTTGCTGACTTTCAGACCGCTCGTCTACGCGAGGCAGGTAGATCTTGAAAGTAGAGCCGCGACCGGGTTCACTGTATACGCGAATCTGGCCTGCGTTCTGTCGGACAATTCCCCAGACGGTGGACAGCCCCAGTCCGGTCCCCTTGCCAACCTCCTTGGTGGTGAAAAATGGGTCGAAGATGTGGCGCTGCAACTCCTCATCCATGCCGATGCCCGTGTCGCTGACGGCGAGCATGACGTATCCGCCGGGACCGAGGTCGGGATAGACACCGTGGTAGTTAGCGGCCAGTTTGAGGTTGGCGGTTTGGATGAGCAATTGGCCGCCGCGGGGCATGGCGTCACGGGCGTTGACGACCAGGTTCATAATGACCTGCTCGAGTTGGCCGCTATCGGCGCGAACCTGAGCCAGATCGTCGGCGAGGGTGGTGGACACTTGGACGTCTTCGCCGACCACGCGCCGCAACATTCCCTCCATGTCTTTTACAACGTCATTGAGATTGAAGATTTTGGGTTGAAGAGCGCCGTGACGACTGAAGGTAAGCAACTGGCGGGTAAGTTTGGCGGCCTCCGCGCCAGCCTTGCGGATCTCCTGAAGATTGGCGCGCGCGGATTCGGCGAGGCCGGACTGGGTGAGCGTCATGTCGCTGTAGCCGTTGATGACGGTCAGCAGGTTATTGAAGTCATGAGCAATGCCTCCGGCTAGTCGGCCAATGCTATCCAGCTTTTGAGCGCGGAGTAACTGAGCCTCCAGGATCTTGCGCTCGGTGTAATCGACATAAGCGCCGAGGGCGCCGGTGGGCTTACCATCGGCATCGCGCAATGGCTCGATAAAAAGGACCAGTTCGAGGAGCACGCCATCCTTGCGATGCCGTTTTACTGAATGGTCGGCAATTCTCTCTCCTTTTACGATGACCTCGCGAATTTTCGCTATGTCAGTGGCTTCCTGTGCAGGCACGGTGGGCAGAGGGCGGCCGAGCACCTCCTCGGCTTTCCAGCCGAACAGGCGCTCGGCGGCGCGGTTCCAGGAGGTAACGATCATCTCGCTCGTCAGGGTGACCAGGGCCACGGGTGAGGCGAGAAAAGTGGCCTCCAGAGCAGAGTTGCTACGCCGCAGTTCGGCCTCGGTGCGCTTGTGGTCGGTGATATCCCGCAGGTTGGCCTGAAAAGCAGGGCGGCCCTGTACGGAGATGCGGCGGAGAAATACCTCCACGTCGAACTCTTCTCCGGAGTGGGGCCGGCGCGCCCTCCGCTCGTAACGCTGCGGCTCTCCAGCCATGACCTTGGCCCAGATGTGAGGCAGTTCGGCGACTTGGCTGGGGAGGGCGGACAAATCGGGGACATCCAGGCGCGACAGTTCCTCGCGAGTGACGCCGAACATTTCAAGGGCGCGTTCATTGGCGTCGAAAAGTTTGCCATCGGGCCAGCGCAGCAGGATGGCGTCATAGGTGCTGTTGAAGACCGTATGCAGGCGCTCTTCGGTTCGTTGTAGCTCCCGCTGCAAGGCCGCGCGCGAAGAAAATCCTCTTTGCAAAGCCCGGAGCCCCGACGCCAGGACACCCCACAACGTCTTCTTTGTCTCAGTCACAATGCTCGGCCTCACCGAGGACAACAAGTACAAGCTTAGGCCCCTTGCAACTTTACACACTCCATAAGATGCTGCAACGCTCTGAGCGGAACTAGTTGCTAGTAGGCGGTTCCGAGCGTCTCAACGTTTAACGGCGGCGCCGTGTCCACGTCTGCAAGCCGAGTGCATGACGTTGCCGCTGTGACCTGTGTTACCGGTCCAGACGCAGTAAGTAATTTGAGCCATTCTGGGAAACTCCTACAATCGAAGCCATACTCAGCTTGGCGCACTGAGCCGAGCCGTTCAGTCGCCGGGCGTATGGGACCGATGAAGATCTTCCGTTGAGCCTTCCAGGATCTCCCGTATTTTTCCGTTGAGGCCTTCGGCGCTGAATGGCTTTTCGAGATACGCTTTCTCTGGAGCGAGCGTTCCCTGACGCCGGATGACATCGTCGGTGTAGCCCGACATGTAGAGTATCTTCATTTCGGGATAGAGCTGCTGGAGTTGGTGCCCCAATTCAATACCGGTCATTCCAGGCATGACCACGTCGGTAAGCACGAGTTGAATGGTGGGGTTATCCTTGCACAGTTTGAGAGCCTCGGCGCCATTGGCGGCCTGCAATACGGAATAGCCATACTGGGCGAGGATGGCCGAGGTTAACTGGCGAAGCTGAGGTTGATCCTCGACCAGCAGGATCGTTTCCGAACCGCGCCGAGTTTCGGGTTTGGTCGCGGGTTGCTGGATTTCGGCTTGCTCGTCCACGCGAGGCAGGTAGACCTTGAAAGTAGTGCCGCGACCGGGCTCACTGTATACGCGAATCTGCCCTCCGTTCTGGCGGACGATTCCCCAGACTGTGGACAGCCCCAGCCCGGTGCCTTTGCCGACCTCCTTGGTGGTGAAAAATGGGTCGAAGATGTGGCGCTGCAACTCCTCATCCATGCCGATGCCCGTGTCGCTGACGGCGAGCATGACGTAGGAGCCGGGACCGAGGTCGGGATAG
This sequence comes from Acidobacteriota bacterium, assembly GCA_003010405.1. GTDB lineage: Bacteria > Acidobacteriota > Terriglobia > Terriglobales > Acidobacteriaceae > TOLSYN. The sequence continues at coordinate 56,592 of PJLO01000015.1, read as the reverse complement.
ACACCGTGATAGTGCTCGGCCAATTGGAGGTTGGCGGTTTTGATGAGCAACTCGCCGCCGCGGGGCATGGCGTCACGGGCGTTGACAACCAGGTTCATGATGACCTGCTGAAGTTGGCCGGGATCGGCGCGGACATGAGCCAGATCGTCGGCGAGGGTGGTGGACACTTGAACGTCCTCGCCCACCACGCGCTGCAACATTCCCTGCATCTCCTCGACGACCTCATTAATGTTGAAGATTTTGGGTTGAAGAGCGCCATGACGGCTGAAGGCAAGCAATTGGCGGGTAAGGTTGGCGGCCTCCGCGCCAGCCTTGCGGATCTCCTGAAGATTGGCGCGCACAGACTCAACGAGGCCGGGCTGGGTGAGTGCCATGTCGCTGTAGCCGTTGATGACGGTCAGCAGGTTATTGAAGTCATGAGCAATGCCTCCGGCTAGCCGGCCAATGCTATCCAGCTTTTGAGCGCGGAGCAACTGAGCCTCCAGGATTTTGCGCTCGGTGTAGTCGACATAAGCGCAAAGGGAGCCGATTGGCTTGCCGTCGTCATTACGCAGCGGCTCGATGGAAAGACCAAGTTCCAGTAGGACGCCATCCTTGCGCTGCCGTTTCACCTCATAATCGGCGAATCTCTCTCCCCTTACGATAGACTCGTGGATCCTTGTTGCGTCGGCGACTTCCTTGGGAGGCACGGTGGGCAGAGGGCGGCCGAGCACCTCCTCGGCTTTCCAGCCGAACAGGCGCTCGGCGGCGCGGTTCCAGGAGGTGACGATCATCTCGCTGGTCAGGGTGACCAAGGCGACGGGAGAGGCTAGAAAGGTGGCCTCCAGAGCCGCGTTGCTGCGCCGCAGTTCGGCCAAGGCGGACTCAAGAGCGGCATTGCTGCGCCGCAGTTCGGCCTCGGCGCGCTTGCGCTCGGTGATGTCCCGCATGTTGGCTAGGATTGCAGGGCGGCCCTGTATGGAGGTGCGGCGGAGAAAAACCTCCGCGTCAAACTCTTCTCCGGAGTGGAAACGGCGAGTCCTCCATTCGAAGAGCTGCGGCTCACCTGCCATAACCTTGGCCCAGATCTGAGGCAGTTCAGCGACCTGGCTGGGGAGCGCGGACATGTCGGTAATGTCCAGATGTGACAATTCCTCGCGGGTTACTCCATACATTTCAAGAGCGCGTTCATTGGCATCGGAGAGTGTGCCATCGGGCCAGCGCAGCAGGATTCCGTCGTAGGTGCTATTGAAGAACGTGCGAAGAAGCTCTTCGGTTCGCTGCAGCTCGTCCTGCAGGGCCGTGTGCGAACAAAACCGCCTTTGCATAGTCCGGAGCCCGGACGCCAGGACACCCCAAAACGTCTTCTTTGTCTGAGTCACAATGGCAGCTCACCGGAGCAACCGAGCCGAGCCCAACCTGCAGCTTCTAGCAAAGTTGCTCGGCCCAGAGAATACTGCAATTGTCAACAAAATCCAACTTGCAACTATGGAAAGCATTCAGCTGTTCTAATCTGCTACGTCGCTGCTTGAGTGGAAAAGGCCACCCTTTTAGGTGGCCTATCTGTTTAGCGGTTTAGCCAGCCTTTGGAAATGGTCGATCAGACTTATTGAAGTCCGCTTGTTTCTCGTCAGCCGAACGAACAGGGCCCTTCAAAGTAATGGTTCCATTCTGGGCGACGATTTTCACATTATGGGCGTAGATGGAAAGAGACTTGTCCTTCACTAGGGCCCGCCTGATTTTGCGCGTTGCCTCACGGTCGGATTCGTTCTCTTTCTGTTGATCCGCTGTAGGTTGTGATTTCTCTCGATCGCGCTGATTTATTTTCGTGTTGTCAGGTTGAGCAGCTTGTTTATCGCTGTATTGCGCATAACACAAGCTTCCGGTCATTACCGATATTCCGAGGACACACTTCAGAGCTACTCTTCTCATTCACCTCTGCCTTTTTGAGAATTCGCTGGTCATCGGTTTGAGATGTCGCGCGGGAGATTGATGTTGCATCGCTGCAGGAGACCTGTCAGGGCATTGCGGGTCGCTACTGATGAAATAAAATTTGCAACCAGCACAGTGGATAACCTGTGTGCTCACGGCGTAAAGTGGTGGGCGTGAGAAGTGCTTCCCGGAGAAATGCGGGAGATTGCATTCCTCACAGCGTTTCGAACAAGCGTAGGTTCTACATTTTATTCACGGAGCGTAATTATGGACGCCATCGAGGTTCTAAAGACACGCCGCTGTGTTCGTGCGTACACGGGCGATGCCGTGCCGCGAGAAACAGTTGAGGACATCATCGACTGTGCTCATCTGGCTGCATCGGCCCGGAACGATCAGCCCTGGGAATTCGTGATTGTGACGGATCGCGAAATATTAACGAAAATCGCCGACCTGACCACCAGCGGAAAATTCATTGCCAATGCTTCGCTCTGCGTGATCGTCCTTTGCAAGGACTCGCAGTACTTCCTTGAGGATGGTTGCAATGCCAGTCAAAATATTCTGCTGGCGGCGCACGCACACGGACTCGGCGCGTGTTGGGTAGCCGGCGACAAAAAACCTTATGCGGATAGCGTCCGAAAAATGATTGGGGCTCCCGACGGATACAAACTTGTTAGTCTTATCCCCATTGGACATCCAGCGGAATCTCCGAAAAAAGAAAAACGGCCACTGGCGGAAGTGCTGCACTGGGGAAAGTTCTAGTGGGGCCAAGATAGGGACGCAATGGACGAAGGAAACAACAACATAGCGCATTTAATGCGCGAGGAGATTGCAAGGCTCGAAGAGGAGTTGGTACAGCTCAAGAAGCGCATCGCTAATTATCAAAAGTCGCTGGCGGTGCTGGAGCGTGGCTCGGTGGTGCGAAACAATCGCGCCATCGTGCTGGTAAAGGAATTTCTGGCCGAGCATCCACGCTCCACTTTCGAGCAGATATTGGCCTATCTGACCATAAAATCTGGGCTGGTTGGCAAAACGAATCTCTCGACCAGCTTGCGGATGTGCCTCGCGCGGTCAATCAACTTCGGCACCATCTTAGAAAAGGATGGCCAGTACAGCCTCAAAAACTAGCACATATCAGGTTATTTTGCGCAGGCAGTCGTCGCATTGGAAACTGAGCCCCGCTTGATTATCGCGCCCGCATTTTTGTTCTCCACTGAGTGACTCGGTATGATTCACTGCACACCCGCAGAATGGACAGGGGCGTTCCAGGCGCGGGTTCAGAGGGTATTCCGGGTGATTGTTTTCTGCTGGAGATTGTCTCTCCCTATAGGTTTGCGCTGAAAAAGGCTATAATCCTAACGTGCCTAAATATTCTATTGTTGTTCCGTTTCATAACGAGCAGGAGAGCGTCACCGAGCTTTATGACCGGCTTAAGGCCGTAATGGAGCAGTTAGGCGAAACTTTTGAGATGGTTTTCGTTGACGATGGCTCGCGCGATGCGACATTCAGCCTGTTGAGACAAATTGCTTGTGTCGACAGCCGTGTCGTAGTCGTAAAGCTGCGCCGCAACTTCGGACAAACCTCGGCTTTAGCTGCTGGCTTTGATCACGCGGAGGGTGAGTTTGTTATCGCCATGGATGGCGATCTCCAGCACGATCCCGCCGAGATTCCGAAATTCGTCGCTAAGCTCGATGAAGGCTATGACATTGTCAGCGGATGGCGCGAAAAGCGTATCGACAACCTGTGGATGCGCCGCATTCCTTCCCGCTGCGCCAACTGGGCGATGTCCAAACTCAGTGGCGTCAATCTGCACGATTTTGGAACCACTTACAAGGCCTATACGCGCGAATTGATCGAAGACATTCCGCTCTATGGCGAGGGGCTGCACCGCTTCATCCCGGCGCTGGCTTCCTGGTATGGAGCCAAAATTTGCGAGGTGCCCATCGTCAACATTGATCGCGAGGGTGGCACTTCGCATTACGGGATTTCGCGCACTATCCGCGTGTTTTTCGATCTGATCACCATTCGCTTCCTGCTTAAGTACATGATGCGGCCATTACATTTCTTCGGCGGCATAGGTATGGCCGGCATCGGCATGGGTTCACTGGTTGCGCTCTGGATGGCCTTTGAGAAGCTAGTTCGCAACGTTAACGTGATGGATGCTCATGGCCCCATGCTCGTGTTTGGCGGGGTGATGTTTGTCGCCGGTATCCAGATGCTTGCGATTGGTTTGCTTGGCGAGTTGCAGGTACGGCACTTCTTCGAGCCTCATACCGGGCAGCCTTACCGTGTTGCCAGCGTGATCCGCAGCGAATCCGGCGAGGAGAGCGAGGTTCACGGCTAGTTCGGATTGTTTCCACAAAAAGCCTGCCCTGCAGCAGGCTTTTCTGTTTGCAAAAATATTGCGAAGCAGCTCAAAGAGAAAGTTTTAAGCTCCCAGCAGGGCAAAGGCGACAATTGTTTGTCCGCCGCCGGTCGCGCGCTCCAAGTCTTGATTCAGCGCAGACTCGGCCGCCTCTCCCTCAAGCGGCACTTCTGCTGCGGCAATCTCCTCTGGACTAGCCTTGGTGAAGCACAACTCGCACACGCCTAGACCGCCCTCGCTGCGTACCGGTGGACCGAATATACGACAAGTCATCGGGCGATGTGCGTACATGTCGCAGGTCTTGGTCTCCGGGTCAAGCACCGGGCAGGGCTCGTCATTGGCAAAGCTCTCGAAGATTTCCTCGGCCTCAGTGGAGTCATCCAGAATCCCCGTTTCCACATTACCCGGGAAAAACTCGGCGGTCCGCTCCAGTGACTCGGCCGCACGCTGCAATATCCTCTGTGCGCGTTCCATGTCACGCTCCGCGAGTTCGCTGAGGCCTTGCTGCAACCGGGCGGCATCCAGGCGACTTATGGCGAACGATCCAATGCAACACTGGGCGCAACCGATGTGACACGCAAGATGCGCACCGGCGCGCTCAGTTGCCCGTTGTAGCCAGTTATCCACTATCCGCAGCAGTTCACCGTCCCGCGCCCGGAACTCCGCTTCGGTGATTGGTGGGACAGGCTTCCCGCGTTTTGTGCGGCTTGTATTCATCAGAGCTGTGGGCGCGGAACTGCGCCGTCAAGCAGCGAGCGCAATAGTTTGATTCCGTCTCTCATGCCAAGCACGTCCTCGCTGGCGCGCTCGGGATGCGGCATCATTCCCAGGACATTGCGTCCTTCGTTGCAGATGCCCGCGATATTTTCGAGTGATCCGTTCGGGTTTGCCTCTTCCGTAACTTCGCCCTGCGGAGTGCAGTAGCGGAACATGATCTGCTCGCGTTCGTGGAGTTGCCGCAGCGTGGGTTCATCACAGAAGTAGTTTCCGTCGCCGTGGCCGATGGGGATTTCCAGCACCTCTCCCTTCGTCAGTCCCTGCGTGAATGGAGTGGCCGTATTTTCCACCCGCAGGTGAACCGGCTTGCAGATGTACTTCAAAGTCTTATTCCGCAGCAAAACTCCAGGCAGCAGATGCGCCTCGCACAGAATCTGAAAGCCATTGCAGATGCCCATGACCAGCCCGCCGGAGTCGGCGAAGCGCTTCACCGCTTGCATAATCGGGGAGAAGCGTGCGATTGCTCCAGTGCGCAGATAATCGCCGTAAGAAAAGCCGCCCGGCACAATGATGATGTCCGAGTTTTCAAGGTCCTGTGAGTCATGCCAGAGCAGCGTAGCTGGTTGTCCACAAACTTCTTTGAATGCCCAGTAAGCATCGTGGTCACAATTGCTTCCTGGAAAAATAATGACGCCAATTTTCATCTCACGCTCACTAATCCGGCAGGATTAAAGACAGTGTAGCATTGGTTAAAGAGGGATTGAGCGGAGCAACATGCAGTTTCAGTATCAAACAAACCTTACTTTAGACGCACTGCGACGGTGGCTGAAAGCACAGTTGTATGACTGCCTGATAGTCAGTGTCCTCTGGTTGGCCGCGCTGCTGTGGCTTGACGTGCCGTGGGCACCGTTCTGGGCGTTGCTGGCCGGGATGTTTCAGTTTATTCCCCACTTTGGCCCTTTGCTCGCGCTTCTTGGGCCCGCAATGGCAATGCTTTTCAGCGGAGCACCTCTCGATCATTGGTTCTGGTTCCTTGGAGCTTACGCCATCATCGCCGCGGCGGACGGTCTTTTCATCCAGCCATATCTCTTGCACAGGGAAAATCGCGTGCCTTTTTGGGCATCGTTGCTGACGCCGCTTGTGTTGGGCATAATTTTCCCGTTCTGGGGAGTGCTTCTTGCACCGCCGATACTCGCTATCATCTATGCCCGTCGCGGCGCTCCGAAGAGGAAAACGCCGTCCAAAGAGCAGCAGTTTTCCGGTCAGGGCGAAGGGATCATTCTTCCTCCCGAGGACCATTCCGGCAGAAGCCATTAGCATCTCTTTATTCCGTCTACAGGCGTGAAACAGGCCTTGGCATTCACGCCAAGGCCTGTTCGATTTACTGCTGAAAATTTAGAACTTGTTCCAGAGAGACTGATTGTAAACCGCGTGATGGAACTGGACTTCGGCGGCCTTCACCATCGTGCCGAGCAGTCGCGGACAGCGGTCTGCGGAATTCTGCTTCAGTTCCGCGAAACGCTCCTTAACGTCCTCACCCATTATCTTAGTGATCCATTCCGAAGCGCGGAACTGGTCGATTGCCGTGTAAATATTGTCCGGCAGATAGCGGTGAGCCTGGCGGAGGTTTTCAATTTTCGAGATCTCGCCATCGAGGCCGGTCTTGAAGACTGAATACAGGACGGCGTATGGATTGGCATCTGGCGCAACGGCGCGGACTTCCACACGCGCGCTCTTTTCGTTACCAATCGGAATTCGAACCATCGAGCCGCGATCGACAGCAGAAGCCTTGAGCTGGTTCGGAGCTTCAAAGTGCGGATCAAGTCTGCGATATGCGTTGACGCTGGGGTTGAGTACCAGGCAGATGTCGTTGCCGACAGTCAGAATGCGATCCACAAAATCCCAGGCGAAGGAGCTGATCTTTTCCAGTCCCTTGGGGTCCCAGAACAGGTTCTTACCATCCTTGCTGACGGAAACATTGGTGTGCATGCCGCTGCCGTTCACGCCAACCACCGGCTTGGGCAAGAAGCTTGCAGTGAGTCCCTGATTGTTCGCAACTTGACGGCAGATCAATTTATAGAGCTGAATCTGGTCGGCTGCGGCAACTACGTCACCATAGGCGTAATTGATCTCAAACTGTGAAGGCGCAACCTCGGGGTGATCCTTCTCGTTCTGGAAGCCCATCGCGCGCTGCACTTCGGCGGCGGTGTCAATGAAGGTGCGCAGCGGATCGCCAGGCAGAGAATGGTAATAGCCGCCCGCGTCAACGTATTCGAACACTCCGGTGTCGGGGTAACGCTGTTCGGCATCCCTGCCTCTGAAGAGGAATCCTTCGATTTCGTTCGCGGCGTTCATGGTATAGCCGTTTTTCTTGAACTGGGCGTCGGCGTAGCTCTTCAGAACTCCGCGCATGTCGCCGCTGTAAGGCGCGCCCTGCTTGTCGATTACTTCACCGAAAACCATCACTTTTCCCGTGCCGAAAACATCGGAAGGCACCCAGTAGAATGATGACCAGTCAATTCCGAGTCGCAGATCGCTCTCGTGCTGTGCCGTAAAACCACGAATCGAGGACCCGTCGAAGGTGAGATTATCGAAGCTCTTGATCAGGAACTTCTTATCATAATCGAGCAGGTGCAGGCGGCCTTCAAGGTCGCTGAACATCACGGTCACAGCCTTGATGCGCTTTTCGTCCGCAAGGTACTTCAGCCGTTCTTCCTGAATGGTGTGGGCGGCGACACGATTCTTTCGCTGTTCCTTAGCTTTCAGATTGAGTTCTTCAAGCTCGTCATAGTTAAGCGTCAAAAAATTACGTAATTCGTTGGGCATGAATCTCCTCGAAATTGGCTGGGCGAGCCTTGAGTTTTTCGATACAGCTATAGGCTAAAGGGAGATTGCACCACCGACAATTCAAATCAAGTTGCGAAGCTATTGAAAGTTTTGATAGGAGGCATAAATCAAAACAGGGGAGATCGTTTCGAGGGGTAAGCTGCCTATAAAGAATAGCTTACCACTCGCTGACGATTCGCGTATCGAGGTTCGAGCCGCGGTTGTTGATCGCGCGTGCAGTTCGAATTCGAGCTGCACGTTTTCTTTAAAATTCTTGAAAAACTTACGAACATTTTCGTGCTCGTTTTCTTCCACGCCGGGTATCCTGCCGTGAACGGATCAGAAAGACACGATTCTGGAGCATTGAGGACCGGGTGTTTCTCTGGCTATTCGCGAGTGCGAAAAGTCGGGTCGAAACAAAACGCAACGTTCTCATGCTTTCAGGCGGGGTACAAAGGAAAAGCTTCCATCTGGGAGCCCACGAACTGCAGGTTGGATATATCGCATGGAGAACAAGATTCTGCTGAGCATTACATTATCGATGTTGCTGTCTTTTTTTTCGGGAACACTCTTTGCACAAGCCAGCGCTCCGATAACTTCGGCTTCTGGCAGTGGCGTAAAGCAACTTGGCTCCATTCGAAGAATCAACGGCAGTGATCTTCTTTTGCTCACCGATCAGGGTGCGGAACTTGCGGTAAAAATTCAGCCCAATGCCCGCCTTCTGCGCCTGGCTCCCGGACAGACGGACCTTAAGAGTGCCGCCATCATCCAGATAACCGATCTCCAGGTTGGAGACCGTGTCCTCGTGCGCGGCAAACCAGCCGGGGACGGCTTCGCGGTCGATGCTTCCGCTGTAATCGTCATGAAGCAGCAGGACATTGAACAGATGAAGAAGCAAGAGCTTCTGGATTGGCAGCGCCGCAGCATAGGCGGTCTTGTGAAGCAGGTGGACAACGCAACCGGGACCATCACTCTGATCGTCGCGAACAAGAACATCACCGTTACTACCACTCCGAAAACTACATTCAAGCGTTACTCGCCCGATTCCGTGAAGTGGGAGGACGCGACCGCCGCGACTCTGGCTGACATCCATTCCGGTGACCAACTCCGCGCAAAAGGCGACAAAAGTGAGGACGGTTCGCAGCTTGCGGCGGAAGAAGTCGTTGCCGGAACCTTTCGCAACATCTCCGGTCTCATTTCTGGGGTAGATCCAGTGCAGAGCACTGTGACGGTTCAGGATATTGCGACCAAGAGGCCAGTCACGATCAAGATCACAACGGACTCGCAGATGAAAAGACTTCCTGCGCAATTGGCGCAGGGGCTGGCCCTGCGAATGAAAGGCTTATCAACCATAGCTCCTGGTGCTGGGGCAGCGGGCGCGCGAACCGACGTTGGGCGCCCACGCAGCGGGGATTTCAATCAGATGCTCGGACGTTTGTCCGCTTCCACGCTCGGCGATTTACACAAAGGCGAAGCGGTGATGATCGTCAGCACTCAAGGCTCTCAGAAGCAGCCGCCTGTTGTCATTACGTTGCTTGAGGGCGTTGAGCCGATCCTTACCGCCTCGCCCGGAGGAAAGGGTTCGGAAACACTGCTTACACCGTGGTCGCTGGCTAGTATCCCTGGCGGTGATCAGTAAAAGAAAATGGAGTCGCTGCACTATGCAGGAGTTTCAATGAAAGGGTTTCCTCACAGGCGTCTTGGCGTTCTGTTCTTCTTGGTCGCTGTTCTTGCGGGTTCATTGCTGGGACAGACTGCAAAGAATTCAGGCAGCCTGCATGGGCAGGTCACAGATCCCTCGGGTGCAGTCGTAGTCGGCGCTGTCGTCTCGGTAACTGCTGCCGATGGACAGGTTCAGCAGACCGTGACAGATAAACACGGCGAGTACAACCTCAAGGGTTTGTCCGTGGGCACCGCGACGGTCAGCGCCAATGCCAAGGGTTTTTCTCCTTACAAAATGCCGAACGTGATCATCCCTGCCGGAGAAGCACAGCAACTGGACATATCCTTCGAAATCGCAGTGAATCAGGAACAGGTCACAGTCGAGAGCGAGGCAACAACTGTTACGGTTGACGTGAATCCGACAAATAACGCAAACACGCTCATTCTCAAGGAGAAGGATCTTGAAGCGCTTTCCGATGATCCCGACCAGTTGGAGCAGGATCTTCTCGCGCTTGCTGGACCGTCGGTCGGCCCCAATGGCGGCCAGATTTACATCGACGGATTCTCGAATGGCACACTGCCATCAAAATCGGCTATTCGCGAAGTTCGTATCAATCAGAATCCGTTCAGCTCCCAGTATGATCGTCCCGGCTTTGGACGCGTGGAAGTCTTTACCAAGCCTGGTTCGGAAAAATGGCACGGTCAGGGAATGTTCAACGAGAATAATTCCGTCTTCAACTCGCGCAACCCGTACGTCACATCACCTATTCCGTCCTACCACTCTGAGCTGTATAGCGGCAACGTGAGCGGCTCACTCAGTAGAAACGTTTCGATTTTCTTTAATGCTGAGCGCCGCAACGTCAACGAGCTTGCTGCGATTGCCTCAACGCCTCTCACTCCGTACGGTCTAGCTGTACCGGCACCGCGCACACGCACTAATATCAGCTCGCGCCTGGACTGGCAGGTCACTCCCAATAACACTTTCACCGTGCGCTACCAGTTCCTTGAAAACGACGAGGAGAATCAGGGAATCGGCGGTATCACCCTCGCCTCACGCGCCTACGCAAACCACCAAACCCAAAGCCAGTTGCAGATCAGCGATACGCAGGTCATAAGTCCTCACGTAATTAACGAGACCCGTTTCCAGTTCATCCACAATTACAATTCACAGACTGCGAATCTGCAGGACGGGACCGCCGCCGTGAACGTGCTTGGCGAATTCAACACCGGTGCCAGTACCGTGGGGCAGAGCTGGGATCGCTTCAATCGTTACGAGTTGCAGAACTATACGTCGTGGTCGGTCGGCAGGCATTTTGTGAAATTCGGAGGACGCCTGCGCGTCTCGCAGCACACCAGCAATGCCATGACCAACTACAACGGAACCTTCACCTTCAACTCTCTTGACGATTACAATCACGGTTCGGCTTCGCAGTTCTCAATAACGCAGGGCAACCCGATCGCCTCGCTTAGCTTCGCCGACGCTGGACTCTACGCCGAGGACGATTGGAAACTGCGCCCCAATCTCACACTTAGTTATGGCCTGCGGTTTGAGAGCCAGACCAATATCGCTGACAAGGCCGATTTTGCGCCGCGTCTCGGCCTCTCCTGGGGCTTGGGCAACGCAAAGGGTACCCCGAAGACCGTCTTGCGCTTGGGCTATGGAATCTTCTACGACCGCTTTACTGAGGATCTTGTCCTGCAAACCGATCGCTACAGCGGATCCGACCCGCAGGAGCAGTTTATAGTCACCGATCCTACTACTTATCCGAATAACCCCTGTCCGAACAAAAACTGCAACACTCTGAATACCGCCACGCCCACGACCTATCAGCTCAGTTCCAAGCTGCGTGCGCCCTATACCATGCAGTATGCCGTCAGCCTCGAACGGCAACTCGGCAAGATAGGCACGATTGCCTTCAGCTATATCAACTCGCGCGGTCGCCATCAGCTGATCACAGAAAACGTCAACGCGCCTTCTCCGCCGGACTATACGCCGCGTTCATCGAACATCTACCAGTACACGTCAGAAGCCGTTTTCAATCAGAATCAGTTCATAACGAACGTGAATCTGCGGGTGTCGCAAAGGTTTTCGCTGATGGGCTTTTACACGCTGGGCTACGCCAATGCCAACACCAGTGGCGCTAACAGCAATCCCTCGAATCAGTACAATTTGCATCAGGACTATGGACGCGCTGCTTCTGACATTCGTAATCGCCTCTTTCTGAGTGGAACTTTTTCGCTGGCGCATCACATCCGGATCAGCCCGTTTCTAATCGCCAATTCCGGCGCTCCTTTCAACATCACCACCGGCAGCGATCTGAACGGAGATTCATTCTTTAACGATCGTCCTTCGTTTGCTCCTTGTTCCGCGAGCACCGTCAACAACCAGTACGGTTGCTTCAACGTTAATCCGTCAGCATCGGACAAGCGGATTCCGATTAACTACGGGAATGGGCCGGCCAACGTTACAGTAAATCTGCGTGTTTCCAAAACCTTTGGCTTCGGCCCGGATACCAAGCAAGCAAGCGCTGCTCCGGACCACGGAGCAGGTTCAGGACCGGCCGGTGGTCGCGGTGGGCCACCCGGTGGAGGTTTCGCTGGTCCGCGTGGCATGGGTGGCCTCTTTGGACCTTCCAAAACGACGCGCCGTTACAACTTGACACTCACGGCTATGGCTCGCAATCTGTTCAACACTTGGAATGCTGGAACGCCGATCGGCAATCTCTCTTCCAACAAGTTCGGAGAATCGACCAGCCTGGCTGGTGGGCCATTCTCCTCGGGCTCGGCGAGTCGCCGCTTGGATTTTCAGGCGATCTTCAGCTTCTAGAAATTCATGTATGCTTCGAAAGGGTGGCTGCGGCCGTCCTTTCGCTCTGCATCTAAAGCTCGGAAGTGTTTGCCGGAGGCCCGAATGAAAGGAAAAACAATTCTTGTAACCGGTGCAAATGGTGGAGTCGGCACCGCAGTCGTGCAGCATTTCCTGGAGCTCGGAGCGAGCGTGGCCGGAGTTACGCGAAGCGAATATAAGGCCGCTCCTGCTCATCCGGAATTCTTTCCCATTGCCGCGGACCTTGCTTCCCCTGCCGGTGCAGCCAAAGCTGTGAATGCGGCAATTGAGCGTTTCTCTCAAATCGATGGGTTGGTTCACACTGTGGGAGGCTTTGCCTTCGGAGCTCTGCACGAGTTTTCCGAGCAGGAGTGGAGAAGGCTCTGCGATGAGAATCTGACCTCGGCTTTCAATCTGCTTCGCACAGTGCTTCCGCTAATGCGCGTTCGCCGCCGCGGTCGCATAGTAATGATCGGAAGTCTCGCCGCTACAGTGCCGCAGGCTAATCTATCCGCCTATGTGGCAACCAAGGCCGGATTGCATGCTCTGGTCCAGTCGGTCGCGTTAGAGAATCGAGAATTCGACATTACGATCAATGCGATTCTTCCTGGAACCATTAACACCGCTGCCAATCGCGCAGCCATGCCTGCTGCGGATACTTCGCGCTGGCTCGCTCCGCAAAAGCTCGCGCGATTATGCGCGCAGTTGCTAAGCGACCGGGACGGAGCAATCAATGGAGCCCTGCTTCCTCTTGAGCGCTAAGGGTACTCGCCCCCGGATAAGCTTCTCCTAACAGGCTGCTGAAAAAGGGTTTTGGAGTGCCGAGAATCACCAAAATCTATTCGCGGCTCAACGCAGAATCAACGACTTGCAAGTGTTAGTAAGTGCGATTTGGACGCTGCAAAAGAGTTTTTCAGCAACCTGCTAAATGCTTGGAAAAGCAACTGTGTTTTCCGGTTCCGCTGGGGCTTTCTTCAGTCCACGCAGCCATATCTGCAATTTATCCAGGTACAAGTAGGCCACGGGAGTCGTGTACAAAGTAAGCACCTGGCTAAAGAGCAGTCCGCCGACAATGGCTATGCCCAGCGGTCTCCGCAGCTCTGATCCCGCGCCTCTGCCAAGCGCGAGAGGCAGTGCGCCGAGCATCGCGGACAGCGTGGTCATCAGAATCGGACGGAAGCGCAGCGTGCAAGCCTGGAAAATTGCCTCTTCGCTGTTCTTGCCATGATTGCGTTCCTGATCCAGCGCGAAGTCGATCATCATGATCGCGTTCTTCTTCACAATACCGATCAGCAGAATTACTCCGATGATTCCAATTACGCCTAGTTCAGTTTTGAAAAGCATCAGCGCCAGGATTGCGCCGACTCCGGCCGAAGGCAGCGTGGAGATGATCGTCAGCGGATGGATCAGGCTTTCATACAAAATGCCCAGTACGATATACACCGAGAACAACGCAGCCAGAATAAGCCAATGTTCGTTCTTCAGGGAATCCTGAAAAGCCGCCGCCGTGCCCTGGAAGTTGCCGCGAATCACCGAGGGCATTGCGATATCTCGCTGTGCCTGGTCGATAATACGCGTCGCCTCGCCAAGCGAAATCCCTGGCGTGAGATTAAACGATATCGTGATCGCCGGGAACAGTCCTTGATGGTTTACGCTAAGCGGTGTGCTCGATGGAGCAAATTTAGCGAAAGCTGCCAGCGGAATTATCGCGCCGGTTTGTGATTTCACCCGCACCGTGTTCAGTACGTCCGGTGACTGATTCAGGCGTGGGTCCATTTCCATTACGACCCGATATTGATTTAATGGGCGGTAGATTGTCGAAATAATTGCCTGTCCGAAGGCTCCATAAAGCGCGTTATCCACCGCAGCGGAGGTCACGCCCAGCCGGGCAGCCGCGTCGCGGTCCACTGTCACGTCCATTTGCAATCCGTGAACCTGCTGATCGCTGTTGACTTCCTTCAACTGCGGGAGTGTCTGCATCTTGGCCAGCAGTCGTGGCGCCCACTCATTGAGCAGGGGCAGGTTGTCGCTTTGCAATGTGTACTGGTACTGTGCGTTGGACACTCGTCCGCCGATCTGTAACTCCTGAGCGGACTGCAGGAAGAGCGACGATCCCGGCACCCGCGCCAGTTTTGGACGCAGTCTTGCGATGATCTCGTCGCTGGTCGCATCGCGCTGCTCTAACGGCTTCAACGTTATATAGATTCTTCCCGCATTGTTTGCCGAGGTGGAACTACCCGCAAAGCTCAGCACGTTTTCGACTGCCGGATCTTTGCGGATAATAGCCATATACGCGTCCATCTTGTCGTGCAGTCCGGTGAACGATATATCCTGTTGAGCGACCACCCCGCCGAAGATGCGTCCGGTATCCTGTTGCGGAAAAAATCCCTTCGGCACAATAACGAACAGATAGATATTCAGCGCAATTGTGACCAGCAGGCTTGCCAATGTAAGCAGTCTGTGTTGCAGCACGAATCGCAGTGACCGCGCATAGCCGTTGTTCAAAGCCTGAAAGCCACGCTCGCTCCAAAGGTACAAAGCTCCGTGCTTCTCTTTGTCCTTGCTGCGCAGGAGCCGCGCGCAAAGCATGGGAGAGGTGGTCAGCGATACGACCAGCGAAACCAGAATCGCAGCCGAGAGCGTGACTGCGAACTCATGGAAGAGCCGCCCCACGATTCCGCCCATGAGCAGAATGGGAATAAAGACCGCGATCAACGAAAGGCTGATCGTGATGACCGTGAAGCCAATCTCCTTCGCTCCAAGCATTGTCGCCTGCATTGGAGTCATTCCGGCTTCCACATGCCGCATGATGTTTTCAATGACGACAATTGCATCGTCAACCACGAAGCCGGTTGAAATTGTCAGTGCCATCAGCGACAGGTTGTCAAGCGAGTAGTGGAACAGGTACATCACGCCGAACGTTCCAACAATCGATAGCGGCACCACGACGCTTGGAATGAATGTAGCGCGCAAGTTTCGCAGAAACAGAAAGACAACCATTACAACCAGCGCTACTGAAATCATCAGCGTGTCTTCCACGTCGCGCACCGATGCGCGTATTACCGTGGTGCGATCCAGCACTACCTTGAGGTGCGCGGATGCCGGGATGGAGGCTTGCAGCTGCGGCAGCAGCGTTTTTACGCGGTCTACCGTTGAGATGATGTTTGCGCCAGGTTGCCGGAAGATGACAATCAGCACCGCAGTCTTGCCGTTCAGGTTGCCAGCGTTGTGCGTGTCCTGCACTGAATCCTGTACGTCGGCCACGTCGCTGAGTCGCAGCGGCGCGCCGTTTCTGTACGCAATAATGACGGGCCGGTACTGTGTGGCCTTGAACAATTGATCGTTTGCCGTGATTGTCCAATTGTTGTTGCCGTCGGAAATCGATCCCTTGGGCCGGTTCGCGTTCTGGGTCGCGATCGCCGCGCGTATCTGGTCAAGCCCTACGCCGGTATTGTTCAGCAGGAACGGGTTTGCCTCTATGCGTACAGCGGGTGGCGAAGCGCCAGCTGCAAATACCTGCCCCACGCCCTCCATCTGCGCCAGTTTTTGCGCAAGGATCGAGTCGCAAATGTCGTAAAGCCGATCCGCCGGAAGTACATCGGATTGCAATCCCAAAATCAGGATTGGCGCGTCCGCGGGGTTCACTTTGCGGTAACTCGGATTATTTGGCAGGTCAGTTGGGAGCTGTCCTCGTGCCGCATTGATCGCTGCCTGCACGTCGCGCGCTGCTGCATCGATATTTCGGTTCAGATCAAATTGCAGTGTGACGCCTGTAGAGCCTCGCTGGCTCGCCGAAGTCATCTGATTCACACCCGCGATGCGTCCAAACTGCCGCTCCAGCGGAGTTGCCACCGAGGAAGCCATTGTCTCTGGACTTGCGCCCGGAAGTGCCGCCCCCACGGAGATGACCGGAAAATCTACCTGGGGGAGCGACGACACCGGAAGTTGGAAGTATGCCAGGCCGCCCGCCAGCAGCAGAGCGATTGTCAACAGAGTGGTTGCAATGGGCCGTTTAATAAACGGCTCGCTGATGCTTTTCATGCCAGTGTCTCCGAAACTGGCTCCTCCGTTGCTGTCTCCGACTCCGTCGGCACTCCTCGCAAGCGCTTCAGCGCTGTACCCAGTCGGTCAAACCACAAATAGACAACCGGCGTCGTATACAGCGTGAGAATCTGGCTGAAGATCAGTCCACCAATAATCGTTATGCCCAACGGACGCCGCAACTCTGAACCCGTTCCGCTGCCGAATGCAAGAGGAACGGCGCCGAACAATGCTGCCATTGTCGTCATCATGATTGGACGGAAGCGCAGCAGACACGCCTCGTAGATCGAGTCGTATGGCGATTTACCCTCATTGCGTTCGGCTTCCAGTGCGAAATCGATCATCATGATTGCATTCTTCTTCACAATGCCGATCAGCAGAATGACGCCAATTAAACTGATCACGCCCATATCCATACGCAACAGGTAGAGCGCGAGGATCGCGCCCACGCCCGCCGAGGGAAGCGTGGAAAGAATCGTTACCGGGTGAATGTAGCTCTCGTACAACACGCCCAGCACGATATAGACCGTAACGATTGCCGCCAGAATCAGCCAGCCTTCGTTTGCAAGTGACGCCAGGAAGGCCTTCGCGGTGCCTTGAAAGCTGCCATGCACGCTCTGCGGCATTCCAATCTCGGACTCGGCCTGCTTCAAATCTTTTACTGCCTGTCCCAATGACACTCCATTGGCCACATTGAATGAAAGCGTGACGGCAGGGAATTGCCCCTGGTGGTTCGACGCCAGCGATGACGGACCGGTCTCAAAGTGCGCGAAAGCTCCCAGGGGAACCATCTGTCCCTTGGCCGAAGCCACGTAGAGTTGCTTCAGCGCGTCTGGATCCTTGCGGAATTTCGGATCGAGCTCAAGCACGACGTGATACTGGTTTAACTGCGTATAGATTGTCGAAACCTGTCGCTGTCCAAAAGCGTCGTACAAAGTGTTATCGATCGACATCATATCTATGCCGAGTCGCGACGCCGAGTCGCGGTCCACCACAAGTCGCGCAGCCAGCCCGGAATTCATCTGATCGGTGGCAATGTCCCGGATGGCCGGAACGGTCTTCAGTTTCGATACCAACCGCCCGGTCCACTCCGCAAGTTCGCGTGCATCTGCCGACTCCAGCGAATACTGATACTGGGTCCGGCTTACGCGGTCCTCCACCGTTAGGTCCTGCACCGGTTGCAGGTACAGCGTAATTCCAGAGACGGCGGCAAGCTTGTCCTGGAGCCGGGCAATAATCTCCGGCGCAGTTGCTTTGCGCTGCTCGCGGGGCTTCAAATTGATCTGGATGCGTCCTGAGTTTCCGGTCACGTTAGTCCCGTCGATTCCAATGAACGACGACAGGCTCTCCACGTCCGGGTCCTGCAAAATCGTCTTTGCAAGTTGCTGCTGCAATCCGGCCATCGCCTCGAATGAGACTGACTGCGGAGCCTCGGAGATGCCGAGAATCACGCCCGTATCCTGCACGGGGAAGAAGCCCTTCGGCACTAGATAGGCGAGCACGAAGGTTAATACCAGCGTTGCCGCCGTCACGACCAGCGTTGTCCTTTGGCGGCGCAGTACCCAGCGCAGCGTACGCGCATAAAAATCAATCGTCTTGTTGAATGCGTTTTCGCTCCACTGGAAGAGCCGTCCGTGCTTTTCGTCCGTCTTTTGTTTCAGCAGCCGCGAACACATCATCGGCGTCAGTGTCAATGAAATGAACGCCGACATCAGAATTGCCACGCTCAGCGTGATCGCAAATTCACGGAACAAGCGTCCCACGATGTCGCCCATGAACAGAAGCGGAATCAGCACCGCAATCAGCGAAACCGTTAGCGACAGAATCGTGAAGCCAATCTGCCCCGCGCCGCGCAACGCTGCTTCCATTGGCGGCACTCCCTGCTCAATGTAGCGGTCGATGTTTTCGATCATCACGATTGCATCGTCCACCACAAAACCCGTGGAAATCGTCAGCGCCATCAGCGACAGGTTGTCGAGCGAATACCCGAGCAGATACATCACTCCGAAGGTGCCCACAATGGAGAGCGGTACCGCGATGCTTGGAATCACGGTCGCCGCCAGGTTCCGCAGAAAAAGGAAAATCACCATGACCACGAGCGCGATGGTCAAAATCATTGAGAACTGCACATCGCGTACCGAAGCGCGGATTGTCTCCGTGCGGTCGGTAAGCACGTTCACTTTCACAGAGGAAGGCAGACCGGCTTGCAAACGAGGCAGCAGACGCTTAATGCTGTCGACAACCTTGATGGTGTTCGCGCCCGGTTGCCGCTGAATGTTCATGATGATGGCGGGGGTGGTGTTCATCCACGCTGCCTGTGCGTTGTTCTCCACGCCGTCAATCGTCGTGGCCACATCGCTCAATCGGATCGGCGCCCCGTTCTTGTAAGCGATTACGGTATTGCGATACTCATCCGCCGAAAAAAGCTGGTCATTGGAATTTATGGTGTAGGTCTGCCGCGTCCCGTCGAGTTGCCCCTTGGCACGGTCCACGTTGATCTGCCCCAGAACCGTGCGCAACTGTTCCAGGCTGACGCCATAAGATGCTAGCGCTGTCGGATTAGCCTGAATTCGCACTGCCGGCTTTTGTCCGCCACTCAGCGACACCAGTCCCACGCCCGGAAGCTGCGAGATTTTTTGCGCAAGGGAAGTATCTGCCAGATCCTGAACCTTCGAGAGCGGTAGACTATCCGAGCTCAACGCAAGAGTCAGAATCGGCGGGTCTGCCGGATTGACCTTGTTGTAGATCGGAGGATTAGGCAGGTCGGTGGGCAGATATGTTCCCGCCGAGTTAATCGCCTGCTGGACCTCCTGCTCGGCCACGTCGATATTCTCGTCCAGGTTGAACTGCAAGGTGATGATTGAGCTTCCAAAGGAACTGTTCGAAGTCATCTGGCTCAAGCCCGGAAGCTGTCCGAACTGGCGTTCCAGCGGTGCCGTAATGCTTGAGCCCACCACGTCCGGACTCGCACCCGGATAGAATGTGGCAATCTGAATTGTCGGATAATCCACCTGCGGCAAGGCCGAAATGGGCAACTGCTCGTAGGCCACCAGACCCACAAGAAGCATACCTATCATCAGCAGCGAAGTCGCGATCGGCCGCAGAATGAATGGCCGCGACAAAGTCATCGCTGGCCTCCGGGGTTCTCTGTCGTGCGCCGAATAATAGGTTTGCCGTTAACTTGCTTGAGTTCGGGCTTTTCCTGTGGCGCGTTCAGCGTGTTGGCAGGCGCTCCATTCTTCGGAGGCACACCGTCCTTGGGCGCAACGAGGCTTCCCGCCTGTAGCTTGTCCTGACCCTCGGTTACTACTTGCTGCCCCTCTTGCAATCCAGTGGCAATCAGGGCGATTTTTCCTTGCGTCAGCGCAATGGTTACCGGCTGAATTAAAACCTTCTTGTCCGCTCCAACTACGTAGGCCAGATTGCCGTCCGGCCCGCGCTGAATCGCTGCCAGCGGAATGACCAGCGCGTCTTTAGCTGTCGAGAGCTGCATGTGGATATTTACAAACTGGTTCGGCCACAGTGCTCCGTTCTTGTTGTCGAAAACTGCCTTCAGCTTTGCCGTGCCCGTCGTTGCGTCAATCTGGTTGTCTACCGTTTCCAGTTTGCCGCTGGCCAACAATTGCTGATCGTCGCGGCTGTATGCGTCAACTTTCAACGTGCCTTTGCGGCTCTGTGCCAGCACCGATTGCAGTTGGTCTTCCGGCAGTGTGAACAGCACCGAAATCGGCTGCATCTGCGTCACTACCACCATTCCGTTGGTATCGGACGCGTGTACCATGTTGCCGGCATCGATAAGGCGCAATCCGATGCGTCCGTTGAGCGGTGACGTGATCCGCGTATACGTCAGGTTCAGTTTGGCATTGTCGATCGCAGCCTTGTCTGCTTGCACCGTGCCTTCAAACTGCCCTGCCGAAGCCTCCTGGGTATCGAATTCCTGTTGCGCAATGACGCCAGCAGCCAGCAGTGCGCGCGAGCGGGCCAGATTTGCTTTTGCTGTATTCAATTGCGCCAGGTCGCGGGCCAGATTCGCCTTGGCGGTCTCCAGCGCAACTTCGAAGGGACGTGGGTCTATCACCGCCAGCAGTTGTCCCTTCTGTACATCCTGCCCCTCGCGGAAATAGACGGACATGATCTGCCCATCAATGCGCGTCTTCAGCGTTACAGTGTTGTATGCCTGCACCGTTCCCAATCCAGTCAGGATAATCGGCACGTCCTGCCGCACCACAGGAGCCATGCTTACCGGTACCGCGGCGGCAGCTCCTCCCGGTTTGGCGCTCTTCGCCCCCTTTGAGTCAGCCTTAGTGCAGGCCGCAACGGCCAAAAGCGATAAAATTGATAGGACTAGAGCGGTGCGGACCTTCATTGTGCCTCCCGGCTGCATTATCGAGTGCTCTTCATTTTTTAGCATGAACCCAAACCGGTATCCATGAGATAAAGACTGGTGAAGGAACGTAAAGTTTTGTGAACCGTCCTGGGATAACACGTAACAGTTCTTCACAGCAGATGTCAGAGCCCTCGCACAAAATGTATGACATGAGTCGCGTACTTATCGTCGATGACGACCGGGGTTTGGTTTCGCTGCTGGAGCGCTTTTTGCGGAATGAGGGGTTTCAGGTTGACGCCGCCTTCGATCATCGCTCCGGGCTTGAGGCGGCGCTGAACGGCGAATATGACGTAGTCATTTTGGATGTAATGCTCCCCGGTGGCTCCGGATTTGAGCTTCTCAAAGCCTTGCGCGTGAACTCGCGCGTTCCTGTCATCCTGCTGACCGCCCGCGGCGAAGCGGTGGATCGCATTCTCGGACTGGAGATTGGCGCTGACGACTACGTTCCCAAGCCTTTCGACCCTCGCGAACTGGTTGCGCGCATACGGGCAGTGCTGCGCCGTTCGCAAGGTGTTCGCGACGATCCCACGGGAGCGGAGTCCTTAACAGTCGGCGAAATTACGCTCTCTTTGCTCACGCGCACTGCTGTTTGTAACAATGTTCCCGTCGAGTTAACCGGGGCCGAGTTCAAGCTGTTGGAACTTCTGCTCCGTCGCGCGGGAATGGTTGTGACCCGCGAGGAACTGGCCCAGGCTGCGCTTGGGCGCCCGCTCAGTGCTTTCGATCGCTCCGTGGATGTTCACGTAAGCCGCCTGCGCAAGAAACTCGGCTGCATTCCCGGAGGGGAAGAACGCATCCGTCCGGTGCGCGGCATCGGATACTTTTACGCCGTTGCATCGAAGGTGACACCGTGAAACGCCGTCTGTTCTGGAAGATCTTTCTGCCTTTTTGGATTCTCCAAACCTGCATCATGCTGTTGCTGGCCTACCGCGTTCACGCCAGTTTCGGCCCCGAGCGTCCCTGGTGGGTGCAGCCTGAGCGTCGAGCCATGCCTGTGCTTGGCCGCTATGCCACCTGGCGTTATTCTACAAGGGGAGAGGCGGGCCTGCGCGAGCTTTTCCACGACATCGCATTGGAGAAGCGGTCCGCCTATTGGCTCTTCGACGACCGCATGAATGAGCTGAGCGGCTTTTGGATGCCTGACGAGGCACCGGACGCAATTCATCGCGCGCTTCAGAATCATGGCATTGCCCAATCGCGCCACGGCACCTTTATTGCCGAAAAGGTCACTGACTCGAAGGGGAGAAATTATGTTTTTGCCGGAGAGTTCTTCTTTCCGCCTCTCTTTCAATCGCTGCCAGGCAGTGTTCTGGCGGCAATTCTCTTTAGTTCGCTCCTTACCTCTCTGCTGTGTGCCGTGCTTGCGCAATATATAACCAGGCCCATCCTGCGCCTGCGCGATGCGGCTCATGAGATTGCCCGAGGCAATCTCGATGCACGCGCGGGGCTTTCCGGTAGCACACGCCGGGACGAAATAGCCGATCTTGTGAAGGACTTTGACACCATGGCAGGCGAGATTAACGACCTTGTTCGCAGTAACAAGGGTATGTTGATGGCAGCCTCGCACGATCTTCGATCTCCCATCTCGCGTATTCGCGTTGCCCTCTCGCTCGTTTCGTCTACTCCCGAAGCCGAGCGCCAGGAACTACTCGACCGCATCGAGATCGAGCTGCTTCGCCTCAATGAGATGATCGAACAAATTTTGACCGTGGCCCGCCTCGAAAGCGGACAGCTAAAGTTCACTTCCGGTTCACTGCTGCTTAATCAAGTCATCGGAGAAGCCGTCGAAGATGCGCGTTTTGAAGCAAGCCAGACCAACGTAGAGGTTGTTTACGACGAGAATTGGCCTGAGGTGACCATGATTGGAGAGGAGAACATGCTGCGCAGCGCCTTCGAGAATGTTCTGCGCAATGCCATCTTCTATTCAGGTGTGGACGGTCGTGTCGAGGTTGCGGTGACGATCGGCAGCGGTCTGGCGCAGATCTCCGTGCGGGACAATGGCCCCGGCGTTCCAGAGGAGGCGCTTCCCAAGCTTTTCAAGCCTTTTTATCGCGTAGACGCCGCGCGCAGCATCGGCACCGGTGGCAGCGGTCTCGGACTCTACTTAGTCAGTGGGTCAGTCAAGTTTCATAACGGCTCGGTCCGCGCCCGGAATCTCCAACCCCACGGACTCGAGATCATCATCGAACTTCCCATCACCTCGCCGAAAACAACGGCCTCGTCTCCTGGGGTTCAGGCGCGAGCCTGACTCACCAAGGGACAGATCGCCTGGACCACTGATGTGATGAACGCCTCCTAATCGGCGGCCTCTGCGGCTTGCACGTTCGCAGTGAGCCGAACCTCTTCGCCAAAAGTCCACATTTTCTGCCGCAGGCGGTTCATCGCCGTCTCGCTGGGAGCCGTCGCCATTTTCTTTGTCAGTGCCGGCCAGCGCTTCTTCGCGGTCAGAATCCTTAAAGCCGCTGTCTCCACCTTGGCCCGGAAGCGCGCGCTGCGTTCCGCCTCATTCAGAATTGCCTCGTAAGCGCGCTGTACCAGCTCTTCATTGTGGCAGACCAGGTACATATCGGCACCCGCCTGCACCGTCGCTACGGCAGCCTCTTCAATGCTGGCTACCTTCAGAACGCCGCCCATCTCCAGGTCATCGGATACAACAAGTCCCGTATACCCGATCTTCTTGCGCAGCACATCACCAATCCATTTCTTTGAAATCGAAGCCGGTATCGCCTCACCCGTAACCTCCGGAAAGGCACAGTGCGCCACCATTACGAATGGCAGCTGCTTCGCCAGCATCTGGTAGGGAACCAGGTCCTCCGCCCAGAGAGCCTTCCAGCTCTTGTTTACCACCGGAAGCGCCTGATGCGAATCCAGCTTTCCTTCGCCCAATCCCGGAAAGTGCTTGCCGCATCCGGCGATCTTCACGTCTTTCAACCCGCGCAGGAACTCCCTGGCGTAAGCCACGGTAGCCTTGGCATCCTTCGATACAGTGCGCGACCCCATGACGGTCAGCGATGCCTCGAAGCGCAAATCCAGCACCGGAGCAAAATCCACGTTAAAGCCAAGCGCGCTGACTTCGCTGCCTATCAACCGGCCGTGTTCGCGGAAGTAGGTCTTGCATCCAGCCGTAGCCACCTCCTGAACGCTGGGTGCTGGCCCGATGATGTTCTTCAGCCGGTCCACCGTGCCGCCCTCCATATCCACGCAGCGAAAAAGGGGAATGGTTGCGTGCTTCTGCGCGGCTTTCAGCAGCGCATGCGTCTGCCGGGGAGACTCGATGTTACGGGCAAACAGGATGATTCCGCCGGGCTTCAATGTTTTCAGCATGGAGCTGAGATTGCCCGAAACTTCCGTTCCATCAAAGCCAAACGTGAGCAGTTGTCCGGCCAGCGTGCGTAAGTCAAGAGATGTGCGTGCCATATTTACAGGATTGTAGCCTGAATTTCTGCAACGCTTCCTTTATCTCTCAACTTTCAGTTTTCCACGGAGCTTTCAGTTTATTCAGGCAGAGGTATCGGGTTATGCTTGGGCAATGACGGCGCTTGCACTTTCGGATCTGTTGGGTCTCCCCGTGTACGACTCCGAGTCCGGGAAACTGGGGCGTGTGCGCGAAGTCGCGCTTGTTCCCCAGGAAGATCCGATTCACATCGCCGCCCTCGTGGTGCGTACTCCAGAGGGAGACCGCCTCGTCGCGCCCAATCTTCTTCGCAACGTTAACGGTGGCGTTTACACCAAGGCCCGTACCGCCGATCTCCCAAGCTACTCCAGCGGCGAAGGCATGTTGCTGCTCGAACGCGACCTGCTGGATCAGCAAATCATTGATGTACATGGACGCAAGGTCGTCCGCGTCAATGACGTAGAGCTGTCGCTGGACCTGGAGGCGGAATATCCATCCCGCGGTATGCACCTTCGCATCGCCTTTGTGGATGCTGGCGCGCGCGGCGCCATCCGCCGCTTGCTCAAGGGCATCATTCCGCGCCATACGCTCGCATCCTGGCTTCAGCGTATTCCGGCCCGCAACATTCCCTGGGAGTTCGTCAACCTTATCGAAACCGATCCGGCTCGCCGTGTCCGCCTCAAGATTTCTTCTGATAGGGTCTCGCGTCTGCACCCTGCGGATATCGCTGACATCATCGAAGAACTCTCACCGGCCGAACGCGATGCCGTCTTCCAGACCCTTGATGAGGAAGTGGCTGCCGAAACTCTTGAGGAGATCGATCCCAAGCTGCAGGTCTCCATCGTTAACGCCATGGAGTCCGAACGCGCCGCCGACATCGTAGAGGAGATGGATCCCGACGCCGCAGCCGATCTTCTCGCCGACCTCACCGACGAGCGCTCCGATGCCATTCTGAAGGAGATGGAACCCGAAGAACGTCAGGACGTAGAAGAACTCCTGGAGTTCGAGGAAAACACCGCCGCCGGGCGTATGACCACCGATTACATGGCGCTCGCTCCCACTGCCCGCGTACACGATGCAGTGGAGATGCTCAAAAAATTCGAAGGCGGGCTTGAGAGCATGAGCACCATCTACCTTGTAGGCGAAAATGAAAAATTGCTCGGGGCTGTTCCGTTGGCCAAAATCATCGTCGCCGCGAGTGAAAAGCCGCTCTCTGAATTGACTGTCGAACCGCTTATCACCTGTTCTCCCGAGGCCGATGAGCACGAAGTTGCGGAAATCTTCGACAAATACAACCTGCTCACCCTTCCGGTAATCGATGAGGCTGGCGTGTTGACGGGCGTCATTACCGCCGATGATGTAATCTCCATGCTGCGCGCTCAACTGTGAGGAATCGCTAGCCCGTTTCTTTTCAGGCAACTGCAGTAATCTTGTCTGTTCATTCTTGCCGTTTGGGGAAAATGAGGGATATTTCCACCACCTCGCCTTGAGCTTACCCTCTAATGCAATTTATCCTGACAACTCCGATGTAAATTCCAGCCCAACCGGTCGAGTGAATGTCGAAGATAAAGCTGTGGAAAGTCCGTCTAATGATGTTCCTGGCCGTGGTTGGCCCGGGCTTTATCACCGCCAATGTCGACAACGACGCCGGCGGTATTTGGACTTACTCTCAGGCTGGTGCGCAGTTCGGTTACGGGCTCCTCTGGGTCATGCTCCCCATGACTCTAGCCCTTGTCGTCGTTCAGGAGATGACTGCCCGCATGGGTGCCGTCACCGGCAAGGGCCTCAGCGACCTTATTCGAGAAGAGTTTGGCGTCCGCACCACTTTTCTCCTGATGGTTGGCCTGATCATCACCAACTTCGGCAATATCGTCGCCGAGTTCGCGGGTATTGCGGGAAGTCTCGCGCTTTTTGGGATACCGATCTGGGCTAGCGTCCCTTTCTGTGCCGCCTTGGTCTGGTTCATGGTCGTAAAGGGCAGTTACAAGACCGTGGAGAAGGTGTTTCTCGTAGCCTCGTTCATCTACTTTGCCTACATCGTCGCCGGAGTTCTTGCCCACCCCAACTGGAAAGCCGCCGGTATGGCGACCCTTGTGCCGCCCGACCACCATCTTTTCCGTAATTCCACCTATGTCTATATGGTCATTGGTGTTATCGGCACAACCATTGCTCCGTGGATGCAGTTCTATCTGCAGTCCTCAATTGTGGAGAAGGGGATCACGGAAAAGCAGTACGGAGCCTCACGTTTCGATGTGGTTGTGGGGTGTATTTTCACCGACGTAGTTGCATGGTTTATCGTCGTCGCCTGTGCTGCCACCCTCTTCGTGCACGGCCATCACGAACTCAGGGACGGCGCGGAGGCAGCGCAGTCGCTTCTTCCTCTTGCCGGTAAATACGCTTACATTCTCTTTGCCGTGGGGCTCTTCAATGCCTCGCTCTTCGCTGCCTCAATCCTGCCCATATCTACCGCCTATGCAGTCTGTGAAGGCCTCGGCTTCGAGTCCGGCCTGGATAAAAAGTTCAGCGAAGCCCCATTCTTCTATTGGCTGTATACCGGCCTTATTGTAGCCGGAGCTGGGGTAATTCTCTGGCCGAACCTGCCCCTGGTAAAGATTACGATTTTGTCCCAGGTGGTAAACGGTGCGGTGCTGCCCTTTGTTCTGGTCGCAATGCTCCTGCTTATCAACAAAAGCGACCTCATGGGACGCCATACCAATTCCCGGTTTTTCAATGTGATTGCCTGGGTTACTACCGGTGTCATGATCGTTCTGACCCTAATGATGCTCTTCGGCGGCAGTTCCAGCTAGCGGCATCATTGGTAGGGGAACGTGGACATTGCACTAGCTTTTCAGTCGTCAATAAGCCAATCCTGAGATTCGGCAATCCTTCTCACTACTTCCCGGTCTGCCTCTAGGAAGCTCTCCGCATCCAGCGCTTCGCGCTTCTCCCATCGGACCTCACGAAAGATCCTGTTTTCGATCTCTCCGGCAAACTCCTTCACGAGAAAGAAGTGCAATTCCAATCCGCCCCCTTCCGGGTATGGATGCTGCACTGTGGTGATTTGTTGCTCCACCAAGGCGTTGATTCCTAACTCTTCGCTCAACTCGCGCACCAGCGCCTGGGCCAAGTCTTCGCCATCCTCTACCTTGCCACCGGGGAACTCCCATTGCAGAGCGAAGGCCTGCCTTTCCGTACGTTGGCAGATAAGCACGCGGCCATTCCTGACTATGACGGCGGCCACCACCTGCTTCAGCAGCATTGTCTCACCCAATTTGTCTTTCATCGTCGATCCAGCGAATTCCTGATGGCCTCGGGAACAGGTCGGGATGCATCGCCCAACGGATTGCCCGCAATCCTCCCAGCAGGGTATGTGCCGGAGTGTTGAACAGCGCATCATCCACGCAATAGATCCGGCGTTCCCGTATCGCCGTGACCTCGGTCCATTCCTCGCGAGCTGCCAGCTTACGGAGGGGCACGTTTTCACCGGTGCCCGGCCACGCCGTCAGTATCAACTCGGGGTCCATTGCCGCAACCGTCCGCGCCGTTGTCTGTTGACCAGGCTCTCCCACTACGATTCCCCCAGCGGCTTGCACCATCTCGGCGACCCAACGCTGCGAAGCAATGATTGGCTTGCTCCACTCCTCGCAGAACACTCGCTGCGCCCGTCGTCCACAGGTCGCCTCCCGTGTTTGCGCAAGTTCGTCCTGCATCCCGCGAACGAGCTTTTCTCCGGCATCAGAGCGGCCCACCAACGAAGCCAACGTGCGAATATCGCCATACACTTCGGCAAGCGACTTGGGAGCTAGCGCCAGCACGCGCACTCCCGCCTTCAGAATCTCTGCCAACGACTCCATTCTGTAAGGAACGGATGCAATCACCAAATCCGGACTTGCCGCCATGATCTCCTCGGCTTTTGCCGTCCACGTATCTCTGATAATCACTTGCCGGCCCTGCGCAATTTCGGGACAAACCTCCCGGCAATAGCGCGTGCAGGCCACAACCTGATCGAGCGCTCCAAGCTCTGCCAGCGTGACCGTAATGCTCGGTTGCAATGAAACAATGCGCATAGTGAAAGGCCGCCCTGAGCGGCCTCGAAATTGTGATTCCTATGATCGTTTCTACCCCACCTTTGGCCGGTACACGGTCCAGCCAAGGGCTCCGGCCCGAGCTGCCAGTTCCGGGTTCGGGTTGATCGCATACGCGCTCTTTGCCTTTTCCAGCATTGCAAAATCGTGCATCGAGTTTCCGAACACAGCGTCCACAGGTCGCGCAATCACTTCTTCAATCGCAGTTTGTTTCAGTTCATCGGTAGGAACGCGCAGAAGTCGGTCCGTTATCACCCCGTCTTCCACCTCTAGCGTAGCGGCCAGCACACGCTCCCTGGGAATTCCGAAAGCCTCGGCTCCCGCCTCAATCACCCAGTTGTTTGTACTGGAAACTGCCCAAACTTCACAGCCTTGTTCGGCGAGTTGCCAGGTAAGGTCCTGCAACTCCGGAAATATGCGCGGCGCAACAAGCTGATCAAAAAAATCGCGTGCTGCTTTTTGAAGTTGTTCCAGCTTAACGCTCTTGTTGATCTGAATCATCTCGCCGCAGATTGCCAGCTCATCAACCCGTCCCGCGAGGTATTCTTTGTAGCGATGCAGTATCCCCGGAACGACAGCAGGCGGAACGAATCCGTTTTCAATCTCCCAGTAGAAAAAGTCCGAGCCTGCATCACCTGACCAGAGCGTGCCATCGCAATCAAACACCGCAATGGACGGACGCGTTGCAAGAACCTGTTGAACAAACTCGGTGGAAGTAAGGATGGGCGACGTGTTACTCAAATCGAAAACTCCTAGTCAGATATATGAGCGGAAGCAAAACTATCTCGAAATCAAAAATGGCAGTCCCAGAGCAGAACTCATGACCCCTGCGAGGTAGCAGTTCCGGAGCTGGCTGCCGGAATCGTGAGTACGTGCGTGCTATTTGCGGCCAGAATTTGATCAACAGTGCTCGATTTATCCCCGCGAAGAAACTTTTCAATCATCCGGCGTCCGATTAGAACCGCTTGTCCGTTTCGTTCGGGGCGAACTGCCCAAACCTCGTCCCCAGCGCGGCAATAGGCAATTACAAGTTTGTGCGCGAGCTCCGCCGTGACAGCCTGATCTTCGAGCCAGGCCACCAGGGCAGCGTCGCGCCCACGATTCAGCACATCTTGCAGCATCACCCGGAGTGCCTCGGAGTCGCTGGCAGTCTCCTCGATTTGCACCAGAAAACCTGCTCGAGCCCACACTACGGGTGCCAGCGCATCCGCGTCAGCGCCGGCTGCAACCAGAACCATATCCGTGTCGGCATTCAGTGCGTCGATCAGTCTGTTCAGAGCTTCCTGGCGAGCATCTCCTGCTATAGCCCGCGAGCTGACCGCCATGATAACTCCGCATATTCCAGGGGTATGCATAACATAAAGGTAGCAGGAGGCGAGCCTCCTAGCCAGTATCTTGTTCAAACCAGCCCGTAGTGGAATCCGAATCCGTGCGGGGTTACAATATCGAACGGCTATGGAAACCAAACCGACTGGAACCGAACGCTTTCAATCACTGGCAGGCGACCCGCAGAGTCCGGCCCGCATTGCACATGTCACCTATGGCGGCAGTCATGAGCACGAGGGCGTCCTCCTTACCACCCTGGACGCGGCTGTGAACTGGGTTCGCAAAAACTCACTCTGGCCCATGACCTTTGGCCTGGCCTGCTGCGCTATTGAGATGATGTCGATGGGCGCATCCCGCTTTGATATCGCCCGCTTTGGCGCTGAGGTCTTCCGCCCCTCGCCGAGGCAGTCCGACCTGATGATCATCGCGGGGCGTGTCTCGCAGAAAATGGCTCCCGTGATCCGCCAGCTCTATTTGCAAATGCCGGAGCCCAAATGGGTAATCTCAATGGGAGCATGCGCCACCTCCGGTGGGATCTTCAACAACTACGCCATCGTTCAGGGTGTCAATCAGTGGATTCCTGTTGACGTCTATGTGCCCGGATGTCCACCGCGTCCAGAGCAGCTCATTTACGCTATAACCCTGCTGCAGGAAAAGATTCAGAACGAGCGTGGTTCGTTTAAACGCGCTCTCAATATTGCAGAGTGAGCCAGCTCCGAAGAGGTTCAGTTGCGTTTGAGAGTTATTGAAAGCGCCATTCTGGTATACGGTGATGGCGCTTTTTATATTGAGTTAATTTTCTACTGACTAACAAAAAACAACTGGAAATACCACCAGCTTCATCCTCTCGGCTGCATCTGACAACCGCATTTTCAGCGCCTGTCTCAGAGGTTCCCCTCAAAGTAACTATGTTTTTTAAGTTACTAAGGTAATTTCACCATCGTAACTTCACTTATGTAACTTCACTAACGTAATTTCACTTACGTAATTCCGGTTACCGGATTTTTGTTTCAGCTTTGCTATAAAAGCGCCGATACTCCGACATGTGCAAGCGCATTGCTCATCGCCAGTCGTTTTATCGAGGCTAGTAAAATGAAATTCCGGAACCGGATGTTACTTTGTTTTACCTCGCTGTTCACCCCGCTATTGCTGGCGACGAATCTTTTCGCGCAGTCCCGGCAGGTTTTTGCGGACCCATTGAACGCCCGTGCCTCGTCCCGAATTTCCATGTCCATAAGTGATCGCGCAGACCACATTCTGCCGGGCAATCGTCATCCTTTTGCGCGTCGTGAGTTCGAGGCTGGTGCGGTGTCGAGCACTGCTCAGATGCAGCGCATGGTGCTTGTTTTGAAGTCTTCAGCAGCACAAGAAATTGCGCTCGACGCGCTGCTCGATGCACAGAGAAATCCTACCTCGGCTTACTTCCACCAGTGGCTCAGCCCCGAGCAGTTTGCCGAGCATTTCGGAGCTTCGGTGGAAGATGTGCAGCGGATTACGAATTGGCTGCAAAGTCATGGGATGCAGATTGACGAGGTTGCTTCTTCGCGTCGCAGCATCACTTTTAGCGGTTCGGCTTCGCAGGTAGAGCACGCTTTTGCTACCGCCATCAGGCGTTACAAAGTGAACGGCGCCGTCCATGTTGCGAACGCAACCGATCCGCGCATCCCAAGCGCTCTTGCTCCGGTAGTTGCCGGCGTGCTTTCGTTGCACGATTTCCCCCTGAAACGGATGCACTCCTCAATTCATTCGCCTGTCGCACAGATTACTTATGGAACATCGCATTACGTCACGCCTGCGGATCTAGCAACAATTTATAACGTGAATCCTCTGTTTACACAGGGTATTGACGGCAGCGGCCAGAGCGTTGCCGTAGTGGGGCGGTCGAACATTAACCTCTCCGACGTGCGCGCCTTCCGTTCCAAATTTAGTCTCCCCGCCAACGACCCGCAGGTGATTGTCAATGGTTCTGACCCAGGTACAGCGAACTTCACGGAGTTGGTCGAGGCAACGCTGGACGTTGAGTACGCAGGGGCGTTGGCGCGCCAGTCCACAGTGAAATTGGTTGCATCTGCATCTACGACGGCCAGCGATGGAGTCTTTCTCGCCGCACAGTATGCCGTGAATCAGAACTTAGCGCCGATCATCACCATGAGCTATAGCGAATGCGAGGCGCAATTGGGATCTGCTGGAAGCGCATTCATCAATGGGTTATGGAAACAGGCAGCAGCCCAGGGCATCACCGTTCTTGTTGCTTCGGGAGACAGCGGCGCCGCCGGGTGCGACAGTACGTCATCCAGCGTCGCCACCCACGGTCTTGGAGTGAACGGCCTCTGCTCCACGCCTTACAATCTCTGCGTCGGCGGAACGCAGTTTAACGACACCGCGAACCCGTCTCAATATTGGTCTTCGACCAACTCTTCCGCAACCAGTGCCTCTGCTCTTAGTTACATTCCGGAGGTCGCATGGAATGAGACCGCCTATGGCCTGTATGCAGGCGGAGGCGGCAGAAGCACAACCTACAGCAAACCTTCCTGGCAGTCGGGACCCGGAGTTCCGGCTGACGGAAAAAGGGATGTGCCGGACATTTCCTTAGCCTCCGCTGGACATGATGGCTACATCATTCTAGTGGGCGGACAGCAGTATTCTGTTGCCGGAACCTCGGCGGCATCGCCCACACTGGCTGGACTTCTTGCGCTCGTAGTGCAGAGCACCGGCGCATGGCAGGGTGTTGCTGCTCCAACGCTATACTCGCTTGCCAGCAAACAGAGCAGCTCTGGTTCTGGCGTGTTTCATGACGTTATCAGCGGCAACAACAGTGTTCCCGGAGTAGCTGGATTCAGTGCTGGCGCGGGTTTCGATCTTGCGACCGGTCTCGGTTCGGTAGATGCGAACGCGCTCGTAACGCACTGGCGCGACGGACAGACGTCCACTGTACAGCCGTCGCTCACTGTTTCAGCCTCCGCGACGTCGATCACAATGCTTCCGGGAAGCAGTCAAGGCATTTCGATTAGCACAGTGGGAAACAGTGCGTTGAACTCCGCAGTTGTTCTCAATGTGTCGGGGCTTCCGGCGGGGATGAGCGCGACGTTCACTCCATCCACAATCGCGGCTCCCGGTAGTGGAACCACTACTTTGTCGTTGCAGGCTTCCTCGACTGTCCAAACAGGCAGCTATCTTGTGACAATAACGGCAGCTGCGGGATCGCTGACAAAGAACGTGCAATTCACCTTGAATGTTCCATCACTTACAGCATCGGCAAGCACGACCAGTCTGTCATTGATGAGGGACGCAAGCAGCTCAGTGATGCTCACTACAGATACTTCCGGGGGATTCAATGCAGCGGTGACAATATCGGTTTCAGGAGTGCCACTGGGCGTGACTGCGTCAACCGCTTCGGTTCCATCGCCGGGCGCGGGTGCTGTCTCGATCACTTTCACGGCCACTTCCGAGGCTACGATCGGCCCTGCAACAGTTACGATTACGGCGAGCGGAGGAGGACTTGCTGCAACCGTTCCAGTGACGTTAGCTATTCTCACTCCGCGTGCGCAGGCGGCTCAGCCAATTGGAGGTTCCGCGCCGATGTACGTCAATGTTGGAGGGAACTGATTTGCTGTGTTGCCTCGACTGCCGTTTTGAGCCGCGAGAAGACAACAAAATAGTCGAAGTGGTATTTCCGTAGATGAAGAGCGCGGGGCTGCTGTGCATCCGAAATCGACGCGCATTGCCCCGCAACCACAGTGTGCTTGAAAATTTCCAAGGCACACTGTTTCAGCAAAGCTCCTTACGGCAGATGGTCGAAATAGCAGGGTGCAACGGTCATTGTCGGACCAGTACACTTGTGGGCGATGCCGTCGCAATCCCTGCCAGGTTGCACGGGAGGAGGTGGCGGTGCGGCATTTGGCACGCCACCGTAGTCGAAGAATTCGTCCATGGGTGGTTGGGCAGCATCGCGTTTTGTAAGGCTGGGTAAACCGAAACGTGTTTCGATGAACTTCAGAATCGCTGTGAAGTCCATGGGAGTGTGGGAGACGTAATGCGGCTTCGTAAAGGGCGAGACCACGAGAAGAGGCAGGCGGAATCCCGTACGGGTGAAGTCACATGCAGGGTCAGCCGGTTTTGTTGAACAGATGTCGTTAGTGTGGTAGTCCAGTGGCTTGATGCCATCCGGACTCACAACAGGCAGCATGGGTGAAACGTGATCGTACATGGCGCCAGCTTCGTCATAACTCAGGAAGAAGACAGAATCCATCCATGACGTGCTGGACATAAGAGCATTGATAAGTTTCGAGACGTAGCGTGCACCATCCTGAGCATTATTCAGCGGGTGCTCATCCAGGCCGGTCTCATATCCTCCCTCGATAAACGCGACCTGGGGCAGAGTGTTGTTTTGCAGATCGGTGAAGTACTCCGTAATAGGTCTAAGATGACCCGCCACAAGCTTGTCCGCCGACTTGAAATTGTAAAAATACGTGTCGGGTAAATTCGCGCCGTAAGTGTCTGAGTAATAAATCTTCCATGTAATTCCGGCCTTCTGTAACAGATCGAAGATCGTTGGCGCAGACAATCTTCCCCCCGTAGCGGTGGTAGGTTCGTAGATATGGCCTTGAGAAGTAGCCGCAAACATATAGAGCCGATTGGGCTGTGAGCGAGTGGGGGCGGGGGCAAAGAAGCGATCGGATGTGGCGAACTGGGTCGCCATGAAGTAATAGTAGGGAAGTTCACGTTCCGTAAAGTAGCCCATGGAACGGACGCCGTCGGTATCCCAGAGCGCATTGCTCGAAGCGAAACCTCCGGCTGTATACGCGAACCCATCATTTTTCGCCGTCATGGAATAGTAATTTTCCAAATTAAAATCGATGTGACTCTCATTCCAGGACGGGCTCAGATTGTAAGTACACGCCGTTGTGAAGTGGTACGAGGGGATTGGAGTACGCGTTTTATATCCAGGATTACAGGCAATCATATTCGTACAATCGGGAACCACAACGCCCGTTGCTGAACCCGGCAACCCGTCGACATCCGCGCCCAGTCCCTGTGCAACTCGATAAGCATTCAACATCCCAAAGTAGCTATCGAATGAGCGGTTTTCCTGCAACATGAAGATGATGTGATTGACGGATTTTATAGAGCCGGGAGAGTTCACGGTCAGGACTGCCTTGCCTGTAATGCTGCTTTGTGAGGCGATGATATTGGTGTTGCCGCTGGCCGAAGCAGTGGCTGTAGAACCGGCCATCGTAGCGACAGCAGTGTTGCTGCTCGTCCAGGTAACCGACTGTGTGCAGTTACTCGATGTGTTGTCTGACATCGTGCAGGTCGCCTGAAATGCCTGCGATTGGCCCACGTTTATAGTAGGCGCGCTGGGCGTGATAGCGATGCTGGAAAGCGTGGGATCGTTTCCGCCGCCACTTCCACTGCTACTACCGCCACCGCTCCCACTTCCACTATTGCCACTATTGTTTTGGCTGGAACCAGTGTGGCCGGTTCCACAACCGATCAAGGAAAGCATAAGAAGTGAAGCAATACAGAGAGTGCACGCGCGAGAAAAAACGGACATTACCACGAACCGCCCATCGAAAATTTTGCAACAGCAACGTTGATGGCATTAAGTTCTGAAATGTTGGCCAGAGTATTCGGATAAAAGTTTTTGCGGTAGATTTGTGATTTCCTAAGATGCCTTGCGCCGCCCCCGCTTTCTCGACGCGAGTTCCTTTTTAACTTCCGTCGACGCACCAGGTTCAGCGGTAACTGACTGCACGGGTTTGCGCCGAGCCGAGATGCTCTGCTTGAGCGCTTCCATAATGTCGATCACAGGTGCAATTTTGGGGGGAGGAGGTTCTACGATTTTTCGTCCTGAGACCTTCGCATCAATCATCTCGCGAAGATTTTCGCGATAAGTATCGTGGTACTTCTCCGGTTGGAAATCTTCCGCGAGCGAAGAGATCAGGGTCTTCGCAAGTTCAAGCTCGCGTTCTTTGACAAGGCTGACATCGGTGCGGAACTCTTCTCCCCGCCGGATCTCGTCGACGTAATACATTGTATGGAGCAAAAGGCCCTTGCTCGCCGGCCTCAGAATCACTACATGCTCCCGGTTATGCATGGAGACCTTAGCCACAGCGTAAAACTGCGACTGGCGCAACGCCTCAAACAGCAGAGCGTAGGGCTTTTCGCCACCTTCTTCGGGCGCAACGTAATACGAGCTCTCAAGGAACAAGGGGTCGACTTGATCCGCTTTCACGAACTCCTGAATTTCCATGACCTTGGCGGTCTTTGGCGCAGCTTTTTGAATATCCTCGTCATCGATCACAACGTAATGGTCTTTTTCGTACTCATACCCTTTGACCAACTCGTTGCGCGGAACAGGTTTGTCCTCGGCTTGACAGTAGATGACCTGTCTTATCCGAGAATGATCCGGAGCATGAAGCAGGTTGAAGCTGACTGACTCCCCGCGCGCAGCACTGTACAGGCGAATCGGGAGAGACACCAAACCGAATTGCAGTTGCCCTTTCCAGATCGTGGCTGCCATGCTCTCCTCCTCGATTTTCGTGCACGTTGGCTGAGGTATTATGGTGACGTCCGGGGACGGTGGGATGCTCGACGAATATATTCGTAAACGTAAATTTTCCCGCACTCCTGAACCAGCGCCTTCGTCCAAAGCGAAAGAAAAGAGTCCTGGCAAAGACCGCAACTCGTTCTGCGTACAGCGCCATAACGCTTCCCGCCTGCACTATGATTTGCGGCTGGAGGTGGCTGGTGTTCTGAAGTCCTGGGCCGTCCCCAAAGGGCCAACACTTGACCCTGGCGTTCGGCACCTGGCTGCGCACGTAGAAGATCACCCGCTGGAATACGGCTCATTTGAGGGCAATATTCCAGCCGGTGAGTACGGGGGCGGTTCAGTCATGCTGTGGGACCACGGCACCTACGAACTGCTCGATCAGGAAGTTTCCGCTGAAGCGCAATTGGCAAGGGGCGATTTCAAATTTCGCTTGTTTGGCGAAAAACTTCGTGGCGATTTCGCGTTGGTGCTCATGAAGGGCCGGGGCAAGGGCAACGAATGGCTGCTGATTAAGAAGCGAGATCAATTTGCCTCGCCTGGTTGGAACATTGAGGACTATGCCTGGAGTGTGATTTCCGGACGTACTCAGGAGGAAATTGCTCAGAACTTGCCGGCCCGCAAGGCGAAACGCAAAACTGCCGGATCCACTGAACGCGTTTGGAGAAGCTCCCGGCCCGCATTAGGGGAAACGAAGAGAAGGATTCATCCCGTTGCGTTGCCTAAGAGCTCCAAAACCGGATTCGATCCCTCAGGTCTGAAGGGTGCTCGCGCAGCGCGGTTACCGGAATGGTTCGAGCCGATGGGCGCTAGCCTTGCTCTGGCTCTGCCGAAAGACGAGGAGTGGCTGTTCGAAGTTAAATGGGATGGAGTCCGTGCTCTGTGTTTCCTAGATGGAGAGGAAATTCGCATTTACTCCCGCAGCGGTCGAAGCTGCGAGCGTCAATATCCGGAATTGAGCGTGGTGCCTCATCTTATCGCGGCAAAACAAGCCATTCTCGATGGCGAAATCGCCGTGCTGGACTCAAAAGGCATTAGCCGTTTCGAACTCATCCAGCCGCGGATCGCCAATACTAATCCTGCCGCAATTGCACATCTCGCGCAGAGCACACCGGTGGTGCTCTTTCTCTTCGATCTGCTTTATCTGGATGGCTACGATCTGCGCAACGTGGCGCTAATGGATCGTCGGCGCGCACTAGAAGCGATCATCACTCCATCTCCGGTACTTCGCTTGTCCGAGGCTTTCAACGGCGGGGGAGAAGAACTGCTCGCAGCAGCCCAGGAGAATGGCCTCGAAGGAATCGTGGCGAAGCACGCGACCAGTTGCTACGGGTCCCGGCGCAGTCGGGAATGGCTAAAACTGAAGCTGGTTAACGAGCAGGAGTTTCTTATTTGCGGATACAAGTCGAATGGAAGCGCTCAACTTGCTGCGCTCGTTCTGGGTGTTTATGAAGACGGGCGACTGGTTTGGGCGGGAAACGTTGGTACGGGTTTTACATCGCAAACGGTAACCGACCTGCGCACCCGGCTAGCTTCCCTCGTAACGGAAAACTCTCCTTTCGATGCAGGATCAAAAGGCCCCGGGCGTGGTGTGACGTGGGTACGGCCGGAACTGGTTGCCATGATTAAGTTCAGCAACTGGACTAAGGAAAAACGTCTTCGCGCTCCTGTGTATCTAGGGTTGCGTGACGATATCCTTCCGTAGCAGGTGCGGCGCGAATCACCTTGCCCCTTACTTTCCGGCACTGAAAACGAATTATCGCTTCGGGTCGATAGGCACCGGATTAAACTCACGAATCTCAACAAAGTGCTCTTTCCCGCGGACGATTACACCAAACGCGATCTGCTGAACTATTACGATTCGGTGGCGCAACTTATGCTGCCGCACCTCAAAGATCGCCCACTTTCGCTCAAGCGCTACCCGGATGGCATTGCAGCCGAGTACTTCTTTCAAAAAGACATGCCCGCGAATCAGGGCTCCTGGCTGCGCAAAGTCAAAATTTGGTCCGAGCACAATCAGGGCCCTACAAATTATGTGCTTGTCGAAGACCGTGCCAGCCTGCTTTACCTGACCAACCTGGGCTGCATCGACCAGAACCCCTGGATGAGCCGAGTGAATTCAATTGACAATCCGGACTTCGTGCTCATCGATCTTGATCCTTATGAGTGTAGTTACGACAAGATTGTCGAAGCCGCATTGCTGGTTCGCAAGGTGCTCGACTCGATTGGCCTCGTGGGTTACCCAAAGACCACGGGTGGCGACGGCATGCACATCTATATCCCGCTCGAACCGATCTACACCTATGAGGAGTCCCGTGCCTTTGCGGAACTGTTGGCGCGTCTTGTAATCACGGAGCAACCGGATCTTTTCACTACACCTCGCGGTGTAGCGCAAAGAGAGAATGGTCGCGTCTACTTCGATTATCTGCAAAACGGAAAGTCGAAAACTATTGCCGCGCCATATTCGGCACGAGCATATCCGCACGCTCCGGTCTCAACACCTTTGCAGTGGCGGGAGGTAAAGAAGGGACTCTTGCCCGCGCAGTTCACAATTCGCGATGTGCTGGAGCGTTTTGCCCGCAGTGGAGATCTCTTTGAGGGGGTGCTGAAGAAGCCGCAGACCATAGAAGCGGCTCTGGAACGCCTGACATCTTCTTTGAAGCACATCTCGTGAACTCTGAGGTGTTCTTCGGCATCTCAGAGTTCACAGGAGGCGGCTCATGACCTCGCCGACAAATCCCTCTGAACCCAACGCCGCTCAAGTTCCGATGACGGAAGAGTTCGACAGCTTTAAGCACACGATGCCGAATTTTCTTCCGGTCGTAATCGCCATGATGCTGGTCGCAGCTGTCCTCGGATTTCTTGCATATATCCTGCGCAGTACGCCCGTGGTTGCCGGATCCATCGACGAGGCTTTTGCCGTGACGATTCCGAATCAGAACAGTTCACTTGCTGTTGTTAATCTGACCTTTCAAAACCTAACGAAAAAGTCGCTGTGGCTCGAAAACATCAACGTAGCTGTGCATACGAAAGATTCGGATTTTAAGGATGACTTCGGATCGGTAGCTGATTTCCCCCGGTTTTTCCAAGCTAGCCCTGCACTCAAACAGCATGCTCAAACCGGGCTAGTTCGCGATACCAAGATCGCGCCGATGGAAAAAACATCGGGATCCGTAATTGTGTCTTTCCCGCTCACGCAGGAGGAGTTCGATGCGCGCGACTCAATGACCGTCAAGCTGACATTTGCTGACCAAAAGTCGGTGACAATTACGACCGGAAAGAAGAAATAAAGTGCGTTGCTGACTATGTTACCGGTTGACTTACTCGATGTTTAGCGTCGCATCACGCAGGAAGTCATAGTTGCCGGCCAAGGGAAGATGTACATTTTCCAGCCTGCGGGTATGCACCATTATGTTATCGGCCCACCAGAGGTGCACATAAGGAAGCTCGCAATTCAGTATCTCCTGTATCTTCCTGTATACCTCAGCACGCTGCTTTTGATCCACCATGCGCCGGCCTTCGGCAATAAGCCGATCCACCTCGGGATTCGAATAGTACCCACGATTGGCTCGCTTGGGAGCATAGCTAGCCGTGTCAAAGACGTTCTCAAATATATCCGGGTCCTGATTGCTGCCGCCAACCCAGCGCAGCGAGTAGAGCTGGAATGCGCCTTTGACTATATCCGAATAGAAAGTCGCAAACTCATAACTGCGGATATCCAGCGCGATTCCGACCTCGCGCAGTTGTTGCTGCAGCACGGCGGAGAGCAGGCGAGTACTTTCGTCCGTCGAAGTTTTCATCACCAGGCGAAAGCGTATTCCCGTGGCGTCGGCGTGATACCCCGCTTCATCTAGCAACTTGCGGGCTTTGGCTGCATCGTGTGGATAGTTTTTTGCATTGGCGTCATAGGCCCAATGCTGCGGTGGCAGAACGCTGTTTGCCGGACGAGCCATATCGCGCCAAAGATAATGAATCAGTTTTTCCCTGTCGATGGCATATGCCAGAGCCTGCCTCACCTGCACATTTTTTAGAATCGGATCGCGCAGGTTCATCGCGAGATACTGGTAGCTTGTTCCCGGCGCGTGCTCCACGACCAGCTTTGATTGCTTGGCAAGAGTTGATACCATATCGACCGGCAAAGCGTTGATCTCTACGTCAGCCGATCCTTTGCGGAGTTCCAGCGCCCGGGTCGTGGCGTCCGGAACGACGTTGAAGCGCACACGTTCCAGTCCCGCCCGTTTGCCCCAATACTGTTCGTTTCGCTCAAGGATCACATCGCGATCCGGATTCTGGGAGACGAAGCGGAACGGCCCCGTGCCTATCGGATGCCGCGCCAATTCCTCTCCCGAGCCATTCGGAACTACTCCCGTGGCACCATCCGAAAGATTCCAGAGCAAAGCCGCAAATGGCTCTTTGAGCTTAATCACCATAGTGAAAGCGTCCGGTGCCTCCACCCGGTCCACATACCTGTATGCGCTGGTCTTGGCCGAGCGCAGTTTTCCGCTCAGCAGCGAATCGAGTGTCCATTTCACATCCGCCGAAGTCATTAGGTGTCCATCGTGGAAACGGACGTCATGCCGTAAATGAAAGATGTAGGTGAGCGGATCGGGAACGTTCCAGCTTTCGGCCAACTGCGGCTTCAGTTGAAAATTATCGTCTCGTTGTACCAGTCCTTCAAAAATCAGTTCGCCAATGCGCTCCGACTGCGCATCGGTTCCAATCCTGGGGTCGAGGTTCAACGGCGAACTTTCTATCAGCATCACTGCCGTTGTATCGTCTGGCTTGTGCCGCCCGCAGCCGCAGAGCGTCGCGCAGAAGGCGAGAACAGGTAACGCGAGCAGGAGCTTACGCATAGCTCACCTTGCCGAGTATCACCTCGCGACCGGCCCCTGTAGCGCCTGGCACATTGGAGGGTTGGCGATGCCATGTCTGGTATCCGAGTACTGCGAACGCAACCGCTTCCTTTGCCTGCGAAGGCACGCCCGCTGAATCCGTTGTTAGGACGTCAACTGCAAGCTCGGCCACTTCGCCCCGAATCATCTCCATCAGCGTGTTGTTGCGAGTGCCGCCGCCGGAGACGAACAAGTCGTGGTATCGATTGTTTTTCGATAGCGAACGCACTGCCTGTCCGATTGAGCGCGCCGTCAGCGCTGTAGCCGTCGCCAGAATGTCATGTTTATCCGCCTGCCCACAAGAAGCCAAAAACTCAGAAACGTACTCGCGCCCAAACTCCTCGCGTCCCGCAGTGCGGGGGCCAGTGCGCCGGAAGAAAGGATGTCTCAGCCGCTCCGCAAGCACCTCGCCAAGCACGGTGCCTTTTGCCGCCAGTTTTCCTTTATCGTCAAACGCCTTGCCGAAGAGCTTCTCGCAAACCGCATCGATCACCATATTGCCCGGGCCAGTGTCGAATGCCCGCAGATTTTCAGGCTGTGCTGCTGCCGGAATCGCCGTCAGGTTCGCGATCCCTCCAATGTTCTGCACGATCCGTCCTCGTCGAGGGTGGCGAAACACCAGCATATCAAGGAAGGGAACCAGCGGAGCGCCAAGGCCTCCCGCTGCCATATCGGCTGGTCGAAAATCGCTTACCACCGGAATTCCCAGCCGAGTGGCCAGCACCGAGCCATCGCCAATCTGCCATGTGCAGGCTATGTTGCGCCCAAGATATTTCGTGGCCTTGCCCTGATGATAGATCGTCTGCCCGTGGCAGGCGATCAGTTCGCAAACTACGTCGGATTGCCGCTGCGTACGTCGCACACAATCGGCATAGAATTCCGCGAGCAAAAAATTAAGCCGAGCCAACTCGCTTACCGCAATGGACGGCGCGTTCATTGCGGCAAGGACTGCCTCCCTTACGGCGGCAGGGTATGGAAACGCACAATGCGAGAGCAGTTCAAATCGTGTCCGAAAACGCTTTCCTGTCAGACGCACAATGGCGACGTCCACGCCATCGGCAGATGTCCCGCTCATAACACCGGCAACAATCAATTCGGTACTCCCTTGCTCAAGCTGCGAAAATCAGCAGTTCGGAACGTATCTGATCCGGCTCTTACACGCCTGTCACCTTGTTAATCAGGCGTGCTACTGTTCACCCGGAACACAACTCGTCACAAGAGCCCGCTAATCGAGCAGAGGGACGGATACTTTAGTTCCAGCTCAACTATGCAATTTTCGTAAACATAGAATAACTAGAGAATTAATTAGCGCAAGCAGCAATTTCAGACTGTCCATAGGGAAGAAGGCTTCGAGCAAAGCAGCGCATTGCGATGTTTTGGAACCGGCTCATTGATACCAGTGCAGATGGACAGTCTCCAAGGCCATCCATCCGTAATCTGAGCAGAGTACCGGAACAGAAAGAGCTTCGTCTCGGGTTCCATCGAGTTCCGGTACGGCGTTTAGCGAATCTGCGGTTGATCGGCGAGTTTCTCGGCGGTTGGCCAGCCGAACTTTTCAAACGGAATCGACGAGAGAAGCAGGACCGAGGTTCCGCCCGCTTCGGTTTCGCCATAAATATGGTTGATATATTTGTCGGGATTTTTGCGGATTCGTTCTTTTGCTTCGGCGAGCAATGCGTCGCGATCGCCAAACTTCGTTGCACCCGTCGGGCAGATACTAGCACATGCCGTAGGGAACCCTTCTTTCACCCAATCCGAACACATCTCGCATTTCTTCATTCGAGCTGGCGCGGTACGCCAGCCATAGCTTATCTGTCTGAACGAACAGCGCTGCAAGCAGGCACCGTGGCCATCACACCTGTTAAAGTCATAAATCACAGGACCTTCCGGCAGCTTACGGTTTCCCCCTCGCACGCACTGGCATGGGGGGCGAAGACACTGCAGGCAAAGCTTGCGCATGAATTTGCCATTAATTTCTTCAACTGCTGTGTACTTATGCTCGGATTGCGGCTCCGATGCGATTTCGTCATCGTAAGGGAGGTTGTTCTTCTGGGCACATACCCTCTCACATTGCTTGCAGCCGGTGCATAGGGTAGCGTCGTAAAGAAGAGCGTAGCTCATAATATCTCCTTGTATCTCCTTGCCGCTTCCGGTTCACCTAGTTCACAGTGTACTGACCTTGCCGCCAGTAAATTCACGCTCTGCTCTTTCTGGCTACCTGATACTTCGGCGAAGTGGGACGCTTGGTACCGCGTCCGGAACCAACTTACGCGCCCGGAGCCCCAGGTTCGGATACTCCCGAGGCCCTATCCAAGCCGGTCGCGGAGATGAAACATCCAGCTTTTTATCTGCTGCGACTACAATACGCTCACGATTCCCCTGTCACAGTGACAGTAGTCACAGGCGCAAGTTCCGGCACGAAAGCTCTATCTGTCGGGTCTCCTTTGTAGGAGACGAAACAACCAAAGATCCTCGAATTTAGTCGCCGTGTATCTTCTAATTGATTACTCAATCGGTGGTCTCTCAGCCAGTTCC
This sequence comes from Acidobacteriota bacterium, assembly GCA_003010405.1. Lineage (GTDB taxonomy): Bacteria > Acidobacteriota > Terriglobia > Terriglobales > Acidobacteriaceae > TOLSYN. The sequence continues at coordinate 13,077 of PJLO01000015.1, read as the reverse complement.
TCGGCGGTCGGCCAGCCGAACTTTTCAAACGGAACCGATGAGAGAAGCAGGACCGAGGTTCCGCCCACCTCGTTTTCGCCATAGATATGATTGACGTATTTGTCGGGGTTTTGGCGGATTCGCTCTTTTGCTTCGGCAAGTAATGCGTCGCGATCGCCAAACTTCGTTGCACCTGTTGGGCAGACCGTAGCACAGGCCGTGGCAAGCCCTTTTGTCACCCGCTCATAGCACATCTCGCACTTCCTCACTGAAAATGGCACAGTGGTCCAGCAGGGCTTTACCTGTTCGAATGGGCAGCGACTCAGGCAGAGACCGCAGCCAATACATGCGCTACGTATAACCACCACGGGGCCTTCCGGCAGCTTACGGTATACGCCGCAATTCACTGTTGCGCAGGCCGGTTTATTGCATTGCAGGCAAAGCTTGCGCATGAATTTGCCGTCAATTTCCTGAACTACGGTGTACTTATGTGCGGACTGCTCCTCCGCAGCAATTTCGTCATCGTAAGGGAGGTTGTCCTGTTTGGCGCATGCCCTCTCACATTGCTTACAGCCGGTGCATAACGTAGCATCGTAAAGAATAGCCTTGCTCATAGTGTCTCCTTACATCTCCCTGCCGCTTTAGGTTCACTCGGTTGGCAGCGCACGAGTCATGCCGCCCGAAATTGTTCGGCGCCGTGCTCTTTCTGGCTGTAACGTGCCCAGACTCAAATTTATGCGTTTGGAGCCTCCAAGCTCTGCCGAGCCCAAATCACGCTGGTCGCGGAGGTAAAGAGTCCATCGTTTTGCTTTTCCGTAAAGTTCCGGCTCTCCGATATTCAACAATGACAATCCGCTTAAGATCACAATGGGCGTCGGCAATCCACTTTTACAGTGACGGGAGTCACGGCACGATATGTATGGAGACACATGAAAGAAGCGAAACCAGGTAGGAAAGTTTTTTCGCAAATGTGCGTCAGCCAACCTTTTTTTCTCGTCCCGACTTCGTCGGCCCCTCACTGTGCGACCACTCCATTAGTAACAGCGCACCCGTTCCGGTAGCAAACTCGATCTCAGGAGAGATCCGTAGAGTTCACGATGGACGGCAGCGGGAGCTGCCGTCCATCTAGTGAAACGGCCACAACCAAAGATCCTCGAAACTGTTACATCGGTAAGATCTTCTCGTGGATTATTCATAGCGCCGCTTCGCGGCGAGTTCCTCGGCGGTTGGCCAGCCGAACTTTTCAAACGGAACCGACGAGAGGAGCAGGACCGCGGTTCCGCCCACTTCAGTTTCGCCATAGATATGATTGACGTATTTGTCGGGATTTTTGCGGATTCGTTCTTTTGCTTCGGCGAGTAATGCGTCGCGATCGCCAAACTTCGTTGCACCCGTCTGGCAGGCCGTAGCACATCCTGGGGCAACCCCGTTCTGCACCCGCTCGTAGCACATCTGGCACTTTCTCATTGTAAAGGGCACGCTGGTCCAGCAGGTCTTTAACTGTTCGAATGGGCAGCGCGGGAGGCAGAGACCACAGCCGGTGCACGCGGCATGTATGTGCACAACAGGGCCTTGCTCCATTTTCTCGAATCCGCCGCAATTTACTGTTGCGCAGGCCGGTTTGCTGCAGTGCAGGCAAAGCTTGCGCATGAATTTGCCATCAACTTTTTGAACCACGGTGTACTTGTAGGCGGATTGCTCCTCCGCAGCGATTTCTTTATCGAACGGGAAGCCGTTCACTTGGGCGCATGCCCACTCACATCGCTTGCAGCCGGTGCATAGCGTAGCATCGTAAAGAATAGCCTTGCTCATAGTGTCTCCATCGGACGCGGAGTGGTCTGGGCCAGTGCGCCGCGTAGCATCAAAAAGAATCACCTTGCTCATAAGTGTCTCCTGGTATCTCCTTGAATTCCCTTACCGCGCTGCTGGCAGGCCTCCCCGTTTATTCTCTGAACAAATGCACCAACCAATTTCTCCTGCACCGGTTGGTTCCCGGATCATGAGCATTGATCCTCAGCATCGACATCTGCTTCTTGCGAGAGCCCTGGCGCGTCGCCACAAAGCACAAGTTCAAGATGGACGATAGTCTAAGCTACCGTCCATCGTAGGGATACACATTTCATCGAAGCCCTAGAGCTTGTGCTCCGTGGTTTCTTTTACTTTCTCAGCGAACACATTTTCCTGTCCAGATCCTCTTTCGTTGGCCAGCCGAACTTTTCAAACGGAATCGAAGAGAGAAGCATGACCGAGCATCCGCCCGCTTCGGTTTCGCCATAGATATGATTGACGTATTTGTCGGGATTCTGGCGGATTCGTTCTTTTGCTTCGGCGAGCAAGGCGTCGCGATCGCCAAACTTTGTTGCGCCTGTCGGGCAGGCCGTAGCACATGCCGGGGCAAGCCCTTTTGTCACCAGATCCGGGCACATCTGGCACTTCTTCACTGAAAAGGGCGAGCTGCCGTAGTCGAGGAAAGACTGGTTGAAGACGCAACGCAGCACGCAGTTGCCGCAGTGGACACATCCCCCACGGTACACCATGGGGCCTTCTTCCAACTTAGCGTATCCGCCCATAGGGCATGAGCAGAGCGGATCGTCGCAGTGCAAGCAAAGCTTGCGCATGAATTTGCCGTCAACTTCTTGAATCATGGTGACTTTATGCGCGGATTGATAATCCTCCGCTGCGATTTCTTCATCGTAAAAGACGTCGTACTTCTGGGCGTGTGCCTTCTCACATTGTTTGCAGCCGGTGCATAGGGTAGCATCGTAAAGAATTGCTTTGGCCTTGCTCATAGTATCTCCTTGTATTTCCTTACCACTTTTCGGTTCACCTTGTGGATAGTTCACTGATCTTGCCGCCGGTAAATTCCTCGGCGTTATGCTCTTTCGGGCTACCGGATACTGCGGCGAAGCGGCACGGCTTGTATTGTGCCCAGAAACAATGATGCGCCTGGAGTGTCCAGCTACGGATACCCCGAGGCCGATCCACGCCGGTCGCGGAAATAAAACGCCCATCATTTTTGCCTATCGCGATTACAATACGCTCACACTCCTACTGTAACAGTGACACTCGTCACAGCCTGATAGGCAATAAAAACACATAAAAAGTGAAGAAACCTGAAAGCAAAGAGACTGTTACGGACCAATTCCCCAACATGGAAACTTTTGTCGCTGCTGAGAGTCGGCGACTTTTCCAGGAGCTATGCCCCGACCAGTTTCTCCAGTGCTGGTTTGTTCTGGATCACAAGTGTTGATCCCTTCAGGACGGCAATTTGCTTTTTGCGAAAGTCGCCGAGCGTGCGCGTAACCGTTTCGCGCGATGTTCCAATGATCTGTGCGATCTCCTCGTGCGTCAGGGCAACTTTGATCCTTGTTCCGGCCTCGTCGGCCCCTTCGCCGTGTGCCCACTCCAGCAGTAACCGCGCCAACCGTTCCGGTGCGGAGTGGGAGAGCCCCAGGGAACGAATCTGTTGGTAAGCCGACTGACAATCGCGGCTCAAATGCTGTGCGGCTTTAAGGCAGGCATCTCCATGCTGTTGCAGAAACCGTAAGAAATCATCTCGCTTCACGAAGTTCAACTGGCAGGGCTGCGCAGTCTCAGCGGTGATTTCATATGGAGTGTTGGAAACAGTTGCGTGCAGGCCCAGTACTTCGCCAGGTTGCACTATCTTCAGAATCAGCGTTTTCCCGTCGGCAGACGTGGTGGAGAGCTTCACACGTCCTTTGCATAGGATGTATATGCCGCGTGGCAATTGCCCCTCGACGAACAGTACCGCCCCCGCCGGGTAGGCAGCGGTGAACTTAATCTTGTCTAAAGCTTCCAAAGAGCTATTAGGGAGATTGCAGAAGAAGCTGTCGGTTCGCAGCTTGCATACCAGGCAGTTCTCAACAAGTTCCAAGCCGTATGGTGATCCCAACTTGCCCTCCGCCCGTTGTCACAAACAAGATGATACCCGTCTTCTTACAAATAACAATGGTCCAGAACTGTACAGCATTTCTGAAAACCGTTCGGCTGATACCACAGTTTCTCGATCTGACCACCGCTCTGTGATTCCAGTAGCCCCTGAAAGTGATTTATATCACATTTTTCATGTGACGTTATCCAGATTCTAAATTTCCAACGCACTCAAGGAAGCACACCCTCCGTCTGTTACCTCCGTGGCGGCTCAGCTTTGTTTTTTCCTTGCAGCCGAAACCCTGTTCAGCATATATTCTCCGACCTGAAGCTTCTCACGTGAGAGTGGCTGTTTTTGGCGCTCGAACTTTGGGCTTCGTTCTAGTCCGGCCTGCTGGGGTGCAGACCAGGACTTTTTGATGTCACCACAACCATGATCGAAACGGACTCGTGCATTTGAACGGCACGGGAGTCGTGTAGGTAGGTTTGTCTCCTTTGGGGAGTTCCGCCGCTATTTGGCGGACTGAACCCTCAGGATTCCGATCGCTTTTTGTTGTCAATTCAGCAAAGGGGTTTTATTTCATGAGCAGTGCAGTGAAATCAGAGATGATTTCTCCCATGTTTTCCTATGACGCGCCAGCAATCGCAAAGCGCGAGGCCAGCATAAAGGACTATCGCGAGGAGTATGAGTACTCCGTTCAAGACCCTGATACCTTCTGGGCTGACGAGGCGGCTAACTTCACGTGGACTAGGAAGTGGGACAAGGTGCGCGAATGGGATGGCGTGCACCACCAATGGTTTGTCGGGGGTAAGACAAACATCACGCTCAATGCTCTTGACCGCCATGCCAAGAGCGACTGCTTCAACCGCGTTGCTTATATCTGGCTTGGCGAAGATGGTTCCGAGCGCGTTATCACCTACGGACAGCTTTATCGCATGGTCTGCCGCTTCTCCAACGGCCTTCGTTCACTCGGGGTGGGCAAGGGAGACCGTGTCGTAATTTATATGCCTCTCACTATTGAGGGAGTGGTTTCGATGCTTGCGTGCGCGCGGGTCGGCGCCATCCACTCCGTTGTTTATGCCGGACTCGGTCACACCGCGCTGCGGGACCGAATAATTGACGCGCAGGCCAAAGTAATAATTGTTGGAGAAGCTGGAGTTCGCCGTGGCAAGGCCGTTCCTCTCAAGCCGGTTGCCGACGAAGCGATCGATGGCCTGGAGATGATCGAGCACGTCATCGTGGTCCCAAGAGGATCGGAGAAGTATGAACCCGTGAGCAGTCGCGAGGTGAATTTTTACGAACTCCTGAAGTTTTCCTCTGAATGTCCCGCGCAGGAAATGGATGCCGAAGATCCTCTCTTCGTCCTTTACACCAGCGGTACTACGGGACGTCCCAAGGGCGTCGTGCACGTTCACGGCGGATACATGGTTGGCACAACCTATCACCTGCGCACGTTCTTCGATGTGAATCCGCGTGACCTGTTCTGGTGTACATCGGATATCGGCTGGATTGTCGGGCATAGCTATATTGTTTACGGTCCTCTGTGTGCAGGTGTCACCACGATCTTCCGCGAGGGGGCGATTGACTGGCCCACTCCCGAAACTGCATGGCAGATTGTTGAGCGCTATGGCGTGACCAAGATGTTCACTGCGCCCACGGCCATTCGCATGTTCATGCGCTATGGCGAGCACCTGCCTGCTGCTCACGATCTGACTTCGCTGCGTGTCATCGCTTGCGCCGGAGAGCCTCTCAATCCAGAAGCTTGGCGTTGGGCGCAAACGTATCTTGCCGGAGACGGCAAATGGGGATACGTAATTGATAACTGGTGGCAGACCGAAACCGGTGGTCCCACGCTCGGCACGCCGGCCACCATGCCTTATCACGCCGGCAAAGCTGGCATCCCTCTAGCCGGAGTCACTGCGGATATTGTCGACGCCGAGGGCAAATCCGTTGGAGTGAATGAGCGCGGACGGCTGGTTCTGAAGGGGCCATTCCCGCACATGATGCGCACCATCTGGAACGACAGCTCGCGTTACGAGCGCGATTGGCGGCAGATCGACGGAGTGTACGTGACCGGGGATATGGCCCTTAAAGACGAACACGGGTACATCGCCGTTCTTGGTCGCGCCGACGATGTGCTGAACGTCGCCGGGCACCGCATTGGCACAGCCGAGGTCGAGTCCGCCCTAATTTCGCACCCAGCGGTGGGCGAAGCGGCGGCTATTGGCATTCCTGACGCTATGAAGGGCGAGTGCATCAAGGTCTTCGTCGTTCTTCGTTCCGGACACGAAGCCAGTGAAGCCCTTTCCGCTGCACTGATCGAGCATGTCCGTCGTGAGCTGGGTCCTATCGTCACGCCTTCAATTCTGGAGTTCGTAACTCAGCTACCCAAAACGCGTTCCGGAAAGATCATGAGGCGCTATCTGAAGGCAAAAGAAACGGGAGAGGAGATCGGAGACATTTCAACGCTGGAACAGTAACAGATGCCGATTCGAAAATGATCCATTCACAAATTCGAATCTCACAGGAACAGCACACAGTCTAATGCGGACGTAAGTCACGCCGTTCATGGAGGAAGCAGTACGCATGTCGACCGAAAGCTTAGCGCATGGCATCAATATCGACTCAGTGTTGCACGAAAACCGCGTTTTCCATCCCTCGGAGGAGTTCAGCGCCAGGGCGCACATCAAAAATCTCGAAGAATACGAGCGGATCTACGCCGAAGCCGCGGAAAATCCAGAGTCCTTCTGGGGACGAATCGCGGAGGAACTTCATTGGTTCGAGCCCTGGTCGAAAGTCCTGGAGTGGAACGCTCCGTGGGCAAAGTGGTTTGTGGGAGGCAAGACAAACATCTCTTACAACTGTCTCGACCGCCATGTCGCTTCATCGCGTCGCGACAAAGTTGCGATTCTTTGGGAGGGCGAACCCGGCGACACGCGCAGCCTCACCTACGGCGAGTTGCTCGCAGAGGTGGAGCGCTTCGCAAATGTGCTTAAAGGTCTCGGCGTTGCCAAAGGAGATCGTGTCGCGCTCTACATGGGAATGGTGCCCGAACTTGCCATTGCTATGCTTGCCTGCGCCCGCATAGGCGCGGTGCATTCAGTCATTTTCGGAGGTTTTGCGGCAAATGCCATCGTTGATCGTGTCAACGATCAGCACTCCAAAGTTCTCGTCACTCAGGATTGCGGCTGGCGGCGTGGCAATCAGCTTCCTCTGAAAGCTATAGTCGATGAAGCGCTGGCGAGTTGTCCTTCGGTGCAGAGCGTGGTTGTCTGCAGGCGCACTGGTGCTGCGGTCAACATGCAGTCCGGTCGCGATTACTGGTGGCACGAACTTGCCGAAAAGGCAGCGCCCACCTGCCCCGCCGAGCAACTTGATAGCGAGGCTCCGCTCTACGTTCTGTATACATCCGGCTCTACTGGAAAACCCAAGGGCATTGTTCATACAACGGGCGGCTACGCCGTTGGCACCTACATTACTTCCAAGTGGGTCTTCGACCTCAAGGAAGAGGACATTTACTGGTGCACTGCCGATATCGGCTGGGTCACAGGGCACAGCTACATCGTCTACGGTCCTCTGCAGAATGGCGCGACGACGCTCATGTACGAGGGAGCGCCAAATCATCCCGACCTCGACCGTTTCTGGGCGCTCATTGCAAAGTACAAGGTCAACGTCTTCTACACGGCGCCAACAGCCATCCGCACGTTCATCAAGTGGGGAGATGAATATCCCAATCGCCACGACCTCAGCAGCCTGCGCCTGCTCGGCTCAGTGGGCGAGCCCATCAATCCGGAAGCCTGGATGTGGTACCGCAATGTAATTGGAAAGGAGCGCTGCCCCATTGTAGATACGTGGTGGCAGACCGAGACCGGCAGCATCATGATCTCCCCGCTCTCCGGCGCGATTCCCACCAAGCCGGGCTCCGCCACACGTCCGCTTCCCGGAGTCATCGCCGAGGTTGTCGATCGCAGCGGCGAAAGAGTGCCGCTCGGCTCCGGAGGCTATCTCGTTATTAAGAAGCCCTGGCCCGCGATGGCGCGCACCATCTACGGCGACCCGGAGCGTTATGTAAAACAGTACTGGTCGGATATTCCCGGCGTGTACTTCACGGGAGACGGAGCACGTATCGATAAGGATGGATATATCTGGATCATGGGCCGCGTCGATGACGTGCTCAATGTGAGCGGACACCGTCTTTCCACCATGGAGATCGAGTCCGCTTTGGTAGCTCATCCCAAGGTCGCCGAAGCCGCTGTCGTGGGCCGTCCCGATGAAATCAAGGGGCAGGCTGTCTCAGCCTTCGTGACGCTCGAAGCCGACGTTTTGCCATCACCCGCTTTGAAGGACGAGTTGCGCACGTGGGTAGCAAAAGAAATCGGTGCTATGGCGAAGCCGGACGACATTCGTTTCGCGGAGCAACTGCCCAAGACGCGTTCCGGAAAAATTATGCGCCGCCTGCTCCGTGAACTCGCAACAAGCGGCGAAGTCAAAGGCGACGTCACCACGCTTGAGGATCTTTCTGTAATTAACAAAATCAAAGAAAGTGACGAATAAAATCGATAGGCCCATCCGACCCGCATATTCGCGAGGTTGAGATGGGCCTATCGACTGTAAATTTGAACCATTGCTGAACAGTTATCTATTCAACTGGCAGCTTGGAATCCAACGGAAGACTTCAAATTTCTCGAACGGCACGTTGCAGATCGGACAGGTCTTCATGGTGTCATCGTCGGTCACTTCGCCGCAGAGGGGGCAGACGTAGAAAATGGCTGCCATGCGCTGTGCTTCCAGGTTAGCCAGAGCCGCGCCGTAAAGATCCGCGTGTACCGCTTCTGCCGCGCTTGCCATGCGGAAAGTACGAACCGCGCTGGCCTCTCCGCTGGCCTCGGCTTCTCGGATGAATTCTGGATACATCACGTCCCGCTCATACTCCTCGCCATTTTTTGCCACGGCAAGGTTTTCTGCAGTCGTTCCGATCACCGGTTCGGAAATCTTGGCCTCGGGTGTCGCACCGAGTTTTGTGATCACCTTGGCGTGGTGCGCGGCATGAATCTGCTCCGCGCGGGCCGTCGCGCGAAACAGAACGGAAACGCGCGAGTAGCCTTCGTCCTCGGCTTTCTTGGCAAAGGCGGTATAGCGCGCGGCGGCGTTGCTCTCGCCCTCAAAAGCTGCTTGCAGATTTTTAAGAGTCTGTGAAATTCCAGCGGCACTACTGCTCATGCTGTATTCTCCTCAACTTAAAGTATAGCTTCGCGTTGAATTTTTAAATGCGACTGCGAATTTAACTTGCAGATTGATTCACACGAGAGAGGGATTCAGAGACTCAGGCGAGTTACATCTGTCCAGAGTTGAATATGCCACGGGTGAAGTGATTATCTCTTATTCCAATTGCTTTTTTATGTGTATGATCTAGGCTTTGTTGCAGTCGAGTGGTAATCGCGTGTATGGGATGGAGAAATGTTAACCGGCTGTACAAAGCGTAAACACATATTTTTCTACCTCGTCGCTGTGGTCGCGCCTATTGCAATACTCCAATTAAGGCCGCTCGTGGAAGCACACTGGGGCGCTTTGCCCCCTTTTGTTTTTGTTTATCCCATTGTCTTTCTGATGGCCATGCTGGGAGATGCCTGGGTGGGACTATTGGCAACTGCTGCGGGTGCCCTCATTTCATTCCACTGGGTAATTCTGCCGAACCGGCGCTTTGAAATCGCTCGCCCGGCCGATGTCATCAACGTGAGTATTTTTTGCGCGATGGGGATCTCAATGTCTGTCGCCGCCGAGTTTTACCACCGCAATCGTCAGAAAGTGCTGACCTTCCAGCAGGAACAAGCTATTCGAGTTGAGCGCGAAGCGGCCGAAAATCGTTATCGTCTGCTTTTCAATTCAATTGATGAAGCCTTCTGCATACTTGAGGTGTTGTTGGATGAAAACGGAAAGCCAAACGATTGGCGATATCTGGAGGTTAATCCATCTTTTGAAAGACATACCGGACTGGCGAATGCAAAAGGTAAGACTATTCGGGAGCTGATTTCGAATGTTGATCCCAAATGGCTAGAGATCTACGGACAACTCTCAGCTACCGGAAACGCAAACCGCCGCGTCGAGTTTGCTCCAAACCTTAATCGCTGGTATGACCTCTACGCTTTTCGGGTTGGAAAACCAGGAGAGCACAAAGTGGCGGTTATTTTCAGCGACATTACCGAACGGAAACGGTCAGAGGAGGCGCTTCTCCGTAGCGAAAAACTCGCTTCTGCCGGGCGGATGGCCCTGGCGATTGCTCACGAACTCAACAACCCGCTCGAGGCGATGACCAATCTGCTGTTCATTACAAAGGAAATGGATGGATTGCCCGAACCAGCACGCCACTATTTGGACATGGCCGACGCAGAGTTGAGACGAATGGTGCATCTCACAAGACAATCACTGGGATTTTATCGAGAATCCACTGCTCCGGCGCTGATATCGATCAATGTTGTGCTGGATTCCGCGGTTGACTTGCTGAAAAGCAAATTCAAAGCAAAACACGTTATTGTGCAAAAGCAATGGCATGAGAACATCCAAGTCTTTGGCATTACGGGTGAGTTGCGGCAGGTTTTTGCCAATTTCCTAACCAATAGCCTGGATGCCATTGGGGACAGGGGCAGAATCATACTGCGCGTAAGAGCTAATCAGCGCTACGTCCGAATATCCATAGCTGATGATGGAAAGGGAATTCCCGCAGACTTACGGAAGCACATTTTCGACCCATTCTTTACAACTAAGGATACGACCAGGACAGGGCTTGGACTTTGGGTTTGCAAGGAAATCGTTACGAAACACGACGGAATTATTCAAGTACACAGTCAAGAGCAGCGTGGAACCGTCTTTTCAGTGCTGCTGAGATTGCCCCAAAGTTCTTCCTCGACAGCCGACAATGATTCCAAGTCCGATGTCTCCTTGCTCAGCAGATCACAACTGCGAAAAAACTGAAAGGCCAAACGTGGGCCAGAAACTTACTTGTACCACGGACTGCTATACTGTTCTCATGGGAGGTGGGGACCTTGTAGGCCCGCTTTTTTCACACCAATGTCCTCAAGTACCGATTTCGAAACCCCGAACCGCCATTATTCCGCTCACCCGGCACCCGCGCGAATTTTTGCCGTTGGTCACACATTTCTCCAGCTGCCTTCCTCCGATGTACAAGCATTGGAGCTCTCAGAGATTCTGGACGTGCAGCTGATTCGGTCCTTGATTAACGACTTCTATACCATCTCAAAAATCCCAACGGCGGTTATCGATATTCACGGCAAGGTACTTGCCAGTACGAGCTGGCAGAGAATCTGCACTGACTTTCATCGTGTCAACCCGGATACTTCCCGCAATTGCTTTGAGAGTAACACCCAGCTGACAAAGGGAGTGCGTCCCGGCGAGTATCGGATGTACAAGTGCAAGAACCAGATGTGGCATGTCGTCACTCCCCTCATGGTTGGTGAACACCATCTTGGCAATATCTTCTCCGCGCAGTTCTTCTTCGAAGAGGAAGAGCCGGACTGGAAATTATTCCAGACTCAGGCTGCGAAGTACGGATTTGAGGAGAAGGCGTATGGGGCCGCATTGGCAGAGGTTCCGCATCTGAATCGTGATACCGTTCGGACCGGAGTGGCGTTCATGGCCAAACTTGCTCACATCATTTCTGAACTGAGCTTTAGGAATGTCCAGATGACTCGATTGATGGAAGAGCGTAAGCGGACAGAGGAGGCCTTGATCCAGAGCGAAAAATTGGCATCGGTGGGACGCATGGCCGCGACAGTCGCTCACGAAATCAACAACCCTCTGGAGGCCGTTACCAACTGTGTCTACCTTATTAGGAAAAATCCCAACCTCCCCCCGGAACTGAAGGAGTATTCGGACATTGCCGAGCGGGAACTCCACCGGATCGCGCATATCGCCCAGCGGACGCTCGGATTTTATCGGGAGCACCGGAAGCCAGCAGTGACGGATATTCGCACTTTGATAGACGAGGAGGTCGAGCTCTATACTCCGAATTTCACGCGCAAGGATATCCGCATAAAGATTGAACACAACGGCTCCTCCAGCGAAATCTTTGGTATAGCTGGGGAAGTTCGGCAGGTCATTTCCAATCTCATCATAAACGCCATCGATGCCTCCCAACTCAGCGCAACAGTGAGAGTTCGCACCAACCGGGTCTCACTGCACGGTGTCAGTTACGTCCGCGTAACGGTTGCCGACACGGGCACGGGGATTCCGGCCGCCAACCTGAGCCGCATCTTCGAGCCTTTCTTTACCACAAAAGAGGCATTGGGCAATGGTCTGGGGCTTTGGGTGAGTAAGAAGATTATCGAGAGACACAAGGGGCGAATCCGAGTCCGCAGCGTTGAAGGAAAAGGAACGGTGTTCTCAATCTTCCTTCCCTGCCTGGAGGAAGATTACCAAATCTAGAGTTTCAAGCGCTCGCTACCGGGGTTTTCCATTTTCAGGTCAACCGGGAAGGGCAGGGAAGCGCCCTCTCGCTATCGGCGGCTTCCTAACTTCAGAATCGACCTTCGAGCCTGACTTTAACAGGGCTCCGCGCTGCAAGATCACCCCGGTACAGGACGTTTCGTTCGCTAGCACTCGGAAAACCGAACCGCTTCGGTTCCCGATCTTACCGAGAACGCCCTTCCGGCGGTAGTCGCGTTCGACTGCCCACTCGAGCATTGTGTGGCATGATGGTGAACAGATGCGGAGCCGCCCGAACAAATAGCCGAGGATTTTGGAGCTAAAAAATTAAGGCAGTACTTCTTCCCAAAAGCCTATTTAGTAGTGAGTACCGGACTATCCCTGCGGTAAGTTCGGCTCCGCCAAGACTGAATCCGAGTGCTTTGAGCCAACGTTGCTTTGCAAAAAGCCCCAGTGCGATTCCGCTGCTGGCAATCATAAATCTCACGGTCTGGTCTTTTGTGCCACTCCCGATGTTGTGCTTCATTGCTGAACCGACCTCCGACCACTGAGATGCCCAATAGCGATTCTAGGCAGCCTTTTCCTAATGCTCCGACAGGCCCGATCCGAAATTCCATCGGAAAGACAAAATCTGCGCTCCCGCTGAAGCCGTTCGACCCGGCGCTCATGAAGCCAGCCGAGTCAATTTGGTGAACGATGATGATCCGGTGTGTGTCAAGGGCGGAGTAAAAGTAGGCCAGTAGGGCGGAGTAAAAGTGAGCCAGTAG
>PJLO01000058.1 GCA_003010405.1 Acidobacteriota bacterium | reverse complement strand
CCTCCAGCCAGGCGAAGAAGCCCTCGGCACCAGGGGCGTTCCACCGGGCAAGGATGGCGTCGTGGTCGGCCCCTACGGGCCTCTTGCGCTTATTGGCGGCCAAGGATGACACCTAGGTCGAAACCTCGTTCCTCGGGCTTGTTTGAGGCCACCTTGTGCTTTCTGCCTTGGCCTGACAGTTGTGCGAAGCTCGAACGAAATGCAGCTTGCAGAGACAAGTAACGCTGCATATCGAAGTCATCGTCGCCGTACTGTTGTGCCATTTCATCAAGCTCCAAGTAGAGGGGCACCATTGTTTCGAGAAGCAGCCGTTGCGCCTGTGAAAGCCTGCCTGTGACCATCTCCCGCAGTTTCGCGCGTACGATCTTGCGGCGCTTTGCTGGATCACTATGGCGGGTTAAGTCCTTGTCACAGAGTTTAAAATACGACATGAGTTTATGGAACCTTATGGAGTCATGATTTACTCATGAAGTTTGACGTGTTCGGGGTTTCCTCGAAAACATGGGACCATAGTGGGACCAAAACAACCGTCATGCTTCAATCTAGATTTGTACTCATTGATTTTCATGGATATTTTTACTTAAACCTAGGGATTACTAATCCCATTCACAAAACAATAGGTGGTTGAGTAGCACGATTATTATTTATAGTAGCACGATTTGTGCAAACATTAGCCATTTCTTCGCATCAAAGGGGGCGCATAGCTGTATCTTTTTTATACACATGAGCCTTGGATGCCTGCTTGAACCGCTCTTCGATCTCGCGAGCGAACTTCGCCAGCAGCCAGAAGCAGGTGTACTCCGCACCGGCCCGATCACCGCAGAAGAGGAAGGGGACGGCGTAGCGCACCTGGAAGGCGAAGACCGATTGGAGCACCGCGTGGGGCTTCATCTCTGACCGGTAGAGCCCGTCCGCCACGTCGCGCATGGACGCCTCGACCACCACGGCCTTGAGTTCGTAGGAGGACAGGCGGCGCAGTTCCTTCTCGAACCTGACGCGGTTCTCGCCCATCATGCAAGCGATGAGGTCGTCAACGGCCTTGCGCTCGATGCCCACACGATCCTCGAATCCGGGCAGCGAGTAATCAGCAGTTGGCAGGGCGGCGCGTTCCACCTCGGTTTCATACTTGGCGAAGGTAAAAACGCGCTGCTCCCTGGTGTCAGCGATGATCCGCATATTGCCCCCGACGCTTCGGCGTGTAGCCCGACCGTTTGGCGTTACGTGCTCGCTCCAAGCGTTCCAGGTCGCGGATGGCCTCACGCTCAAGCTCGGTCTCGGACACTTCGGACACTTCGGACAGGTTTTTCTGATGTACACTCACGTGTACGTACACGCGCGCGTGTGGGCGATTAACTGAAAAATCCGTCCGATCCGTCCGATCTGTCCGAAAGTTGAAATCCATGGGTCTAGTCCTCCTGATCCTGCCAGTATTTAGGATTGTCATGCCGGACAGTTACGCCTAGAAACACACGCTGCGTCTTCCCGTTTACGTACTGCCGGTCAGGAGAAAAGCCACGCTTGACCATCGCCGCAGTGAACGTCTTCGATCCACCGGCCTTCTCACCGTTGGCATCCGCAAAGGCCTCCCACGAATCGAACAAGGCCACCCTGGTGTCAGATTCACGCCTTTCAACAACGCAGCACTCTGCAAGCCACTGACCAAACAGGTCTTGGTCATCAAAGTACGCTTTTGTAGCGGTCTGCACAGACTCGGGGCGCACCAGTCCATTAGCCTGCCAGTCCAAGCAACCTTCGATCATCCATCGCAGGATGGCCGGATATTCAGCACGCAACTTGACCTCAAGTTCATTGTCAGGATTCGCCGGTTGGTGAACAAATGGGATAATGTTGAAGCGACGTCTTGCAGCATCATCCACGTTGTTCAAGATGGGTTGGTGATTGCCGATGATAATCAACTTGAATTGAGGCTGGAAGGTAAAGAAGTCCTGGCGCATAAATCGGGCCGTGATCTTGTCCCCGCCTGTCAACTGCTTGATGCGGGATTCAGCCCAGGCCCGGCCTTCCTCGGTTTCGCTGGCACAGACCATGCGAGCACCTTGGAGCATGGCCAAGTCCGTGGGGTGTCGATCATTCTTGCTAGCCGTGAAGGTGTCCATTGCCGCCGTAGTGGCGTAATCTCCAAGAATATTTGTTAATGCATCAAGAAACTTTGACTTTCCATTGCCACCAGTTCCATACACAAAGAACAAAGCATGTTCTCGTACATCACCGGTCAATGAATAGCCGGCGATTTGTTGCAAGAACCGTTGCAATCCATTATCGCCCTCGGTCGCTTCATCCATAAACCGACGCCATATCGGGCAATCCGATGTTTCAGCCGGGGAAACGGTAGTAGACTTTGTTATATAATCGCTCGGCCGGGCCGGGACCAAACAGCCGGTGCGCAAGTCCACAGTGCCGGCAGGGGTGCCGAGAAGGAAAAGGTCCGTGTCCCATACTTCACTGGTAACGGCGAAAGCGCGGTCAGCCCGGCAGAACGCTTCCACGCCGCGCGCGGTGCTGGCCCTCCCCAAGGTTTTGGCTTCCTTCGCTCCGGCCGGCATCTCCCGGCACAGGCCGCGCACCCAGTCGAAGGCGAGGTGCGTTTTTTCCCGCACCCACCGCGAACCGTCCCATCTGAACCAAGCCCCAGTGTCATGGCAGAAGCGCAAAGAGTCTTTGTGGCGGGCGGCGAACGCCATGGCCACGCCGTCTTCGGTGGCATTGAACTGGTCCAGGATCGGGTCAGGGCCTTTCGGGCTCTTGGCCCCGTCGCGCAAGCTACGCTCGATGGTGTCGGTGGACTTGCGAAGGTCCAAGTTAGGCCACGCCTGGATGGCCCCCAGAAGGGCGGCCTTGACGTTGTCGTGTTCAAGGTGTCCCCGGCCGATGAGACGGCCAAGAGCGAAGGCGGTCTTGGTCAGGGTGTCGTTTTGCGTCCCGGGCTCGGCAGCACAGAGCTTTTTGATTTCCCCCTTGAGGGCGGCCAAGCCGTAGCGTGTGCCGGTTGTCTGCGTGGCCTCGGCTTCCTGCTTTTTTTCGTCCGGGGTGATCCCTTCCCAGTCCGGCAGGTCTGCCCACGTCTTGCCCGGGCCAAAATGTAGCTCGTATTGCTTGCCGTTGGGGTGAATGCTGGGAGCGATGACGACGTAACCACCATCCCCCCGCACATCGACTTGCGGGGCGATGCGGACCGCGTTCTTTACCGGGACGCCGTTCTGACGGAAGAAAACATGGAAGCCGTAGTCCTTGCCCGTGGTCTGGATCGCCACCTTATCGAGGTTGGCTTCGGCCCAGGCCGCACCCTCGGGACCATCAATATCCACGGCGACGACGCCCGAGACCCGGCCAGTCACAAGGCCCAGATTCATGTCCGGCCAGTGTTCCGCCCAAGCACGGATTTCGTCTGGAGTTGCACGGCGGTCCTGAAACTCTCCCCACGACGCCAGCAACGGCCGCTTGTCGCGTGGTCGCAGGGGAATAACTCCAAGGCCGTGGCGCTCGTACTCAAGCGCGGCCTGTAAAATGGCACTTCCCATGCACACCCCCTACACGAGCTTCTTCGAGCGGCTCCGCAAAAATGCGACGGCGGCGGTCACAGGGTAGCAGACGTGCTTACCGACCATTATACGCTCGGACGGTCCCTCGCCATCACTGTCAAGATTTGCAAGTTGCTTTGGAGAAACAGCCCCGCCAGAGAATTTGTCGAACACTTTTCGCGCCACAATAGTTGACTCCCACTTCGCAGCCAGTTCGTCGAAAACGTCGCGATCTTTTGTCATGAGAGCGCACTCCGAGACCCCACCAACACGATGGGGGTTGTTCTGGTAGCGCCGAGTCCAACGGGGGCTTGCTATGAAGCAGGGGGAATGCTAGGGAAGGTTTGCTATCGCTTTCCACGGATCGGCGCGCCAACGCCGACTAGCTATTCCGTGCCCCCCTCGGCCTCCCGGCCCGCCCGCCAAGACGGGCCGGGTCCAGGGGTTAGTTAATCTTAAAAACTATATCTTCAATATTGACCTCACGCACCTGTGAAGTCATCTTACGATATTCCTCGACAGGTATTCTGTAAGGATTTACTGCAAGTTTTGCGGAGATTTCTTCAAAAATGTCGCTAATGCAATGCACTGCAATGGACTTCGCTAACGACGTCTTGCGGGAAATAAACTTTGGCGGTTCTTTTTTCAGAACAGTATACCCCATTCCGGCCCCTCCACCGGAAAATCCCGTCCAAGGCGTTGTCTGGGGTATTGGTTTTGCCCAAATATCAACCTCAACACCTGGAAAGTATTGGGCAGAAAATACGGTGAACTTCATCAGGTTTTCTTGCTCTTCCGGCTGTGGCTGATATTCATGATTGTATGACAGTCCAGAAAAGCATATTTCATTGTCGAGGATTATAAACCAAACCCTCATGCCATCTTCTTGATTCTCGCCTCTTGAAACGATTTGCGGCAAGATTTCCATAATGGCGTTTGTAAGGGTACTTGCCGTATTGATATTATAGATCGCATCAAAATAAGATACAAATCCCCACTTAAATCCCATGGGATAAGTGTATCGTTTGTTTCGTCCCTCAGACTGTGCATCAGCGCAGATGATACCCTGCTTTTCGATATACGCCCTTCGCGGGGCTTTCCCGAATTTGTCCATATCCTGGGCTGTCAAGAAATCGTCCATGGGTTCCCCCTCTCGTACTTATCGTCCACGGATCAAACCTATTCCCATCGAATAATTTTGTCTAGAATTTTCTGTAAAAAAACATATAAAAATAGCCCCTGGATTTCTCCAAGGGCTACAGTAAATTAGCAGAAAACCCCATCTATGGCCGAAGTTTGACGACCTTCTTTTCCTCGGCCAACTTGGCCGCATCCATGCCCGCTTCCAGTGTTTTGACCGCCGCCTGAAGATGGTCAGGCGCAAAATGGGCGTATCTCTGAACCATGGCTTGGGACTCATGGCCCATAAGCTTTTGGACGGCGAAAAGGTCAATTCCCTGCTCCACCAGCCAACTTGCAAAGGTGTGGCGCAAGGAATGAAAAACAATTTTCTGGCGACGATCTGTCACTCCGTCGTTGAAGCCGAGAGCATTGACAGTCTTAATGAAGCATTGTGAAATCTGGCTGATCTTCTCCCCGGTTTCTGACGGGAAAACTAAGTCGTTATGCCCCTCTCGTTCCCTGCCTGCAAACATCGTCTTCACTGCATCAGTCATGAAGGCCACGCGATTCTTGCCGCTCTTAGTGTCCCTGATGGATAACATGCCGCGCTCAATATCCACGTCACCCCAGGTCAATGAGAAAATTTCACCCGCACGAAGACCGCAATGCAGGGAGAGCAGCGCCATATCATGCACCTGACGGCTTTTCTTACCTAGAGCTTCAAGGAGGCTATCGGCCTGTTCGTGGGTCAAGAAACCATCGCGGCGGTTATCGGCACTCGGTTTTCGGACATGAGCCACGGGATTCTCACCACAAAATATTCCATCCTTGCGGGCGTGGTTCACAATTTGCCGTACCACAGCGAGGCAGTACAACACCGTCCGGGGGGCGCGGCCGGCGTCCAGCATGTTTTTTTTGACCCGCTCCAGGTCGAATGACGTAATGTCCTTGATGGGCTTGCCACCGATTACCGGCTCGATCCACCGTCGAAACAACTCGTCCTCTCGCTGGACTGATCGGGCAGCCTTCTGGCCAGCCTTCATTTCCGACCGCTGGAAGGGGAAATAGGTCTGTCCAAAGAAATCCGTGACGGTGATCTCGGCACGTCGCCGGGCTGCCTCGGCTTCCTCTTCGGCCTGCCGCTTTGCTTCGACTGCGGCCCGCTTTTCTGCCAGGGAGCTAGGCCCTTCCCCGGTTTTCGCGGCCTCCTTAAGCTTGGCAAGCTCAAGAAAGGCCCTTTGCTCGCTCCATCCCTCCGAGGACCACCCCAAGGCTTCTTCACGCCGCGTCCCTCCGACCTGGAACCGTATCATATAATAGCGGTCGGGGCGGACTCCATGCTTCCGGGCCTCGTGCTCGCGGTACCTGACGCCTCGGTGCGTTTTCGATGTGACCCACTCTTTCCGCTTGTCCATGGCGACCTCCAGCAACAGCCCGGGACCTTGGCCCCATCCCGATCTTCTGGTCCCATTTTGGTCCCATTTTTCGAGAAGTGCAAGAGGATTTTTAGGGACGAAGGGGGAAAGATTGATGGCGTATCTTCTGTTATTATTGATTTTAAATATGAAGTACAGATGCCTAGGGAAGTATTTTTTTGGGACTCTTAATCCGTTGGTTCAAGGTTCGAGTCCTTGA
>PJLO01000057.1 GCA_003010405.1 Acidobacteriota bacterium | reverse complement strand
GCTTGCTCAACGTGAAACAGCTTGAAATCCCGGTGCTTGGTGTAAACCTCGAACCGGTTTATCGCCTTCGCAGCCGCATCCACGGTTGTCTCGCTATTGCCCTTGGCATCCTTCAGAAAGGCGAAATACTGGCGCTTGATTCGTTCGTTATCGGCGTGGTGTTTTGTCATGGTCGATGTCTCCTATCTCAGGTCACTGTTTACGGTGGGTTGACTACTCTCACTTATACGTTCCAGTGCCTGCGGAAACGTGATGGCCAATTTCCCCTGAACTTGCCCCAGCTTTGCCATGCTGACGCACCGATTCATGATGTGATCGCAGTCCGGGCAGATGGCTGTCAGGTTGCCAAACTTTTCGGCTTCCATATCCGTCTAATAAAATCCATAAACAACTGAAAACAGAAGGTGAATGCGGTATTGGCAGACTGGTAGGAAAAAAGCCCTCTCCATTGGCGTTTATCCCAAAATCACCCTGAGCGATGCCCGGAAACGGCGCGAAGAGCTGTGCAAGCAACTGGAATTCGGCCTTGACCCGTCCGCCGAGCGCAAGGCCGCCAATCTGCGCAAAAAGCTTTCCGCCGAGAACTCTTCCGAGGCCGTGGCGCTGGAGTGGTACAGCAAACAACTGCATACCTGGGTGACCTGCTTCGAGGTGCGATTGGTGAGGCCGGTTACTCGGTGCGGGTAGCGCCAGGGTAGGCGATGGCATAGAGGGCGCGCCTGCCAAGTTTTGCAAAGCGTGAAAACGGCTGCAAGTGCATTGCCAAACCACCAGAATCAAACGAGCAACGGCAGGAACAAAAGCAAAATCCTGGGCGCAGGAGATGCAAACGCTTGAAACCAGACAAGGGTTGGAGCAATGGAAAGGGCAGGATTGTGCGCGGGGGCGGGGCCGACGCGTTCACGTTTCTGCGGTCGACAGATAATCCGGAATTGACGGGAGCATCCGATTCTGTTTGACTCGAGAGGTACGCCCTGTCTGGGGCAACTGAGCGCGGCTCCAGAGCCGGAATTGACGGCGTGGCGGCGTTTGCGCTAGCGTTACCCCGAGAAAGTTTCCTCTTCCTGTTCAGGTCTTCTGAACTAAGTCAGCTGATCTGAAGTTCGCCCATCTTAGTTTGCGGGATAGCCAGAACGGGCAGAAACCTACACTCTTTGCCCACGACTGCGACTTACCAGAGAGGGCAGAAGCCATGAAAAACCTTTACGTCGGCAACTTGGACTTTGCTGTGACAAACGATCAACTTCGAGCTTTGTTCGAACCGTTTGGTGCGGTTGAGACGGCCACCGTGGTCATAGATCGTGACACCGGTCGTTCACGAGGCTTCGGATTTGTCGAGATGGCCGATAACAGCGAGGCTGGAGCTGCTATCACTGCTTTGAACCAGACCTTGCTTGGCGAGCGGGTGTTGACTATCAACGAAGCCCGTCTCAAGGACAACCGCGGTGGTCGGAGGCAGACACGCGAGCAACGCAAACCCGGGCGCGAACTGCTGGCAACACGAGCGCACCGAAAGCACCGGTATTAATGCCGCGAGCTGAAAACGGCAGCAGGTTCAGGCGTTTCATCGATAAGGCAAATTCGGAAGCGGTCGAACGACCTGCAGATCTCGCCATTACCGCTATCGCATAGGAGCATTGCGGGTAGCGGTCGCTTACTGAAGGACAACAATTTACAAGCCACACCAGCGGAGAGCAACTCATGAATAGCGAACAGCATACGGATTGCGCAGCAATCAAAATTGAAATCGATCGCCTCCACCAGGTCAAAAGCAAAGTGGACAGCAGCATCGGCCAGGGAGTCACCCGACGAATTGGGGAACTCGAGAAGAAACTTGAAGACTTCACAGACGTCGTGAACCGAATCGCCTCGTAGCGCACTTCGAAGTAGGTATCTGAAGAATCGCTGAAAATTATCGAGTGTCGTTTGAAGTTTTAACAGGATGGCACTTCTGGTCCACCAAGTCAGGCGGTCTTTTGCTCTTTGGGGCTGCGCGCTGCCCCAAGTAGCGCGCCACGTTGATCGCGGTGTCGTCCGTAATTGAACGGCGCTCCAGCACGATGTCGTTCACGCGTGGAACCGAGATATGCAGTTCGCGGGCCAGCTTGTTGGAGGTGAGGCCGACCGGCTTCATGATCTCTTCTCTCAGGAACTCGCCCGGATGAACGGAAAACCCTCTTGGGCATGGTTTCTTCTGGTAGTAATCCACGATCTCGACGCTGTTTTTACACCCACTTCTGCTCGGCGAAGGTGATACCGATGCATCGTGAAGATTCCGCGCAAATTCAACTTGGCTAGAATCGTCGTTGAACATCTCTCGACTGCTTCGCATCAGGGCGCGGACAGAAAGGCCCGTGTCTTTCGGTTGAAGTCGAAGCACCAGCTATTCCCGCAAGTTTTCCCAGTCGTAGATGAGTATGTGCGAACGAAGGTGGGCGAGTTCCTTGCTTCGGAACCTTTCCCGACTCCCAAATCTCCAACCAGCGCCCCGATTCGTCCGCTGTGCTCGAATCTTCTAAAAGGGAAGTTTGGAGCCAGAGGCTCTTCCCCGGAACCATGGCTCTGAAGTTCTTTGAGCCCGGCTGTTCAAAAGACAATCCGTGTTCAGGCGCACCTCGGGCGAGGGCTGTTTTGGCTGGAAAACTTTGGGGGGAGACACTTTGGAGAAAACCTTTGCAGAGCAGTGCGCAGACTGCTACATCGTGGGTACAAATCGCCCGAAGTTGCGTGCTTAAGAGAGTAGATGCTGGTTCACCTGTGGAAAGTTGCAGAATCTTTGATTTTTTTGCTGATCGCGGCTGGAACTCTGAGTGGATATGTTGACTGAGGACACTCAGCATCTGCCCTCTCCTTCTCCGCCAATTGTGATTGTCTTTACCGAGGTGCAGGGTAAGAGGGATTTCGTGGCTCGTATTCAGGGAAACTCCTGCTTGGCAGGTGTGCCAATCCCCGCTGCTCGGTCATGCCCACGACATCTGCCTGCTCACCCAAATTAGCTCTACCCAAAAGATGAACGCGTGAAAATCGTGGCACGATTTTAGATTTCGTGCTACATTGGGAACCATACATGGCGAAAGTCCTTTCATCAACGCCGCATCTCCCGTGCCCACCGGCGCGGTACGTGGGCTTGCTCTGGAATACGTTCGCTCGATATTAAACAAGCGAAAGATTTACCAGAAAGCCCACCAGTTGGTGGGCTTTTTCATTTGGAGGCTAAATGGTGAACAGCAGTGATACCGCCGTAATGAACGTCATCTCCGAGAACCGTATTGCGATTCTGGGTTGCGGTGAAATGGGATCGTTGATCGCACAGGCGTTGGCTCTCAGGGGGCAGTGCACTCCGGAACAACTCGTTGTCACAGTAAAGCAACAGAAGACTGCAGATGCTCTTACTAGATCAACGGCTCTGCGCGTTTTAACAAATAACCATGAGGCCGTTCATGGTTCCGACGTTGTTGTTTTGTGCGTGAAGCCGCAGCAGGCCATCGCTGTACTCAAGGAAATCCGCTCGGAACTTCGCCCATCCACCATTTTGGTTTCAATCGTCACAGCCCTTTCTCTTAAGGACATAGGGGAATGCGTCGGAGAGTCCGTCCGCGTGGTGCGGGCAATGCCAAACACTGCTTGCCGGGTTGGGGCTGGCATGACGGCTCTGTGCACTGGTGATCCGGAAGATGGACATTGCGCTACCACGGTGAAAGAGATCTTCAACTTGATGGGGCGTACCGTCGACGTGGAAGAACAGTGGATGGACGCAGTGACGGCACTTTCTGCCAGCAGTCCGGCCTTCATGTACCTGATTCTTGAGGCGCTTGCCGACGGCGGAGTCCGCATGGGATTGCCGCGCGAGCTCGCCACGCTGCTCGCAAGTCAGGCAATGCTCGGAGCAGCATCACTGCAGCTTGCTGAGAAACAACATCCTGCTCTGCTCAAAGGTGAGGTGACGACGCCGGGCGGGTGTACCGTCGATGGCCTTTTTGAACTCGAAAAGGCAGGGATTCGCGCAACTCTCATGCAAGCGGTTGCGGCGACGACCGAAAAAGCCCGCAGTATGCGAGTTTCTTCCAGCGAAAAGACCAGCAATGCGCTTGTCGCATCTGTAGCCAGCATCTGCGGGCGTTAGCTTTACCGCAAGCAGAACCGCTTGCAACGTGCGTCAGACGGCCTGTGCGCCTTCAAGCAACAAGAATTGGAGAAGGTAATATGAAAACGATATTTGCTGATGCGAAGATCTCTCCGTCCATTGCTCTCAAGTATCGACGGTTCATCATCAAAGTCGGGAGCAACGTTCTCATGAGGGGAGACGGCGAATCTTACAAGTCGGCAATTGCCGCGCTGGCAAGTTCCATTCATCCGCTTGTTCGCAGTGGTGCGGAGGTAATGCTTGTTTCGTCTGGTGCGATTGCCCTTGGGCGAATTCTGCTTGGCGAGAAAGAGTCGGTGGCGACGCCACTGCTATCTGCCATTGGGCAAAGCGCGTTGACCAGCACGTACGACAACGCGTTTCACGAACTTGGCATTCAGACGGCGCAGATCCTGCTGACGAACGGCGATCTCAGCACCGACCAGCGTCGCCAGATGATCTGTGACACCCTGAGGGAGTGCACTAGCAAAAAGCACCTTCCTATTCTCAATGAAAACGATGCTGCTTCCGCGTGGACCGGAAACGAGCGGCCCTACTTTGAAGACAACGACATGCTGGCCGCGATTATCGCTGCGTCACTCCACACGGAGTGCCTTGTACTCCTCACCGATGTAGATGGAGTCTTCGACATGCACCCTTCGCGCCCTGAGGCAAAGATGATTTCCGATTTGCGCAACGTGCGAGTCGAGTACTTCTCCTGCCAAGGTGGACGTCACGGCCGAGGTGGAATGTGGTCAAAGGTGCGTGCTGCGCAATTTGCGGTTGAACACGGATGCCAGCGAGCAGTCATTGCTAACGGCTGCAATCCCTCGGTGTTGAGGCTGATTGCACAGGGCTGTTCTGTTGGAAGCAGTCTAGATAGGAGTCAAATGGATGCATAGCGTCAAAGAAATTGCTCAGCAGGCAAAAAGCGCCGGCAAGACACTTGCCACTCTTGAATCTCAAAAGAAAAATGCCATTCTGCAGCTCTTCGCGGACAAAATTGATGGCAGCGTGGCGGAGCTGATGAAGGTCAACTCAAGAGACGTGGCGGATGCAGTCTCCGCTGCTTTGAACTCAGCTCTCATTGACCGCTTGCGATTGACTGATGCCAAAATTCATCAGATGGCGGATGCGGTACGCCAAGTCAGCTCGTTGCCGGAACCCGTTGGCCACGTTCTTCGCCACACCCTTCTCGACGATGGCCTTATTTTACGCCAGATTGCCGTTCCGTACGGTACGGTAGCGGCAATCGTTGAGTCCCGCCCGGATGCCGTTGTTCAGTTGATGAGCCTGATGATGAAATCCAGCAATGCGTTAATCGTCAAGGCCGGTCAGGAGGCGACCCATACGGTCAAGCTGATTCAGCGCTTCATGCACGAATCGTTGTTACAGCACGGTGTTCCGTGCAGCAGTGTAACGGTGGTACACGGACGCGAGGCCGTGGCGGAACTCCTCAAGTTAGATAGCCTTATCGATTTGGTTATCCCTCGGGGCAGCAAGGAACTGGTTCAATACGTGCAACGAAATACTCGAATTCCAGTTCTTGGACATGCCGATGGAATCTGCCACGTTTACGTTGATACCGATGCTGACCTGCAGATGGCAACGCGCATCATCATCGACGCAAAGACGCAGGCACCCAGCGCGTGCAATGCCGTTGAGACCGTGCTTGTACATCGCAATGCGTTGGAATGGATTCCTGTCCTTGTAACGGCTTTGAAGCAATGTGGTGTACGAGTGAACGGGTGCTCGCAAACTGTCGCCATTGCCGGAGTCGACTGCGTGACGCTCATAACCGAAGACTCTGACTGGGCTGTCGAATACGGAGAACTTGCCGTTGCCATTAAGATCGTTAGCGACCTAGAGGCTGCAATGGCGCACATCAGAACGTTTGGGTCGCGCCACACGGATGCCATCATCACAGCAAACGCGGCCACCGCCGAGCGTTTTCTCCATGAGGTGGACTCGGCGAATGTTGTACACAACGCCTCAACACGATTTTCGGATGGTTATCGGTATGGATTGGGCGCGGAGGTCGGAATCAGTACCGGAAAGCTTCCTCCCCGTGGACCGGTTGGATTGGATGGACTGGTTACGTACAAATGGGTCCTGTGTGGAAACGGTCACGTATCGGCGCAATATCAGGGAGTTGATGCGAAGCCGTTCAAGCACGTACCGCTTCCGCTGTCTTCTCCCGCACGATGAGCGGCAACGAAACACGCTCGCAAACAACCTGACGGCCTGATGGCGGCGATGACGTAAAGGCGTCTGAAGTAAGGCTAGAGCGTGTTTCAAAAATAGGTAAGGCCTCAAGTCAGGTACTTACGTCTGAGGCAGCTTAGCTGGTGAGCTTCTGTCATGAAGAATCGGCAGAAGCTGATGACGGATGCGCAATGGGAACTGATCGAGCCGTTGCTCCCTAGGCCGAAGATGCGCCGGGACAGGCGTGGCCGGCCGCCGGCCCCCAACCGGGCCT
>PJLO01000056.1 GCA_003010405.1 Acidobacteriota bacterium | reverse complement strand
ACGGATGCAAGCCACGGGTCTTCCGTTATTGCATCCTGACTCAGCACCAGCGCCGCGCTCAGTTGGACGGCTACATTTCCAGCTACAATTTGATAAAATGACGATTCTTTGGTGTACACAAGGGATTTGGTGCGGGCACGTTAGAACGGAGGCATTCGTCTCCTGTAACACGCTCGCTACGAATTTTGAACGCTTATGACGTGCGCCTGAGTTTTTCCGTCCACTTGACCGTTTCCAAAACGCTTCGCGATGGCAGCAGCCACAACAGCAGACGCTTCATCCAGTCGGATACGATTCCGAGTCTCAATCCACTTTTGCAGAGGTGTTCCTAAACAGTATGCAGTTGCCACGGCGTCGGCTGATGTCGGGCGGCTGCGTGCCGCAACTGTGTCGAATTTCGGCGAAGCACCGAACCCGGCACTGGCAAGGTCGCGCTGAATCACCTGTCGGTCGTAGTAGCCGTAGGGCGTCTCAACAAGAAATTTCGGTGGATCTTCGGGATAGACCGACGCCAGCGCAGCCGTAACGGTTTCTGAGATCTCATTTTCTTCAATCCTGTCCCACACACTGAAAACGAAAGCTCCTCCCGGACGGAGCACCCGACGCACCTCCGAAAAAGCTTTACATTTGTCAGGGAAGAACATAACCCCGAACTGGCACAGGACGGCATCGAAGGTTGCATCTCCGAACGGCAGCTGCATTGCGTCTGCTTGCCGCCACTCGACCGGACGCTCGGTGCCCACCAGCGCGGCTCGCTCAAGCATCGCTTCGTTCAAATCTGTAGCCGTGATTGAGACTTCGCGCGGTAATGCGGAGGCCAATGCGCGAGTCAGGACACCTGTCCCAGCAGCAAGTTCGAGAACACGAGATAAAGTTCTAATCTGCAACCGGTTAACTAAATCTGTAGCATAGGGCTCGAAGATCAAAGGCACGAGGTCTGTGTCGTAGAAAACCGGAACCGAACCCGCAAAGACCTTGTCAGTCTCAACACTGGAGACACCGTGAGGAGATGCCATCGCAATCTTCAATTGCCTTTCTTCGTAGTCTGATTGTTTGATTTAACACGCCTACGCATCATACTGGGCATTTCAACATCTTGCACTGATTCGTACCCAAGTTCATGTTCTATCGTTACCACAGCGATACCAGAATAACAGGCAATAAATACGCGGTCACGGCAGTACATGGCCCGGCTTTCGAGCTATCTGACAGCCTGGATTCTTGCCTGGAATTCTCTCTGACGGGCTGAGGCCGAGAGCCTCACCGCGCGCAACGGCCAGAAACTCAATTCACGAACAATTCCGGTTAGCTGCCGCCAGAGACGGCCACCGCATCATGAAAGCTCTTCGGCTTGTAGCGTGTTTATCCGCACCACGTGTGTTCCGAAGGCACTTCCACTTGTGCGGCCAGGTTTTGGATCATTCCTGAGATTGAGCGTGTCATGACCGCAACTTCGGTATCGTTGGAGGGAAGCGGAGCGGAGACGAGCGTGAACTCTGTGGCGTCAGGGTTCAAGTGCAGCAATGCGCGCAATTCCTTGCTGGCGGCCTGAATCTCCGGCGGAACGTCCTCCGTGCGAAGCCCGATGACACTCGTCTGCTTCTTGCCATCGTCTTTGACATAGAGTCTTACCGCACCAGAAATCTGGATTTTGTACATCAATTCCCGGACACGATGAAAGTTTTTGTCGGCCGGCATGATGCCGTTCAGTGATACCTGTTGATTCCTCAACCCGTTGATCGAACTGATTGACGAAAGCAGAGTGGAATCAGCCGGCAGTCCGTTTTGGATCCCCGCAAACACCATCGGAGCCGGCAATGGCGTAATCAAACCCTTGATGTACGCATTGCCTGTTAGAGGCGTGTACGTAATGGTCGGACTGTTGGAAAAACCGAGAGACCCACCCAACACAACCTGGTTGTTCCCGCTCGGGATTATAGTGCCTCCCACCGAAGCGCCTTGCGCCAGGGTATAGCTGGAAATGATATTTCCAATATCCACGAAGACGGGTGGGTCGCTGTAGCGTACCTTGATGATGTTCAACAGTGTCTGCTCTTTCCATGAATCGGCGAGCGAAACACTGTACAGAGATCGGTCGCGCGGCAGCGACTGTGGGCCCAACTTGGGATGAAGACAACCGGTTGTGAGGAGCGCAAGACAGCAGCCCAAGCAGAGAAGCTTTTTTGTCATATTCACCCCTCTGAAGTCATTTGCAGCTTTCCCCTTCGAACAATGCTTTTACCCTGCCTTCGCGGACAGCGTGGTCAAGGGCAGCATCGTCTTTTTCGTTCTGGTCGGCGTGGGCGATTGAGAAAGCCGCAATAGTTCGATCAAATGTGTCGCTTTTGCCCATGTACCCGCTGAGGCTGGCTGAAGATCCAGATCTGCCATAGGAGAGAGCGAGCGAATAACTCTGGGAATAAAAACAGGCAGAGAATGCGCTTGAAGTTGCTAATTTGCTGCTTAGGCAGCCTTCCGATTTGGCTATCATGTGCCCCTTGGTCGCATACTGCATTAACTCGGCAGTGGTCCGCAGACCAGTCCAGTCATGATTTGGTATTTATGGAACGCAACGGTACCAAGCCTTATTGCCAGTGTGCGAGCCACGTCCTTCATTGTCAGCCCTTCAATCAAGTAGAGGAACCGAGAACTCGGTTACTTGCTAATCGTGTTTCAGCCGTTTGGATCCCTCGATAATCTTGTGCCACCCGTACACGACCGAGAACATGAACTGGTTCAAGCGAAGGGCATCGGGAGCGCTGTCGTTGATGGTCGATTTGTAACCGACGGTGACGTTGAGATTGTCGTTGATCTTGTATCCAGCCGTGAACCCTAAGCCGAAGTTGTTGAGGCTTTTGCCATGGACGCCGTTGATGCTCGCCTGACCGCCGGTGTACCAGGCGGTATCAAACGATGCCCAGAAGCTCTCGGCAAAGTCGCGGGTCAAATGACCGTCCAACTGGAACATTGGATCGGTCGTTAACGTCTGTCCCACAAAGTTGCTGTTGGTTCCGAACAACCACACGGCGGGCAGGAACTCCAACGTCGTACGCCGACCAGGCACCCACGGGCCGAGCTGCCAGACAATCGGAGCGCCAACGCGTCCATACCACCGGTTCTGCCCGAGATTAAGTGGCTGGCTGCTGTCGTACTTGCCTATCGGAATCCCGAGGTCACCGAGCAGGTCAACCGAAAACTTTGGCTCGTAGCGCAAAGCATCGGGGATTGTCTTCTGCGCGCGGGGGCCAATGACATTGATGTCGAATTCAACCATCGGGTCACCGAAGCCGCTGGCCGATTGCTTGGCTGTCCTGCCTGCGACTGTGACCTCGCTTGAGACGTGTCCCATGGGTTCAATGATGGCAACCATGACGGCGCGCTTGTGCAGAGAAAAGGTGCGCGCATAGCCCGCGAGGGCCAATGTGGCGTCGAAGTTCGCGTCTGGCGTCACGATATGAGCAGGGTCGAACGGGTTTGTATTGCCGCTGATGGACTGAAAGATAACCGGCACTCCGTTGGAATCCGACAGAGATTTCCAGTAGAAGCGCGCCGGGAGCTGGGCCAGAGTCTTCGGAGGAAAAAGCACACCCGTCAGGAGTATCGTTGCGACGGCACAGCGTAAGCGTGTAACCGGTTTCATAAGACCTCCGTCGTAGTTGGATCTCGGCTCAGAGACACTCATTAGTTCTTGGGGGCCGCTATCATGTCCTTTGGCGGCACGAACTGTCTCTTGTAGTTAAGTGGCGGATAACCCGGATCGTCCGGGACTCGCTGCGGGAGATTCTTTTCCAGAGCTTCGAATACGGAGCGACTCGGCAGCACCACGTTGTTCGCCCGGACATAGCTGTCCCAGGTCGCGAGAAGCTCCTGAACCTTCTCAGGGTGCTCTACGGCGAGATTTTTTCGCTCGGCAGGATCAGCAACGACGTTGAAAAGCTCCCAGTCGGCGTTGCCGAATGGCTTGTATTCCCATCGCAGCTTCCACTCCCCTTGCCTCACTGCGCGGTTGCCGAAGAGTTCCCAAGCGAGGGAGTCGTGCTCCGTTCGGGGCGAATCCTCCTTGCCCGCCAACAACGAGACCCAGGATTTGCCGATGAGTGCGGGCAATTCCTGCCCGTCGCGGGTCTTGGGATAGCTGGCGCCGGCGACGTCGAGCAGCGTCGGCATGAGGTCGGCCACATGCATCAACCCGTTGTTTAGGCTTCCCTTGGGCCGCTTGACGACCGGACCGCTGACGATGAGTGCGTTTCGGATTCCGCCTTCCGCCAGCCATCCTTTGTACTGACTGAAGGGCGTCATCGATACCTGCGCCCACATGGGGCCGTAGGCGACGCACGAGCCGGGTTCGCCCCAGGCGTTGGGATGATTGTTCGACCACTTACTCGCTGCGAAGAGGAAGTCACGCGACCCTGGAGTTCCCGCAATCATTGCGAACAAATCGTTTCCCTCGGCACCGTTATCGCCGGACACGATGAAGATCGTGTTGTCGTACTCGCCGATCTTCTTGAGGTACTCGATAAGCCGGCCGGTGTGATAGTCGAGGTTTTCGACCATCCCCGCGTAGAGTTCCATTTTCTTGCCGAGGACTGCCCTCGTCGCTGGAGCTAGCAACACTGGATCGGGAACAAACCACATTCGCTCCGCCAATTGCGTATTCGCGGGCATAATGCCGAGCTCAACCTGCTTCTTGAGTCGTGCCTGCCGCACCGCATCCCAACCCTTGTCATACTCTCCGACGTGGCGAGTGCGCCATTGCTTCGGCAGATGATAAGGATCGTGCGGCGCCTGGTGGGCGACATAGGCGAAGAACGGCTTACTGTCTCCGCGGTTGGCCTCGATGTATCCGATCAGTTTGTCCGTGTATACCTCCGTTGCGTAGTAGTTCTTGGGAAGACGCGTCAGGTAACGTCCGTCTTCGGTAAAGACCGACTTTGGAGAAGCGGCGGTGAAATTCGTCATGTCCCAATAGCTGCCCGCTCCATCGAGCAGCGAGAAATCACGTTCGAATCCTCGCGCAGCCGGTATCTGAGTTGGCGCCTTCCCCATATGCCACTTGCCGACCATGTAGGTGTGATAGCCAGCATCTTTGAGCAACTGTGGCACAGTGACCACCCGGTTGTTCAGGTAGCCTTCATAACCGGGGAGGCCTCGCTGATTGGGGGCGGTCCACTCGTCCATGTTGCCCAGGCCGTTCACGTGCGTATCGACGCCAGTCAGCAGCATCGCTCGAGTAGGTGACGAACTCGCGTGCGTGTAGAAGTTCGTGAAGCGCACGCCGTTCATCGCGAGCGAGTCAAGATTCGGCGTCTTGATCTCGCTGCCGTAGGAGCCCATGTCGGCAAAACCCAGGTCATCGCCGAGGATGATGACAATATTTGGCCGGCGGGGTGCGTCTCCGTTGGAAGTGCCGGCGATGGCGGGTGCAGCGAGCGCAGCACCCATCCCGATTATGCCTAACGTTTTCAGCAACCGGATCAGATTGTCTGGTTCTGAGGAAATGGCGCGAGTCGAGCGTCGTATCATGGTGCGCATAGCGCCCCCTTATTCCACGATCATTTGGTCCACGTCATCCTGAGCCACGCTTCAAGGTGACCCGGTCGTCAGAAGCCTTGGTTCCCGCCGATGTGGCCGGGATTGAAGTCACTTATGCCGCTTGTTTGCTATGATTCGATCTAGGTTCGCCACGGCGCCAGACAGTGTGGCCTTTGCTGGTTTGGGCGTCTATCGGAATTCCGCAAAG
Organism: Acidobacteriota bacterium; assembly: GCA_003010405.1. GTDB lineage: Bacteria > Acidobacteriota > Terriglobia > Terriglobales > Acidobacteriaceae > TOLSYN. The sequence continues at coordinate 1,205 of PJLO01000056.1, read as the reverse complement.
TATGAAGACTCGGCAGAATAACTTTGGGGGCCCTCAGCCCAACGTCAAAGTCGTTGAGATCTCCGACCCCACAACTGCGGGAGAGGACATTGAGGTAATTGAGCAGAATTTGGTTCAGCTTCGGTCGGACCCTCTGCGAGCAAGGCGTGTAGTCGTTCGCTTGGAATCTACCGTGCTGCTTTACCACTCGACAAACCTCGCCGTTCGGACACGCACAACGATGAAGCCTGGGATGATTGGCGTGGTGGCCTTCGGCCCTCGGGCGAAGGGCAAGGTCAATGGGTTGATTGTTCATCCCAATCTTATGCTGATGGCCGCCGAGGGTACCAAGTGCCAGTTCGTCGTGGAGGCGGACTACGAGAGTATCGTTGTCGGCATTTCACCGACAGACTTCGAAGCGCATCTCAGGGCCCGACACCTGAGGGATCCGCTCCAACGGCAGTCCGTCGTGGACCTACTTGTTTGCAACGCAAAAAAGGCTTGCGAATTCTTCTCCTTCGGCAAGCGCCTGGCGGACATCGCCGCGCAAAAACCGGAGCTGTTTGATGGAAAGAAGGACGTGTGTGCTGCCGCCGAGGTTGAACTCATAGAGATGCTTCTGGAGGCAATCGGGTCATTGGAAGATTACGCAGTCACGCCCTTCGACCAAAGGCATCAGGCTTACAGCCAACTTGTGCAAGTTGCTGAGGAGTACGCTCTGACACACACCGGCGGCCCGCTTTACGTAACAGATCTTTGCAAGGCTGCCGCAGTGAGCGAGCGAACCTTGCAATATGCCTTCAAGGAAATTTTGGGTATGAGCCCGGTCGCTTTTCTGCAGCGGCTTCGGCTTCACCGCGTACGCCAAGCCCTGAGGGCGGCGACTCGCGGAACGACGACGGTTTCAGCTGAGGCGCTAAAATGGGGCTTCTGGCACTTCGGAGAATTTTCGCTAGCTTACAAGAAATGTTTCGGCGAATTGCCATCAGATACGTTGCGACGCGGTCCGGACCTACCGAGGCGCGTGAGGGAACGTAAGTCACTGTAAAGAAATTCTTAATTCTCTCTGGATCGGCGACGTGTTCCCGTCGAGGATCGGGGCGCTGTGCTCCGCTCCTGTAATAGTCCAGATGGTCTAACCCTATTCCGTGGTGACATACGGCCCCATCTCTAGACCGGTTTGCATGAAGCTATATTCCATAGCCGCAGTGCTTGAACCAGGCTGC
>PJLO01000055.1 GCA_003010405.1 Acidobacteriota bacterium | reverse complement strand
TTCTTCTACATTGCTTGCTTCTGGATCATCCTGCGGAGGTGTTTTTGAAACACGCTCTAGTTACCATCGCGCTGTTCTTCAGCGATTCGATATCTTTTCTATTCAAGATTTTCCCGAATGCGTTGCTGGCGTGATCCTGTTTTTCGCTGGAGCCGAGCTGGCCCTGACGGCCAGGGAAATCGGTAAGAAGAAAGCCGATTTTTACGTGATGCTCATTGTGGCCGGATTTGCCATGTGGAATATGGGGGTCGCATTTGTCGTCGGGGTGGTTCTTGACAAGGCGTTACGGAGTGACTGGATTGCAGTCTAACGGATTGAGAGTCAAATAACGACTCCACGAATGGTTGCGTTCCAGCACTTAGCGTCTGAGCAACTGAGTCGGGGTGAGCGCTCCCTGAGGAAATTACAACCTTCACTGCCCGGGTACGGCCATCTGGGCTGCGTGACACAAGTCACATCTTTTTACAGGTCAAGCCTCTAGCCTGCATTAATGCTGAAAAAACCTCTTGACTCCGGAATAGGTTCCAGGGTTGACAATGAAAGCGTGAACACGACCACAGTGCGTGCCCGCTCCTTGGGGGCGAGCGAATGCGCGAGGTTAGCGGGGGTGAGCAGCGATACCCTGCGGTACTACGAACGGCGCCGACTTCTTCCTGCACCACCGCGAACGGCGAACGGGTATCGCCGTTACCCGCTCGAAGCCCTCAGCCGCATCCGTGTGATCCGCTCCGCACTGGCAGTCGGATTTAGCGTTGATGAACTTGCCCGGATATTGGGAGCGAGAGATCGTGGGCTGGCTCCGTGTCAACAGGTACGTCAGCTCGCCGCAAAGAAGCTTGAAGCAATCGAGCAGCGTATCAGGGAATTCCAGCAGCTGCGCAGGGCACTACGAAAGACACTCGCCATATGGGATGAGCAACTGGTGGGAACTCCATCTGGGAAGAGAGCCGCATTACTGGACGGCTTGGCGAACTCTCGCCCCAATGGCGCGCTCGAGTTGTCACCCCTGCTGGCTCCAGCTCTGCGACGGAAGCTCAGCCAGGGCGGCCGAGAGCGGTGAGAACTGATCAGTTTAACTGGATGCCGTCGCTTCGATTGGCGTCGGCTGCGGCTGCACTGACGCGAGTTAGGTTATAGCAGATTTCGATTGAAAGACAGGATTACGAATTTGCTCAGCGGTAGCTAACCGCAGGATTGCCACCGATGAAAACAGAAGAAGCACGTGCTAAACCTCTGTCGATTCCGGTTCGCATGCGTTCATTGGCTGTGGTGCAGCGAAGACGCCGACGTTGGACTATCGTCCTGGGTGCACTGGTCGTAGCCTTCATCGCCGTGGCTCTTCTCCTTCCACCCAGCGTCCCGGTAACGCAACTCGCGACTACTACTGTGCGAGATGAAGCGGCGGGCACCGGCTTCGTGCGAGCTAAGGTGGCGATCGGAGTCGGAGCGAAGATCAACGGGGTTGTTCTCAAAACGTACGTGGATCAGGGCGACTCGGTGAAAAAGGGCCAGATCATGGCCGAACTGCAGAATGAGGATGTGCAGAGCCAGATTGGGCAGGCGGTGAACCTAGCGCAAGCGCAGCAGGCAGCACACAAATCCACACAGGCGAATCTGTCGGCAAACCGGGCGCGTCTTCAGGCAAGCATCACCGCGGTAGCGAGATCCCAAGCCGGATTGCAGCTCGCCGAGATCAATTACCAACGTGCAAAGTCGTTGTACGAGAGTGGCGTTTGGGCGAAGGACGCATTCGATACCGCTGAGACCGCCTACCTGCAGGCCAAGGAGGACCTTCGGAACGCTCAAGCCTTGCAGCGTTCGGCGGAGGATGAGGTTCGTGCTTCGGTCGCGGACGTTGCGGCGGCGGAGAAAAACGCCGCTGGTTCGGAAGCCGGCGTCCGGCTGCAGCGCGCAAATTTGCAGTACACAGTCGTTACCAGCCCGGTCGATGGTTACGTCGTCACGCGTGATCTCGAAGAAGGCGCCACGGTCGTGCCGGGACTTTCAATTTTCACAATCGCCGCGCAGTCAAGCCCGATTTGGATCTCAGCCAACATTGACGAACGTGAGATTGATGGCCTGAGAGTCGGTCAGCGAGCCATTATTACGCTGCGCTCTGCTCCGAACCGTAAATTGCCCGGCGTGGTTGCGCGTATCCAGAAAGAGGCCGACCCGGTCACGGAAGAGGTCCTGGTGGATGTTGCTTTCACCCAGCAACTTTCCGATCTGAAGCTGAATGAAACCGCTGAGGTTTTCATCATCAAATCCGAGAAAGCCGCGGCAAAAGTGCTGCCCAGAACCGCCATCATTTCCGGCCGGGAGAAACCGATGGTTTGGGTGGTGGCAAACGGTCGGCTGCAGTCAAGGACGGTGTCGCTTGGCGTCAGCGATAAGCGCGGGCTTGTCGAAATTGTGAATGGCATTGCCGACTCTGACAAGGTGCTCGTTCAGCCTAGCGCCATCGCCATTCCACTCACGCCAGGTAAGCGGGTCCGCAGCAGCTTGGTGCGAACCGCAACGAGCGAATAGGGGGCGCAACGTGAACCTCGCCGTACGTGACATCCGGCGCCACAAGATTCGTTTCCTGCTCACCTGTGTGGGGCTGGGCCTGTTGTTGACTGTTGTCATGGCGATGAGCGGAATCTACCGCGGCCTGATCAACGATGCCACTGAAGTGGTCGATGCAACTCCAGCCCAAATCTGGGTGGTCCAGAAGGACACGCGGGGACCATTTGCCGAAAGCTCACGCCTGCCGGAGGATATCGAATACTCCATTTCAGCCGTCAAAGGGGTGCGCCGCGCCTCCCCCGTGTCCTTTCAGTATGTGCAGATCCAGCGTGGCAACAAGCCCGCCCGCTTATTCCTGATCGGCTATAAGCTGGGCGGAATCGGCGGCCCGCCTGCTATTGCCGCCGGGCGCACCATCACGAAGAAGCACTACGAAATCGTGGTCGACCGCAAGTCGGGGTACGCGGTCGGCGATACTATTCGCCTCGGACTGGAAGCCTACAACGTTGTCGGCCTAACTCGCGGTATGACTTCACCGTCCGGGGATGCGGCAGCTTTTGTTTCACTAGCCGATGCCCAGATCATCCAGTTCCAACTCGATAACGACGCTATCCGCAACAACCGCCAACGGGTGATTGCCACCTTCACCGCCTTGAACAGCATGAACCCGTTCATGCGGGAAAAGGCCACGAACAAGGCCTTGGCGGCAGCCGAGAACTCGCACTTTGCGAACGCGATAGTGGCGGAACTGGACGATGCATCGCTGGCACCTGAGGTCGCCAGGTATATCCGGCGCTGGAACCATTACCAGGTATTTTCAGCCGAACAGGAACGCGAGCTGCTACTCAAGGGATTCATCGAGAAATCGCAGAAGCAGCTCTGGTTGTTTCGCACGATTCTGGTCGTTGTCTCCGGCGTGATCATCGCACTGATCATTTACACGCTCACCATGGACAAGCTTCGCGAGATCGCTACGCTGAAGATTATTGGCGCGCCGGACCGGACCATTGTGAATATGATCCTCCAGCAGTCATTGTTGCTGGGTGTCATGGGCTTCGCCGTGGGATATGTCGTCATTACGCAGACGTATGCGATGTATCCGCGCACCGTGCTCTTGCAGACGCTGGACATGGTGGTGCTGTTTGCCATCGTGGTGGTCATCTGCGTACTGGCGAGCATTCTTGGGATCTGGCGCGCGCTCAAAGTCGATCCGGCTACAGCACTGAGCGGGGGATAAGCAGATGGAAGTTGTCCGAGTCGACAACCTAACGAAGGTCTACGGCCGCGGCGACACGCAAACGGTGGCCCTAGTCGATGCCAATCTTCGCGTGCAGCAGGGAGAATTGGTTGCACTGCTAGGCCCCAGCGGGTCTGGTAAGACCACGCTGCTGACCTCGATCTGCTGCATCAACGAACCGACGCGCGGGCGAATCGAACTTGATGGTACCTGCGTGTACGACGACGGCTGGACAGGCGTGGATGTTCGCGCTGTTCGCCGTCAGAAGATGGGCGTGATTTTCCAGGCTTACAACTTGATTCCGTTCCTGACCGTTCTAGAGAATGTCGCGCTCATTCTTACGCTGAACGGAGTCGGGCAACAAGAAGCACAGGGCCGCGCCCTGGAACTGCTGGAGTACCTGGAGATGGAGTCCCGCTGGCAGCGCTATCCCAGTGAGATCTCCGGTGGCGAGCGGCAGCGCGTCGCCATCGCTCGGGCGCTGGCCAACAACCCTAAAGTCCTTCTGGCGGACGAACCTACAGCCGCCCTCGACACCGCACGCGGCAAAATTGTAATGAGCCTACTGCGAAAGTTAAGTCGGGAAAAGGAAGCTGCCGTCATCGTCGTTACCCATGACGAGCGCATGGTAGAAGGGTTTGATCGCATCTACAACATTGCGGACGGCAGAATTCAATAATCAAGAATCTTTGAGACATCCTCTCCAAACTTTTTCAAAGGTAGATCATCTCTCCCCTGAGCCAATGCCGTAGACGTGGAAAACCAAAATGATCACCGGATGTTTGCAACCACTGGTCGTCTAGTTTGGAAGCAGTCTGGCGAAGCGGAATGTAACTCCCGCGCCGGGCCGAAGCTGCAGAATATCCCGATTCAACATGCCGCTGGAAGCGAATTGGGAAGTTACTCGCAGGGATTCTCTTTCAACTCTCCTTTAACATTCGCATCTGCCAAGCAGGCTGTATCAAAGTAACGCTGTTTTCCATGTTCGAGTGCCCAGCGAATTTTGTACCAGTTTGAATTAACAGAGATGCTGGTATGAGAGGAGCTAGTTATGGCACGAGGGACGAAGCATACGCCGGAGCAGATCGTGAGCTTGTTGCGGCAGATTGAAGTAGGCGTTGCGAACGGGAAGACCACTCCAGCGGCGTGCCGCGAAGTCGGGATCACCGAGCCGACGTACTATCGGTGGCGCAAGGAGTACGGCGGCTTGCAGGTCGACCAGGCGCGGCGGCTGAAGGAGCTGGAGCAGGAGAACGCCAAACTGAAGCGTCTGGTTGCGGAGCTAAGTCTCGACAAGCTGGTGCTGAAGGACATCGCATCGGGAAACTTCTAAGCCCGGAGCGGCGGCGCTGTGCGGTGTCGCAATGCGCACGCCCGCTTCTGCAAGTGCTCGTTGACCGTCCCCAGCATCGCAGCGCCGATCTTATGCTCTTCCAGCAAGTGACGGAACCTGCAGACCGTGGTCTCATCCGGCACCGGCTCGCGACCCTCAGAGTCTCCCTATTACAGTTTCAAACTTTCGAGAAGATCAAAATGTCACAAATCGAGACGAAGGCAATCTGGTTTTTCGGGCACTCCTCCGAAGAGAAGAACTCGCGCTCAGCCGTGATTGAGGGTGCCTGAGCTTTTTATCAACCCCTGTTCGGAGGGGTTTTGCTTTCATCAGCTCTGGGCAATTCGCTCATCTCGCCAATGATGATGCGAGTGAAGGCGCGTGCGCTCCCCATCCACCGAACTCAGTTTTTACAGCCTCCTATAACTTCGGGCCGCGCTTCAGGTTGGTAAGACTCCTGATTTTCCCTTCAACCGTTTTCGGGCCGGTAGATCGTCTCCCATGCCATTTACAGCGCCCGTTTCGCTCGATTTCCTTGCATTGGCAGGGCGTCCCCTTGCGCCGCCCGCGGGCACCACAGACCATTCCGCTGCATTCTGGCGGGAACTCCGGCAATGACGGCAGCGACAAGGGCAGCCACACGCCATGATCAATGAAGTATTCGGCGCGGCGTTCAGCCAGCTTCTCATCGTGCGATATTTTGCGCCGGAGAACGTTCACACGGTCGTATTCCCGCCAAAAGGCTTTAAGTTTGCGGCGAAGTTCGGGTGTGCTCATAGTTGCTCTCACAGGGCATGGTTGAGCGTTGGGCGATATGGCCGAAACAGTTCCAATGGTTCCGATGGTTCCGCCACTTCCATAAAGCCCCTATTGTTGATCCCTATTATTTTTAAGCTCTTTTTAGAACAGTGGAACCATCGGAACCATTGGAACCAATGCTCTATGCGGATGATAGCGAGTCCAGCCACCGCTGTGGATTTACAAAAGGCATCGGCGGCAATTTTGCTAGTTCATTGCGAATCTGTTCGGCGTTGGCGTTCTTCCAGCGCTCATAGTTTCGGAGGATGCGCACACGGGTTGCTACACCTTCGATTTTGATGCGCCCCTCGTGTGAACGAATGCCAGCCCGCTCAAGCGCGTGAAAGTGCGCTGGAGTCAGCACTCCGCCTTGTTGACCTGCTAGCAATGCTCCCAGCATCGGGTTTGAAATAATGTCAGCGGGGCAACTCTCTACCAGTTGCATCAACGTCTCATCCGCCTCACTTCTGCTGGCAGCAATCAATTCCCGTTTGGCATCGTTCATAACAGCCCGCGCCCCGGCATTGAAGCAAGATATGTCACGCGCCCGGAGAAATTGGGCTACCGCATTGATAAACTCCGGGGAGTCCAAGGCGGCATAGAGTTTTTTGTAATAGTCGGAAGACATAGGGGCCGCGTCGCTGCGTACAACGTCGAAACGACGGTCGCTCTCTTCAAGTGGCAGGGCGCTGGTGCGATTAGAGAAGATCAACCAGCGGCACACGTTGTACTCCATATGTTGGTGCCCATATTTTGGGTTAATGGGGCGATGCTCTTCCGTAACCAAGCTTTTCAGTTTTTCCGAATTCTCCCACTTGGCATTTCTTCCGCCTTCATTGATTTCATCCACGACCGCCAGCAACTTGCGAGACAGTGAACCATTGAATCCGGTACGCAGCGTTCCCGCTAGATCAAAGCTGGAAGCAACATACCCCCTCCACACGCGGCATAGAACTGATGAAATCCAGTTGCGCCCTGTGCCTTCATTCCGCGATATGTGAAGGTATCCGGTATGTGGCAAAACTCCGGGGCACTGCTCAATATGCGCTAAGGAAGCTCTGATTAACTTCTCTGCATTCCACAGGGCCAGTGTGTAAAGTTA
>PJLO01000054.1 GCA_003010405.1 Acidobacteriota bacterium | reverse complement strand
TTCTTCTACATTGCTTGCTTCTGGATCATCCTGCGGAGGTGTTTTTGAAACACGCTCTAGGAACTCCGATGCCGGAAGAAACCCCAAGTACGCCTGAGTTACACCCGGAGCACTGGGTATTACTGTTCTCTTTTCAAACTTGAATTTGGTAGAAAGTGCATTTTTGGTCTGGCGATACAGCTTCTGGAGACCTTCTGCATCAACGGGAATAAACTCGACCTCGCGGAATAGGTTAGTGCCAACGAGATCGCTTACAACAGTTTTCCGGCGTGCTTCCAGCACAGCATCACCGGTCCATTTCCCGGTTGTGACGTAATAAAGGCGGCAAGTAGGGTTGCCACGTTTGAATTTACCACTTCGCTTTAAGATAGGGGCCACCATATCGGCCGCCGCGGCCACTTTGTGGTTACGTTTCAAACTGGGTGTCTTATTAAAGAAATCCACAACTCCGAAGCCGAATGTCCCGATTTTCGCAGCGTCGAAGCTGGAGCTTCGTTCGGCTTGAACAAATATGAACGCCGCATCTACAGAGCCGGCTTGACTAACCTGTTCTTCCAGAGTTTCTATATCCGTTGCCAACGTGCCATTGACGATTATGGCAATTCCATCGATTCCGGTATCGCCACCTGCTCCCGTAATAATGTCATCTGTATCAAAAGTTTCGGCATAGTGACGCCTAACCGTTATGTAGGAGGCAAAATGCTCGAAACGCTTGTCCTCGGGAAGTTTAGCAATGTCGTGTTCATTGGAAAACTCTGCTAGCAACGACTCGGAAATACGATCCATGATTGCGCAATCTCCACTGATGTAGCAACGTCTTTCAGCAACTTACGTGCAGGATCATCGTACCTGCCGAAAGGAATAAGCGAAATGAGTATTTCACTCATTCGAGATTTCCCGACGTGAAGAGATACTTACACGTTTACCGCAGAGTTTCTGTTCCCTACACCTTTAACTCGACTTCTGTTGCTCCGCCGCCGCCCTGGTTCTGGGGAGGCTCGGTTACTCCGATTACCTGGGGGTGGGTTTTGAGGTAGTCGCGGAGAGCCCGGCGGAGGATTCCCATGCCAGAGCCGTGGACGATGCGGATGTGGGAGAGTCCGGCAAGGAAAGCGCGGTCGAGGAACTTCTCAACTTCGGTGGTGGCTTCATCGACGTTGCGGCCGATGACGTTGATTTCTGTGGGGGCGCTGGAGTCTTCATCGCGGAGGCGGATGTTGATGCCTTTGTTGCGGGCGGCCTGGACGGGATTGTTGGCGGCTTGAGCGATCACGGCGGCAACGTCGTCGAGAGGAACGCGCATTTTCATGGGGCCGATCTGGACTTCGAGGGCTTCGCCTTCTAGTTTGCGAACGACTTTGCCGGTGCGTCCCATGGACTTGAGTTGAACCATGTCTCCGACGCTGACACGGGCAACGACGTGGGGGCGGGCGTTTTCGTCTCCCTCGTCGGCTCCCGTGGTGTGGGCCACTACGGTCTGGTTGAACTGCTCGCGGAATTCACGGCGTGCCTTGGCGATGCGGCGCTCGGCATCCTTGCTTAGCTTCTGGGCGGCGGCGCGATCCTGAACGCTGGCGACGGCCTCGCGAGCGTGGTACTCGAAGTCGCGCATGAGGGAGTCGAGCTTCTTTTCCAACTCGCGGATTTTTTCGCGCTGCTCTTTGAGGCCCTCGGCTTCCAGGCGGGCGCGCTCGCGAGCTACCTCCTGCTCGCGCTGGCGGAGTTGGAGGCGCTCGTTCTGAGCGTCGCGGAGATCGGAGTGGAGCTGGTTGAGGAATCCGGCAATGTCCTGAGTCTGCGTGCTGAGGCGGCGGCGCGCGTCGGCGATGATCTGAGGGTTGAGACCGATCTGCTGCGCGATATTGATTCCGGCAGAGGCTCCGGGAACTCCGACGCGAAGCTCGTAGGTGGGGGCTAGAGTTTGCTCGTTAAAGCCAACGGCGGCATTGAGGACCCCTTGCGAGTTGGTGGCGTAGATCTTGAGGGCCGTGTGGTGGGTGGAGATGATGGTGAGCGCACCGGACTCGCGGAAGTGTTCGGCGATGGCCACGGCGAGGGCGGCTCCCTCTTCGGGGTCGGTGGCGGAACCCAGCTCGTCGAGCAATACGAGCGAGCGAGCAGTAACTGTGTGGGAGATGAAATCTATGTTGGTGACGTGGGCCGAAAAGGTAGAAAGATTCTGCTCGATGGACTGCGAGTCGCCGATATCGGCCAGAACCGCGTCACAGATGGGCAGGTCGGCACGCTCGGCAGGGACAGGTATCCCGGCCTGAGCCATTAGTACCAACAGGCCCACGGTCTTCAGACCGACGGTTTTGCCTCCGGTGTTGGGGCCGCTGATGATGAGTTGACGGTGAGCGGAATCCATCTCCAGGGTGAGCGGGACGACGGCCCTGCCTTTCGAGCGCAGATTGCGCTCCATGACGGGGTGACGCGCGTCGATGAGGATCAGCGAGGGCTGCGGCTGTCCCCCACATTCGCCAACAGAAGGCGGATTTGGGCCACCAACGTCCGGGGTAAGGAGCTTGACGCGAGTGCAGGCATACTGTTCGGCGAAGCGGGCCTTGGCAAATTGCAGTTCAAGCTCGCGAAGGACATCGACGGCGACGAGAATGGCTTCGGATTGCTGACCGAGGCGCGCGGTCATTTCCAGAAGGATGCGCTGTATTTCGCACTGCTCTTCTTCCAGCAGGCGAACGAGTTCATTGTTCTGCTCGATGGTTTCGAGAGGTTCGATGAAAACGGTCTGGCCGCTGGAGCTGGCTCCGTGGACTACGCCTTGAACGCGGCGCTTCTGCTCGGTCTTGATGGGAATAACGAAGCGATCGCCGCGGATGGTGACCAGTTCTTCCTGCAGGGCGTCGCCTTCAGACAGGCGACGCAGATAGCCGCGAAGCGAGTTCTGGATGGAGCGACGCTGCTTTTCTATTTCGCGACGAACGGAGGCCAGGGCGGGAGAGGCATTGTCATCGAGAGTGCCGTCGGGCGCAAATTTGTTGGCGAAGTAGCGCAGGAGCGGGGTGAAGTCCTCGATGAGAGCAGACAGTTCCTCGATACCGGGCCAGGGTTCGCGCATCGCCTGAGGCGGGTGCATGGATGTTTCGCGCCACTCGGCAGCGCGATCCAGAACAAGGATGGCATCGCGGAGTTCGGCGGTTTCGAGAGTTGCTCCGCTGATGCGGGCACGGAGGACAAGCTGACGCGGGTCGATGAGTGCGCCGAAATCGAAGCGTCCGCCCGCGCGCAGGAAATTCCGCACCTCGGCGGTGAGTTGCTGCTGACGGTCGATCCACGTGGCATCGGTGGTGGGAGCGAGTAAGTCCACCGCCTGGCGGCCGAGTTCGCTCTGGCAACAGCCGCGCACAATTTCGCGGAGGCGCTCGAACTCAAGCGCGGTAGCACTGGTGTGAAGAAGCGGGGTAGATGCGGAAATCATGGCGCTGAGGACATTATCGCAGAGTGGAGATTAGGAAGATCAGCTATCCCCCAAACTAGGCCAAATGAATGTCATCTCCCGCGATGCGGCGCTCGTTCTCCGGGGCGCGGGCCGGGGTGTCGCCTGGTGTGGAAGGTTCGGCATTCTCCACGGGAAGGAGGTCGTGGATGGATTCCAGCCAGAGCATCTGGGAGTGAAAAAGTTCGCCAAAAGTACGCGAAGCGATGGTCATGACTTCTTCGAGCGGAGGGCGCAAGCCGGTTTCAAACTCGATGGATGTGACAGGTTTGGAGAGACCACAGGGAACGATGAGCTTGAAGAAATCGAGATCGGTTGTGACATTGAGAGCGAAACCGTGCGAGGTTACGCCGCGTGAGATGTGGACTCCGATAGCCGCGATTTTGCGTTCACAGTAGCTAGTGTTCGAGAAACTTGTACTGCCGACATTTTCGTTTCCCAGGTTATCGCCGCACAGAACGCGGCGCGAACCTGGGGCACCTGTGGATTCGCAATAGAGAGTTGATTCGTCCCCACATTCGCCAACGGCAAGCGAATGCGGGCCACCCGAGCGAACACCCAGGGCACCCGAAATTTCTTCTTCGGTCGGTGGGATGTAGTCGCGGCCCATCTGGCGTGCGTTGAGGCGTGGAGGGACGGTGGGGTACGTCCATACGCCGGTCATGCCGGAGATGCGCTGAGTTTCGATTGTGTACTGGGCGCAGATGCGCATGAGAATCTCTTCGAGGCGGCGGACGTAGTCGATGGCTCCGAGCCGGGGTTCAAAGGAACGCAGGTCAAAGATGGGGTAGGCGACCAGTTGTCCGGGGCCGTGGAAGGTAACGTCGCCACCGCGGTTGATCTCGTGAACATCGACCCCCCTCGCAGCGAGAAATTCGCGAGGAGCAACAATATTGCTTTCGCGCGCGTTGCGTCCGAGGGTGATGACTGGCGTGTGCTCTACAAAGAGCAGGACATTCGAGACGCGGTCCTGCTTGCGGAGGTCGACCAGAGTTGTTTGCAGGCGCAAAGCGGTTTCGTAATCACAGCGGCCAAGATTGAGAACGGCAATCATCCTTAGAATAGGATACTGCGGAAGATGGGAAGTGAGGGTTCAAGGGTTCAAGGGTTCAAGGGTTCAAGGGTTCAAGGGTTCAAGGGTTCAAGGGTTTTAGGATTAAGCCCGTCTTCTCCTCCTCACATTCGCCAAAAACAGGCGGATGTGGGCCACCTGCCCTGCAAGTAGCGCCGCATCAGTTGTTTTCGCTCAGTGAACTGCTCGGAAAACCGGTAATTCTGGCGTTCTATCCGGCCGACTTTAGCCCTACTTGCGGCGACCAGATCGGCTTGTACAACGAGGTTCTTCCCGAATTCCAGAAATTTGGAGCCGAGTTGCTGGGTATTTCCGTTGACGGCCCGTGGTGCCACGCAGCTTTTGCCAAAGCCAGAAACCTGCATTTTCGGTTGCTTTCGGATTTTGAACCAAAGGGCGCAGTGGCCCGCCAGTATGGAGTCTATAGAGCTGCCGATGGAATTTCCGAGCGCGCGCTGTTTGTGATCGGAAAAGACGGAGTCATCACCTGGAGCTACTTATCGCCTATCCGGGAGAATCCCGGCGCGGACGGAATTCTGGAAGCTCTCGAAAATTTGCCCAAATAGGAAAAGTTCATGGCCAAGCTCAAAGTGCCCGTCTCGCCCGACGACCACGTTCAGGGCTCGGACAATGCGGAGGTGACCCTGGTCGAATATGGAGACTATGAGTGCCATGATTGCGGACTCGCATACTCCATTGTCAAACAGGTTCAGAAGCATTTTGGAACAAGACTTCGCTTCGTCTTCCGAAATTTCCCTTTGACTAAGGTGCATCCGCACGCTGAATCTGCGGCTGAGACCGCGGAATTCGCTGGCGCTCACAAAAAATTCTGGGAAATGCACGATCTGCTTTTCGAAAAACAGGACCGATTGGGCGACGCGTTTTTTTCGGAGCTTGCCGGAAAATTAGAACTCTCTCCCGCCGAACTGAATCAGGCGCTGGAAAGCAACAAATTCGCCGCTCGCGTCCGCGCTGAATTCAGCGATGGCGTCCGTAGCGGGGTGAATCGCACACCGACATTTTTCCTCAATGGAGATCGCTATGACGGTCCGGTCGAGTTCACGGACCTGGTATCTGCCATCGATAAGGCCGTCGCAACAGCTCGTCACCCGTGACAATAAAAAAGCCGTGGCCTAAATTCATAGCTCAGTTCACGTTTAAGGACACTCTGATCAAGTTCTGAGTTTTCCACTGTTCATTCGGTTACAGTGTCGCTGGATGAAGAGGGATTTCCAACAGAGGACACTGGCGATGGCCAACGGGTTCGAGCGGTACGCGAAGAAGACGCGGCGGGCGGAGTTTCTGGAAGAGATGGAGCTGGTGGTGCCGTGGGCCGAGCTGGTGGCGTTGGTCGAGCCGCATTATCCCAAGGCGGGCCACGGGCGGCCTCCTGTTGGCGTGGAGCGGATGCTGCGGATTTACTTTCTGCAACAGTGGTTCAACCTTTCCGACCCAGCGGTGGAAGAGGCATTGTACGACTCGCCGCTGATGCGCGAGTTCGTGGGCATCGACCTGGGCCGCGAGCCGGTGCCTGACGAGACCACGGTCTGCAAGTTCCGCCATCTGCTGGAAAAGCACAAGATCGGCGCGGCGATGCTGGCAACGGTGAACGAGCACTTGCAGAAGCGCGGCGTGCGTATTTCGACCGGTACCATCGTGGACGCGACGATCATCCACGCGCCCAGTTCAACCAAGAACCAGAGGCGGGAGCGCGATCCGGAGATGCATCAGACGAATGTATGGTCCGGCGTTTCCCTGCAAGAGAAAAGTTCAAGATGAAAGAAGCAGCCTGCACAAATGTATCCGGCCTTTGATGGAGAGTGTCTCCTGGCCATGATGAGAATCCGCGCGCGCCAGTCCTCATAAAAAGGACGGTTTTTGAGAACCATCGTCTGGTTCAGGTTTTCTGGCACGCCGTTGTGACTGTTATTTCATCGCTAATTTTCTCTGAGCAGACCTGGTGGAAAGTGTAAAAGTCGTCGTAGGTGCGGTGGAAGAAGTGGGAAGCGCGTAGCGCTTTCCAAGCCGTCAGGCGTCTTTTCCACGGCACGTTCTTTAAGCCACGAGTGTCTCTGAGGTGGCGCGGTAATTCTCGCCTTGGGCTAATACCGCCCAGGCGATCCGGGCCAGTTTATTGGCAAGGGCGACCACCAGTACATTGTGGGGAGCTCTCGATTCAAGCCTGTTCATCCAGTCTCCGATGGCATGCTTTTCGCGCTTCGTGCTTGATACGACAGAACGTGCCCCGTGAATGAAGACGCGACGCAGATAGGGGTTTCCGCGTTTACTGATACCCAAGAGTCGCGACTTGCCGCCGGTGGAATGCTGTCGCGGAACCAGCCCAAGCCATGCGGCGAACTCACGTCCCTTGCGGAAGGCCGATCCGTTGCCGATGGCGGCCACTATGGCGGTGGCGACCAGTGGGCCAATGCCGGGGATCTCCCTTAGTCGCTGGCAT
>PJLO01000014.1 GCA_003010405.1 Acidobacteriota bacterium | reverse complement strand
TAACTTTACACACTGGCCCTGTGGAATGCAGAGAAGTTAATCAGAGCTTCCCTAGGCTTCCGGTTCGCCTCAGGCGCGGCAGAGTTCGGAAAGCAACAAGCGCTGTTCGGCGGTAGGATGCACGAAGCGAAGTCCGACACGGAAGCCCCTGCGGCGGATAACGGTCGCTTGCAGCCGGAGTGGGTTTCCGCTGCCGGGCAGTCGCAGGCAGATCACCACGCCGGTGCCCAAGGGCAGTTGGCGCGTGACGGTGAGTCCGGCACCGCTCTGCGAGACGTCGTATGTGCGAGCGTGGACAATGGTTTGCTGTCCGGTTGGGTGCGGTGCTATGAGCTGGACCCGAATGTCGATGCGGCGGCGGGAAAATAGCCGGCTGGCGTAGATCGGTGCGCGGCTACCGTTCGGAATCGGCAATGGGGGGCGTCTCCAATCTCGAAATTGCCCAGCGTGCGTGTTCGGCTACGGCCGGATTTTCATGTTGCGCCAGTTCGCGCAGCCGCGGGAGGTGTCTTCGATCTCCGCTGTTTCCCATGGCAATGGCGGCATTGCGCAACAGTCCGTCGAGTTTGGCGCGTTTCACGGGAGATTTCCGAAAGGTGCGCCGAAACTCTTCAATATTCATACCGGAAATCCACTCTAGCAAGGGATTGACAAGCTCGGTACGGGGGGAGAAAGCGGGATCGGGCGAAGCCGGGGCACGGCGATTCCAGGGGCAGACGTCCTGGCAGATGTCGCAACCGAATAAGTGCCGTCCCATTTTCTCGCGAAGCTCCTCGGGCACCGGACCGCGCTGCTCGATGGTGAGATAGGAGATGCAGCGGGTTGCGTTGAGCTGGCGCGGCGCGACAAGCGCCTGTGTGGGGCAGGCATCGAGACAGCGCGTGCAGGAGCCGCAACGGTCGGCTGCGGGAAGGTCCGGCGGCAGGGCGTGTGCGCTGAGAATGACTCCGAGGAAGAGCCAGGAGCCAAGCTGCTGATTCAGGATGCAGGCATTCTTGCCGGTCCATCCAATGCCGGAGTGCTGGGCCAGCACACGTTCCACTACGGGGCCGGTATCGACATAGCACCAGGTGCGCGGACTGGGATGGCCCTCGGCAACGATGTGCTCGACCATGCGCGATTCAACGTGGCGCAGGCGGGCCAGCAGCAAATCGTGGTAATCAGATTCGATAAACGCGTAGCGCGAAATCCACCCCCGGTCCGGGGCGCGGCACTGTGTCGAATAGGGCGTGGCAGAGTTGTAGTTTGCGGCGCATACCACCACCGAGCGAGCCCACGGCGCGACGTTTGCCAGCGCCGCGCGCCGCAGTTCTCCGGCATCGTTGGTCTTTGCGAGATAGTCCATCTCGCCGTGGAAGCCGGCCTTGATCCACACTGGAAAGTAATCAAGCTCCCGCAATGGCGCGGCCGGTGCAATTCCGGACAGAGAGAAACCCTCCTCGATTGCAACCTTTTTCACGAGTTCCGCAAGCAATGACATCCATACCTCAAAGCGGAAGAAAAGAAGAGTTTAACGGATGCGTGCGTGGCAGCGAGGAATTTGTGCGCCTTCAAAAAAGAAGCCCCGCGGCGCAGGCGGGACCGTGAGGAAAAGCCAGAATCGAAGCGTTAGATACCTAGTTTTTTGACCTCTTTTCTCTGGGCCTTGATTTCTAATTTTCCGGCGGGTTTAGCAACTTTGGACACCGCAAGACTGGACACCTATGTTTCAGAAATTGAACCGTTTCTATGCCGACTGGCGCGACGCTGACGGCAAACGTCACCGCAAGGCTTTTACCTCGGCGGTTCTCGCCCTCGACTTTGAACGCGCTGTACAAACTGCATCCGCTACGGCCAAGCCAAAAAAAGCAAAGGCGCAAGGAAAAACACCATTGCCCGCATCCTCGCGCCGCTCGCTATCGCGCCTAGAGCGGGCGAAACCGTCAGTGCCCGCCAAGACTACACGGCGGCCAAAGCCCTCGTCCTCCACGCCGGACACCTCGAGCCGTCGGCCCTCACTGCGGCGGAAGTCAATGCGGTAATAGCTGACTGGTTTAAGCGCAACTGGTCACACTCGACTTATTACACCTCGTGGCCCGCTCTGCGCCCCTCCTTGCAGCGGCTGGAAGCCAGCGGCGCACCTACTGGCCTTGATTCGCTGGTGCCTCGCGTCAATGCTCCCGCGTCGCGCCAACGTATCTTTACCCCGGATGATCTGGCGGCGCTGCTCGACGCGCCGCAACCCGCTTGGCTGCGCTGCCTCATTCTGCTCTGTCATGATTGCGCCTTCCGCGCCCGCACTGCCTTGTCAGTGTCCAGCACGGAATACGACATTGCACGGCGGCTGATCCATACCCGCACGAAACAAGGACGCGCTGTCGCTATTCCAGTCTCGGCGCGGCTGGCTGAATTGCTTGCCATCGCTCCCGCCGACGGCACGCCGTTCGTGGCTGGCTTGGCGGGTGTCGCCTCCATCTCCTACGCGGCGGCGCGTGGCCACTTCGTGGCTCTGTGCGCCGATGCTGGCTTGGCTCCCGGCTATAAGCTCCACGATCTGCGTCGCACCATCGCCCGCACTATGTGGCGGGCTAATCGCAACCTGCAGCAGGTGCAATCCCTGCTCGGCCATGCCTCGCTGAGCACCACCCTGTACTATCTCGCGTCCGACGTGCTTAGCGTCGATCCGGCGGAACTCGCCAAATTTACTGGAGGCGACAAGTGACTAAATCGCAACGCGCCGAGTTTCGCCGCGCCCTGCAGGACGAACTCGCCACGATTCGCGCCCTTAACTCCGCTCTGAACGGTGCGCACCTGCGCCCTGATTTCAGCGCCCAACTCCTGCGGGCTCGCGCCGATGCCGTCAACACCTGCCGATACCTGCTCGACACTCTCCACCCCTCACGAAAGGGCAGTCGCCATGATTAATGCAGTTCTGCTGATTCATTCCATGCTGGAAGCTCGAAACAAATACATCGCCGCCGCCAGTGCAATTGATGCGGCCATCGCCGCAATCGACGCGGTGACTCCGACTGATCCGGAAGCAATCGCAGGTGGTTCCGGCGAGCCCGCCCCCGGTACGCTCTTTCCTGTTCCGCACGGTGATGCCTCGTGAGCCCCCGCGTCTTGATTCCCCCGCTTCGCACGTCGGGTGACGTGGTAACCGCCGTGCGCCGGGTGCTCAACGCCTCCATGCTCGCCGCCGATAAGAACGTGCTGCTGTATGGCCTTCAACTCGCGCTTGCCGCCATGCGCCAGCGCGACACTCGAAAGGATGGTTATGACCGGCCCGAAAATTAAGCCCGTGCCGCGTAAACCGCCCCGCCCGGTCCATCACCTGTGGTGCCGCTGGCGCTTCCGGCTCTACCTCGGTGATCAGTGCAATTGGTACGTAGGTGGAGTGGTGGAGGCTCACAGCGAGTCAGAGGCTATTGCCATGGGTCGCCGTGTTGTTACCGAGACTTGGCCTGTTCTCGCGGAAATTGCCTTAACCGGGCCTGCCCTCGCCAAACAGTTTTCCACCCCCTAGCATCCTGCTCCATGGATGAACGCTCAACGGGGGCAAGGGCCACAGCTTTCCCTTGCCCCCTCGCCGCTGGGGCTTCCCCCATTCCCTTGCCGTGCTGGAGTGCCTTGGCCGGACGGCGCGGGCACGGGCCGCAATCGCCCGCGCAGCCGGGCAAGCTGTTGCCGTGGAGGATGCCAGCGACAAGGTGGGCGGCTGTGGTCCGCTCGGCGGGCAAGCACGCTGCGTGCCGCAAGCGCTACGCGCTTTTTGTGCGGCACGCATCGTGCTCCAAAGCGCCCGCCGTGCTCCCTACGCCGCCGTCTTCCCCTGTGGCGCGGCTCCTCAAGTTGGCTGCTGGGTGCGCGGTTGCCGTGTCGCCGCGCGGAACCCGCGCTGGCACTCCAGCGGCCAAAACGCCGCCGCCCATGCCCCGGCGGCTGTCCGCTTCCGCCCTCCACGCGCTGCGGGCGCGTGGAGGGTTGCGCTGCGGACGCAAAAACCACGGCGGGCGGGCCGTTTGTGTGGCCTTTCCGTCTCCGTGGCGCGTCTCCTGCGCGGCTTCGTCCGGGCCGCTCGCTTCGCTGCCGCGCGGGTGGGCTTTCCCCTTCGTGGCCGGGGCTCTGGCCGCTTGGCCCCCGCCCGCCGTGTTTTTCGCGCCCTTGCTTCATGCCCGCGCATTTTTGGTTCCGGATCCGGTTGGCTTTTTTTTAGCGGCAACCCCAACCCCAACCCCAAACCCAACACCCACCCCCCTCCCCCTCGCTTTGGCCCTCAACGTGCGATAGCTTTCTGCAATGCTTGTGTCCAAAACTGTCACGCTTTTGTCTTGACGTTGCCCATTGTGACCAAATACTCTGGTCACCGCTGGTCACGCGGTCACCAACCCCGCCTGACTCGCCGCTGCCGTGCGCTGGAAGTCGTGATGCCAATTTTTGAGTACATCTGCAGGGGATGCGGCAAGAAATTCGAAGCCATTGTCTACGGTTCAAAGCGGGCAGAGTGTCCCGCTTGCAAAGGTACAGACCTCGCACAGCAGCTCTCCACTTTTGCCGCGCACGGAACAGACCGATCCAGTGCGTCAGCCCCGAAAATGCCATGCGGAATGCCCGTTGGCTCTTGCGGTGGTGGTGGCTGCTGCGAGATGCACTAACCTCATGGAGCCGTTACTGCAACGGGAAAGCCCGCCCATACATCCGGAGGGCAAGCCTCCGCAACCGTGGGCCAGGCGCCTCGGCCCGCTGGCTCCGCTCTTGCTTCTCCTGGGCAAGGCCAAGACGGTTCTTTTCGCGCTCTTTAAGCTCAAATTCCTTTTCAGCTTCGCTGCGTTTCTAGGAGTCTACTGGGCCGTATACGGAGCCTGGTTCGGAATCGGCTTTGCCGTGATGATCTTGTTGCACGAGATGGGGCATTTCGTCGAAGTCAAACGGCGCGGTCTTCCTGCGGAAATGCCGGTTTTTCTTCCCGGCTTTGGAGCCTACGTCAAGTGGCAGGCGCTGGGGGTTTCCGCCGAAGTGCGTGCGTTAGTTGCGCTGGCCGGACCCGCCGCTGGATCGCTCGCAACCTTGGTTGCCGCGCTGCTGTACTGGCAAACTGGACGTCCTCTCTGGGCCGCGCTGGCGCACACGGGAGCTTGGCTCAATCTGCTGAACCTGATCCCTGTCTGGATGCTTGACGGCGCTGGAGCAGTTCAGCCGCTCGGAAAGTTCGGGCGTATTAGCCTGGGCGTGTTCAGTGTTTTGCTTTTTTTGTGGAGCGGGGAAGGAATGCTGCTCTTGCCAGCTGCGGGTTTTTTCTGGCAGCTCTTTCGCAAAGAATTTCCGGAACAGGGATCGGCTGTTGTGCAGTTATATTTCGGCGGCTTGCTTGCGCTGCTGACGTGGCTGCTGCACGCGATGCCCCTCAAGGGAATGTAGGACTGCTTGGGACAGAAGCAAAGCTATTGCGAAAACAGGTCAGGGGGGCGCTCGGCTTTACCTTCGAGGCGTGAGCGCCGATGCTCAAAATTGAGCTTGTTTCTTCGAAAGCTTGATGCGGCGATCATTCCAACCTTGTGAGCGCGGCGTAGCTGAGCAAGCGCCTCTCGGGTTATCGCAAGCGCCTGTTCGAAATTGCGAACCTCGTGTTCGTAGTAGATCGCCAGCTGCTCGTAAGCTTCGTAACCCTCGCGGGAGTTACCCAGCAAGCTTTCCCAGAGTTCACGGGCGCGCTCAAAATCTCCGTCGCGTTTTGCCAGACGCGCGAGTGCCGCACGTGCCGCACGATCAGTTTCCTTCGGCAACACCGTCCCTATTGACTGCTCATAGATTTTTCGTGCGCGTTCACTCTGGCCGCGCCGTTCGCAGATGCGGGACAGGCCATACAGTTCCATTCCATCCTCGATCATCCCCTTTTCATCGCTCAAAATGGACAGAATGCGATCGGCGAGCCCGGCAAGTCCTCGCATGTCCATCTGGTTGTGATGAAACACAGGCAGGAGCGGCTCAGCAATTCCACTCCGCACGAAGTCCAGATAAATCCGAGGTATCTCACTGGACAGCAGGTCTTCTCCACGATCCCAGTCCAGCACATGGCGTTCCAAGTGCGAGAGTTTCACCGAGCCAAGGCGCAGTCGCCAAAGATTGCGCGCAGGGTGCAGAAAATCCAGGTGCGCACGGAGAGGCGGCGGGGCGATCGTTCGCGTCATCCGGAAACGGGTTTCAAGCAATGGCCAGTCGAACGATTTACCGTTAAATGTCACGAGCACCGGGCGTTTCGTCAGGTGTTCTGCGACCCTGGCGAGCATGGAACGTTCTTCGCTGTGCTCGCGCATAAATAGCTGCTCGACCTTGAGCCCGCCACCCTCCCACCACGCGAGACCAACCAGAAAAGGGTAAGTCCCCGTACCGCCGGAAAGCCCCGTAGTCTCTGTATCGAGAAAGAGCCATTGGCTCGGGTCTCCGACTTCCGATGGAGCATTCGGCAGCAGCAGGTGGAGTGCACTGGAATCGGGAGTACGTGGGGCGTACCCGCCAAAGCTTGTGATGACCGACAGGTGCTCGCCATGCTGATTGCAGGATACCGTCGCCTTTAGCAGTTCCGTTAACAGCCCTGCCCCCGAGCTTCTCTCTGGGCTCAGCTGCGGCTCGATGAATTCTTCTTTTGGTTCCGGTTTCGGCAAATGCGTGCGGGGTTGCAGGGCCTTCAACCGCGAAAAACGGTCGAAGCCGGAACGGCTCACATCTGCAGGATTACTGCTCATTTGAATTCCCGCCCACTGGCAGTTGCGATGAGCAAAGCTTCGCAAGTATTGCCAACGCTGCTTCCTTTGTCCGTTCGCTATTTTCTCCCGCAGGCCCGACGCACGAAGGGCAGCCGTTCTCGCAAGGGCAGGCTTCGATCAACTCGCGAGTTTGAGTCAGAAGAGTGTCATATGCCCGGAAGAGAGGTTCGCTGAAGCCTATGCCGCCGGGGTAGGCGTCGTAGACATAAAGGTTCGGCTCGAAGAATTCCTTTTCCATCGCAGAGGCAGAGAACTCCTGCCATTCGGCTTCGGAGCCAGTGCCAGCCATGCGCTCGCCGATTGCCGTGCCAAGGTCGCCTCGATCACACATCAAGAGCAAAGTGGCAACCGATGCGAGGGCGTGAAGCAATCCGAAGATTCCGCTCTGGCGATCGGAGAGCGAGAAAGGTAGAGACTGTAAAAGCTCGTGGTTCAGCGTTACCCAGAAAGAGGTCGTGTGCATCTCGTTCTCAGGCAGTTCGAGCTTTCCGGCTCCAATGTTTTCATTCGTGAAAAATTTGATCTTCTTGAAGCCGACAACTTGCGAGCGAACCAGCACGTCGCCATGCGCATGCGCCGCGGGGCCCGGTGAGGCAAGCTCTTCCTCGATCTCCAAAACACGAACCTGCGTGTAACGGATCGCGTCGGTGTAGTAGTCCACGTTTACTCGCTTCACATAAGCTTTGCGATGATCGAAGTCGAGACCTTCGACGTGGTATTGCTGGCCCTGGTGAATGTAGATCGCCTTCTCGTGCACGGTTGTGAGAGCCGAGGTGAAATCGACTTCGCCGATTACTTCGGGCTTGCCGGAGTCTCCCCCGGTGATATCAATGATGATGAAGTTGTCCGAGGTTACCGAACGCAAGCTGATGGTGTCGGCCGGATAGCTCTCCTCGACCCAATGCCAGTTTTCGCCGCTCTTGTGCAGGAAGCCCGCCTCTGCCAGCCGCTCACAAAGATCCGGCAAATCAACCCCGCCAAATTTCTCGTCCGGCGAGAGCGGAAGCTCGAAGGCCGCGCACTTCAGGTGATTTACCAGAATCTCAAGGTTGTCCGGTTGAATGTGCCCGTGCTCGGGCGAGCTTCCAAAGAAGTAATCCGGATGCTGCACGATGAACTGATCCAGCGGCGCGGATGAGGCAACGAATACGGCGCACGATGTTCCGC
This sequence comes from Acidobacteriota bacterium, assembly GCA_003010405.1. GTDB lineage: Bacteria > Acidobacteriota > Terriglobia > Terriglobales > Acidobacteriaceae > TOLSYN. Next base: position 63,425 of record PJLO01000014.1, on the reverse strand, counting down.
TGCGGCGTCCGGCGCGTCCGGCCCGCTGCCAGGTCGATGCGATTGAGCCAGCATAGCCGGCCATCACGCAGGCGTCGAGCGAGCCAATGTCGATCCCCAGCTCCAGCGCACTCGTTGTCACCACTCCGCGGATGCGCCCCTCGCGTAACCCGTGTTCAATCTCGCGCCGTTCGCGGGGAAGGTAGCCGCCTCGATAGCCGCGAATCGGTTCCATCTGGCCGGGCTTCGGCTGGTTTCTGTGTTGCAGGTAGGTGAGAATTACCTCCGTCTGGAGACGGCTGTTGGCGAAGACAATCGTCTGCAGTTTGCGCGCCAGCAATTCGTTCGCGAGCCGGGTCGCCTCCTTCACATAGCTGCGGCGGATGCCGAGATTGCGATCGATCATCGGCGGATTGTAGAAGACAAAAAGCTTTTCGCCGCTCGGCGCGCCGTTCTCCTGCACCACCTCGATTCTCCGCTCCGTAAGCTGCGATGCCAGTTCGCCAGGGTTGGCGATGGTGGCAGTGCAGCAGATGAACTGAGGGTCGGAACCGTAAAACAGCGCTATGCGTTGCAACCGTCGCAGCACGTTCGCCAGATGGCTTCCGAAGACTCCGCGATACGTGTGCAGCTCATCGATAACGATGTAGCGTAGATTCTCAAACAGCCGCATCCACTTTGTGTGATGTGGAAGGATGCCAGTGTGCAGCATGTCCGGATTGGTCAGGACTATGTGCCCGCGTTCGCGAATTGCTCGGCGCGCGTCGCTCGGGGTGTCACCATCGTAGGTGTACACGCCGAAGCGGTCATCGAGCCGATGGGCGAGATCGTGCAATTCCGCCAGTTGATCCTGCGCGAGCGCTTTGGTGGGAAACAGGTAGAGGGAACGTGTGTCGGGGTTCTCCAGCACCTGGTTCAAGACCGGCAAGTTGTAGCAGAGAGTCTTACCTGAGGCGGTCGGCGTGACGACGACGGCGTTCTTGCCGCCATGTACCAGCTCGGCAGTTGCAGCTTGATGCGAATACAGCTGCGCGATTCCCTTTGCCTCGTAAGCTTCACGCAATTCGGGTCTCACCCAGTCAGGCATGGGACAGAATGTTGCTTCGCGCGCGGGGATCTGGCGCACGCAGGTCAATACTTCATCCGCATGATTGTGAGCAGCCAGGCTAGCGAGAATCTGTTGAACGGTGTTGAGCGTGGGATTCGATCGTGGCGCAAGCGCTTCGCGTGATGAGGCCATCCGGGAAACTCCGGCGAACATCGTTCGCCTTTTATTCGCTATAGCCTAGCATCTATTCAGGAAACCAGGCAATATCGAGCTGTTCTCGGCGAAGTTGGCTTGGGAGCAGAGTAGGACTATGTTACGCAGGCAAATAGACTTTCTGTGCTGAAGGATCTATGTAAGCAGTTTCCGCAGCGTTGGCTCAAGCTTCTCATCTTCGAAGCAGAATCCCGCTTCCAGGAGCCGTTTTGGAACTACGTGCTGGCTGGCAAGCAGCATCTCTTCCGCCATTTCACCGGCAAATGTGCGCAGGACAAAAGAGGGAACTGTGAGCAGGGTGGGCCGATGTAGGACACGTCCCAGGGTTCGCGTGAATTCCGCGTTCGTCACTGCGTTTGGCGAGGCTAGATTCACAGCACCACAAACGCGCTCCTGCTCGACGGCGAAGACGAAGGCGCGAGCTGCATCGCGGAGGCTGATCCAACTCCACCATTGACGTCCGCTGCCAAGTTTTCCCGCGACTCCGAAGCGAAACGCAGGCAGCATTTTGGCCAGCGCCCCGCCTTGGCTGTCGAGCACCAGCGATGTGCGCATATGAGTCACTCGAACGCCGGCCAGCTCTGCCTCTCGGGTAGCGGCCTCCCAGTCGCGGCATACCTCGGCGAGAAATCCCGATCCGGAAGCGCTCTCCTCCGCCAACTCTTCATTGCCACGGTTGCCGTAATAGCCAATGGCCGAGCTGCAGATCAGAGCACGCGGTTTTCCGCTTTGCAGGAAAGCCTGTGCTGCCGCCAAGGCGATTGCGGCGGTTCCGTCAACGCGGCTGCTGCGAATTTCAGCTTTGGATTTTGCGGTCCAGAGAGCGGTTATTGGTTTTCCCGCCAGATGCACGATGGCATCGAAGTCCACAATTTTCTCGGACATTAGGGGCGAAGCTGGATTCCAGAGGACATCGCCCGGCCGCGCCCTTGCCGGGTCGCGAACCAGACTGCAAACCTGATGGCGTTGCGCCCGCAACAGAGCTGAAACCGCGCGTCCTATCAATCCGCTGGCACCGCTGACAAGTACTCTCATTGCGTGTCCGAGTGTACCGCATCGTTCATGACTTCAGTAGCATCGGATGCAGCAGGAGGGAATAAGGGCAACCTTTCTCGAGGGTCGAGCGATGATTCATGCTGAAAACAAGCTAAAATCAGGCATGGCGAGCTTTCGGGAACAGATTGCGACCAATGTTTTAACCGCGACCCGGTTCCGCCACTTGATGGAGATCGCCCGTACCAACCGTCCCACCGACGAACTCGACATTATTCAGCGTGCCTACGAGCTTTCCCTGGAGCATCACTCGGGACAGCAACGCGCCTCGGGCGAACCCTATCTGGTACATCCTCTGGAAGTGGCCATATTGCTTGCGGAAATGAAGCTGGACACCACGGCCATTGCCGCTGGACTTCTGCATGATTCGGTCGAAGACACCAGCGTAACCACTGAGGAAATCAGAGAACAATTCGGCGAACAGGTCGCACACATTGTCGAGGGCGTAACAAAGATCAGCAAAATCGATTTTGCTTCGCGCGAAGAGGCGCAGGCAGAAAACGTGCGCAAGATGATGCTGGCCATGGTGGACGACATCCGTGTCGTTCTGATCAAACTTGCCGATCGCCTGCACAACATGCGCACCCTGCAGCACCTCTCACCCGAGCGTCAGGTGAAGATTGCCAAGGAGACGCTGGAAATTTATGCGCCACTGGCGCACCGCCTTGGAATGGGCAAGATTCGCGGCGAGCTTGAGGACCTCGCGTTCCCGTACGTGGACCCTGTCGGGTACAAAATGGTGTGCGACCAGGTGGAGGTGCTGCGCAAGGATGGCGAGCGCGACCTTGCCCGGATGGCCGAAAACATACGGATCAAGCTGCGCGAGGCCAAGATAGGCTTTGTGCGTGTGGATTCACGCATTAAGCGCATGTACTCGATTCATCAAAAGATGATCAAGCAGAAGATCACCGCCGACCAGATGTTCGATTTGCTGGCCCTGCGCGTTATCACCAACTCGGTGAATGACTGTTACGCGGTGCTCGGAATCATACATAACGCATGGCGTCCGGTGCCGGGGCGTATCAAGGATTTTATCGCCATGCCGCGGCCTAACCTCTATCAGTCACTGCACACCAGCATAATTGCCGAAGACGGCCGTCCTTATGAGGTGCAGATTCGTACTGAAGAGATGCACAAGATGGCTGAAGAGGGAATCGCGGCGCACTGGAAATACAAGGACGGCCCCATTTCCGCGCGCGACGAACAGAGGCTTGCGTGGCTGCGCCAAGTGGTCGAGTGGCAGCGCGAGATGGCCGATCCCAGTGAATTTCTTTCCACGCTGAAAATCGATCTCTACCCGGAAGAGGTCTACACCTTTACGCCAAAAGGCAAGGTTGTGATTCTTCCGCGCGACGCCACGCCCGTCGACTTTGCGTATACGGTGCATACCGAGGTCGGGCACACTTGCGTTGGCGCCAAGGTGAACTCACGCATCGTTCCATTGCGCTCCAAGCTGCATTCGGGAGACATTGTCGAGATCCTGACCCAGGCCGGGCATAAGCCCAGCCGCGACTGGCTCGGAATTGTAAAAAGTTCGCGCGCGCGCCAGAAGATCAAGCACTGGCTCAATATCCACCAGCGCGAGCGGGCCATTGAAATCGGCCGCAAGCTGATTGAAAAGGAAGCGCGCAAATATCGCATCGCGCTTAAGGACATAAAAGATCCGGATCTGCTGAGAGCCGCCGTCGAGTATGGACTTGGCAAGGTGGACGACCTGATGGCCGGAATTGGCTACGGCAAGTATTCGGCACGCTCGGTGTTGGCCAAGGTCTTGCCTGGCAGTAACTTGCAGCCCGGCGAAGAGACGCAGGGACTGGCTTCAGCAGTCAAGCGCGCTTTTGGTTCGGATAGCTCCGCGCTCACTGTTCGCGGCACCGATGATCTGCTCGTCTATCGCGCCCGATGTTGTAATCCGATTCGCGGCGAGGAGATTGTTGGCTACGTGACCAGAGGGAAAGGCGTAGCCGTGCACAGCAAGACCTGCTCCAATGTGCAGAACCTGATGTATGAACCCGAGCGGCGGCTCGCGGTTGAATGGTCGGTGAAGGAACCCCGCATTTCGGGTGTGCAGACTTCATATCCCGTCAAGCTCGTGGTTTCAAGCGACGACCGTCCTGGCATGGTCGCTCAGGTCTCAACCATCATTAGCGGCGAGAACTCCAACATCCGCCACATTGAAGCCAAAACTGGCGGACCTTACGCCACTATCGACATCATTTTTGAAGCCCGCGACGTGAATCACCTGAACCGCATTATTACCGGTATTCGCCGCATTCCAGGCGTGCGCGCTGTCGAACGCGTCCAGAGGTTAAACGGCTAATCCATGTCCCGCTTCTCAAAGAGAATCCAATCGCAACCGCGCGCTCTTCAGTTTCAGCCCATTGAATTCGCTTTCATCTCGTTGCAGCGCACGCAGCGCACTCTGATGGGAATGCTGGTGGTGTGCGCCGTGTTGGGCATAACGGTGTTTCGCGGGCCTTCGGGAATGCCCGGCAAACGTGTTTTCCTGCCGGTCATCCTGTCCACCTCGTTGCTTACCTTTGCCTACATGATGCGCAATGCCATGGTGCTGCCATCAATGGCGGAGTTGCGCCGCAACCCGCGTGACCCCAAGGCGCTCAAGCGCTGGAGCCGTAATAACATCATCATGCAATCGTTGTGTGCGGCAGTTGGCTTGATGGGTTTTGCCATGCAGTTAATGGGCGCGGACGTGTATCTTTCGTTTACGCTTTATGCGATTGGGGTGTCTTATCTGGTTCTGCTGAGGCCGATCAGGCCCTAGCCGCAGAGCCGGAGCTTCTGATTATCTTAGAATTTTGTGTTCAAGGAGAAAGACTATGCGCAAGATCATTTCCACTCCCGATGCGCCGGAGGCCATCGGGCCATATTCGCAGGCCATTCAAGCCAATGGATTTGTGTTTATCAGCGGACAGATCCCTGTAAACCCGAAGACGAAGCAGATCGTTGAAGGCGGAGTGGCAGAACAGGCGGAGCAGGTGATTAAAAATCTGGACGCGGTTCTGAAAGCGGCTGGCAGCGGGCTCGACCAGGTTGTGCGCACTACTGTGTATCTCAAGGACATGGCCGAGTTCGCCGTGATGAATGCTGTGTACGAGCGCTTCTTCCCGCAGAATGCCCCCGCGCGTTCAACCTTCGAAGTCGTCCGCCTGCCCAAGGATGTCCGCATCGAAATCGACGCGATAGCCGTGGCTGGGTAGAGTTCCGTTTAGTGCCCACAATCGCCTGTAGTTGGCGATTGTGGGCTAGCTGGATAGATTCCGCCTGCTTTGGCTAAGCCGCTCGGAAATCCCCGGGCGCTGCCAAGAGCAAGAGTGTCCAGTTGTGATGCGCTCTTCACACGGGAGAGCACATCACAACTGTTTTCCCGCAACCAGGTTCTTTGCGTCGGCTGTTGTGAGCGCATTTCCCCCAATGCCCCACTCGCCGCTCTTGACTTCCTCAATCACGACCCAAACCACTGGACGCAGGGCCTCTCCCTCAAACGACACCATAAGGTCGGTAAACTTTCGAATCATCTCCTGTTTTTGCTCTTTTGAGAAAACGCCCTCCAGCAATTTGACCTGAACAAACGGCATAACTGTACCCTCCATTTAGAAATGCAATGAGTCTGACTTGTAGTCACATTCTGCCTGATTGCGACCGCGCTCCGATTTTACGTTTTGGGGGTGCACAGGGCAATCACAGGTGGCCCACAACCGCCCGCAGTTGGCGATTGTGGGTTAGCTGAGTACTCGCCCTATAATTGACAGGTAACGCGGAAATGCTGGAACTCGCGAGCTTTGACGGTACAATTTGGGCGCGAGAAGGCCGCGATCAAGCGATTCGAACTGCCCGATGGAGGTGCCTATGTCTGCTGACAAAGAGAACAGAAAAGACCGGTTCGTATGGGAGCCGGGAGATGTCGAGATCAAGATCCCCGAGGGTGGCGAGGTTCTTTGGGACTTTGACGAAAACGGCATGCCTGAGGACGAAGACTTGAAGGAAGACTATCCGACGCCCAATAGCAAGCCGACCTCCAACGAAGCTCATTTTCATCACTCGACCTTGCGGGAACGCATTGTTGAACATTTGTTCATCGGCGATGCACTGCGGCGGCTATGGCAGCGCGGCGTTACGGACGTGGAGGTGTTGCGGTCTGAGTTTGATGCTGGCGGCCACGACCTAGTGATGAGTCGCCGCAAGGTGACCCGCCACATTCAATTCAAGTCGGTCATGACGGACGGAAAGGCGACTCGCACCAGCATTAGCCTGAAGTTGACGGAGAAGCCCAGTGGCTGCGTCATCTGGATTGTGGTGACACCCGAGCTGGACAGGCAGTCCTACCTTTGGCTCGGCGGGTTACCGGGCGAGCCGCTGCCCGACATCAGCGACTTTCCGATGGCTAAGCATACCAAGGGCAACGCCGAGGGCACCAAGACCGCGAGGCCAAATCATCGTGTTGTCCCGCGCAGTAAATTCGAGAAGCTCGACAGCATCGACGCGGTGCTAGAACGGCTATTTGGGAATTTGCCAAGAACCTGCCCATAGGATACCCGAACCCAAATCGCTTTCTAGCTGTTGGGGTTCGCGGGAGCCGCTCCAGAAGACATCGCCGATTCCGCCACCAACTCCCGGCGCAACCACTTCACTCTACGCCGCCAGGCCACGGCCAGCAGGCAGCCAATGCTGATCAACCCAGCGCTCAGGCCGAACCACAGTCCACGCACTCCCCAGCGCTGGGCAAAGCAGAGCCAAGCGCCAAGCGGCAATCCCACCAGCCACCAGCCGACAATGTCGGCGATCATTGCAATTCGTGTGTTGCCCGAGCCGCGCAGCGCACCGATTGCGGTCACCTGCACGCCATCGAAGAACTGAAAGGCCGCGGCAATTGCCAGCAGCGAGACTCCCACTTTCACAACCTCGGGCTCGCGGGTGAAAATGTGCACAATGGGCAAGGGAAGCGTCCAGAGCACGATAGCCGAGCAGCTCATAAAGCTTGCGCTGAGGGCCAGGCCGCTCCAGCCGCTCACGTTTGCGGCTTCGGCATCGCGTCGGCCGATCGCGTTGCCCACCCTCACGGAAGTCGCCTGTGCCACCCCGAGCGGTACCATAAAGGTCAGCGAAACCAAACTCATTGCGATCTGGTGTCCGGAAACGGCGATTGCGCCCAAGCGGCCAGCCGCGAGGGTGCTCGCTGAGAATACTCCGACTTCAAGTGCGATCTGGGCCGCTGCCGGAGCGCCGAGGCGGACAATCCGCGCGATGCGGTCGAAATAAAGTTTTCCTGCGTAGCTCAGCAGCTGCCAGTTTTCGTGGCGGCTGCGCCAAGCCAGGTAGCTGAGCAGCACGCACACCATGTAAAACCGCGAGAGCGTGGTCGAGATTCCTGAGCCGGTGGCACCCAGCGCTGGCAGGCCAAAATGCCCGTAGATGAGCGCGTAGTTTCCGACAAAATTGACGATGTTCGCCGAAACCATGGCGAAGGCGACCACCTTTACACGGTGCGTCCCCTGCAGAAATACCCGCATGGCGACAAAGCCCATCAGAGCGGGCAGTCCGCAGGCCATGGCGATGAGAAAAGGTTTGGTCTGGCGTACGATCTCCGGCGCAATGCCCAGTGAGGGCAGCAGCCAGCCGCTGGCGGCTACCATCAGCGCGCAGATTAAGCCCAGCGGCAGCGAGAGTTGCGCCCCAGCCCACAACGTGCGGAAGCACTCAGCGACGCGCCCAGCGCCAAACTCCTGCGAAATCAGCGAGTCCGTACCCAGCAGCATCCCTTCGCAAACAATGGCGAAGACCACAAAGACCGCCGACCCCAGGCTGACCGCAGCCAGCGGCGTCGGCCCAACCCGGCCGATCATGGCAATGTCCACGAAGTTCATGGACATCCACCCCACCTCGCCCAGCACAATCGGCACGGCCAGGCGCAGCAGGGGAGACATTTCGTGGCGGAATTGGTGTAGCCGGATCATCGTCTCTGTTCCGTTAAACACAGCAAAAGGCCTCCGCTGCGGCGGAGGCCTAAACTTTTCCCAGCATCGCGCGGAGCGACAGTTGCAATCCAGCGCGCATATTGCCTATGCCGAGGTTATGCCTTGGTGACTTTTCCGCTGCGCAGGCAGCCCGAGCACACGCGAACTTTCTTTGTGTTGGACGAGCCCTCGACTTTGGCCTTCACTGGATGCAGGTTAACGTTCCAGCGGCGGCGGGTCTTGTTGTTGGCGTGCGAAACGTTATTGCCGAACTGCGGGCCTTTGCCGCAGACTGAACAAACCTGTGCCATGTCTGACTCCAAAAATTGTGGAACCGCTTGGGCTTTTGATCGCTACAAAGGGTCCATTGGACCATCGCAGCACGGGAGCAATTTAGAAGCGCAACCCGTAAAAAACGTGCGGAACCTGAAATGAACAAAAGAGGCTGGTCGCCAAGATCAAATTTTACCTGAGGCATCCAATTTCAGCAACCCGGGCGCGTTAGTTTCCAGCTCGTCCCCCGAAAATGACCGGACCACAGTGTGCGGAAGCTTGATCGCGACAAGAGCCGCGAGATGATCCCATGGCTAAGCCCGACGCAAAAATAGGCTACACTATGCGTCATGAGCGCAATCCAGCCCACCGCGATCAAGGTCCACAGAACCAGCGGCACCACCATGGAAATCAGCTGGAAGGATGGTCACCAGAGCACCTATACCTTCACTTATCTGCGCGACGCCTGTCCCTGTGCGACTTGTAACGAGGAGCGGCAAAAAACCGGACGTCAGCCTGATCAGCCCGCTTCGTCTGTGGCTGCTCCTTTGCAGATGTTCAAGCCACAGATGCGCCCCGTCGAAGTTGCCCAAGCGGGTAATTACGCCATCCACTTTACCTGGAACGACGGTCACCAGAGCGGAGTCTATTCCTGGGACTACCTGCGTCGGTGGTGCCCCTGTGAGCAGTGCCACTCCGCCCGCCACTCCAGCGATGGGCTCAAGCAGGACATTGAGAACCACCCGCGTGAAAAGTAAGTTCGAGCTTGGCTGCTGTTCGTGCGCATCAATCTTGTCGAGGAATATTTGAGTTCAGGACTGCAGCCTCGTTACGAACAGCGTCCATCATCTCACGGTCGAAGTTCTCAGATTTTAGGCGTACAAATCCCTCGGGGTTTCTTTCGCAATGATAAAAATAATGCCGCATTCGACGATCTTCTTCTTCGTTCACTAAATCTCGCGGGGACTTCTTCCATCTCCCTGTCAATTTCAACGCCTCTATGAAAGCCTTGCCAACGCCGTACAGCATCACAATAGTTTCAAGCCACCGCGGCCCAGCCCATTCAACAATTGCCCATGCAGCAGGCAGAATTGTTGCCCAAGCAACAACAATTAACCATCCGTTTCTCACTCGCTTCGCGTGAGCATTTGCTTCCTCTCGAACCTGTGCCGATGTTTTCATTGGTATGTCGGAGTACACCTGCTTAAGCCAGTTGGTATTCAAGGCATCATCGGGAATTTCCTGCTCGGGAGCGAGTCCCCAGAGAAGGCGTACGGTTCCTTGCGATTTGTCCCTAAATGCAATGAGATGATCGCAACTCCGTACTGGCGACAGGTGTTGGACGTCCTCAGTTTCATCAAAGGAAGACACCATTATTGGAATTTGATAGCGACTTATCCATGCTTGAGCTTCCGCTTCCATAATCTCAGCTATCTCCCCAATTTCTGTCCGATGGGGGAAAACAACATTGAGCATGGCAAATCGGTGGTGGGGTGGCGGAGGTTGATACTCGACGAAATACTTGCCTCGCCCCTCTTTGATTTTTTCGAAATAGAGTTTTTCTTCGTCTCTGTTCGGAGTAGGTGTCATTTATCGAACAAGATTAATCGCGTTTTGAAAGCGTTGGTAGACTTTCTTTCCACTGGGAGTAAAGCTGGAAGCTGTCTCTGACTAACCCCAAACCTGATACTCTTTTATCAGACACTTCTGGTCCCTTTTCATGGATTTCTTAGCAAAGCTCAATCCGCAACAGCGCGAAGCGGTCGAAACCGTGCGTGGCCCTGTGCTCATTCTGGCCGGCGCCGGTTCGGGCAAGACGCGCGTCATCACCTATCGCATCGCCTATCTGATCGAGCGCGAGAACGTCTCTGCCGACCGCATTCTCGCCGTTACCTTTACCAACAAGGCCGCCGCTGAGATGGCCGAGCGGGTCAATCAGATTATCGGTCAGCACTCTTTCGCCAAGCCCGCCATCAGCACGTTTCACTCCTTCTGCGTTCGTATGTTGCGGCGGGATATTCAGGCCTTGCAGATCAATGGCAAGGGCTATACCAAAGATTTCGTCATCTACGACGAGAGCGATCAGCAGCAGGTAGTGAAGACGGCCGTCAAGCGCCTCGGCATCGACGACAAGAAGCTCACCCCTCGCAGCGTCCTCGGGTTGATCTCGCATGCCAAGAATCACATGCAGGACCCGCAGGAGATGTACCTGAACTCGGCCGATCCCAAGATGGAGCGCATTGCGCACATTTACAAGATTTACAAGGACGAGTTGTTCAAGGCCAATGCACTCGATTTTGACGATCTGCTGCTGGAGAGCGTGCGCCTGCTTAAGGCCGACTCCGCAACCCGCGAAAAATATCAGCGCCGTTACCAGTACATGCTCGTCGATGAGTACCAGGACACCAACCGTCCGCAGTACGAAATTATGTGCGCGCTTGCCGGATCTCACCACAACCTCTGTGCCGTCGGTGATGAGGACCAGTCGATTTATTCCTGGCGCGGCGCGGACATCAATAACATTCTGGATTTTGAAAGGAACTTCCCCGAGGCAAAGATCATCCGCCTCGAACAGAACTATCGATCGACGCAGCCCATCCTCCAGGCCGCCTCTGCCGTGGTCGCCAACAACCTGCAGCGCAAGGGAAAAACTCTGTGGACAGCGCGCGAGGGTGGCGGCAAGATCGGCTTCTACGATGCGCCGGATGGCGAAAACGAGGCGCTGTTTGCCGCCGACTTTATCTCGCGCTGGGCGCGGGAAAGAGTTCGCGAAGGCGCAGACAGCAAGGCTGCGATCCTCTATCGCACCAACTCGCAGTCGCGCCTGTTGGAAGAGGCGCTGCGCCGCTACAACCTGAGCTACAACGTGGTCGGTGGTTTCAGCTTCTATGACCGGGCGGAGATCAAGGACATGATCTCCTACCTGAAACTCATCCTGAATCCCGATGACTCCGTCGCCCTTATGCGCGTGGTGAACACCCCTACCCGCGGCATCGGCAAGACGACGATGGAGACCGTGGAGCGGGTTGCGCTGGAAACTAATCTCTCGCTGTGGGGAGCGTTGCAGCAAGTCATTGAGCAGCGGCTATTACCAGCCCGCGCCTGTGCCGCGCTCGGTGTTTTCCGCGACCTTGTTCGCGATGCGCGCGCTCTGGTTTTTGGCGAGCCCGCAGAGAGTACGGATACGATCGTTTCTGAGCCTCCCGCTGCAAATATTGCCGTCGGAGAGGCCCCGGATTCGGAAACCGAACTCGACGCCCAGCACGGCTTTAATTTCGGCGATGCCGATGAAAGCTTTGATGTCAGCGAATTCGGCGATGCCACGGATTTCAATCCCGAATCTGACGATGTAACCGGCTTTTCTCCCGACGCGCTTGACGAGGGAGATGCGGCCGAGCCGGCCCCAGTGCAAAAGGTCTCCACCGCCGAAGTGCTCAAGTTCCTCATCGACCGCAGCCGGTATATCCAGATTCTGGAGGCCGAGGACTCGCCCGAGGCGCAGGCTCGCATTGAAAACCTCCGCGAACTGGTGAATGCAGCCATGGACTCGCGTGATCGTGGGGAGAGCATAAGCGATTTCCTGGATCATGCCGCACTGGTCAGCGACGTCGATCAGTTCGATGAGTCTCAACAGATCACGCTGATGACTCTGCACGCCGCCAAGGGGCTTGAGTTTCCGCTGGTCTTCCTTGTGGGCATGGAGGAGGGCTTGTTTCCGCACTCGCGCACGCTGATGTCGCCGACGGAAATCGAGGAGGAACGCCGCCTCTGCTACGTCGGCATGACGCGCGCCATGGATATGCTGATCGTGAGCCGCGCCCATTATCGTCGTCGTTATGGCACAGATACGCCCGAACCTTCGACCCCGTCGCGCTTTCTCGAAGAGATTCCGATCGAACTGCTGGAGGACGTTGGGTCGCCCGGAAAGATCAAGGGCTCCACGCCGCGCTTTCAGGAGTACGGATCATCCCATTACGATTACGAAAACGAGGATCAGTCCTCGTCCTGGGAACGATCATCGGGCCAGAGAAGCGCTCCGAAGGCGACCTACGGCGGTCAAACATATAACTCGATCGACAACATTGCGGATTTTTTTGCCTCGCGCGGAAAGAAGTTTTCCCGCCCGGAGATGAACCTCGAAAAGCCCTCTGGTGGGCGTGAATTGCGCAAAGGAGACCGTGTCCGTCACCCAAAATATGGCGAAGGAGTGGTCTTTCAGAGAGAAGGCGATGGGGAACAGGCCAAGATTACGGTACAATTTCTTAGTTTCGGCGTGAAAAAGCTTGTCGAGAAATATGCCCAGCTCGTCAAGGCATAAGAAACACGAAACCGGCGAGCGTCGGTGCAGAGTTTTAGACTGTTCGCGCCACTTGAACATGAGCACAGGCCGTCGTTGATGATGGCCAAATCGCGCAAACGCGCAGAATTTATTTACAAAGGAAACAGAAAATGCCTAACACATCAGCTCTCCCCAAGGAAGAACGCAAGGCCGTAAAGCGCGCTGCGCGCAAGAAAGCCGCTCCCAAAGCTGCCCGCACCTACGAGCGCGGCTCACGCAAGCAAAAAGTGAAGAAGTTGGCTCGCGGTCAGAGCAAGCGCTAACCCGGCATCGGTCAGACGTTCCATTTTCTAAAGTGGAACGTCTGTTCTTGCCTTTGTTCTTATTGTTCCATTTCATTACGACGGTTTTTCCGGTCACGAGCTACTCGATCAGCTTTCGTATGACCGGCGACGTCCGCTTTTCGGCACGACACTGGATCAGTCTCGTGCTATTTCCCATTGGTTTTGAAAATGGCGGGCCACAGCGACTTCGCCGGTAATGCCGGATGCTCACATTCGCCAGCCTCTACTTCTTTCCGTCCTTTTGTAGCTCGCGATAGACTTCGCTCTTGCTGATGCCCATTTCTTTGGCCACACGCTTCATAGCTTCTTTTTCGTCAATTTCTTCACTCTTCATCAGTTCGCGGACACGGGTGCGTGCGTTCTTTTGGGTCACTGCGGGAACGCCGTGTTGCTCTTCGGCGCGGCCGATCAGCAAGGTGATTTCTCCGCGCACTTCATCACGCTGTTTAAAATTTGCCAAGGCTTCGGCGGCGGTGGCGCGCACAAACTCCTCATAAATTTTTGTGACCTCTCGAGCCACAACAACGTGACGGCACCCACCCAGGACCTCTGTGATATCCTCCAGCGTTTCCAGCAGGCGATGCGGGGCTTCGTAAAAGATTTGCGTGAGAGGCGAGTGCTGAATCTGTTCCAGTACTTTGCGACGTTGCCCCACCTTAACGGGCAGGAATCCATGGAAGGCAAAGGAATCGGTGGGCAGGCCGCTGGCCACAAGCGCGCTCAGAAATGCCGATGGGCCCGGGATCGGGACTACTGGAATCTTGTGGCGAATCGCCAGCGAGGTCAGCCGGAAGCCTGGGTCGGAAACGGCAGGCATTCCAGCGTCGGTCACAAGAGCAACCGACTGGCCCTGCTCCATGTGCATGATCAGTTCCGCCGAGCGAGTCAGTTCGTTGTGCTCGTGGTAGCTGATGGTGCGGGTTCCAATGCCGTAGTGGTTGAGCAATTTTGCAGTCTGGCGGGTGTCCTCGCATGCGATCAGATCGACCTCCTTGAGAATGCGCAGGGCGCGCAGGGAAATATCCTCAAGGTTCCCAATAGGGGTGCCGACCAGATAAAGCGAGGGATGAGTTGCAGACATGCATTGCCTCCAGAAAAATGGCCGAACAGCGCCGCTAGAATTGTCCTAAACGCGAAGTGTAACAGACGATGGCGGTGCAAAATTGACCGCAACCCTCGCAGGAACCTAGAATCAAATGAGTGAGAGTTCGAAAAAGAACGCCGCGCCACGCTTTCGCGGCGAGAACAAATCCGAAGGGACCATGCCTCTATACGAATACAAATGTAAGGCCTGCGCTCATCATTTTGAGCGCATAGTGAAGTTTTCTGACGCTCCGCTGACGATCTGTCCGGAGTGCGGCAAGAATCAAGTTGAGCAGATGATTTCCGCTCCAGCCGTGCTTTTCAAGGGGTCCGGTTGGTATGTAACCGATTACGCCCGCAAAAATACGAGCCCCGGCGCCTCTTCTGTGGTAAAGCAGGAAGCCGCGTCAGAATCCGTATCGGCAAGCAAAGACAGCAGCGGTGAAAGCACAGTCGCGGCATCGGCTTCCACCAGTAGCTCTGATGGCTCATCGAATACTGCCGCCAAAACTCCGAGCGGCTCCGCGACAGGAAATTCAGGCAGCAGTTCAGCAGGAGCCGCGGGCACCGGCAATTAGAGCATTCTGGCCTCCGAAACGGAGGCCGATTGCGTGCCTATCACCCTCTCCAGTTGAGTGAGAATTTAGGCTGCTTTGCGACGTGGTTTCGCGGGAACCTTCTCTCCTGCCTTGCGTGCCTTTGATAGTCCTATTGCAACGGCCTGCTTCGGGTTTCGAACCTTTTTGCCACTTCTCCCGCTCTTGAGTTTCCCTTCCTTCATCTCCTTCATCTCTTCTTCAACGTATTCGCCAGCCTTGGGACTGTACTTGCGTTGCGCGCTCGTTTTCTTTTTGGAAGTCGTCTCTTTGGCTGTTGTGGGATGACTCGCGGTCTTGCGTGCGGATGTTGTTCCGGTGCTGCTTTTCGTTGGCATAAGCGTCTAATCTCCCCGCCTCGTTGAGACGCCCATCAGACGATCCAAGTTGCGCCAAAGGTTGTATGAATCGTTATTAGTGGCAACAATGGAGTCAGGAACAGAAGCGCAACAGACAAGAACGCCCTGGGGGATCCCAGGGCGTTTGCTCTTTTTGCAGCGGTTCAAGATCATGCGAGCTGCGTTGTCTCTTGGGGGTGAGGCGCGGCGTCCGCATCTTTGCGCTGTACTTCGAAAGTGAGTTTATCTGCCTTCGAATCCACCACAACATGGTCACCGTGGAGCACCTCGCCGTCGAGAATCTTCATCGCCAGCGGGTCCTGGATCAACCGCTGAATTGCCCGCTTCAACGGACGCGCTCCATAGGCCGGATCGTATCCGCTGGTGAACAGGGTGTGCTTGGCGGCCTCGGTGAGTTCCAGCGTGATTTTGCGGTCCGTCAGCAGCGCTTTCAAATCCTGCAAACGCAGATCCACGATTTGCGTGAGCTGCTCGGTACCCAGCGGACGGAAGATAACGATATCGTCGACGCGGTTGAGGAACTCCGGCTTGAAGTGTCCCCGCAACGCAGTCAGCACCTGTTCGCTGGCGCGAGCAAACCGCTCCGGCGAAGTCAGGTCTCCGGACAAGGACAGAGAACCGATGTTCGAGGTCATGATGAGGATCGTGTTCTTAAAGTCCACCAGTCGCCCCTTGCCATCGGTCAGTCGTCCGTCATCCATGATCTGCAGCAGGACATTGAATACATCCGGATGCGCCTTCTCAATCTCGTCAAAGAGCAGGACCGAATACGGCCTCCGGCGCACGGCTTCCGTCAACTGTCCGCCTTCCTCGTATCCCACATAGCCGGGAGGCGCGCCGATCAGCCGCGAAACCGAGTGCTTCTCCATGTATTCGCTCATGTCGATGCGCACCATGGAGCGCTCGTCATCAAAGAGAAACTCCGCCAACGCTCTGGCAAGTTCGGTTTTGCCAACGCCGGTCGGTCCGAGAAAGATGAACGAGCCGATGGGACGCCTTGGGTCGCTCAACCCCGCACGCGAACGACGGATCGCATTTGCGACCTTTTCCAGCGCCTCGTCTTGTCCAATGACGCGCATCCGCAGCCGGGACTCCATCTGCACCAGCTTTTTCACCTCGCCTTCCAGCATCTTCGATACAGGAATGCCGGTCCAGCGGCTGACTATGCGGGCGACGTCTTCTTCGTCCACTTCTTCCTTCAATATGCGCGATTCATTGCTCTCGGCCTTTGCGGTCAACTCCGCGAGTTTTCGCTCCGCTTTGGGAAGCTCGTCGTATTGCAACCGCGAGGCACGCTCGTATTCGCCACGGCGAGCCGCTTCCTGCTGCTGCAGTTTGAGTTGCTCGATGGACTCTTTGAGCGTGCGGACCTCTGCAATGCTTTCCTTCTCCGCGCGCCACCGCGCCTTCAGAGCATTAGCCTGTTCGCCAACTTCGGCCAGTTCGCGTTCGACGAGGGCGAGGCGTTCCATTGAATTCGAATCGGTTTCTTTCTTCAGGGCCTGGCGCTCGATTTCCAGATTCGTGGCCCGGCGTTGAAGCTGGTCGATCTCCGTAGGCATCGAGTCGATCTGGATTCGGAGAGAAGCCGCCGCCTCGTCGATGAGGTCGATAGCTTTATCCGGCAGAAAGCGGTCGCTGATGTAGCGATGCGAGAGCAGTGCTGCTGCCAGAATCGCCGAGTCCTTGATTCGGACGCCGTGATGAACCTCGTATCTTTCTTTGAGCCCGCGCAAGATGGCAATCGTGTCCTCGACGGAAGGCTCGCCTACATACACAATTTGGAAGCGGCGCTCGAAGGCTGCGTCCTTTTCGATGTACTTGCGATATTCATTCAGCGTCGTGGCGCCAATGGCGCGCAACTCGCCCCGCGCCAGCGCTGGCTTCAGCATGTTGCTCGCGTCAATTGCACCTTCGGCTGCGCCTGCCCCAACCAGCGTATGTAGTTCGTCAATGAACAGAACGATGGTGCCTGCGCTCTCCTCGATTTCCTTGAGCACCGCCTTGAGGCGATCTTCGAATTCACCGCGATATTTTGCGCCTGCAACCATCGCGCCAAGATCGAGTGAAACCACGCGCTTGTTTTTGAGCTGCTCCGGCACGTCTCCAGAGACGATGCGTTGCGCGAGCCCTTCGACGATTGCGGTCTTTCCCACGCCCGGCTCGCCGATCAGTACTGGATTGTTCTTGGTGCGGCGCGAGAGAACCTGAATCGTGCGCCGGATCTCCTCGTCGCGCCCGATCACCGGATCGAGTTTGCCACGCCGCGCCAGCTCCGTCAGATCGCGCGCATAGCGCTCCAGCGCCTGGTACTTCGATTCGGGGTTCTGGTCGGTTACCGTCTGATTTCCGCGTACCGCCGCCAGCGCCTTGAGCAGGTTGTCCTTAGTTACTCCAAGTCCGGTCAGAAGTTGCTGCGCCGGATCGCGTTTAAGGGCAATCAATCCGAGCAGCAGATGTTCGGTCGAAACAAATTCATCCTTAAAGTCTGCGGCTGCCTTAAACGCGAGATCCAGCAGCTCCGAGGTCGCATCCGACAGATGAGGCTGGGCCGCCGCCTTGGCGAGCTTCGGCAATGCGGCAATCTCGCGGCCAACCTGTGACTGTAAAGCAGGAACCTGTGTACCAGCGCGCGCCAGCAGCGGGGTCACAATGCCTTCGCGATCTTCCAACAGCGCCGCCAGTACATGTAGCGGAACGAGTTCGGGGTTGCCGTTTTCGCTGGCAAGATCAGCTGCGCGCTGCATCGCTTCCTGTGCTTTAACAGTTAATTTGTCCCAACGGATTGCCATGATTAGTGCTCCTTGCTCTGCCGCTCGATTCTGTGCCTTGTCCAGACTCCAGATCGCGGCGGATCAATTCTATTCCGAAACAAAAAAAAGGAGATGGAGGACATCGGACATCCACCAACTCCCCTCAGGTATCGACCCCTCAGGTAGCGCCTGCGGGGCAGGGTAGCCCCGCAGCGTTCGGCCTCGCTATGCTGCAATTTCAGGCTTAATGTCCACTTTGATCTGCTTGGGACGGGCTTCGGCGCGTTTTCCGAGATGGATGCTGAGAACGCCCTTGTTGTAAGTGGCTTTCACGTCATCAGGGTTTACCGTATTTGGCAGGCTGAAGTTGCGCGTAAAGCTTCCATATCTGCGCTCAACGCGGTGGTAGTTCTCTTCCTTGATTTCCTTCTCCATCTTGCGCTCACCGCGGATGGTCAGCATGTTGTTCTCTAACCGAATATCGATGTCCTTCTCGTCGATTCCGGGCACTTCCACTTTCACATGTATGCCCTGCTCGTCCTCATATACATCCACGGGCGGGACAAACGCGCCTGACGAGAGTGACTCCTGGTTCATGACTGGGCTAAAGGCATCGCTAAACAGACGGTTCATACGATCCTGGAGAGTGGCAAGCTCGCGAACGGGTTCCCAACGGGTTAACAGAGTCATGGTTGTAATCCTCCTTCAGGAATTTGTGATCTGTGCGGCCGATGTTTCTATTTGGCCATTCACAGGATTTGATGCAATCTCAACACAAAAGAATCATGAAATATGAGCGAGAGTCTGTCAAGTAAGTTTCTTGAATTTATTCACAAATTTTTAGAGGTTCCGATTATCCCTTCCAGGCGGGCTATGACGCCGCAGAAGCGAACCTACGAGTCCAATCGCTCTCTGAGGTATTTCCAATCCTGATTCTTGCGCGCCCGGTTGCCCCGAAAAAGGGTTAGCATGGACCCGTGCGATGTAGGATGGTCAATCTCGAGGAAGGGCTGCCGACTGTGAATGTCGGCCTGCTGCGGCTTGATCGCGCTTTAGCCTCGGCGCGCGCCGAGGGTGTGCCCCTGCTCAAGCTGATTCATGGCTACGGTTCCAGCGGTGTTGGCGGAGAGTTGCGCGAAGAAGTTTGGAAGGCGCTTGACCGTTTCAAGCGGAACGGCTTTATCACCGATTTCATCCAGGGCGAAGACTTCCGCTTGTCCGATGATGCCAGTTGGGCGTTGGTGAAGCGCGATAAAACGATCAAGCAAGATCGTGACTTTGGGCGCGCGAATCGCGGCATCACAATCGTCGTACTGTAATTTCAAAGCCAAACAAAAAAGGCCGACCTCGAGGGGTCGGCCTTTTCAACAGCAGACTACTTCGCCTTCTTCGCCGGGGCGATCGCGTCCTTTACCGACTTGGCGACCATGAACTTCACCACGGTCTTGGCAGGGATCTTAATCGGCTCGCCGGTCTGGGGATTGCGCCCAACGCGTGCTTTGCGAGCTGACTTCTTCAGACGGCCAATGCCGGGAAGAACGAACACCTCGTTCTTCTTGGTTTCCTTCACGGCGATCTCCGCCAGTGTGGTCAAGAACAGTCCAGCAGTTTTGTTGCTGGTTTCCAGCTTTTCAGCCAAAAGACGAACGAGAGCAGTCTTGGTCAAGCCTGCAGCCATTTGGATATTCCTCCTTGAAGATGAAGCGCCATAAACGCCTCAATCTCGCACATGTTAACTCAGCGATTTTGTGGGCGACAAGCGTTTTCACCGCATTTTACGCGGGTTTTTCCACAGATGTATCGTTTTCAGCCTGTATTCATGCGCTTTTCAGATATGCCCTCTCCCCATTACATGGGGTGTTACTCACTCGAGTGCGAAATTCATACTATCTATTGTGTTGTTCCCGCCCAATGTTTTCGCGGCTGCCGCTACAATAGACGCAGGAAAATATCTCGCCGGAAATACATGGAGCGCATGGAGCAAGTCTTCTTATCACTCGGGTCAAACGTTGGCGACCGGATGTCCAACCTGCGGCAGGCACTCTGTTACATACGGAAATTCGCCAGGATTGAGCTGGTTTCGCACGCCTACGAAACTGAGCCTGTCGAAGTCACTGCGCAGCCATGGTTCTTGAATGTAGTGGTCGCACTGCGCGCGGAGAACGACTCTTCGGCTGATGCTCCAAGGCGCCTGCTTGAGCAGTTGCTTGCTAGCGAACTGGCCATGGGCCGCCAGCGCGCTTCCGCCGGTTTCATTCCCAAGGGGCCTCGCGTAATTGATCTTGATATCGTTTTGTACGGCTGCCGGGTGATTCACACGCCGGCGCTCATCGTTCCGCACCCGGCAATGCACCTGCGCCGCTTTGTGCTGGAACCTCTGGCGGAGATTGCGCCTGAAGTCCAGCATCCAATTCTGCAGCGGAGTGCGTTGCAAATGCTGCGTGCCCTTCCTCGAGATGGACAGCTGGTGCGAAGATTTGCAGCGCTGGATTTTGTGGGTGAGTGAGTGCGCGTTCTAAGAGTACGCAACGACGCTCTATCCGTGGGCGAAGAGCTTGCGTTCGCGGATTCACAGCAAAGGGGAGGGCATTTTGCCGCAAATGTTAAGACAATATAGGCGGGTTCGCTTTCTTCCAGCCATTTTCGTTGCATGCTGTTTCGCTCTGTTTGCACCGCATGTTGTTGCGCAGCAGCCTCAGCGCTCTTCCACGCCAGGTACGGCCGCGGCTAGCGGAACGCCAGCTGCGGAATCCGGCAATTTAGGTCGGGAAGAACAGATTGAATTGGCTCGTCGACAGGGAAAAGCTGAGACAGCAGTCCTGGACTGGGTGCTCGCCAACTCCGGGCCTCTCACAGGCGATGCACGTCTCACAGAGATGCGTATCGTCTTTGCAATTACTCCCGCTGAGGGCTGGTGGGATAAGGCTGGCGGAAATAAACTCGCCTGGCACGATGCTCCTGATGGCAATGTGCATTTGCGCATCTTCGTTGCCGACGCCAGGGACGGGCGGCTGCTTCCCGGTCTAACTGTTCACGCCGCTCTTATCGACGCAAACGGCAATCAGCAATCCGTGCCAGTGGATTTCGGCTGGTATCCGCTGATCAACGCTTATGGAGCCAACGTTCCGATCGACACAGACAGCCGCTACACTCTGCGTGTCACGGTTGACCCGCTTCCGCCTGAGCATCGTTCCTTTTTCGCGGGTGATCGCTTCGGCCATCCTGCCATCGTCGAATTTCTGCCAGTGGAGATCGCGCAGGAGGCGGTGTCACAACTTCCGCTTGCGACCGCCACCGCGTATTTCAAGGAAGCTGAACTGCTCAAACCCTGCAATGCCGCGCTCAGCGCCGCCATCACCGCTCTATGGACAGAGTCCATTTCTGGCATCGAAAAGCCCGATGGCGACTATTTCGTGGGATACGCGATCGACTACTCCGTAGGGGGCTCAATTGGTCGCGTCAAGAATCTGATTAAATTTTCCGGTAAGGAAGACGTGCACCTGGAAGTTGTACCGCGCGATTCGCGTAGCGGCCGGATCATTCCAGGCCTTAAAGTGCAAGCCAGCTTAACGGCAGCCGACGGCAAGCACTATGAGGCTGGCGAGTTGCCGTTCGTCTGGCACCCGTGGCTGAATCGCTATGAACATGGCATTCGCGTTCCCCGCAAAGGCCTTTATCGATTGCACGTGCATTTTGAAGCTCCGGGCTACCGCCGCTGGGGTCAGCAGAGCGAGCGTTTTGCTTCGGCTTCCGACGTTGAATTCGAAAACGTTTCGCTGAAGCCGGAAAAGGATTGATTCGTGGGTGCTGCTCAAACGCCTGAGGAGATCGCAACGCTCGTCTCCCAATACATCAGTGAGAATCCGGGTGCGGTGGTGGTGGAAGACGGGCAGATGCTCTTCGATTTCTCCGCCGCGCGCTACACGGCTGTTCCCGAACGCGACCGCTGTTTGTTACAGATCTGGTCGGAGGAGCGCAATGTTGTCCGTCGCGCCACCAGCGCGGAGATCAAGAACGGGATTCTGAAGCTGTCGGTGGCGCGTTTTGGGCAATCGAAGCCCTCGCGCATGGAAATCTGCACCAGCTCCGACCGACGGTCGCCTTCCGCGCTGAAAGCCATGCGCAGCGCCTATCGGCGAACTCTTGAGCGCGCCGTGGCCAGAATATTTCCCGGCTGGACGCTCGAACGCATGACCATCTCGGCCGATCTAGAACACTCCTTCGGAGCGGTCTGTGCTCGCGGTCTCCTGCGTCGCGGGCAGGAGCGTATTGCCATTGTTGGCTGCGGCCAGGGCGAGTCCCAGAGCACCATCGATAACTCTGTTGCCGTCGCCGTGCTCTGGATCGATTACTGCCGCGAGCATCTTGCTGCAAAGTCGAATGTCGGATCGGTCGCGTTATTTGTTCCTGACGGCCGAGCCGGAACTGCGCAACTGCGCGCGTCGCACCTTAATCGCGAAGCTGTGCAGTGGCGTGTCTTCGCTCTTGATGAGCACACGGAACAGGCCGAGGAACTCGATCTGGCAACCGAGTTGAATCTGAGTACGCGCCTCGTGCAGTGCTTCAATCGCGAGCAGACTCTCGAACGCTTTGTAAAGTCTGTCGAACGAATGCGCACTCTGTGTCCTCAAGCGGAGGCCGCCGCAACTTCATCTTCCACGGTTGGATTTTGTTTTCACGGGCTGGAATTTGCGCGCGCCACGATGGAACCGGACCGGCACTTCCGCATGGCAGAGCGCATTGTCTTTGGCGCTGCTCCCGCCGAGTACGAGTTGAACGATGATACCGAGCCGCTGCTGGTGAAATTAATCGAACGGCTCATGCTCAAGCGCGTGGGCCGCGACCACACGCATCCCTTTTATCGCCTTCAGCCTGAACGCTGGCTGCAATCCGTGGTGGAGCGCGATGTAACGCTGCTGGACTCGCGACTGGACGGCACGCTCGTATATCCGCAGGTGCCCGCCTTTGCCGCCGGTGACCGCGCCGTCATTGATCTGCTGGGCATAACGCGAGACGGACGGCTGGCTGTAATCGAGTTGAAGGCTGCCGAAGATTTTCACCTGCCCGTGCAGGGCCTCGACTACTGGGCACGCGTTCGCTGGCATCATCGCCGCGGCGACTTTCAGAAATTCGGATACTTTCCCGGCCGGATACTCTCCGAACGCGACCCCATCCTAATCCTTGCCGCACCGTCGCTGCACGTGCATCCTTCCACGACAACCATGCTGCGTTACTTCTCGCCGGAGTTGGAATGGAGGCTGGTGGGTCTTGACGAGCGCTGGCGCGATGGAATCCGCGCGGTGTTCAGCAAACAGAGGGAATGATCGGAAGCCGCTCTTCAAAAATCTGGTAGGCTACTCACAATACGGAGTGCGAGCAATCATGACTAACGCTGGCGAAGAAGTCAAAGAACTTCGAAAGTGGGTAGAAGAACCTAGACCAAAATACCCGGAAGTAACATTCAAGAGCTTCTTAGAGGAGACACCTCCCGACACCTATGTTTACCTCACTGATCTAAAGATGGACGGAAACCTCCCATATCTTGAAACACGGGACGGAAATCTCCCATATTTTGAAACACCGGATGTCGTTCTCTTCTGTGAGAATACGGACTGCAAAGGCCCGCGCATATTCAGGTGCAAAAACGGCATTATTTCGAGCCCGGGATGGAAATATGCATTTTTGCCTTATCAATGTCGCAACTGTGGCTCTCGTTTTACTCAATTCGCGATTGCAATCTCTATCGACAAACAACCAACTTCGACTTCTCTTGGCAGAGCTACCTGCATAAAGCTCGGTCAGATTCCGGCTTTCGGCCCCCAAACACCCACACGGTTAATTAAGCTCATCGGGCGCGATAGGGAAACATTCCTTCAAGGGCGACGAGCTGAGCACAGAGGGCTCGGAATTGGGGCTTTCGCTTATTATCGACGTGTTGTCGAGAATCAAAAGAACCGAATTATCGAGGAAATTGCAAAAGTTGCTAAGCTTCTGGGGAGTACATCAGAGACAGATGCCATTTTTGCCGCTGCAATTAATGAAACCCGATTCGCAGAATCAGTTGCAATGGTTAAGGATTTCATTCCGCAAGTTTTGATGATAGGTGGTCACAACCCACTAACTCTTCTACACACTGCCCTGAGCAGGGGCCTTCACAATCCGGAGATGACAGATGAACACTGTCTCCAGCTGGCTCAAAGTATCCGCACTATCCTCGCGGAATTCGCTGAGCGAGCTTCTGAAGCCTTGAAGGACGATAGAGAGATCAAGAATGCTCTTAGCGTCTTGATCGCGGTCCCAAATGGGCCGAAGGCAAAGCTGGAAAGTGCTGAGGCAGTAATGTCAAATGAAGGATCTGTCTCCAGAGCAGAGTAACGAGACATATACCTCGTGAATATCCTTTCGAAGATACCTGTCGCAGACAGGGCATCTCGCTTGCTTACCTTGATCGGGAATTACAACGAGCTATCGTACTGGTCAGTTGTATAGGTGGCGTTCCGAATGTACTTTAAGTCCCGTGGGGACGTTGCTGCATTCCATTGTATTCAGCAGAAATTACAGCCCCGCCTCTCTTGCGCGGAAGCTCCAGTAATCTCCGGCGGTCTCGCTTAAATCGCCAGCGGGCTTTTCTCCCTTGAAGACACGTCCTACAGCGCGCACTACCCGCCGCATCGGCAAAGTGCCATGTTCATCTTCAAAGAAAATTTCTCCGACTTTATTTGTGCGGTAGTACCAGCGTTTGAGGATTGCGAGGTGCTCCATCCACTCCTGCGCGCTTGTCGGACTGGTGGGATTGGTTGCGTGGAGTAGTTCGTTGATGCGAGCTTCCATGCTTTGGGTCTGTTTGGGTTGCTTGTCTTCCGGGGCGCGGCCGTGCGCTCTCAAGTCGAAAGCTATTGGGCCTTGCAGCATTCCTCCGGCAATACGAAAGAGTGCGATGTGATCCGGCAGATGCGACGGTTGCAGCATTAGACCGTTCAGGCGGTCGATGCGATGAACGATTTCGGCGATCCGGCTTTGCACGGCCTCGGCTTTTTCCAGCCGCGCGTGAGCCGCTGCGGCTGCTTCAAACTCCAGCCGTTCGCTGGCCTCATCACGGGCGCGGCCGATCTCCACCAGCAACGAATGTCCGCCGCTTTCGAGGTAACGCTCCACCCGCTCCGACTCTTCCGCGTAGCGTTCGTCGCTGCAACCTTTAAAGCAGGGCGCAAGGCACATCTTCATCTCGGAATAGACACAGCCCGGAAACGTTGGGTCTGGTGTCAGCTCGTCAGTGCACCGCCGCAGCAAGAAGAAATCCAGCGAGTTATTGGCGTATTGCTCAGCCTCGGCGCGCGTCGCAAAGGGACCGAAGTAGGCGCTGCCTGAGCGAAGCGAGCGGATGCGCGATGTGACGGCGACTCGCGGGTACGGATTCTCACGCAGAAAGTGAAGCAGCGGCGCTGGCCGAAGATGCAAGCGCTTGGCGTACTTTGATGGGAATTCAGCCCGGAGCAAACGGTAGAGTACAAATCCCGCCTCAAAATCCCCACCTACCTCATGGAACTCAACGGCGGAAACGCGGTCGCGCAAACTGAGCCTGCGCCCCTCGGCTGCGGAGAGCAGCCTCTGCAAGCGGCGCCGCAGATTGGCCGTCTTGCTTACGTAGGGCTCTGCTCCGGTCGTGTTCGGACGCAGCGCAAAAACCGCCGGAGTGGCGGGCAATGCCGCGAAAAACTCAGCGTCATGCTCGGGATTGAATTCGAAGCGCGTCAACACCTCGACAGTTTATCGCGAAGACCAAGCTGCGCACAGAAAGCCGCGCCATAGAAAAAGCTGCGCCACATAAAATGAAGCAACATCAGCGCAAGCTTGCGCTCTTGTATTTCATTCGGAAGTCCTCGCCCTCGACCCGCACTACCCGGCACATTTCGTGAAGGCGCGAGCGCATGCGCTCTCCAATGCGATCTCCGAGCGTTTCATCCCGCGATGCGCGTGCTGCGCGTCCCTCGGACTCCGTGGCGGCTGGTGGTAGATCCGGGAAGTTCGTGGTGATAATCGTGGTCCGCTTGTCGTTGTAGCGCGTGTTCAGGATGTGCGAGACGGTGTCCCATACCCATTCGGTCGGCTTGGCCGCGCCCAGTTCGTCCAGCACCAGAACTTCCGCGTCGAACACCGGACGCAAGACGTCCATTTCGGTGACCTGCACGGAAGCATTATAGGAATTCTGAATCTCTTTGAGCAGTTCGCGATAATCGTAAAAGAGGCAGGCAGTCGATTTTTGCGAGATCAATTCCTTGGCGATACCCACCGCGAGGTGAGTCTTGCCACAGCCAATCGGCCCGACCAGCAGCAGCCCGGCGTTCTCAAGAGGAAACTCCTTCACAAATCGAAGCGATGCCATGTAAGCCGAAGCCAACGAGCGAAAAGGCCCTTCGTGTTCGAAATTTGAAAGTTCGCAGTGCCGGTACCGGCGCGGAATCCGCGCAGCCTCCAGCAGACGGCCTGTTTGTAGCTGGCGGACACATTCGCAGCGCGTCGCCTGTTCCACGGTCCGGCCATTGTGCTCCACCGGTACCATGCGCCAGCCCGTGCCGGAACAGATTGTACAGGGAGCGTCCGAAGCGGTTTGTTTCGTTGTCGGCATACAAAGAGATTGAAGCAGCTGGGCCAAGGATGCAAGGGCCAGGGCAAAGCAAGCCGGGAAGGCTTGTGGAAGAACTGGAGTACCTCTTTGCCCAGTTTTTCCGGTCGTAGGGGTGAAGCCTCAATATATTGCAACCATCGCAGCAGGGGGCGCTTCTAAGAACCGGACGGAAGCAGCGCGGACAAACGCTTTTCCGGCGCACTGCCGGTCGAAATAAGTGTTGCCCTTTGGCCTCCGCGTTCCAGCTCCGAACTGAGCTCCCCCGTGCCGGTGTGTTCGGATCCCGTCGAAGGGAAAGCACCATTGTTTGTTGGTGCACAGGGTGAGGTCGACCAAGTCTCTGCAAGTTTACGGCAGTGAGGTGCTGCACAGATCAGACGGCCAGCAGCGACTCAGATGGGGTAGCAGGGAATAAGCAAGCCTATTTTCAGAACAAAAAGGGAGTAAAGACAGTGACTGCGAAGAACAATGGTTTCGACATCACGACAACCTGGAACACCGATGCACGCTGGAGCGGCATTGAGCGCACCTATACCGCAGCCGACGTGGAGCGGCTACGCGGCACCATTCACGTGGAGTACACCCTGGCCCGCCTCGGTGCCGAACGTTTCTGGGAACTTATGCACTCACGCAGCTACGTCCAGGCCCTCGGTGCAATGACCGGCAACCAGGCCATCGAGATGGTCGAAGCAGGACTCGAAGCCATCTACGTAAGCGGTTGGCAGGTCGCTGGCGACGCCAATTCTGCTGGACAGGTCTATCCCGACCAGAGCTTGTATCCTTCCGACTCTGTCCCGCAACTCTGCCGTCGTATAAACAACGCACTGTTGCGTGTTGATCAGATCTGGCACCACCAGGGAAAGAACGGCAAGTACTGGCTCGCACCGCTCGTCGCAGACGCTGAAGCTGGCTTTGGCGGAACTCTCAATGCCTTTGAGCTTATGAAAGGAATGATCGAAAACGGAGCCGCAGCCGTTCACTTTGAGGATCAGCTCAGCTCCGCAAAAAAGTGCGGCCACATGGGAGGCAAGGTTCTGGTTCCGACTCAGGAAGCCGTTCACAAACTGATCGCCGCGCGCCTTGCCGCCGATGTCTGCAACGTGCCCACCATTCTTATTGCCCGCACGGACGCAAACAGCGCCAAACTCATCACCAGCGATGTTGATTCCCGGGATGAACCATTCCTTGTCCGCGAACCCCGTACCAGCGAAGGCTTCTACCACATGCGCAGCGGTCTCGATACGGCCATTGCGCGCGGGTTGGCCTATGCTCCTTATGCCGACATGCTCTGGTGTGAAACCAGCGAGCCGAGCATTGAGGAGGCGCGCCGCTTTGCCGATGCGATTCACGCGCAGTTCCCGGGCAAGTTGCTGGCCTACAACTGTTCGCCTTCGTTCAACTGGAAGAAGAAGCTCGATGACTCGACTATCGCCAATTTCCAGCGCGAGCTAGCCGCAATGAATTACAAGTTCCAGTTCATTACGCTTGCTGGATTCCATGCCCTGAATTACGCGGTTTTCGATCTCGCCCGGAGCTACAAAAAATCTGCCATGTCTGCCTATTCCGTCCTTCAGCAGAAAGAGTTTGCCGCCGAACCTGAAGGCTATCGAGCGGTCAAGCACCAGGAGTTTGTAGGCACCGGATACTTCGATGACGTGGCCCAAACCATCGCCGGAGGTTCCAGCAGCACGACAGCTTTTCACGGCTCCACCGAGCAGGAACAGTTCCACGTTTCGGAAACTTGTGCGCGAGTTGAATGCGAGCGACGCATCCCATTAGCCCGTAAAGCGAGCTAGTCGGTGTAATTCGGCCGCCCGGTTGCTAAGGCGCCGGGCTTTGCTGTAATCGCAGGTGGTGAGTCTTCTGCTGGGAAGTAAGTGTGTCCCTTGAATTTGGTTAGGGAGGTTGAAGTCTCGATTTTCCGGCTCATCGCTCACTTCGACAGCTTTCAACATATTTTCCGGTCAGAGCTCGTTTCCGGCATCCTCCTCTATGCAATCGCATCCTACTGGTAAGCAAAAAACAATTCGCCAAGAGAAGGAGAAAGACATGAGTTTTGTTGCGTGGATTATTGTGGGGCTGATAGCCGGATGGGCAACAGGCAAGCTCATGCGTGGTTCCGGGTATGGCGTGATCATGGACATCGTCATCGGAATCCTCGGAGCTCTCATTGGTGGTTTCATCATGAGGAGCCTGGGATTCGCCGGCCAAGGTGGGATGATCTATACGATTCTGGTTGCAATTGGGGGAGCCGTACTTCTGACCTGGATCGTCCGAATGATAACCGGCAATCGTGGAGGCAAATTGCCCACCGATAAAGATTCGAATATACGCCGTGCAGCCTGATGATGCGGACAATACATTGGAAGAATGGGACCGCAGGGGACGGTCCCATTTTCTAGACTTGCGCCGCATGCGGCTACCGGTTTGCTACTTAAGCTGTATCGGGAGCGTATAGATGTAGGCATCGGTCCCGATTCGGGCGGCTAGGCTGTAGGCACCCGGCAGTAGCCCCTTCGTACTCAGATTGAACACATAGCCGCCGCCTGCAGCAACGGAATTGTCATAACGAAAACCGGAATCGGCAGTGGCGGAACCTGGGTCTTCAATCGTGAATGCGGTCGAATCGCCTGTTCTCGTCAGACGCACCGGTACGATATTCAATGACGAGGACGATGCGTTCGCACCATGGTGATCCAGCACTGCGACTTTGATCGGTACAGTGCTTCCGGGGTGGTGCGCCTTGCCTGGGTCATACAAGGGCTGCAGTTGGTAGTCAGCAAACAGAGCGACAGTACCGGAAGTTGATTTCCGTTTCTGAAAAGACGATTTTTTTGCGTGTAGTAATGCAACCTTGGGGAGAGGCGTGCAGAAGGGCTTATCTCCACCGCAAGTTTGCTTCTACTCTTCGAACTCTTTAAACTGAAGCTTCACAAGAAAAACTGCATTGCGCCTTGTATGCGCGAGCCGAGACCTACCCTATGTCTGAAATCAAAGTTCAACTACCCGACGGCAGTATTAGAGAAGTTTCCCAGGGCACCACCGCCCTCGATATTGCGAAAGCTATTTCGCCGCGCCTTGCCGATGCTGCAATAGCGGCCAAGCTTGCGCCTCTGGACGGAGCCGATGATGCGTTTGCGGTTATCGATCTTACCCAGCCCATAGAACAGGATTCGCGGCTACGCCTGCTTACCGAAAAAGACCCAGAGTCGCTTCAGGTCTTCCATCACTCTTCGGCGCATCTTCTTGCTGCCGCCGTGCTGGAGCTGTTTCCTGAGACAAAGCTGGGCCACGGTCCGGCGACCGACACTGGTTTCTTCTACGATTTTCTGCGTGAAACGCCCTTCACCAATGAAGACCTTGAGAAGATTGAGGCCAAGATGAAGGAAATTGCGGCCCGCAACGAGCCTTATGCGCGCGACTTCCTCGACCGCGACGAAGGCCTTGCTCGCTTCAAAGCCGAAGGCGATTTCATGAAGTGCCATTTCATCGAGCAGTTCACGAAGCCAGGCGATAAGATTACGCTCTACAGGACCGGCAAGTTTGTCGATTTCTGCCGCGGTCCGCACATTCCTTCGACCGGCAAAATCAAGGCATTTAAGCTGCTCAATATCGCAGGCGCCTACTGGCTGGGCAAGGAAGGCAATCCTCAGCTCCAGCGTATTTATGGGATCTCGTTCTATTCCAAGAAGGAAATGGACGAGTACATGAAGCAGCTTGAGGAAGCCAAACGCCGCGACCACCGTGCGCTTGGGCAGCAGCTCGATCTCTACTCGATTCAGGAGCTCGCCGGGCCTGGCCTGATCTTCTGGCATCCCAAGGGCGGACTCATTCGTACCATCATGGAAGACTGGCTGCGCGCCGAGTATCTCAAGCGAGGTTACTCGCTGGTTTTCACTCCGCACGTTGCGCGTCGCGCCCTTTGGCAGACTTCTGGGCACGAAGGTTTCTACGCCGAAAACATGTTTGACACCATGGAGCTCGACGACGCGGAGTATCGCCTCAGGCCCATGAACTGCCCATTCCATATCTTGATCTACAAGGATCAGTTGCGCTCGTACCGCGATTTGCCCGTGCGCCTGGGCGAACTTGGCACCGTCTATCGCTACGAACGTTCGGGAGTCATGCACGGCCTGATGCGTGTTCGCGGCTTTACGCAGGACGATGCGCACATCTTCTGCACTCCCGAGCAGATCGAGAGCGAAGTTGAAGGCTGCATCGATTTTGCGACCAGTGTGCTGCATACCTTCGGCTTTGAAGAGTTCAAGGTCGAGCTCTCCGCCTGGGATCCCGAGGACCGCGCGCATTATGTCGGTTCGGCTGAGCAGTGGGAGCTGGCGCAGAATTCGCTGAAAAAAGTGCTGGAGCGCAAGGGCATTTCGTACAAGTTCATCCCCGGCGAGGCCGCCTTCTATGGACCAAAGATCGATGTAAAACTCGTCGATGCGATCGGACGTCTGTGGCAGCTTTCCACCGTGCAATTTGACTTCAATCTTCCGCAACGCTTCGAACTCGAATACGTGGGCGAGGATGGCCAGCGCCACCAGCCTTTGATGGTGCACCGCGCGCTTTACGGCTCCGTCGAGCGTTTCTTCGGAGTCCTGATCGAGCATTACGCTGGAGCCTTCCCGGTTTGGCTGTCTCCGACCCAGGTCGCGGTTGT
The DNA here is from genome assembly GCA_003010405.1 of Acidobacteriota bacterium. Taxonomy (GTDB): domain Bacteria; phylum Acidobacteriota; class Terriglobia; order Terriglobales; family Acidobacteriaceae; genus TOLSYN. The sequence goes on along the minus strand of PJLO01000014.1, from coordinate 32,184 downwards.
TCCCATTGCCGAGCGTCACATTGACTACGCAAACAAAGTTGCTGACGTTCTCAAGGCTGTCGGCGTGCGCGTTGAAGTGGACGGTCGCAATGAGAAGATGAACGCGAAGATTCGCGAACATGCCTTGCAGAAGGTTCCATTCATTCTGGTGGTAGGCGACAAGGAATCCGAGATTGGCGAGGTTAATGTGCGTGTGCGCGGACAGGAAAAGGCAGAGGGCAGCTTCAAGCTCGAAGTCTTCACCGAGCGCATTAAGCGGCTAATCGAGACGCGCAGCATCAAGCTGGACTAGTGGATTTACAGCCAAAGAATGGAGGCAGGCCGCGAGGCCTGCCTCTCTGCTTGTCTGCCCAGTCGCTCACACGATCTGCGCACCTGGCTTCCGCTATGATTGTTGCTGTGCTGAAGTCGCTTGAAAACTACGTGCGCAAGCATCGTCTCGTCCGTCCTGGCGAAAGGGTCGGCGTGGCTGTCAGCGGCGGTGCCGATTCCGTGGCTTTGTTGCGCGCTCTTGTCGAGCTTGCTCCCAGCCTGGGCATTGTGCTCGTTGTTATTCATCTGAACCACAATCTGCGCGGTCCTGATTCTGAAGCCGACAAGCAATTTGTGCGCGAACTCGCTTCTCAGCTTGATCTTGATTCTGCTATTGAAACTGAGGATGTCGCCGCGCTCACTGCAATTCTCCACCTCTCCATCGAAGCCGCTGGACGGCGTGCCCGTTACGCTTTTTTTCAACGCGCCGCCACTGCTCATCGGCTCGACTGCATTGCCACGGCGCACACTCGCGACGATCAGGCTGAGACCGTGTTGCTGCGCCTGCTTCGGGGCGCCGGAACCAGCGGTCTGGCCGGAATCCACCGCACTATGGATCTCTCCGAAATTGCAGCCGAGTCTGCTTCCGCCGAGACTTTATCCGGCGACGAGGCAGCCCAGTTTCCGCCGCCGCGGCTGATCCGTCCCTTGCTCTCCACCTCCCGCCAGCAGATTGAAAAATATCTGCTCTCTCTAGGGCAGCCATTTAGTCAGGACGAGTCCAACTTCAGCCCTCAGTTTCTTCGCAACCGCGTGCGTGCCGAAGTGTTGCCGACGCTAGAGCGCGATTACAACCCGCGTTTGCGCGCGGCTCTTTCCGAGACAGCTGAAGTCGCAGCAGCCGAAAACGCATTTCTCGATGAGCTGGCCTCAACCATCATTGGAGCGAATTCCGAGCAGGGTATCCAGATTTCTCTTCTTCAGTCTCAGCCGTTGGCGCTGCAAAGGCGCATATTGCGGCGTCTCTGCCAGCCCCACGCTCTTGCTCTCGATTTCGCCCACCTTGAAAAGCTGCGCGATTTCGCGCTGGCAGGCCGCGTTGACCGTCTCAAAATGCCTCGCGGCTTTATCGCTGAGGTTATTCGTGAAAAGCTCTGCCCGCCTCGGCTTGTCCTGCGCTCTCCCGAGCAAGCCAGCACGACGGGAGCGCCATATTCAATCGAACTATCGATTCCGGGCCGAGTATCCATCGGAGAACTCTCCGGGCTTCGGAATGTTTGCATCCGGGCGGCGTTGCTGGACGGAGACTCCGCGAAACGGGGCGCCACTCGGGCCAATCTTTTGGCTGCTTCACAGGTGGAACGCACTTTGTTAATTCGGAATCTTTTGCCGGGCGACCGCATTCAAACTAGGTGTTCGAGTGGCGAAAGAAAGATTAATCGCCTTCTGCAAGAGCTGTTTATACCAGCCGCGCTACGTCGAAGTTGGCCTGTAGTTCTGTCCGGGAGTCAGATTGTCTGGGTTCCGGGATTAGATGTGGCGGAGAGCGTCGCATGGTCCCCTGGTGATGGCGATGCAATTATGCTCGATATGGACCGACCGGAGGTCGAGGACGCCGAGCCGGGTAGAGTTCGTGCTCCCGACATAATATACTGATCTCAAATGGTGTCCCCTACGGATGTAGCTCTTGTTTTGGCGCTGGTTTGTTAGCTGACGGCGGTTCGGCAGGCCGTCATCATACACAGAATTCAAAAAACAGGTAAAATTCAGGGTGTGGAAAAACTGGGTCCAGTAGCCCTGATGCGCATCTAATTAAGCGCAAGGTTTGGGCTTAGACTTTTCTGCTCTAAGGAGTTTTTGGTGAATTCGACGGTCAAAGAAGTCGTGTTCTGGCTCGTGATTTTACTTTCTGGCGTGTTGCTCTGGTCCGTTGTTAAGAACAACGGCACGGGAGCGAAAGAGCGCGAAATCAACTTCTCGCAATTCCTGGCGGAAGTGGATCAGGGCAAAATCAAAGACGTAACTGTCTACGGGCCTGAGGTTCGCGGCAGCTATCGCGATGACAAAGCGGGCTTCCATACCACTGTGCCGCCCAATTACACCGACATGTACAAGAGTCTGCGCGACAAGGGTGTGAATATCACAGTGAAGGATGTCAGCGGCGGTGGTTGGCCAAGCTGGCTATTTCAGATGCTTCCCCTTGTGGTGATACTCGGCCTGTGGTTCTTCATGATTCGTCACATGCAATCCGGTGGAAACAAGGCGATGTCGTTTGGGAAAAGCCGAGCCCGTCTGCTTTCGATGCAGCAGAAGAAAGTGACGTTCAAGGATGTTGCCGGTGTGGACGAAGCCAAGGAAGAACTGCACGAGATCATAGAATTTCTGCGTGAAGCGCAAAAATTTCAGAAACTCGGCGGGCGCATTCCGAAAGGCGTGCTCCTGGTCGGACCACCGGGAACAGGTAAGACGCTGCTTGCCCGCGCTGTTGCTGGCGAAGCCAATGTCCCATTCTTTTCTATCTCCGGCTCGGATTTTGTTGAAATGTTCGTCGGTGTTGGCGCAAGCCGCGTCCGCGACCTCTTCGAGCAGGGAAAGAAGAATGCCCCCTGTATCATTTTCATCGATGAAATCGACGCGGTCGGACGCCATCGTGGCGCAGGGCTCGGCGGTGGACATGATGAGCGCGAGCAGACACTCAATCAGTTGCTGGTTGAGATGGACGGCTTCGAATCCAATGAGGGCGTGATCCTCATCGCGGCCACCAACCGTCCTGATGTGCTCGATCCCGCACTGCTTCGGCCCGGCCGTTTCGACCGCCGTGTCGTAGTTGCGCGTCCCGATGTGCGCGGACGCGAGGAAATTCTTCGCGTGCACACTCGCAAGATTCCTATCAACGACGACGTCGATCTCTCGATTCTCGCTCGTGGCACACCGGGATTCTGCGGTGCCGATCTGGCGAACATGGTCAACGAAGCCGCTCTGCTCGCCGCGCGGCAGAATCGCAAGACCGTCCTGATGTTCGATTTTGAACTTGCCAAGGACAAGGTGCTCATGGGCGCCGAGCGCAAGTCCATGATCCTGACTGAAGAAGAGAAGAAGAACACGGCTTATCACGAGGGCGGACACGCTCTGGTTGCCGCCATGGTGCCGCATGCCGATCCGCTTCACAAGGTCACGATTATTCCTCGCGGTATGGCGCTAGGCCTGACTATGCAGTTGCCGATTGACGACAAACACACCTATGACCGTGCTTATCTGGAGAGCCAATTGGCAATCATGATGGGCGGTCGTGTTGCCGAGGAAATCTTCCTTAAGACGATGACCACTGGCGCCGGAAACGACATTGAACGCGCCACGGAAATTGCTCGCAAAATGGTTTGCGAGTGGGGCATGAGCCAGTTAGGACCGCTCACCTTCGGTAAGAAGGAGGAGCAGATCTTCCTTGGCCGCGAGCTTTCTCAGCACCGCGACTACTCCGAAGAAACTGCGCGTGAGATCGATGCCGAGGTTCGCCGCTTCATCGATACCGCTTACAAGACAGCTTTCGATGTTCTTGACGGCCATCGCGATACATTGGAGCAGATCGCACATGCCCTTCTGGAGCGCGAGGTGCTCGATTCCCACGAGTTGCAGATGATCATTGCTGGTCAGCCGCTTCCTGCGCGAGTAGAGCAGCCTCCGGCAGATGATTCCGGCAGCGTTCAGCAGGTGCTTCGTCCGGAAGCCGCTCGCCAGCCAGGGCTGAACACCGGCGAGCGCCCCAGCCCTGCATAGCTTTTCAGGCACTATCAAAAAGGGTGGCCGTGCAGCCACCCTTTGTTCTGCGCTGATTCCGCTACTCAGTATCGTCGCCCGGTTGCGTAACTTTTTGCTCTGTGCGACATTGTAGGAGATTCACGCCGTGGGCGCTGTGCTTCCCGGAAAGCAGTTCAGAGCGTTACGATTTGAGGCAGAGCATGGTTCATTTTGCTCCATTGAAGACCGTTACCCCTTCGTTCACGAGCGCGCTGCGTTGGCTCACTGATCATGGCTTTGAGGTCGTTGCACTGGCTTCCGACAGCGCTTACAAAGTGAGCAAGAACTGCTGTGTTGCCGAAATCGAAGCTACGAAAGACGGCCACGCTCGTATCTCTGCTTTTCCGGCGTGTCTTGTTGCCGGCGAACCTGCTGTTCTGCTGGATCGCGGCTACCAGAAATTTTTCAAGACCAAGGATATTGAGATTGCCGCCACTGCCGAGCACCTTGAGAGATTGCATCGCTTCAGCGAAGAGCTGAAGGAAGCACTCGGATACACAAGCCTTTACAACGAAGGGCTGGGAACTGTCAGCGCCAGCTACCGTTATGACCGCGTCGCAGACCGCGACCTGTCTGAAGCCGAGCGCCCCGTTCGTCCCTGGCAGAAATAGTGCTCATTAAAAGCAACTCAGCGATGGCTTTCCGGTCTTCGTAGCTTTGCGTTGGAATCTTCGTCTCTCGATTTAATACTGCCTCATGTAAACCTCCCGCAAGTTTTCTTTATCCAAACGATTTAACAAAAGTCTCCTTCGACGTGGGCTCTCGGAGCCTTCAAAAGGGACCCGGAATGCGTGTTTACCGGTTACGGTTCACGCAAATGAGGGAACAAGATATGAAGTATGCGTTCAGATGTCTGCTGTTAGCAGTGCTCCTGTTCTCCCTGTCTGCATTTGCACAGGAAGAACGCAGCAACACAACCGGCTCAGGAAAATCGGCTTCCTCGGGTGGTCAAACACAAAGTGGTCAAACACCAAGCGGCCAAACAGAAAGTGCTCAAAAACAGAGCGAGGAGAAGAAAGACGGTCAAACACACAGGGCCGTCGTGGAACGTCTCAATGGTGCGGCTGAAGACCTGAGGCGCCTTACGAACGCAGGTGACAAAGGTATACCTAATACCATTTTGGCGGACGCCAAATGCGTAGCCATTGTGCCAACGCTCTTCAAGGGAGGATTCATCTTCGGCGCTGAGCACGGTCGTGGCGTAGCCACTTGTCGCACTACGAAAGGTTGGAGCACTCCTGCTTTTTTCGTCATCACGGGCGGCAGTTGGGGTGCACAAATTGGAGGTGAAGCCGTAGATCTGGTCATGCTCTTTATGACCAATGAGGGAGCCGAAAAACTCCTCTCAGCCAACTGGAAAATCGGAGGCGACGCCGGGATTGCAGCGGGTCCATTCGGACGCGACCTCAGTGCGAGTACAAGCTGGAAGATGAACACCGGCATTCTCACTTACTCGCGGGCAAAGGGAGCTTTTATCGGAGCAACTTTGAATGGAGCTAATGTGAGCGCAGACATGGATTCAATCCGTGCTCTCTATGGGCGTTCCTACAACTTCCGTCAGCTGCTCGAGGGCAAAGTGAAGCCTCCGGCAGCAGCGCATCCCTTCCTGGCGCAGATTCGTGTTGACTTCCACGAGGCCAACGCGGGTAAGTAATACGGTTTTCGATTGTGGACGGTGAAGCTGAGGAAATAACCCTCCTGCTGTGGGGAGCTCGGTCAGACATTTGGCCCCCTGCAGCGGGATAGGCTCTGTCATCTGTATAGTCACGCCGGATCGGATTCCACGCCCGCATTCACTTCCGCCGAGACAAACTCCGCCTCCTGTCCGGCAAGCGCCTTTCGCCATGCCCGGAATCCGAGCGCAGCCAGAAAGACAAAGAATGCGTACAGGCCAGAGGTCAGGAACAAATGTTTGTAGGCAAATACCCCTGTGTAGACGATATCGACCAGAATCCATAGCACCCAGTTCGCCAGATATTTGCGTGCCGACCACCACTGCGCAACCAGGCAGAATGCGGTTAATGCGGCATCTATGTGCGGCAGCGCGGCATCGGTGTAGTGCGCCATGACATAGCCTAGCAGCAAACTGCCCGTCGTACCGGCCACCCCACCCCACAGCCACCCTTTCCACGCAACCCGCACTACGCGCACAGTGCCTTCTTCGCGTACCCCGCGATACCAATACCACCACCCGTAAGCGCAGAAAACGGCATACACGCCCTGCAACATCATGTCCGAGTAGAGCCTTGCGTCGTGAAAGACGGCGGCATATAGCGCGCAGGCCAGCAAATTCACCGGCCAGGACACGAGGCTTCGGCGCGTGGTCTGCCAGATACCAAGAGCGCTGGTTATGACGGCGGCAATTTCAAGCGGTGACATTGTTTCCTGATCTTTCCGCCGTGCTCGCGGCAACACGCCCCCGGCTGTCAGCCCACGTGGTAAGCTGATCCAGCAAGCGCTTTCCGGCATCAGTCCGAAACCAGGCTGCATGGCCGAGGAAGTACCCGTCCCACGCCACCGACGCTTTCTCCTCCGACTTCAGTATGCTCAGAAAATAATCGGCTTCCGAAAGCGCGAACTCCGCATGCACCAGCGGCAGCATGGCCGGAATCGCGTGCGCTTCGGCATCTGTCAGAGGGCTCACCTGCTCGTAACCCTCAAGAATTGCATCGATCTGCTCAAGATGCACTACGTGCTCGAAATCGCCTTGCAAAGCCAGCCACTCGATCGCATTGCGCTCAATTGCGGTTGCGATGTCTTGCACGGCATTCGTGCGGTCAGATAATCCGAAATCAATCACCGATACTGCCTCAGCGTCCGCCGCATCCTTTGACCATAAGAAATTGGACGCATGCAGATCATTGTGTGTCCACAGCGGTCTCAGCGCTCCCACCCACCGCCGCAGCCCGTCGTGGTAGGGCATCAGCGTGGTCTGAGTTTGCTCGCGCCAGGGACGCTTCGCGAGATAATCCGCAAGCACTGGACGCTCCGCTACATATTTTTCGAGAACCGGCCAGGGCTCCTGGGCGGCAAAGATCGAAAAGCTCTGTACTAAGTTCCGAGCTTTTCGTAACGGTGCATCATAGCCCTTTGCCGCCTGGTGCAGTTGCGCCATGGCGCGGCCAGCCGACCGGGCCTGCTGCGTGCTGTAAAAGGGCGTCCAGGACAATGCCTGCTCGTAGATATCGAGTCCTTCTGCGAGCGAATGCAGTTCGTAGGTCCAGAAACCGGCATGAATCGCCGTCTCGCCGTTTTCATCGGCCAGCACCTTGGGCACACGTCCACCATGGCCGCGCAGGTACTGCATCAATCGATGCTCTTCCAGCAAGCCTTCGCGATCCCTGACCGATTGGTGATGCCGTTTTACGAAGACAGAGCCTCGCGGGGTTTCCACAACACTGGCGGCGGAGAACGGCCGGGGACTAGAAAAGAGTATCCGCATCGCTCTGCCAGCATCAGGAAAACGCCGCAAGAACTTATCCACTTCGGGCAGCGTCAATAACGGCCAGTCCGGCTCTACCCAGTCACCGACCAACCCATGCACTTTGGCTTTATTCGTCATTCCATCCTTAGAACGTAAACTGCGTCGACAGTCGCACGGTGGTAGGCGCTCCGAGATGCAGGTACGTGTCCCCGTAATTCGCACCTGTGTCTTTCCAATAGCGCTTGTTGGTGATGTTGTCCGCGTAAAGCCGGAACGTGACGCGGCTCTCCCCGCTGTGAGGCGTATAGCGCACGCCCAGGCTGAATAGGTTGTAGCCACCCACGCTTACCACGTCATCACGCGTCGCCGCCTTGCGGCCTGTATAAATCCATCCCGGCAGAACTGCCAGCCCTGGCACATGAGGCATAAGCACATCTGCGGAAAGTGTTGAACGGAAGCGTGGTTGATTGATCACCTGCTTGTCGTCAAAGGCCGATGTTCCCGTGTCAGTTGAGATCGCCGAAATCGCCGCCGTGCTCAAGGTCAGGCGCAGCCAGTCTGTCACCTTCCCTTGAGCGCTGAACTCGAAGCCGTTGTGCGTCTCGTGGCCCTGACTTACGAACTCCAATCCTTCTTCCACCGGTTTTGGGTAGAAAAACGGTGCTCGCATACGAAACACGTCCGCAGTAAGGAGCAACTGCTGGCTTACGGCGTATTTTGCGCCAATCTCCACCTGCCGCGTAAAGAACGGGTCCAAAAACTGGTTGCCGTTCAGAACCCAGAACGGAGCCTGCAATCCGAGCGAAAGAGCAACACCGTAATTTCCGTACACGGTCAGCTTATCAATTGGCCGGTAGGTTACCGAATACTGGGGCAACCACACCGTCTTGTTCGTCACTTTTAAGGACGGCTCGCCAGTGACGAGATCGGGCTGCGAGTAGTTGTGGTCGTGCAGTGTGTCAATTTGCCCACCTATCGATACCGTAATGCGGCCGGGCAGTTCCACGCGGTCCTGAAGCACGACAGCGTATTGATGGCTGTCCACCTGCAATGTCCTTGGCCCCGGAGTGTTCGGCGAAGGCTGGAAGGTTTGCAGTGGCTGGTAAAGGTTGTCGTTACCTACCCAGTCGTAAACGGCGCTAGGCAGTGCGACACTGCGCCGCAACAGGCTCGTGCCAATGAGCAGATTGTGCTTGATGGGACCGGTTTTTTCATGACCCAGCAGCATCGCCTGAAATTGGTTGTCAATGCGCAGCTCGTCCGGGCTGCGATAGTCATATACCCCGTAGCTTCCATCTGGGCAGAAGAACCAGAATGGAGTGCATCGAGGCATCTGACTGGCCGGGGCTGCGGGGGAGGCATCGATGGCGGAGCCATATGAATAGGCGATGTTGTCGTCAATGAGTGAGCGGCTGATGCCTCCCGTTACATAGGCGCGCCACTTTTCCGTAAACGTCCGTTCCAGGCGGACGCTTGCATTGACGGCATCAAAGGTATTCGGCTTGGCCCACGGTTGCTCGCCAAGCATCGTCGACGGATAAACATTCGTTGGCACCATCGTACCGCCCAGCAGTTGATAGCCTCCCACCGAACGCTGGACTTGATGCTGATATCCAAAATCGCCCCTGAAGAACGTCTTTGAGTTAATCTTCCAGTCACCTGAGAGCGCTCCGAACCCGCGCGATCCGTCCGCGCCATTCACATAGGAGCGGATCCATTCTCCTCCCACATTTGCACGCAGACCAAACTGCTTACGTGCGCCGAAGAATCCACCGATGTCCAGGCTACCTAAGGCCGTTCCCCTCTGGTCCGTCTCAAGTGTGACCGTGCGTACCACGACAGGTCTTTTGGTGACAAAGTTGATCAGCCCGCCCGGAGAAGCAACGCCTGTCTCCAGTCCTGTCACTCCCTTCAGAAATTCGACATGATCAACAGTTTCCAGAGGCAAAATTTGTTCGCCGGCGATCGTCAACCCATTCATTTTCAGTCCCGTCGCCAGATCGATAGGGAAGCCGCGAATCTGAAAATCCTGGTAATACCCTACAGGCGCATAATCTTCGACAATAGATGCGTCATTCTTCGTCACGTCGGAGAGTACTTTCGCCTGTTGGTCATCCAGCACGCCCCGCGTCACCACCAGCGCTGAACGCGGCGTCTCCGCCAGCGGCAGATCTTCGAAGCCGCCCATCGTCGCGTTTTCTTGCACGTAGGTTTCTTCTATTTTGCCGTGAACCTCAACAGTGGTTTTCACAGTAGGCAGCTTTTGCTGAGCTTCTTGCGCTGCGGAGGTTTTGGGTTCCTCGGGCGGCGTACCCGAGTTCTGAGCTTGTGCTAATTGGGATAAGGTCAGGCAGGCAAACAGCATCAGCCCCGATAAGAGGAAAGCGGCGGAACGGGAAGGGACAAATGATCCAAACGTCTGCACAAACTCTCCTGATTCTCAATAGAAACAAGGGAGCTCGCGCTGGCAGATACGTCGCGTTCTTTCGAAATCTCCCCACGCCGGTATTGTCCGGATCGGGTCGAGGGTATCTCTCAGCCCCACACAGTGGAGCACCCCTGTTTCAGTCCACAGATTGAATCATTCTCTGCCCGGCTTTGCAAGCGAGGGGCGTGTTTTTCTCTTTTGCTCAGATCCTTTGCCCTGCATAGTCTCACCGTATTCAAGACAATTGCCAATTTCTTCTTGCTTTGTATCGCATACGGCGGCAAGGTAGTTAGGCTATTCTGAGACTTTCGCGATAGCACGCAGTTGAGGATCTTGAATGAGCTCACAATCCTTCCGCCCGTATGTGCCCGGCGACCGGCCAATGCGCGAATTCACATTTCGTGCCGTACTCCTGGGATTGATCATGACCGTGATTCTTGGCGCGGCCAACATGTATCTTGGCCTGCGGGCCGGCATGACCATCGCTGCAACGTATCCGGCTGCTGTGATTGGAATGGCTTTGCTGAAGCTGGCTGGCGGCAGCCTGCTGGAGGAGAATATAGCCCGGACCATCGGTTCCATTGGCGAATCCGTTGCCGCTGGTGCTACGTTCACCATTCCGGCATTCGTCATCAGTGGCATGTGGCCGGCGCTTGGCGCAGCCAACTATTGGCAGGGCGTGGCTCTCATGCTGGTGGGAGGAACGCTTGGCATTCTCTTCGTAACTCTCCTCCGCCGCGTCATGGTGGAAGATCCCGAACTTCCATTTCCCGAATCCGTTGCCGCCTCCGAAATTCATAAGGCCGGGCAGCAGGGCTCGCGAGCGGCCAAAATCCTCTTCGCCAACATGGGCGTCGGCGCCGCTGTCTTTTTTGCCGGTGCTGTAAACATCTTCAATGCCAGCAAGGAAGTTCTGGTCAATATTCCCGCGCTCTCGTTCGGACTGAAGCTGGGACGCTCCAAGACCGCTCCGATTGTCGCCACCGGCGGTGCCACGACCTTCAGTGCGCCCGCTGTCAGTCCCGCCTACCTCGGCGTTGGATACATCATCGGGCCGCGCCTGGCTGCCTTGAACTTCGCCGGAGGCTTGCTTGCATGGGGCCTCATGGTTCCGCTTCTCACCTATTTCCTCGGTCCGCAGATTTCGGCCAACGCAGCGGGAAACGCGGTGGACTGGGCTGCGGTATCCAATGGGGTCTGGTTCTCCATCGTCCGTCCGATTGCGGTTGGCGGCATGCTGGTGGGTGCAGCTTTCACGCTTTTTAGAATGCGCAAATCGCTCGGCATCGGAATCCAGCGGGCTATCAGCGATCTGAAAAAGACCGGACACCAGAAACAGACGTCTCTTCGCTACGAAAAGGATCTGAGCAGCAAATTGGTCTTCCTCGGTCTCGGTGTCGTCTTCTGCGCCATGATCGCCCTCTACTTCTTCTTTACCAAGGTCATCGTCGGAGCCGTGGTGGCTGCGGTGGTGATGATCATTCTCGGCTTTTTCTTTGCTGCGGTTTCGGGAAACCTGGTTGGCATGATCGGCTCCTCGAACAATCCCGTCAGCGGCCTGACGCTCTGTACATTGGTCATCGCGGCTCTGCTCATGATCGCCATCGGCGTCAAGGGCAGCGCTGGTGTTATTGCCGTGCTCGGGGTGGCAGCCGTCATCTGCGTCTCCTCGGCCGTTGCCGGTGAAATGTTGCAGGACCTGAAGGTAGGCCACATTCTCGGCGGCACACCTTCCAGAATGCAGATTGGCGACCTGATGGGAATCGTCATCAGTTCGCTGGCTCTATTCCCGGTGCTCATGGTCCTGGATCAGGCCTACCACTTCGGCAGCAAGGAACTCCCTGCACCGCAGGCTGGCCTCATGGCTTCGCTGGCGCAGGGCATAGTGGGCGGGAATATGGCATGGCCTCTCGTCATCGTCGGCATTCTCATGGGCATCGCCCTTATCATGGTGGAAGTTAAGAGCCCAATGCTGTTTTCCGTAGGCATGTATCTGCCACTGGAAACCACCTTTGCCATCTTTGTTGGCGGTATCATTCGCTGGGCTACTGACGTGGCGCGCGACAAGGGTGCCTTCAATGACGCGCAAAAGGCTCGCATCGACAATGCCGGTGTGCTGACCGCCAGTGGCCTAATCGCTGGAGAAGCTTTGTGTGGTCTCGGCGTGGCAGCCGTCAAGGGTCTCAAGGCCAGCGGCAAAATCAACTGGGATCTGCCAACCGTCTTTGCCCACCCTCACATCCTCAGTGGTGCGATAGCTCTGGTTTTCCTTGCGGTGCTGATGGTACAAGTGCCGCTGCGAAACGCGGGGCGTCCGGACGAACCGGCTCCACCGACCGCGATCATGTAATTGCAGCAGCAGCAGAAAGCCCGCCGATACTTCGGCGGGCTTTCACGATTGGTACACGGAGCACAGTCGATAACAATGGGAGCTAGTGGTGCAGATTGAAAATCCACAGGGTTGGAATGACTGCCGGAATCGTCCACACAGTCTGCATCACTGAAAAGAAGAAATCGACGTCAAACCGAAGCAGCCCATAGAAAATCCACGAGGATGCGAACCAAGCGGCTAGGATTGCGAGAGAGGCTACTCGGGATAACGGTCAGTAGTTTCCGTATTGATTATTGCTTTTGCCCTTTCAATCATGTGCTGTACTTCGCGATTTGCATTGGCTGGTAAGAGCGCCATTTCTGGGTGAGAGTTGGCGAACACCCGAAATATCTCATCAGCAAATGCCTGCCCGATGAATTCAACGCCATTAAAATCAAAGATTACAATTTTAAACTGCTCCACCCGCGTGAGTAGGCGTTTAGCTTGTGATCGGGAGATGAGCTTATCGTTGCCATACTGAGCCAGTTTTACAGGTACGACGGTCTTAACGAATCCATAATTATCGCCACCACTAAACGAATCAAAGATTTCCTTTGACGTGCGTGCCGTATGATTGTGAAGTTTCATAATTACGAAAGTTCCATCGTCGTCTGGCTTCGATCTTTCCACGATCCAATCTTCATCATCCCCAAATTGATGGGTAAAGAAAACACCGCCGGACAGGATGTCGAATGAATCGAGCATCCGAGATGTAAAAAACACTCCCTCACCAGTATGGCGCCTGGGGTCTGTTGTGAGTTTTCCCTTGGCTAGTTCGAGAATGGCTTGGCGCTCATCAAGCAGGTTCATTTCCGATTGAATTTTCTTAAAAATTCCTACGCCGTTGTCTAGAATCGCGATTTTTGTTGAAGCAGCGGTTTTATCCAGAAAAACAGAAATCATCGTTCCAGCCGAATGGTCGATCGCGTTGTTGAACATCTCAGTAAAACAGTACTCCCAAATGTCCAATACATTGTCTGGAAGGCCGACAAGGATCGGGCGGACGTCGTTGCGCCATACCACGTCTTCAACGACACCCGGACTCCCTATCGAATACAACCGCGTCCACTGCGCTAAAGGTGTCAGCTCGTATTGGCGATTTCTCGTTTTTCCAGACTTACTTTTAATCGCACCACTGGTAACCATATTCTGAAGGTGTTTATTGACCGCTTGCCTCGTAAGTCCGAATTTCTCCGCAGCCATCTTGGCGATGTCACTAGGGTGCGCCTCAATATTGTCAATGATGTACTTTCGTATAGCCTCACCCCGCAACCTCACCGTAGACATTCAGACAACCTCCAAGAGCACGATTGTCAACCAACTTTTAATATTTGTCAATCTTTGTCCGGGCTATTGTCAAAACATTCGTTAATTTCTCTACGCTATTGTCAACCTATGAGTAAGTCTATGAATACAGGGAAACGGGTTCAAGTGACTGCCGGGAGCCGACGTCTGGCTTCTTTTGGCCAATACGGGAGCGCAGCCTGCTCCTTATCGAATCATCATCCAGATTGCGGCGAAGTGGCAGCCGGTTCCGGCCAGCACCCACAGGTGCCAGACGAAGTGCATATATCTCCGCTTGGAGGCGTAGAAGGGAATTCCCCCTGAGTAACAGATGCCCCCTGCAAACAGGAACGCAAAGACTGGATGCGCCAGCAGCATGTACATGGATTTGACGGCAAAGACGCAGACCCACCCCATCGCCAGATACATTGCTGTGGAGACTACCCCCCACTTGCCAACTGCAAAGGCCTTGATAACGACTCCGATGAGGGCACAGATCCAGACGATGACGAAGAGCGTCCAACCGAGCGCTCCGCCCAGACCGATCAGGGTAAACGGGGTATAGGTCCCGGCAATGAGAAGGTAAATGGAGGAGTGGTCGAGCGACCGCATGACGCGGTAAGCCTTCGTGTAGCTCAAAGCATGGTAGAGCGTAGAGCTTAGATAGAGCAAGATTGACGAGGCGCCAAAAATGGCGCAGCAGGCAATCAGCCGGGCACTGCCCACTCCGGCTGCGCGGACGAGCAGCAGAACGAATCCCGCAGTGCACAGCATCGCGCCCACACCATGAGAAACGCTATTGGCAATTTCCTCACCTACGGTCTGATTGGTCGCCCGCATAAGCCCTGATTTTACCCCTTGGGGAGGAGCGCCTTTGTTCATCGTCGCGATCCTTACGAAGAAATTACAGAACATGAAGGCGGACGCTGAGCGCGTCCGCCAAGTTGATTCAGATTACTCGAAGATTACTTTTTCAGTGCTGCTTCATAGCGCCTGTTGATCTCGGCCCAGTTCACGACATTCCACCAGGCCTTCAGATATTCACCGCGGCGATTCTGATACTTCAGATAATAGGCATGTTCCCAGACGTCGTTGATGAGAATGGGCGTCAGGCCCTGTGAGATCACGCTGTCCTGATTGGATGTGGAGAGTATCTGCAAGCCGCTTGCACTGAAAGCCAGCCAAGCCCAGCCGCTGCCGAATTGCTTGAGCCCGGCGTCATTGAACTTCTCCTGAAACTGGGCAAAATCGCCAAAAGTTTTCGTGATCGCTTCGGCTATGGCACCCGTGGGCGGGCCTCCTGCGTTGGGGGCCATCGAGGTCCAGAAGATTGAGTGATTGTAAAATCCGCCGACATTATTCCGGATAGGGCCGCGCGCGGCTTCCGGCACGGCTGCCAGATTGGCCAGGATCTCTTCCGCGGATTTGCCTGCCAGTTCGGCAACTTTGGCGACGGCCGCGTTGGCATTGTCCGTGTAGGTTTGATGGTGCTTGTCATGATGGACGTGCATTGTCTGAGCGTCGATATAAGGTTCGAGCGCTTCGTATGCATATGTGAGAGCCGGAAGTTCGAATGCCATCGGTCGTAAACCCTCCCATGGATAAATGAGATTGCTGGACTTCAGGTTAGAGATTGTACTTACCTTCGGAGGTGAACGCCAGAACGGAACGCCAACAGCTCAAAAACAATGCTAAATACAAAAACGACCGGACCTTTTTGGTCCGGCCGTTTGCGTTGAAATTTTGTACGCTTGAGAACTACCGCTTCAAAAACCACATGAGCCAGCCAGCTATTAGCACTCCGCCGACAAACCAGCCGAAGCAATAAATCCCGTACCGAATCATCTGCCGTTTTTCATTGCGCTGTGTGATGCCGAAGACTACCGAAGCGCAGAGCGAAAATATGAGCGCAGCCGAAAAGTGAGATAAGTTGAGCGTCATTGTTTCTTCCCGATTGCGATCTGGTGAGCGTCGATCGCGGCGATCACGT
The DNA here is from genome assembly GCA_003010405.1 of Acidobacteriota bacterium. Taxonomy (GTDB): domain Bacteria; phylum Acidobacteriota; class Terriglobia; order Terriglobales; family Acidobacteriaceae; genus TOLSYN. The sequence goes on along the minus strand of PJLO01000014.1, from coordinate 16,640 downwards.
TCAGCAAGCCTGCGCAGACGAGGAACTTGGTTCCATAATCAGCAGTCGCGCGGAAAATGGCGCTCTGGCCCCAGTCCATGGAGCGTGCAATCAAATAGAGGAGCCCGTTGCCGAAGTCTCCAATGAAGCCGAGCATATCGAGCAGGTCTCCCAGATTGAATCCGTAAACCTTGCCCTGCATGCCGAGTCCGCAGAAAAACATCACAGTCACGCTGATGAAAATCAGTCCGCCGCGCATCCAGCGTCTTTGGATCAGGTGCCCGGCACCCGGCACAAGCCAGCCCGCGAGGGGAGCCACCACGGGCATGACCACTGCCTGCGGATCGACCGTTTTCTCTGTCGTCTTTTCGTTGGCCATTTAGATAATCACCAATTCTTCCTGCTGCCGTCCGGTTACTTGTGCTGCGCCGTTGTGTACGAGGACATCTATCTCGCTGCGCACGCCAAACTCCGGTAAGTAAATCCCCGGCTCTACTGAGAATAACGTATTCGTTAAAATCTGTCGGGTATCTTTCGTTTCCAGGTTATCCATATTTGCGCCGTTGCCGTGAACGTTGGTCCCAATCGAGTGTCCGGTGCGATGGACGAACCACTCGCCATACCCAGCCTTTTTGATCACGTTACGCGTGGCCTCATCGACTTCCCATCCTTCAATGCGGCGTCCGCTGGCGAAGGCGTCAATAACCGCTTGCGAGCCGGCCTTGCGTGCGTCGCGCACAATTTGGAAGATCTCCTGTTGCTTTGCCGAAGGCTCGCCAAGGACGCCGGTCCACGTGATGTCGTAATAGACCGCGCCTGGAGTGTCCTTTTTGGCCCACATATCGAGCAGGACGAAGTCACCAGGCTTAATCGGTTTGGTGATCTCGGCCGTTGGCTCGTAATGGGGGTTCCCGGAGTTTTCGTTTACGCCTACGATGGGAAGGTCGTCGGTTACGAGACGCTCCCGCTTGAATGCTTCGCCGATCCACTGGCGTACGCCCCACTCATCCCAACCGCCGTTACGAACGCGATAACCGATTTCTTTGAAGGTCGCAGCCATGATTGGGTCCATGGCATCACGAGCCGCGAAGTGCGTCGCGATCTGTTCTTCGGTCAGGGTTGCTTCAAAGCGCGAGACCAGGTCCGCCGAGGTTCCAACCTCAACGCCAAAACTACGAATCAGTTCGAGCATTCCTCCATCGACCAGGGAGACGTACATGATGTCGTTGTTAGGGGAATACTGCATGGCTATGCGCTTGTATCGTTTGAGAATCGCGGCCAGCTTTTCATGCAACTCGCGCCACCCGCCATAATGTTGCTGCACGCCGGGTAAGGCTGCAAGGTGCCACGGCTCCACGCGATGATTCAACTTCACTGGCTCGCCCTTGGCCGGAATCAGGTAGAACCAGCGCCGGGTTACGTGCAGCTCCGGCAGTCCCAGTATCGAGTACGCAATTTCGTCGCGGTGATGATGGTCGTAGAATAGCCACGCGTCGAAATCCTGCTCTCGTAAAGCCGTCTGAATCGCGCTCAGGTCCATGCACCGTATTTTACCGCGGTATCCGAACCTTGGACCGGCGCGGACTTGTCCCTCCGTCAAAGAACTCTCAATTTTAATTAGCCGCAAAAAAGCGCGGTATTTTCCGCGCTCTACATATAAAAACTATGATTATGGCTGTTAGTTTGGGTCTTCGACGATTTCGATCAGGAAACCAAATGGATTGTCCGCACGCGACTTCGGGTGCACGAAGAACACTGTGGTTCCGCGCGAGCCAGGACGCGGTGCGGCGTCAATGATGTTGAAGCCGTTTGCCTTCATATACTCAAATGCTTTTTGTGCGCTCTTTACCCGGAAAGCGACGTGAGCAAAACCGCCACGTCCGCCGTTCTTGTCGATCAGCTTCTGTACCGGGCTCTCCGGCGCAAGAGGCTCCAGCAACTGAATCAGGTTCGGTCCTTCGCCAATCTGAAGCAGCGCCTCGCGAACCATATCCTTGCCATGTACTTCCTCGCGATGAATCTCATGGAAGCCAAGCATTTCAAAAGCTGCAACCTGTCCATCGAGGTTTCCCTGCGGCACGGAAATCGCGAAGTGATCGATGAACTGAAGTCCCGGCACGTCCCGCAGCTCCGCTGCAATTGCTTTCTGATCTGTGCTCATTATTCGAACTCCACCAGGACCTGGTTCAGTTGCACGGCATCGCCCTGTCCGACGTTCAAGTTCTTGATCTTGCCAGCAACCGGCGAGACTACATTGGTCTCCATCTTCATTGCTTCGAGAACCAACAGCAGGTCATTGGGCTGAATCTGCTGTCCCACCTGTACGTTGATGCGGGTTACCATTCCAGCAATTGGTGAGCGGCAAACCTTGCTTTCATCCACCGGGCCTTCGGATGCGGCCGGCTTGGGAGCTCCCGCTGCGGGCGCTGCAGTTATAACCGTGGCGGATGGCTGTGCCGGGATGTAATGTGTTTTGGGTGCGCTATCGTCCTGTGTTATCTCTACTTCGACTTCGTATAACTTACCGTCGATTCCGATCTGTAGCTTCAAAGTCGTTCTCCTCGGTTCCCCGGCGCACGGTTGCGCCGTACCGTCAGTGGAGCGCCGCATAATTGCGGCAAGGCCTCGGCTCTGCCGAGCCGAGGCGCTCCCAGTCTTATCGCTTAGCGCGGTTCAGGTTGCGCGAGGCCTGTAAAATTACGCGTCCGGTCTGCGCCCATTGGTTGGCCGTCGGCAATAATTGTGCCGAGCGGATCTTCACCTTTTTACCAAGGAAGGCCGTAACGGCCGCCGCAATTATCGCCAGAGTTTCCGCCGAAACCTCCTGCGCAGCTGGCGCTGATGCTTTGGGCAACAGCGCTTCGACTGCCTGGAGCCGCGCCTCGAATTCCTTCTTCAGCGCGTTAATCTCACTTTGCAGTTTCTTTATTTCGGCTTCAGCCGCGGCATTCCTTTCCACTGCTGTCGACGCCATGGTTTTCTCCTCGCCGCAATTAGAGCGGAATCAATCCGTGTTTCTTGGCAGGCCGCAGTTCCCGTTTTGTTTCCAGCGCGCACAGCGCCTCTGCAAGCTTACGGCGCGTCTGGGAAGGTTCAATCACGTCGTCCACCAGTCGGCGGCCAGCTGCCACAAACGGGTTGGAGAATGCGTCGCGATAGAGCCCGATCAGCTCCTGCCGCTTTTCCTTCTTGTCCTCAGCAGCGTCAATTTCCTTTCGGAAAACGATTTCGGCTGCGCCTTCCGCTCCCATCACGGCGATTTCTGCCGTTGGCCAGGCGAATACGCGGTCTGCGCCCAAATCTCTGGAGCACATCGCCAGGTACGCACCGCCGTAAGCTTTGCGCAGAACAATCGTGATCTTGGGGCTGGTTGCTGCCGAGTATGCGTACAGCATCTTTGCGCCGTGGCGGATGATACCACCGTATTCCTGTTGCACGCCCGGCAAAAAGCCCGGCACGTCCACAAAGTTCACGATAGGAATATTGAAGGCATTCAGGAAGCGAATAAAGCGGGCGGCCTTGTCGCTCGCGTTAATATCCAGCACGCCAGCCAGAGTTGCCGGCTGATTAGCGATGATGCCAATCGGGCGGCCCTGGATGCGACCAAAACCAATCACGATGTTCGTCGCGTAGCCAGACTGCACTTCCAGGAAATCGTGGTGGTCCAGAATGTGCGTCAAGACCTCACGTACGTCATAGGGCTGCTTGCCTTCTACCGGAACGATTTTGTTCAGCGCCTCATCGTCTTCCATCGGGAGGTCGTACGGCAGGCGCGGCGGATCTTCAAGATTGTTCGAGGGCAGGAAGCTCAGAAGGCGGCGGCAAATGAAAAGCGCGTCTTCGTCGTTTTCCGCCACAAAGTGAACCACGCCCGAGTGGGTCATATGGGCCATAGGACCACCCAGAGCATCGGCTGTTACCACTTCGCCGGTCACCTGCTTGATCACCGAAGGTCCGGTGATGAACATCTGTGCCTGCTTGGTCTGGATGATGAAATCGGTCAGGGCCGGGCTGTATACCGCACCACCCGCGCAAGGACCGCAGATCAAAGATATCTGCGGAACCGTACCGCTCAACATTACGTTGTTATAGAACACGCGACCGTAACCGGCCAGCGCGTCGATCCCTTCCTGAATGCGGGCACCGCCCGAGTCATTGATGAAGACGAAAGGTGTTCCGGTCTTCAGCGACGACTTCATCGCGTCCACGCACTTATCGTTGTGAACTTCGCCTGTCGCGCCGCCCATTACCGTGAAGTCCTGGCTGGCCAAATGTACTATGCGTCCGTCAATTTTGGCGCAACCGGTTACCACACCATCGGCCGGAAGATCTTTATCCTCCATTCCGAACAGTGTTGCACGGTGCTTTGCAAAAGCTCCGATTTCCTGGAAGGAACTCGGATCTACCAGTTTGCCTATGCGTTCGCGAGCCGTCAGCTTGCCCTGCTCGTGCTGCTTCTCAATGCGCTTGGCGCCGCCGCCTTGTTCTACCTGCGCGCGTTTTTCGCGTAGCTCCGCAATACGTTCTTCCATCGTCTTAGCCTTAGGTTGTAGTGGAACAGTAGTTGCCATTTCTGCTATCTCACCCCTATCCATCTACCGTGCCGTAGCGACGGAGACGGTATGCGTCTGTCCATTGATCGTGACCGCGTACTTAACCGGGCCGGTGGGCTGTGCGGCTGCTTCGCCAGCTTTTGGCGCTGCTGCCGGAGCTGGAGCCTCCTTTGAGGGTTCCTTGCTCAGGTTTTTGGCCCCCTGATCTCGCGTTGCGAAGAACTTAGGCGCTACCTGCGGGAACATGGCGAAGGTCAAAACGTCTTCGTCCGTGCCGTTGCATCCCGGCAGAGAAAGAGCGTCAGTTCGCAGCGCTTCCCACTCCGGCTTCATCAGATCCGCTGGACGGCAGGTGATCAGGTCTTTTTTGGCGTGAGCTTTTGCCTTTTCCAGCACTTCGGGATCTTTCGGGCCGATCGTTTCGCCGTAATATCCCAGCATCAGATCAGCAAATTCGCCTGTCAGTACCTTGTAATGGCCCATCAGAATATTGAACACAGCCTGTGTGCCCACAATCTGAGAGCTTGGCGTAACCAGCGGCGGGTAGCCCGAAGCTTCGCGCACGCGAGGAACTTCCAGCAGCACTTCCTGTATCTTTTCGCCGGCGCCCTGCTGTTTCAGCTGGCTTTCCATGTTGCTGATCATGCCGCCCGGAATCTGACTGTTGAAGATTTCGGTTTCGACGCCAGTGATGTCGCTGAGGAACTCTTTGTAACGCGGACGGACCGTTTTGAAATAGTTCCGGATTTTGAGCACACGGTCCAGATCCAGCCGGGTCTCAATACCCGTTCCCTCAAGCATCTCGATCAGACTCTCTGTCGGATTGTGTCCCGGCCCAAGCGCCAGCGAGCTGATGGCGGTATCTACAATATCGACACCCGCTTCAATGGCTTTCATGTAGCTCACCAGAGTGACGCCGGTGGTGGCATGGCAGTGCAGGTGGACCAGGGTGTCCTTGCCGCACTTTTCCTTAATGCCCTTCACAATGTCATATGCCGGTTGAGGCTTTAACAACGCGGCCATATCCTTAATGCAGATCGAGTCGCAGCCCATCTCTTTCAGCTGCTGTGCCATATCCACAAATGCCTGAACCGTATGCAGCGGGCTCACCGTGTAGCAGATCGCGCCTTGGGCGTGCTTGCCTGACTTCTTTACTGCCGCAATCGAGGTCTTCATATTGCGCACATCGTTGAGCGCATCAAAAACGCGGAATACGTCTATTCCGTGCTCGGCTGCCTTGGCAACAAAACGCTCTACAACTGTATCTTCGTAGTGCCGGTAGCCAAGCAGGTTCTGACCGCGCAGCAGCATTTGCAATCTGGTTTTTGGCAGCAGCTTACGAAATGTCTTCAGCCGCTCCCACGGGTCCTCATTCAAGAACCGTATGCAGGAATCAAACGTGGCTCCACCCCAGCACTCGAGCGACCAATATCCGGCGTTGTCGAGGTCCTCACAGGCGGGAACCATGTCTTCCATCGCCATCCGGGTCGCCATAAGCGACTGGTGCGCATCGCGAAGGATCAAATCGGTAACTTCTAGAATGCGAGTCATGGTTTGTGTTTCCTCACAAAACTCTTCGTTTAAAGGGTTGCCCTACAAGTCTATCAGGGCCGTATATGCGTCACAATTCAGCCTGATCTTAGTACGTTCCAGACGTACCCCGGCAACGTTTCCGTTGCCTAACCTCCTGTGGATCACGCAAATTGGGCGCACATTTGCAGTTCTTTGGACTTTATCAGATGAAGTGGCATCCAGTTTTGATTTTCAAAAAAAAACACACGAGACACGATTTGTTGGAACGCAGCCAATTGGTAATCAATCCGACAATTGTTCTTTCGGGTGCGAGCGACTACCCTGATGCTGCATGATTCGTTTCTTTCGTTTGCTCGCCCAGGTTCTTGTGCTCACCATCGTCGCGCTCGCCTCGACGCTGATAAGTATGAGGTTTGCCGTTCATGGACGCGAGATTGCCGTGCCGGATTTGCGTGGCATGACTCCCGCTGAAGCCGAGCATGTCGCTTTCGAACGTGGACTGGCAGTGGACCACCGCGATCATTTCTATTCCACCGCGGTTCCCGCCGGGAGAATTCTCTCTCAGCAGCCCGAACCCGGTACGCGAGTTCGTCGTGGCTGGCGAGTGCAGGCTGCCGAAAGCCTTGGTGCCCAGCTCGTTGAAATACCTTCCGTCCTTGGTATGACTTCGCGAGCAGCTGAAATCGAGATTCGTCGCCGCGGCCTTGAAGTTGGAATGTCTGCTGAACTTCCCACTTCCGATGCTGCTCCGAACGGAATCATCGCGCAAACGCCAGCGCCTGGAGCTCAGGGTGTGGCATCTCCCCGCATCAGTCTTCTCTCGGCCGCTTCTCAGCCGGGCCCCGCTTACGCGATGCCTGATCTCACCGGCATGACATTGACGGACGCTACGGCTCTGGTGACTGCGGCCGGACTGAAAACTGTCTCCGTTACTACAACCGATTCCCCGGATTCGGGCAGCTTTCACTCGCTAATCCCGACCGTTGTGGGCCAGACGCCATCCCCGGGTGCGCGCGTTAATCCAGGTACCAGCGTTTCGCTTCAGGTTGTGCGCTCCTAGAAAAGCGCCGCGTATACTAAGGATGCTATGTGGTACATCATCCGATTTTTGTGGAATGCGACCCGCGGCCATCGCCTAGCCCCTTGGCGCAGCCCTTACATTAAGTGGCGATTGGAAACCTATACCGGCCTCAAGATGGAGAAAATCGGATTACCGCAAATGTGCGGAATCATATGGCGTGAGCATCGGCAGATGTTTCACTTTCTCCTCTGGACCGCTCGGATGGATAACTACGCTCGCGTCAAGCCTCGCAACACATCCACCCAGGATTGGGGATAACAGCAAGACGAATCATCTTGATTTCCTCCCGAGCCATCCAATTCATGTTTTTTTTTTGATTCGACTGAAACGAGCCTATGACTCTGCAAGCGCGGGTGACGGCATCCGTCATCTTGTCGAGCGGGTGTGGCCGCGCGGCGTGAAAAAGACGGATTTAGCCCTGGATGGATGGCTCAAGGACGTTGCGCCGAGTACGGAGTTGCGGGAGTGGTTCTCTCACGATCCCGAAAAGTGGGCTGGTTTCAAGCAGCGCTACTTTGCCGAACTGGATGCACACCCAGAGTTCTTGAAATCCATCATCGATGCGGCCCATCATGGCACTGTCACTCTGATTTACAGCTCACATGATGCCGAGCACAACAACGCGGTTGCGCTCAAGGAATATCTGGACAAAAAGATGCAGAAATAGTGTGTGCATGTCCGGGGAGCCTCCTGTCTCAAAACTCGACCAGCACTTCAGCTCCTCGGCCTGCCTTTGCCAGGTGCGCTGCCGCACCGCGATTGCACGCAATCTCCAGAAAACCCATGCTGTTCAGTACACCAAAAAGCTCTCCCGGCTGTCCTTGCGAGTAGGAGCTTTGGAATCCGGTAACGGTCGCCTGTCCCACCGTGAGTTTGAGACCGGAGTTGGCCGCAAACAGCGCAGCTGCGTTTTCCGGAGTCAGGTTCGTGATCAGGTTGCCGAACTTATCGACCTTCAATACCGCGCCCTTCAGCGTGCGCTCGGCAACCATTTTCGGCTTAGGCAGAGAGAAGCGCACGTAGTCGGTAATTTCATCGCCAAACTTATCAGGTTCCAGTCCCTTGCTCAGCCATCCGGCGCACGCGGCAAAAATGTCGCGGCCATGGAAGGTGGTGCTTACGGGCTGCAGGAAGTAGTGCTCGGCCGTTATGTGTCGTGCCAAGACCCGCTCCTCCTGCTCCAGTACCAGTGAGAGTACGCCGTTATCCGGAGCAATAAAAAAATGCCGCGACGTCGTGACCAGCAGCGGCCTTCGCGCCGATCCAACTCCGGGATCGACCACTACAAGATGAATCGTGCCGGGCGGAAAATAACGGTAAGCGTGCGCAATCGTCAGCGCTCCATCGAGAACGTCGAATGAGGTTACCGAATTGCAGATATCAACCACCTGTGCCTTCGGGTTCCCACTCAGAATCACTCCTCGCATTGTGCCAACGAAATGATCCGTACTGCCGAAGTCGGTTGTAAGCGTGACGATGCGCGTCTCCACCCTGTATTCCTCCTGGGTTGTGGCAAATCCTGCTTGCACTGATTCTGTCACGAATGGAAATCGCACGCCATGAGTAGTGGCGTGCGACGCAGGAACGGAAGGATGATCCCTATTGCAGGACGGACACTCTTTGCCGGATTTTCCCTTTCCGGCTTCTTCCCGCTCTCGATGCTAAAATCCAATACCACGACACTTGGCTGAGTTCCTGCCTCGCCTTTAGGAGCGAAAAGTTTTGTTCACGTTCGTGCTGATGCGGATCATCGCCGTGATGCTGCTCGTGGCCGCCAACGCCTTCTTCGCCGCCGGAGAATATGCGCTGGTCAGCATCCGGAGCACACGTCTGGAACAACTTATCGCAGAGGAACGCATCGGCGCGCGAACGATTCGCAAACTTCACAACGAGCTGGAAGAGGTTCTCAATGGAATCCAGCTTGGAATGACTATGGCCAGCCTTGCACTCGGCTGGATCGGCGAAGTCTCGATGGCCCATGTTCTGGAAGTCCCGCTGGCGCGCCTGCCCCACGCCGCTCTCTACTCCCATGTTCTCGCCACAGTCTTCGCTTTCACGACCATCACCTACCTGCACGTGATCCTTGGCGAGGTTGTGCCCAAGTCGATCGCCTTGCAGAAAACCGAGCAGGTGGCGCTTGCCGTTGCTGGCCCGCTCGATGTATTCATCACTGCCTTCAGGCCTGTAACCCGAACGATGGCAGCTTCTTCTCGCTGGGTTCTGAGCGCGTTCGGATGGAGCCATATCCGCGAAGGCGGCGTGCACACTCCGGAGGAGCTGAAGCTCAGTGTTACGGCCTCTCATCGCCACGGCCTCATCTCTTCTTTGCAGCAGGAGTTGCTTCACCATGCGCTTGACTTGGAGAACATAACCGTCCGAGAGATCATGGTTCCGCGTCCTGATATTTTTTCGCTTCCCGGCGACATGTCACTCGACGAGGCGGCTGCAAAAACGGTTGAGGAGCAGCATTCCCGCATTCCCGTGTACGACGTCAAGCGCGGCCCCGAAGCCATTATTGGTGTGCTCTACGCCAAAGATCTTATGCGCTGGATGCAGTTCCGTTTGCAGCGTTCACATTATGGAACTGAGGTCCGCCGCCCACAGCCCACACTGGATATCCAGCACATCATGCGGGATGTCCTTTTCGTTCCTGAGACCAAGTCCCTGCCTGATCTTCTTGCGGAATTCAAGAACAGGCGGCGGCATCTCGCAGTCGTGGTTGATGAATTCGGCTCCACTGCCGGCGTGGTCAGTGTTGAAGATGTCCTCGAACAGTTGGTCGGCGAACTTGAAGATGAGTTCGACGTTGTTCCCCGCACGGCCTACGGCGACCCTGCTTCTCTCGTGCTTGACGCCGCGCTCAGCATCCGCGATCTCGAAACGCAACACCATTTGCTTCTGCCCCGTGACGAGGGATTTGAAACGCTCGCTGGCTTTGTTGTCGCAAAATTGCAACGCATACCAAAACCCGGCGACTCGTTTCTTTACGAGCAACGCCGTTATACTGTGCTTGAGATGGAAGGTTTACGCGTCGGCGCCGTCAAGGTGGATCTTCTGCCCAACGCCGTTGCCCCTGATAATGACGGGAAGTCCGAAGCATGATCCGTTATGTGTTCACTCGACTCTCTTATATGTTGCCGGTCGTATGGCTGGTCGTCAGTGTAGTTTTTCTGCTCATCCACCTTGTTCCCGGAGACCCCATTCAGGCCATGCTCGGGGAAGGCGCTGCCGGAGTTGATATTCAAGCCGCGCGCCACGCCTACGGCCTCGATCTCCCGCTTGGCGTGCAGTATCTTCATTATTGGAACGGCGTAATTCACGGTGATCTTGGTAAGTCTTTACGTCTGAATAAACCGGTCAGGGAATTGGTCGCGCAGGCTTACCCGGCGACGCTCGCTCTGGCTCTCTCGGCTCTCTCTGTCGCAGTCCTGCTCTCCATTCCTGCCGGTGTGCGTTCGGCAACCCGCCGCAATCGATGGGATGACCGTGCGCTCAGCTTCTTCAGCCTGCTTGGACTCTCTTTCCCCAACTTTGCTCTAGGTCCTATCCTTATTCTGATCTTTGCGATTCGCTTCGACTGGCTTCCCGTCTCCGGTTCCGGAAGCTGGCGCAACCTTGTGCTTCCTGCCATTACGATGGGCGGTTCGCTGGCCGCGATTCTCACGCGCATGGTGCGTACCAGCATGTTGGAGGAGCTAGGGCAGGATTACATCCGCACTGCTCGCGCCAAGGGGCTTCGCGAACGCGATGTCGTCTATCGCCATGCTCTCCGCAATGCGATGATTCCTGTAGTGACCGTCATCGGACTGCAATTTGGCGCGTTACTGGCGGGTGCTATCGTTACCGAAACCATCTTTGCCTGGCCCGGCATCGGACGCCTCACCATCAGCGCCATCAGCAACCGCGATTACTCTCTCGTGCAGGGATGCCTGCTCTGCATTGGTCTTACTTACGTTGCCGTCAACTTCTTTACCGACCTTGTTTACTCCGCGCTGAATCCGCGGATTCGCCAGTAGGAGCGCGGCATGGCATCGAAACTCACCAAGCTCACCCGCGTCACCTGCCGCAATCCGCTGGCGGTTTTTGGAGTCCTGCTCATCCTGCTGTTTGTTTTCTGCGCCGCCTTCGGACCGCTCGTCGCGCCGCGGGACCCGGCTTCCATCGACCTTGCCTCGCGCCTCCAGTCGCCCTCGCCACAGCACCTCTTCGGGACTGACGAACTCGGCCGCGACATCCTCTCGCGGATACTTTTCGGCGCGCGAATTTCCATGATTGTTGGAACTTCGGTGGTCGCGGGTTCGCTTCTGCTCGGCACCATCGTCGGCTCGCTCGCCGGATACTACGGGGGGCGCGTCGATCGCTTCATCAACGTCATAGTGATGAATTCCTTTCTTTCGTTTCCGGGAATTCTCCTCGCTATTGCCTTCGTGGCCTTCATCGGCCCCGGTCTCTGGAATCTTGTCCTCGCCCTGGTCATTGGAGGCTGGGTGGGGTACGCTCGCCTTGTTCGCGCCCAGGTGCTGGCGGCGCGTGAGAGGGAATACGTTGAAGCGGCCCGCGCTCTGGGTGCAAGCGACTGGCGAATTCTCGTCCGCCACATTCTTCCCAACATCATGCAGCCGGTGATCGTACAGGCCGCCATCGGCATGGCCGGAGCCATTCTCGCCGAAGCTACTATGAGCTTCCTTGGGCTTGGCGTGCCTCCTCCGGTGCCGAGCTGGGGCGGCATGTTGAATGATGCCCGCTCGCATCTGTTCGACTCCCCGCATCTCGTCCTCTTTCCTGCTGCCGCCGTCATGCTTGCGGTGCTCGCCTTCAACTTTGTCGGCGACGCCATGCGCGACTATCTCGATCCGCGCTCCCGCATCGAGGCCGGTCTTTGATACGATTTTGCGAGCAGAAAAGCTCAGCGAGTAAGTATTCGTTTTGAAGTATCTTCCGGGCCGGCTCTGCATCTATATACCATCGTCGGTTCAGAACGCAGGCTTCGTGGGGAAGCCTGGACCTGACCTAAAAGAGCGAGACAAATGAATAAAGTGTTCGCGAACGCCGAGGAGGCGATCTTCGATATTCCTGACGGCGCCACGCTGATGGTCGGCGGCTTTGGTCTTTGCGGAATTCCTGAAAATCTGATTGCCGCACTAGAGAAGAAAGGTGTGCGCAACCTGAACACAATCAGCAACAACATGGGCGTGGATGATTTTGGCCTTGGATTGCTGTTAAGGAAGGGACAGATACGCAGTCACAAAGGCAGTTACGTGGGTGAAAACCGACTGTTCGAGGAACTGGTGCTCAGCGGAAAGCTGGACCTGGAGTTGATTCCGCAGGGAACGTTAGCTGAGCGAATCCGTGCCGGAGGCGCCGGAATTCCGGCGTTTTTTACGCCGACCGGAGTCGGGACCCTTGTGGCCGAGGGCAAGGAAACCCGCGAATTCGAGGGACGGACCTATGTGATGGAGCGATGGCTGAAAGCTGATTTTTCGCTGGTCAAGGCCTGGAAAGGCGACACGTGGGGAAATCTTATTTACCGCAAAACGGCGCAGAATTTTAATCCGATGATCGCTGCGGCAGGAAAGATCACGATCGCCGAGGTTGAGGAAGTTGTGCAGCCGGGAGAACTTCCGCCTGAACAGATTCATACGCCGAGTATTTACGTGCACCGCGTTTTTCAAGCTGTGGGCGAAGAGAAGCGGATCGAGCGACGCCGTGTGCGCAAGGCAGCGGCCTGAGAGAAAATGATGAGCACAACTCCAGAATCCAGACAGAAAATCGACAAACGTGAATACATCGTGCGCCGCATCGCGCGCGAACTGCGCGACGGTTTCTATGTGAATCTCGGCATAGGGATGCCGACGCTTGTGGCCAACCACGTTCCTACGGGGATACAAGTAGTGCTGCAAAGCGAGAACGGAATACTGGGCGTGGGGCCTTATCCGCTCGAAGGAGAAGAGGACCCGGACCTGATCAATGCCGGAAAGGAGACAGTGAGCGAACTCCCCGGCACTGCATTCTTCTCTTCGGCTGAATCATTCGCCATGATTCGCGGCGGGCACATCGATCTATCGGTACTGGGCGCGATGGAGGTGGACGCCGAGGGAAATCTCGCAAACTGGATGATTCCCGGAAGGATGGTAAAAGGCATGGGTGGGGCAATGGATCTGGTAGCGGCGGCGCGCCGCCTCATCGTTGCCATGGAGCATACCACCAAAGAAGGAAGACCGAAGATACTGAACCGCTGCACACTGCCGATCACTGGGTTGCGCGTGGTTGACACCATAGTCACCGAGCTTGGCTATATCCGGGTTCGGAAGGAGGGCGGATTGGTGCTGGAAGAGATCGCGCCAGGCGTCAGCGTGGAAGAGGTTCAGGCCGTTACCGAGCCGAAGCTCATCATCAGCAGGGAACTGCGCGAAATGATTGCTGCCTGAACAAACTTTTGGGCACCCGAAATCTCGCCAGGAATAATAGCCGGGGCGATTGTCCAAGCATCGCCGCCTCAACATCGCGGCACAGGGACACTCTTTGCCCTGTGCAGGCGAGGGACGTCCCTTTTAATTCAGAGTTGATTCATTACCTCTGATGATGTGACTTTTCAGTCTGGACTTTACAATACAAATAGCGGGTCCCAGCAGGACTGCATGCAAGCTCCGCAGACGACTTTGTCTGCGTAGACAGTTTGCACTGTTTCTGCCACGGAATCCGTATTTTGCAAAAAACGGTGTAAAGTCTAGGACCCGATCAAATCGATGGACGTTCTCGAATCACTATTTGAGCAGCATTTTCACGCCGCCGCGTCGCGAGTGGAACCAGTGCAGGGAGCACCCGGCGGATCGGGACGCACGATCGTGCGTCTGGCCAATGACAATTTCACCGCAATCGGCATCTCGCACAATGTTCCGGAAGAGAATGCGGCATTCATCGAATTCTCACGACACTTTCGCCGCCACGGTCTGCCGGTGCCGGAGATTTATGAAGAAGATCTCAGCCACGGCGCGTACCTCGAAGAGGACCTTGGAGACACCACGCTCTATGGATTTCTCGGCGAGCATCGCAAGGGTGCCGATATCGGCCCCGAGGTGGTGAAGGCATATCGCAAAGTAGTGGAAATACTGCCGCGCTTTCAGGTCGAAGCCGGAAAGGATTTGAATTACAAGGTCTGCTACCCTCGGTCAAGCTTCGACCGGCAATCCATCGCCTGGGATTTGAACTATTTCAAGTACTACTTTCTTCGCCTTGCCGGTGTTTCCTTTAGCGAACAGGCTCTGGAAGAAGATTTCAGCCGATTGACGAAGTTTCTGTTGAGCACTGATCGCAACTATTTTCTTTATCGCGATTTTCAGTCGAGAAATATCATGCTGCGCGACGGAGAGCCATATTTCGTCGACTATCAGGGCGGTCGCAAAGGCGCTCTTCAATACGATGTCGCATCGCTTCTCTTCGACGCAAAGGCCGATCTTCCGCCGGAGTTGCGCCAGAGTTTGCTCGATCACTATCTCGACTCGCTCGATGGATTTATCAAAGTCGACCGGGCCGTGTTTCTGCGGTACTACTATGGCTACGTTTACATTCGGATCGTGCAGGCGCTGGGCGCATACGGGTTCCGCGGGTTTTACGAACGCAAGCCACACTTTCTGCAGAGCGTGCCCTACGCGCTGAAGAATCTGCGCTGGCTGCTGCACAACGTCGAATTGCCGATTGAGCTACCTACTCTGATGAATGCCTTCACTTGCATGGTGGGTTCCGAAAAACTGCAGGCCATCGCGTCGGATGCGGAGGGGCTCACGGTCCTGGTTTCCAGTTTTTCGTTCCATCGTGGGCCTGTGCAGGATGAGAGCGGAAACGGCGGAGGATTCGTCTTCGATGCCCGAAGCCTCCCCAATCCGGGGCGTGAGGAGCGCTTCAAGACCCTGACTGGCAAGGATGCGGCAGTGATCGACTACCTTAACCGGCAGGAGTGCGTGCACCAGTTTCTGGCCAGCGTAATGTCGCTGGTGGACGCGAGCGTGAGTAATTATCAGAGCCGCGGCTTCAAACATCTGATGGTCTCGTTCGGTTGTACCGGGGGGCAGCATCGCTCTGTTTATCTGGCAGAGCAGGTGGCCAGACGCCTGAGCGGAAGGCCAGGGGTCAAAGTCACGTTGCGGCATCGCGAAGCGGAGAAGTGGGTACGATGAAGGCGATGATTCTAGCTGCCGGACTCGGCACGCGCCTGCGCCCCTTGACGAATGACCGCCCCAAAGCGCTGGCCGAAGTCGCGGGGCGCACGCTTCTGGAGATCACGCTGCAACGACTGCGCGATTTCGGAATCCGCGAAGTCATAATCAACGTGCATCATTTTGCAGATAAAGTCGTCGAGTATCTGAAAGCGAACGACAATTTCGGGATGAAGATTGAGATTTCGCGGGAAGACGTACTGCTGGATACGGGCGGTGGTCTGAAGAAGACCATGGATTTCTTCCTGGCAGGTGCATCGGATGAGCCGTTCATCCTGCATAACGTCGACGTGCTCAGTTCGATTGACCTGGCAGAGATGGTGAGAGTCCATCGCGAGAATCGTGCGCTTGCAACGCTGGCGGTCATGCGACGGAAGACCTCGCGTTATCTCCTCTTCGACCAGCATCTGCGGCTATGCGGAAAACACACAATAGAACATGCAGATGAGTATGTTGTTTGCCCTTCGGAGGAGACGCAGGCGCTCGCATTCTGCGGCATTCACGTCATCTCACCTCGTGTTTTCGCGCTCTTGCGTGAAGATGGTGTTTTTCCGATTATCCCGGCGTATTTGCGGCTTGCAGGCGAAGGAGAAAGGATTGCTGGCTTCCGGACCGACGATTATTATTGGCGGGATCTTGGAACAGCCGCGAGCCTGAAGCAGGCTGCTCAAGATATGGAGCAAATGGTTCTGTAATAAGGACTCGCGATTTGTGAGAGTGGGGCAGTTTCGGCGTGGCCCGTGAGCGAGGCACGAAACAGCGCGGGCGCATAAAAACGCGACCATAGCACGCGTGAGCGTTGGGTAGTCGGCTACTTCGAAAAGGACATTGGGGAATGTTTGAGACGATAGCGCGCTTCCTTTAAACTCTTTGTATGGCTTTTCCGATCAAAATCTGCGTCGTATGCTCAGAAGAGTTTGAACTTAAACCTGATAAACCGGGTTACGCAAACCGGTGCCCGTCGTGCAGCGAACCCGAAGAAAATGACACCAGAACAAGTCGCCGCGGCGACGCTATCGAACGCAAGACTCAGCGCGAAGCGAACGAGGCCAGGAGACAGGCGATACGCGATCTCCTCTACCGAAAGGATGGTTGACGAGTTCCAGCACAGTTGCTGTGCAAACTGCGTAGGCTAGTCAATGTGTCACGCGCCAGAAAGTTTCCTACAAAATGCGCCAGAAAAATCTGCCCGAAACTAGCGAGGTTCAGGGTAGCGTTCATCGCCTTAGACCGGTTTGCATGAAGCTATATTCCATAGCCGCAGTGCTTGAACCAGGCTGC
>PJLO01000013.1 GCA_003010405.1 Acidobacteriota bacterium | reverse complement strand
TCTTCTACATTGCTTGCTTCTGGATCATCCTGCGGAGGTGTTTTTGAAACACGCATCTAGAGAATTCGGAAAGATTCTGGACACAACCTTCCTGTTTTTCCTCTCATCTAAGCTTCCAGAGTTCGTTTCTTGAGCTGAGGCATTTCTCCGAGTGGGGGACTCTCTCAGTCCAGGCTCAAGACATAGGTAACTTGACCGAGTGGCAGGAACGCTCTATCCTACGCTTTTATTGCCATAACTGAAAGAAGCAAAGACTATCTTCAAACCGGCCCTAGTGAATACATGCAAGAAATGAGAGCTGTTCATCGCGTCGAAAGTTTTGACCCGAGGTTTTCGGTTGTCCTGTCGAATGTGACCTTTGCGGTACGGAAATCATGTGTTCCAGCTCTTTGCGAGCTGGACGTAATGAGCGTTTTGCAGATCGAGTGGATGTATTCGGTCCTGCACGCGAGGCGAGGGTGAGAGATGATTCGGCGGCTAAGTCTATATGAGTTCTTTTTTCGGGCCTGTTGTTTCCTGTTACCTGCGCTGTCATTTTTGACCGGCGCTATGGTTTTACGCGCCCTAACCTTGATAAATCCGCTCTCCCAGGACTATGTCTACGTGTGCGTGCTGCTTTCTCTGGTGTGGATAGTCTGCACAGCGTATTTCAGAGTCACCAGCGTTGAAGCGTTGTTCCTTGATTTTAACGGCGCGCAAAACTGTTTAAAATCGGTCGCCTGGACGTACATGTGCGGCTTTACCGTCCTGTTTTTCTATCGTCATGCTTCTTTTTCGCGGTTACTGTTGGGCACCAGCGCAGTTATTCTGCTCGTCGGGGTTCTGCTCCTGCGCCGCATCTTCCAAACCGTCGTACGGTACGCTGACAAGCAGCAGGAACGTCTTCGCGTCATCGTTGTTGGCGCAGATGCATTTGCGCAGAAGACCGCGAACAATCTAAAGCATAGTGCCTGGGCTCAATGCGAAACAGTTGCATTTGTGCGTATACCTGGGCAACGGATTGAGGTTGAAGATGATGTGCCAGTCCTTGAACTTGACGAATTGACCTACAAGAACATCACGCACTTCGCAAATGACATGGTGATCGCGGTGGCTCCGGAGATTTTGCCAGCCATGTCTAATCTGATTGAACAGTTGAAGGGACTTGCAATTCCAATTCGTCTGAGTTTGGATTTCGGCCAGAACGTGAAGGTTCGAGACCGATTTTTCCGAATCGGAGGAACGCATATGCTGGACGTACGCATTGCTCCTTCGGAGACGATCAGTTACGTCGTGTTGAAGCGCACCTTCGATATTGTTTTCTCGCTGTTTGCGATTACGGTCTTCGCCATTCCCATGGGTCTGATTGCGATTGCAGTGAAGTTGTGCTCGCCCGGCCCTGTTTTGTTCAAACAGGCGCGTGTGGGAATCAATGGGCAGGTATTTCAAATGCTGAAATTTCGCACGATGAACGTGGCACCGACAGCGGAAACCGATACCCATTGGACGACACCAGGCGACTCGCGGTGCACCGCACTCGGAGCTCTGCTCCGAAAAAGCAGTCTCGACGAACTGCCCCAGTTTTTCAATGTGCTGTGGGGCGATATGAGCGTGGTCGGTCCGCGTCCCGAGCGTCCTCACTTTGTGGAAAAATTCAACAAGGAGATAAACGATTACAATGCAAGGCACCATCTGAAATCAGGAATTACAGGATGGGCACAGGTTAACGGATTACGCGGAGATACAGACATTACCAAACGGGTTGAATTCGATCTCTACTATATTCAACATTGGAGCTTGATCTTTGATCTGCGGATCATTCTGATGACTGTATTTTCTGGGTTCTTTGCACAGCATTCCTACTAGAAAATCTCAGACCTGAGTTGACTCCTTGGCTATACTCAGGAGTGCTGAAAGCTATATAAGCTATATGGTGAATGTGGACAGCTAGCTTCTGTTGGCCTGATTAAAAGGCCGGTAGAAGCTTCGAGTCACTGTTGTCGGGACACAGCGGGCGCCAGCTTCTGAGTCTCAATTTGCTCCCGGGGGACTTGCGTGAGGCGCTGGATTGCGGCACTGTTGTTTGCAGGAAGCACTCTGCTCGCGCAGGCGCAATCCGCACAACCGCCGCTAACTCCGGTCGCACCGTTCACCCTCGGACAGGAACCGCATGACCGTGGCGTATATCTCAAATCGCTTCCGCGGAATATTTTTCAGGATCAGCGCGCACTGTTTACCTCTCCATTCCGCATGACTGAGCAGCAGTGGAAGTTTGTGGTCCCGGTGGCGGCGCTTACCGTGGGACTGGTTGCCTCTGATACGGCGGTCCAAGCACACGTGACCAAAGACCCCTCCACGGCATCCCGATCCAAGACATTGTCCGATGCCGGAGTAGTCGCCCTGGCAGGCGTTAGCGGCGGCATGTACATCTGGGGATCGCTTGCAAAGAACGAACGCCAGCGCGAGACCGGATTCCTGAGCGGTGAAGCTGCCATAAACGCGTTTATCGACACTTCGATAATCAAGTATGCTGCGGGTCGCGAACGCCCATTCACGGGAAGTGGGCAAGGAAATTTCTTCAGCGGTGGCAATTCCTTTCCTTCCCAACATGCCGCTGTCAGTTGGGCTATTGCCAGTGTGATCGCACACGAATATCCCGGGACGCTGACGAAGATATTGAGTTACGGCGCGGCCAGCGCTGTGAGTGTGGCGCGCGTGCAGGGACATCAGCATTATATGAGCGACGTTGTAATCGGCAGCGCAGTCGGCTGGTATCTCGGACGGCAGGTTTATCGATCCCGTTCCAGCGAAGCCGAAATCGATGTTCGAAACTGGGGAAAATTCATAAAGGACGAGAATACGGAATCCGTTCGCGTGGCCACCAGCCAGATGGGATCCGATTACGTTCCGCTCGATAGCTGGATTTATGAATCGTTCGATCGTCTGGCTGCCATGGGATACGTGCCGACCGGCTCTGCGACAGTTCGTCCATGGACCAGGTTGGAGTGTGCGCGGCTCTTGGCGGAAGCAAACGAAATGTACGAGGAAGATGACCCCGTCGCCGAGCCACTGCTCGCCGCGCTGGAAAGCGAACTGGCGTCTGAAACCAATGTGTTGGAAGGTGGAAAAAATAATGCCGCAGAAGTGGAAAGCATCTATGGCCGCTTTACCGGAATTTCTGGTACGCCGCTTCGCGACTCTTTTCACTTTGCACAGACGCTAAAGGACGATTATGGTCGGCCGTATGGTCAAGGCGTAAACGCGATTGCCGGTTTTTCCACTCGCGCCAAATCGGGGCCTCTCGCTATCTACCTGCGAGGTGAGTATCAGTACGCTTCGGCGATCCCCGAATACAATTCGATTGCACAGCAAACAGTTGCCAATTCCGATAGATTACCCTTCGGCTGGAACATGAGGTCAGGCACGACCAGTCGTTTTCGAACAGTGGAAGCTTATGCTGCGCTGAACGTGCAGGGTTGGCAATTTAGTTTTGGTCAGCAGGCCCTATGGTGGGGGCCCAACAGGAGCACCTCGTTAATTCTGTCAAATAACGCCGAAGCAATGCCCATGCTGCGCGTTGCCAAGGTGAGTCCGATGAAACTGGGAGTGCTAGGGCCGGTGCACTTTGACTTTTTCATTGGCCGCGTGGGTGGAGTGCATTATGCGCGTATCGGCCCCACATTTATTCTTCATGGTAATGCGCAAGAACCGCTGGATCCGCCGCCTTATATGTGGGGAGTGAATCTTTCCATCAAGCCAACCGAGAACTTCGAGCTTGGGTTCGGCCATAACGCGATATTTGCGGGCTATGGACGCCCATTAAACTTGAAGACATTTCTCCACACGTTTTCGAATACTGGCAACGCGCAGGCCGTCGAGCCCGGAAAGAGGACGACGGAGTTCAATTTTTCCTACCGTGTCCCGAAATTGCGGAACTGGCTGACCATTTATAGCGAGATGTTCGCCTATGACTCTCCCATAGAGGGCGCGGTCGATTCGCGCTATGCCTTTGATCCCGGCATTTACATGCCGCGGCTTCCTGGATTGCGAAAGCTGGATCTCCGGGCAGAGGGAGTTTATACAAATCTTCCGGGGCTTGCGGCCCAAGGCAATTTCTATGAGAACGCTCATTACGCCCAGGGATATACGGGTTACGGTCAGATTTTTGGCAGCTGGATTGGACGGCAAGCCTCCGGCGGGCAGGCTTCCAGCACGTACTGGTTTTCAGCGCGCAACAAGGCTACTGTCACCTATCGCAAAATGGTTGCGGACAAGACATTTCTGCAAGGTGGCAACCTCCAGGATTTCTCCGGAAGCGTTACCTGGATGGTTCGGCCGCGCATCGAGGTTTCCGCAATGAGCCAGTACGAAATCTGGAATTTTCCTCTACTGGCAACAGGACGCAAATCCGATATCACCGTATCGCTTGGAATTCGAGTGTTTCCGAAGGCGCACCTTGGGGCCAACTAGGTGAAGGAAATGAACATAATCAAAACGAAGATTCCCGAAGTACTGGTACTTGAGCCGGAGGTGTTTGGCGACGACCGCGGCTTTTTTCTGGAAAGCTACAACCAGAAGACCTTTGAACAGTTAGGGCTGAGGAAGAATTTTGTTCAGGACAATCACTCTCGCTCGGCTCGGAATGTGCTTCGAGGCCTGCACTACCAGCTCGGTCAACCACAGGGAAAACTCGTTCGTGTAGTTTCGGGCGCAATCTGGGATGTTGCCGTGGACCTTCGCCGCAGTTCTCCAACGTGCGGACAGTGGGTTGCGGAAGAACTCTCAGCCGAAAACAAAAGAATCTTCTGGATACCAGAGGGCTTTGCGCATGGTTTCCTCGTGATCTCGGATTCAGCGGATGTGTTGTATAAGGCCACGGATTTTTATGCGCCTTCTTGCGAGCGCTCCCTGTTGTGGAACGACAGCCAGTTGGGGATATCCTGGCCGCTGAGCGGGGAACCACTGCTTTCTAAAAAAGACCGGGCTGGCGTTCCGTTTAGCCAGGCTGAGCTATTCGAATAGGACATTCATTGTGCGAATACTACTGACGGGTGTATCGGGGCAGTTAGGAAAGGACCTACTTCCATTGCTGAGCCAGCAAGGGGAGGTGATTCCGGTTGGTCGTGCGGAGTGTGACCTGTGCTCGGTTGACGCAATCAGAAGGCTTGTAGCAGAGGTGCGACCGTCGGTGATCGTAAATCCGGCTGCCTATACCGCAGTGAATGAAGCTGAAGGAGCGCCCGATCTGGCGTTTGCGATTAATGAGACGGCGGCGAGAACACTGGCGGAAGAGGCGCGGAATTCAGGCGCAATGTTTGTACACTACTCCACGGATTACGTATTCGATGGCAGCAAGCAGGGACCGTACACGGAAGACGATGAGCCTGCCCCGTTGAACGTTTATGGGGCAAGCAAGCTGGCCGGAGAACGTGCGATCGCCGCAGTCGGTGGGCGTTTTCTTGTGCTTCGCACAAGCTGGGTCTACGGAGCGAACGGGAAAAACTTTCTGTTTACCATTCGACGCCTGGCTCGCGAGAGGGAAGAGCTGAAGATAGTGGATGACCAGGTGGGCGCACCGACGAGTTCCATGCAACTGGCAAATGCAACGGCACGTCTCGTTCTGCGTTATTCTGCGGTGCCGGAACCTGCGTTTCCATCAGGGCTGTACCACGCGACGGCCGGCGGGAGCGTCTCCTGGTGCGAATTCGCGCGAGCCATTGTGGCGGCGCTAGGGAAAACCGAGGTGTTCAAGGTCCGTCAAATCGTGGCTGTCGGCTCCAGTGAATATCAAACGCTGGCGCGTCGTCCGCTGAATTCGGTTTTAAGCAATGATAAATTTGAGCGCACGTTCGGCTTCAGACTTGAGAACTGGGAATGGGGTCTCGCTGAAATAGTTCGCGAAATTAATTTCCGGGAAAACGCATAATTGCGCTCTGCGAGTTCAGGCTGATCACGCGATTCCGGATGTTCCGGCGCGGGGCGCGTCCAGTTTGGGGATCTGTGTGAATCAAAGGTATCGGCTGGCGGACAGTTCAAGAGGAAGTAACTGTATTTGATGAGACAATGGGAACTCAAAGCAACTCTGGAATCAAACGGTTCATATTGGGATAACTGTAAACTCATGAGACGAATCTATCTTTTGCTGCTGGTAGTCGTGATTCTGGTGAACCTATCCGTAGCGCAGGACATGTCTTCTGCTGCTTCATCCACTTTAGGTTCAAGTACAATTGCAACCCGCCCTTCGGCGGCGGACTGTTACGCAGCGGCAAGCAGCTCTGGGGTGGTGCCTCCGGGATGCGGTTCAGATAGCAACAGCACACTGGGGGGGACAACCGCTTCAACGGGTTCATCTCGCCAGATGCAGGAATTAACTCCGCTCCAGACACCGCAATTAACGACTTCGCATTTCGAAACTATGGATCGGGAGACGTCTGTTCCTGTGAACCCTCCACAGAGAAAAAAGCCGGATCTGCCGCTGAAACCTCACACCGAGTTTGAACAGATTGTGGCCGATACAGTCGGACGACCGCTTCCCCTTTTTGGCCAGTCTCTATTCACGCAGCCTCCCAGCACCTTTGCCCCCATTGACCGGATACAAATTCCCAGCGATTACATCGTGGGGCTGCAAGACGAGCTACAGATCCGTATATGGGGACAGCTCAATGCCGACTTGCGCGTGGTTGTCGATCGCGCCGGTCAGATTTTCATTCCGCGCGTGGGGCAGATTCCAGTTGCAGGGGTACGCTACAGCGAACTCGATCAGCACTTGAAGAGCAAAATCGCAAAGCTCTATCACAACTTCGACCTTACTGCGACGATTGGGAAAATTCATTCCATCCAGATTTTTGTGGTAGGCCAGGCACGCTATCCCGGCACGTACACGATCAGTTCGCTCAGCACAATGGTAAACGCGGTATTTGCTTCCGGCGGACCGATGCCTCAGGGATCGTTACGCGATCTGCAGATACAGCGCGATGGAAAAACAATTGCGCACTTGGATTTTTATGAATTTCTGGTCAAGGGCGACAAATCGAAAGACGTTCGCCTGCAGTCTGGCGACGTGCTGTACTTCCCGCCGGTCGGTCCGCTGGTCGCAGTTGCAGGGTCGGTGAACACACCCGCCATCTATGAAATGAAGCAGGGATCTCCGCTGTCGGAACTGATCGAAGTCGCCGGAGGACTCAGCGCTGTCGCCGATTCGAACAAGATAACGCTTGAGCGTATTGGCGATCGCCAACTGCGCTCTGTGCGGGAGCTTCCGTTCGATGCGCAGTCGCGTACATTGTCTCTTAACAATGGCGACATCGTGCGCGTGCTCTCCATAGTCCCTCGCTTCAGTGATGCTGTAACATTGCGCGGACATGTGGTTAACCCGGGCCGCTATCCCTGGAAATCCGGAATGCGCGTGCGCGATCTGATCCCGAATGCACAGGCACTGCTGACCCGTCCATATTGGGTGGGACGCGCAAGCATGACAAATGGACGGAGTACGGAATATCCCATCCGGCCCAAATTCCCAACCAATTCTAAAAAACTCGAACTCTCGGCTGAAGATGCCAACAAGCTTAGCCAGAACGAACAACAGAGTGTGGAACAGCGGGATCAGGAGTTTATCGCGCAACTCGGGCAGCAAGGTCCCAGCAGCGAGACTCTTGCCAGAGATCTGCATCAGACGTCTCCTGAGATCAACTGGAGTTACGCAATCGTTCAGCGCGTGAACCCCGTCGATCTTTCGACCAGACTGCTCTCATTCGATCTGGGTAAGGCAGTGCTGGAAGGAGATGCAGCCAACAATCTCGAACTTGAACCCGACGATATAATTACCGTCTTTTCGCAAGCCAATATCGCAGTGCCGCAGAACCAGTGTACGCGCTATGTGAGATTGGAAGGTGAAGTACTCCGGGCGGGCGTTTACAAGCTGCAAGAAGGCGAACTGCTTCGCGATGTGCTCAAGCGTGCCGGCGGCGTCACTCCCGAAGCCTACATTTATGGAACTGAATTGACTCGTGAATCCGCGCGGGTGGCTCAGCAGAAGAGTATTGACGAGATGGTGCGTGAACTCGAACTTCAGATTCGCCAGTCGTCAATCGCCCTTGCAGCCCACGGTGGAGGTGAGGGACAGGCACTTGCAGCCTCGCAGGAACCGCTGGTTGAGAAAATGCGAAACCTCAAGGCGACCGGGCGCATTGTGCTTACGCTGAAACCAACCGCAAGCTCCATTGGCGATTATCCGCCGATTGTAATGGAAGACAACGACCGTGTTGTCATTCCGCACCGCCCGTCCACGGTTTCAGTAATGGGCATGGTTTATAACCCTGGGTCGTTTGTTTTCGATCCGCGCCGCAACGCGGGTGCATACCTGAAGATGGCGGGCAAGGGGAAGCCCGGTGCGGACATGAAGCATGCGTTCGTGCTGCACGCCGATGGCACGGTTGTTGCCAGCACGTCTGTCAACAGCACGATGGGCGGGGACAGGTTTTCGTCAATGCGCATGTATCCAGGCGATCAGCTCGTCGTGCCCAATAAGATTCCCACAGGCGCGTTCATGCGCGGCCTGCGCGACTGGACCCAGCTTGGTTCACAGTTTGCTATGGGTGGCGCCGCCCTGGCGGTCATTGGCAGATAGGAGTGGATAAGATGATTGAAACGGAACCGACCGACCAGTTTTCCGAGAGCCCGATGTGCGCAGCAGAAGCCGAGCACTCAACCCTCGACTCCCTGATCGTTCTGGCTCGACACAAGCGTTTCATAATGAAATTCACGCTGGTGGCCGTTGTTCTGGCGGTGATCGTAGCTCTTTTGGTGCCGAATCAGTACACGGCCGAAACCATTGTTCTTCCGCCTAGCCAGAGTTCTTCCTTGAGCTCGGCTATTCTGAGCCAGTTTGCTGGCAGTGGTGGAGCAGCGCTTGCTTCTCTTGCGGGAGGAAGTCTCGGCATCAAGAATACCGGTGAAATATATGTCTCGCTGTTTCGCAGCCGCACGGTCGAGGACGCGGTCATCCAGCGCTTTGGGCTCATGGCCAGGTACAGGAAAAAGCGGATGGCTGATGTGCGCAAGAAGTTTGAGGATCGTACCACGGTAGTCCTGGGAACCAAAGATGGACTGATTCGAATCACGGTGCGCGATCGAGATGCAAAACTAGCCGCCAGCATTGCAAACGGTTACGTAGAGGAGCTTCGAAAGCTTTCAGCCACTCTGGCAATTACTGAAGCATCGCAGCGGCGTCTTTTCTTTCAGCAGCAGTTGCTTGAGGCAAAAAACGACCTGGGTACCGCTGAAGAGGCAATGAAAAGCACCCAGCATTCCACAGGCGTGCTGCAAATCGATAGCCAGGCGAAATCGCTGATTGAAGCAGGGGCCATGCTTCGCGCGCAGGTCGTAGCAAAACAGGTCCAGATCCAGTCGATGCGCTCCTTCGCCACCGACGATAATCCGGAGTTGGTCATGGCCAAGCAGCAGTTGGGCGCTCTCCAGGCGCAGCTCGAAAAATTGACCGGTTCAGCGCAGGAGGTCAACTCCTTCATTGTTCCCAAGGGCAAGGTTCCAGAAGCCGGGATGGAATACCTTCGCAGATTTCGAGAGTTGAAGTATCGCGAAACCGTTTATGAGCTTATCGCGAAGCAGTTCGAACTCGCAAAACTGGACGAGGCGCGACAGGGATCGATAGTCCAGGTGATGGACATTGCTGTGCCGCCAGATAAAAAGTCCTTTCCTCCTCGCGCCATCATCGTGGTGCTGGTGACTCTTATCGCACTCGTGATCGCCGTCCTGTGTACTTTTGCTTGCGAACGATGGGCACTGGCAAAGCGGAACCCTGAGCAATACAGAAGGATACAGGTACTCCGCGGGTTGCTCGCCAGAAAACAGTAGCTGGCGTTAGCTGGAGAGAGTCGAAGGCTGCCATGAATCGTGACGGGCAAAAACGGGTGTTGAGCAATATCGTTTCTCCATACGGATTGGCGGTGATCTCGTATGTGTTGTTCTTGTTCGCGTGGTTGATTCCGCCCTCGGTCTATACGAACTACATGCAGGAGCGGGACTTGATGTTCCTGGATCCGGCAACCTTCCTCTTCTATACTCTGTGCGTTGCTGCCTTTATACTCGGCGTCTTTCTCTGGGGCAGCTTGTTTCCATCTGCACCTGTCGCAAAGCGCATGTTGGAGACGATTGTTCCACCGGTACTGTTTGTTTGGGTTCCGCTCACCATTGGCATTGCATTAACAGTGATTTACAGCGTCCTGTTTATCAAGAGCAATCCGACCCTGGTGTTGACGCTGTTGGCCTTGCAGGGAAGCGAAATTAAAGAAATGGCTGCTTTGCTTGGGACCGAGAACAAACTTGCGCTCGTGACGCCATTTCTCACTGGAATCATCTGGTGGGCTGCTTGGCGCTATGGGCAACTAGACCTTAAAAAAATGCAGAGGCGCCTATTAAAGTTCACATTGGTCTTGGCAATTTTCTCGGTGATTGTGGCCGCGACTCTCACATTGAGCCGAAGTGAATTGATGATTGTCATTTCCGGTTTGTCGGTTTTACTCGTCCTGCGTCGGGATGAGCAAGGCCGACTTGACGCTAGGTTCGTCGCCCGTTTCGGTATAGCATTCGGTGTGCTAATAGTGTTCTTGTTCTTATCCTTTGCGTTTCTTCGTGGAAGCCAAGCCCCTGACGTTCTAATCTGTCAGTTCCTCGGGTACACGTTCGCGTCTTATAACAGACTTGCTGCGATGGTAAACGACGGGCTCCGGTATCCGTTTGCGGGCCATGGCATCTATCTGAGCAGTGTCATCGCTTTCAGTCAGTCTCTGGGCCACGTTCTCCCATTCAGAGAAGCCATGGGATCTCCAGAGTACCTGGAAGTTTGGGGTTCTCAGTTTGGAGCGGTATCCCGAGCAGGATTGAGTGAAGGACTGATATGGTCGGGAGCGTTTGGCTATATTTTTTCGGATGTCGGCTGGTTTGCACCGCTCGTGCTATTCGGTTACGGCTTGCTTTGCGGCTTCTTGTGGAATGCAATGAGGGCAGGCAAACTCTTAGGTGTGGTTCTCTATCCGTGGTGCGCCTTTTGTATTTTGTTTTGGTTTGGAACGAATTATCTGTTGGATACGCCATCGTCGATTCTTGTGCTGGATGTAATGATCCTCAGTGTGTATGAACGTCTTCTCCTTAAAATATAGCTTCAGGATTTTTCGTTTATTGAGTCAGAGTGAGTTGTTAATCCCAGTTTTTCAGGCTAGCTGAAATGATCTATGCTGATCAGAGATGGATTGGAAACCATGGTATCGGCTGTTTTGCGCGGCATGTGCTGGCTGGTCTTGAGTATCGTCCTATTCCGCTTGCAGCCAATCCGGCCTCGCCGCTAGACCCCTGGCGGCTTACGCGTGCGCTTGGCAAACTGATCGCCACGGACCTGTTCCTTTCACCAGGTTACAATTCTCCACTTTTTTGTGGCTCACCATTCATATTCACGCTGCACGATTTGAATCACATCGATCGTCCAGAGAATAGCAATGTGCTTAAGCACGTGTACTACGCAACGGTTCTGAAGCAGGCCTGTCATCGCTCGGCCAGTATCCTTACTGTCTCGGAATTTTCACGTGGGCGCATCATCGAATGGTCTGGTGTGCCGCCGGATAAGGTTGTCAACGTGAGCTGCGGAGTGGACCCGGAGTATCACTCTAGAGTTGCGCCCTATGAGTCTCCTTTCCCGTATCTTCTGTGCGTCAGCAACCGCAAGCAGCACAAGAACGAGTTTCGGGTGATAGAGGCATTTTCACGGGCGCACATCGCTGCCGGGACGCGTCTCGTGTTTACGGGCAATCCCACGGCTGAACTTGCTGAATATATTGAACGCAAGCATCTGACCTCACGTGTGCAGTTCGTAGGGATCGTTCCGGACTTGCAAATGCCGTCCTTGTACCGTAGCGCGGAAATGCTGGTGTTTCCTTCTCTGTACGAGGGGTTTGGCCTTCCGGTGCTGGAAGCGATAGCCTGCGGCACGCCGGTAGTGACCGCAAACACCAGCGCTTTGCCGGAGGTGGCTGGAGAGGCTGCCTTGCTCGTGGACCCAACTTCCGTAGAGCAGATTGCCCACGCTATAGGACGAATCGCGGGCGACAGTATATTACGCCAGCAGCTTCGGGAAAAGGGACTAGCGAGGGCTGCTCAGTTTTCGTGGGCAAGCACGGTTGCCAAGGTTCAGGGACTTCTTACCAGGATTGCTACACGAACGGACGGAAAGGGTGATTTACCATAAAGCATGGGCCAGTCTCGCAAGCTTTTTTCAGTTTGTATCCCCGCCTATAACCGGGCGCATCATCTTCCCGCATTGCTGGACTCGATCCTTGCGCAGGGACTGCATGATTACGAGATCGTGATCTGCGAAGACATGTCTCGCGAACGCCAGCAGATCGAGCGCTTGGTGCGCGACTACCAGTCGCGTTATCCGGATGTGTTGCGCTACTTTGAAAACGAAGCGAATTTGGGCTATGACGGCAATATCCGCAATCTTGTCGAAAAGGCGTCTGGCGAGTTCTGTTTCTTCATGGGCAATGACGACATCATGTGCGAAGGAGCATTGGAGAACGCGGCTGGCGTGATCGGTCGCCATCCAAATGTTGGGCTTGTGTTGAAAAGCTACGCATGGTTTGATGAAGTGCCAGAGAAGATAAATCAGGAAATTCGCTGGTTCAAAGAAGAGAAGGAATTTGCGGCAGGCATTCCCGCCATACGCTTTGCGTTTCGGCGGTCCGGTGTGATTTCCGGATATATTGTTCGTAGGGATAGCGCGAACGATATTGCCACCGCCAAGTTTGATGGAACTCTTTACTACCAAATGTATCTGACAGCGAACGTGCTGCTGAGCAAGACGGCAGTTTGTACGCCCAAGGTATTAGTGCTGTGCCGCAGTAACGAACCACATGATTTTGGAAACAGCGAGAGAGAGAAGGGAAAGTATGTTCCGGGGACGATCACATCGCAGTCTCGCCTGAACATGGTTGGGGGGGCGATCTCAATTATTCGAGATCTAAAAGAGACCCGGGAAATCGACGTCGTGGAAGATGTGATCCGCGATTACGCCAACTACTTCTACCCTTACATAAAGGACCAGTTCACACTTCCATTGGGCGAATACTTTAGGTTGTATCGTGAGTTCGGGAAGATGGGCTTTGCAAGATATCCACTTTTCCACGTGTACTTTTTATTGGGTTTTATCCTCGGCGAGAAGAAATTTGACGCGATGACGGCTGTCATTCGGAACTATCTAGGCCGCAGTCCTCAATTCTGAACAGGGAGTGGAATGTGCATCGACGCAAGTGCGTAAAAGTGTTTTGCTTTTTTTATTCCGAGGAGGATTGAGATGGAGCCAGTTTATTCACAGCCACAATGGGATTCAGTCTCGCGAAGACACGCAGCCAGGATCTATAGTGTCCTGTCTCAACTCGTCTTGGGCCAGCGGCCAAGGTCAGTCCTGGAAGTGGGTTGCGGCGCTGGAGTTTTGGGCTCAATAGTTGCGGGTCGCGGAATCCGCTATGTTGGGCTCGATCCGGACGATGAGTCGCTATCCAAAGCAAAAGCGCAGTTTCCCGACCTCCAAGTTCTGAAGGGGAGCAGCTACGACGATCCATCTCTCCTGGGGCTTGGCAAATTCGACCTTGTCTGCTCAAACGACGTTATCGAGCATGTTTATGAACCACGCAAGTTTCTGGCTTTTGTGCGTGCTCATTTGAACGGGAACGGTTCGTTCGTCTGCGGAACACCAGACTACGGAAGCTACACGCGCAACCTCGTCCTTTCGGTTTTTAATAGGTGGGACCACCATCACGATCCTTTATGGGATGGTGGTCACATTAAGTTTTTCTCTAAGCGAACACTTGAGCAGTTGTTTGATGAATGTGGTTTTAAAATAGAGCGTTGGCAAACTATTTGCTCAAGTCGCCTCCCGATAATGTCGGCAGGCCTCTTTTGCGTGGCAGTCCTGCGGTAGGAAACAAAGATTTTCCAGCTCAGGTGGCAATCAGTAATGCTTCCAAGTTGGTTGCGAAGTACTGGACAGGCGTGTATCGGCAGGCACTCCGTACTTGGTCAAAGGCACCAGGTTCAGAGTGCCTCTGCTTGTCGAAACCTGCTGGTAATCCTGAAGAACGGCAGACAGAAACCTCACCTGATGCGATAGACCGCTTGGATACTTTTGCCGAGAAATCGGTGTTAAGCCGCCTTTATCGCGATTTGCGAGAGGAAACCATCACCACAATGGAACTACTTTTAGCGAGGACCTATATTCATCAATTAGGCCACACAGGTTGTCACAACCGCTGAGAGCGGCTTCAGCTACAGAAGGCTTCGTAACGTCCATAAGTACTGTCTCTCAGACCTAAGATTTAAGATTGCGGTGCCCAGACTCTTGCTTGCGTTTGGTCTAGAGTTCAATCTGCTTGCCCGTCTTCCCGCTGAGAGCATCTGCTGTGCCCGCTGCCATGGCTCGAAATTTCTTCCATTTAGAGTTTTCAACCAGCACTATCTTGGTGGCTTCAGCGAGCATCATCTTGATTTCGCGCCACAACCATGACCAATCTGTAGCATATGGCATTATCAATCGCAGTCGATTGCGAGTTATGTAGTAGCGTCGTTCTGCGGAGTGGTTTGAAGCCCCGAAGCGACGACCGAAGAGCCGATGATGCGTGAGCCGTCCGCAAGAGTGAAAGAGTACCGCAGGCGATTGAAGGATCAGCATCCCCTTCCGCCGAGCACGGAGACAAAATTCGATGTCCACGTAATCCATGTAAAGACTTTCATCGAATAGTCCGACGTTCTGAATCGCGCTAGATGGCAGCAAGTTTCCCGAAGCCATTGTGACTAGGTTTTCGCCGTTCCGCGCCCTCATTATCGGTTGTTGGATGCCCGACTCCCGGTCCACATAGGTTGGAGCGATGATCGCGATCTTTTCTGGATGCGAGGCTTGCTGGTAGGTTTCCAGTAGCCGCGAAATGAATCCGTCGCTCACGCGGCTGTCTTGGTCAAACGTGGCGACCCAGTTAAAGCCCGCTTCGAGTGCGTACTTCACGCCGAGGTTCAGAGCTACAGCAATCCCCAGGTTCTGACGATTGCGTATTACCGTGCAGTCTTGACGCGCTTGGAGAGCCCGGAGATGTTGCTCCGTGCCGCCAAAGGAGCCATTGTCGACCACGACGATGTGGTTGACTTGTGCGCCGAGAATCGCGATATTTTCCAAAAATGTTGGATCTGGGTTGTAAGTGACGACTACAGCGCAGACGCGAGGTGGAAGTGAAAGTGTTGCGATAGTGGATCGATGCCCCGATGCCCGGCCCATCAGACAATTATATATTCCAAAGACGAAAAGTTCGAGATTGGGCACAGCTCACGATAGAATCAAACGGTGCACGAAGACCCGCAAACAATAGGCAAGACGAAGGTTCTGGCCACGTTGGCGAAGAATGCCATGGCGAATCTGTTTCGCAGCGGCGCGGCCTGGATCATTGTTCTCTTTTTGCCTCCTTTGTT
This sequence comes from Acidobacteriota bacterium, assembly GCA_003010405.1. GTDB lineage: Bacteria > Acidobacteriota > Terriglobia > Terriglobales > Acidobacteriaceae > TOLSYN. Next base: position 59,983 of record PJLO01000013.1, on the reverse strand, counting down.
GGTACGCACGCTGGATAAGCCAACCTATGGCGTCTGGATGCTGCTGTTACAGTTGGCAACTTACGTCACGATGTTAGATGGCGGAATACAGATTGCGATTGCGCGCTTTGTAGCACGCGCAGAGGGAATGCAGGATCGCAAGTACATGGCTCGCCTTTTGAGCAGCGCGGGAATGCTGCTGGTGATTGCAGGCGTCGCCACCGTGCTGTTCACTGCACTGGCATCGTGGCAACTGAACCATATCTTTCGGGAAATATCTCCTTCCATTGCACAGAGCGCGCAGCAGGCACTGCTCGTACTCGGTGTATCGCTAGCTTTGACCCTTCCGTTCTCGGTTATGGCAGGGCTTTTTATCGGTCTCCAGAAGAATGAGATCACGGCGTTTGCCGGGAGCCTTGGAAAGTTCGTAGGTGCGCTTGGAACCGCATGGGCCGCCTATCATCATCAGGGCCTGCTAGCGATGGCGGTCTGGGTGGGACTCGGCAATCTAGCGCAGTGCCTGACGTACGCGGTCTTCTGGAAAATAGGGGAGAAGCGCGGGTTACTCCATTTCTCTCATGTCGAACGCGGAATGGCTCGTGAGTTTCTTTTTTTCTGTTCCGTTATGATAGTTTCGCAGCTCAGCTCCATCCTCATTCTGGGCATGGATATACCCATTGTCGCTGCGTTTGACTTTCGCTCGGCAGCCTACTACGGCGTTGCCGCCACACTTAGCAATTTTCTCAGCGTCCCTCATTCGGCTATTGTTTCCACGATCATGCCAGTCGCGGCGGGAATGAGTACAAACAATGACCCGGAACAAATGGGCCGAGTGTTGTTGAAGACAACGCGATGCGCCACCGCACTGCTCTGCTTGATCACGCTTTCGTTATTGTTTTTGATGCCGCTGTTTCTCCGCATGTGGGTTGGTCAGGACTACGCAACCCACACTTTGCCCTTAGCGGAAATCCTAATCGTCGCTCAGTTCGTCCGGCTCACGATGTTTCCTTATGCGCTTGTCGGGTTTGCCGTCGGGCAGCAGCATCGCATGTTGGCTTCGCCAATTATCGAGGGAGTTGTGAATCTGCTGTGCAGTCTCGCTGCAGTGCAATTTGTCGGCGCTCTCGGGGTCGCTTTCGGAACGTTGATTGGCGCGATTGTCGGCGTCTGGCTTCATTTCACCGTCAGCCTTCGGCGAACCGACTGCGTCCGCGTCAATAGTAAGCAGCTATTATGGCAAGGCATTCTGAAGCCGCTTTCATGTACGCTGCCTATTCTGTTCTGTGCGCTGCTGGTGATTCGGCTGCTAAATCTCTATTGAAGTTGGCGGGCGTCGAGAACCGGATGATATGGTTTACCAGTTCGTGTGAATTGCAAGAGATCACAAGGGGATGCGACAGATGAACAAAACTATCAATAAACTAGGTCGTATAGCGTTCAGGTTAATTGCACGAGTCGAATCAATATTTGATAGAGCATTTCTTGTTAAAGATGTTCCGTTGTCAAAATTTGTAAGTCATCAAAAATGGCAAGAATATTTATATGTAATCGGAAACAAAGAGGGAATGAGAATATTGGAAATTGGAAGCAGGGAGATAACGGGACCGTCCGAAGCCAGAAAAAGATTTTCGAAAGCTGAATATACCGGTTTTGATTTCTATCCTGGTAACAACGTTGATGTCGTCGGTGATGCCCACAAATTGTCTTCATATTTCAAGAAGGAAGAAAAATTCGACATAATTTATTCTTCTGCTTGCTTCGAACATTTTGCGATGCCTTGGTTGGTTGCGATAGAAATCGCAAAACTGCTGAAGGTCGGTGGTATTGTATTTGTGGAAACTCATTTTTCACATTCGTCTCACGAGAGGCCTTGGCATTTTTTTCAGTTTAGTGATATGGCATTGAGAACTTTATTTTCCAGTGCACTTGGCTTCGAATGTATTGAAGCTGGAATGTCAAACCCAATGGTTGGAAGGTTTTCGTCTTTGGCCGATGGATATTTGCGATACCAACCCATAGTGGGTCTCTTTTGTCACAGTGAATATCTCGGAAAAAAAGTAAAAGACATGGAATGTTTTGATTGGAACAGCGTTGATCTTGTTGACGTTGTAGGTGAAACAAAATATCCAGAGCCGAAATCATAGAAGCGAAGAGACGGGCGGAAGCATCTGGATTCGTTCCCTGGATTGAATAGGTGTTAATCCCTTCAAGGACATAGTGCTTTCAGACTGAGCGTGGTTTGGCGAATTCTGCGAGAGCGCTTTCGGCGAACTGGCGGAATTGTTCCTGAAAATGGATTTTATCGAACTGTTTCGAGTGTTCGTGGATGAGAGAAGGGGAGAAGGACTTCTCATTTGCCTCGAACCAGCGGACTGCTTCCATCAGGCCGTCGGCCGACTGTTCAAAGAAAAATATTCCCGTCGCACCGGACGGAATTGACTCGCCAATGCCTGCTCCGCGGACTGTTTCAAGCGCACCGCCCGCCCCGTAAGCGATCACAGGCCGCCCACAGCTCTGCACTTCCAGCGGCACAATTCCGAAATCTTCTTCACCCGGAAAGAGCAGCGCCCGGCAGTGCATCATCTGATCACGCAGCTCTGCATCCGGCAGGTGCCCGAGGAATGTTACGGTCGGTCCGGCGATTCTCTTGAGGCTCTGGTATTCCGGTCCGTCGCCGATGACCCTGAGTGGTCGTCCAAGCTCTGTGCAGCATCGCACTGCGAGGTCAATGCGTTTGTAATCGACTAAACGGCTTACAGCCAGGTAGTAATCGTCGATGCGGTCGGAAATCGCGCCTCGCGAGACTTCCACAGGAGGGTGAATGACGGTGCTTTCGCGCCCATAGTACTTGCGGATTCGGGAGGCTATGAATCGCGAGTTAGCAACGAAATGGTCTACGCGCTGCGCCGAAGCATGATCCCAGAGCCGCAGGTAGTGCGAAACAACCGAGAACACAGTTCCCACAAAAAATCCCATGCCGCGCCGGTATTGCGGATACATATCCCAGATGTATCGCATGGGCGAGTGGCAATAGCAGATGTGGCAGGTCTTCGATGAGGTGATCACGCCTTTGGCGGGACCGGATTCCGAACTGATAACCAGATCGTAGTTGCTGAGATCGAACTGTTCGAGCGCCAACGGATGGAGAAAGATGAAATGGCGATGGAACTTCCTTGCAAACGGAATTGCATCGAGGAAGGAAGTCTGCAGCCGTCTTTCACTCAATTCTGGAGCCAGCGTTGCGCGGTCTGCGACAAGCGAAAACAAGTCGGCCTGAGGATACAGTTCGGCCAGCGATTCCACGACGCGTTCACCGCCACCGCGCCCAACGAACCAGTAGTGAATGATTGCAACTCGAATCGGTTTATTCATCGAAAGCTCAGTCTTTCTATTCGACATCGCGTTCACACGCATGCTGACGAATAATAAACGAAACGCGTCAAGGTTGCTTTTGCAGGATCACATCGGAAGGACAGCGACTGGTCGCGCCGGTCTGAAAACGACTAAAGGTATGCTCGATAGAACGCCAGAATTACCGGTTCGCCGAGCAGTTCGTTGAGCGAAAACAATTAATGCGGCGCTACTTGCAGGTTGAAATCGGGAGCTTTCGTGCCCGGAGCAAGCAATTTGCTGGCGTTTTGTTCTGTGACACATTCATTGCGTCGTTCTCCTTCCATGTGCCTGATGTGCCTTCGAGGCGGGCAAGATGCTCCGTGCATTCAACTTTTGCTGAAAAGATTTCGCAACGTACGGAAGTCTTTCGGGGCGCATGCAAGCGATGGGGTATGTCAAGTAAACTGAATAGCATGAACCCAGGAATAGAGAACATTCGCAAACGCGGCAGCCGCATCGTTGCCGAGGGCGCACACATGCTGCCAGCGGCTTCGCTGATGATGGCCGAGGGCGTCATTGATTCGCTCGATGATTTGAAAAAGCCTTTCGTAACGGTCATCAACTCTTATTCGAACCAGATTCCGGGGCACGCCCATCTGGACAAAATTGGCGCGATCGTCCGCGACGAACTGAAGGCGCTTGGCTTCAACGTCTGGTATGCAAATGTCGGCGGCGCGGTCTGTGACGGCATTGCGATGGGGCACTTCGGCATGAAGTATTCGCTGGCCTCGCGTGAATTGATTGCCGACGAAATCGAGACCATCATCGGCGCGCATCCCTGCGATGCATGGATCGGAATCGCGAACTGCGACAAGATCGTTCCAGCCATGTACAACGCCATGGCGCGCATCAACATTCCCGCCGTTTACCTGAGCGGTGGCCCGATGTTGGCAGGCCCCGGCGGCACGGACCTGATCACGGTTTTCGAAGGCGTGGGCAAGCACAGCGTAGGGAAAATGAGCGACGCCGAATTGCGTTCGCTGGCCGAGAGAGCCTGCCCCGGTTGCGGAAGTTGCGCCGGAATGTTCACCGCAAATTCGATGAACTGCCTTGGAGAGGCCATCGGCCTGTCCCTGCCGGGTACGGGAACGATTACCGCCGAGTACTGGGTGGACGGTCACACCGAACTCAATCCCGAACGCATCGCGCTTACCAAGAGGGCCGCGCATGCCTTGAAGCGGTGTCTTGAGCAGAACGTCCGTCCGCTGGACATCATTACCGAACAGTCGCTGACCAACGCATTTGTGCTCGATATGGCGATGGGCGGATCGACAAACACAGTTCTGCACACGGCGGCGCTGGCCTACTCGGCCAATATTCCGTTCAATTTGGCGCGGCTGAATGAAATCTCCGCCAGGACGCCAAACATCTGCAAAGTTTCGCCGAGCCGTCCCGAGGTGCATATTGAAGATGTGCATCGCGCGGGCGGAATTCCGGCGATTCTGAAGGAGTTGAGCCGCCACGGATCAACCGAATTGAAGATTGACGTGCCGACCGTCGCGGGAAAACTGGCGGATGCCGTCAACGCCGCGCCGGATGCTGATGGCGACGTCATTCGTCCGGTGGACAAGGCCTTTTCGCAAACCGGCGGTCTGGCAGTGCTTTTCGGAAATCTGGCGCCGAAAGGTGCCGTGGTCAAGGCGGCGGGCGTGCTGCCGGAAATGATGGAGTACGAAGGCACGGCAAAGATTTACGAGTCGCAGGAAGGCGCATTGCGCGGTATTTTGGATGGCGAAGTGAAAGATGGCGATGTCGTGGTCATCCGCTATGAAGGGCCGCGCGGCGGTCCCGGCATGCAGGAGATGCTCTCGCCCACAGCGGCCATTGTCGGCGCGGGCATTCGCGCCGCTCTGATCACCGATGGCCGTTTTTCGGGCGGCACGCGTGGCCTTTGCATAGGCCACGTCTCGCCGGAAGCCGCTGCGGGCGGTCCCATCGCAGCCGTGCGTGACGGCGATCGAATCTATATCAATGCCAAGACCTGCCGGATGGAGTTAAAGGTTAGCGATGCCGAGATTGAGCAGCGGCTCAAGGCGCTGCCACCATTCGAACCCAAGGTGAAACGCGGCTGGCTGGCGCGCTATCTTCTTCAGGTCTCCAGCGCGGATACCGGAGCGGTGTTCGAAATCTAGATTACTGTGCGGGACGAACAGCCCCACCCTCCGGCTTTGCCGGAAGGGTAGGGCACCCCGAGGGCCTCATGACAGAAAGGGTGCGCACCCGCCCACCTGCCCATTTTCGTTTGCCCACAGTCTCCGCTGAGAGCACTATTAAGTGCATGGCGACATTCACAACTGACGTGCAGACACCTGCTGGTGATGTGGTCGTAATGACCAAGTCGCGTGTTCTAGGAATACTCAAACGTCCATCAACCAGCGTTATTCCCCGTCACGGACTTGGTGTCCAGTTTCGGTGGGTGACGGACGACCCTGACAAGTTGGAGTATCTCCACCGTTTGATCGTCTCGTTCATGAACAATGTCACATATCCGGAACTCAGAGCATTCCTCAACCTGTACATCAACTTCAATAACGAAGTCCAACGCATTGGAAAGCAGCTCGAAATGGCGTTGCCGAGTGCGCCACTTCCGGATGAGCTACAGGGAATATGGCCTTATCTCAAGGCAATCGTCTAGGCGGGTGGCGCACCCTTTCAGGAGGTCTGCGGGTGCCCTACCCTTCCGGCGAAGCCGGAGGGTGGGGTTGTTGACTGTCTTGGGTCATGTGTCACCGCGGCCTGTTCCCGTCGGGGGTAACCTAGTGTTGCCATGCCTTGGAGTCTCAAGCGTTACCAGCAAGCCGGACACCTCCACTTCGTGACATTCAGTTGCTACAAACGGGCAGCCCTGCTGAACACTCCGCTAGCGCGAGAGGTATTCGAGCAGACGCTGGAACGGGTACGGACGTGGTATGGCCTGTTTGTAACCGGTTATGTGGTGATGCCGGAACATGTACATCTGCTGATAAGCGAACCCGAGCGCGCGAGTCTTGCGGTCGCACTTCAGATGCTGAAACAGGTTGTGGCCCGGAAGCTTGGTACACGGAACGTTGCCCAACCGTTTTGGCAGCGTCGCTATTATGACTTCAACGTTTGGAGCGATGAGAAACGGATTGAAAAGCTGAGATATTTACACCGGAATCCGGTGACACGCGGGTTGGTGGAAAAGCCGGAGGATTGGAAGTGGAGCAGTTTCCGTCACTATGCCTTTGGGGAAGTGGGAGTGGTGGAGATCGAGTCCGAGTGGACGGCGCGAAAACGTGAGCGTATGGGAGTGATGCCGAAGGTCGTGCTTACTGAACAGGACGAAAAGCCCCACCCTCCGGCTTTGCCGGAAGGGTAGGGCACCCCGCTTGGTACAGAGTCCCGTTTGATCTATCGGCGGTCTGTGTGGTGGGGCTCGCTGAAGAAAGTTAAGGAGTAGGGAGGCAGCTATGGATGCAGCAGGACGTTATTGCGCGGATGCGGTGATTGGCATTGATACGCTGTGGGGTGGCGACGTGATGTGCCCCTCCGGCACGGGACGTTTTATCGCAGACTCATGGTTCAGCGATGACCCGCTGCCGCTGGCCTACACAACTTCGGGTGCGGCGAAGTTGCGCGAGACGGGCGGTGTTGGCGCGAAACAGATCGACCGCGCTGCCGTTGCTGCCTATCTGAAGGAAATCGATTTTCCCGCTGCCATCGAAGGTCTGAAAGCCGAAGCCCTCAAGCTGGGAGGCCTGCGCGCCAGATATCTCGCTGGCCTCGCTGGCTCCCTACAGGTCATGTTCGACCTTGCGATGGAGATGCTCGGGCAAGGGGAGGCCGTTCCGTATGAGCGTTGCGTGCTGGCCTCGACGGGGTGTGCTCCCGAGCCCTCACAACCACGCGGGAAGCGGGAGCGTGTAGCGGAATTGCTGTCGCGCGCGGGGCACAGTTCGCACGACGATCGTTCATTGCTGGCGGCTGTCGACGCTTGGCGCAATGAGCGGGTCACGCCTATGGCCAGTGTCCGCACGATCAGCGCTGCGGTCATCGCCTACTTTGACCAGCTCAGTGCGAAGCACCTCTCGCCCTATTTGCCTTCTGAGTTATCGAAGGTTCCACGCGCCAATATCGACTTCATGCCTATCAAGGACGCCTGGTTCTCGGGTTCGATGAACTACGTGGGCCGGGCGCGCAATGCCGATGCGTCTCCTCAGTACGAGGCGACCTATGAGATAAATGCTTCGCTTCAGATTTCCGTGCCTGAGTTCTATCAGTTGATCAGTCACGAGGTCGTGCCTGGGCACGTCACCACGTTTGCGTATCTGCAGAACCTGTATGTGCGCGGGCTTGCGGGTTTCGAATCGACCGTGCTGACGATGAACACCCGCGCTGCGGCGCTTTTTGAAGGTATTGCCAACAACGCAATCCTGATCGCCCACGGTGTAACGGAACTGGTTCAACTCCCCGACGAAGATATGCAGATTGGAGCTTTGCTGGCTCTGTTGCAGGACGATGCAAAGAATCAATCCAGTTACCTGACCTGGGGTGAGGGCCGCCCGCAATCTGAAGTCGCAGAGGTATTGCGCAACGAGTTTCTTGTTACTCCCGAGCGTGCTGACAAGTTGAGCGGCGCCTGGGGACGCCATCCTCTTCTCGGTCGCATGTACCTTCCAGCGTATCGCACTGGTACCGAAAAAGTGGCAGAATGGCGCAGAAAGTATTCTGCGGAGAAAGTGCTTCCGGTCATCTACGGCTGCGCTGGCATTGTTGATCTTTGCACAGCGGAACAGGTACTGGAGGGCAGAGTGTAGTCGGAGTGTTCGGGAGGGTGCGACGATGCAGTTGCGTAACTTTGGAAAACTCGATTGGAAGGTTTCAGCCTTGGGTTTCGGTTGTATGCGTCTGCCATGCGCGACGGAAGATCGCACTGGTCCGGACGTCATTGAAGACGAAGCTCTGCGCATGATTCGTCACGCCATCGATAGTGGCGTGAATTATGTGGACACGGCTTACCCTTATCACGGAGGGCGGAGCGAAACCATATTGGGCAACGCGCTCCAGGGCGGCTATCGGGAGCGGGTGAAATTAGCTACCAAGCTTCCGGTTTGGCTGGTCAACCGCCCGGCGGACTTCGATAGATTGCTTGATGACCAACTGAATAGACTCCAGACCACGCACATTGATTGTTACCTCCTCCATGCGTTGAGCGAGAGCCGCTGGCACGAGACTGTGCTCAGACACAAACTCTTAAAAAAAGCTGAGGCCGCGCTTGCCGATGGACGCATCCGGCACCTTGGTTTTTCATTTCATGACCAGTATGAAAGCTTCGAGGAGATCGTCAATGGAAGCGATCTTTGGAGCTTCTGCCAGATCCAATACAACTACATGGACACGGAGAATCAGGCGGGAACTCGCGGCCTGAAGCTGGCGGCAAGCAAGGGTTTGGGCGTTGTGATAATGGAACCACTTCTGGGTGGCAGCCTGGCTGTTCCGCCCAAGGATATTCTCAAATCGATGGACGATTTCCCTGTCCACCGCTCACCGGCCGAGTGGGCGCTCCAGTGGCTGTGGGATCAACCAGAGGTTTCCGTGGTTCTCAGTGGCATGAGCACGATGGAGCAGGTGGAACAGAATCTTCAGTTCGCCGACTCCTCGCGCGCGGGATCTTTCGGCAAATCAGAGCACGACTTGATTGCGCGGGTCAGGGAAATGTATCGCGCTCGCACCGTGATTCCCTGTACCGGTTGCCACTACTGCATGCCGTGTCCGAATGGCGTGGATATTCCCGCTAACTTCGAATACTTCAACTACGCGCACCTTTATGAAGATCTTGCCGGTGCGCGGTTCAGGGAACAAGTGTTTCTTACTGCGGACCAGCGGGCGAGTTCCTGCATTGCGTGCCGGGAATGCGAGAAGTTGTGTCCGCAGCAGATCCCCATCAGTGAGTGGATGCCTAAGGTAACGGCACTGCTGGAGTGAGCGAGCAGGTCCAATAAAGTTACTATAGTACTGGCCGAAAGCTGCCGAGGCAGGCGATGATCGCCGCTACCACGCGCTTTGTTTCCAGCGTGTCGCGAACCTGGATGCATTCGACCCCTGCTTCTTTTGCCGGGTAGTCATTGCCGCCGGGGAAGATTGCGTCTCCGACGAAGATCATGTCCTCGATGTTAACGCCGAGGATTTCGTTCAGCTTCTTAATTCCGTATGCCTTGTCGATGCCGGGCTTGGTTACATCGATCGAAGTGGTTCCGCCCATGCGTACGGAGAACTCTGGAATGTAAGTATCAAGGATTGCCTTAATCTTCGTCCGCTTGGCAAAATCTGGGTCCCACTGTGCCTTCTCGGCCAGTGGGGCCTGCTGGCCCAGCGCCGAAAACGTAATTTGGCTTCCCCTGTCCTCGATGATTTCGCCCCAAACCTTTTCCGGTTTGAAGCCGGCAACTTCAAGCGAGCAGTTCAGCGAGGCGACGATCTTCTTTTTTTCATCTTCGCTAAAGTCCTCAGCGTACAACTTCTTCCATTCTCCGTTGAACTGGAAGAATTTCGTTCCGCAGGTAGGAAGCAGAATAAGATTTTCCATCTGCTGGTCTTTGGGAAGATTCGAAACCAGTTGCTTTTCAAACTGCGGCCAGTCTCCGCCGGAGATCACAGCTACCTTTGCAACGCCGAGCAGACCGGAAAGCAGCACGGACATCTCGGAGTCCAGAGCAGATTTGCTTTCGGCGAGAGTACCATCCAGATCGAACACAATCAGCTTTTTCAAGGCTCATTCCACCTCTGCGTGTTTCATCTTAAATCATGGTCTTTCTGCTTTGCCCTGTGATTCGCTCCGCAAGAGGACCGTTTCTGCGTTACACTTTGCCGGATGTCGAGCGGAACGATTCCCGAGCTGATTACCAGAGCATTGGAGCGAGTGGCGCGACTGCTACGGCGCGAGCGCGGCGGTCCGGCACATCTGCAAACTGGCATCAAGGGCGAGAATCTGGCTTACTACTTTCTTCGCCGCCAGGGCTACGTTATCGTCGCGCGCAATTGGCGCACCTCGGGGCGAAAGGGTGAAATCGACATGATCGGCTGGGACGGGGGAACTCTTTGCTTCATCGAAATAAAGACTCGCAGCAGTCATGCGGTAAAGCCGGCCGAAGCTGCCGTGAACCGGGCCAAGCAGTTTGAACTGCGGTTGATGGCGGCACAATTCCTGCGACACAAGAACCCGCGTCCTCCTTCTCGTTTTGATGTGGTCAGTGTCTACTTAGTGCCGGGATCAAATCCAGAAATTGAACTTTTCAAAGATGCCTTTTCATGGCGTAGTATGACTGGAAAGCGCCGTCCTTATTAAACGGAGGATGTCAGTGCCTGAACTAAGAAAAGATCCTGTTGTCGGCCGTTGGGTCATCATATCTACGAACCGGGCAAAGCGCCCCAGCGACTTTCTTCACAGCAAGGTGGAGCTGAAGGGCGGCTTCTGTCCATTCTGTCCTGGAAACGAAACCAAGACGCCGTCCGAGGTGCTTGCTTATCGTCCGAACTCGGGCGGCGGTGGGCAGAAGAATGGATCGGGTTGGACAGTGCGAGTGGTGCCCAACAAGTTTCCGGCACTCGGAATCGAAGGTACTCTGAATCGTCAGGCAGAAGGCATGTTCGATAAAATGAACGGTCTAGGCGCGCACGAAATTATCATCGAGACGCCCGACCATGATGCTCACCTCGCACTGCTGCCGGTGGAAAACATTGAGAGCGTGCTTTGGGCATGGCGCGATCGAATCGTCGACCTGAAGCAGGATCGCCGCTTTAAGTACATTATGATCTTCAAGAACCACGGCGAGGCCGCGGGAGCTACTCTCGAACATCCGCACTCACAGCTTATTGCGCTACCGATCGTGCCCAAACACGTGAGCGAGGAACTCGAAGGCGCGAGACGATACTTCATCATGAAAGAGCGCTGCATCTTCTGCGACATTTTGCGGCAGGAGATGGAAAATCCCATCCGCTTCATTAGCGAGAATGACGACTTTCTTGTCCTTGCTCCTTTTGCTCCGCGCTTTCCTTTTGAAACCTGCATTATTCCAAAGCGTCACGAATCAGCTTTTGAAAATCTTTCCTCGCATCAGATGATCAATCTGGCGTCCGCTCTAAAGCAGCTGCTGCTGAAGTGCGAAATCGGGCTCGACAGTCCGGCGTACAACCTTGTGCTGCACACATCGCCTGTGGAGGAGAGTTTTCGCGAATACTATCACTGGCACATCGAGTTCATACCCAAACTGACCAACACGGCGGGTTTCGAGTGGGGTTCGGGGTTCTACATCAACCCAACTCCGCCTGAGGAGAGTGCGAAGTTTCTTCGTGAGTTCGAAGTGTCCCGGACAATCCAGCGAATAAAATAGTGTTCCTGATTGTGCGTCGCGGAGCAGGAGCTATCTCCTGCTCTTTTCCCCATTGCGGAGAACAGATGATTCAGACGGAAACGTATGCAAGCTCCGCTTCTCTAAGCTACTGGTTCGATTGCTGGCGTTTTCCCCATTGGAGCTCTGTTGGGCTTTGTTTCGATTTTGCTTAGGTCCACAATTCCCAATACCTGCTTCAGCGCCGGTAGCACTGCGCGCATCGAATTCTCGCCGATACTAATCAACTCCGAAATTCGCGCAAAATCGTCGAACGCGAAGCCACCCACGTCTGGTTCCAGAAGCAGGTCGGCATCCTGCACCCACTGCAGGCTCATGCGTGTTTGAGCGATGGCAAAGCACTGGCCAATGACATCGAAAAAATGGCGTGGGGCGCGAGGACGGTTCCAGCGCGACTGCAGGTGAACACCCAGCACGCAGTCGACCCCCATTTGCCTAAGGGGGGTGGTTGGCACTTCGTAACTCAGCATCCCGTCGACGTGCAGCACTCCGTTGATTTGCATCGGAGTGAACATTCCCGGATAAGCGCAACTGGCGCGCACCGCGTCGGAAATGCTCCCTTCCCGAAAAACCGCGGGCTGACCGCTGATCAATTCAGTAGCAACCACTGCCAGAGGAATACGAAGTTCGGAAAAGTTCTTGCAAGGACAGGCGCGCGTGAGCAACTCACCCAAGCGGTCATTTGAGCAGAAGCCTCCACGCTCCAGTGTCCAGCGGGCAACATCTTTAAAACGCAGGTACCGGCCGAGCTCCGCAATTTCTTCGGCTGACATTCCACTGCAGAAGCCAGCGCCCACGATTGCACCCGAACTGGTACCGGCGATTGCGGCAATTGGAATTTTTTCCTCCTCCAAGACCTTGAGCACGCCTATGTGAGCCATGCCACGCGCGAATCCTCCGCCTAGCGCCACCCCGAGCCTGCGTTGAGGCACGGCAGTTCCCGTTTTTCGATTCCCGCTCAGCTCGCGGAAGAAAACCTCGACAGAATGTGAAAAATTGGAAATCCGCTTCATACGAATTGACCTGTCCTTCTAGACGCTTAACACCGTGGGAGCCTGCCTCAATTGCGTATTACGTGTTATTTGATACAGTTTTGATACGAAATAATGCGCTGCGAGTTGTCGGCTGAGGTTGTGCGCTATTACAAGAAAAAAACATTAGAAAACGTGTTGTTTGGAGGGGGGACTCTCACCCAAATCAAGCCAAGGAATTTGTGCAAATGCTTGCTCCAAGCATCACATTTTGCGAACATGGTGGTTAACTTAAAGTTCAGGTCTGTCAACAGTGTCCAAAACGTCGGCTCCCAGGAAGACCGTGCATGAAAGTTCCGGCTCTGCGGATGCAGCCAAGTCACCAGCTTCGAAAAAGATGGTGTACGAAACATCGGCTGGCGGAGTCGTGCTCAGACATATTCGTGGAGAATGGCAGGTTGCCATCATCGAGCCCAACATCATTAACGCCGATACAACCAATCGGCGGACCAAGGCGCGTCCCCAAGGCACAGTTTTTGCCCTGCCAAAGGGCGGAGTAGACGAGGGCGAAACGCCCGAACAGAGTGCCGATCGCGAGGTTTTCGAAGAAACCGGGGTTCGTGGCCTGCGCTTGTTCCGCCTCACTACTATCCGTTATCTCTATGTGCGCTCCTGGGGTGGGCGTGAGCACGTCTCCAAGGCCGTAAGCTTCTATCTATTTCTCTATGCATCCGGACGGCTGGGACAGATTCGTCCGGACATGCGCGACGAAGTCCGCAAAGCCTTCTGGTTTCCACTAGATAAAGCCCACCGCAAGCTCACCTATCCCGGTGAGCGCGAGGTCTTGAAAATGGCCCAGAAAATCGTTCGCGAGCATCCCGAACGGCTGACTCCGCCAGTTCCGCTCCCATCTGCGGCTGGCCCGAACGCGCCGCGTCCGGTTGCTCAGCAGCGTGGGACATGGCCGCCGCGCAATAATCCATCTCAACAGCGTGGCTCAGCCCAGCGTGGAGTCGAGGCACGGAAGGGGAGTGGCCGGATTGCCCCTATTACTGCCTCTCCAGGAGGCAACAGCGCCCGTGATTCATGGCAAAAGGAACCGTAAGGATTTCGGTTTTAAAATCTTTATTTCCTTGTTTTGCAATGTCTTACAAAATTTCTCTTGACTGAATCAGTATTCATTAAGTATGGTTAACGTAATTTAATAAGGCGCGCGCCGTTGCCATCCTCACCCCACATTCTCGGCGCGCGCCGCCTGTTTTTACGGGCTTTTTCGGGGACTATCTTGGGCAAATCGAATACGCAGGCGCTGACAGGTGCAATGACGGATCGATTGTCGAATCTTCTCTGATTACTTGCTTTTCCTTCTCCGTTTCCTTGCATCCGAGTAGTTGCATCCATCTGTTTGGGGCTGCGCGGGGTAACAGTGCGCCCTTAATCGCTTGGTTTTCGGGATCGCAATCGTTGCTGTTGATTATTCGGAGAAGCCTCACCGATGCTGAAAAGAATTGAAAAAGTTGCCGTCCTCGGCGCGGGGACAATGGGTTCCCGCATCGCCGCCCACCTCGCCAACGCTGGGGTGAGTTCCTATCTGCTCGATATCGTTCCCCCAGACGCGTTGCCTGGCGCGCCGGTCTCCGTTCGTAACCGCATCGCCGAAGCAGGGCTGGATGCGGCGCGCACGTCCAAGCCCGCGGCCTTCATGGAGCTTGGGCTCGCTCGCCTGGTTACTACCGGCAACTTCGAGGATGATCTCAAACTACTGGCGGACTGCGACTGGATCATAGAGGCCGTGGTCGAGGATCTGGATCTCAAGCGCGCTCTGCTGCGCAAGGTTGAGGCCATACGCAAGCCGGGAACTATCATCACCACCAACACCAGCGGGCTCCCCGTGCATTCCATTGCCGAGGGATTCAGTGAGGAATTCCGTCGGCACTGGTTCGGCACGCATTTTTTCAATCCTCCGCGATACATGCGTCTGTTGGAGATCGTCCCCACTCCAGACAGCGATCCGGCAGCCATAGCGGCCGTCGCACAGTTTGCGAGCGTGTACCTGGGCAAAGGCATTGTCTATGCAAAGGACACTCCGAATTTCATCGCCAACCGCATAGGAACCTTCAGCGTAGTCAACATTGCACGCCTCATGCAGGAGTTCGAGTTCTCAATTGAAGAAGTGGACGCCCTGACCGGCACCGCGATTGGCTTCCCCAAGTCGGCGACCTTCCGAACGATCGATATGGTCGGGCTCGACGTCTTGGGCCATGTTGTACGGAATGCCAAACGCCTCGTCCCCGCTATGGCCGGAGCGGGGGGCAGTGAGCTTTTGGATGAGCGCGGCGATCTCGAGCTTCCCGCATTTTACGATCAGATGGTCGAGCGCAAACTGCTGGGCGACAAAACCAAGGCGGGCTTTTACAAGAAGGAATTCAGCCCGGATGGTGAAAAACGTCTTGCGCTCGATTGGAAAACTCTTGAGTACCGCCCCGCGCAGCGCCCCAAATTTCCCTCCTTGGAAATGGCAAAAACCATCGACTCGCTCGGCGAGCGCGTTCGCATGCTGACTGGATTTGGCGGCGAGAGACTCGACAGGGCCGGAGAATTCCTCTGGACGGCACTGTCGGAGGTCTTTACTTACTCGGCCAATCGGATTCCCGAGATCAGCGACAACGTGGTCGAAATCGACCGTGCCATGCGTTTAGGCTTCAACTGGGAAATGGGTCCGTTTGAATTATGGGATGCCGTCGGCGTCGAGGCTTCGGTCAAGCGCATGAAGCAGGAAGGTAGGCCCGTTTCCTCAAACGTAGAGAAGCTTCTTTCCTCGGGGCATACCAGCTGGTACAGCGACCTGCCCAACACCGCGAGCGGACGGGCATACTTCGACCTCGCGACCATGTCAATGAAGGAAGAAAAAGTCCCGCCAGGAGTCTGGAGGGTCACGGTCGCGAAGAAATCCAATGGCGTGGTGAAGAAAAATGCCGGCGCATCATTGGTCGATCTCGGTGACGGCGTTGGATGCATCGAGTTCCATTCCAAGATGAACTCACTTGGCGCAGACATCGTTCAGCTTACTTCAGAGGTGCTCAAGCCGGGAGGCTCGGGCAATGGCTTTGACGCATTTGTCATCAGCAACGACGCACAGAACTTTTCGGTCGGCGCCAACCTCATGCTGCTGATGATGGCCGTGCAGGACGAAGAATGGGACGAGGTGGACATGATGATCCGCCAGTTCCAGAAAGCGCTGCAGCTTGTTAAATTTTCGCCGAAGCCGATAGTCGCCGCGCCGTTCGGCCTGGCTCTTGGCGGAGGCTGCGAGGTGGCGCTCCACGCTGCCGCTCGCCAGCCTCATGCGGAACTCTATATGGGCCTGGTTGAAACCGGCGTGGGACTGCTTCCGAGCGGAGGCGGCTGCAAGGAGATGACACTACGCGCAATTGCCGCCGCGCAATCTGTTCGTTCGTCGGATGGCCGTGCCGATTCGGTTGAAATGATGGATGCGATGAAAAAGGCGTTCGAGACGATCGCCATGGCAAAGGTATCGACCTCGGCCTTCGAGGCTCGCGGCCTCGGTTTCCTTAATCCTGGCGACGCAATCACAATGAATCGTGAACGCGTTCTAAACGACGCAAAGAATCACGCACTGGAACTCGTCCGCAGCGGGTATCGAGTACCTATCCCGAGTAATGACATTCCTGCGCCCGGAGAAAACATTCTCGCAACCCTCAAGCTTGGGGTACATCTGATGCGTCAGGGCGAATACATCAGTGATCACGAAGTGAAGATCGCGACCAAGGTTGCCGAGGTGCTTTGTGGCGGCGCGCTGAAACCGGGAACTCCGGTAAGCGAGCAATATCTGCTCGACTTGGAACGCGAGGCCTTTAAAAGCCTGTGTGGTGAACGCAAGACGCAAGAGCGAATTCAGTTCACGCTCAAAACCGGCAAGCCACTGCGCAACTAACTTCGACCGAGGAGATTGCGAGTCATGGAAGAGGTTGTAATCGTAAGCGCCGTCCGCACTGCGATCGGCAAAGCCAACAAAGGAACTCTGCGCGCCACCCGTCCCGACGATCTTGCCGCGTACGCAATTCGGGGCGCGCTCGCGCGTGTTCCTCAGCTCGATGTGCAGGAAATTGAAGACGTGATACTCGGTTGCGCGATGCCGGAGGCCGAGCAGGGAATGAATGTGGCGCGTATAGCTGCGCTGCGTGCTGGCCTGCCGGTGGAAACTTCGGCCATGACAATCAATCGATTCTGCTCCTCTGGCCTGCAGGCGATTGCCATTGCAGCCGATCGAATCGCCACAGGCGGTGCCAAGGTCATCGTTGCGGGCGGGACCGAGTCGATGTCCATGATACCCATGGGGGGCAATAAGGTCTCCTGCAATCCGACTCTGGTGGAGAGCTATCCGGACGCGTATCTCTCCATGGGGCTTACGGCTGAACGGCTCGCCCAGCGCTTCGGAATCACTCGCGCCCAAGCCGACGAATTCAGCTATCAGAGTCATCAGAAGGCGGCACGCGCCATTGCGTCTGGAGCTTTTGCAGACGAAATCGTTCCCGTCACGGTCACCTTCCGCGCTCCGGCGGCGCAAGCCACGCGCGGCGCTGCGGCGGTCAAACTTGCCGTGCAGACAATCGAATTCAAAGTGGACGAAGGGCCCCGTGCCGACACTACGGTCGAAGCTCTGGCCGCGCTCAAACCCGCTTTCCATGTGAAAGGTACGGTCACTGCCGGAAACTCCTCGCAGATGAGCGACGGTGCTGCCGCTTCGGTGGTGATGAGCGCGGAGCATGCGAAAGCTCTGGGTCTGAAGCCCCTGGCGCGTTTCGTCGCCTTTGCCACCAGCGGTTGCAAGCCGGAAGAAATGGGTATCGGCCCGGTTTTTGCGATTCCTAAAGCACTCAAAGTTGCAGGCCTAACGCTTGACCAGATCGGCGTGATCGAGCTGAACGAGGCCTTCGCCGCTCAGTCACTGGCAGTCATTAAAGAAGCCCGGCTCGATCTCGCAAAGGTCAACCCCAATGGTGGAGCAATCGCGCTGGGGCACCCCCTGGGTTGTACCGGAGCCAAGCTTACGGCCACCTTGCTGCGCGAACTCAAGCGCCGCAACGAGCGCTATGGAATGGTCAGCATGTGTGTCGGAGGGGGTATGGGCGCAGCTGGAATTTTCGAAAACATTGACTAATGTCAATGGAACGCTTCGCGCCGCGCCTTTGCGCGGAAACTGGAGGAGCAAGGATGGCCACGATCGTCTCACCGCTAAAGAGAAAGATCATAGGCGGAAACTTCCTGATCGAGGAGACCAACCCGCAGGAAATTTTCACCCCTGAAGATTTTAACGACCAGCATAAACTTATCGAGCAGACAGCGGAGGACTTTGCGGTCCAGGAGATTGTTTCCAATGCGGACCGGATTGAGCACAAGGACTTCGCGTTCAGCCGCGAGCTTCTGAAAACAGCCGCAAATCTAGGGCTGACAGCTGTTGATATTCCGGAAGAATACGGCGGAACCGAGATGGACAAGGTCTCGTCGGCCATCATCGCCGACCATATTGCGAAACAGGGTTCTTTCGCTGTGACCTTCAGCGCCCATGTCGGCATCGGTACTCTGCCCTTCGTCTGGTTCGGAACTCCGGAGCAGAAGAAGAAATATCTGCCTCTTCTCGCCAGCGGCGAGTGGGTGGCAGGGTACGCTTTGTCGGAGAGCAGCTCGGGGTCGGACGCAATGAACGCACGCACTAAAGCTGTACTCTCCCCTGATGGCAAGCATTACCTGCTGAATGGCGAGAAGATGTGGATCACCAACGCTTCATTCGCGGACGTCTTTGTGGTTTTCGCCAAAGTGGATGGTGAAAAGTTCACGGCCTTCATCATCGAACGAACTTTTCCCGGCTTCAGCGTCGGCCCCGAGGAACACAAGCTTGGCATTCGCGGCTCCTCCACCTGTCCGCTGATTCTCAATGACTGTCAGGTTCCGGTTGAAAACGTTCTGGGCGAGGTTGGCAAAGGTGCCACTATCGCTTTCAACATTCTGAACGTGGGCCGCTTCAAGTTGGGCGCCGCTGCAGTTGGTGGAGCTCGCACGTGTCTTGCGAATTCCATCAAATGGGCTAAAGATCGCAAAGCATTCGGCAAATCCATTGGCGAGTTCGGCATGGTGCGCGAGATGCTCGCTGATATTGCGATTGGGATCTATGCCGGCGAGGCCCTGGTTTACCGCACCGTGGGCATGATGGACGCTGCTACCGCCGATATCGAGAAGGGTTCGCCCGACGAGTCGAGACTTATCCGCAAAGCCATCGAGGAGTATGCGGTCGAGTGCTCCATCATCAAGGTGTGGGCCTCCGAGATGTTCGACAAAGTCGTAGATAACCAGGTTCAAATCCATGGCGGCTACGGATTCGTCGAGGAGTATCCAGCCGAGCGCGCCTATAGAGACTCCCGCGTCAATCGCATCTTCGAGGGGACAAATGAAATCAATCGTCTCATCATCTCCGGATGGTTGCTGAAGCGAGCGCTGAGTGGTCAGCTTCCGCTGCTTCCTGCGATCAAGAAGTTGATGAGCGAAGTGATGGAGGGGCCAAGCTTCGTTGAAGAAGATGAGCGCAAGCTCGCACCTCAGCGCAAACTGATCGGGAATGCCAAGAAAATCGGCCTGATGGTGGCCGGTGCGGCTTCGCAGAAATACATGCAGCAGATTGCCGACCATCAGGAGGTAATGGGCGCGATTGCCGACATTGTCATTGAAGTCTACGCAATGGATTCAGTGCTTGCACGTACGCTGAAGCTGATCGAAAGTCAGGGCGAAGCAGCGTCTGCTGTGGCAATGGCAATCACGGATGTGTATTTGCAGGAGGGAATCACCCGGGTCGAAGCCGCAGCCAAAAAAGCGTTGGCCGATGTTGCCGAGGGCGATATGCTGCGCACACAGATGACGCTTCTTCGTCGCTTCGTAAAAGGTGATCCCGTCAACGTAATCGCAGCGCGCGACAAGATCGCTGCGCGGGTTCTGGAAGCAGGGAAGTACGCGTTTTAGTCGGATTCACAGTGCTGGGCGAGGTTGCGGCCTCGCCCTTTTCTTCTTGGGCTCTGCGAGATTACGATCCAGGGGGCTTTGCTGCTACTGGGCGAGGTTGCGGCAAAAATTTGCTTAGCTGATCAATCGCGTCTTTCAGTCGAGCGTGCTCAGCCTTGCTGGTCAGCGGATCGGCAAGCCTCCGGTTCATCCATGCAATGGCAGATCGTGGCGAGACGTGCGGTGTCTCCGGAGAAACGCTCGTCACAACGTAATCCTCGCCAGATCCGAGCAGCTGGAATATAACGCGGTCGGTCGCATTGGGAGTTGCTTTATAGCCCTCTAGCAGGTCATAGAAGCCCACCATCAGATAGTTAGCGGAAGGCAACTCGTTTGGATCATCCGGAACTCTCGTATCAAAGCGGGTCACGATGATCACTCGTGTAAATTCCGGGTTGTTAGCTATGGTCGAAAACTTTTTGAATTGTGCCCACCCCCCCGGTTGCAGGCGCATGCCTTCGAAGTCGAGCCGACAATACCTGGACATAAGCATTCTTTGCGCGGCAGACGGCCCCATGGTGGGGATTTCGCGGTTCATATTTATGTTCTGCGAGACGGCCAGGGCAGTAAATATGAAGAGTAGAAGCGCAGGAGCAAGGCGACGGTGCATAGTATTCATTACCCCCTTTCCAAGCGTAAAACAGACTGACCACGAAGAGCAATCAACACGGCTAATCATAAACATTGTAGAAATGAATTTTGGGACAGTGTCGTTCGAGACCGGGTGCAGATTCGAATAACGCGAGTGTGGTTGACGCGATGTCTCCAAGATGGGATGTTTTGTCGTAGGATAAAGGTCACAGTCATTCCCCGCGATACGCCATGCTGAGAGCGGAATCCATCTTCGTTCGCGTCGCGACGCTGCTGCTGTTTCTGCTGGCGGTCGGCCTAGCTGCTGAAACACGGCGGGTCGTTGTCTATGCGCCCAAGACTAACTATCAGTTGGACATTCTGGTGCGCGATGGAGTGGACTACCTTGGCCTGACCGATTTGCTCGAACCGCTTGGCCATGTCGAGTCGCGCCTGGAAGACAACAAGCTTAAGCTCAGCTTCAATGGTGGCGAGGCCGAGTTTCAGGATGGCAAGCGACAGTATCGTGTGCGAGCTAATGCCAGGCTGGATCTCGCCGCTAACTTCCTTTTGGTCAATGGACGCGGCTATGTGCCCGTTGTGTCGGTCACGCAACTACTGTCTCGCATTGCGGTTCAACCTGCGGAATTTCACGACGGCTCGTGCCGTTTGTTTATCGGCTCGACGAAGATTAGCTACTCAGCTGAACTTCGTCACGACCCGTCCCGGCTTGTACTCAGCTTTCCTGCTCCGGTCAAACCTTCCACACTGGTAGAGAAGGGCCGGGTTCATCTGCTCTTCCATCGCGAGCCGGTGGTCAGCAGCGGAGCTGACAAGGTTTCCTACGGCGATTCGTTTCTGCTCAGCACCAGCTTTGCCGAGATTCCCGGCGGCGCCGAGTTTATCGCCACAGTCCAGCAGCCTGCCACGGTTTCCATCGGCGATGGAGGGCGCACCGTTATTATCAGTCCCGCTACGCAACCACCGTCCGCTCCAGGCACAGTTCCTGCCCCGACTGCATCGCCAGCAGCGCAGCCGCATTCTCCTGTCCCACGTCCCCGCCCGTTTGTCATTCTTGATGCAGCTCATGGCGGCTCTGAAACGGGATCTGTTTTCTCGCCCACTCTCATTGAAAAAGAAATCAACCTGATGCTGGCTCGCCAATTGCAAAAAGAGCTGGAATCTCGCGGAATTTCTGTGGTTCTCACTCGCGTTGCCGACAATCCCCTGACTGGGGATCAGCGCGCGATAGCCGCCAACACTTCGCACTCATCGCTGTACATTGCAATCCATTCGTCTGCCAGCGGACATGGCGTGCGGGTGTACACCTCCATGGTTCCCGCGCTGCAACCTAGGCAGACCAGGCGCAGCTTCCTGCCCTGGGAACTGGCGCAGTCTCCCCACCTCGATCAATCCCGTATCGCGGCCTCCGCAATCGCTGCCGAGTGTGCTTATCGCGGCTTGCCTGTGCGGTCGTCTGCTGCCCCGCTGCGTCCTTTGAACAACGTGACAATCGCAGCCGTTGCGGTTGAGGTCGCGCCTTTGGGAGCATCGGCGGACGAACTCGCCGCACCGGAGTTTCAGCAGAGGATCGCTGCAACTCTTGCTACGAGCATTGCTTCCTTGCGCGGAAAACTGGGGGCTGCCCAGTGATCTCCCGCAAGCTGCAATACGTTATCGCCGCCTTGACGGTGGCCATATTCGTCCTGTGCTTTTATCTGGTTCATCTGAAGCGTAAGGCTGAATCCATGGGGGATGAGCCCGTGCCCCAGGCCATGACTGCTCCGATAAGCGGCCCCGCGGAAGAGATTACTCTCTACGTGGCCAACGACGAGGACGCTTCGCTGCTTCCAGTCAGCGTATCCTCTGCTATGCCTCTCGACCCGGGCGAGCGCGGGCGCATTGTCATCCACACGCTTATCACCCGTTACTTGCGGAATGACTCGCCGCACCCTCTTGGTGCCGGTGCCGATGTGCATGATGTGTACTTGCTCGATCCGGCTTCTGCTGTCGTAAACCTTAATGCGGCGTTCGCAGACTCGCATCGCAGCGGCGTCGAAGTCGAACAGCTGACGGTGTTCTCGATAGTGCGTACCTTGAAGGCCCAATTTCCCGGACTTAGCCGCGTGCGCTTTCTCATCGAAGGTAAGACTCGCGAAACCCTCGCCGGGCATATTGATATCAGCGGTTGGCTGGACGTGGCCATGGTGGCCGACGCCTCAGGTGAATTGAAGTAGCTGAATTCATTGGGAACGTCCTATGGACAAGCTGAATCTCCAAGCATGGTTCGGATTGCTGAGTCTCGCGCTTGTAATGAGTCTCGTTCTCTTTATCACCGCAGGAACAATCCAGTATTGGCAGGCATGGGGCTATCTGGCCGTCTTCTTCGGATCATCATCGCTAATCACAATCTATCTGATGAAAAAAGACCCTGCACTTCTCAAACGGCGTTTGAGAGGCGGGCCGGCCGCAGAGAAAGAGAAGACGCAAAAGGTCATCATGCTCTTTACCTTCATCGGCTTTTTAGCTCTTCTTGCAATGCCAGCGCTCGATTATCGCTTTGGCTGGTCGTCAGTACCGCTCTATGTAGTGATAGCCGGGGACTTCATGGTTGGCGTGGGATTCTTCATCATCTTTCTTGTCTATCGAGAGAATCCTTTCGCTTCTGCGATCATTGAAATTTCGGAAGATCAGAAGGTCATCTCCTCCGGCCCCTATGCACTTGTCCGTCACCCTATGTACGCGGGTTCGTTGCTGTACCTTGGTGGCACTCCTCTTGGGCTTGGCTCTTACTGGGGCTTCGTGGCGCTTGCAGCGACTTTACCATTTTTTATCTGGCGGCTCGTGGATGAGGAGCGGTTTCTCTCTGCCAGATTACCGGGATACGCGAAGTACTGTGCGAAGGTGCGCTGGCGCTTGATCCCGGGAGTCTTCTGACGGAAGCACCTCAGGCAAAGCAGGAACTAATCTCGTGCGACTTACAGTGATATTCTGCAATTTTCGCGGGTACTCGCATGAAAAAGACTCTTCCGACCAAAATGCTTCGGGTATGCACGCTGCTGGTCGCGCTGGCCATTGTTTCTTTAGCTCAGCAGCAAGCGCATTCGACCTCGAAGCCGCTGCCCATCTCCGGATTTCGCGACGCCGCAGCCGAGCAAAAGCTGGAAGAAAAGTTCCTCGCCGTTCCCGATCCCAGACTTGCCCGCGAGCATCTGCAAGTTCTGAGCTCTGAGCCTCATATGGCTGGCTCGACTGAGGATCGCAACACCGCCGAGTATGTAGCTAAAAAATTTCGCGAGGCCGGCCTTGAGACACGCATTGACGCTTACAGAGTGTGGATCAATCTCCCAAAGGAAATTCTCGTCGAAGCCACCGCGCCCGCAGGCCTCAAGATGCGAGGCCCAGCCCGCGAGCACGTCGATGGAGATCCGTTTCAGGACGATCCGCGTGTCGTGATTCCTTTCAACAGCGGTTCAGCCTCCGGAGAGGTTGAAGCCGAGCTTGTTTACGCCAACTACGCTCGCCCCGAGGACTTCCGTAAACTCAAGCAGATGGGCATCGACGTTCGTGGCAAGATCGTCATTGCCCGCTACGGCCAGAACTTTCGCGGGGTAAAGGCGCTCGCCGCGCAAGAGAACGGCGCTGCTGCTCTCATCCTCTACTCAGACCCTATTGATGACGGATATTTCCACGGCGATCCTTATCCGAAGGGTCCATACCGTCCGCCTACCGGCGTCCAGCGCGGCGCCGTGGAGTTTACATTCGAATATCCCGGCGATCCTACTACCCCCGGCTTCGCTTCTACTCCCGACCTTCCGGAGTCGCAGCGCCTTGCTCCTGAGAAGGCAGGGAATCTCACCAAAATTCCTGTCACCCCGCTCTCCTATGCCGACGTTGCACCTTTGCTGGAGAAATTGGGAGGCCCTGAAAGCCCACGCGAATGGCAAGGCGCATTGCCATTCACCTACCATGTTGGCTCCGGTCCCGTCCGCGTTCACGTTAAATTGGTTCAGAACTACAGCTACACCACAGTTTGGAACGTCATCGGAACTATCACGGGAACGGCACAACCCGAGGCGCTCGTGATTGCCGGCAATCACCGCGATGCTTGGGTTTACGGTGCGGCTGATCCGGTCAGCGGCACAGCCGCAATGCTGGAAGCCATCCACGGGCTTGGTGAACTGCTCAAGTCTGGTTGGCGCCCTCAGCGGTCCATAATCTTCGCCAGTTGGGACGCGGAAGAGCAGGGACTTATAGGCTCCACCGAGTACGCCGAGCAGTTTGCCAAAGACCTACGGAACGCTGTTGCATATTTCAATATGGATATTGGTGTTGCTGGGCCGGATTTCCGGGCCTCCTCCGTACCCAGCCTCAAACAGTTCTTGCGCGACCTAACCCACGTTGTGCCCAGCCCAAAGGGTCTTTCCGTCTACGACGCGTGGAGGCTTCAAAGCGAAAAGGTTCTACGCCGATCGAAGAGTACTGCTGAATGTTCGTCTGCCGACTGCTGCGGAGAAGCCGATCGCGGTGACGTTCGTCTATCCGATCTAGGGAGTGGCTCAGATTATTCTGCTTTCCTTCAGCACCTTGGCGTGCCCTCCACGGATATCGGTTCGATCGGCCCATATGGCGTCTATCACTCAGTTTTTGACAACTACGCCTGGTTTGCTAAATTCGCCGATCCTTCCTTTGTCTATGAACAACAAATGGCCCGCATCTTCGGTCTGGAAGTCCTGCGCATGGCTCAGGCCGACGCGCTCCCTTTTGACTATGAGACTTACGGCACTGAGATTCGCAGGCATTTGGAAACGGCAAAGTGCCGCGCACAGGAACTGAGGTGGAACGGTAAGCCGGACTTTGCTGTGTCACTGAGGGCCGCCGATCGCTTGGCTGCTGCCGGACGCGCCGCACATCGCGCTGCCGACGCTGCCTCCGGCCTTGAACTGCGGCGTCTCAACTCAGCGTTTCTTGAAGCCGAGCGCGCCTTGCTTGGCAAGGGTTTGCCGCGCCGTCCCTGGTTTCGTCATACCATCTATGCTCCGGGCGAATACACCGGTTACGCAGCGGTGGTTATCCCCGGCGTAAATGAATCGATGGATCGCAACGACTCCGCTGCCGCCTCCGAGGCGCTCGATGAAGTAACAGCCGCTTTGGAAAGGGCCTCCGCGGTTCTGGAGTCGGCGCTCTAAAGAGAAATCTCTGCCATTTGCAAGTGGACGCGACAGAAATCACGCATGCCGATCCTCAGCAGTGCTATTTATTTTGGTACTTCCCGCCTGCTTCATCCGGGTATATTGAGGAGTACCTATGGCCGAAGCGAAAACAGGTGGTAAAGCGTTTTACAAAAACCTGTATTTTCAAGTGATCGTTGCAATTCTGATTGGCGTCGCTCTCGGACATTTCAATCCGAATCTTGGCGTCGAGATGAAGCCATTCGGCGACGGGTTCATCAAGCTCATCAAGATGATGATTGCTCCCATCATCGTCTGTACCGTAGTTCTCGGCATTTCCGGCATGGAAGACCTGAAGACGGTAGGCAAGACGGGAGCGTTGGCGATTCTGTATTTCGAGATCCTGAGCACCATCGCACTTGTCATCGGCCTCGTCATTGTCAATGTTGTGCATCCCGGAACAGGCATGAACGTGAATCCGCTGAGCCTGGACGCAAAAGCCGTTGTCGCCTACACTGGCCCGGGCAAGATGCAGAGCACCAGCGGATTCCTGCAGGACATTATTCCCGAAACAATTGTGGGAGCCTTTGCAAAAGGCGAGATTCTGTCGGTTCTCTTCTTCGCAATCTTGTTTGGCTTCGCCTTGCACATGGTCGGAAAACAGGGCGAGATCATCCGCACTGTTATCGAGCAGCTCTCAGCCATCCTGTTTCGCATTGTCGGCATCATCATGCGCGTCGCGCCCGTTGGAGCCTTTGGCGCGATGGCCTTCACGATTGGCAAGTATGGGCTGGGCACGCTCTTCCAGCTTGGCAAACTGATGGCCTGCTTCTATGCCACATGTCTTATCTTCATCTTTGCCGTACTGGGCCTGGTCGCACTGCTTCATGGCTTCAGCATCTGGAAGTATCTGAAGTTCATCAAGGATGAGCTGTTTATCGTTTTAGGAACTTCATCCTCTGAGGCAGCGTTACCGCGAATGATGCTTAAGCTGGAAAGCGTTGGCGTGCACAAGTCCGTAGTTGGACTGGTCATTCCAGCAGGCTATTCGTTCAATCTGGATGGTACTTCGATTTACCTCACCATGGCGGCCGTATTTATCGCTCAGGCTACAAATACCCACCTCTCGCTTATCCAGCAGCTTGGCTTGCTGGCGATTCTTATGCTAACCTCCAAGGGCGCTGCCGCCGTCACCGGTGGCGGGTTCATCGTGCTCGCTGCGACCCTCGCTTCGACAGGCACGGTACCCGTAGCGGGGGTGGCTCTCATCCTAGGCATCGACCGTTTCATGTCGGAGGCTCGCGCACTCACAAACCTCATCGGCAACGGCGTAGCGGCCATCGTAGTCGGACATTGGTGCAAGAGTCTCGATGAGGCCAAGCTGCGGCAAGTTTTGGGCAATGAGAGCTTGGAGAAAGATCAGGACAACATTGTACTTACGGATGGACCGGAGCTAGAGGTGTAGAACAGGTTTCCGAGATCGCCACAGAAGGTCGAAATGAAAAACAGGAATACCCGTTACACATTCGTCATTGATTACCGAGGAGGCACCTACGTCCGCCAGGCGTGTGGCCCTTCTCCAGAACTGGCATTGCAAGCGTGGCTGCGCGGCGCCTGCAATGAGGAGTTTGAGTCCGTCACACATCGAGTCGAACTGATGAGAGCTTTGAATGACCAAGTTGCCGCCCCAGTCGAAGGTTGTCAGAACGTCTGGTGTATGTCCGGTTTTGCTGGAAATTGCCTCTATCTCATTCACATTATCGGTACGGAAAGCGGCTCGGGAGGCAAGAGGGTAGCCGAGGCACAATTGGAGCATATGGGCACTGAGCCAAAGCAAAGAGGCTGGGGCGACCACTGGTAACT
Source organism: Acidobacteriota bacterium (assembly GCA_003010405.1). Lineage (GTDB taxonomy): Bacteria > Acidobacteriota > Terriglobia > Terriglobales > Acidobacteriaceae > TOLSYN. Next base: position 32,596 of record PJLO01000013.1, on the reverse strand, counting down.
TACAGGCATGGTCGGCCATTTCGGAAGCGTCTGCCCTGCAATGATGTTTTGGGGTATGAGGAATCGGCCTCGTCTTACCGCCCGGTTTTGCGCTTATAGATTTTTCACCGTCTCCACTGTCACCGCGTAGTCGTGATTTGCGTGTCCCGCGTCGATTGCCTTTTGGTAGACCTTTTCTATTTCCCTCAGGGCTGGCAGTGCTACTTTTTCCTGCTGCGCCGCGTCCAGCATCAGGCGAATATCTTTCAGCATCAACCGAAGCGGAAAATTTGGAGACCAATCCTGATTGAGCACGAAGCTGGCCTTGTAATCTGTCACGCCGCTTCGAATCATCGACGAGTTAATCAGTTCGACCAGTTTCTCCGGAGGCACACCCAGTTTTTCGGTCAGCGCCAAAGCTTCGGCAAAGCCCTGGAAAATCGTGGCAACCATCAGATTCATTCCAATTTTTGCGCTCTCGCCCGCTCCCGTTTCACCAACGCGGATCACCTTTTTGCCCAACGTCAGGAATAGCGGTTCGAGTGCGGTAACTGTCTTTTCCGGACCGCCCACAATGAACAGCAGCTCCGCATTTTCGGCGCCAATTTTCGATCCCGTAACCGGAGCATCCAAAAACTCAGCTCCCTTGGCCCGGACACGGGCTGCGAATTCGCGGGTTGCCAGCGGTGCGATCGTGCTTGAGTCTATTACCTTAACTCCCGGTCGTAACACTTGTTCGACGCCGTTAGGGCCGAACAAAACCGATTCCACTGCCTTGGTGTCGGCAACGCATATCCACACAATCTCGGCGTCCTTGGCGGCCTCGGCCGGAGTTGCCGCCGTGCGCGCGCCTTCCACGTTTTTTGGCGTCCGGTTCCACACCGTCACATCATGCCCAGCTTTCACCAGGTTTATGGCCATCGGGCGTCCCATGATGCCCAATCCCAAGTACGCGATTTTCACCAGACTTCCTCCTTTTCCGAAAGCGGGAATTTGATTAAAAGCCAGTTGCGGCAATGTTACAAGCTCCCGCTTGGAGTTACCATAAAAGAACCGTGGATGCCTAACTTCGCGTCCAAGGTATGAGATGTTGAATATCAGTATCAGACGGAAAGCCGGTCAGCTCGGCAGGTTGGTGCGACACTCGGCTATGGCGAGACGTACGGGGCGAACCCATCGCCCGGTGCTCGCCGTTCACGGGCAGATGGGTGTCACTTTCATTGGTCATTCCTCCTTCTTTCTTCAAATTGGCGGATGCAACATAGTAATCGATCCCATCTTCGCGCCTTGGCTCTTCGTTCTCAAGCGCTTGCGCCGCCCCGGTTTGCGGATACAGGATCTTCCTCCACTTGATGCCGTCCTCGTAACTCACGCGCACTTCGATCATCTGCATCGTCCTTCGCTGCGTGCCATTGCTCGCGCGACTCGCCGCAAGACTGGACGCAAGCCTCTGCTCATTGTGCCTGATAATGTCAGTGATCTCGTTAACGACCTCGGTTTCGAGCGCGTAGTTGAATTGAGATGGTGGGAGGAGTTCCGGCTGCGAAAAATACGCATCACCGCGACGCCAGCAAAACATTGGGGAGCTCGCGTCATTCGCGACATGCATCGCGGGTATGGCGGCTATGTTCTCACCGACGGCAATCATTCGATTTATCACTCGGGAGACACTGCTTATTTCGATGGCTTTGCCGAGATTGGTGATCGGCTCTCTCCCGAGATTGCCCTGCTTCCGATAGGCGCCTACTACCCCGAGAGCTTCCGTGCCGTGCACACCAGCCCGGAGGATGCTCTGCGTGCTTTTATGGATATGGGTGCCCGGAAGATGATTCCCATGCATTTTGGAACTTTTAAACTTTCGCAGGAACCAGTAGACGAGCCTGTAAAGCGTCTGCTGTCCGCTGCCCGCCGACTAAGGGTCGAAGATCGCATACGTGTGCTCGAGGAGGGAGTCGCTGAGTTCTTCTGATGCGGATTCCCGCCTGCTCACCACGCCAACAACACGCGTATGTCGCGCACGTTGGTTCCCGTAAATCCGGTAACAATTGTGTCCCCAAGTGCTTCGAAGAACGGGTACGCATCAAAACCTTCCAGCGCAGCCTGCGGGCTTAATCCTTTCTCAATCGCGCGCGCTACCGTTGATCCGTCCACGATTGCTCCAGCTGCCGGGCTGTTTCCGTCAATCCCGTCAGTTCCAGCGCTGAGCACGGCGATATTCTCTCCTTCAATGTGCTCGGCGCAATAGAGCGCGAATTGCTGGTTGCGTCCGCCGGTCCCAGGTTTTCCGTCAATCTTGACGGTCACTTCTCCGCCCGAGATCAGACATGCGCGCGAAACTCCCTTGCGTAACTCACGCACTCTTTTGAGCAGGTAATCGGCTGCCTTACGGTAGTCCCAGTCGTCGCAAGTGTTGTCGATCTGGATGGCAAATCCGTTTATTGCTGCCCGCTCCACTGTGGCCTTTTGTGCGGAAATATTGGAGAGCACGCTCCACCATCTGGCCCGCTCAAACGGCAGATCGTTGGGCTTCGGCGTCTCTTCCAATTGGCGCGTCAGGAGGAGCTCGCGAACGCTTTCCGGCAGTTGTGGCAGCAGGTTGTACTGTCGCACGATGTCATAGCATTGCTCGACCGTGCTGAGATCCGGCATGGTCGGTCCGCTTGCCAGCGAAGCAATTGTGTTCTCCGGCACATCGGAGATCATTATGGAAAGCTGATGAGCGGGTGATGCAGCCAAAGCCAGGCGTCCGCCTTTCACCGCCGAAAGATGTTTGCGCACTGCATTGATCTGCGCAATGGGTGCCCCCGAATGCACCAGCGCCTCATGGGTTTGGGCCAAGTCTTCGAAGGATATCTCCTCGCTGATCGGTTTTTCGACGACGGACGAACCACCACCGCTGATCAGGTAAATCACCAGTGAGCGGCCATTCATTGTTTCGAGCGCGCGAAGGATCGCGTCAGCCGCCCGCAGCGATTCGCGGTTCGGTATTGGATGGCCTCCCTGAAAATAGCGGAAGCCGAAAGCAAACGAATCGGGCAATGTGGGCGCGCAGACAATACCGGTTGCTCCAGTTCCAGCACCCAGGCGCGAAAGCAGCGCCTCCAGGCTGGTGTGGGCAGCCTTGCCGAAAGAAATCACAAAGACCCGCGAGAAGGTGTCCAGATCGTACAGGTCACTGCCAACCTGCAGAATGTCGCGTTCGTAATGGATATTGCGGCTGAATCCGCGTTCGATGCTGCACTCGTCGAGCGCGTACCTGAAGATATCCCGTGCAGTCGCACGCATGGCGCGCATTGTGCACTCGTCGATAACTGTTTGGTCGGACGCAGTCATGGCCGAAATTATACGGCAGGAACCGTCAATACCCTAGTACTTCGCGCACCCATCCGTTCAGGGCTGTTTGCATTTCTTCCAAATGTCCGGTGAAAAAGTGGTCGGCCCCCGATATTACAACCACGCGTTTGGGTTCCGCTGCCTCGGCAGCCACCTGGTCGAGCAGCTCCGCCCGTGCAAACTCGTCTCTACCGCCGCTTAACAGGAGCTTGGATTTATTGCTCTCCCTCAAAAGCGCATAGCTGTAATCTCGTCCTTCGGCACTCAGCGGAATGCCCAGCGCGATCAACGCTTTCACCTGGGGGTGCGGCACGGCTGCGCGCAATCCAATTGCCGCTCCAAAAGAAAAGCCGGCAAAGATGATGGGTAAGGAAAACCGCTCCGCCATGTAGTCGAGTGCAGTTTTAACATCGTCGGCTTCCCCGTGGCCACTGTCGTGCTTACCCTCGCTCTTTCCCACTCCGCGAAAATTGAAGCGCAGCACCGGAAATCCGAACGCGTTCAGTGCTTTCATTGCGTGGAATACGACCTTATTGTGCATCGTGCTGCCATACAAGGGGTGCGGATGGCAGATCACGCATGCATATTGTGCGTTGGATACGCCAAGGTTCAGCAGAGCTTCGAGCCTTCCGGCTTGGCCCTGCAGAAAAAACGATTCAATGCTGCCGTGCCGCAAACTTACGCTCGCGTTTTCAGTGTGATCGAATCCAGCACTGCGACTCCCGTCTTGCCTTCGCGGGAGGTTAATGGCCGATTCGAGTGGCAGGTTGCCAGCAGTAGTGTCTTTCCATTGGAAATGAAGAGAACGAACCAGTTGTCGCCTTCTTCATCGCGATAACGCGCACTAGCCTTCTGCTTGCTGGACTCGCCTCTTTGAACCCGTCCCGCCACCGGAGCCGTTTCGAGAAAATGCTTCAAGTAATCTCGTGCATCAAGAGACTTCACTTGCTCGCTTCGCTGGTAAGCGGTCACAACAACGGTCGTCTCGCTGGCCTCGGATTCCACCTGTAAGTCGTCGTTCGTCTGGCGCAAAGTCCAGAAGGTTGGCACCGCGATGCTGACATGCCCGCGCGGCACTATATAGGTTCCCGAACGAAAGCCGTTAGTATTCGTTTTTGACGCTTTGGCCGACGTTTTTGGTGAACCGTTTTTCGCAGCTTTTTTCCCTGCCGTATTCTTTTTGAGGTTCTTAGCAATTGTGGGCATGTTCTCACTCTAACGTAAGCTGGGCTGCTGGTCGAACCAGGCCGAATTTAGGCAGTGATCATTACGATTTCTTTCGTGCAGAATTGGTTTCTTCCTACTTTTCTCCTTTGAAAAGTTCAGCCGCGGTATTTCCCCTCTAAGCGACTAACCGTCCCCCGTAAATGGTGTTGCGGAGGGCCACGCGCAACTCATTACTGTTGTAAATCGGAGGCTGACAAGCGAAGTCGCTACATAACAGGGCGACAGCGCGACCTTCAGTAGTTCCCGCCGCAGCGGCGATAGTATCTGCCAACGCAGGTGGCAATTCAGCCTGCGGGCTTACCGGATTCTTCACCCGGAGCACGACCTTGTTCAGCGCGAAGGGAGCGAGCGCCTCCGCATACAATGTGTCTGCATCGGAGCCTTCGCCAATCACAATCACCTGTGTGTGCGCACGCGCCATCCACGTCGAAGCCAGTCCGTATGTGCCAGCAGCAATCCCGAACTGTCCGGCAATTCCGGCAAACGCTTTCAGCGTGTCTTCGGCTCGCTGATGCAACCGCGCATCCCCGTTGAATGCGTGAAGGCGCAACAGTGCAATTGCGGCAGCGGAATTGCCTGCGGGAGTTGCAGAATCCTGAAACGGCTTTCTCCTCGCGCCCAATGCTCCGATCGGTTCATCGGGCAAGGTGATATCAAGATCGAAAAAGCCACCACTGGTTTCATCGTAAAATCCCGCGATCATGCGCGCAGTGATTTCCTCGGCGCTCTTCAGGTAACGCAGAGTGCTGGTTGCTTCGTAGGCATCAAGACAGGCAAGCACCGTAAAAGCATAATCGTCGAGCAAACCCGCTGGCCGTTGGCTCAGGCCGCCCTCGGCATAGGCCGTCACGTGCAGCAGTCCCCGTGCTGGTTGCCATGCCTCGGAGAGCAGGCGGTCGAGCGAACGCAGCGCAAATTCCTGCTCCTCGTTTTCTCCCAAAACACGTGCAGCCTGCAATACGGCGGAGATACAGAGCGCATTCCAGCCGGTGTATAGAGTACGGTCAATAAATGGCATTGGTCTTTGCAGCCGTGCGGAGTACAGCTTCTTTTTAGCACTGGCCAACAGTTCCGCGGTTGCTTCCAGCGTGCGATTCTGGCTCGCGGCAATCTGCTCCACGGAATCTCTTACCCAGAGCACATTTCTCTCCGGACGGTGCTGCATTTCGCCGTGTTTGCGGATATCGTAATGTGCTGCTGCGACTGCGAGTTCTTCCGGGCTTAACGCGGCGCTTGCCTCGGCGAGCGTCCAAGTGAAGAAGTCGCCATCATCGTCCAGGCCGACATCTGCGTCCTGCGAGCCATAATAGCCCCCGCGATCACGATCGCTAAGCCACTCGCGGAACCAGCGCAGAATGTCGCGTGCCACTTCTGCGAAGAACGGATTGCCGGTGGCCTGCCAGCCATGCACATAGTTCTTCAGAAGTTCAGAGTTGTCGTAAGACATCTTTTCGAAGTGCGGCACGCGCCAGCGATTATCGACCGAGTAACGATGAAAACCTCCGGCGAGCTGGTCATAGACTCCTCCGCGAGCCATCTTTTCAAGAGTGGTCGTTATGACTTTTCCTACTTGCGCCTTGCCAGTGCTCGCGTACCAGTCAATCAGCAGATCAATTGCGGGGGAATGAAAGAACTTTGGCGCATTGCCGAAACCGCCATTCTCGCGGTCAGATGAAAGAAGCGCTGCCTGCGCCAACTGCTCCACAATTCGTGGAGAAAAGTTGGCCGCGCTTTCACGCAGTCCTTCAGCATCCGCGAGCGCGTTCATCAGGCTTTGGCTGCTCGCTTCCAGCTCATCGCGCTTTTCGCGAAAGGCCTGAGCGATAGCGAGCAGAACTCGCTGAAAGGCCGGATGCCCGGAGGCATCACGCGAAGGGAAATAGCTTCCACCGTAAAAAGGCTTGCCCTCCGGCGTGAGAAACACCGTCAGAGGCCAGCCGCTTTGTCCGGTTATTCCTGCTACGGCCGCCTGGTAGCGCGCGTCCACATCAGGACGCTCATCGCGATCAACTTTAATGGCCACAAAGTGGGTGTTCAGGATGGCTGCTATTTCTTCGGATTCATACGACTCGCGATCCATTACATGACACCAGTGGCACCACACCGCGCCGATGTCGAGCAGAATAGGTTTGTCTTCTTTCTTGGCGAGGGCGAGTGCCTCTGGGCTCCACTCGTGCCAGTGAGTGGGCTGGTTCATCGCGGATCGGAGGTAAGCAGAGGAGGCGTGGGCGAGCGCGTTAGGCTGACTCGTATTCATAATCGGACGAGTTTAACGCGAATCGAGAGCGGGTTCCCGCTGTCAGGGAAGCTGTCAAAAAAAAAATGCACGGGCGATCTGCTTCAGCAATCGCCTCATTCGTTGAGAGACTGCTTCGATCAGCGCAGCAGATATTTCCCGGTCTGCACATATAGCTCGATGGCCCGCATGAGTTCAGACTTGGAGATGAATTCACGCTCCGTGTGCGCGACTAAGATTGAGCCTGGGCCAAGCAGCACGGGTTCACCCCACGCCAAAAGCTTCGGAATGTCCGTCGTAAAGGAGGCCGTCATGGATGGAATTCCCGGAACCGTGAGAAATTGCATGTATGGAATATCAAGAACGAACTCGACATCTGCAAGCGGGCCGACAGCTGCGACGATATCTTTACGAAGTTCCGCCGATGGGCCCACCAGACGATAGAGCAACTGCGCCTTGGCAAAAGCCGGGATGACGTTTGTTGCTTTTCCGCCTTCGATAATACCTATGTTCACAGTGCTGGAACCAATGTCGGGATTGTGCGGCAACTTCATTGCTCGCAAAGCCTGAAGCGAATCCAGCAGCTTTTCGATCGCGGACTCACCCAGCTCCGGATAGGCCGAGTGCGCCGCGATTCCGTGCGCGGTAACCTCAACGCGCAGCGCTCCCTTGGAGGCCAGGGCAATGCGGTTGTCCGTGGGTTCTCCGGCGACCAGAAAACGCGATCCGCGCGGGTTTCGGTTGGCAACCGTGGCACCCAGTGAGTCGCGCTCCTCACCGACCACAAAGAGCAGCCCAACAGAGTAGCCGTCATTGCGGAGTTGTTCGCAGGCTGCGATCTGGGCCGCAATAATTCCCTTGGCATCGCAGGCACCGCGACCGTAGATGTTTTCAGCGTCCTCGCGTGAAGGCAGGAATGGGGGAACCGTGTCGGTGTGAGTAGAGAAGACCAGCGTTGGAACGTCGATGTTTGCCGGCCTTGCGAAAATGTTGAAGCGTTGACCTTCGACGTGCATGCGTTCTACAAGGTAGCCAAGCTCCTCCAAATAGGTGGCGATGAAATCGGCAACTGGGCCTTCCTTGCCGGTTACTGATTCGATATCGATGAGCTGACGGGTCAACGCGACTGGGTTCATGAAAACAGAATAGCAGGCAATCGAAGTGAAATAGAAACGCCACCCCGAAGGGTGGCGTTTCGTCCAACTTGTGCAGACTAGTCGCATGCGGCGGCGGCTTTCGCTGCCTCTGCCTGGGTAGACCTTTCAATGCGCATCTTGTAGAAGCTGCGCCATACAAAGATAGCCGAAACCAGGAAGAAGACATGTGCCAGTATGTGGGTCATCAACGCGTTCTTGGCAGCCAGCGTTACGGCAAGCTGTACCGCCAGCAATCCGAACAATGTGGTGAACTTGATGATCGGGTTCATGGCCACCGAAGAGGTGTCCTTGAACGGGTCGCCCACCGTGTCGCCCACAACGCACGCATCGTGCAGAGGCGTTCCCTTTGCTTTCAGTTCTGTTTCAACAATCTTTTTGGCGTTATCCCACGCGCCACCGGCATTGGCCATAAAAATTGCCTGGTACAAGCCGAAGATCGCGATCGAGAACAGATAACCGATGAAGAAGAAAGGCTCGATAAACGCAAATGCAAGAGTCGCGAAGAAGACGCCGAGGAAGATGTTGAACATGCCCTTCTGCGCATACAATGTGCAGATTTCAACGACCTTCTTGGAGTCTTCGACGCTGGCCCTTTCGGCACCTTCCAGTTGGATGTTGTCCTTGATGAATTCCACAGCGCGGTAGGCACCGGTGGAAACCGCCTGGGTAGCCGCTCCGGTGAACCAGTAAATCACCGCGCCGCCGGTGATGAGACCGAGGACGAAGGGTGCGTGCAGCAAGGACAACTTATCGAGGTTCTGGGTCAGACCGTTGGTGAGGCCCATGATGATCGAGAAGATCATCGTGGTTGCGCCCACCACTGCGGTACCGATCAGCACTGGCTTGGAAGTTGCTTTGAAGGTGTTACCCGCGCCGTCGTTCTCTTCAAGCAAGTCTTTGGCACGATCAAAATTCACGTCAATGCCGAAGTCCTTCTTAATTTCCGCCTTGATATTGGGAACCTGCTCAATCAGCGAAAGCTCGTATACCGACTGTGCATTGTCAGTGACTGGGCCGTAGGAATCGACCGCGATTGTCACCGGACCCATACCGAGCATACCGAAGGCTACCAGACCGAATGCAAAGACCGCCGGAACCAGCATCAGCTCCGATAATCCCAGCAAGCTCACACGGAAGGCGATCCCCATCAGCGCGACCATTGCCAGACCCAGCCAGTAACCGGAGAAATTACCAGCAATAAAGCCGGAGAGAATGTTCAGCGAAGCGCCACCTTCACGCGATGCTGTCACGACTTCCTGCACGTGTGAGCTTCCCGTCGAGGTAAAGACCTTGACCAGCTCGGGAATGAGCGCGCCAGCCAGCGTTCCGCAACTGATGATCGTAGCCAGCTTCCACCACAGCGTTGTGTCGTTACCAAGAACGGGAATCATCACGTAGCTGACCACATAAGTCAGGACGATGGAGACGATGGACGTCAGCCAGACCAGTGAAGTCAGAGGAGATTCGAAGTTCATGGCGTCGCTGTTGCCATACTTCAGCTTAGCGAACGCATGGTTCAGGAAATAAGAACCCGCGCTGGAAATAAGCATCATTACGCGCATGACAAAGATCCAGACCAGTAACTGCACCTGGACAGTCGGGTTGTGCACACCGAGCAGGACAAAGGTGATCAGCGCGACGCCGGTTACGCCGTAGGTTTCAAAGCCGTCCGCCGATGGTCCAACCGAATCGCCCGCATTGTCGCCCGTGCAATCCGCAATTACGCCCGGGTTGCGCGCATCGTCTTCCTTGATCTTGAAGACGATCTTCATCAGGTCAGAGCCGATATCGGCAATTTTGGTAAAGATACCGCCTGCGATACGCAACGCCGCTGCCCCAAGCGATTCGCCGATGGCGAAACCGATGAAGCACGGACCGGCGTAATCGCCCGGGATGAAGTCCAGAATCAGGAGCATGATCAGCAACTCGACGCTGATCAGCATCATTCCGATGCTCATGCCCGCCTTCATCGGAATGTCATGGACGGGGAAAGGCTTACCGGCCAAGCCAGCAAACGCGGTGCGTGAGTTTGCAAAGGTGTTCACGCGGATGCCAAACCATGCCACACCGTAACTGCCCGCGATACCGATCAGGCTGAAGGCCAGGATGATTGGCAGGGTGACGCCGACCGACTTGCCGGGAACCGGGTTCAGCCAGCCAAAGTATGCCGCGATGATCACAGCGATGAAGCACCACAGGATCATGATGAACTTTCCCTGAGTAGCCAGGTAAGTTTTGCAAGTCTCGTAGATTAGTTCGGAGATCTCGCGCATGGCGCGGTGAACTGGCAGATTCTTCAGATGGGTGTACATCCAAAGACCAAACAGCAGTCCGAGCACGCAGAAGAACATGCCGATCATCAGCAATTTGTGGCCGTCTATTGCGCCATTGAAAAAGCTGACGCTGCTCAGGTCGGGAAGTTTCAGTGAAGCTTCACCGCCACCCGATTCCGCCAGAGCTGCAATTGAGGTGAAAAGAGTCAGAGTAATTAGCGAAACACCGCGACGGAGTAAGCTGATTTTGGTCAGGCGGCGAAGATAATTTATGCTCTGCGATAGGCAAACATCCATACGTTCCTCCGAGTGCACAGTCGTTACGGGCTGCTTCTAGTGGTTAAATCAGCTATGCACAGGAGGGGCGGGCGAGGCACGGCCACACACGTCACGCTTCTGGGCTAGCTAACCCGAAAACGCGCTTCCACATCAAGGAATGTTGAGGCTTGGCCGCGTTGGGTATCTCAGGAGACGCTTGCGAGGCGCTCCACTTCCCGGAGCTTTCTGAAAAAACATCTACTATCCGGGACCGTAATCTTATACCACAAAAGGGTTACGTTAGATCAGTGATTTCTCTCACTCCTTAGCCCAGAATTGGGCTCACCTGCTACTTTCTCTCCTCCGTACAAATCCCTCTTGGCTTGCCGAGCGGGTTTTCCCATTTTTCTGTCTTCATGCACCATTCCAAAGAGATTCAATTGAGATTCAGTTTCTGTGTGCCGCGCTGCTTGAAATTTGAAAAGCGGGACGGCTTGCAGGCCCTGCTCTGGCTGGTTTGGGCGCGAACGCAGATCAAAGCGCCCGCAGTTCATTCCATCCATGAAATACGGGTCAGGAAAGGGCTTTTCGCCCTGAATCGCGAGAAAAGTTTGGAGCTGGCGCTGTTACAAGAGAGAGGCTTAACCGGTCGCATTTGCCGCGTTGGAGGCGTAGAAAATAGCATCTCTCTGCGTCGCCCCGCGCATCCATATTAGGTGTCATGGAACTCGCATTCATCAGCGTCTGCTTCGGATTCCTGGTCGTGGGCGTTTGGTATTGGGCGTTCCTGCACCTGAATCGACGTCGTGCTTTAAGGGTTCTGAACTGGATTGAGGGAGCCATCATTACGCATGGTCAGGTCAGCGGCGTCGACTGGATTAGTCCGTCGCACTTTCGTGCGCGATTGCGGCTATCCGGCACTGCTTTTCGTCAGCCTTTTCTGGAAGCGCGTTTGGCGCCTCGCGAGATGCCAGTCAGATGGGCTGCCTGGCACTGGCGTCACTGTCAGGAAACGTTGACCTTTGAAGCTAACCTCAATTGTCCGCCGCAACGGAACATCGAAATAATTCGCACTCGCTGGCTCGGCCCCCTCAGGCGATGCACGCAATACAGCACTGCCTTGCCGACACTCGCTGTAGCGTCTCTTTATCTCTCTACCCAGCCTGAATGGGAGCCGGAGATTTCCAATCCGATGACCACGGTCAAGTCCACGCGCGAATTCGAGTTTCTCGAGGTGTCTTTTTGTTCCCACGCGCCTCACTTTTCAGTGACGTTCTCCCTTCGGGAGACTTTGAAACATGAAAGCGGGGAACTGGCGATTTTCGACAGTCTTCGCGAACTTGCCGAAAGCTCCCCCACCTCAAGAACTTAGTGTTCCTCGCGTCTTTTTTAAAATAGGGAGCGGGAAATTTCGGCCATGCTGTCCAATCGAGTGCGGCTGTTCCCTGTCGTGCGATAAACTCTGTCGCAGGCGTGTTTACGCCCTATATTCTGTGGTTTGGGGGTACTAATGTTTTATAGCTGCTTCCTCGAATCCGTGGAGCGCTGGCCGACGGCACCCGCAGTGGAGATTCAGCGGCAGGCCGGAACCTCCATGCCGCAGTCGCCGCTTTGCAGCGTCAGCACTACAGCAGACGGCCACACCATCGAGAGCTTTTCCTATCAGCAGCTTCGCCATTTTTCCGACGGTGTTGCGCAGTGGCTGGTTCGCGCCGGTATCGGCGGCGGCACGCGTTGTGCGATTCTTGCCTTCAATAGCCCGAGCTGGGTTGCAACCTATCTTGGCATCATAGCCAGCGGCAATACCGCGGTTCCCCTCGATACAGCATTCAACCCGCAGCAGGTCGCAAAACTGCTTGATGACTCCGGCACAACCCTGCTCTTTGTGGACGAGCGTAGCTTTCCCATAGGCAAAGCGGCAGTTGGAGACCGGAACATTAAGCTTGCCATGCTGGACGTTCCACACGAAGGACTCCCCTTCGTGCAGGATATGGTTCTCGCGTCGGAACCGGGCTTCGTTGCGGTTCCGGTGCAACCAGATGATGTTTCATCCATTATTTACACCTCAGGAACCACCAGCGACCCCAAGGGCGTAATGCTCACTGATGGCAACCTGACGGCCGAACTGGAATGTGTCCGAAAATTCGTTCGACTTGGTCCGGGAGATGGTTTGCTGGGTGTGTTGCCGCTCTTCCATGTGCTGGCGCAGATGGTCAACATTTTCTTTCCGCTCGGCAACGGTGGCAAAGTTGTTTTTCTCGACTCGCTCAATTCGCAAGAGCTGATGCTTGCATTGCGTGAGCGCGGAATCACTATCTTCTGCTGTGTTCCGCAGTTCTTCTATCTCATCCACGAGCGCATTTTCGGAGAGGTAACTAAGAAGGGCCGTCTGGCGGAGAAGATCTTCCGTTTAATGCTCTCTCTCAGTACGGCTTCGCAGAAGATTGGTTTCAATCTCGGCAAGGTCCTCTTCAAGAAAGTTCACGCTCAGCTTGGACCGAACATTCGCTACTTTGTCACTGGAGGTTCGCGCTTTGACGCGCAGATTGGCCGCGATATTCAGGCACTTGGCTTCCCGATGCTGCAGGCCTATGGATTGACAGAGACCACCAGTGGTTGTTTCTGCACGCCTCCGGATGACAACGTAATCGGTTCCATTGGCCGTCCGCTGCCGGGATTGAAATCCAAGCTGGTAGACACAAAGGTGGACGAGAACGGGCACCTCGTGGGTGAAATCGCGATCGCCGGCCCAACCATGATGAAAGGTTACTACAATCGCCCGGAGGCTACTGCAGAAGCTCTGAAGGATGGATGGCTCTACACCGGCGATCTCGCCTACTCGGATGCCAAGGGAAATTACTTCATTACTGGACGAGCCAAGGACGTAATAGTTCTCAGTTCCGGAAAGAACATCTACCCTGAAGAGATCGAGAGCTACTACCTGCGTTCACAGTGGATAAAGGAACTCTGCGTTCTTGGGCTTGAGAGCCGCAAGCCTGGCGAGCCTCTCAGCGAACGCCTGCACGCGGTGATCATCCCCAATTTCGATGTACTTCGCGAGCACAAAATCGTCAATATCCGCGAGGTGATTCGTTACGACGTGGAGAGCATCTCGGCCACGCTGCCGGCCACCAAACGAATTCTCTCTTACGATATCTGGCAGGATGATCTTCCGCGCACTACCACCCGCAAACTGCGGCGCAACGCGATAAAGAAAAAACTGCTCGAGCTTTCCGCCAGCGGCAAGATTGAAGAGATCACGCCGAAAGGACGCGCGTTCTCCGACCAGGACCGCGTCTGGCTGGCCTCTCCCGACGTGCAGCATGCCCTGACCGCTGTTGCCGAAGCCGTCGGCAAGGACTATCAAAAAGAGATTCATCCTGACGATAACCTTGAGCTTGATCTTGGACTCGATTCCATGGAACGAGTCGAGTTACTTGTCGACATGGCTCATCGCCTTGGCGCCGAGGTCGAGGACTCCGCTGCGAGTGAGGCTTACACAGTTCGGGAACTGGTGAACATCGTTCTCCAGAACCGGGGAAAAACTGTGCGGCAGGCTTCCGGGTGGAGCACGGTTTTCGATGTCGAGACCACAGACCCCGAGGTGCTCGCCATCACCGCTGAGCGCCCGATTGTGGGCTTTTTCTGGTGGCTCTTTGGCAAGAGCGTCAAGTGGGCATCCCACGTCTTGTTCAAGTTGCGCGTAGAGGGAATGGAGAATCTGCCGGAGGGCCCGTGCATCATTGCCCCTAATCACTCGAGCTATCTCGACGCTCCCATTCTGACCACAGCGCTTCCGTGGAAAGCGTTTCACAACGTCTTTTATGTGGGTACTACCGAGATTTTTGGCGAGGGGGCGATGCGGAAATTCGCGCAATTTCTGCACCTCATTCCGGTCGATCCGGACTCGAATCTTGTGCCAGCGATGCGCGCCGGGGCTTACGGTCTCCGTGCGGGAAAGATTCTCATGATGTATCCCGAAGGTGAGCGTTCCATTGACGGGCCTCCCAAGAAGTTCAAGAAGGGTGCGGCGATTCTCTCACGGCATCTTAATGTTCCTATCGTTCCGGTGGCCGAGTATGGATTCCATGAGTGCTGGCCTCGGGGCAAAGGATTCCAAGGTTTCCATCCTCTGCGCGTCCGTGTCGGTAAGCCGATCTATCCTGACCTGAACGAAAAACCGGAAGAGGCTTACGACCGACTTACCGAGGAGCTTCGCAATCGAGTTGTAGAGATGTGGGACGATCTGGCCGGCCGATCCAAGCCAAAAGAACCTGCTGAACTGCACCATGTTTAGAAGATTCTCCCGTCATTGCCTCGCGGCACGGACGTATACGTATCTCTTCACAACCGACAACGTGGGCCAAATGCTCTAACCCCCTGGGGGTTAGAGCAACTGTCGCAAATTAGAAGATAAAAAAGCTTCACGAGGGACTTTGTCCGTGTTTCTGTACTTTCCTTTATCGGAATTCTGGAGAACTTTCCTCACATCGTTCATAGGTTTGCTGACCCTCGCGGGAATCATGACTCGCCCGTTTCGCTGGAATGAGTCACGCATTGCTATGGCGGGCGCGTTCGCAATGCTTTTGCTGGGATTAATCCGGCCTGCCGTTGCCGCCACCACTCTGCTAAGAGACTGGAACACGTTTCTATTCTTTTTAGGAATGATGGGACTCTCTGCCCTGGCGGAAACAGCAGGACTATTTGATTGGCTTGCTGTGCGGGCGGCACAACTCGCCCGGGGAAGTGCAGCACGATTGTTCCTGAATGTATTTCTGTTGGGAAGTGTCATCAGCATGATTTTTTCCAACGATGCGACGGCGCTGATCCTGACCCCTGTCGTCTACGTGTTGGTAACAAAATTGCGGCTTCCAGTTCTCCCTTACTTGTTTGCGTGTACATTCATTGCAGATACGGCTTCCTTCCTGCTGCCGATCAGCAATCCCATCAACATCATCGTCATGTCGCATTTTCCGCTTGATCTGTTCTCCTTCCTGCGCCTGCTTTTTTTGCCAAGCCTGATCGTGATAGCCATCAACGTTGCGATGTTTTACTGGTTGTACCGTGCGCAGCTAAAGGGGAAATTCGATTTTTCTCTCCTGCCCACGGCAGAAAAAGCCGTGAAGCATAAAGCATACTTTCGATATACGTTGTGGGTGCTTGCTTTTGTTGCGCCTTCCTATGTGGTCGCATCGGCTCTTCAGTTTCCGGTATCGATCGTTGCCGTGGTCGGTGCACTGCTGCTTTTGGCGGGCGCACTCTTCTGGAAGAGGACGACGCTGCTGGAGGCGGGAAAAGGAATCTCATGGTCAATCTTCGGATTCATCGCAGGGATGTTTGTTGTCGTTCGTGCGATTCAAGACACCGGACTCACAGCCAAACTGGGTAACCTGCTTCTGCATCTCTCAGGTGGTACGAGTTTTGGCGCGGTGATGGTGGGCACGTTCGGGGCCGCGCTGGGTACGAACTTGATCAACAATGTGCCGATGGCAGTAGTGATGACTTCGTCGCTGGTCAGCATTCAACATGCGGCTCCGGCAATAAGAAATGGCTTTGTTGCCGCGACGATGTTCGGGTGCGACCTGGGGCCGAATCTAACTACAGTCGGATCGCTGGCCACCATTCTCTGGTTGTTAATTTTGAGAGAGCGGGATGTGGAAGTTTCGGGTTTGGATTATTTCAAAGTAGGTGCGCTCGTAACGCCGGTGATGCTGTTTGCCGGTGCATTGACGATCTGGTTGTTGTTATAGGGCAAGGAGTCAACGATGCGAGTTCTAGGTTGTCTGGATGCAACCAATGCCGAGCAGATTGGCCACGCAGCGCAGATGTTCACCACGTCTGAGCCTCTGGAGATTGCTTTGCTTGCAGTGATCGATATAGGTCCACGCGAAGATATAGACCGGATGCGCGAGCGTTTTTTGAGGCCCCCCATGCATCACCAACCGATAACGGAGGAGATGCTGGCGGCGGAAACAGCGGCTGCGCAGGACATTGTAAAGGCGGGACTCGGCTACGTGAAGGACGCGGAAATATTGCTGCGGCACGGACGTCCGGAACTTGAAATCGTCAAAGCCGCCGCAGAGTGGGGGGCGGACGTGATTGTGATCTGCGCACGATCAGAGTATGGTGAACCGCCGCATGTTGGTCCACGATCCGTGGGACATGTCGCACGTTTCGTACTCGACCACGCGCCATGTCCGGTGTTGCTGCTTCGTAAGCTGGCTCGCGAACACTTTCCAATTCATCATTAACTTTACGGCGAAAGCAGAAATGCAGGGTTACTTTGCGCGTGGATGCGTCTTGTCATAAACATCCAAAACCTGTTTTGTTGTGAGTTGCGTGTAACGCTGCGTGGTGGAAAGCCTCGCATGGCCGAGCAGTTCCTGAATGGAGCGCAAATCCGCTCCCTCCTCCAGCATGTGCGTTCCGAAGGCATGGCGCAGGGTATGGGGGTGCACCTCGCGAGGCAGGCCGCCGGCGACGGCAATGGACTTTACGATCCGCCCCACACTGCGGGTCGTTAGCCGCGTTCCACGCAGGTTTATCAACAATGCGGTTTCACCAACACGCTTATTGTTGTGGAGCGTATTGGCCCGATGTGGAAGGTAATCGCGAAGCGCAATTTGCGCGGATTCGCCGAAGGGAACTAACCGCTCTTTTTTGCCTTTGCCGCGCACCAGAATCGCACCCTGGCCTTGCTGAACATCATTCAAGTTGATGCCCGTCAGTTCGCTGTTGCGAATGCCGCATCCGTACAGCAGTTCGAGGATTAAACGGTCGCGCTCGGCAAATGCGGCCTCTTGCGGCATCTCGGCGTCCAGTACGGAGTTCATCTCCTCCATGGTCGGGATGCGAGGCAGTTTTTTCGGCAGCTTTGGTGCTGACACCAGCAGCGCGGGATTCGAATCGATCATGTGTTCTCGCCCCATCCATTTGAAGAACGAGCGGACGGATGAA
The DNA here is from genome assembly GCA_003010405.1 of Acidobacteriota bacterium. GTDB lineage: Bacteria > Acidobacteriota > Terriglobia > Terriglobales > Acidobacteriaceae > TOLSYN. Next base: position 15,176 of record PJLO01000013.1, on the reverse strand, counting down.
AGGGCGCGTGCCACCGAAGCCTTGCTCAATCCGCGCTCGTAGAGCTGCGCCAGAAAGGCGCGGATCAGCAGGTGGTCGATTGCTTGGAACTCTTCGGGGCCAACGAAGGTTACGAACTCCGTCAGGTCGGTGCGATAGGCCTTGATGGTGTGCTCGGATGCGTTGCGCTCAACCAGAGCGCGAATGAAGCCGGACAGCGCGGTGCCAGCGGGTGTTTGCCGGGAATCTGCCGGGATGGGTCTATTGGTGCTCATCAGATTTGTTTTTGGTGCGTGCGTGAGCTCGTGGATGGTGATCGGCGTACACCTTTTGCAGACGGTCGAGTGCGACGTGAGTGTAGACCTGTGTCGTCGAAATATCGGCATGGCCCAGCACGGTTTGCACGGTGCGCAGGTCGGCCCCGTGAGAAACCATGTGAGTGGCAGCCGAGTGGCGCATCATGTGCGGCGAGGCGTGGCGGCCAGCAGCTTTGGACGCCTGGTCTACGATCATCCAAATACGCTCGCGCGTAAGTTTGCGCCCGCCGCGCGCAAGGAAAAGCGCCGGGGATTTTTTGCGGCCTGCAAGCACGGGACGCGCATCGCGCAGGTAGACGTCGAGCGCCTTTTGGGCGGGAGCACCCAGAGGAACGATGCGTTCCTTATCCCCCTTGCCGCGTACCTGCATGTAGCCGAGGTCCAGTTTGGTGTCTTCTATGCGCACATTCACCAACTCACTAACGCGCATGGCCGCCGCGTAGAGGACTTCGAGAATGGCGCGATCACGAAGGGCGAGAGCCTGCGCAAAGCGCGACTGAGTCGAGGCTGCATCGCACTGGCCGGGGCTTTCGATCAGCGTGGCGGCTTCCTCTTCGGAGAGAGCTTTCGGAAGCACTTTCCACTGTTTGGGACTGTCGATCTCGAGCGTGGGATCGTGTGCAATCAGCTTATCCAGCAGCAAGTAGCGATAAAAGTGACGCAGGGCCGATAGCTTGCGAGCTACGGAACGCGAATCCATTCCGTGGCCAAGCAGGTGCTGCAACAGGTCCTTCAGGTCTTCGCGCTGAGCGGTGAGCACCGTTTTGCGGCGCTTAGAGAGAAACTCCGCCCAGAGCGAGAGGTCTCCGGCATAGGCTTTGATGCTGAGAGGGGCTAACCCTTTTTCCACGCGAAGGTAGACTGCGAAGCTTTCCAGTGCGCGATCCTGGGCGGTCACGTCTAAGAGTATGACTTCTTTTCTCGAGAAACGGATTTATATTCTTGATTCGTTGCACTCGGAACTTCAAGAATGTGAAAAGAAATTGCAAGGCTGAGCAACCGGAGGGAGGCGCCAGGAATCTAAATGCACGGGAGATTTCTTTGGTTTTCTCGCACGAGCTTTCCGATCATTCCTGCGCGGCTCCTCTAAACGAAGCCCAAGGGCGTGCGTTCGCCCAGGACACTGACTGCGAGCATCCCGGCGGTGCCCTGCGAGGATTGATTGTGGCAATCGCTCTGACAGCACCTTTCTGGATTCTGTTCTATCTGCTGATGCGATAGGCGGAGACTTTTTTCACTACAATTCTGTGCGAGGCAAGTGCTCAGGTATAATTACCTGTGCGCGCCCGTAGCTCAGCTGGATAGAGCGAACGCCTCCGAAGCGTTAGGTCGTGAGTTCGAATCTCGCCGGGCGCACCATATTTTTCCTGTGGTGAAAGTTATGGGCGATGATTTTGTTGTCGCGCATGATTTGTGTCTACTCAGGACCGGACCTGTTTTCCTCGTGAAATCGGATCAAGCCCACTCCTGTGCGGATTCAGATTGCACTGCGGTTTTCCGCGTGTAATCATCAAGATATGGTTTAAATCTTCATTCCTGATTGGTTGAATAATGAGCATCCGTTTATCCAATGGTTCCGAAATTCCCATCGAAATGCACAAGATCCGGATTGTGCAGAAGGTAAGACTGGCTCCTGTTCGCGAGCGGCTCCAGGCGATGGATGAGGCCGGTTACAACACCTTCCTTCTTCGTACCCGTGACATCTTCATGGACATGCTGACCGACAGCGGCACCAATGCCATGACCGATAACCAGCAGGCAGCAATGCTTCAGGCCGATGACGCCTACGCCGGCTCGGAAAGCTTCTACAAGTTGCTGGACGCGGTAAAGGAAATTTTCGGCTACCAATATCTGTTGCCGGTACACCAGGGACGCGCTGCCGAGCATCTGCTGGCCAAGTCCTTCATCAAGCCCGGCGATTTTATTCCGATGAACTATCACTTCACCACGACGAAAGCCCATTTCAACTTGGTGGGGGGAACTGTTCTGGAGTTGTTTGGGCCGGACGCGCTTGTAACCGAGAGCGACAAACCGTTCAAGGGCAACATGGACCTGGGGCGGCTCAAGGAGACCATCGATAAGGTTGGCGCCGGCAAGATTCCATTCGTTCGCATGGAAGCGACAACCAATCTGATTGGCGGCCAACCGTTTTCGCTGGCCAATCTGCACGAAATCAAGAAGCTTATCGCGCCGCTAGGCATTCCGCTGTTTGTTGATGGCAGCTTGATCTCCGAGAACGCGTATTTCATTCGTCAGCGTGAGCCGAAATATGCCAACGCTTCCATTAAGGACATCATTCGCGAGATTATGGAAGTTGCCGACCTTTGCTATCTCTCCGGACGTAAGAGCTGCAGTGTTCGCGGCGGCTTTATCGCCACAAACCGCAAGGACCTGTACGAAACCATTCGCCCGTGGCTGCCGGTTTATGAAGGGTTCTACACCTATGGCGGCATGTCGTCCAAGGAAATTGAAGCCATGGCGGTCGGTGTTCGTGAAATGACGGAACTCGAAATCGCAGGCTCCTCGGCCGACGCCATCAAGTACCTTGTCGAGCAATTGATCGAGAACAAAGTGCCAGTGGTCACGCCTCCGGGCGGACTGGCCTGCCATGTCGATGCTATGCGCTTTGTTTCGCATGTTCCGCAATCCGAGTATCCGGCCGGATCTCTAGCCGCCGCTGTCTACATCATTTCCGGTATCCGCGGAATGGAGCGCGGCTCGATCTCCATGGATCGCGATGAAGAGGGCAATGACGTTCCTTCGGATATGGAACTGCTGCGCTTGGCCGTGCCGCGTCGCGTTTTCACGATGTCGCATTTCCAATACGCTGCGGACCGCATTAAGTGGCTGTACGAGCACCGCAGTATGATTGGTGGACTGGAATTTTGCGAAGAGCCGCCGATTCTGCGTTTCTTTGCCGGACGCTTGAAGCCCAAGAACAACTGGGGCGCCAAGCTGGCAGAGGCATTCGAAAAGGATTTCGGCCCTAACTGCTAGCACGTTTGCATTTAGGCGAAATTTTAGAACGAAATGAGAACAGGCACGCACGGAGCTCTGGAGGCTGCCGTGCGCGCCTGGTAAATCCAACCCCTTCATGTCCCAGCACGGTGCCGGGCTTCATGCCCGTGACCGTCCCGCGGATCATGTGAAGATCAGTGCCGCAGATGGCGCTGGCCGTCAGGCGCACGATTGCGTCAGGAGGCTCCTTGATTTTGGGATCGGCAACATTATCCAGGCGAATATCACCGATTCCGTGAAAGACGACTGCTTTCATTATTTCTCCTCTCTGCTGCCGCAAGCGCTGCCTACCTGGCTTGCATTGGGCCCCGAAAGTAAAGGGCAGACTTCGCCGTGTGGCAGCATCGCCTCGCTGCCTGTTCTATTACTCCATTGCGGATTATCCGAGTTTTGAAATGCGGTTGCGGCCTCGAGTTGCCCGGATTCGCGACCGGCCGAGCCAGATGTGAGGTTCACGAACACCGGCGAGTTAGTTAGAGACAATGAGTTCCAACCCGTTCTCGCGCGGTCCCGGGCGCCAGAGGCACCTGGGACGTGCTTGTTTCATCAAATTTGGCAACGAAACTGAGCGTGGGCACGCTCACCCTACGCAGCCAAACGGGCGGCCGAATCGGATACCGGACGCTTCACAGACTCTCTTCCTGTTATCCGATTATTCTTGCTGGAACGTTGAAAGTATCGCACCCTGAGCTGAATTGCGATGGCCATCGCCTCCTCGTAGCACTGCTTTGTTTTGGACCGGATCTGTTCCTGAACGACGCAACCGCTATCGTGTTTCAGTACTTTTCCTGCGATTGCGGCCAGTTCCATCCAATCGTGCCACTCGCCAATCTTGTCTTTTACCTGGCCGAGCATCCAGACCAGTTCGTCTTCGTTATTGCCCGAGAGCTGAAGGACGTACCGCAGTTGTTTCACTTTCAGGCGGAAGGGATGAAGGTTCTCTGCGGTCAGCCGCGGCCATTTCGCCAATTCGCCAGACAGCTGCAGAACGCTTGCGGCCGCTTTCCTGTCCCAGTCACCTTGCGTGCTGTTGTTTTTGAAGTTGCGGTTGACCAGAGAGCGGTACCGCTTGAGATAGAACCGGGCGACACTCCGCTGGCGCAATGCGGTCCGGTGCAGTTTGCGGGCATCCTGAAAGCGCCAGTGCCCGAGTTGCTCCAGCAATCGGACCAGGCAATCCGAGTCATTGCCGCGCAGAGTTAAAGCTAATCCGGTGAGCACATCCATGTCGCGCACCTTGCCAGCCCGTTTCCGTATGGGCGCGATCGCCTCGCAAACCCGCTGTCCCTTTCGGTCACCATCAAGCAGCAGCGCGTGCAGGGTCGCCTCCATGCGGCGCGCCCGGGTGCGAATGTCATGGACCTGCTCAGCCGAGGGCCGTTTCGGCAAACTGTTCACCATTTTCCGGAGTTTCTTCAGCGGCTTTTCAACTTCGCGATGATCTAACGGCATAGGCACATTTGATGAATAGAGAGATAACTGGGATCGATTGTCAATTCACCAGATGTGTACGAGAACGTCGAACAGGCTTGCGGTCGGGACGCAAGCGGGCAAGGCAACTGGAGGCGAGTCATGGCGACGGATAAGAAAAAAGGCTGGGTAGCCAAGGTCAAGACGGTTTCGACCTATCCGCCACCTGGATTGTTCACGAAAGATGCTGCGACCATAGCGAGAGTCTTAGCCTCAAAGGAGGTCTCTCCGAAAGGTCCCGGTTCTGGCATGCGGATGTTGACCTTTTTCATCAACCGCGCAGGTTCCAAGCTCAGCCCGGAACGCAGGAAAGAACTGGAGAGTGCGAAGGCTCTGCTCTCCAGTCGGATCCGAAAAGATCGAGAAGCTGTGAAAAGAAGAGCCTCTTAAAATGAGTTCTGATCAAGCCGCACGAGGAAGCCTCTGTGGCCCGACACTGGAGCGCCGGGATTCTTTCCGGGATTCTTTCCAGAAGGCAAACGCGGCACCGGAGATCATCAGTGCAGCCCCAAGCAATAAGCGCGGGTGAGTCTCCGCCCACAATTCCATGCTGGCGTCGCGGGCAAGGGAATCAAAAGCTCCGTGCGCTCCGTGGTCTCCAGCTACCGGTTCCCACAAATTGTGAGGACGATTTGGGTTTTCGGCCCCATCGTACTGCTGAGCGTCATAACCCATTCGCGCTAACAATCTGTCGCCATAACTGGGAATCAGTTTGTTGCCGACAATAGCTTTCACAGTGGACCAACCTGCGTAGTACTCACGCTTTCTGGGGTGGTGTGCGGCGTAGTAAATCGCGCGAGCTGCAACCTCCGGCTGGTAGATCGGCGGAACAGGTTGTGCCTTCCGGGCTAGCCGGCTCTTGACCCAACTGAATTGCGGCGTATTGAGTGCCGGCATTTGCACCATCACGGTGGAAACGCGGCTGTGGTCGTGCATCAGTTCGGTGCGAAGCGAAGCAAAAAAGCCCAGCACGGCGTGCTTAGCAGCGCAGTACGCGGATTGCAGGGGAATACTGCGATAAGCAAGCGCAGATCCAACGTGAACGATGGTGCCCCGGTCGCGCGGAAGCATGCGTTTCAGAGCAGCCAGAGTTCCGTACACGTATCCGAGATAAGTGACCTCGGTGACGCGCCTATACTCCTCCGGCTTCATCTGTTTGATTGGCGAGAATACGGAGGTCATCGCGTTGTTCACCCAGATGTCGATGGGACCGAGCTTCTTCTCGACTTGCTCTGCTGCATGCTCCAACAGTTCCGGATTGGCCACGTCGGCAATAATTGGCAACGCTTTTCCACCGAGAGCTTCCACTTCGCGACTGGCGGCTTCCAGTCCGTCTCGTCCTCTGGCAATCAGGCCTACCCATGCACCGTGACGCGCGAATTCCCGCGCGGTAGCGCGTCCCACGCCGGCAGACGCCCCAGTGATGACCACTACTTCACGTTTAGGCATTTGCTATGTCCTATCAATTTAGCGATTTAAACAATAGTTCGAGATGCGGCCCTGTATGCCCCTGTTGTCTAAAAGGCGCAGAACCCGGAGGCCCATTGTCTGCCCCGCATCAAATCTATCGGTTCATCATGTTACAGCCGCAGTTCACTCGGCATCCTTTGGTCAAGGGCTTCGTAGCTCTCCTACTGACATTTGCGGCAGGCGGCGTGGATGTAATTGGCTTCATTACCCTCTATCACATCTTCACCGCCCACATGACCGGTACGACCGTCCACCTGGGGCAAGATGCAGCACTGGCGCACTGGCCGGAGGCGGTCAAAAGCTTTGCCGTTGTGGTTGCTTTTCTAATGGGCTCGATCTTCGGGCGAACCCTGATAGAGATTGGATCGCGACGGCAGATTCGAAGCGTTGCCACAATCACGCTGCTGACCGAGGCGGCGTTGATTGCTGCGGTGGTGTTGCTCGGAGAAGAGCGTCATGCCGCGTCGACAATACTGCTCCCTGCAATGCTAGCGGCGGCCATGGGCACACAGACGGCAACCTTGACCCGAGTTGGGCCGCTCACGGTCCACACAACTTTCGTGACCGGAATGCTGAACAAACTGGCGCAGTTGCTGTCCCGTGTGGCGTTTCTGGCCGACGACCGCTGGCAACATAGGCCAGTGTTCGATCATCTCCAGCGCGCCTTACGGCAGGCCGGTTTCATGTTTTCAATTTGGATGTTTTACCTGCTGGGTGCAATTGCCGGTACTTGGCTCAATTCTGTCCTGCAGATAAAAGCATTGTTGATTCCAGTAGCTATCGTACTGGTTGCGGTGGTTGTCGATCGGTTTACTCCTTTGTCCATCGCCGAAGAACACGAAGAACCGGAGCGCTAAAGACTTCCGCTGACGGAACGATGCGCAATCCTCTGCATCGTCATGCCATTCGCAAAGGGCAACGTTTCTGGTACGCTGTCGTTCTTAGATACAGAAGTCACACTCTATGCTTATGAACATGAAGGCGATTTTGCCGGTGTTGCTCTCCTGTTCACTGCTGATGCCGGTAGCGATTGAAGCACAGAACAGCCAAGCGGCCCCGGACTTAGTACAACAAGTCATTCACAACGAACTGCAGGCCGACGATCAGGATCACAGCAAATGGACATATCTGTCCCGTAAACGTCTGGGCCACACGACGAATACCTACCTCATTGCGGATTCCACAGATGGTGACATTTCGGAACTGGTGGCTGCCGGAGGGCATCCTCTTAGTCCGGAGCAGCGCGAACAGGAACAAAAGCGTATCGCGGAATTGGTGAATGATCCCGCTAAGCTTGCACGCGCACGGAAAAGGGGAGAAGAGGATAGCCGAAAGGCCCGCCAATTAATGAAGATCATTCCCCAGGCTTTCGTATTCCAGTATGCCGGCCGGCAAGACCGGAATATCAAGATCGCATTCCAGCCTGATCCCCAATTCAATCCCTCCACTCGCGAAGCCGAGGTGCTTCACGCCATGGAGGGAATCATGGTTGTCGATGGCAGAGAAAAGCGATTTGTCTCTCTTAGTGGACAGATGGTCCGACAGGTTCGCTTCGGATTTGGCTTGCTGGGACGTCTGAACAAGGGCGGGACTTTCATGCTGAACCGCCAGGAAGAAGCTCCTGGCCATTGGAAGACCACGCTGATCGATGTCCATCTGAAAGGCAAGGCCCTTCTCTTCAAAACAATCAGCGAGCAACAACATGAGGTCCACTGGAGATTCAGGCCGTTGCCGGAAGGGTTCACCGCAAAACAAGCCGCCACGTTATTGAACAATGAAGCGCCTGCGGTCGAGGTGCATTGAAGCGCCCTGCGTAAGGACAATGCAGGAGCTCCGCGTAGCGGATGGACATCCGTTGGAGTCGGCCGCCATTCCAACCGCAGAGACCCGACGTATGAATTTCCTCCAGCAAAGCTTACGAATCCAGCCCTTGCGAGTTTCCGTCTACGAAGTTCCAACGGAACAGATGGAGTCCGACGGCACCTTTCAGTGGCACAGCACCACCATGGTAGCTGTACAGGCAGTTTCGGGAAACCAGCGAGGAATGGGTTATACCTACGCTGACAGCGCGACAGCGAGACTCATCACGGACACATTGGCGGAAGTGGTCACAGGGGCCGACGCGATGTCACCGGCGGCAAGTTACGCAGCGATGTGGCACCGAGTGCGCAATCTGGGCCGGCCGGGCATCTGTTCAATGGCCATCTCGGCGGTGGATTGTGCTCTCTGGGATTTGAAGGCACGCCTGCTGGGAATACCGATGGTCACGCTGCTTGGCCAGGTGCGCGAGAAAGCTGCTGTCTACGGAAGTGGAGGTTTCACCTCCTATACCGACGAACAGCTCGCGAAACAGCTCTCTGGCTGGGTGAATGAGGGCATCCCACGAGTAAAGATGAAAATCGGGCGTGAGCCGAAACGCGATATTGAACGAGTTCGGCTCGCTCGCGAAGCAATCGGATTCACTCCAGAACTGTACGTCGACGCGAACGGAGCCTATAGCCGAAAACAAGCTCTGGCTCTGGCAGATGTGTTTGCTGACTTCAACGTACGCTGGTTCGAAGAACCCGTTTCTTCTGATGACTTAGAAGGTTTGCGCCTGCTGCGCGACCGGGCCCCGGCTGGTATGGATATTGCCGCAGGGGAGTACGGGTACGACATCTTCTATTTTCACCGGATGCTTGCGGCTGGTGCGATCGATGTTCAGCAGGCCGATATTACGCGCTGCGGTGGCGTAACCGGTTTTTTGCAGGTGGCAGCGCTGTGCCAGGCACATAACATTCCGATCTCCTGCCATACTGCTCCGGCTCTGCATGCGCATGTTGCCTGCGCCGTCACACCGTTCCGCAACCTTGAATATTTTTACGACCATGTTCGCATCGAAAACATGTTGTTCGATGCTCCTCCTCAACTCATCAATGGCGAGCTTCGTCCCGACCTCTCGCGTCCGGGATGGGGGCTTGCAGTGAAGCGCGCGGACGCGGACAAGTTCGCCGCCTAATCGGGGTATACAGAATGGCCGCAAACAGAGTTCCGCTTATCCCACTGGAAGATGTGACTGCACCCAAAAACTTGCGCTTTGCCGAAGGCGTGGACGTGGCTGGTTTGGAAGCGGAGCTACGACGAAACATAGAAGGCGAAGTTCGCTTCGACCCTGGAACGAAAGCGATGTATGCGGTGGACGCTTCCAACTACCGTCAGGTGCCGATCGGGGTAATGATTCCGAAATCCATTGAGGATGTAGAGCGAGCGATAGCCGCATGCCGGCATTTCGGCGCGCCGGTGTTGTCGCGTGCCGGAGGCACCAGTCTGGCCGGACAGACCTGCAACGTGGCAGTTGTGATCGACTGGTCCAAGTACATGCACGGTGTGCTCGAGACGAACCTGCGTGAACGCTGGGCGCGGGTACTGCCTGGAACGGTCTGTGACGAATTGCGCGGCCATGTAATGCGCGAGAGCGGAAACCAGCTGGTGTGGGGACCAGACCCGGCCACGCACAATCACTGCTGCTTTGGCGGCATGATCGGCAACAACTCCTGCGGGGCGCACGCGCAGATGTCGGGCAAGTGCGACAACAACATTGAAGAAATGAATGTGCTGCTCTACGACGGAACACGCATGACCGTTGGCTGGATGAATGACGACGAGCTGGAGTTTCAAATCGCGCAGGGCGGACGCGTTGGGGGCATTTATCGCAATCTGAAGTCGCTTCGTAACCGCTACGCCGATCTGATTCGGCAAAAATATCCGCCCATTCCGCGCCGCGTTTCCGGTTACAACCTCGACCAGTTGCTTCCCGGTGATGATGGTCGCTTCAATGTTGCGCGTGCCCTGGTGGGCAGCGAAGGAACGCTTGTCACAATTCTGGAAGCGAAGTGTCGCCTGATCGACGCGAAAGCCGAGCGCGTGATTCTCATGCTTGGCTACCCCGATGTCTATGAAGCCGCCGATCACGTCAAGGACATCGATCCGTTCGGACCGGTCGCACTCGAAGGCATTGATTACCGCTTGTACGAGAACATTGAAAAAAAGGGAGGACCGCACCGGAAATATCTCAATTTGCTGCCCGAGGGCAAAGGCTGGTTGTTGGTCGAACTCGGCGCCGATAAAAAGGCAGACGCGCTCGACCTCGCTCATCAGGTGGAAGAAGCGCTCAAGTCGAAGCCGGGCGCACCTAGCATGCGTCTGTTCACAGACAAGGAAGACATGGAGCACATCTGGGAAGTGCGCGAATCGGGGCTGGGCGCTACCGCCTTCGTTCCCGGTGAGCGCGATACCTGGCCAGGGTGGGAGGATTCCGCCGTGGCTCCGGAAAGGCTCGGCGGCTACCTGCGCGAGCTGCGTGCGCTCTTCACTAAATACGATTACAATCCCGCGCTTTACGGCCACTTCGGGCAGGGCTGTGTTCATTGTCGTGTTGATTTCAACGTGACCACCGGGGATGGCATCAAGCAATGGCGCTCCTTTCTGGAAGAAGCCGCCGATCTCTGTGCGAAATACGGCGGCAGCTTGAGCGGCGAGCACGGAGACGGCCAGTCGCGCGCCGAATTCCTCGGCAAGATGTTCGGCGAGGAACTCATTCAGGCTTTTCGCGAATTCAAGTCCATCTGGGACCCCGATTGGAAGATGAACCCCGGCAAACTGGTCGATCCTCACCGTATGGATGAGAACCTGCGTCTGGCGCGGGTTACAATCCGCCGGAACCCAAGACGCACTTCCAATTTCCCGAGGACGGCGGCAGCTTTGCTCATGCCACTCTGCGCTGTGTCGGTATTGGCAAATGCCGCAGGAAAGACGGAGCGAAGCCAGAAGACGACACCATGTGCCCGAGCTTCATGGTGACGCATGAGGAACGCCATACCACGCGCGGCCGCGCTCACCACCTCTGGGAGATGCTGAACGGTAACGTGATCGCCAACGGTTGGCGGGACGACAACGTAAAGGACGCACTGGATTTGTGCCTTTCCTGCAAGGGCTGCAAGGGCGATTGTCCAGTCAATGTGGACACCACCTACAAAGCCGAGTTCTTGTCGCACTACTGGGAAGGCCGGCTCCGGCCGCGCCATGCGTACGCATTCGGACTAGTCGATCAGTGGTCACGGCTCGCCTCGTTCGCTCCGGGGCTGGTAAACCTGGTGACGCAAACTCCGGGGTTGAGCGCGATTCCAAAAGTGGCCGCGGGTATGTCATTGGAGCGGCGCATTCCGACGTTTGCCCCGCAGACTTTCAAAGCATGGTTCCGCAACCGCGCCATCCAAAACCAGGGAAAACCGAAGGTCATCCTGTGGGCTGATACCTTCAACAATTTCTTTTTCCCGGAAACAGCGCAGGCAGCAGTCGAGGTGCTGGAGAGTTTTGGTTTTCAGGTGCAGGTTCCGATGCAGCATTTGTGCTGTGGTCGGCCGCTTTATGATTACGGCTTTCTGGACCGCGCTAAAGTCTACCTCACGAAGGTGCTGGATGTTCTGGAGCCCGACATCGCGGCGCGCACGCCGGTGGTGGTGCTGGAACCGAGTTGTTGCTCTGTGTTTCGCGACGAGCTGAATGGACTTATGCCTGGCTCCGAGCGCGCGCACGCCTTGATGGAAAACACCTTCCTGTTTTCAGAGTTTGTTGCCAAGCACGTTGATGGACAGACCCCGCAGCTCAGGCGAAAAGCAATCGTGCAAAGCCACTGTCATCACAAGGCGATCATGCGGCTGGATGGCGAAAAGGCCATGCTCAAAAAAATGGGCCTTGATTTTCAGCTACTGAATTCCGGCTGCTGCGGTATGGCCGGTTCCTTTGGATTTGAAAAGGACAAGTATCCGGTATCCGTTGCCATTGGCGAGCGAACTCTGATTCCCGCGGTACGCTCAGCGGGGCTGTCGACCATTGTGATGGCAAACGGTTTCAGCTGCCGCGAGCAGATTTCCCAGCAGACGGGACGTCACGCCCTGCACCTGGCGGAAGTGGTGCAAATGGCGCAGCAGAACGGCAGCCGGCGTACGGCCTTCATGTATCCGGAATCCGATCTGGTCCGCCGCAGGGAAGCCGCGCTAAAGCGGTCGCGGTGGCAGACGCTAGCTACGCTGGGCGGGATCGCTTTCGGAGGCGTGCTGTTCAGGAAATTCTTGAGATCCAGATGAGGTGAAAAATGGCAATTGCGTATCCGAGTGGCGCGTAAGACAGCCTGCGGACGGGGAGCGCATCTAGTAATTATTCGAATAACAAACGGGAGAAGATCATGACTGCGGCCGACGTGTTGATAGAGACTTTGATCGATTGGGGCATAGAGCGCATCTTCGGATTGCCGGGCGACGGTATTAACGGCATCATGGAGGCCTTGCGTATTCGCCAGGACAAAATCAAATTCATTCAGGTGCGGCACGAGGAAGCGGCCGCGTTCATGGCCTGTGGACACGCCAAAGTTACGGGGAAACTGGGTGCCTGTCTCGCCACCTCTGGTCCTGGCGGAATTCATCTGTTGAACGGACTTTACGACGCCAAACTGGATGGCCAACCCGTGATTGCCATTACCGGCTTGGCCTATCACGATCTGATTGGCACCCATACACAGCAGGACGTGGAGCTCGACAAGCTTTTCATGGATGTCGCCGTTTTCAATCAGCGCGTCATGGGACCAGCGCACGTGGAGAACGTGGCCTACCTGGCCTGTCGTACAGCCCTGGCTTATCGGGGCGTTGCTCACGTTGCGTTTCCCACCGATCTTCAGGAAAAAGAGGTCAAGGATCGTCAGCGTTCGATGCGCAATTTACCCAAACATGCCGAAACAGACGTGTTCAGCCGCTCCGCTGAGTTGCCAGAGACGTGGGACGTCGATCACGCAGTCGAGCTGCTGAACCGGGGCAAGCGCGTAGCGATCCTGGCCGGACAAGGCGCACTGCATGCCACTGACGAACTCGAACAAACGGCCGAAAAGCTGGGAGCACCAATTATCAAAGCACTGCTTGGCAAGGCCGCAGTACCGGACGACAGCCCATACACTACTGGCGGAATTGGTCTGCTGGGTACGCGTCCTTCTCAGGAGGCAATGGAGGAATGTGACACCCTGCTGATTGTGGGCTCATCGTTCCCCTACATCGAATTTATGCCCGAACCGGGCCAGGCACGCGCGGTACAGATTGATCTGAACCCGACGCGTATCGGTCTGCGCTATCCGGTCAAGGTAGGAATAGCGGGTGACAGCAGGCGCGTACTGCGTGCGTTGTTGCCGAAACTAACCGACCATGCTGATAAGAGTTTTCTGCACAAAGCCCAGGAAGGAATGAAGAAGTGGTGGAAAGTGATTGAGGAACGCGCCTCCAGCATCGACACACCAATGAAACCGCAGGTAATTGCCTGGGAGCTGGGCAAGCGGCTGCGCGACGATGCCATTGTCACCTGCGACAGCGGCACCATCGCCACTTGGTGGGCACGCGAGATTCCCGCGCGTCGCGGTCAGATCCACACACTCTCCGGCAATCTGGCAACCATGGCGCCGGGCCTGCCTTACGCCATAGCGGCGCAATTTGCTTATCCCGATCGGCAGGTGGTGGCCTTCGTGGGTGATGGCGGATTCACGATGCTGATGGGTGAGTTTGCCACCGCAGTGAAATATAAGCTGCCGCTCAAAGTGGTGATCATCAAAAACAATACGCTCGGCCAGATCAAGTGGGAGCAGATGGTCTTTCTGGTAATCCCGAGTTTGGAGTGGAACTGCAGCCCATCGACTTTTCGGCCTTTGCTCGCGCATGCGGGGGTACGGGGTTCAGTGTGGAAGACCCTGCGCACTGCGGCGCTATGGTCGACGAATTTCTCAACGCACCCGGGCCGGCATTGTTGGAAGCCACCGTTGATCCATTCACTCCTCCGCTGCCTGGAAAGATCAAGACGGAACAGGCTTTGCACTTTGCCGAGTCGCTGGCGCGCGGAGAGCCTAATCGCGAGAAAATCGCGCTCACCGCGCTCTCGGATAAGGTGAGAGAACTGGTATAGGGCTGTGCGCCGATGCATTCGACGCTGGTACTGGTATTTTTCGGTGGTGTGCAACCAGGAGCCGTACGCGCTCTTGCTGACACACGGCCAGCCCGCGTTAGCGGCCCGCGCAAAGGCAACGCCTCACGGTGACGACTCGTCTATCAAAACAAGATCAAGTAAATCCGAATGAAAACGAGAGGCGAAATGCCGGGAGCAATCGGAAACGCCGATAGAGTCGATCTCAATACGCCAGCGAGCAGGAACTGGAACGGGTGGGAGGTCTCGGCCGGGAACGCGCCCGCCGGATCATCCAGGCAAGGCCACTGAAAAATTGGGACGATTTGAAAAAGATTGAGGGTTTCAGCGACACGCTTGTGAACGATCTGAGAGAAGCCGGAGCCACGATCAACCCGAGCCGGGAGGACAGGGCTGCATAGCGCAACTGTGCTTCTCTTTTTTTCAGCGTGGCGAAATTTGGAGTCCACGCTGAATTGATCAAAAAAGATAAGGAAACAGATCAACGAAACAATGGAGATGAGTATGGCCGACGAAAAAGGCACAGGCAAACACCCGCATAAAGACAGCAAGGAACCATGGCCTCATCACGAAGGATCCTCCCAGTCAGAAAGAGAGGACTCAGGCGAGACCCGCTCTGCGACTGGCCGACATCAGGAAGAATCGAGCAGCAGGCAACAGCCGAGAGAATCAGGCAGTAGCGAACATCGCAAAGAATCCAGTAGCAGGGAACAGCGCAAGGAATCGGGTGGCGGCGAACATCGGAAAGAAGCGGCAAGTGGCGAACAGGAGAGCAGAGACCTCAAAGAACGGGAGTATCGCGACAAAGAGGGCAACATCCATCACCACACACACACTTCCCAGAAAATGAAAGATAAAGATAAAGAGCGCAAGGCGGAGCGCGATCCGGAGATGCATCAGACGAATGTATGGTCCGGCGTTTCCCTGCAA
>PJLO01000053.1 GCA_003010405.1 Acidobacteriota bacterium | reverse complement strand
TTCCGGCGGACTACTTTTACTCCGCCGCAGAACGCCGCTCCCGCGGCGTACTGTGACCTATTTTTGCTCCGGCGCTTACAGGTGTGCGCGGAGGTTGTGATTTGTGCCGACTGGAATTTGAAGACACACCTCCGGGCGGGAGAGGTTTGGGGGGAATGATGCTGAAGGTACTTCAGATTGGAAGGTCTCAACTCTTGGAGTAGCAGCCATGACGGCTGCCGGGTTGTGGAAGAGCGCCCGGTGTTTCTGGTGTTATCTGAATAGATGCTGTTGCACCTGTGGAAAGATGCATGTGAAATCAGCACAGAGGGGAGTGGCACCTGTGCTCACGCGCTATCCCGCTTCCACAGCCGGAACCACGGATTGCCGGCGTACATCTCATCATGCTTCCGGTTGGCAGCTTTCCAATCGGCCATCCGGAGCGGCCTTTTGTCCGGGAGTGTCAGAATGTGCTCCAGCAGTTCTATTTCGGCTATGGTCTTTTCGACATCCATGTTGGTCCAATCTCTTCTGATGTCCTGCGTCATGTCACGGATTCGCAACTATCCAAATTGCGTGCGGCGAATCTAGTCCCTATATACGCCTCGTCATCTAAAACTTCAATTCCAACGCACGTCGTCGCGAACTCCTGCAGCGGCACCATCTTCCGGAACATAGCAGCGAACTTCCGTATGGCGCAGCAGTCAGGCTCTTCCAGATTCAGTTCACCGTGGGGGCGACTGCTGTAGCTGTATCAGAGCTCTGAGCAATCAGCACCCGTATTATCTCTCCGGCGACCTCGCTCTCCGGCTTCATTCGCCGAGCACAACCATCGCACAGCCAGACATAAGCTGTCTTTCGCTGATGCACTTCAGTCGCGTTACTAATCTCAATCTCAGCGCAAAAGAGCTTTCCTTCGTCTGGATGGAGCGAAACAGAACAAGAGGGGTTGGCGCATCTGTCGGACATGGTGTGGAGCCTCTTTTCTAAACCTAGAAACGGATGTTCCAGCATTTAGGTGCCTGGCAAACTACAAGCAAGGTGAGTCTCAGTTGTCCAGCAACGTATTGTGAAGACGATTGTACAGTAAAGGATGCCATTCGGGGGGATGGCTTGCAAACGGACTGCGGCTTTCTAGAACGTCAACTCAATGCTCGCGCCGTAAACTCCATCCGGCAGTTCTCATGAATGTCAGACTGCAGATCTGCTCCTCGATTATCGTGCCCTCGGCTACTTGAAGTCGGCGTAAACGAACCCATCCCGATTGACGACCTCTCCAGCCGCTACCTTGATCGGATTCGTAAACATCGGCCCGTCATAGACGCAGGTATGGAACTCGCCCCGCTCTCCACAGGGGTCAACTTCTGGTTGCAAATCACGAAGCAGAGCGGCATCAAACTCTCGGCCAGCGAAGGACGCCGGCAATCGCTTAGAATCTACGCACGTCAGCTTGGCGCGAAGTCCAGCCGCAATCATGTCACGGGCAAGTGCTGCTGTCGGAAGCTCCCAAAGAGGAAACAGTGGCTCCAGCCCAGTCGGCTTCAGCTGAGTTTCGCGGTAGGCGCGAATGTCCGGCAGGAACAAGTCCCCGAACGCTAGCGCGTCGATGTGTTCGCTAACAGCACGGTTGCAGACCTCCGTCATCCTCTCCTCGTAGACTTCGTTAGAGCACGGCCATGGGAGCGGCACAATCCACAACGGCAGTTGAGCGGCTTCGGCCTGAGACTCCAGTATGGAGCGCCGGGTACCGTGCATTGCAACCCGGTCGAACTCGGAGTTCAGAGTGGTAAGCAAGCCGACAACTTCAATGTCGCTTTGCTGACGAAGAACATGCAGTGCCCATGCACTGTCTTTCCCGCTACTCCAAGACAAAAGAACGCGCTTCATTCGACCATCATAAAGGCTTGGTGTCCTCCTTATCAGTTCCCGTACGCGGCATCTGACCTCTCCATCCCATAACATGCGAGAATGATGGATATGCAGATAGAGGTTGATTGTTATTCCGGTTACAAAGCTGACGAACGACCGGTTCGCTTTCGGTTAGAAGGACGCGAGTATCTGGTCGAGGAACTGCTTGACCAGTGGTACGGGCAGGATGCCGCCTTCTTCAAAGTTCGAGCCGATGACGGCAACCTCTACATACTCAGCCATGAATCGTCCTCGCCAGAGGGTAGCTGGCGTCTGGTTTCCTTCCGTAAATTGTCCTGAGTGATGGCATCTGGGGCAGCAGCCCGCCGAGTTCCTTGGTTTGCCATTTTCCAACCAGCACACCGATTCGTCCGTCGTGCTCTAATCTTCTGATGGGAAGTCGGAGCCAGAACAGATTGCAATTGTGTGCCGCATTGCTGGTGCAATTCCAGCGTACCCGCATGGATACTGGCTTTCGAAGAAATGCCCACAAACATTTCCACAATTCTGTGGAAGAACTATGCCTGTTAACGACAAGCACGTTCTATTTCTGAAGCCTGTCTCACCATAACGCCGATTCTGGATAAAGACGCAAACAGAAGCCCCCTCAACCCAGTAGTCGAAGGGGCTGAAAAGCAATTGGAAAAACTAGCTATCTACGTCCGCCAGGCCGTCCATCGTCGTTGCGACCATTGTCGCGGTCGTGGTCGCGACGACCTCCATCACGGTAGCGGTCATCTCGGTGGTGCTCGTATTGGCCTTCGTGACGATAGTTCTCGTAACGGCGGTCATTTCGCCAACCGTCATGACGATATTCGTGATTATTTCCATACCATCCGCTGCGAATCATGACGTAATCGGGAAGACCTATACCTATACCGATGCTCACCTGTGCGTCCGCCTTCTGTGGAGCAGCCAGAGCGAATGCAACTACCAGTCCGAATAAGACCAATGTCATCTTTTTCATCATGTCCCAGCCCTCAACGCTGTAGTAGTGGAAACACGTGCCCCACAGAAAGTTCTCTCACGATACAAATCTTTACGGCGTAATGGTCGCTGATGGTGAGAAGTATTGCTGGCTCTTTGTTTACCTGAAGATTCTCCGCATTCCCGTGTCCACTGGTATACGTTTTGGGGAGGATCCGTTCACACCGGGCACGAATCTCACGATGAATTCAATCACCAGTAGCAGAGCGGTCAACCAACTCCGCAAACTTCAGCAGTTCCTCGAAATAGCTGCTTCCGGCCACCAGTAAGAGGTCATTGTGTCCAGCCTGCTCCACCCAGTAGGAAACTTTTGGCTCGTTTGCGGCGGCAAAGAGCGTTTGGCCATGATAGAAGCTGATGATGTCATCGCTCTTGCCATGAATCACGAGCACCGGACTATGGACTTTCTTGATTTTTGCGAGATTGGGAAACTTATCGAAAGGCAGTATTGGAAATTTTGTTAGAACGCGGAAGGCGCTGGTGAACGCGCTCTCCATAATCAGTCCTGCAACCGGATGCTTTGCCGCGAGGTCAACGGCTGCTGCCGCACCCAATGAACGACCAAACGGAATGATCCGGCTGGGTGGAACGTGTAGGTTGCTTGTCAGATATTGGTATGCCGCCTCTTCATCATCGTACAGATGCTGCTCCGATGGTTTGCCTTCACTGGTTCCATAACCTTGGTAGTCATAGGCGAAGACTGAAAATCCGGCATTACGAAGAGCTTCGAGATACGACGTGTCATATCCCATATCTTCGGCATTGCCATGACTGAAAAGAAGTGTGTATGTGGCTCTGGAGTTTGGGAAATATTTGGCTGATATCCTTGCACCATTTTTGCTGGTGAGCTTCAGAACGGATGCATCATCTCGATAACCCGGCGAAGGAGGCTGGAAGATGATGCTATCGGTAATGAATGCGCCAAACGTCGCAAGTGCCACGTAGACTCCCGCAATTAGCAATAGAACTCCGCAAACAATTCTCGCTCTGCAATTGCTGTCCGATAGAACGCCCATACTATTACGAGTATTGTATGAGGGGAACTATAGATTCAGCACCTCGGCAGGTCGTGTCATTTCAATCGGAACGCTTTCACTCTCCGTTACACATCCTTTAGTTGTTCCTCGTCCATACCAAAATAGTGGCCGAACTCGTGGATGACTGTGCGCCGTATCTGCTCCCGGATTTCGATCTCCGTGGAGCACACCGCTTCGATGTTCTTCTGGTAGAGGACGACATAATCAGGGCCTGTTGGTAGGTCGAAGACGCTCTTCTTGGTCATGGGAACGCCATGGAAGAGTCCGAGCAAGAGTTTCTTTGGATGGGCGGATGGGGACTGGCTGGGCGGGAAGTCTTCCACCAGCACGGCGACATTACTAATGCGACTGCGGAATTCTTCCGGAAGCGAGTCCAGCACCTCTCGCATGACCTTGGCGAAACGTTCGCGCTCCATGTTGCGCCTTCCTAATCCAACTCAGCCGAGATAGTGTACTCCCCGGTTGAGTTGTCCCACGTTACCCGAAGCACATTGGGTTCGCAGCACACCTCACGGTCCTCGACGTACATCGTTTCGTCCCCGCAGAAGGATCATCAACGATCATCTCGCTCCACGCCACTGCTCGTTACCTGATGTAATACCCCGACATTCGCCACTGGCCATCTTTGCCCAGTGCTGGTGTGACCGTTTCTGTGGCCGACTTTTTGTGCTCAAACGAGGTTTCGTACTGAATGACGACATACTGGCCGTCAGGTGCTCCGGGAAGACTGGTTTTGTACATGGCAGACTTCACGTTCCGAGAAATCGCTCTACCGAGCGGAGCGCGGGTAGCCTGCAACATCTGCTTCCACTGTGTCTTAGATACCGCGCCCTTGAACACTGGTGCGGCGGTGTCCCAACTGCCGGCATAGTTTCCCCGCATCGATCAGTGCCAACCAGTGGTTCGCGGATTCAGTAGCAGCAACTTCCGCAGTGTCCGCGCAGAATGATGCACTGCTCAACATCAGAATGAAAAGCAATAGCAAGGACTTCATTCAATATCCCCTATGATTTCGGCTTGCGTTGAATGCGACCTCTACAGGCTTCCCATCCCACATTCCTAAGTAAAAGGGATGCCGTCCGGCGCTATCGTGTTCATGGTAGCAGGAGTGCGCAGCGAGAAAACGATCGCTCCACGACTGCTCCACTTCCAAAGCGACGGCATAGGGGAGTACTTTTCGTACAGTCCGGCGTGATCGCCCGACGCATTCAGGCTGTCCATAGATAATTTGTCTACTGACCTCAGCACTTACGGAAGCCGTCAAGCGTTCCCGAATCGCAACGACGTGCGGTCGGGCAGGTAGTGCAGATGATCACTCAGTGCCTCGCCGCAGCAAAGAAAGCTGAAAGCGCGACGTGAACTGACACAGGATTTGGAACGCGATTGAGTTTGGGACAGATTGAAAGGTGTTGATTTGTTTGGTGGAGCTAGTCGGGCTCGAACCGACGACCTCATCGTTGCGAACGATGCGCTCTCCCAGCTATCTAGCCTTATAAATCAATCACTTCCAGCCCGTTTTACGACAACAATGAGACCATAATTTTGGAACGTTAATGGAACGTGATTCGGAACGTGCGGATGCCGGGGTTCGTCTCGCGAATCAGCAGCACGTTTTGGTTGATCAGTGGGGAAGAACGAAGAGTTAGATAGCGCGAAAAAGCAGGGAAGCGGTGCCTACTTTCGACAAGCATTGCTTCCCCTTGCCCAGTTCCTTGGTTTAGCGTTGTGGTTCCCGCTCGTGATTTTTGCGCCCTCCAAAACTCCAACTCGGCCAAAATAACAAACCGCTGCGGCCTCGCATGCACGGTGTACGCCGGGAAGGATGGAGAGCAAATGCCAGAAGCATTAGGCAGAGTTGTTCCCTCAGTTGTGCACTCCAACTTGGCACATCAACATCCAAGGCAGGAGAGATACATTCCCGAACGGTAACATCTACGCGACGAGCCTCCCCCGCCACCCAATATATTCCCGATCGGTGTTATTTTGGTTGTTTTCGACAAAATGACGCCTATAATTCCCGTACGGGAATATCTGTATGATGGCAACGACTCAAGAAATCGGACAGATGATTAGGGAGACTCGCAAGAGCATGAAGGTCACGCAGAAAGACCTCGCTCTTACCTCGGGGCTCGGTCTGCGCTTCATCATTGAACTCGAAAAGGGCAAGGAGAGCTGCCAAATCGGCAAGGTGCTAACCGTTCTTCAAACCCTCGGCATTAAGATGCAGCTCACGCCTCCGGCAGCCGCCAAGGGAGACCGCTAGCCATGGCTAAAACACTAAATGTTTACCTGCATCGTGATCTGGTTGGCTACCTGACCCAAGATCAGGGCGGACAGATGTTTTTTACCTATGCGGAAAGCTGGCTCCGCAATCCACTGGCTCATCCCATCTCCCATTCACTGCCGCTTCGCACTGAGCGGTTTAAAAGCAAGGAGTGCAGGGGCTACTTTGCCGGGGTTCTTCCAGAAGAAAGCAACCGCGAGATCATCGCCCGTAACCTCGGCATCAGCGCTCGCAACGACTACGCCATGCTGGAGCGAATCGGCGGCGAATGTGCTGGTGCTGTCACCTTTATTCCTGCAGGAGAGGCACTGCCTGAGCGAGACGACCACTATCGAGAGCTGTCCCCGTCCGAGTTGGCAAACGTTCTACGCCTGTTGCCTCGCCGTCCACTACTCGCAGGCGAAAGCGGCATTCGCTTGTCGCTTGCCGGGGCTCAGAACAAGATTGCCGTACGCGTCGATGGGGACAAAGTCTCGCTAACACTTGGAGGTGCCCCCAGCACACACATTCTTAAACCCGCCGTTGAGCGATTTGCAGGTCTCGTCCATAACGAAGCCTTCTGCATGAAACTTGCAGACGAGATTGACCTGCCATCCGCTAAGACGGAGATTCGCTGGGTTGAGGACGTCGAGTATCTGCTTGTTGAGCGCTATGACCGAACAATCACGCTCAATGGCGATGGCGTCCCGCATTTTGAGCGCATCCATCAGGAAGATTTTTGCCAAGCACTCGGCATCGTCTCCGAGATGAAGTACCAGAAAGAAGGAGGACCGTCGCTAAAGCAGTGCTTCGAGCTGATGCGTAGAGTCTCCAGTGCTCCTGTCATCGACATTGCACGGCTGCTCGATGCCGTCTTCTTTAACTACCTCATCGGCAACAACGATGCGCACGGGAAGAACTTCTCCCTGCTATACCGTCCAAGCGAATCGGCGCAATACGAGGTACGCCTTGCCCCGCTCTACGATGTGGTCAGCACTTGCTACTATCCAGAGCTGACCGGCGAAATGGCCATGCGTATTGGCAAGACGTACCACTGTGAACGGGTAACAAAGGCTGACTTTGAACAGTTGGCGGAAGAGGCAGGGCTGTCCAAACCCCTCCTTCGTAAGCGACTTCACGGAGTCGCCGAGGCCATTCTTGCCAAGATGAGCGAACGCCCAATTGAGCATCCAGTGGAGAGTGCTCTAGCCGAACTGATCCGTAAACGCTGCCAAATCAATTGGTGAGATCGCCCTGTTACAAGAGGAGTATTCGCTCTGCCGCCACGTGCAGTTGGAAAGTCCTGACGTTCTGAGATGAAGATTATGCTGGTGGTGCTGCTGCCGCCGCTGATGGTAATCAGGAAAGAAAAAAGACATGCCCACTTCACCCGCTACATCGGAATCGACTACTCCGGCGCGAAGACTCCCGACGAGGATTGGGTGCCTCGCTTTAACATCGCCCCGACCCAGAACATCCCCGTCATCCCCCAGCACCCGGATGAACCCAATTATTTGGGTTTATCCGGGTGCTGGGGACTGATTCCTTATTGGCGAAAGACGCGAGCATCGGCCACAAGATCATCAACGGCCTGCCTGTTTCGAGCCTCAGGGAATCGAGAATATTGCCAACGCGGTGGTCATTTCGAGACCCGGAAAAATGGCACATATCGAGATTGAAAAAAGAAGCTTTGCGTGGATTTCGTCACAAGGAACTTATTTCTTCCTCGTCCCGCTCTTGACTGCTACCCGTTTCTTCGAAACACGGCGAGGCTTCACGTCTGTACGGAAGTATCGGTAAATGCTCAAGACGGTAGTTGCCAA
>PJLO01000052.1 GCA_003010405.1 Acidobacteriota bacterium | reverse complement strand
GCAGCCTGGTTCAAGCACTGCGGCTATGGAATATAGCTTCATGCAAACCGGTCTAATTTCCCGCGAACTTGCTCCAGTTTGGCCAAACTGACGCACCGGTACATCACGGAATCGCAATCGGGGCAGATGGCCGTCAGGTTCCCCGTCTTGTCCGTAATGGGCTGATAATCCGCGTAATCATCCAAAGGGGATTTCGGGGAGCGGCATCGAACGCAGTAGACCTCACCGGCCGACAAGGTTGTTTCTTGCTCACCCGGCGGGCCTTTAGGAACTCTGCAAGGTCACGGCCAAGAATCAACGTCGGGCGCTTGCCGTCGCAGATTGGAAGCCCATCCTTGACCCATGCGCGCACGGTATTTTTGTGTTTGCCGAACCGTTCGGCAATCTCCTCGACGGTGTAGCTGCGGTGGTTTTTGACAAGGCGATAGTTGGGGTGACATTTTCGTTTTCCCATGTCTATGCCAGCTCGCTCACTTTCCCGACCTGCGCTGTTTTCGCTCTGGGCGTCCAGGTGTGGTTTCTAAGCTCCTAAGCCACTCAACTACTGCGGCGCGTCTATAGAGACTCCTGCGACCTATGCGGACGCAAGGCGGGCCGTAACCGGTCAATGTCCAGCGGTCCACGCTGCGGATGCTGCGGTCCAGTTGGGCCGCGAGTTCTGCTTTGGTGAGGTATTCGCTGAGAATGCTGTTTTCCGTTCCGGCTTCCATCGTTTGCCTCCAATAGAAAAGGCCGCACTAGGCGGCCTCGTTGGGTTGGGGTTTTCGTGATTACGTCACAGACAGCAAAACCGCCCTTTTCGGCGGTTTTTGTAAAGCGGTGCTATTCAGTTTTGGAACGGGACGCGAGTTCGCATCCCTCTCTGTCAACTCTCGCGTGACTCGACCCAAACATCGGGTCGCGTTATTCCGTTTTGACTCCGGCGTTCTGGTCCCTGATCTGGACTTTTGTTTTCAGACGCGAGTTCGCACCCCACTTGCCGCTTTCGCGCAGCTAAACCCAAAGCTCGGGTCGCGTTATTCAGTTTCGACTCCTTTTGAGCAGGAGCTTCCTGCTCATCAAGGGGAACGTTTGTTTAGCGTCAGAACGCTACTGACTATAAGACCTACTTGTCACCTGCGAGTGGAACTCGCTACTTCGCCAAAACGAAATCCTTGTGCCATTCAGTTTTGGCCCTCAAAGGAAGCACCACTTTTGCGCGGGTGCGGCGCTGAAGCTCGATGCGATTTTGATCCATCTACAACGGCACCCCTATATGTGTACGTCTTTCGAGTACAACCACAATATAGCTGAAATATCGTGTCACGTCAAGCATCGTTCGCCAAATGTTCGCCATTGCGGGACATGGTGACCTGCTTAGATATAAGTCCGCTTACCCCAGAATTTTAATTCGCGGTTACGCACAAGTTGGCCTGCTACGGTCTCTGGGCTAAGACGGATAGAGATTTGCTCCCCCCTACCCCAGTGGCGGAACGCAACAGACGGGCATGAGGTTAAGGCTCTACGGTATCGGGAAGATAGGGATTTCAGGCAAATAGGCGAGCGAGAGATGGGGAAGCGGAAGCGGGGCGAGCAAGGTCGCAGTATCGGCGACAGGCGGTCGAACAGAGCCGAAACCTGTTCTGTTGCTGACATGGCGCTGACATGAGCGGATGATTAGGTTTTTTAGGATGAACGCTGGAGTGTATTTAACCTGTTTATTTCTTAAGGACTTAGAGGTGGTGAGCGCGGAAGGAATCGAACCTTCAACCTACTGATTAAGA
The DNA here is from genome assembly GCA_003010405.1 of Acidobacteriota bacterium. Taxonomy (GTDB): domain Bacteria; phylum Acidobacteriota; class Terriglobia; order Terriglobales; family Acidobacteriaceae; genus TOLSYN. The sequence goes on along the minus strand of PJLO01000052.1, from coordinate 6,501 downwards.
GTCGAGATTCGGAAGCGACTCTAAGTCCAACGCTAACAACGATATATCAATGATTTACGACCACAAAACCCGCACGGATGGACCGCTGCAAATCGTTGAAAACGTTGGATGAGTTTATGGGCGTCTAACCACGAAGGACACAAAAAAGACACAAAAAATCAGCCTGCATTGCGCGCCTTCGTCAAGTCTTTCAGCAGTTCCGGATGCTTGTCCAAGAGCCGAAACAGATTCAGTATCGCAGGCATGGGCATTGTCTCCCCGCGTTCATAGCGTGAAAAGGCGTTGTGGCCACCCCCGGTCAGCCGTGCAGCAGCCACTTGACTCAGCCCAAGCTTGCGGCGGATGCGTCGAATGTCCTTGCTCTGTCTTTCGCGCTCCCGCAGGACCAGTTCATCCCCTGCTGCCGCATATTGCCGCGCACTCTCAGCATCAAACTCCACCTCACCACACGCATTGCAACGCCAGCCCGCCAGACCTTCGACCTTTGCACTCATGCCGTTGTAATCGACGGTGAAGGTCTCGTTCTCGAACCGCGTCATACCCTTGCGAGATTCACAATTAACGCATTTGCGTGCCATGGCTACTTCTCCTTGAACTGAATCACTGGTGCCGCATCCCGCAGCGTGATTTTGATATAGGCCAGCTTCTTTGCCGGTGTTGCTGCGTGATAAACGTCCTGCCAAACGCGATGGTCGGCGTAGGTTGTCATCGATTTGTAGAAGTCACGCCGGGAAAGTGAAGCGATTACCGCCAGCATCTCAGCGGTGGTCAAACCCATTTGCCGCCCGCCATCCAAAGCGGTCTTCGTGAACGCCGCCGCCCCGAGCCTCGCCACCTCAGCTTGGATGCGCGACAGATCGTAGTGCGGCGTCCGTTTGTCCACGTCGCTATATTACCCTATAAGGGTATTTAACGCAAGTGTCCTGTGCTCAGGGAAGTGTGCCGGTTACAACTGGTTCAGCTCGCGAGAGAAAAGCAAGAAAGACTGTTTTGTCAATTCCAAACGATATTGGAGGCCAGCCGGTCCTCCACATCCAGTTTGAATGCTGCGGCGATCTTCGCTACATGGACGCCAAATGTCCCCGCAACTTGCCAAGCGCCCTCCCGAAGGTCCAGTTATGAAAGCCCCAGACGTTGGCGTGGTGGATGCCTTCGCGTCCGTCTGTCCCCACGCGCTCAAGGAATTTCCGGCAATCCGCCCGCATCGCCCGCAGACTCGCGGCCAGGTCGGACCCGCTATCCAGCTTGCCCAACTCATCGAGGAGATGGTGCCGGATTTCGATCACCGATTGGACGCAGTGAGAGGCTACTTCCATCTCCTCTGGGGCATAGAGAACGCGACGATCTTCCAGCAAGGCGATTACGCGCTGGGCCACTGCGATCTCCATCTCGGCAGCCTTCCAGGATTCACCGCCAAATGGGGTAGAGCTGCCCGTCAGACGGTTTGGGATCTCCGAGAACTTCACCGGGTTTCCTTTCCTCCGGCATCATTTGCCCTACCGAGGTATGCGTTTTGAAATCTTAGGCAAGTTCCTGAGAACGGTTTATCATGGAAAACCACGGGATAAAAGCCGATTTTCTGTCTTGAAACCCAGGGACTCCCTATGAAGAGGCGAGCATGTCAGAGCCGCGCGAACTCTTGGTGGGTCTACTCGACTACATCAAGGAACAAGCTAAGGTAATTGACCCACGAGGATTTGTCCTTGGTAGCGCGGGCGCGTTCTTGCGTAGGCGGAAAGATGTTGCTGGCCTTCAAGGCGTTGAATTTGATCTGCGCGTAGAGTCGGATCACATCTGGATGCGTGTACCCCGGCTGGCGTCTGAACCTCCACCGTCAGCGCCAGAGAGCTACAAGACAGTCATCAGCCTGAGTCCGAATCCAGACGGTCCTTTGCCTTCGCTAGACGAGCGCGTTCTCAATTGGGAACTGAATCAAGCCGTACAAAAACGTTTTGCAGACAAAAGCACGGACGACCCAGATGTACAGGAAGAGATTCAGCGCTTCCGGGTCAACTGGTGGGAAAAATCCCGCCGTGCGCTTGAGTCGTACACATTGACGTGGAAATCGTGGGCGAATGCGGAACGTGAGCGCCGCAAAACCATTTCCCTCTACGGCGATTTGTTTGCTTTGATGCACTCGATTGAGGCCGAACAAACCAACAAGCCGCAAGAGTTGGTTTGGGGAATTGGAATCTCGACATGGCGGCTTGCTCACGAAAAGGGAAAGTTTTCTTTTGAGTATCCGCTCCTTACCCAAGCAATCGAGATATCGCTTGATGATAAGTCGACGGCGATAGAGCTGCGCCCCCGCGCGACAGATACTCAGGTTGAATTTGATGCCATCACGGCTTGCCACGTTGAAGGGGCAATCGAAGTTGAGAAAGCAGCAATCGATCACCTTAACAAGCACAAGGATCGGCCAGTCACTCCATTTGATCCCGGCAGCTATTCAGACGCGCTGAAACTCATCGCAGCGAACCTCGACAGCGAGGGGATTTATCAGGAAGTGCTCTTGAAGGGTGATCCTGTGCCCGCTGCTGGAGAGCATTTGGTAGTTACTGACGCTTGGGTCTTGTTCAGTCGTCCGCGCACTGTCAATTTCCTTTTTGAAGACCTGAAACGACTCGGGGAGAACCTCAACGATGGATGCACGATTCCAGACGGGCCTATGGCGCTTGTCTCTGAGCCTTCGGACGAGCCGCTTACATTTCAAGCCGTAAGTTTTCGGGGAATTTCCAGCCGGGGCGAAACTGGTGGCTCTCACAAACCCCAAGACCTGTTCTTTCCCCTTCCCTACAACGAAGAGCAAGTTACCATCGTCAAGAACCTTACGCACGCTGCGGGTGTGGCGGTTCAAGGACCACCGGGAACCGGCAAGACCCATACGATTGCGAACATCATCTGCCACTATCTCGCACAAGGTAAGCGGGTGCTTGTTACCTCGCGCGGGGACGCCGCACTGAATGTTCTGCAAGAGAAGATTCCCGATGATGTTCGCTCGCTCACTGTTGCGCTACTTGCCAGTGACCGCGAAGGCGTTCGGCAATTTCAGGCGTCAATTGAGACGATTCAACACCGTGTGTCTCAGCTCAACCCTGAACTAACGATGCGGGAAATCGAGAGATGCCAAATCGCCATTGATCGAGCACACGCCGAATTGTTGTCCATCGACCGGCGAATCAATGAAATCGCTTTGCACCAGCTATCAGAGATTGAAGTGGATGGCGTTCCGATGCGCGCTCAGAAGCTCGCCGAACTGGTGCTGAGCGGCAACGAATTGCACGGTTGGTTCGATGACGCCGTTTCACTGACGCCGAACAATGCGCCCCCGTTCGATGACAGCGAGGCAGGAAGAATACGCCAAGCAAGACGAAACCTTGGCGCCGATCTTGTGTACGTCGATAAGCGTGTTCCCTCGGCTGAGATTTTTCCCTTGGTAGACGAGATTTCTCGCCTTCATGACCTGCTTGTCGAAAAGAACAGAATCGAAGGCGAACTCCATCGTGACGAACAAGCCGCGCTCAAGGCGTTCACGCCGAAAACACTGGCCACTGCGCGGACGTTCTTGCAATCTATTGATGAGACTTTGGAACTCCTCACGGACATAGAAGAAGCGGGCGAAGAATGGCCGTTCGCTCTCCGTGTCAAGTGCCAGCAATCGTCGTTTGTTTCGGAACGGCGCGCCCTCGAAGAGCTAATTAACGGCTTGGGCGAGCTTGTCAGCGCCCGTGCCGAATTTCTCATGCACCCTGTGAGCATTGCTGCTGAGGTATTCGATAATCCAAAGTCCATCGAAGCAATCAGAAATGCAGCGGACACGGGAAAGCCCTTCGGTCTACTGTCTTTTGGGGCGGCAGATGCAAAGCGGCACATTCAAGGCGTCAGAATCGATGGCAAACCTCCAGCGAACGCCGAAGAGTGGGCGCATGTTCACAGATACGTAATTCTGCACAGCAAGGTACACGCATTCTGCATACGATGGAATGGCGTCACGGAATTGTTGTCCATTCCGCCCTTGAACGGTGGTCTGGCTGGTTTACGGCAAATTGAAGTCACAGCAACGCTCGCTCAAAAAGCACACCGACTTGCTACGCACTATGATGCTTTGCTGTCTGCTCAGGCATTGGAGGTATTCACAGAACTGCCGGGCGAACTCTCGGGCGGCACGCGTACCGAACTCGAAGCTTTGCGGCAGAGGATCATCCAGGTTCTAACGCTTGATGAACTCTCCCATGCCCCGATTCGGCTTGCTCAACTGACCGAAAAGCTCGCTGGATGTTCTGGGCCTGTAGTCGATGCGATGCGTTCATTCGTGGAGTCGTCACTGGGCAATCGCGATTTGTCCAACGCCTCGGTTGCATCACTATATACAGAGCTGCTCGCCGAACTGCGGCGCATCGCTGGTCTGGCTTCGGAGATGGGCTGCATCCGTGAAGGCGCATATCGAATAGCAGAGGCCGGTGCGCCGAAACTAGCGGAGCGCGTGCGCTCAGTTCCAGTTGCCTCATCGGGTGATGATGGGATTCTTCCCGTCACTTGGCGAGATGCCTGGAATTGGGCGCGAATGAAAGAGCATCTAAACAGGATTGATGGTCGAGATGAGCTGCGTAAGCTGGGAGAGCAAAGACGTGAACTTGAGGGAGGGCTCGCCCGTTTCTATCGTGAAATGGTAGCAAAAGCGGCTTGGCTTGCTACAAGAAAGTCTCCTCCCAAGGCGCTCGCCGCTCTCAGTGACGTTGGAATGTCCTTGAAAAAGGCAGGAAAAAAGACTGGACCCCTAGCTCCTATGTTCATTAGAGATGCACAGCAAGCTATGAAACGAGCCGCTGGCGCTGTGCCCTGCTGGATCATGAGCCACTCAAGAGTATCTGAGACTCTTCCTGCAGAGATTGGGCTTTTTGACTTGGTAATTATAGATGAGGCGAGCCAGTCTGAAATTGACGCTTTACCTGTATTGCTACGGGCGAAGAAGCTCTTGATTGTAGGAGACGACAAACAGGTTTCTCCCGACACCGGATTTCATAGCGCAGGAGCAATTCAGCAACTTCGGATGCGCTTCTTAGACAATCAGCCATATCAAGCGCAATTGATTCCGGGCTCGTCCTTATATAACCTAGCGGCGGTTGCGTTCTCGGCGAACCAGGTAATGCTGCGGGAACACTTTCGCTGCGTACCTCCCATTATTGCTTATTCCAATCGGACTTTTTACGCTGGAGCGGACGGCAAGGGAATGATCCGGCCGCTTCGGATTCCACGAGCATCTGAGCGCATAGAGCCGCCGCTCGTAGATATATACGTCGAAGGTGGGGTTCGTGACGCGCATGATTGCAATCACCGGGAGGCCGAGGTAATAGCCGATGAGATTAACGCAATTCTTGCCAATGAAAAACTCAGGGGAAGAACCATCGGCGTTGTGTCGCTTCTCGGAGGAGAGCAAGCGAAGCTGATTGACTCGGTAGTAACCCGGAAATGTGATGCGGACGAGTTGCACAGACGAAAATTTCTGTGCGGTGATGCACGCACTTTCCAGGGCAGTGAGCGCCACATCATGTTTTTGTCATTGGTGGTTGATCCGTTGAACTGCAAAGCTCTTTCGGGGAATATGTTCGACCAGCGGTTCAACGTTGCAGCAAGCCGTGCTCAGGATCGAATGTATCTGGTGCGGTCTGTCCAGCTTTCGGACCTTTCGGACAAGGACTTGCGAACAGGACTGCTCACGCACTTTGACAACCCTCTGGTTGTTGATAAGGCAGAGGCAGAAGTGCTTATCGACCGCTGCGAATCGGGATTCGAGAAACAAGTCTATTCGGAACTCGTGTCCCGAGGCTATCGAGTAACGCCACAGGTCAAGACCGGCGCTTATCGCATCGACATGGTTGTCGAAGGGCAGGGCGATCTTCGATTGGCTATCGAATGCGATGGGGATGAATTTCACGGGGCTGACAGATGGCAACATGACCTAAGCCGTCAGCGTGTGCTCGAACGTGCAGGGTGGGTTTTTTGGCGTTGCTTCGCTTCAACTTGGGTACTTCGTAAAGATGAGGTCATGGAGGAACTTGTTCGATTACTCTATTGCATGGGCATAGAGCCATTGGGTGCAATCGAGACTGCTTCTCGCATTGTCGAGAAGCGCGTGGTTAAGTCCACCATTGAATCAGATAAGCCAGTTGCTCCATCTCAGCAATCTAATGCTGCTAACTCACATGCAAGCGGTGAGGCACCCGGTCCCGTTTGTCTGGAATTGGAAATGCAGAAGAGCTCCGGTGAATCTTCGCAAGATGGAGAGGTTCTGTCGAGTACTGATGTAAACATTTCGGACCTGCCCCCCGGTGCATCACCCAAGCGGCAATCGTTCCAAAAGGGCGATAGTGTCACCTACAGGACCAACAAAGGCAAGAGACGCACTGCGGTGATTGCTTGGACTGATGGAAAGCAAGTAAAGCTAAGGAAACTCTGATTAAGTCCTTCTCTGCTTTCCACAGTGTCATTGTGTAGATTGAG
>PJLO01000051.1 GCA_003010405.1 Acidobacteriota bacterium | reverse complement strand
TTAACTTTACACACTGGCCCTGTGGAATGCAGAGAAGGACTTAATCAGAGCTTCCTTAGGAGGGAACTCCGCCAGCTCGTTGGCGAGAAGAGCAGCGCGCAAAGGCGGTATCATGAACGGAACGGAAACGTTATTCTTTTTAATCGGAGACGACTATGAGCAAAAAGGTACTAATACTTTCCGCAAGCCCCAGAAAGACCGGTAATTCGGATACGTTATGTGATCAATTTATGGCTGGAGCAATCGAGTCAAATCACCAGGTCGATAAAGTGTTTCTGGCCGAAAAGAAGATCAACTACTGCACTGGCTGTTCAGCCTGCAGTGGGAACGGAAAATGTGTACAGAAAGATGACATGTCGCAGATCCTGGACAAGATGATGGCGGCCGACGTTATTGTGTTAGGATCACCCGTTTACTTCTACTCGATGTGCGCTCAGATGAAGACGGTGATTGACCGAACAGTACCAAAGTACTTGGAACTTTCGAATAAAGAGTTTTACTTCATTGTCACTGCGGCTGTCAGCAACAAAGCGGCGCTGGAAAGAACAATAGAAGGATTCCGAGGCTTCACTTCCTGCCTGACAGGGGCTAAGGAAATGGGCATCGTTTATGGTACAGGCGCATGGAAAGCCGGCGAAATCAAAACTAGCGACACCATGAAACAAGCTTACGAAATGGGAAAGGCTCTATAACTTCTTCGCTGAAGTTATCGCAACCGACCCTGCAAACGGGCGCAGAGATGAGCATCTCGGCGCAGACGCGTCGCTGGGTCTTTTTCGATCAGTTCGGGAGTCAAAAGCCCCGGCAGAGCCGGGGCTTTTGAACATTCAGTTAATATGCCACTGCGTGAACGTGACAGCATTAAATTACTGTTCGTTCCCGTTTTCTGTAGCAACGAGCAAGTTCCGGAACAAAATTATTCCTGCGCAGCAGGTGTCGTCGATGTCACAGGCCGCAGGACGCCGCCCGCGCCTTCTTTTTAAGCGCGAGCAGCCGCTCTCCGGCGGCTGCCAAGGTCTCCATACGTTTGGCAAAGTGAAAACGAACAAGGTGCTGCACATTCTCGTGAAAAAAGCTTGAGCCGGGCACGGCGGCCACGCCGACCACTTTTGCCATCCATTCGCAGAACTCGAGATCGCTCCGAGCCCCGAACTCCGAGATGTCCACCATCACGTAATAAGCGCCTTCAGGCCGCGTGTAGGTCAGTTCCGCCGCGCTCAGAAAATCGAGGAAGGCAGCCCGTTTTTCCGTATAGCCTGTCCGCAACTGCTCGTAGTAGGTGTCGGGAAGCTGTAAGGCAGTAACAGCCGCCGCCTGCAGCGGCGCAGCAGCGCCAACCGTGAGAAAATCATGCACCTTGCGAGCTGAATCAATCACAGCTGGCGAAGCAATTACGTAGCCCAGGCGCCAGCCGGTAATGGAGTAAGTCTTGGAGAGCGAACTGCACGTGATGGTTCGATCGAACATGCCGGGGAGCGTAGCAAAGTAGATGTGGCGGTTCGGCTCGTAGACGATGTGTTCGTAGACCTCGTCAGTTATAACAAAGGTGTCGAATTCCTCGGCAAGGGCGGCAATGGAGAGAAGCTCGTCGCGAGTGAAGACCTTGCCGGACGGATTGGAAGGATTGCAGAGGACAAGCGCCTTGGGCTTCTGCTCAAAGGCGCGGCGCAACTCGGCCGGATCAAAGCTGAAATCAGGCGGGCGCAGCGGAACGTAGATTGGCTCGGCGCCGGAAAGAATGGCATCGGCGCCATAATTCTCGTAAAAGGGCGAGAATACAATGACCTTGTCGCCGGGATTGCAGGCCGTCATCATGGCGACCATCATGGCTTCGGTGCTGCCGCAGGTCACAACAATGTGCTGCTCGGGGTCGACTGCCAACCCGGAAAAACGGGCGTGTTTGCGAGCCAGCGCTGCGCGGAAATCCGGAGCGCCCCAGGTAACGGCGTACTGGTGCGGCCCCTTGCGAGCGGCTCTCTCGGCGGCTTGAAGCAACGCCTCTGGAGGATCGAAGTCGGGAAAACCTTGCGACAGATTGATGGCGTCGCAAGAGTTGGCGACGCGGGTCATGCGGCGGATGACTGACTCCGTGAAGGTGCTGGTGCGATGACTTGTACGTGGCATTACGCAAATTGTACCCCGATATTGGAATCCCTAGAACATGTTTCATAAAGATTCGGCATCGAATCAGGTACTTACGTGCTAAGCGGGTTAGCCGGTGAGCTTCTGTCACGAAGAAGCGGAAGAAGCTGCTGCCCGATGAGCGTGGCCTCCGCCAAAACTTAGGTGTAACAGAAAATGGGGAGCGAACAGCGCTCCCCACACTCGCACCCGAAATCCGAGAAACAGCTCCAGATCGTCAGCGTTGCGGCCCGCATCAGAACGGATACTGTTTTTTGGTACGCTTCACGCTGATCAAGTGATCGCGCGTGAACTCCGAGATGATCCACTCCCCGCCGAAACGCCCGATGCCGCTATTCTTCTCGCCGCCGAACATTGTATTCGGGTAATCGCAGACCGTCATGTCGTTGATGTGGGTCATACCGGCCTCAACGCGTCTAGCGAAACTCACACCACGCGCCTCGTTCTGAGTAAAGACCGAACTCGACAGGCCGAAATCAGTATCGTTGCAAACGCGCAGCGCTTCCTCGTCGCCGTTCACCTTAAACACTGTAATCACCGGGCCGAAGACTTCTTGCTGTGCAATCTTCATGTCGGTGGTGACGTCGGTGAAGATGTGCGGCGGTATCACCATCCCGACGGGCTCTCCGCCCAGTACCTCGGTGGCGCCCTCTTTGCGTGCCAGTTTGATCTGATCGATTACGAGATCAAACTGGTCCTGGTTGACCATTGGGCCGATCAAACACCCTGGCTCGTTCGGATCTCCGTACTTCAGTGCCTTCACCCGTGGAACGAAGGCTTTCATGAACTGGTCATAGACTTTGGAATCTACGATCACGCGGTTCGTGCTCATGCAAATCATGCCCTGATGCAGGAAGCGTCCCAAAATGGTTGCTCCTACCGCCATATCGATATCGGCATCATCCAGCACCACCATCGGGGAACTACCGCCCAGTTCGAGTGCAATCCCCTTGATGTACTTCCCGGTCTTACAAAGCTGAGCAACATGGCGTCCCACACTGGTGGATCCGGTGAACGAAATGAAGCCTGCAATCGGGTTCGTTACGAATGCGTCGCCGATTTCACTGCTGGAACCGACAATAACATTCAGAACTCCCGGCGGTAGCCCGGCTTCCTCGTAAATCCTGGCGAGCAGCAAGCCCCCAGTGACCATCGATGTTTGGGACGGTTTCAACACGACTGCATTCCCTACAGCAAGTGCTGTAACCACCGAACGGTTTGAAAGATAAAACGGGAAATTCCATGGGCTAATCACGCCAATCACGCCAATGGGCCGACGATATATGCGTGTTTCCGTACCTTCGTCGTCGCACGGAACAATCTTACCCTCGACGCGATAGGGATACGCAGCCGCCTCTTCCACCCCTGCGACCGTCATATCCGCCTCGATTGTTGCTTTGATGATCGTGCTGCCGACTTCCTTGATCAGCCAACTCACGATCTCATCTTTGCGCTCTCGCATGATGCGGGCCACATTGCGGAGAATGGCAGCCTTTTGCCCCGGCAGCGTATGTTCCCATGCTACTTGTGCCGTCTTGGCCGTTTGATACGCCTCATCCAGGTCGGTCCGGTCGGCCCCAACCACTTCTAGAAGCACCTTGCCATCAAAAGGATTCGCGTCCTTAATCACGTTGCCGTGGCGGCCCGGCCGCCATGAGCCCGCGATGTACTGGCCAGGGAATACATAAGGACTTGGTATGTTGCTTTCTGCTTTCATGAAAATTTGTACCTTTCTTCACGGTACGCAGGAATATCTACAAATCACATATGCCGCGCTGATTTTTTAGACTGACACTGGATCAAGACACAACTGTGTACCTGGAGAAGAAGATCCGGGGAACGCGCTCCTGTGCGCCGTTCCCCAGAACTTAAAAAACAACTAGGGCTCAAGTACCGCCTTAATGATTTTGCCGTCGTGCTGGTCCTGGACCGCGTCATTGATTTTTTCAAGCGGATAGAACGTCATGAGCTTGTCAAACGGGAAGCGCCCTTGCATGTACAAATCGACCAACTGCGGGATGAATAGCTGCGGAACGCCATGACCTTCGATAAAGCCCTGTATGACGTGGCCGTGAGTCAGCGTCTGCCAGTGGTTGACGGAGACGCTCTTGTCCGCGCTCGCGGCTCCGACCAGCGCAAGAGTGCCGCGGATTGCCATTGCGGACGCTGCCGCCGTCAGCAATGGCATGATGGCAGCGGTATCCACCACGTAGTCAACGCCGTTCGGACAAATCGCACGGATCGCTTTTGCCAGGTCGGGCTCGTTTTTTCCGTTGATTGTATGAGTCGCGCCCATCGACTTAGCCAATTCCAGTCGGCTTTCCACAAGGTCGCTAACGAGGATGTTGCACCCGCAAAGATTGGCGGCCATTACTGCACTCAGACCAACGGTGCCCGCACCGATGACCAGAAGAGAACTACCCGGTTTGGGCTTCAACCCATTCAGTATGGTTCCAGCACCTGTGTTGATTCCGCATCCCAGAGGTCCAAGGTACTTGAGCGGCGCATCCTTACGAACCTTTACAGAATTTCGCTCATTGGCAAGAGCATAGCGCGCGAAAGAGGACTGTCCGAAGTATTTCAGCAAAATGGGCTTTCCATCTGCCCCGGTGGCTGACTGGCCATTTGGATCCGTACAAAAACACAAGGCGGGCATATCGAGACAGTAGGTGGGCGCGCCCGATAGGCACTGCGGACAGACTCCGCAATTGTCGGCACACATGACGACGTGATCGCCCGGCACTAGCCGGGTTACTTTCTTGCCGACCTTTTCCACGATGCCCGCGCCCTCGTGACCGAGCAAAATTGGGAACGTCTGCGAAATCACTCCGTTCTTACTTGATACGTCGGTGTGGCAAATACCGGAGCTAACAACTTTCACTAGAACTTCATCGTCCCGAAGTTCCGGAAGTTCGATGGTTTCCAAAGTAAACGGCTCTTTCACCGCACGACAAACCGCAGCCTGAGTTTTCATGATTAGTCACCTCCAACCTAAATCGAAGCAATGCCTTTACACGCCGCTCAAGAACACGGACAGCCGGACGCGACATCTTGGCTCTGCTTTTTCGGGTGCATAAGTTAGAGTCTCACGATTCCCGCGCGCGCAGCAATCGGCGCTGGCTAAGTACAACGCTCCGCATGATCGAGACACGGCTTCTCAGCAGAGGCTGATTGATACGTTTTGCGAAGACTTGTTGAATTTCTTATTCTGCCCAGATTCGTTCAGTCGGACTTCCTGACGGCGTAAAAGCGATGTTAGCCGCGCAATCCCTCTCCGTTCACAACTTGACTATGAATTTGGCCAACATGGCCAGCAGCACACAATCGGATGCAGGGACAGAGGGTTGCGGGGGCATGCTCATACGCTTTCGTCACCCCACTGCCCGAATCGATCTCGACTTGTACAACAAGAGCAGAAGACGCGAGCTTCGCCGATAGCGGAAGCAGAGAAGTCATCTCTGGCCGATGTCGTAGTATCTATACTGTCCGAAAGGAAACCCATGGAATCTGGCTCCAAGAAGGTCGTGATCGCTGCAATCTTTGGAAATTTGGCAATCGCCGCCGGCAAATTCGTGGTTGCGGCATTCACCGGAAGCTCAGCAATGCTATCTGAAGGTATTCACTCGGTCGTCGATACCGGCAATGGCGTCCTCATGCTTCATGGAATAGGAGAAAGTCAGAAGCCTGCTGACGCCCGATATCCATTTGGGCGAGGCAAAGAACTCTATTTCTGGGCACTCATTGTTGCCATCAGCATCTTCGCCGTTGGCGGCGGAATGTCAGTTTACGAAGGGATTCTTCACATTATCCATCCGGTATCGATCGAGAATCCGGTCTGGAACTACTGGATGCTCGGATTCGCGACGTTTTTTGAATCGCTGAGCCTTCGCGTCGCCATAAAAGAAGTCCTGCGGATTAAGCGTAAAGACGAGAATGTTTTCCAGTTTATCCGTCGAAGCAAAGACCCAAGTACGTACACAATCGTTCTGGAAGATGCCGCAGCAATGCTCGGCTTGATTTTTGCTTTTGCAGGTATTTTGCTCGGACAACTGTTGCACCAACCGTGGATCGACGGTGCGGCATCAGTCGCAATAGGCCTTTTGCTGATGGCTGTTGCCGCGTTTCTTACTGTCGAAACCAAGGGCCTGCTAGTCGGCGAGAGTGCCGATCCCGCACAGGTCGAAGCAATCAAGCGGACGGTGCTTGCTGATCCCGAAATCGAAACTGTTGGCGAACTGTTGACCATGCAACTCGGCCCTCACGACGTTCTGGTCAACATCGAGGTAAATTTCAAACCCGGTCTGTCGGTCGTTGCGCTTGACGCAGCCCTGGACCGCATTGAGCGCGACATGCGTGCGGTAAACAGTGACATAAAACGGGTATTCATAGAAGCAGGGTCACTCAGAGGAAAAGTAGCAGATACACCAAGTTCGTAAAGCAAAAAACTTGTGGATCGTCTCGAAATGCCTTCCGGATAGTGTCCGCATCACTTATGAACCATGCGGGACGATTTGGGAAGTTAAACTGGCGGAGAGAGGGATTCTGGTTTTGCCCCGCTGAGACCCGCATAAACAGAGGGGATGACCAAGTTAGCTAGAAAAGTTCACTTTTGTATCGTTCGCATCGATTCCTTCCGCCCAAAAGTTAGTGGTCATAATAGATTCCGGAAATTCCAGTTTCCAACAGCTACCACTACCATTCGCTCAACATCGCATTCCAGAGATCTTGCTGAAGTGCACGTAACACGCTTTCTATTTTCGTGCTATCGTTAAACTGCTCCTTTCAGTACGCCGATGAAAACGACTTTCATCTGGCTGGCGCTGGCAGCGTTCGTGAGCACCAGAGTACGCGCCCCTGTCGGCAGGCCAAATATGCTTCGAGCCGTCCGACGGGAGCACCTCATCGCAAGAATCGCCTGTTGTTACTTTTCCATCAGGTGTTGCAGCTAAACCCTAGGTGCACTCATTTCGGACCTTGGCAGGTGTTTTCTGCTGGGAGGGCATTAACCAATCAAGTGAGAGATAAAGATAACTATGTCCACGATTTCGTCATTCCTCAAATTGAATTACCGTCACTTCAATGCCGCAGCGCTCGTAGATGCAGCTGAAGCCTATAAAAAGCTGCTGAACTCTGGCGGAAAAATGTTCCTTACGCTCGGTGGAGCGATGAGCACGGCAGAGTTGGGCATTTCTTTGGCTGAGATGATTCGCGAAGACAAAGTACACGGAATCTGCTGCACCGGAGCCAACCTTGAGGAGGACGTTTTCAACTTGGTCGCACACGATTTCTACGAGCGCATCCCTCACTATAGGGACCTGACCCCGGTAGACGAAGCCGCACTGCTGGCGCGTCACATGAATCGCGTAACCGATACGTGCATTCCGGAACAAGAGGCAATGCGTCGAATCGAGCAGGTGGTGCTGGAGGAGTGGATTGCCGCCGATCAGGCCGATGAGCGTTATTTCCCATATGAGTTCATGTACAAGATTCTGCGCTCGGGCAAGCTGAAGTCCAGCTACCAGATCGATCCGAAGCATAGCTGGATCATTGCGGCGATGGAGAAGAATCTACCGATCTTCGTCCCCGGCTGGGAGGACTCAACTCTTGGCAACATGTACACGTCGCATTGCATGACGGGTGAGATCAAGAACGTCCACACCGTTCGTACCGGCATTGAAACCATGCAGGTTCTTGCCAACTGGTACGTGAAGACGGCCGGGGAAGCTCCACTGGGCTTTTTTCAGATTGCGGGTGGCATTGCGGGAGACTTCCCTATTTGCGTAGTGCCAATGTTGCATCAGGATTTGCGGCGCGAAGACGTGCCGCGCTGGGCGTATTTCTGCCAGATCAGCGACTCGACGACCAGCTATGGGTCGTACTCCGGAGCGGTACCCAACGAGAAGATTACTTGGGGAAAGCTTCTGCCGGAGACGCCGAAGTTCATCATTGAGTCCGACGCGACAATAGTGGCACCGCTGGTTTTTGCTTACGTGCTGGGCTGGTAGGCCGAACCGTTGCCCTCGGTAGTGGTATGTTTTTTCAGGCTAGGCACTCCGCTGGACGTTGCACGAGCGGAGTGCCTAGAGCGTGTTTCAAAAACACCTCCGCAGGATGATCCAGAAGCAAGCAATGTA
>PJLO01000050.1 GCA_003010405.1 Acidobacteriota bacterium | reverse complement strand
CTCCTGAACTGTACCCGCTTTACCGAAAAATGGCGAATCGCAAGCGAACTCCAGATCCTGTGCAGAGCGTCCCTAGATTGTTGCAGCCCGGTATTAAATGGGGCATGTTTCGGAATCGAGAAGTTTAAAGGATCTCAACACCGTCATCCTCATCGGAACAGACCAGTTGAGCTATGGTCGGCGCGACACTGCCGTTTGATTCACAAACCGAACGGCAGTTTTCAGGAAGACCTGCTATCGCCTTGAAACAAACCCTGGTAAATCCGAAATATAAATAGCTATTTAAGATGAAAGGCCCTTGGGGGGAAGGGCTCTCCCACTGGCTCGAGCGTGCCTTGTTATCCGCGGCTTACGTTCTGTGCCTGTAGTCCTTTGGGACCCTTTACGCACTCGAATTCCACAGATTCGCCCTCATTCAAGCTGCGATACCCGTTTTCCTGAATAACGGAATAGTGCACAAAAACATCCTCGCCCGTGCTGCGTTGAATAAAACCGTACCCTTTTGCGCCGTTAAACCACTTAACCGTTCCCTTTTCCCTCACGCGCTACTCCTTTCACTTCCTGCAACGGTCAGTACTTCCCCGTTACTACGATCTTCGAGCCGCCACGGCTTGAAAACCTCCCAAAAAACGAAACCGGACCTCCCACATTCAGTTCCTGCCCTGGCGGCCATTGGCCACATGCAGGAAGAACATGGTGTCCGGAAATAACTGCGTGCCGCACTACTTGCCGACTGAACATCAACTAATTACCTTTGCGGGCCTACAGCCCTACTCGCTGAGCCGCAATTCAGTGAGTACGAATTGTTTATCGCATCCTACTCACGTTGGCAAGTGGGTATTGGAAAAAAAATGAAGTTACGCCAAAACACCACATAACAATGGAAAACTGGCTCGGAGCGTCTTTTTGAACATCAGAATTGCAGCCCACATGCCAACTCATTCCAACGTTGACACGCACGCGTACCTGTGGTAATGCTTTTCACTGCGGTATAGCCCAAGACAAAACCGCCCTGCCCGGTCGTGATGCGTAATTACGATCGAGCAGGGCGGTTTTGTTATGCGCGAAAACTTAATTCAGAGTTGAAGAGGTTCTCCCTATGTCTGCTCCGCCAAAAGTCCTGTCTTTTCGTGATACCTCCACCGAGACGATTGAGGAGAGTGGAGTACGAACCGAAGTTGAAAGCTCGCTGACTCCGAGTTCGCGAACCGGAACTCGAGCTCAAATTCGTTGCACCCTCTCCAGCCTGATTGGGGCCGCTACCGCGGTCGGCAACATCGCCCTAATTGAGGGCGAAGAGCAATACGTCCAAAGGGCGTCCAGTCTCCCCCTGTCCATGGCTACTTATCGCGAAGCGATTCAGTTCGCGCGCAGTATTGGCGTAACCCCAAACTTCCGGCGCGTAATCGACTACTTCGGAGTGCCTGAAGGTGAACTGCCCGCGGGGTTCCGCGTGGAACTCAGGCTCGAAGCTGATCGTGCCTTGCGTCTGGATCTGGTGCGTGACATCGCCTATGGAAAGAATGGCGTAAAGCGCCCAACCAATGTTCTTTTCTCTGCCGACAGTGCAAATCCCTACGAGGTCGAACCGATCAAGGGCCTGATTGCAAATCTCACCTGCAATCCCGGGATTATCTATGACCTCTTCATCAACAATACCAAAGCCAATGTGGACCACCTTTTCAGCACCCGCGATGAAGTAATGCAGGAACTTGGCAGGATTCTGGGACCGGGTTGCGACATGAGCGTCGAACTCAACAATCCCTTCGCCAGGTCAGAGCAGGAGATTTTAGACGAGGTGTATCATTTCCGCGAACTGCTCTCTGAATACAGGCTCGTCATCAAGGTTCCGCACACCGGCCCTGTCAATGCCGACAACATGGAGCAGCTTCTTACCGGTGACAAAAAATTTAAGAAGCGCTACGACCAGGTCGAAACCAAAGATGCTTTTCGCGGACACAATCTGGCATTGCTGCTCAGCGATCACGGCATCAGGGTCAACTTTACCCTGATGTTTGAACCTTACCAGGCCATTCTGGCTCTGCAGGCAAAGCCCTATTTCATCAACTGCTTTATTCGTCATCGCGCTTTCCAGGCCGGAGCCATGAAACGGGCGCTCACTCAATACGCGGTCACTGACGATCCCAAGTATCTCGAAGAGCTCCGCGCCATGATGGTGGAAAAGGATTATCTCTCGCCCGGCGAAAAAGATCTGGAACTGCTGAAGGTAAAACGCACGGCCGAAGATATCCTCCGCTACCGGAAGTTCGATTCGCCCGAAGGAAGCGACGGACTCGATGCCGTGAGACACAATCTCAGGCTACTTCGTACGGTGAATCTTCCCGATACCCGCCTGATCATCTGCAGCATGGAAGGCCCGAATAACTTTCCTGATATCGATTCACTGCTGTGCGACGACCAGTATGCGGATGTGATGGATCGAGTGGTGGTAACTGCCGAGCCTAATTATCTAGCACAGTTCACAACCTGTAATCAGGTGATCTCGTACCAGAGGCGTTTCCTGAATGCAGCCAAAGGCCAAAAGTAGTCGAAGGCTCGACGATTTTTAATTTAGTTACCGACAGTGGGAAGCTTAAAAGATAGGCAAGGGTGCAGAAACAGTGTGCACCCTTGCCGCACCCGCTTCATCCTGCGATCCTGAATTGGCTTCGTGTAGCGGCCTCAATCACATCGATCAGGTTCTTAAGTTCCACCATGTCGCCTATTTTTGTTCCTGCACGGTTGGCGAGAACTTCAGTTCTCGGACCGTTTGGATCTCCGAGCGAATCGACCACGAGTTCAGCATCGCTGAAATCCTCGTCGACCGTAAACTCGCTGATCGTCACCACGACGGGAATACACGCGGCATACGCAGCCAGCATGCCATTGCGTGAATCCTCGATGGCAACACAGTTTTGCGGTAGCACTTGCAGTCGTTCAAGTGCGAGATTGTAAATATCCGGAGCGGGCTTTTTGGCCTGAACAATGTCTCCGGCCAGAACCAGAAACTTCTGGGCTAGTTCATCGCCCACTGCAAACCGCAACACGACTTGGACCGCGCTAGGCGCCGAGGTAGAGGCAACGGCCAGCTTCCATCCGGCTCGCAAAGCCTCTTGCGACAACCTTTTAACACCCGGGCGCGCCGGGACTGCCCCCGAATTGATAATCTGCTCGTAAATCACGGTTTTCTCTTTATGCCAGTGCGCGATGAGATCTTTGCGGATATATTCGCTTTTCGGTACACCCACTCGAATGCGAAAAGCGGAATCATTGAACAGGCTGGCCATCCGCTCCTTGCCGCCAGAGATCCTCAATTTTTCTCCATATTGTTTTTTTGTCCACGCCCACGGTATCCCGCACTTCTTCCACATCTGGTTGAATGCAGGGAGATGACCATAAGGTTCCGTATCGCCCAGCACTCCGTCACAATCAAAAATCAACGCTCTCTCCATTGCTTTTCCCTGAACTGCAGACCGCATTAGCCGTACCCACGCTGCCGAAAACTTCCATGAACCCCTTGGCCATGGTAACCACCTTCTCACGAACGCTAACCATTAGTTTCAACGGATCGTGCTCTTGTGGCTTAGCTTCAAGATAAGTCCGGTAACCATCGCAATACGTTATCTTCAACATTGTTGAAATGTTAACTTTGGCGCATCCTTCAGCTATAAGCCGCTTGAACACGTCGTCGGAAAGCCCCGTACCGCCATGCAGGACGATGGGTGTTGGACGTTTACTTACAATCTGTCTTACTCGATCAAAGTCGATCTTAGGCGCTGACTTATAGAGTCCGTGTGCGGTACCTATCGCGGGAGCAAACGAATCGATGCCGGTCTGGTCCAGGAACTCTATGCACTTGTCCAGCGGCACAATTTCTCCCTCGGTCTCACTGCCCACGCCATCTTCGACTCCCCGAACCGCTTCGAGCTCTCCCTCCACGGCAGCGCCGCACTTTCGCGCCATCGCGACAACTTCCTTCGTCTGCCGGAGGTTATCCTCGTAGTTCAAATTAGACGCGTCGAAGAGCACTGAATTCCAGCCTGCATCCAGGCACGTCTTGATCATCTTCACATCGGGACAGTGATCCAGGTGAAGGGTCGCAGGGACGGGCACATTCGACGCCATTTCTTCAAACATCTTCTGTATCAGCTTTGCCCCAAACATCTTGACCGTCTTCACCGATACTTGAATGATCACTGGGGAGTTAGTCTGCACGGCGGCGTCGAGAACCGCACCCATCGTAAGGTCGTTAACAATGTTGAATGCTCCCACCCCATAACGTTTCTCGAATGCAGGGCCGAGTATCTCAGTCATAGGCACAACAGGCATTACTTCTTTTCCTCGAAAGAGGCCTTGCTGTAACCGTTACAGAAGGCCCTTTGGACAAGCTGACTGAGGTAGTTGATTAGAAAATCCGCCATGGAATGTCGGCAGGAGCTTCAATCAGACGCTTCAACTCAGCATCGAGCCGGATGAGCGTAAGCGAGAAGCCCGCCATCTCCAGCGATGTGCAGTAGTCGCCAACGTAGTTATGGACTACTTTCAGCCCCCGATCCTTACACCGAATTGCCGCACGCCGGTAAAGCAGGAACAACTCACTCGGTGGAGTGCCGCCCAGCCCATTGATCATCAGGCCGACTTCATCGGCTTTCTCGAAAGGAAGGTCATTGGCAACGGCATCGAACAGCTCGTCGACCACTGCATCTGCCTTAGGCAGCGGTGCGCGGCGGCGTCCCTTTTCACCATGAATACCCACGCCAAGCTCCATCTCGCCTGGGGCGCAGGTAAAGATGGGAGCATCTTTGCCCGGAGGTGTGCAGCCGGAAATCGCGACACCCATAGTGCGAACCTGGCTGTTCACCTTCTTACCGATTTCTACAAGTTTCTCCAGAGAAGCGCCTTCGGCATTGGCGGCACCGCAGCATTTGATGGAGAAGAAATTTCCGGCAACACCGCGCCGACCCACGGTATAAGCGCTGTTGACGACAGCAACGTCATCGTCCATCAACACGACACCTATCTTCATTCCCTCGGCCTCGCACATCTCGCGCGCCATGTCCCAAACCATGCGGTCGCCCGAGTAGTTATTCACAATGTGCAGCACGCCTTTTTTCGAGTTCATCAGTTTAGTGACTTCGAAGGGGAACTCTGCCGGAGGCGCGGCAAAGACGTTACCCGGGCAAGCCGCGTCCAGCATACCCGGTCCAACAACCATCACGTGTGCCGGTTCATGTCCGCTTCCCGACCCCTGAATAATCGAGACGTAATCATCGTTCGGACGGTCGGCGCGGCAGATGCAGTTGTACTTAGCGATGTACTTCAGCTTATCCGGGTTTGCCAGGTAAATGCCCTCGAGCATCTCAGGCACAAAGTTGGCCGGATCGTTCATGAACTTATTCATCGTCGTACCCTCTCTACTTCCTGCGAGCGATGAAGCAGCTAATCTCGCATCTATGCCGATGTAATTTATTTACGCGCAGTTGCCGAGTTCTTCTGCAGACTCAAACTCCTTCAATATGGCCGATGCCATTCTTGCAACGGCAACAACTCCTGGATCGAGCGTTCCGATGGTTCTCTCGCCTGCATAGGAGGCCCGTCCACGTTTTGCCACCCAGTTTCGTGTTCCCTCAATGGCGGCGTTGGCCGCCTCCGCTGCACTTCGCAGCGCGCCCAGCACATTGTCCGGATTTTCCTTTGAGACTTCCTCAATCTTGTCGATAGCGGGAATGATTGCGTCGAGCAAGGTTTTGTCTCCTTGCGAAGACGATCCGCGCGCCATCATTCCCTGAACCGCACTTCTTCCCATTGCCACCAGGTCAGTCAACGTAAGGGAGGTCTTGCCTTTGGAGGCCATGCCAGCCCGCATAAAAGCCGTGCCCCAAAGCGGACCGGAACAGCCTCCAACATTCGCAGCAAAAATCATTCCGCATTTCGTCAGGAGGACTCCGATATCGGAATGATCGATCTTGTCGAACTCGGCTTGGATAGCATGAAAACCTGTAGCCAGAGACTTGCCGAAATCGGCATCCCCCATCTCTCCATCCAGATCGCCAAAGTACTTTTCGTTTTCAAAGGCAACGTGCGCCATGGTCATCACAGCGCGTTCCACGTCTGACAGGCTGATCACATTTTTCGGCATCGTTAGCCTCCTAATTAGGATTAGGATTGTTCCCCGCGCATCGTTGTTGCCTGCTCCTATTGACGAAAAGAAAAGCACCGCGGCGCATAACAAAAGCCGCCCGGTCACGCGAAATGGCCGGAAGGCGGCTTTATCTATGGTCTCTATGTCGCAGGCGCAAGTCCGGGCTTTGAGTTGGCGCGCCCCAGTTGGATCTCTTCAGACGACCCAAAGTGAAGGATCGCTGACCGAAACCGACGTCACCCCTTGGCGTACTAATTCGTCAACCTGCATGAGTGATCGAACCAACCCGCAACCGATAATGGGCAGATTCGGCTGAGCCGCGCGCAGCATAGGAATCGTCAAGGGGGCCGCGACCGCAGGCAGCAGTTCGATTATGTCGGGCTGAAAGTGTTCCAGCGTGCGAAGACTGTTTGCCAGTGCAGCCGAATCCAGCGCAAACGTCCTTTGCACCGCCAACAGTCCCTGCGAACGTGCCGCGCGCAGCGCATCCTGGTGGGTGGAGATCACCCCGGAAACACCTGCTCTCGCCAGGAATTCGATTGCCGCCGAATCGCGAGCAAGCCCCGGCAATAAGTCCAGATTGGCTATTGCAATCTTTCCGGCATCGGACAACCGGAGCACGATATCTCCAATCATCAGCGGCGTTCCGAATAGCAGGAAAACAATCCTGGAGGGCGAGGCGCAGGCTGCGGGAATATTGGCCGCAACGCGAAGGGAGGGAATCACTCGCGACTGTTCCAGCCAAGCCCAGACTTTATCGCTTGCAACCCGGAACTCGGATTGTTTTGAGGTAGATGCCCTGTCATGGTTGGCCGGTCTCAACTGCACGTTGTACCTCGCAGGAACTGTGAGTATCGGCGCTGCTGTGCAACCCGCGCGAAAATCTTACGTTCTCTCGCGCACCCACACTTTACCCGGGTAACGCAAGACCTGCAAGCGCTGCGCGATTGTGCTCAGGTGCGAGTTTCTGAACAGATTCTCTTTTTCTGTTCACTTCCCACCACCGCACCTGCGGAACAACCTTCGCCTCATGCACCTTACTGTTGTTTTTGACATTAGAGTTCCGCCAAAATCAGCGTAGTTGTGATCGGAGGCCGCTGTACATTTTGTGGAAGAATGGCTTGTTCGCATGCGAATCTGAGAGTAGATTTTCCCCATGCCCTACTTTGACCAGTTTGAACCGGATGACACCCAAGAAACACTTGCGGAAGAAAATCACTGCGTGACGTGTGAGGGTATCCAGCAACAGTTGCTGGATATTGCCACTCGTATGCGTAAATTCGAACCCATGGGCTTATTGCATATCTCTGAAGTAGCGTTGAACTTTGACTTGTCCCTTGAGCGTGAAAAGGAGAGGGAGTCTCTTACCAAAGTTAGGGACTATCTGCTCCGGGAGCAAGTCCGACACCAACAGGAATCTCATCCACAAGGCTAGACACTATCAACCGGAGTACAAGACGGAGTCGCACAAAACGTAAGAGCCCATCATTTCAGGTGGGCTCTCATCCCCGACGTTTCAATTCAGGACTTGGCTGATTCGATAACCGCTGACAATTACCCTCGATTTTAGCTATTCTCGTCTTTCCATTCCTCGTAGATAAGACCCCAACGCAGTGTCTATAACTTGCTGAGAACAAAAAAGGACAGAATCGCTAAACTGCCCAGAAATACGCCATTTGTGTACATCCTTTGTACGGCTGGGACGGACGAGTGGGCTGGTCGCTCTTTTCTGCTGGCTATGTAGCTGGACACGGAATAATATGCAATCCAGAAAACTATGAGACTCTCGCGCCACTTTCGCTTGGGAGTAACCCAAGCAGAACTTGATTTCGTCGATATTGATGCTTCAAGGGATTTGCAACTGTTCCTCGACCCCTACCTTTTGGCAGTATCCAGCGACCCTTGGTCTATCGAAGCGAGCACGACAATCAAGAGCTTCTTTGGCTATTTCGTAAGGCTGCTGTACAACGGTGACGAAGACGAGGCAAGGCGGCTGTTTGACTACCTGCACGAGCCCAATGAAACGTGTCTGGGCATGTCTCGAAAGCGTCCTCAAGGTAGGGGTGTCGGCGAAGATGACGCGAATCGAATTTTCGCTAGAGCGTGTTTCAAAAACACCTCCGCAGGATGATCCAGAAGCAAGCAATGTAGAAGAA
>PJLO01000012.1 GCA_003010405.1 Acidobacteriota bacterium | reverse complement strand
TTTTAGGCGAGTCCATTCCCGCTCTGCAGGGGCGAAGTGTCAAGCAAACTTCTGCAATTCAAATCCACATAATTTCAGCGGCGAGATAGGGCAAGTTCGGGCAGTTTTCCAGGCAGGCGCCGGTTGGAGGGAGGCGAATCTTCAGCGAAGAATCGAGAATTTTCTTCGTCGGCGAAATAGCCGAATGGGGACGCGAATTCTGGGGGAAATTCGCGCACTTTTAGCCTCAAAACTGTACTTCGAGCACGAAGTCTGACTGCTCGTTAATATGGAGTTGATAAACAGAAAAAACTGCGAAACCTCACTTTTCGTTTTTCCGAAATTTATCTGATCGCGGCACCGTAGTTGGTTTGCAGAGAGATACCTTCCGAAAACCAACGAGAGAAGAACCCTACTGACGGTCCGAATCCCGTAGAGTCCGATAGTAAGTCATTCTATATCAATTACTTGAATTATGAATTCGGACTGTTGGTAGTTTTCGGGCCGAATCTGCGATTTCTTGCATCGAAAACCGACCAGAGACAGGCAGCTCCAAAGACGACTGCGCCAGAAAGGCAAGATTCTCTTTTTGCCATTTCGGCAGTCGGTTTTCCGTAGCAATGATAGTCGGTTCTTGGCTGACCCCCATGAAGTATTCGACTTCTGCTCTACCCAAGGTTTTGCGGACTTGTTGCAAGCCTGAATATCGCTAGCTATTAGCTCGTTATACGACCGGCATCGCTGCGGAATTCACGCGGCCGAAGTGGTCATTGCGCTACGGGTTCTTCCAACTTCCCAATCAACGCAACGGATTTACCGTCGATGGCGGTACCTGATGTGGCCGGGGGATTCGACGGCCGGAGATGAGCGCTTCTTTCATGACTGGGGAATGGTGGTGGAACAGGAACGCCGCTTTACCGTACGCAACCATCCCTGCGCAGTCCGCCTGCTGGCCTACGTCAACCAGGGAAACATGGGCAGCTATAAGTCAGCGCTTTCCGCACCCGCTTTGGATATCGACCTGACTCACGCTACCCGGCACACGGCCGGCGTCGGGCTCAATATCGAGCAGGAGATCACGAAGAACATCGGCGTGTTTTCGCGCCTAGGCTGGAATGATGGACACAACGAGGCGTGGATGTTCACCGACACCAGCCACACCGGTTCGCTGGGCGTCAGCATCAAGGGCGCACCCTGGCACCGGAACGATGACACGATCGGGGTTGGCTTTGTGGTCAGCGGCCTCTCCCAAGATGCTCAGAACTACTTCGCCGCTGGCGGCAAAGGGATTCTGTCTGGGGATGGCGGACTGCAGTATGCCAAGGAGAAACTGTTGGAAACGTATTATGACTGCAAGCTCACCAACCACCTGCGCGGGGCGCTAGACTACCAGTTCCTAGCCGCCCCGGCCTTCAACAGCAGTCGCGGACCTGTATCTGTCTTTGCCACGCGTCTGTACTTTGAGTACTAGACCCGGCACACAGCGGAGTATGCAATGAAGCCGCTGTCTTATCGGGAGCCATCGCAATCGTTTCTGTACCCTGGCTGGCGCACTGGTTTGGGCAGCAACGACTGGCGAAAAATGGCACCACGATTAATTCGATGGGGCATCCTCTGCTGAAGCAGTTGTGCTGGCTTGGCAATGCTTCAGGCTAAGGAAGGCGCGCGTGAACCAACCTCCATGAGTGCCGAGAAACGAACCCTATCGAGACTGCGCTGAGTTTTCTTGACTGGCTGTTTGAGGTGAATAGTTCGCGCGTGCAAAACGACTTCCTGCATCGCATCGAGGAGAGTCGCAATCTACTGGATGCTGATATTCGCAAATTGCTTCAAAGAACCACGCAAATTGCAGACGAAGCCCTTGCCCGGGCAAAGATAGCGCAACAAGTGGGTGCGGAGGTGGTAAAAGCAAGGTATCACTAAATTGAGATATGGAAAGATACTGTTTCCTCAATTAGAGCGCGATCCGCCGCAGCCCCTCGTGCGGAAACTTGAAGCCCTCCGTATTAACCGCCTTGGTGTAACGAACTGGATAGCAGGTAGCAACGACGCTCACCTCTGCCGAGTGGAGAATCATTAACAGGGGCTGGCTGCTTTGGCGTCGTTAGTCTCGGCATGAGTTCAAGATAATTCTGCATCTGATGAGCGGCGTCAGCCTAGTCCCCGAGTTCGACGCCCAGGCTTGGCATATCTAGCTCGTCCGTCGTAACATTAGTCCAGAATTCGTGTTACCGCGCCGATTCACAGGATCACCCGCCTGTCACAAAGCAAGCATCGCAGGCGCTCTGCGGCCTGGAGCTCTCTATTCTCGACTGCGAGGAACATGGAGGTTGGCATTTTGTATTGGTTTCGAAAAGCCAGGCACTGCCGACAGCAGTTCATCGATTCAGAAGGAAAGAAAATTCATGTCTACGGTTTCATCTTTCATCAAACTGCACTATCGCCATTTCAACGCCGCGGCTCTCGTCGATGCCGCAGAGGGCTATAACAAACTTCTTCGCGGCGGCGGCAGAATGTTTCTGACGCTGGGTGGGGCAATGAGTACGGCTGAGCTTGGAATTTCGCTGGCGGAGATGATCCGGCGGGACAAAGTGCATGGCATCTGTTGTACGGGAGCCAACCTGGAAGAAGATGTTTTCAACCTTGTCGCCCACAATTTCTACGAACGCGTGCCGCACTACCGGGACCTGACGCCCGCCGATGAAGCCGCGCTGCTGTCACGTCACATGAACCGCGTCACCGATACCTGCATTCCTGAAGCAGAGGCCATGCGCCGCATCGAGCATGTGGTACTTGAGGAATGGATAAACTGCTGCCGGAAACACCGAAGTTCGTGATCGAATCCGACGCCAGTATCGTCGCGCCGCTCATCTTTGCCTACGTGCTGGGCTGGTAGCGAGTGTCTTTTTCGCGCGTATGGACGTGCTTGTTAAGGATGTTTTGTGGTGGCCAGCACTGCTCCGGACGACTCATCAACTCGGTGGATGAGTGATTTTTTGTGGCGCGGCAGCATGGTGCCGCGCCACAGCAACACATGAAGTACATCAGGGCGTTGGGCAATTCGTTCCAGAAGAAGCGCTCAGGTTGGTGTGCTTAAAGGGCTTCGCCTGCTCGCCCTGATATGTCGCGGATATGTGGCCGGCGCCCCGCAGTACCCACTTGTACGTGACTAGTCCATCCAGGCCCACCGGTCCGCGCGGAGGGAGTTTACCCGTGCTGATTCCGACCTCGGCCCCCAAGCCGTAGCGATATCCATCGGCGAATCTCGTGGAAGCATTGTGATACACATTCGCCGAATCGACCCCGGCGAGAAATCTCTCCGCCACTGCTTCATTCTTAGTGATGATGGCGTCGGTGTGGTGGGAGCCATACTTGGCGATATGCGCCATAGCGGCTTCGACATTCTCCACCACCCTGATGGCTACCGTGAGATCGCCATATTCGGTTGCCCATTCGGACTCGTCGCCTATAGCTTCCACTTGCACGGCGCCTGCTAGCGCCGCCGTTTGTTCGCATCCTCGCACCGCTACGCCCCTTTCCCGCAACGCTGCAAGAAGCGGCGGAATCACACCCGCTGCGTCATGGTGAATCAGTACGGTTTCAACCGCATTGCAGGCGCTTGGGGCCTGGGTCTTCGCATCTAGGATTATGCGCGTTGCCATCTCGCAATCGGCCTCGGCATCGACATAAATGTGGCAAATGCCGTCGGCGTGCCCGATAACGGGAATCCGTGTGTGCTCCTGCACGTATTGAATCAACTCCTTGCTGCCACGGGGAACCACAAGGTCGATATAGTTGCTCAGCGTTAGCAGCTCGGCGACGGCCTCGCGTCCGTATATCACGGTCATGCATTCGATGGGCACCCCATGCCGCGCAAGCGATTCATGTATCGCCCGCTGAATGACAGCAACCGTAGCTCGCGCCTCGTGCCCGGCCTTCACAATCAGAGCGTTTCCCGATTTCACCATGAGGCTGATCAACTGAACCACTGCATCGGGCCTCGATTCGATGATGGCCAGTACCGTACCGAAGGGAACGGTGACCTGCCGCAGTTCCAGACCATCGTCAAGAAGGGTATGCCGTAGCGTTCTTCCGGCAGGATCGGGCAGCGTGATGACTTGACGGATGGCATCGGTCATCTGCCTGAGTTTGGAGGAGTTCAATCGCAGGCGTTCGATGAGCTGGCCGCGCAGCGTCGTAGCTTTTGCGTCTCGTATGTCCTCCGCATTCGCAGTCAGGAGCTCCGATTCTAAATCGTTGAGTCTATCGGCGAAGGATTCGAGGATGGCGTTCTTCTCTTGTGTACTCATCATGTTGAGCACTGCGCCCGCCTTCCGGGTGCGCACCGCAATATTCATGGCACTAAGCATTGATTTGCTCCCTGTCGAGAATGCTTCCCACTGCAAGACCTTTGGCGATTTCTTCCAGAACGGAAGGGCGGCAGCCATTGGCAATCACCGCGCGCCGACAACCCTGTTTCACTGCGTATTGCGCTGCACGCACCTTCGAGGACATGCCACCTCGCCCGAGGTCGCTGCTCTCCTGTGTGACCTGCGCATCCGGAGCATTGACCAAATTGCAGACGAGACGTGCTTCGGGGCACGATGGAGGCACGGTAAAGACCCCATCGACATCTGTCAGAAGCACTAGACATTCGGTGCCAAGCGCCGCTGCCAGCAAGGCGGCCAAACTGTCGTTATCGTCAAAGCACGGTTGCGATGCGCCAGACCAGGCCGAAGAAGCATCGTTTTCGTTGAGAATGGGAAGAAGACTGTTTCGCATGCAGTCGCGGATGGTGTCGCACAGCATGTTTCGGCAACGGACGGTACCTACGTCGCCATTCGTAACCAGAAGTTGCGCAGCCTGAATTCCAAGCCCGCGAAACGTTTGGTCGTAGATGCTGGTTAAAGCACTTTGCCCAACCACCGAGAGCAGCGGGAGTTTTGCGTTTTTTTCATCGGCCACAAGCTGGCGGCCGAGAGCAATCGCGCCCGATGAGACCAGCAGCACCTCGGCTCCGCTATTCATCAACAGCTGGATATCTTGTGCTAACGCGGAAATCACGCGGTGAACATGGCGGCCACCTTCGTGCATGAGGACATTACTGCCGACTTTGATGGTGAACTTTCGATATTTGAGGGACACCTTGACTGAACTCTCAGGTTCTTTGGCAACCTTATTCATATTGGCTTCTCCGACCCGTCTTGCCTCAAAGGACAAGCTGCGCAAGCGTTTGTTTTCGTGAAATGCTTTTCAGGTGATCGGAAAGAAGCTCACGGTCGTGCCGGAGAGGGCAGTTGCGGACTACTTGGGGCCTGCGAATCGTTCACGGCGACCCGCATTTGTCGAGCTTTGGCGGCGGTGGTCGAAATCGCGCGAATCAGCGTGGCACGTATGCCTCCGGCTTCCAGTTCGAGAATTCCGTCGATGGTGCAACCGCCAGGTGTCGTCACTTCTCCTTTGAGCAGGGCTGGATGCGTGGCCTCCTCCATTTGCATGGAGGCCGCTCCGAACATTGCCTGGCTTGCCAGCAGCGCGGCCAGCTCGCGCGGCAGCCCTGCCCGCACGCCCCCATCCGTGAGCGCTTCCAGGATGACGTACATAAACGCCGGGCTGCTTGCCGAAAGCGCGGTTACCGCATCCATCCACTGCTCATCCACTTCCGCCGTCTTCCCCATGAGGCCGAACATCTCTCCCACCGTAGACATGCAGTCAGGTTCGGCGTAAGTCCCTCGGCACAGAGCCGTCATTCCGGCGCCTACGCGACAGGCTGTATTCGGCATTGCCCGCACCACGCGCGCCGTGCCGCCCACGCATTGCTCTATATCCGCGGAAGACAAGGCGGTGACGATCGACACAACAATTGCGGACGGCTTCAGCACGCCGCTAATCTGGCCTAAAACGCCGAGCGCCTGCTGCGGCTTTACGCACAAGATCACAATGTCGGCCTCGCGCGTTGCATCGGCGTTGCTGGTCAGCACTTTAATCCCGGTCGATTCGGCAATCGACGTGGCTTTCTTCGCGTGCTTCACCGTGGCAACAATGCGCTCTCTGGCGTAGCGTCCAGACCGAAGGAGCGCCTGCGCTATCATGCTTCCCATCTCTCCGCAGCCGAGTATCGCAATGCGATGATCGGAGCAGGAGCCTGCTGATATCGTATTTCTGCTTTCCATCCTTTTCTCCAAATAGAAAAGCCCACCGGAAGGTGGGCTTTTCTGAAAAATTTCTCGCTAGCTAATGATCACACGATTGTTTTCCAGAACAAGCCCATGTGCCGCGCCGGCGGGCACGGGATCTGCGGCAAGTCTGGAGGAACGAGCATCATTTGCGTATTCTGGTGCGCTCAGGAATCAAGATATCATCCCGATCACGCTGAATTGATAGTAGCACGAATAGTGCGGTCGTGTTACATGGTTATTGCTCTGATTTTATTGAAAGTCCGACGTACAAGACATTCCCTGTGCTTCCCCTGATTTTGTCCATGCTTCTGCCAGTTGGGAAAAGAAAATTACCAACTAGCTGATGTGGTTTGAAGAGATTGCATTGGAGGCACAGCCCACAGCATCGAACGGACTCCAGTTCATCTTCGCCAACAAAGCTGTTTGACGGGCTCCGTGGGCAAAATCAACGAGTGCCTGCAAAAGGCGTTCCTGCGGATGTTTCGCGAAGGGCCTAAAGGATTCCAAGGCAGTCTGAGCGTTGGCGCGACTATAGCACGATTACGGAGGCCTCCCTGCTACAACCACCCTCAACCTTGTCGAAAAGGAAGTCATCATTCGCACCGGTGAGCTAAGGTATGCGCGCCCGCTCCTGTCGGCTAACGCGCTGGATCTGTCACGGACCTCGAAGCAGCGTCGGCTGCCGCCGCGCAATGCCGGGTGAGTAGGTTAACAGGTAGACAGTTCCTACAGCATCAAGCGGAAGTCGCTGCGTGTTCGCCGTGTAATGCTCGTCATGCTGAATCTGCTCAAGCTGGTCGCTGAACTCTTCCGCAAGCTGCTTGGCCTGTCCGTTACCACCAGAGTTATGCAGGGTCCGACTGAACCATCCACGATCCTCAGCCTTGAACAGAGTGATAGCATCGCCAGTCGCCTTAATGAGTTTGCGACTGAGTTCATCGGCTTTGACGGCCGCCTCGGCCAGAGCCTCGGCCAAGTGATTTTGGGGCTTGCCTTGTAGCTTTGCATTGGCATTTTCGAGCTTAATCGCTGCCAACTCTAGCTGGTGATTGCTGGCTTCGAGCGGCTCGTCGAGGACCTCGAGAAAGTGACGAACCGAGCGGGCAAGGCGATCGAAGGCCCAGACCACCACAACATCGAAACGGCTGCGGCGGGCGTGGGACAGGAGTTGATCGAGCCCGGGCCGCTTCAACCCCTTAGACAAATTGTGCAAGTCCTATAGTCCATCTGTGCGAGCCATGAGATCGGCCCGCCAGCATCATGGCTGTGATGCACCAGTTAAGGATCTGATCAGTTTGCTAATGCTTTGCGCTACGCTAAATGACTCTATAGCAGAGGGCATGTCGAGCAGTCCAAGTCCGCAGGTCGATGTGATTATCGCGCGCTGAGCAAATTTCTGAGGATCGCCAGTTCGAGATGCTGCCTGCAGCCAACGGACAAAGATACCCGCCGAATCGGCTGCGTTCAGACCCGACCGTGTAGGGACTATTCCGTAGGCAACCGTTCCGCCCTGATTCACGAAATCGAGCCCATACGAATCGGCAAAAAATAAATCCAGCCACTCATGGGCATCAAACGAAAGGATATCAGGCTTTACAAGACACATGCGCTCGAACGGACGTGCGGCACAGCAATGCAGGCCTGCATAGGCCCCGCGAACACGTGCGTCCTCAAGCGTGGCTGCCAATGCACTAAGCCTTTTCTCCTCTGACACAGCACTCGCGACAGGCACTTCCAAACACAAGGCAGGTTCATCAACAAACAGCAGCACAGGTAAACCTGCAGATTTCAGGCGATCAATCTGCCAGCAGACAATCTGCGAAACATGAAATGCAATGGCCGCAAAAAGCACAGGATCGGACAGGAAGGAACGCCCACGGTGGAACAGATATGCCGACAATGTGATTGGACCCTCTGTCTGTCCTTTAACCGCAACCGCAGAACTAAAAAAGCCAGATACGAGTGCTCGTTCAAATGCATAAAAACCCGCTGCATTTGTCATTGTTAGCTCTCCAGTGCTCCGGTGAAGGAGCTCTAACAACGAATCGATTCGACCGTTCCTCACCTGATAACCGTAGCCTTCTTCGCGTGGTTCAATCAGATCTGCCACAGTAGCTAAGGACTGGCGAATGATGGTCTCCTGTTCGGAGAGTTGTGGCAGTTGAGGCCAGAAAGGAATTTCCGGTGACAATTCCGCAACTGACCGAATTGCTGAAGCTACAGACGTGAGAGGCAGGCTACCAATCCCGGTGATTGCGCCCGCGGGAATGAATGGGGTGCGACTCGCGTAAGATGGACTGGTTAAAGATTGCACTCTTTCGATTCTCCGTAAGGCCTGGCCTCGTGGACCGCAGGCCGAGGCATATGCGAAACGCTATGATATTGCAGTGCAAGAACTATGTGCATCGATCAGTTAATCGCTCCGCCCCCGAGACAAGATCGGACGAAACATGATGACGAACCCACCTCGTGCAACAGAGCTTGAACGTTTATCTTGTCGCTATAATAAATCAGGGGTGACAACGTCGTAATGTCGCAGAGATTAAAGAGAACGCACTCAACCTGTTGAAGAATCACCTCCGGTTAGACACCTTCGGATTTGTGCGCTCTTGTTGCTATTGCCATGAGGTCATCGGAGAGACATGACGAAAGCTCGCCAATATCATCCACTGGAAACGATTCTTAAGGATCGAATTGCCGTCATCGATGGAGCGATGGGAACGACCATCCGCACCTATGGGATGAAGGAAGCCGATATTCGTGGTGAACGATTCAAGAGCTCGAGTAAAGATCTGCTGAATAATGGCGACCTCTTCTCGCTGACCCAGCCGAAGATGATCTGCGATATTCATCGGCGGTTTCTGGAGGCGGGCGCAGACATCATCGAGACCAACACTTTCGGAGCGACCAGCATTACGCAGAGCGAGTTTTTTGTGGACGATCCGCGCGAGCACGGCGGGCGGAAGGACCCCGAGTTCTATCAAAAAATCATTGACGATGCGATGCTCTGTGATCTGGCGTGGGAAATCAACGACAACTCGGCACGGCAGTGTCGCGAGTGGGCCGACCGCGTGGGGAACGAGACGGGGAGGCAGCGCTTTGTAGCTGGCGCAATCGGCCCACTGACCGTCTCGCTCTCAAACTCCCCCGACGCCGACGATGCGGGCTTCCGCGTTGTGACCTTCGACCAGGTGAAGACAGCGTACAAGCAGCAGGTGCGCGCACTGATCAACGGAGGCAGCGATCTGCTTCTGGTTGAGACAATCTTCGACACCCTCAATGCTAAGGCCGCGCTCGTCGCCATCCGAGAAGTCTTCGATGAAGACGGTTTCGCGGACAACAACACAGAGCTGCCGATCATGATCTCGGCGGCCGTCGGTCGTGGCGGAGAAACACTAATCTCCGCGCAGACTACGGAGGCTTTCTGGAACGCAGTGCAGCATGTCAGACCGCTCTCGGTCGGGCTGAATTGCTCGCTGGGGCCGAATCTGATGTATCCGTTTCTCGCCGAGCTTGCGGAGAAGGCAGACGTCGCAATCTCCTGCTACCCCAATGCCGGGTTGCCGAATCCGCTGTCGCCGACTGGCTTCGATCTTGGACCGCCGGATATGGCGCGCTATCTGGGAAAGTTTGCCGATGACGGTTTGATCAATATTGCCGGTGGATGCTGCGGCAACACGCCCGAGCACATTGCGGCCATTGCCGAGGCGGTCAAGGGCAAGGCTCCACGAAAGTTTGAGACCCGGAGATGAATGTAGATATGAGCAGCCCGATCGAGATGAAGCCACTGCGACTTTCAGGATCGCAGCCATTCACGCAACAGCCGGGTGTTTTTATCGTGCTGGGCGAGCGAACGAATGTGGCCGGCTCGCCGAAGTTTGCCAAGCTGATCAAGGAAGGTAAGCACGAGGAAGCGGTCGGTGTGGCTCGGCAGCAGGTGGAGAACGGGGCCAACGTCATAGACATCTGCATGGATGAAGGGATGATCGACGGCGTTGCTGCGATGACTCGCTATCTGCAATTGCTGGCCAGCGAGCCGGAAGTTGCAAAGGTCCCCTTCATGGTGGACTCCTCGAAGTGGGAGGTCATCGAAGCTGGACTGAAGTGCATGCAGGGGAAAGGGATCGTCAACTCGATCTCACTGAAGGAAGGCGAAGAGAAGTTTCGCAGGAACGCAGCAAAGGTGCTGAAATACGGCGCAGCCGTGGTTGTAATGGCCTTCGACGAGCAAGGGCAGGCTGCGAGCTACGAGGCGAAGATTCGCATCTGCGAACGGGCTTACAGAATTCTGGTCGAAGAGGTTGGCTTTTCGCCCGAGGACATTATTTTCGACCCGAACATTCTTACGGTCGCAACCGGCATGGAGGAGCACAACAACTACGCGGTGGACTTTTTCGAAGCAACGCGCTGGATCAAGCAGAACCTGCCACACGCGAAGGTATCTGGCGGTGTCTCGAATATATCGTTCAGCTTCCGCGGTAACAACAAGGTGCGCGAGGCAATGCACTCGGTGTTTCTGTACCACGCGATTGCGGCGGGCATGGACATGGGCATTGTCAATGCCGGAATGCTCGAGGTTTATGAAGAGATCGAACCGGAGCTGAAGATTCTGGTGGAGGACGTGCTTCTAAATCGCCGGCCAGACGCAACCGAGCGCCTGGTGGATTTCGGCGAGAAGCTAAAAGCGTTGGGCAGCGCGGGTTCGGGCGATGCAGTGAGCGAGAAGAAAGTCGAGGAGTGGCGCAACGGAACAGTCGAAGAGCGACTCTCGCACGCACTAGTCAAGGGCATCGACACGTACATCGAAATCGATGCCGAGGAGGCGCGCGTCAAGCTGGGACGGCCACTGCTGGTGATCGAAGGCCCCCTGATGGCGGGTATGGGCGTAGTTGGTGATCTCTTTGGAGCGGGCAAGATGTTTCTGCCTCAGGTGGTTAAGTCCGCCCGCGTAATGAAGAAGGCAGTCGCGCATCTGACGCCGTTCATGGAAGCAGAGAAGGCCGCTATGGTTGCTGCGGGCGAAGTGGTAAAAGCACAGGGAAAGATTATTCTCGCGACGGTTAAGGGAGATGTTCACGATATCGGCAAGAACATTGTTGGTGTGGTTCTCGCGTGCAACAACTACGACGTCATCGATCTTGGCGTCATGGTCTCCTGCGAGAAGATCCTCGAGCGCGCCAAGGCCGAAAAGGCGGACCTGATCGGCCTCAGTGGCCTTATCACTCCTTCTCTCGACGAAATGGTTCAC
Source organism: Acidobacteriota bacterium (assembly GCA_003010405.1). GTDB lineage: Bacteria > Acidobacteriota > Terriglobia > Terriglobales > Acidobacteriaceae > TOLSYN. The sequence continues at coordinate 67,250 of PJLO01000012.1, read as the reverse complement.
GTTGCCAAGGAGATGGAGCGCCAGGGCTTCAAGCTGCCGCTCCTCATCGGTGGAGCGACCACCAGCCGCGCGCATACGGCAGTCAAGATTGCTCCTCATTACAGCGAGCCCGTTGTTCACGTGCTCGATGCAAGCCGCGCCGTCCCTGTGACCACCAGCCTATTGAGCGACGAAGGCAAGGAGGAGTTCATTGCTCAGCATCGCGCCGAATATGAGGCCTTGCGCAAGACTTATGCCGCGCCACAAAGGAAGGCCGTCGATCTTGTGACGGCACGCGCGCGGCGGACGCCGATTCAGTGGCGCGCCGAAGACCTCCCAATGCCGGAGTTCATTGGGATACGTGTGCTGGAGAATTTCCCCTTGGCGACGCTGCGCGAATTCATCGATTGGTCGATGTTCTTTCACGCGTGGGGGCTGAAGGGAATCTATCCGCGCATTCTCGAGCATGCGGAGCACGGGGTGCAGGCGCGCCAGATCTTTGCGGAAGGCAACGCGCTGCTGGACCGCATCATCGCTGAGAAGTTGCTTACTGCGCGCGGTGTATACGGATTCTTTCCCGCAAACTCAGTGGGCGATGATGTCGAACTCTACGCGGATGAGACACACAGCACGGCGATCGAGCGATTCCACTTCCTGCGCCAGCAATCGGACCGCGAGGGCAGCGAGCCGTGCCGCTCACTGGCCGACTTTATTGCGCCGAAGGAGACCGGACTCGCCGACCACATTGGAGCCTTCGCCGTGACCAGTGGCATCGGCCTGAAGGAGCTGTGCGACCGGTTCCGGGTGGTGCATGATGACTACAATGCGATCATGGCCGAGGCTCTCGCCGACCGCTTGGCTGAGGCTTTCGCCGAGTGCCTGCACAAGCGCGTACGTGACGAGTGGGGATATGGTCGAGAGGAAGGCTTGAGCCCTGCGGATCTGATTCACGGAAAATATCAAGGAATTCGCCCTGCTGCGGGCTATCCTGCCTGCCCGGATCACACGGAGAAGGGAGTGCTCTGGCGTCTGCTCGACGTGCAGGAGAAGACGGGGATGTTGCTGACCGAGTCGTTTGCCATGTGGCCTGGGTCGAGCGTGAGCGGGCTCTACTTTGCGCATCCGCAAGCTCGCTACTTCAGTCTGGGCAAAATCGATCGCGATCAGGTTGCGGACTACTCCGCACGTAAAAGCATCAGCGTCTCCGAGGCCGAACGCTGGCTCGGTCCAAACCTCAACTATGATCCCGCTGAATAGCATATGGATGTGATGGCTCAAAAGATTGTTCCTTTTGATACCCCAGCGGCTGCGGCTGTCGGTCTTAATTTGGCGCGAAGAAACCCTATTGCAATTGCTGCGCCAAGCAGGGCGGTATTTTGTTGAAGGATTCAGCACCAATACATAATGAGCGACGGGTGTTACACTGTTTTAGTCCAAGGTGCTCATCTCAGAGGATGAGTGAAAAGGGAAGCGGGTGAAATTCCCGCGCGGTCCCGCCACTGTAGGCAGCGAGCAAATCGGCATTCAATGCCACTGTTCCTCTTAGGAATGGGAAGACAGTCGATTCGCGACGAACTGCGAGCCAGGAGACCTGCCTTGGTTTTTTTGTGCGTTCCGCTTCGGTTGAGAGCGGATGGCAGGCGAATCTTTCTGGTTCTTCTTTCCTTCCGAATCTGCACCGCAGCGCCAGCACGTTCGAGCTTGGCATGCGACGTTTTCAGTGATGCGATTGCGAGCTGTTCTCATTTCACGGGTTGGTCGTCAACTGCTACCGATTCTCTAGCTCGTGACGTGTTGTTTATCGCGTAAGGAGAGCCATTCTAATGTTGAAGCCATCTGCGTCAGGCAAATCGGTCAACTTCTTAGAAGCGAAATCTTGTGGTCAGAAACAGCGTGTCTGGATGGAGGAAGAAGCAACGCTCTGGATTGAAGAAGTCGCGTCCCTATGCAAGCCAGAGCAAGTCCATCTCTGTAGCGGTTCTCGGGAAGAGTACGCACAACTGCAGGAGGCAGCAATTGTGTTGAACTGCGATTACCGTCCTGACAGCTTACTGACAGGATCTTATCCCCCCTCTGCCCGCGCAGATCGGACATTCATCTGCACACGCTCTCAAAACAATAACGAGCCAACCGACAGATGGAATGATACGGATCGAATGCTGGCCCGCCTGCATGGCCTGTTCGACGGATCGATGATTGGGCGCATCATGTATGTCGTTCCCTTTGCAACCGGCCCACTAGACTCGCCGAAATCTCGCTTAGGCTTTGAGATCACCGACTCTCCAGATGTAGTTGCCAACATGCATATAATGACGCTCGTTGGAGAAGATGTTCTGATGCTTCTGGAAAAAAAGGGTGAATTTGTTCGTGGATTGCACACGCTTGGTTGCCCGATTGTGGGAGAGCAGGCCATGGATACTCTCAGCTGCTACTTCCCCGAAGCTCATGAGCTGTGGTCGTACAGGTGTGCTCCCTCTACCCGTGAACTGTTGCATGAGTTTGTCGTCCCTACTCACCGTTAGGCGAGGGCTCGTTAAAGGACCGCATCATAGCTTTATGTCCCTGCTTTGCGGAGACGCCAATCATAATTTGGGATACTTTATGACTGAGGAACCAGGTTTCACCCTTATTGAAGATTTTCCCGCTGTTTCCACCGACCAGTGGGAGAGCGCAATACTCGCAGACCTTAAAGGCGCCGACTACGACAAGAAGCTCCTCTGGAAGACAGACGAGGAGATAGTCGTTCGCCCATATTACCGCGCCGAGAATCTTGAAAGTCTTGGCTCCCAACTCAACCCTGTTCCCGGCGAGTTCCCATTCTTGCGCAGCAGCAGGCTCGACAATAATTGGATGGTCAGCCAAGGCATTGATTCCACTTCTTTGGGCAACGCGAATGCGGAGGCAAGAGACGCACTGGCTCGTGGTGCTGATGCCATTACCTTCCACATCAAACATAGTGGAAACACGGCTACCGGGCCGCTGCCTCAGTCGGTCGAGGATATAGCCGTTCTGCTGGCTGGCATTGACGCTCCAGTCAATTTCAAGGCCGGAGATCTAAGCACCTCTGTACTGAACCTCCTGGTCCAGGCTGTCGAGAGTGGTCAGGTTAAAGCGTTCAAGGGCACCATCGATCTCGATCCGTTAAACGATCTGCTTCTAAATGGGGCTTCCGAGAAAAACCCCGGCGAACTCTTCGATGCTGCGGCCGTTGCCGTCCTGGCATCTGCAAAACTGACCAACGCCAGGACGCTTGCTCTCCGCGGCAGGCAGATCACAGAAGCCGGAGGCTCTGTGGTCGAAGAATTGGCCTCGGCGATTGCCGCAGGCGTGGAATACCTTTCGGCGCTCTCTGCCCGCGGCATCAGCGTTGACGCTGCGGCTTCCGCGATCTACTTCGATATGGCCGTGAGTGCCAACTATTTCTTCGAGATCGCAAAGTTGAGAGCGCTACGCCTGTTATGGGCGCAGGTTGTCGAGCAATTTAAGCCTGCGACAAAGGAGAGTGCCAAGGCGTACATCGTGGCGACCACATCTGAGTGGGACACCGCGATCTATGACCGGCACATCAACCTGCTGCGCGGCACTACCAAGACGATGTCAGCCGTGCTGGGCGGAGCCGATGTCATCGAGACGCTGCCCTTTGACGCCGCCTCGGGTGCCTCGGACGACTTCAGCCGGCACCTTGCACGGAACACACAGATCATCCTCAAGAAGGAATCCTATTTCGATCGCGTCGTTGATCCCGGCGCCGGTTCCTATTACCTCGAGATGCTCACCGATGCACTGGCCCGCGAGGCCTGGGGCTTTTTCCAGAAGATTGAGGAAAAGGGTGGGTACTTGAAGGCGCTGGAAGCCGGTTTTGTGCAGGGCGAGGTGAACGCCTCTCGCGCAAAGAAAGACAAGGGAGTTGCCCTACGCAGCCGTGCCATTCTTGGAACTAACCAGTTCCCCAACGGAAAAGAGAAAGCACTCGCGCAGATCAAGTCTGCCGAGACGGTGGAGGTGAAAACGTCCGCCGGCAAGCCTGCGCTCACCGTGATCCCTCTCAGGCCCTATCGAGGTGCTGAAAGCTATGAGCAACTGCGTTTACGTACCGAGCAGCATGTCGTCTCAGGTAAACACAATCCACGATTCCTGCTGCTGGAGTACGGCGACCTGAAGATGCGCAAGGCCCGCGTGGGATTCAGCCTCAACTTCATCGCCTGTGCTGGTTTCGACATCGTGACCAAGTCCTGCGAAGCTACAGCCGAGGATGCTGCCAGGGTTGCTGCCGAGGTGAAGGCCGACGTGGTTGTGCTCTGCAGCTCTGATGATGAATACGCGCCAATGGCCAAGCCCCTGATCGAGAAACTGGGCGGCAAGGTCTCGGTGATCGTTGCCGGCAGCCCGGCCAACATGGATCAGCTCAAGGCCGATGGTGTCGCTGATTTCATTCACATGCGCAGCAATGCACTTGAGGTTATTTCCACCTGGCAGCAACGCCTGGGGGTGACGGAGTAATGATGCGCCCAGATTTCTCCAAAGTTGACTATCGCTCCGCGTTGTCCGGCGTGCCCGCCCCGGAAGAAGGTAAGTCCGCTGGCGGCTGGACTACGGCCGAGCATATTGAGGTTCCTTCCTATCTGACACGCAAGGCATTGGAAGGTTATGAGCACCTGCAGTACGCTGCCGGCATCCCACCGTATCTGCACGGCCCTTATTCCACCATGTATGCGCAGCGCCCCTGGACCGTTCGCCAATATGCTGGATTTTCCACGGCAGAAGAGTCCAACGCCTTCTACCGTCGCAACCTAGCCGCCGGACAGAAGGGCCTCTCCGTGGCTTTCGACCTGGCCACTCATCGTGGCTATGATTCTGATCACGAACGCGTGACCGGTGACGTTGGCAAGGCTGGCGTGGCCATCGACTCGATCCTTGACATGAAGATTCTGTTCGACCAGATCCCGCTTGACCAGATGTCAGTGTCAATGACGATGAACGGCGCAGTATTGCCGATCCTGGCCTTCTATATCGTAGCGGCTGAAGAGCAGGGAGTTCCGACGCAAAAGTTGAATGGCACCATTCAGAATGACGTTCTGAAAGAGTTCATGGTGCGCAACACATATATTTACCCCCCCACGCCCTCGATGCGCATCATTGGCGATATCTTCCGCTATTGCTCGGAGAACATGCCGAAGTTCAACTGCATCAGCGTCAGCGGCTATCACATGCAGGAGGCTGGAGCCACGGCTGACATTGAACTGGCCTACACCCTGGCTGACGGCGTTGAGTACCTGCGCACCGGCGTCAAAGCAGGCTTGAGTATCGACGATTTTGCACCGCGAATCTCCTTCTTCTGGGACATTGGCATGAACCATTTCATGGAGATTGCCAAGTTGCGTGCAGGCCGTATGATCTGGGCAAAACTGGTGAAGCAGTTCAATCCTAAGAGCCTGAAGTCCCTGGCGCTACGCACACACTCGCAGACCTCCGGCTGGAGCCTGACGGCTCAAGATCCGTTTAACAATGTAATGCGCACCTGCATCGAAGCGATGGCTGCCGCTCTCGGCCACACCCAGTCGCTGCACACAAACGCGCTCGACGAGGCAATCGCTCTACCCACTGACTTCTCCGCCCGAATCGCTCGCAATACTCAGATCTATATCCAGCAGGAAACAGACATCTGCCGGGTTGTGGATCCGTGGGCTGGCTCCTACTACGTTGAGTACCTGACCAAGAACCTTGCCGACCGCGCGTGGAGCTTGATTCAGGAAGTGGAACAATTGGGTGGCATGACAAAAGCGATCGAAACCGGCGTACCCAAGATGCGCATTGAGGAGGCTGCGGCCCGTAAGCAAGCCCGCATCGATTCCGGCATCGAGACAATTGTTGGAATCAATGCGTACAAGCTCGATCACGAAGCACCGCTCGACACACTTGACATCGATAACACGGCAGTACGCGAATCACAGATCGCCCGTCTGAAAAACCTCCGCGCCGAGCGCAACAGCGCGGAGGTGGTGCAAGCCCTGGAGGCAATCACTAAGTGCGCCGGAACAGGCGATGGAAATCTGCTTGCACTGGCTGTTGACGCTGCCCGCAAGCGTGCTTCGCTGGGCGAAATATCGGAGGCATTGGAAAAAGTGTACGGACGATATCAGGCAGTAGTTCGTTCGATCTCCGGCGTCTATTCGGCGGAGAGCCAGAACGATGCCGAATTCCAGAAGGCCCACGAGATGGTCGAGGCATTCACAAAGTTGGAAGGCCGCCGACCACGCATCATGGTCGTCAAGATGGGACAGGACGGCCACGACCGAGGGGCGAAGGTGGTTTCTACCGGATTCGCCGACATCGGCTTCGATGTGGACATAGGTCCACTGTTCCAGACACCCGCAGAAGCCGCTCGCGCAGCGGTTGAAAATGACGTGCACTTCCTCGGGGTTTCCAGCCTTGCCGCCGGACACAAGACCCTGGTTCCCGGCGTTATTGCTGAGTTGAAGAGGCTCGGACGCGAGGATATTCTGGTCTTTGTTGGTGGCGTTATTCCGCCGCAGGACTATCAATTCCTTTACGATGCGGGAGCGGTTGGCATATTTGGGCCCGGCACTGTAATCCCGGTTTGTGCCCAGCAGATTCTCCAGATTCTGATGGACGCTTACGAATCTGCAGACAAGTAAGAAGACGGAGTAAGCTTTGGACTCGCGGGACAAATCCTATCTGTCAGTTAGCCTCGGCGTCGCGCCGCCACCTTCGGTGGTTCCATCGAAGGTGGCCGTCCTGCGCCGGCGGCTTTCTTTCAATGAATACGTGGAAGGAATTTTTCGTGGTGACCGCGTGGTTCTCGCCAAAGCGATTACTCTCATTGAAAGCGCTCGCCCACAAGATAATGAACTGGCGCAGGAAATCATTCAGGCTTGCCTCCCAAAGGCAGGAAAATCCCTTCGCATCGGCATCACGGGTGTTCCTGGTGCAGGCAAAAGCATGTTCCTGGAAACTATTGGAACGCGATTGGCAAAGGAAGGCAGGAAGGTAGCCGTACTGGCCGTCGATCCAAGCAGTGAGCGCTCCGGTGGCAGCATTCTCGGAGACAAGACGCGCATGGAGCAGCTTTCAGGCTGTGAGAATGCTTTCATACGCCCGTCGCCGTCAGGGGGAACGCTGGGCGGTGTGGCAAGGCGCACTCGCGAGACCATGATCCTCTGCGAGGCCGCAGGGTTTCATCTGATCTTTGTCGAGACCGTCGGGGTAGGTCAATCGGAGACCCTCGTGCATGGCATGGTCGATTTCTTCCTTCTGCTCATGATTGCAGGAGCGGGCGACGAACTCCAGGGCATTAAACGAGGCATTATTGAAATGGCCGACATGATGGCGATCAACAAGGCCGAAGGCGAGAATCTGCAACGCGCACAGTTGGCGCGGCAGGAATACGCTTCAGCGCTGCACATGTTCCCTCCTCGCAACGACGGGTGGGTGCCTCCCGTGCTGACCTGCTCGGCTCTCACCGGTGCCGGGATCATGGACGTCTGGGAGACGATCAAGAGCTTTGAATTACAAATGAAGGAAAATGGAAGCTTCGACGCGAACCGCCGCCGCCAGCGCTTGCAGTGGCTGACTCAGACGATCAAGGACGATTTGATGGCTGAGTTCTGGAACGATCCTCAGATCAAAGAGCGGCTTGAATCGGTGCGCGATCAGGTCGAAAACGGGGATCTCTACTCGGGACGCGCCGCAGGAAGTCTTGTTGCACTTTTCCGTAATCAGCAGTACAGATAGCGCTCGAATCACGACGGACTAGGCGCTGCGCACCCTGAAACCGCGGTCGCCCGTCAGCAACGCGTGAAGATCGCAAGTTGCCGTCGAGATTCCGAACCCTTCCGCGGGCACCTTGTTTATGGGAATCCTGCGCGACATCAAGGTAGCGGAGGTTCCCATGATGCTGTCGGTCAGCGCGACTATCAACCGCTCCATGCCTGTAGGGTTACTTCCTTCCTCAAATGCGTCCTCAATCTGGCCGCCCTCTTGAACGAAGTCTCGCCGCCGAAGCGAACGCGAACGCACCACGGTCCATACACGAGGCACAACAGGAATGCAGCAATACGTTCCGTTGCCCGTGAGGCAGCGGGAGGGAAGTGTGCTGGTACATTGTTTGCTGCAGGGCTATACCTTACCTGCTCGATGCGTTTGCGCCAACTTGACGAAGGCCTGAAGGTAATCGATCTCTGCATCGGCCTCACGATATCCGAGATAAATCTGCTTGGCGATTCCTTCGGGACCCAGTTGAACAGGAGCAACATCAAAGCGAGCCGACTGCTCCTCAACCAGCCAGCGAGGCAAAGCACCCACGCCACGGCCACTGGCAATCATTTGAAGCATGATGTCGGTGGTTTCGATGAGTTTATGCCGCTTCGGGCTGGCACCGGCTGGCGTCAGGAACTGCGTGTAGATGTCGAGCCGGTCGGTGGAAACGGGATAAGTAATCAATGTCTCATTGGCGAGTTGCTGCGGCGACACCCAGTCCACGTTCCGCAATGAATGATTCAGCCCTACGACCAGAACCTGCTCATAATCGAAGACCGGCTCAAAGACGAGCCCCGCCTTGAACAAGGGGTCCGGCGTAACCAGCATATCGATTTCATGACCGAACAGGGCGCCAATGCCGCCAAATTGGAATTTCTGGATAACATCGACATCGACCCGCGGCCAGGTATCCAGATAGGAGGGAACAACCTTGAGCAGCCATTGATAGCAGGGGTTGCACTCCATGCCAAAGCGCAGCGAACCACGCTCCCCTTGGGCAAACTGCTTGAGTTGCGCCTCAGCAAACTCGAACTGCGACAGCACACGATTGGCAACCGCGAGCAGATACTCTCCCGCCTGTGTAGGACGCAGGTTCCTCCCCTCCCGATACCAGATGGCTAGCCCAAGCTGGTCTTCCAGCTTGCGAACGGTATGGCTAAGTGCCGATTGTGTGAGATTCAACGAACCGGCCGCCGCCGTCAGCGAGCCTTGCCGGTAAACGGAACGCACGATCTCCAAGTGTATGCGATCCAATGTGGCCATGAGGAAGCACTCCATGAATAAAAGTAATTGATTTATGAAAGATTACCATTTGTGTTCATGAATGATGCCCCATAGCATGAGACAAAATTTTGTTTCTTCAGGATGTTCATCATGGTCACGACTCACAATCTCGGTTTTCCGCGCATTGGCGCCAAACGGGAACTGAAGTTTGCTCAGGAATCCTACTGGAAAAATCAAATCTCGCTCGCAGAACTCAAGGCCAAGGGTGCCGAACTGCGACTGCACCATTGGCAGGATCAGTCTGGCCTCGATCTGGTGCCGGTGGGTGATTTTTCTTTTTACGACCAGGTTCTGGACATGAGCTTTACGCTGGACAATCTCCCGGAGCGAATCCGCAACTCTGGCGGTGACCCTCTTGACAACTACTTTCGTATTGCCCGTGGACGCACCGCGCAACCGGCAGAGTTTCATACGCATAGCGCGGGAGCTGTGGTGGCAGGCGAGATGACCAAGTGGTTTGACACTAACTATCACTACATTGTTCCAGAGTTTACGGCTCAGACCGAGTTCAGGCCGGATGCCAGCCGTCTGCTGGAACAACTGGACGAATCCCGGGCTCAAGACGTAAAAGCCAAGCCGGTGATCATTGGCCCGGTCACCTATCTGGGACTTGGCAAAGCGAAGGACGGTTCGGACCGTTTGTCTCTTCTGCCTCGCCTGCTGCCCGTCTATGGCGCATTGTTGCAGGAATTCGCAAAGGCCGGAGTCGAATGGGTTCAGATCGATGAGCCGCTGCTTGTCACCGAACTGAGCGCAGAATGGCAGAAGGCCTTCCACACTGCTTACGAATATCTTCAGGGTAGCCGCGTGAAGCTTCTGTTGGCCACCTACTTCGGTCAGCTCCTGGAAAACCTGAATCTTGCCGCCAGTCTACCGGTAGCAGGAATGCACGTGGACGCCATCAACGGCCGTGACGACGTGCCTGCTATTCTCAGCCTGCTCTCCGCCGACAAGATTCTTTCACTGGGCGTGATCAACGGCCGCAACATCTGGAAGAACGATCTGAACGAAACGCTCTCGTGGCTGGAGCCGATTGCCAGACAGTTGGGAAACCGTCTGTGGATTGCACCTTCATGCTCACTGCTGCATGTGCCGGTAAATCTGGAAAGTGAGCAGAAGCTGGATGCAGAGATCAAGTCTTGGCTGGCTTTTGCCATTCAAAAGCTTGAGGAGCTGAGCGTTCTGGCCAAGGCTCTGAATCAGGGCCGCGACGTGGTGAAGGAAGAGTTGGCAGCCAATCAGGCAGCCATCAACACCCGTCGCCAGTCGCCGCGTGTAAACAAGCCTGCGGTGAAGGCCGCGCTGGCCGAGGTGACGGCAGAGTTGGGCAAGCGCCAGAGCCCTTATGCCACGCGCGCGTCCAAGCAGGCCGCACACTTGAAGCTGCCCAAGTTCCCCACGACAACAATTGGCTCGTTTCCGCAGACCTCAGAGATTCGACTGGCTCGTAGTCAATTCAAGACCGGCCAGATAGACGCGGTGGTCTATCAATCAGCAATGCAGAGCGAGATTGCCCGATGCGTACGCGAGCAGGAAGCGCTCGGCTTGGATGTCTTTGTGCATGGCGAGGCCGAGCGCAACGACATGGTCGAATACTTTGGCGAGCAACTGGACGGCTACACATTCAGCCAGTTCGGCTGGGTACAGTCCTACGGTTCACGTTGCGTGAAACCGCCGATTCTCTTTGGTGACATCAGCCGTCCAAGAGCAATGACCGTCGAGTGGATCACGTATGCGCAATCGCTGACCAATAAGCCGATGAAGGGCATGTTGACTGGTCCGGTGACGATCCTCAACTGGTCGTTTGTTCGCGACGATCAGCCGCGTTCCGTATCGTGCTTTCAGTTGGCATTGGCCATGCGACAGGAGGTCTTGGATCTGGAGAAGGCTGGTGTGCGCATCATTCAAATTGATGAAGCCGCGCTGCGCGAGGGGCTACCGCTACGCAAGTCACAGTGGAAGGCGTATCTGGATTGGGCGGTCGAAGCTTTCCGCATCACGGCCAACGGCGTGACGGATGAAACCCAGATCCATACACACATGTGCTACTCGGAATTCAACGACATCATCGCCTCGATCGCCGAAATGGATGCGGATGTAATCACCATCGAGACCTCGCGTTCAGATATGGAGTTGCTAGAAGCCTTCGACAATTTCAAGTATCCGAATGAAATCGGACCGGGCGTCTACGACATTCACTCACCCAACATTCCAACCGAGCAGCACATCATCGATCTGATCAAGAAAGCTGCCGAACGCATCCCTTCTGAACGCCTGTGGGTGAACCCGGATTGCGGTCTCAAGACTCGACAGTGGAGCGAAGTGATTCCCGCACTGACGAATCTGGTTTCTGCAACCAGGAAGCTCCGCACCGATTTGGCCTAATTGCAACCAGATTCAGCTGAGCCTCGGCTTTTGGCCTAGGCTCTTTTATGAGGAAGAGTTTATGTTTGAGCGTTCCCGTTTTACAGTCAAACAGATCGATCCCGAGATCTATGCCGCAATTCAAAAGGAGAACCAGCGGCAGGAAGATCACATTGAGCTGATCGCCTCTGAGAACTACACTTCTCCAGCCGTCATGGCGGTTCAAGGTTCACAGCTTACAAACAAATACGCGGAAGGCTACCCTGGCAAACGTTATTACGGCGGCTGTGAATACGTCGATATTATCGAGCAGTTGGCGATCAATCGTGCCAGGCTGCTGTTTGGTGCGGAAGCTGCCAACGTTCAACCCAACTCAGGTTCGCAGGCTAATCAAGGCGTATTCTTCGCCGTGCTCAAACCGGGCGACACCATCATGGGAATGAACCTGGCGGAGGGTGGCCATTTGACGCACGGCATGGCGCTGAACATGAGCGGCAAGTGGTTTAACGTGGTGAGCTATGGTCTTAATGCTCAGGAGGACATTGACTACGAGGCGCTGGAAGCTAGGGCGCGTCAGCACAAGCCCAAACTTATCATTGCCGGAGCTTCGGCCTTTGCCTTGCGCATCGATTTCGAGCGTATCGCCAGGATTGCCCGCGAGGTTGACGCATACTTCATGGTGGATATGGCCCACTATGCTGGCCTGATCGCGGCGGGTGTCTACCCGAACCCGGTACCACATGCTGACTTTGTGACAACGACAACCCATAAGAGCCTGCGTGGCCCGCGTGGCGGTGTCATTCTGATGAAGGCCGAACACGAAAAGGCCGTCAATTCGGCAATCTTCCCTGGCATTCAGGGTGGGCCGCTCATGCACGTGATTGCAGGAAAGGCGGTTGCCTTCAAAGAAGCAATGGAGCCGGAGTTTAAGATCTATCAGCAACAGGTAGTCAAGAATGCTGCCGCACTGGCCGAAACCCTGATCTCCCGTGGAATGCGTATTGTCTCTGGCCGCACCGAAAGCCACGTGATGCTGGTCGATTTACGCGCGAAGAAGATCACCGGTAAGCTTGCTGAGCGTGTGCTTGGCGAAGCGCGCATCACGGTGAATAAAAACGCCATTCCCAATGATCCGGAAAAACCATTTGTCACGTCCGGCATCCGACTTGGATCGCCCGCCATGACGACGCGCGGCTTTGGCGAAGAGGAAACCCGTAAAGTTGGTCAACTGATCGCCGATGTTCTCGACAACCCTGGTGATCCAGTATCGATCGCCGAAGTTCGTGCAAAAGTTCAAGCGCTCACCGCCAAATTTCCCGTCTATGTGCAATAGCCTCCAATGTTAGATTTTCCAATTTGAATGCCGCGGGATTTCAAGTTGCGTGGTGGACGAGGCTCCCGCCTACTGCGCGGCTCGCCACTAACAGTGTCGGGACCGTGCGGGATTTTCACCCGCTTGCCTTTTCACTCATCCACTACGATGAGCACCTCGACGTGCGAACTATACACGCTTGCTCGATTTTGTGCTCAGCAACGACCTCACTCTTCTTCCGGTGAGCCAGCCAAAGAACGAATCTGTTTACTCACGCTGTGGGCAACATCGAAGGACTCGGCGACGGCAGAGGGGGCCAGCAATCCCAGTTCGCATGTTGCAGTCACCATGGCACGCTTAGCAAACTTCTGAGGATCCCCTGCCTGCGATGCAGTCTGGAGCCGGCGCAGGAACAGGGTTCCCCACCCTAACCGAGCCGATTCGAGCCTGGTCGTTCGGATTCACAATTTGGTTCGATGACTGCTCAGGTCGCACGGGGAAGCTGTGGTCGAGATCGTTCAGAATCGCATCGATCTCGACTTTGGTCATTTCGACGAAGCCGCCCTCGTCCGTGCGAACGAGCCGGACTGCTCGCTCCTCCGACTCAAAGAACAGGGTAGCAAGACTCGGAACATCGATTGCGATGTAACCCTCCATGTCCGCCATCGCTGTTCGCCATTCCCTCTGGTCTAAACCGATCAGGGAACTTAATTCGCTGATTCGCCTTTGAAAATTCCCTGTTCGATTTATGCCTAAAGCGGCTTTTGACAGCAGAAGTTACGAATAATGAGCGTTTACGACCACTATATGCCGATTAGGCTGGCTGATTTCACGGGAATTCCCTATATTTTTCCCTGATAGCAGGCAATCTAAACGGAGAGCGGTTCGCTTGTGACTGCGTCATCCGCCAGTAGCTTTCCTTCCTGTTGTAAAAAGCCCCAAAGTTTCAGCATTTTCGTAGCTAAGGCAAAGCAGGTCAAGAGCCTGCCTCCGCGCGTGTTTCCAGTCCTATCCAGTGCATTCCAGTCCTTGCCAGCGCCTGAACCGAAGGAAATTGGTACTTTTGGTACTCGGGAGTAGCCCTGGTATGCGTCGCAGCACGGACCACAGCCTTGGTGGAGTCTCTGGCGTGCAAGGTCGGCCTAATTTATCCTCTCCGCATGGGACTTATTAAATATCTTGCTCTCGGCGAGTGTGGTCATTTTATCGAAGTGGATGCGCGCACAGAGCCATCTTTGCCGTGCGTTCTCCTTTGCAAAGGTTGTGGTCAACCTCAACGCTTTCACGTTGTAAACGTCGTAGGCCCGAACTGCCAGATCGTGGAGTGGGAACCCTTGAAGTAAGGGAACTTCTACTGACCGTCCAGCGCAAGATCCGAGTGCTTTGAGCCAACGTTGTTTTGCAAAAAGCCCCAGTGCGATTCCGCTGCTGGCAATCATAAGTCTGACGGTTTGGTCTTTTGTGCCACTCCCGATGTTGTGCTTCATTGCTGAACCGACCTCCGACCACTGAGATGCCCAATAGCGATTTTACGCAGCCCTTTTCTAATGCTCGATGAGCTGTATTTCGTGCCAGTTCGACTGAGCTTACGTCGCTGGTCGTATCTGGTCTGCGTCATGCGCATAGGCGATCGCCTTGCAGCAGCAGGGGTGTTTTCCCAGCTATTCCGTCGGTAGATTCTGTGGCTCGTAACGCGCCAGGGCCTTGTCTCGAATCCACTCCTTCTTGGCCTCTTTGACATAGAGGCGCAGTACCGTCCCGCAGGATTGGCAGAGGTCGGCAAGCAAGGGTTCGACGCCGCGCAGCAGTTTCCAGACTTTGTAAGCCAAGCCAATGCTTCCCGATTCCGCGTTTTGGCTTATCTGCACCGCGCTCGCGATGTCATTGCCGCCGCAATGGAAACAGGTTCGGCCGCTCTTGCGGAACCCGCCCTGAAAGCCGTTTTCTTCTCGTTCCACCTCATTCCCCTCATCGTGTAGAGCCCCCTACATCGTCGCGTCTATGTCCAGGCTCTCTACGGCGTGGTCAAGCTGCGCTTGCGCCTGTTCATGCCTGCGCCGCAGCTCGACCATTTCGTTGCGAAGCTTTTGCACCTGGTCTTCCTGCTGGTTCAGCTGACGGGTGTAGCGTAGCGCCAGTCCTTTTTCTTCTACAGTGCTCTTCAGCGACTTCAGGTTTTCCCGCACCCGTTCCTGGTCCTCGAAGATCGAGTTTATCTCGTTCTGCCGCGACTCGATGTTCGCCGCCAGTGCTGCCACCGTGCTCTTTTGTGACATGATGGCGCGCAGAGCCTTTTCCGTTTCGGGGTTTATACTGCCCTGCTGGACAAAGAGCGTGATCTGGTCGCTTGTGAGATTGGTGATATGGTACGTGGCTATGCTGGGCTGCTGCTCGTTGATCGTTAGACTGGCCGTTTTCTTCGGTTCGACAGTGAGCCGGAAGCGATACGCCGACGAGGTGGACTCCGCCGGCTTGGGCGAGTCTGCTAGCAGCTTCATGCCATTGCGTATCGGATGTTCGATGATGACCTGCCGCGTGTCGGTGTTTTCGTTGCGCACGGTATAGGTGCGACGCTCCCGCCACTCGGTGGTGTGCGTCAGCACGCCACGTACAATTTTGACCTTGGTAACACGCTGGCGCTCCTGCTGTTGCTTGCTTTCGACCTGTACGCCGAGGTCAACGGCGTAAGAAAGAAATCTTTTTTCGCCCGCTTTCAGCGGTTCAATCAGTCCTTCGCCGGCGAAGGTCCCCCCTTCGAGAACGTTGAAGGTGCCGCCATCCAGCATCAGCCCGCTGGAATTTGTCAGCCACAGCGCCCGCAGCGGATTCCTGCCCGCCGGGGTCCACAGCGTAACGACTTCGGCGTCCACGCGTGCCTGCACGATGGGCACCAGCGCCGACTGGTCTTTGCCAATGGATACTGGCTCCTTCAGACGGTACTCAAAAAGATCGCCCAGATCGCGTGTCTGTGCCGCCGTCTGCTGCTTTTCCAGTACCTCTGGCGAGATCTCCGCGGAACTGTAAGCCTGCTGCGGAGCAAGGTCTTCCATGATTCTGCCTGATCTGCCCGCCCCAAGCGATGAGGCGCGGCTCCTGAGAGCTTTTTCGGCCACTATCCCCCTTGCCGCCGGCGCGGGGGCCTCGGCCGCGAACGCCTCCGGGGCATTCAGAACTCGCTCATGGGTCTGCGGTGCCGTGACCGCCATCTGCGGCAGGGCAATCACGGGTCGACGCGCATAGTAAGGTGTTGAGAGCGCCTGTACGAACGATTGCGGCGCGCCTGCTATCAGCGAAAGCTGCACGTCCTTCCAATCCTCTCCCACCGTGTTGTCCACGATAGCCCAGCCCTGAAGAAGCGCCTGGGACTTTGGCGTCGTCGGCAGCACGATGCGATAGGTGCTCTTCCAGACCGGCACCTCGCTGATGTAGCTAACCAGCAAGTCGCGTGCTCCTTTGCCCGCCGTCGAAATCGTCATGTGGCGCACATCCTGTTCACGCGCCGACGCAAGCACATTCAGATAGCGGCTTACATCCTGGTTTAGATCCTGTTCGAGGAGGCGTACGCTCGTCGCCTGTGTCAATTCAAACGAGCGGACCATGCCGCCGTCCCCCACTACCGAAAGTATGTCAACAGTGTGTGTTTCATCCTTTTGGGTTACGGGGCGAGACTCGACTGCCAGCAGCCGTCCGGTCACAGTGGTCGAACCGTTGCGCACTTCAATCCGCGCGCCACGCAAAGCGTTCAAAAACTTTGCCTGGCTGGTAGACTCTTCGAGCGGCAGCCGCAGGTTGTGCAGGCGGGATTCCAACGGGGCAGTCGAGTTATAGCTGATGCCCGTCACCTTGCCATTGCCAAGGTCCAGCACGGTCAGCGACTTCAGCACGTCATTGAGCTGCGCCGTGGTGAAGTTTACTTGCACCGGCTGCGAATCCACCACGCGGCCGCTGTGCTCGAAATATCCAATGCCCGCCTTGTAGAGCACCACGCGCCGGACCGGCAGTTTTACCTCGGAATTGGACGAGGACTGTGCCCCCGCAGCAACTGGGATGATGAGTCCAACCGCCAAAAGCATTTGTCGGAACATGCGCATAGAACTCTCCTGCGAACGTGATGTGACCAGCTCTCAAATCGATGGCCCCGCGTTAAGTCCCGCGGGCGCTTTCACAAGAATGACGCAATACTAGCGGCACCTTGCAAGTGACGGGAGTAACATACCGGGTCGATTCAGTTTAAGTTATGTTCGCCTGATATGAACAACGGCAGGAGCCGCCGCTGTCTCTTTCGCAGTCGCAGATACGGAATTCCCAGACAGAAAAAACACGATCGCGAACGTGCATTTGCCCGGTCTGAAGCTGTAATGAGGGATTGTGACGCGAAGGCGCTCTGCTAGTCTGATGTCTTGGTGCGGAAGGCGGGACTTGAACCCGCAAGCCTTGCGGCGCTAGCTCCTAAGGCTAGTGTGTTTGCCATTTCACCACTTCCGCACACATCCGGGCACATTTGTCCTGATGCCTGCCCTCCTCAATTGTGCCACAGTACACAAATCAACTCCAGCTAACCACAGCCACTGGCGAGTCGAATTCTTTCATTTTTCTGCTGAACTTGAGGACGTGACCGGCATCCCTGATAATCGATAACCATGAGTTCCCAAGTAAGCAAAGACCGGGGAGCGCTGCGGACATTGGGCCTGATTATGGCCACGGCAATGACCCTGATCACTCCGGCAATGTCCAGCCACCACAATTCCATTGAGCCGGTTTTGAATGCCAATGAATTGCTCCGGCAAGCCGTGGCCAAGGAAATACCCGCCGAAAAAAATGGCTATTACGCCTGGATGGACCGCATTCAGAAGCCACGCGGCTCCGTAACCAAGCTAATGGTCAACACTCCCCAGGGCATCCTGAGCCGAACCGTCGCCGTGAACGATAGACCGCTGACCGCGCAGGAACGTCAACAGGATGACGCGCGGATGAATAGCCTCCTCGATCCCGAAAATATGCGCGCCAAAGCTAAGAAGCAGCAAGAAGATCAGCAGCACATCGAGCGCCTGCTGCGTGCTCTTCCAGACGCTTTCCGGTGCGAGTACGCTTCCGCCCCCCACGATGAGCACAATGTGCGGCTGGAATGCTCACCTGCTCCGAATTACTCTGCTCCGAATCATGAATCGCAGGTATATCAGGGAATGAGGACCGTGATTCTGATTGATCGCCCGGAAAAGCGAATTACCAGTATTGAAGGAACTCTGTTTAGGGATGTTTCTTTTGGCTGGGGCTTTCTTGGCCGCCTAAATCGCGGAGGCCACATCGAAGTAACCCAGTCCCGGGTGGCCGACAGACATTGGGGCTTGACGCGGATGCAAATAAACTTCGATGGACGCATCCTTATTTTCAAGTCGCTGCACATTGAACAGACCGAAACGGCATGGGGCTATTGCCCCGTTCCTAAAATGACGGTTGCCCAGGCGCTGGAGTTTCTGCGCAACCACCCCACTCCGGCATCCCCTTAATTGCAAGAAGGAAGAGCCCGGACAGCCATACCGGGCTCTTTACGATTACCTGCCATTTAAGCCTGCGCTGCCGCCGTCCTAGTATGCCCAGAAAGGACCTGCGGCAACACCGCTCGGCGGAGTCACCTGCCAGATCGCCACATAAACATTCCGGCCAAAGAAAAATGGCAGGCCCCAGTCGAAATATCCATCTGCTGCCTGTGTAGCGGCATTAGGAACTCCCGAGGTGTTCGGTCCGGCCAGATCGCTAAAGGCAGTGTTGTTGCCGCTATTACTGTTAAAGAGCGTCTCGGCGTTGCTCACAGTGAACTGGTGCTTGCGGCTGTTGCCGTTGGCTGCTCTGTTGGTTGCCGTCAGGCTCTGGGCGGATGTGGGACAGTACCAACCGCCACAGGCCGGTATCTTGGAAGTTGGCTGATCCAGGAAAAACATGCCATTCGAGCCGCTGTCGAGGAAACTGCCAATAGAACTCGTCGAATTAGGATATGAAACCCCGTTGAACACCGTCGTAATGCCAAGCCACGCTGCATCAGACGGGTTGGAATCAAGCGGCAGGACAACCGCGCTACTGCTAAGCACGTTGTTTGCCTGTGTACCTATGCCGAAAACCAGTGATCCCTGGCCCGCAGAAATGCCTGCCTGCCCGCCCGCGGGAACAGCAGGTAATTCGATTATCACGCCATTGTTATCGGCAAACAGCGATACGGGGTTACGAACCTGCTGAGCCGTCTGCACTGCGGCAACACTGCAACTTGAACCCGAACAGCTGTAATACATCCCCGAAGGAGCATTGCTCGCAGAGGTGCAAGGATTGCTGTACCCGAGAACATCGCAGTCATACTGATAATTGCCAACTCCTAGCAGGCCATTGGCGCCCAGCGCAGCGACCGTATCCTCCTCGGTTCCGGTTGTCTTAGTTCCATTGACTTGAGTGACTGTCGAGCATGTACTTGGTATTGAACTCCGCGACGGTACGGAGGTGTCGCCTAATATGTGTATCGGCACCGAACTAGCTACCTCGCCGGTGTTGTCGGCCCCGCCCATTTTTACGTCAGCCGATTTCACGGCTCCCCAGAAGAAGCTGTTGTCCAAAAACTGCATACATTCGGCAACCGGAGCGCTGGGATTGACGTTTTGCAATGCCGCAAGGACGGTTGCGCCATTTGAAAACCCCGCAAACGCCGATGCTGGAATCCGCAAACCGGTTGAACCGGTATCAACCAGGACATGATCGATGGTCACGCAGTTTGTGGTGGAATTCGGAACGCATACGACGACGGTGGTGAACACCATGTTCACCTGGGGGTTGGTGGCAGGAGCCGGGCCGGCATCGACAATAAGCGGCGCAACATTATGGCCGGAGGTGACAATCGTATTGCTATCCTTGCTGCTACTGCTGCTACCGCCGCCACACCCTATGCCAACAGACAAAGCGGCAATCAAAAGCACAAATGCGATTCTTCGCACGTCCCCTCCCTTTACCGAATGTCTTGGGCTTCAACGCCCTGCGGAATCAATCCTGGTACGTAGGCATGCCCGGCGTAGGCTCGTGTGTGACCTCCCGAATGCATAACAAAGTCCGAATGTTCTATTGCCAAAGCCGCATTGTGCGACCGCCTGGGCTGTGCGCTTTTTGCTTCCTGAGCGCCCTGCGCAAACTCTCCGAAATAATTGCCCAGAAGCTGCTGGAAGTCTGGAAGAAAAGGTCCACGCCAGGCCACGCCGAACACCGTCCCCGCCGGAGAGACAAATTCCCGCACTACCGTGCCGTAAGGTGTCGTGATCTCGTGTACTGAATATTTGCCGCTGGCTCGAACAACTCGCTGAGCCTTCATATGACGTTGGTCGGCTTCAACCGAATCGACTTTGCCTCCAAGGGCAGCGTAGCAAAGGCCGGAAAAGCCCAACAACACAATCGCTGTCGCAATGCATCGTTCGACCAAAAGAAATCTGGAGATCCGCATCATCCCGTTATGCTCTCTTCTGCACGAAACAGCCTCCGAGTTTCGTGCCGTTCACACGCAACGATCAACTTACACTTATTCAAGTTTTCGATGCACCGATTAAAACCTGCAAACGCTTTGACAATCAGAATTTCGCAATCTAGAAGCATCTACGTCTTCGATGTATTACTGCTGAAAAAGCCCGGCTTCGGTACACCGGGCTTGAGAGTCACTAGCACCCACGTTGCCGTTTATTTGCGCTTCGGACGGTACAAGTCGGTCGACGTGCCGTAAAAAATTTCGGATGCCTCCATGATGGTCTCCGAAAGCGTCGGATGCGGATGAATCGTGTGCCCCAGATCGTAAGCCGTGGCCGCCATTTCAATTGCATGAACGATCTCGGCAATCATATCTCCCGCTCCGGGACCCACAATCGCTCCGCCCAACACGCGCTCGGTTTTCTTATCGATCAGCAGTTTGGTCAATCCCTCGGTGCGATCGAGCGTGACCGCGCGCCCGCTAGCCCCCCATGGGAACTTCACGACTTCAACATCCATCCCTTTTTCCTGTGCTTCTGTCTGCGTCAAACCGGCCCACGCAATCTCCGGATCGGTGAAGACTACGGCTGGAATCGCATACGGAGCAAACTCCACCTTGTGCCCTGCAATGTGCTCCATTGCCGTGCGCCCTTCGTGTGCCGCCTTATGCGCCAGCATCGGATCGCCCGCGACATCGCCGATTGCATACACTGAAGGATCGTCCGTCTGTAGCTGCTTATTGACAGCGATGAATCCGCGCTCGGTCAATTTCACGCCGGTGTTTTCCAGACCCGGAACTTTCGAATTCGGACGCCTTCCCACCGAGACCAGAACCTTGTCGTAGGTCTTCTCCTCCGTCTCGCCGCCTGGAAGCTTGAACGTCACCTTCACGTTTGTGATCTGATCCTGCAACGCCGTCACTGTCGTGTTCAGCATGACCTTGTTGAACAGTTTCTCCAGCCTCTTCTGCAGCGGCGGAATCAGATCGCGGTCGGCTCCCGGAAGCAGCCCCGGAGTCATTTCGACCACGTCGACCTTTGATCCAAGCGTCGCGTAGACCGTCCCCAGCTCCAGTCCGATATAGCCTCCGCCAAGAACAAGAAGAGTTTTCGGAATATCCTTCAGATCCAGCGCGCCGGTCGAGTCCATAATGTTCGCGCCGGTTGCAGCCAGCGGACCGGGGCGCGCCGGAGACGATCCAGTGGCGATGATGATCTTGTCAAATTGCAGTGTATCTTCGCCGCCTGCGCTCTTCTTCACCTTCAGCGTGGTCGAATTCACGAAACTAGCTTCGCCCTGAATGTAGGTGATCTTGCGCTGCTTGGCCAGGATGCCCAGGCCGCCGGTCAGCTTCGTAATCACGCCCTCTTTGAACGCGCGCAATTTTGCAAGGTCAATCTTCGGCTCGCCAAATTCCACACCCCAATTCGCCGCATGCCTGGATTCATTGATCAGCGCCGATACGTGCAGCAATGCCTTCGACGGAATGCAGCCGCGATACAGGCAAACTCCACCCGGATTCTTTTCCGGATTAATAAGAGTGACGTTGAGGCCGAGATCGGCACCGAGGAAGGCAGCGGCGTAACCACCGGGGCCGCCGCCAATCACTGCAACTTTAACGTTCGTG
The DNA here is from genome assembly GCA_003010405.1 of Acidobacteriota bacterium. Taxonomy (GTDB): domain Bacteria; phylum Acidobacteriota; class Terriglobia; order Terriglobales; family Acidobacteriaceae; genus TOLSYN. The sequence goes on along the minus strand of PJLO01000012.1, from coordinate 45,420 downwards.
TTCGACATGTCTCGCTTTCCAGATTCTGCCTTGAGATTGTAGAGCCTAAATTGCTGCAAGCACTCACTGCACTACCCCTGCACCGACAGCAGAAACGGCTGCTCCAGCGCGTCTACGATCCAGCGCGTAAAACGCGCCGCATCCGCTCCGTCAATAATGCGGTGGTCATAGGACACCGAGAGCGGCAACATGATCCGCGGTTCAAACTTGCCGTTCATCCACACCGGCTCAACCCGCGACCGGGATATTCCCAGAATTGCAACCTCCGGGTAATTCACGATTGGAGTAAACGCCGTCCCGCCCACGCCACCCAGATTAGTAATCGTAAACGATCCGCCCTCCATATCCTCAACCGTGAGTTTCTTCTCGCGAGCCTTGGCAGAGACCGCCGACAATTCGACCGCTAGTTCGATGATGTTCTTCTTATCCACATCGCGGATCACCGGAACCAGCAGCCCGCGATCCGTATCCACTGCAACTCCGATATTGAAGTAGCGCTTGTAGATGATCTCCTCGCCCGCCATGTCTATAGAAGCGTTAAATTGCGGAAACGCTTTCAGCCCCGAAGCCACAACCTTCAGCGCAATGGCCGTCATGGTCATCTTGCCCCCGGCTTTTTCTGCCTTGGGCGCGAAGCGCTTGCGCAACTCTTCCAGCTCGGTAATGTCGGCTTTATCAAACTGTGTGACGTGAGGAATCGTATTCCAGGCCAGCGCCAGATGCTCGGCAGTCTTGCGGCGCACTCCGCGCATCGATACCTTTTCGATCTTGCCCCATCGACTGAAGTCCGGCAGTCTGGCAATCACGGCACCCCCGCCTGGGACGACGCGTGCCCCAGCCTCTTGTTCGGCCAGCGCGGCAAACACGCTCTTGGCAAAAGCCTTCACGTCACCTTGGCTGATGCGTCCGCCAGGTCCGGTCCCCTTCACCAAGTAAATATCAACACCGATTTCACGCGCCAGTTTACGAACGATCGGCGATGCAGGGACCGTGCGATGTTCCGGCCCCGCGTGCTTTTCCAGCCCCGCCGGATGAGTTTCCAGCGCGATTTCCGGCAGAGTGTCCGGCGGGAAAGCCTCTTCCTCGCTCTTACCCTCTGCTGAGCGCGCCGACCGGAAGGTCTGCCGGGTCATCGCCATGTAGCTTTGGTCAGCAGCTTCCTCCCCTGGCTCCGCCCCGGCCTTCTCAGGCTGCGCAGGCGCGGTGGTCACGGCTGGGGTTGCGGGCTGCGATGTCGCCGCCGTAAATATCACGTCGCCAACCTTCAGCTTCTGGCCCACTTTTGCAGCCACTTCGGTGACCCTTCCGCTCAGCGTCGAAGGCACTTCCACCACCGCTTTATCGGTCTCAAGTTCGAGCACCGTCTGGCCCTCGGTCACCGTATCGCCCGGTTTAACCGCAATGCTAACCACATCTCCGGAATCGATATTCTCGCCCAGTTCCGGCAGCCTGAACTCAGCGTTCGAGGCGTTCACCGCGGGCGCGCGAAGTTCCGGCACTGCGGCTTGCGCCGCCGCAACTGGTTGCTCAACTGCAGGCGTCTCCGCTTCAGGCTTCGCTGCTTCTGCCGGAGCCGTCTCGGCAGGCTCGGCTTCTGCAGGCGTGTAGGTAAACAATACGTCGCCCGATTTCACTTGCTGTGAATTGGTTACTTTGACTTCTTCAATCACGCCGTTGACCGTGGAAGGGACTTCGACAACAGCCTTGTCGGTTTCCAATTCAACGACAGTCTGGCCCTCCTTAATCGTTTCTCCAGCAGTGACCGCGATTCGAACCACGTCGCCGAACTCGATGTTTTCGCCAAGTTCCGGGAGTCTGAATTCTGTCGCCACGGCGTTTCCTTTCAGTCGTTGCGGCCCAATGTCCGCGCAATTGAAATCTCCAGCCCCGAACTGATGCGCCTGAATTGCGCGCACAAGCCGTCACACGGAAAACGAATCTGGCTGCTCGGAATTGATTCCCAGTTCGGCAACTGCTTTCTTCACATCTGCAGCTTCCACTTTGCCTTCGCGCAGAAGTCCGGTCAGCGCCGCCAGTACAATGTGTTTCGCATCAACGGCAAAAAAGTCGCGCAGCGAAGCACGGTTCTCCGAACGGCCAAAGCCATCGGTGCCCAGCGCGATTAGCGGGCGCGGCATCCACTGCGAGATCGACTCCGGCAGCGCCTTCACATAGTCGGTAGCAGCCACCAGAACTCCTTCCGTGTTCTTCAATTGCGCGGCCACATAAGGTTCGCGCTGCGTCGCGTCCGGATGCAGCAGGTTCCAGTGTTCGCAGGCGTTGCCGTCCCTATAGAGTGCCTTGTAACTGGTAACGCTCCACACGTCGGTGGCAACTTTGTACTTGTCTTCCAGAATCTCGGCAGCTTTCAATACTTCCAGCAAAATCGCGCCTGAGCCGAACAACTGCGCTTTCAACTTGAACTCTTTCTTCTCCGAACTGCGGAAGCGGTACATGCCTTTCAGTACGCCCTCGCGAACATCGCCCGGCATATTCGGCTGCGCCCACGTTTCGTTCATCACCGTGATGTAGTAGAAGACGTCTTCCTGCTCTACGTACATGCGTCGAATGCCTTCCTGAATGATGATCGCGATTTCATAGGCGAACGCCGGATCGTAAGCCAGCAGGTTCGGTACCGGATAAGCCAGCAGATGACTGTTTCCATCCTGATGCTGCAATCCTTCCCCTGCCAGTGTTGTGCGCCCGGAGGTCCCTCCGCAAAGAAATCCCTTTGTACGCTGATCACCCGCGGCCCACACCAGATCGCCTACGCGCTGCAATCCAAACATTGAATAGAACACGAAGAACGGAATGACATTGATCCCGTGATTCGCCGGTGAGGTTCCCGCCGCGATGAATTCGGAAATGCTGCCTGCCTCCGTGATGCCCTCTTCCAGAATCTGCCCGTCCTTGGCCTCCTTGTAATACAGCAAGGTATCCATGTCGACCGGCTCGTAATTCTGTCCCACGCTTGAATAAATTCCAACCTGACGGAAAAGTGCTTCCATGCCAAAGGTGCGCGCTTCGTCCGGAATAATCGGAACGATCAGCTTGCCGATCTTCGGATCGCGCAAAAGTTTGGCGATCACGCGCACCAGCACCATCGTCGTCGAAACCTTCCGGTCCGCCGCGCCCGTGTAGAACTCTTTGAACAGTTCTTCACTCAGCGGCTCCAGCTTTGGCGCGCGCATTTTGCGCTCCGGCAAATACCCGCCGAGTTGCTTACGACGCTCGCGCATGTACTGGATCTCGGTGCTCTCATCCGGCGGCCGATAAAACGGCGCATCGTGCAGCTTTTCATCCGGGATCGGAATCCCGAAGCGCGAACGGAAGATCATCAGCTCTTCATCGTTGATCTTCTTCTGCTGATGGGTAATGTTCCTGCCTTCGCCGCTCTCGCCCAGTCCATAGCCTTTGATCGTCTTTGCCAATATCACAGTTGGCGAGCCCGTATGATCGACTGCGGCTTTGTATGCGGCGTAAACCTTGATTGGGTCGTGACCTCCCAGCCGCAACTTCTCAATCTGCTCGTCGCTCAGGTGCTCCACCATCTTCAGCAGCCGTGGATCGCTGCCGAAAAAGTTTTTTCGAAAGTACGTACCGCTCTCGACCAATAGCTTCTGGTACTGACCGTCGCACAGTTCGCCCATGCGCTTCACCAGCAGTCCGTCGCGGTCCTTCTGTATCAGCTGATCCCAGTCCGTGCCCCAGATGACCTTGATCACGTTCCAACCCGCGCCGCGGAAGATCGCCTCCAGTTCCTGAATGATCTTGCCGTTACCGCGCACCGGACCATCCAACCTCTGCAGGTTGCAGTTGACGACGAAGATCAGGTTGTCGAGATTTTCGCGCGAAGCCAGCGTAATTGCGCCCAGTGATTCCGGCTCATCCGTCTCGCCATCTCCAAGGAAGGCCCAGACTTTTCCCTGATTGCACTGCTTCAATCCGCGGTTTTCCAGGTAACGATTGAAACGCGCCTGATAGATCGCCTGAATCGGGCCAAGCCCCATTGAAACCGTCGGAAATTCCCAGAAATCCGGCATCAGCCAGGGATGTGGATACGAACTCAGGCCGCCGCCTTCGGCCAGTTCGCGACGGAAATTCTCAAGCTGCTTCTCCGTGAGTCGCCCTTCCAGAAATGCGCGCGCATAAATCCCGGGTGATGCGTGTCCCTGGAAAAACACAAGGTCGCGATCTCCGTCCGGAGTCTGTGCGCGAAAGAAGTGATCGAAGGCAACCTCATACAGCGTCGCGGCGGAAGCATACGTAGAGATATGTCCGCCGATACCCTCCTGCCGCTTGTTGGCGCGCATCACCATCGCCAGCGCATTCCAGCGGACAAGGCTTTTAATGCGGCGCTCAATTTCCTGACTACCTGGGAATGGCGGCTGCTTTACGGATGGAATCGTATTTTGATAAGGAGTCGTTGCCGAAAAAGGAAGACGATAGCCGGATCGAGCGGTGTGCAGCTCAAGTTGTTGCAGTAACCGTCCTGCCCGCTCCGGTCCGCCACTTTCCAAAACATAATCCAGCGAGTCCAGCCACTCTCGCGTTTCCAGAACTTCCTGCCCTGCTTGCTCGCGATGATCAGAAGGATTCACTCTGCCGTTCCTCCAGTCTTATGCAAACTCGACCCTACATACTACCGTTCGTCCTTCAATAAGGAAATGCCACCGCCTTACATTTGAAGGTCTGCCACTCTGCCCCGCTTTCAATTCGGCCCCGTCAGGGCAATCCCGTGCTGACGCTGGCGCGACCTAAACCAAGGCTCCTCGTCTAAGATGATTTTTTTTCATTCTTAGTCGTAAACGGGCTTATGATGTCGCCGGCAACGCTTTGTTGCTGCATTTGCAGTGCGGTCCCACTTCGGAGGGTACCTGTATGTTTGAAGAAGAAATCGAACTGGAAAGAAAGGAAGGCTCAGGGTTTGGTCCGGTCCTGCTTATCCTCCTGATGATCGGACTGTTTGTCGGCGGCATCGGCTTTGTCTATTTCCAGTCCAGGCAGACAGTCAAACCCGGGGAGGCCACGTCCGTAATCGAAAACAAGCTGAAAATGGCAGGTCCCGTCAGCGTAACGTTCTACACCGGGAACGTAAGACTTTCCGCCATGAACAGCCCCAACGATCCCCATTACAAGCTTTTGCAGAAAGCTGGAATCATTAAGATCAGCAAAGCCACGGGAGACTTCGTCAGGGTCGATCTGACTCCAGCAGGCAAGACGTTGCTAGCCACTTTTCCTGACATAAAGGGTGTGCCGCTCCAGGAAAAGGCAACCGCCTACACCCTTCCGCTGGCAACCCGCAAACTTGTGTCTGTGGGTACCGTGACCAAGCTGACCCAGGAAAAATTCCGGGTTCAATATACGTGGTCGTGGCAGCCCACCCAGGCAGGCGAACTTTTCGATGTAAGCGGAAAGTATGTCCCTGGTTTCTCCACCTACGAGCGTGCTCAACTGATCGATCACTACGGAGCCAACTATTACCACGGCCCTACGGCGCAAGCTGCAATCGTACTGTTCAAGGGCGATAAGGGTTGGGAAGAGGTGCGCGCCTACTAGGTATGGATTCCGCCAGGGCAATACTGAACATTCAGGAGGGCGTGCGACGCCCTCCTTTTTATTGCCTGCATCCGCCTCATCATCTCCGGCTTTTTCTCTCTTCCGCATCACTGGACGGACTTTCTCGCCAGCAATTTCCTAAAGCCGCAGCCAGTCTTTGCCGATGAACCTGTCAGGGAGGGTTCCACTGCTGGCGAGTACGCCAGGACAGTCGTTCAGCTTTGAGCCGGAATCCGCGGCAGGAACAACAATGAGCAAACGCCCTGGCCAACACGCGAGAACACCCGATCGCCGCAGCCGAAAGGCCCGCCTGTGACCAGCACTCAATGTTTTGCAGAGTCAATCCCATTCCCATTCTTCCCGCCGCCATCTCCAGAAACCCTGCCGGAAGACGAGCAGGAACAACTTGTTCTCGAACACATGAACGACGTGAAACAGGTCGCGCGTTCCATCCTTCGCCGTCTTCCCGCCTCCGTGCAGCTTGACGATCTCATCCAGGCCGGCTCTCTCGGCCTTATCGACGCGGCCAGGCGGTATGGCCCGTACCGCAATCTGCCCTTTCGTCAGTACGCTCGCATCCGCATCACCGGAGCGATCTTCGATAGTCTCCGCGAACTGGACTGGGCTTCGCGATACTTCCGCACACGCCAGCAAAAGCTCGATAACGCAACCCGCGCCCTCGAATCCAAACTAGGGCGCGCGCCCGACAGCGACGAAGTGGCCGATTCCATGGGCATGGATCTGAACACGTTTTATGAATTTGCTCAGGCCGTGCAGGGCCGCCAGGAAGTGGAATTTGAACCTCAGGAAGACAGCGATTGCCTCGCGGTGCAGGATAGCGTAGCCGACGATCCGGAGAAGCGGCCCGACTCCATCTGTCACCAGCATGAGTCTCGCCGCGAGCTTCGCAAGCACATCGCCCAGCTCCAGCATGACGAAGCAAACGTCCTGATCCTCTACTACTTCAAAGACTGGACCATGGCGCGAATAGCCAAATCCATCGGCAAAACCGAGTCCCGTGTCTCGCAGATTCACGGCAAAGCCATCGAGCACCTTCGTAGCAGACTCGGCTCACGCGCCAACGAACTAATGCCACGTCTGCTTTAGAGCGTTCTTCGAGTTGGTGTATCCTGCTCCTCCACAACCCACATCTGCCAACTACGGCAGATGTGGGGCACCCTCGGGATACACCTTTTGCGGAACCGCTTTAGCTCTCGCGAAAAACAGTTCTGTATCAACTCCGGCGCAAACGAACGCCGCGGCTGCCTGGCGCAACCGCGGCGATTCCCAGCAAGCGCTTCTCTACGCAGTACGATCCTGATGGTTAGCTATCGGATGTTTTTGCCGTTTGTTTCCAGCGGCAATCAGAGCATGCCGCAAACGTTCACGCGCCAGATGGATGTCGCTCTTCACCTGCTCCACCGGACGTTCCGTGATCGCGGCAATTTCCGCCAGCCCGAATCCCTCCAGCGCGAACAGCAGAAACGCCTCGCGTTGTTGTGGTGTCGAACCTCGCAACGCACGCTCCACCATCGTGATCAGCTCATCCTGCGATGCATCTTCCTCCGGCGTGCTGCCACGCCGATCCGCAATCAGGCTCTCATTCGTTAGTTTCTCGTCGGGATGATAGAACTGCATCATCTCTTCCCCGTCCGCATCGCTAACCACCGTACGACTGTCCGCTTCGTTCAGCCGTACGGCGCGTTTCCCCGACTCAAGCTGATTACCCAGCCTGTCCATCGCCGAGCGAGACAGCCGATAAAGCCACGGCTCCAGCGCTATCTTTTCAGGACGAGGGCGACGCTCATCCAACGCATTCGCGATTGCTTCGTCGATTACCTCCTCTACGCTGATTTCTTCCAACCGCCGCTGTCCGCTGTCGCACCGGAAGCGAAGCTCGCGCTCCACGTATCGGCGCAACCGCTCCAGGTTTGCATTCACGAAGCTGGTTACGTCTGTACTCGAAATCTTTTCCAGCTTCACTGCCGCAACGGTATCCTCGAACGCAACCTGCGGCTCAACTCTCTGCCGCTCCACGCCGCGCATCCTGGGGTACCGATACTGGTTTCGTAAATGTTCCTTGTGTTTCCCTAATTGCTCGGTCAGGTCGTCAAAGACAATCCTGACGGCAGCATGGAGAGAATCTGCGCTCGCTCGCGCAGTCATCTGTCCCGCAGGCAAGTGCAGATTCAGCGCCACTGTATAACCAGACTTAGGCGCCGCTTCGATCAACCCGCGCAATGAAACCATATCTGGGTTGAACACCTGCAGCCGCGGTCCTAGTTTTTCAATTTGGGATTGGAGGTACTGCTCGACTTGGAGAGACTTCTCTAGCTTGTAAGTAAAATGGACGTTCATCTGCGAGCCTCGTAAGATCGATGCCTTCGACAGGTACGGTCCAGACAGGAATGTATCACTATCTTAAAAATAGGCAAGCAAAAAGAATCTTTTTCTACGTCCTAAAGTGCAAAAATCACTCGGGCAGAAGCCCTCTTCACCAAAGAAAACAGCCGCCTCGAAAGGCGGCTGCCAAGCAAATCCAGTTCACACACACACTGTAACTGAACTCCCGCTGCGCGTCACCGGACGGTATAGCGTGTCGCGCTCCACCGGAATTCGGCCCGCGGCCTCGATCAACCGGATCAGGTCCTGACGGGTCAATCCCTGCGGAGTCGTCGCCCCCGCATCGTGGTAGATCTTTTCTTCCACCACCGTGCCGTCAATGTCATCGGCACCAAAGCGCAAAGCGATTTGTGCGATCTTCGGAGTCAGCATCTGCCAGTAGGCTTTCACGTGCGGAAAGTTATCCAGCACCAGCCTGGCGACCGCGATCTGTTTCAAATCTAGCACCCCGGTAGTCCAAGGCAAGTGCCGCAAAACCGTATGCTCCGGATGGAACGAGAGCCCTATAAAGGTCTGGAACCCCTTGGTCTCGTCCTGCAGCGCGCGCAGCTTCAGCAAATGATCGACCCTGTCCTCGTCGCCCTCGATATGCCCATAGAGCATCGTCGCGTTCGAGTGAATACCAAGCGAGTGCGCCTCGCGCGCCACACCCAGCCACTCGTCACCATCGATTTTGTTATCGCAGATTTTCGCCCGCACGTGCTTCGCAAAAATTTCCGCGCCGCCTCCCGGCATCGAATCCAGTCCGGCAGCCTTCAGCTTCAGCAGCACGTCCCGAACCGACATCTTGTTCAGCTTGGCGAAGAACGCAATCTCCACCATTGTGAAAGCCTTCAAATGAACGTGCGGAAAACGCTCCTTTAATCCGCTCAACAGGTCCAGGTAATACTGCAGCGGGAGATCCGGATTCAGTCCGCCGACGATGTGGAACTCCGTTACTGCTTCCGTATAGCCGGAGGCAGCCGACTTGAAGGCCTCCTCCAGGCTCATCGTGTACGAGCCTGGGGCCCCCTTCTTGCGTCCGAACGCGCACAACCGGCAGCCCGCAACACAAACGTTCGTGTAATTAATATGGCGATTCACATTGAAGTAGGCCACATTGCCGTGCATCCGCTCGCGCACATGATTCGCCAGCCAGCCCAGTGCCAGCATGTCCGAGGTGCGGTAAAGGGCAAGAGCATCGCTTTGGTCGAGACGCTCTTGCGCAATCACTTTCTCGTAAATTCTCTTGAGCCGCGCATCCTCGCTTTGGAAGCAATGGCGTGGCACCGTGATGGGAAACTGAACTTCCGCCATGTCTCGTATGATATCGCACCGCCCCCTCATCGCAGATGGATCTTCGGGTGCCCCACCTTCGACGCGCCGCTTTTGCGCGTCTAAGGTGGGAGCCTGCACCCTTCACCTACGCCGCGAGCGGTTCCACGCTGGCGTGGTTCAATTTTTCAATCACTCCCGGCGGCAAATTAAATTTCGTCGCTTCCACCAGTTCATGTAACTGTTCTACCGTGGTTGCGCTGGCAATCGGGGCCGTAATGCTGGGCCGCGCGATCAGCCAGGCCAGCGCCACCTGCGCTGGTTTGGCTTTTAAATCGTGTGCCACTGCGTCCAGTGTTTGCAGAATTCGCATTCCTCGTTCGGTGAAATATTTCTTCAGGAATCCAGCCCGGGCCGCAGTGCCTGCCTGCTCCGCCGAGCGGTACTTCCCACTCAGGAACCCGCTCGCCAGAGAAAAGTACGAAATCACGCCAAGCCCGTGCTTTACACAGACCCCTTCCAGTTTGTGTTCAAATCCCGCGCGGTCGTAAAGGTTGTATTCCGGCTGCAATGTTTCATAACGCGGCAGATTGTGCTTGCGGCTCACTTCCAGCGCCGACTCCAGACGTTCCGCCGTAAAGTTGGAACATCCAATTGCCCGCACCTTCCCTTCCTTGATCAGGTTCGCAAATGTCTCCATGGTCTCCAGCTGCGGAGTATTCTCATCGTCGCGATGTGACTGATACAGATCGATGTAGTCGGTCTGCAACCGCTTCAGCGACTCCTCCACCTCGGCTCGGATGTATTTCTTCGAAAGCCCCTTCTTGCCCTGGCCCATCGACGATCCCACCTTGGTCGCCAGAATAACTTTGCTGCGATTCCCGCGAGCCTTGAACCATTTGCCGATAATCGTCTCCGACTCGCCCGCCTCGTGCCCTGGAGCCCAGTGCGGATAAGTGTCTGCCGTGTCTATAAAATTCAGACCGTTTGCCAGCAGTTCGTCCAGCAGCTCGAACGAGCGCTTCTCATCGGCCGTCCAGCCTATGACGTTGCCCCCGAAGCAAAGCGCAGGTACTTCAATTCCAGAATGACCGAGTTGTCTCTTCTTCATAAGAATTGTTCCACCTCATTGCGTTTAGGATGAGATCCGCCAGACTGAGGTGCACAAGTTTCCGGCCCCTAATACAATAACTTCGTGCCTGGATTCCACAACATGCTTCATAACATTCGCGTAACTCTTGACATGATCAAGTGGGAGCACTCTTTCCTCACGCTCCCCTTCGGCCTCACAGGCGCTGTTATCGCCGCCAACGGAATTCCCGGTCTCCGCACCCTCGGTTGGATCTGTGTTGCCATGATCGCGGCGCGCTCTGCCGCTATGGCTTTCAATCGCCTTGTAGATGCTGATATTGACGCGTTGAATCCGCGCACCTCGATCCGCGCACTGCCCGCCGGACTGCTTTCCCATCAGTTTGTCGTCTGCTTCATCATTGCGGCTTCGGCGCTGCTCATCTTTGCCGCCCGGATGCTTAACCCGCTGGCATTCTATCTTTCGCCGCTGGCGCTCATCATCGTTTGCGCATACTCCTACACCAAGCGCTTCACTCGCTGGGCGCACCTGTTCCTCGGGTTCGCCATGGGAATCGCTCCCGCTGCTGCCTGGGTCGCCGTGCGCGGAACACTGGATCCCCGCGTGCTGATCGTAACCGCCGCTGTAATGTTCTGGGGAGGAGGCTTTGACATTCTCTACAGTTGCCAGGACTATCATTACGACGTCGCCAGCGGCCTGCACTCAATCCCGCGTGCCTTCGGAATCGCCGGAGCGCTCCGCCTTGCACGCGTCTTTCACATCATCGCCTTTGTATTTTTCGCGTGGATGCTCTTCGCCTTCGGCCTGGGCAGATTTGCCGTCACAGGCGTCGCAATCACCGGTCTGGCTCTGTTCTATGAGCACACGCTGGTGAAGGCCAACGACCTCAGCAAGGTCAACGCCGCTTTCTTCACCACAAACGGCTTCATCTCCATGCTGATACTCTTTGCCGTCGCCGCCGACCGCATTCTGCTGGCTCACCGCTAGCAGAAAGAGCTTTGTCACTCTCATCGAACTTCTGCAGAGCTTCTAGTTCTTCGTTGTACGCGGGTTTCACTCGGTCCGCTCCATTCTGCAATTGGCTTTTGGTAAGCGATGTCTGAATGAAACAATCATCGGGTTAGTTGGAGTGGCATCAGGAAATTTAAGGTCAACTAAAGCGACATTGCTCATGCCTTCGCCGCCCCTAGTTCCATAACGCACACCCCTACCGTCTTCGGGAACATTGACGCGAACATCAGAAACATTTTGGTCACACTGTATAGCCAAATTGACCGGCGAAGTACGTTTATTGACAACAACGACCCACACGTCCTGCCATTTCCCATCAACATCCTTATCTTTTGTGATTGCAATGGGAACTACCTGTAGCGGTATTGGAACCAGCAGTTTGACGGCTTGAGTCTGACAATTATTGATTGTGTTCTGTTGGTCGCGGTTCTGACTGGCAAGAGCGTCTACCACGCCAGATTTGTACTGGAATTGAGAAGACAGCGAATTGCAATCCCCCTGCAGTTTTCCGTAGTCGCCTTGACTTTTGGCGCTGTCCTCTTTCCGGCCTCGTTGTTCGGATTTAAGCGCGTCATCCTTATCTACCCACGAAAGAAAGCAGGCACACAAAAAGAATGCGATCAGAAAGAGATAGACATGGGTCCGCTTTGAAAGCGACTTGCCGCATAGTTTCTCCACTTGCGGGACAATGATCGCGATTAAACCTAGGATACCGCCACCAGAAAGCCATATTTGCCAATGCGAGAATACCGACCCCAGAAACGGGGAGACTTCGGAAAGAATGTGCCAAATGTGCCACATAGCGGAAGCGTACGCCTCGCCTCCTTGTTTCGCAAATATTTGGACGAATGTGGATCCAGTGAATGACACATCGATCTGCCGGATCATTTGGGACGGGCGTACACTGGTTATCGCTTATGTCCGCAAATAACAATTCCGAAGTCGAAATCAAGTTCGTGGTCCACGATAAGGACGCTCTGGTCCGCTCATTGCAGAGCGCAGGATTCCGCGAACAGACCGCCTCGACCTTCGAGGCCAACACTCTCTACGACCTTCCCTCGGGCAATCTTCGCCGCGCGGGAGAAATCCTCCGCCTTCGTGTCTATGGAGATAGCTGGAAACTCACCCATAAATCGCGCGGTACCGCCGCCAGGCACAAGACCCGCGTCGAACACGAAACCGCCGTCGCCAACGGCGAGGAGATGCACGCGATCCTGACTGCGCTGGGTTATCTCCCTGCATTCCGTTATGAAAAATATCGTTCCGAGTGGACCGATGGCACGGGCGAGGTCGTAATCGACCGCACTCCCATTGGCGACTTCGCGGAAATCGAAGGCACACCCGAATGGATCGACCACACAGCAAAGGTCCTCCATGTTGATCCCAAAGACTACATCACCTCCTCCTACGCCGAACTTTTTTTCCGCTGGAAATCGCGCACCGGAAGCGACGCCCACAACATGACATTCGGAGAGACCGGGACCGCGCATCCATAAGAAACTCTCTCTCAATCTCTCTCAATCTGCGCATGAAAAAGCGGGCCCAGCTTTCAGGCCCGCAACTTTTTCAGCTTCAGCGTTTTGCTGCTATCTCTAATCTTTCTTCGGCTTAGATTCCCTCGCCGGAGGAGCATTGTTTTGGTGCTGCGCTGGTGCTGCTTGATGAGGAGCGGGCTGAGGCACAGGATGCGCCGGGGCCGTTTCGCGTGGCACAGGCGGAGCAGACGGTCGCGCGGGAGCCGTTTCATGCCACACAGGTTGAGCAGATGGACGAGCCGGAACAGCTTCGCGCGGTACGGGTGGAGCAGATGGACGCGCAGGCGCCGTTTCGCGGGGAACAGGCTGAGGCCAGGACCGCGAAGGGGCTGCTTCACGGGGCACAGGCGGGGCTGACGGTCGCGAAGGAGCCGTTTCACGCGGTGCGGCTGGAGCAGACGGACGCGAAGGGGCCGTCTCGCGCGGTGCGGGTGGAGCAGACGGACGCGAAGGGGCCGTCTCGCGCGGTGCGGACGGAGCAGACGGACGCGAAGGGGCCGTCTCGCGCGGTGCGGACGGAGCAGACGGACGCGAAGGGGCCGTCTCGCGCGGTGCGGACGGAGCAGACGGACGCGAAGGGGCCGTCTCGCGCGGTGCGGACGGAGCAGACGGACGCGAAGGGGCCGTCTCGCGCGGTGCGGACGGAGCAGACGGACGCGAAGGGGCCGTCTCGCGCGGTGCGGACGGAGCAGACGGACGCGAAGGGACCGTCTCGCGCGGTACAGGCTGTGCAGATGGACGAGCAGGGGCCGACCATTCAGGAGCAGGTTTGTTCGGCTGCGTCACAGGAGCGTGTCCTTCCCTCGTGGTCACCGGAGCCCTCGGAGCGCTCACCGGCCCACCGGCTTGCGGTGGACGGGGGACGTTGTGCTCGGGAGCGCCGCCCATCTGCTCCTGAGTACGTACTCCTGGCTGAGGGGCTCGCGGCACATTCGCGGCCGGTTGCCTTCCGAAGTGGCCCTGTCCAGCCGGTTGGGGTGCCACAGGCCTGCTCGCCGCAGGCTGGGTTGGTGTGGGCTGTGTTGCTGTCGGCGGCTTTCCTGCCTGAGGCTGTCCGCCTCGAGGTGCCTGGGGAGCATTGGATTTCTGCAGGGTACTCCGCACTTGCGGGCTGAGCGGAACGCCATTGTTCTTCTCCAGCAACGGACGCTGCTGATCAAATTTCACCGGGCGCGGAGGTGGTGGTGTTTTGGAAATCACCTGCCTGGGAGCTCTGACGTGTTGCGGTGCAGGAGCCGGAGGATGTCCGCCCAGAACCGCCTCTTTGGTGGGGACCACTGTAGCCGTGGTCATCACGTTCGCCCGTGCTACCGCATTTGCCGGCACTACCACGGCGTTCCCTTTCACCGGCCTCCCTGCCGCGAATGCACGGCTCGGAACACCCGTGACTGCCCCATTCACTTTTGCATTTTCATATTGAATATTGCGGACGTTTGCGTTCCGGCCACTGTACGTCCCGTAGTAATTGTTGATCGTCGTAACGTTCACCATCCGCGAGTTGGTGACATTCACTTCGCGGGCATACCGGCGACTCGCATGGTAAGACGGGAAATACGGATCGTGCCATCCGAGCGGGAACCATCCCACTCCACCGCCTCCGCCGAATCCAACTGACACCCCCCAGTTTGAGCCGCCAACCCAGCCCACCAGCGCTGGAGCATACACCGGGCGAACCCCCATCGGCCCAGGAATCCATCCCCAGCGGTTGCCTGTGTGAACCCAGCGGCCATAATGGAACGGAGCAAATCCCCAAGGCGCGTCATCAACCCAGGTCCATCCCCACGGCTCCACCCATGCCCAGTGGCCTTCTCGATATGGAGCCCAGCCCGGATGCACTCGCGGATACCAAACCGTGCCATAGGTCGGCGTAGACGTCCAGTATCCGTTGTCGTCCAGGTCTTCGTAACCTATTGTTCCGGCAGCCACATATCTGGCCGAATCCGACGAGACCTCGCGCCGCTCGCGTACCTCGCACCAATCGTCAAAACCATCTCGCGGCGGAACCCGGGAGCTTGTGTAAGAAAGGGTCTGTCCCGAGCTGAATCTGAATTGCTGTCCTTCACGCACCCGCACAGCATTTCCCTCGCCGGTCGCTTCCCCATCGCCGCGGCGCACGGTAACCCAGCTCTGGTCCTCCTGTGGTATCACATCAAAGCGGTACTCGCCCGGAGTTTCAATGGTGTACGCAAAATTCGGCGTATCCACCTCAATAATTTCTCCCTGATTCAAATAACGCACCGACAGGTTCAGAGTGCCCTGGTCCAGCTCAATCTGCGCTGTATTGTCGTCCAGATTCGTAATCGTGACGCTCGTTTCGCTCCCCAAGCGCAGCGCTGCCGAAGCCATCGTCAGCTCCACCTTCGAACCGCGATCTGCCCAGATCCGATCTGCTGTCGTCAAAGGACGATTCAGGTTAGCCGCAACCCAGTCGTCAACTCCCCCCGGCTGAAGAGAAACCGGGCCATCAATGTACTGCAACCGCAATACCCGGCTTGGAGGATCGCCCTGTACATCCTGCGCCGTCGCCCATCCGCTGATCGCCAAAATCACAATGGCGACGAGCAGCTTAAATCCCATCGGTCTCATGGTTCTCTCCTCACATTCCCAAGACGAGCTGCGCGAGAGGATAGCCTACTCTGCCGTCTTTCGAGGATGTTAAACCCCGATCATGATGTCCGGTTGCGCCGCCTGGAAAATCTATCCCGTCCGAAGCTGCAAATTGGGAAAGCAAAACGCATTGCATAAAAACAAAAACTCCGGAGCAAAGCTCCGGAGTAACTCTTCAGCATTCTATGTTCTAGTCTTTTGCGCCGTGACACTTCTTGTACTTCTTCCCGCTCCCGCAGGGACACGGATCATTGCGCCCGATTTTTTCCCCGCGAACAACCTGCTGTACGGCCTCGGCCGGTTCTGCTCCCGCCCGGCGTGCCTGCTGCAGTTCGCGCTCCTTACGTTTTTGAAACTGCCTCTCCACATCGTCCAGAGAAGTCTGCCTGTGTGGTGGCTCGTGCTTCTCTTCCGCCCCCGCCGCAGCCGAAGGCTGTAACGGTGCCGCCGCGCTCGAACTAACGGCCGCCGCTTCACCGCTGACTGCTGCATAACTGATCTCGTCGCCATTCTCGTCTACTACCCGCATCATGTACAGGTAGCGCACCGTCTCTTCCTCAAAGCGTTCCATCATCTCTTCGAAGAGCGTGAACGATTCCCGTTTGTACTCCACCAGGGGATCGTGCTGTCCGTAGCCGCGCAGCCCGATGCCTTCCTTCAGATGGTCCATCTGTAGCAAGTGGTCTTTCCACAGCTGGTCCATCACACTGAGCATGATGACCCGCTCGTGCTGCCGCATCGCCTCGGCACCAATCAGCTTTTCCTTCGCTTCATAACGCGCAATCAGCCGGTCGAATATCGCGTCGCCGAGCTCGTGATGATTCAGGGCCTTCGGGTCTACACCCTCGGCGAGAATGTCTACTCCAAAGCGGCCATATATCTCTGTCTTCAGCCCGGCGATGTCCCAATCCGCAGGATGCACTTCCTCGCCAGCGAACTTTTCCAGAATTCCGCCCAGCAGGTCGCGTACATAGTCCTGCTGAATCAGCTCTTTCTGTTCCGTACCTTCGAGCAGTTGCCGACGCAGTCCATACACCGCTTCGCGCTGCTTGTTCATTACGTCGTCGTACTCAAGCAGATGCTTACGGGCTTCAAAGTTCTGGGCTTCCACCGCCTTCTGTGCCGCTTCAATGCGCCGCGTAATCAGCCCCGATTCAATCGGGACGCCTTCTTCCATGCCGAGCTGGCGCAGCAGATTTGAAACCCATTCCTTGGCAAAGATGCGCATCAAATCGTCTTCCAGAGACAAGTAGAAGCGCGACGCACCTGGATCTCCCTGACGTCCCGCGCGTCCTCTTAACTGGTTGTCGATTCGCCGTGATTCGTGGCGTTCGGTGCCCACAATGAACAACCCGCCCGCCTGGATCACATTTTCGTGCTCCACGTCTGTCTCGGCCTTGTACTTGGCCATCAACTCCGCCCAGGTACCCGAAGGAATGCTGAACTCCTGCCCCTGGTAATACCAGTACGCCGTCGTCGGATCGTCGGGCCGTGCTTCCACGCCGCCGTTCACTGCCTTGACGGCCGTCGCCAACCCGCGCTTCAGCGCTTCCTGCTTGGACATGAATTCCGGGTTGCCGCCCAGCAGAATGTCCGTACCGCGACCGGCCATGTTGGTGGCGATCGTAACCATGCCATAACGTCCGGCCTGGGCCACAATCTCGGCTTCACGCTCGTGGTACTTTGCATTCAACACCACATGCTTGATGCCTTTTTTATTCAGCAGCTCGCTTAACCGCTCTGACTTTTCAATCGAAGTCGTGCCCACCAGCACCGGCTGCTTTGTTTCGTGAATCCGCACAATCTCATCGGCCACGGCGAAGTATTTTTCCTTCTCCGTGCGATACACGACGTCCTTATTCTCTTTGCGCAACAGTGGCTGGTTGGTCGGGATAACAACCACTTCGAGTTTGTAAATCTTCTCGAATTCGGCTGCTTCCGTCTCCGCCGTACCCGTCATGCCCGCCAGTTTCTTGTACATGCGGAAGTAGTTCTGGAAGGTAATCGTCGCCAGCGTCTGGTTCTCGCGCTCGATCTTTACTTTTTCCTTCGCTTCCACTGCCTGGTGCAATCCGTCGGACCAGCGGCGTCCCGGCATCAGTCGTCCCGTGAACTCGTCCACGATGAGGACTTCTCCATCTTTCACTACGTATTCCACATCGCGTTTGTACAGTTGATGCGCCTTGACCGCAACTTCCACGTGATGCTTCAGGTCCCAGTTTTCCGGGTCTGCAATGTTGTCAATCCCGAGCAGCTTTTCGACCTTCTCCCAGCCTGCCTCGGTCACCATTGCGCTTTTGTGCTTCTCGTCAATCACGAAGTCGCCGGTGTATATCTTCTCGGTCGGCTCAGCTCCAGGCAGTTCTTCGCCCTTCGTCAGCTTCGGAATAATGACGTTGATCTTTGCGTACTTGTCGGTGGACTCCTCGCTTGCGCCGCTGATAATCAGAGGCGTTCGCGCTTCGTCGATCAGGATCGAGTCAACTTCATCGACGATGCTGAAGTTATGCCCGCGCTGCACGCAGTCGTTCATATCGAACTTCATGTTGTCGCGCAGATAATCGAAACCGAATTCATTGTTGGTTCCGTAAGTAATGTCCGCGCGATAGGCGGCCTTGCGCTGTTCGTCGTCCAGGTCGTGAACGATTACGCCCACCGTCAGCCCAAGGAAGCTATACAGCTTTCCCATCCACTCCGAGTCGCGCTTTGCCAGGTAGTCATTCACCGTGACCACGTGCACGCCGCGTCCCGCGAGCGAATTCAGGTACACCGGCAACGTCGCAACCAAAGTCTTGCCTTCGCCGGTCTTCATCTCAGCGATACGTCCGGAGTGCAATACCATGCCGCCGATCAGCTGCACATCGAAGTGGCGCATGTTGAGAGCGCGCCGTCCAGCCTCGCGCACCACCGCAAAAGCCTCTTCCAGAATCGAATCCAGCACTTCTTCAATAGCGCTGTTCTGCTCCTTTTCCCACAGTTTGCGGCGGTCCGCATCCATCTCTTCTTCTGTAGGCTCCTGGAGCTGGGCCAGGCGGTCTTGCACCCGGCGCCGGAACTCATCGGTCTTGGCGTGCAGCTCTGCGTCGGTCAGCTTGCGTATCTCGGGCTCCATCGCGTTAATGCGCTGCACGCGCGGCAGCAACTTCTTCACTTCGCGCTCGTTTTGAGTCCCGAAAATTTTTGCCATCACAAAGTTAATCAATGCTTTGTCCTTCAGGTACTTGCCAGCGGAAAAGTTCTGTCGAAATCACGTTCTTGCGGGGCGCACAGAAGCACCCGCGACCTTTAGGAAGCCTAACATATCCGATGCCGTGAGGCGGATACGCCCGCTGCCGCATCTGGGTGAAAGCCCGCTACCATTCTCCTCGCGCCGCTCGGGCACGCTGGATTCTTCGATGCCGAGCGGATGCTCAAGGACTCGATGAGAGTAGCTTCGCTTCAGCTATATGCGTGCACCGGCTTGCGTCCCGTGAAGAATGCTTCTAAAACAGTCCGCTCTGGCGCGCCAGGTTCAGCGCCTCAATAGCGGCTCCGCGCGCGCCGGCCGTATCGCCATTCGGCATGACGTAGATCGGAATATCCGCCTGTTCCTCGCGCTGATTCCCCATTCCCTTCCGAACCTCGACAACAAACCAGTGCTGGAATTTGAGACTCGTCTCAAGTACTCCACCGCCTACGATCAGCGCATCGGGATCGAAGGTATTTACCATCTCGTCGAAGAACATTCCGAGTGCCCGCGCCTGCACTCGGAAAATGTCTCTGCTCATCGCATCGCCCTCGTCGGCTAATCCGCGCACCAGCTTTGCTGCCTCGTGCAGGTCCATCTTTCCCAGCTCGTGTCCCGGATACTTCGTCAGAAAATACGGCAGCAGGGTCCTTTCAATCGCCGTCAGCGAGCACACAGATTCCACGTCGCCCGTGCGCCCGCAATTGCAGTGCGGCTCCAGACCTGCGATCTCGGCAATGCTTTGGTAGGGCAGCAGGACGTGTCCCAGCTCTCCTCCAAACCCCACCCGTCCCTTCAGCACTTTGCCGCCCACAATCACGCCGCCGCCTGCTCCCGTCCCGACAATGATTGAGATCGACGTTTCCCTGCTGTTGGCGCCGAAGATCGCATAATGTCCCCACAGCGCGCCCGCATTGGCGTCGTTCAGATACGTAACCGGCTTGCCGAGCTTGTGTGCAATCTGCTCGCGGATATCAAAGCCCTTCCACTCTGGATGAACGAAGTTCGTAGAACCTCGACTACTCAGCACGCCCGCCGAACTCGCTGGCCCCGGCGTATCCAAACCGACCACCACAATATCTGCGACATCCACGCCGGCCTGTTGCGTTGCAAACTTCAGTCCAGACTCGAGCTGCTTCAGGCACACCGCTGGGCCCTGCTTCGTCAGTGCGGGATGCTCGCACATCTCTTCGATAAGAAAATTCCCTTCCTTATCAACCAAGGTATAGTTGATGTTGGTTCCGCCAAGATCGACTCCAGCCACTACCTGCACGTCTTTGTATCTCCCACCGATGGATGTGACCGCGCGTTCCGACCTAGCCTAGCAGACTTTCTAACGGCCACCCCTCAAGATTTCGACGAAAATCAGCAGCATTGCCGTAAACTCTGAACGGCTCTCTTTAGAGCAAAATTCGGAGGTCCAGGCATTGGGACGAACGATTCTGGTTACGGGCGGAGCCGGATTTATCGGTTCAAATTTCGTGTTGCAGCGCATTGCGGCAGGCGACCGGGTGGTTAATCTCGACAAGCTCACTTATGCCGGAAATCTCGGCAACCTTGATTCAGTCAAGTCTCACCCCGACCACATCTTCGTCCAGGGCGACATTGGAGACAGTGCTCTCGTCCAATGCCTGCTGCAGACCCACCGGCCGCAAGCTCTCGTGAATTTCGCCGCCGAAAGCCACGTTGACCGCTCCATCATCAGTCCTGAAGAGTTCATCTTCACAAACGTCGTCGGAACCTTCCGGCTCCTGCACGAGTCACTGAACTATTACCGCACGATAGACTCGAAGGCCCAGAGCCGCTTCCGTTTTCTGCACGTATCCACCGATGAAGTCTACGGATCGCTAAGCCAGACTGCCCCGGCCTTCACCGAGAGCAAGGCTTATGAGCCTAACAGTCCTTACTCTGCCTCCAAGGCCGGCAGCGACCACCTCGTGCGCGCCTACCACCACACTTACGGATTGCCGACCCTGACCACCAACTGCTCCAACAATTACGGCCCTCACCAGTTTCCTGAAAAGCTCATTCCGCTCATCATCCTTAACGCCCTCAAAGGAGAACCGCTCCCGATATATGGCGATGGGCTGAACGTGCGTGACTGGCTGTACGTCGGAGATCACTGTGAGGCCATTGGCTTGGTGCTGGAAAAAGGCGCAGCAGGAGAAACCTACAATATCGGCGGCGACAGCGAAAAAACCAACATCGACGTAGTCACCACCATCTGCTCCATCATGGACGAGTGCCACCCCGAAGGCGCTCCGCACAAACGCCTTATAACCTACGTCAAAGATCGTCCCGGACACGATCGCCGCTACGCCATCGATGCCTCCAGGATCAAGCGCGAACTGGGCTGGCAGCCCCGCGAAACCTTCCACAGCGGAATTCGCCGGACTGTCGAATGGTATCTTTCCAGCTCTGCCTGGATTCACGAAGTGACCAGCGGAGACTATCGCAACTGGATCGCGGCGAATTACAATTCCCGGGGTGCAGCAAAGGACAGTGCAAGATGAAAGGAATCATTCTCGCCGGAGGCTCCGGCACGCGTCTTTATCCCGCAACCCTCGCCATCAGCAAGCAGCTCATCCCGATCTATGACAAGCCGATGGTCTACTACCCGCTCAGCACTCTCATGCTCTCCGGAATCCGCGAATTCCTGCTCATCTCAACTCCGCTCGACCTGCCGCGCTTCCGTGACCTGCTGGGCTCCGGAGAACAGTGGGGCCTCAAAATCGAGTACGCCGAGCAGCCGAAACCCGAAGGACTCGCCCAGGCATTCCTGATCGGTGAGAGCTTCATCGCAGGCGCGCCCTGCGCCCTGATCCTCGGCGACAACATCTTCTATGGCCAGCATCTGTCCAACATTCTGCAATGCACCGCAGCCCAGGAAACCGGAGCCAGCGTCTTTGCCTATGCCGTGCAGAATCCGTCTGCTTACGGTGTTGTGGAGGTTGACTCTGCAGGACGCGCCGTAAGCCTTGAAGAAAAGCCCTCCAATCCCCGCTCCCGGTTCGCCGTTACCGGACTCTACTTCTATGATTCGCACGTGGTACAACTTGCCAAATCGCTCAAACCCTCTGCCCGAGGTGAACTCGAAATTACCGATCTCAACCGGCTCTACCTCGAGCGAGGCTGCCTCAGAGTCGTGACCTTGGGACGAGGAACGGCTTGGCTGGACACAGGCACGCACGATTCTATGCTCGAGGCCTCCAGCTTCATCGCGACTCTTGAAAAACGCCAGGGCCTTAAAATCGCCTGCCCCGAGGAAATTGCCTTCCGTATGGGCTTCATCAACGCAGCGCAACTCCGTGCTCAGGCTGAACCACTGCTCAAGAGCGGCTACGGCAAGTATCTCCTGCAGATCATAGACGAGTAATTTCGCTTTCAAGCGTCTTTCCGCCAACGCTCGAAGACTTCCGCGCATCTCATTTGGAGACAGGAGCGGAGGTGTCTTTATGCATAAGGTTTGGCCCGAAGATGCTCAGGAAGGTCCGGAAGCTCGCAGCGAAGCCAAGTCTTTTCAACATTTCGAGCAGGGCATTCGACCCGCTATGACTGAAACCGCCGAGCGCCTGGGCTCTGTCGTCGGGAATGCGCAGCGCAACATACGGCGAGGTCTCGAACTATTTCGTGGATCCAAAGGTTCGGCTGAGCAGCTTGCGAACCAAGGAATTGACCAGGGTTCACGTTTTATCCGAGACATCGGCGAAGAGATTGGCGACGTCCGTCGGCAGGCTGAGAACGCCATTGACGAATTAAGCCAGCTTGCTGAAGAGCGCTTTCAGCAACTCCGCTTCAGAACGCGCAGCGCGATCTTCCGTTCGCGAGACCGAGCCCGCTGGTTTGCCGAACGTCATCCCTGGAAAACCATGCTCTTGATAACGGGAGTGGGCTTCATGTTGGGCGCGGCATTTCGAGCGAGTAAAGGTCGCCGCGACTAGAAACCGCTTTTCTGTCGGTGCCCATATCTGCCGCGTTTGGCAGATATGGGGCGCTCTCCATGACCAGAAGCTTCTGAACTATCCCCGATTTCCTCGCCTTCCCGCTGAGGCTACGAGAATACCTTGGCTGCTCCGCGTTTACGCATAAATCATTTGATTACTGGGTTCTGGAAGCTACTCTCCTCTATCGCAATGATTCCAATTCATGACATAATCCAGCTCTAGTGGCTACCAGTGGTTACTAATGATTACCCTTCGCAGCAGATTCTGGAGGAGACTTGACCGACATTCGTACGAGCAGGCGTTTTCAAGTACATCTGCCGCTCAAAGTGCTGGGCGACCAGAAGGTCCCCACAGGAAGCACGGAAAACATCAGTGCTGCCGGAATTTATCTCTGGGTTGATGGCGAACCGGAAATTGGCTCATTCCTTGAGTTCGAGATCACTGTTCCGCGTGAATCGATTGGCACAGAAAAAGAAGCCAAAATCCGTTGCAAGGGGAGAGTAGTACGCTGCGATCCCAGCTCGGACAACGGACAGACCGGCATTGCCTGCGTCATCGAGGATTACGATTTTTTGCGCACCGCCGAGTCGGAGGCGACTGAATAACTAAAATGCTCAAAATCATTTTGGCTGACAATCAAGCGATTTTTCGGGCCGGGATTGCCAAGGTCCTCGCCGTAGAGGACGATATTCGCATCGTTGCGCAGGCGCAAACGGTCGAGCAGGCAATGATCGCAATCGAAAAGTTTCGTGGTTCCGTAATGATCTACGCCTCGAGTTTTCTTCCCGACACGGCGCGTCTCGTCCAATTGGCGCGCCAGTCTGGAATTCAACTGGTGGTGATTGCCGAGAGCACTGAGGTCCCCGAACGCTACCTGAGCGCCGGTGTGCTCGGCTTGATCTTCCGCTCCGTGGACAGCGCCGAACTGCTGCGTTGTGTGCGGAAGGTCAGTGCCGGAGAGGTGTATGCTCAGGACTTACGCAAGGTGGCCAACAATGCCGATTGCGATGATTTTGTCGGTGCTCGAGTGAGAGACCGCCTTACTCCAAAGGAGCTAAAGATCGTCGCCCTCATCGTGCAGGGCTACAAAAACAAGGAGATCGCCAGCCTTCTCGGAACCACCGAACAGGTTGTGAAGAATTATCTCCGCAACGTCTACGATAAGATTGGCGTTTCTGACCGCCTTGAATTGGCGCTGTTCACCATTCATCACCGTATTCTGGCGGAAGCCGCCGCGGCAACCGCCGCGACAATGCGGGCCAGCTCAGGCAACTCACACTGACAGCAGGCAAAATACAAAGCGTGGCAGATGAGCCACGCTTTTTCGTCAGCTTTCTTCTATATTTTCTATATTCGCGAAGCTCGCTCGCTCGCCTTCAATAATTCATTCACGATCGTCACCAGCTCTTCCGGATTTACGGGTTTTTCGAGGTATAGATCCGCGAGCGGCTCCGCCGCCTGGTAAGCCTCTGCCACGTATCCGGAGACGACAACCACCGGCATTGTCGAGTGACTCTTGGCTGCCTGAACCACGCTGCGACCATCCTTGTCGCCCAAACGCCAGTCCGTGACCACCGCGTCATATGCGTTGGAGTTCATCAAATCGATTGCCTGTTGCGCTGAGGTTGCGGACGTAACTTCGTGCCCCGCCTGCGCCAGAATCGCGCACTTCAGCTTTACAACATGCGGCTCATCGTCAATACAAAGAATTCGCGCCATGTAATCCTACGTCGCTAATCCGAGCAATCGCGCACTCGCCAAGCGTCGCAGTAATTGTCTGCAGGGAATGCCTCATTGTCAATGAAACATTTTTGTGAGTACCGCGCCTTCTTGATATTTCGCGAACATTTGTCTACAGCTTGCGTGCGATCGATTTTGCCTGCATGAACAGCAGCAGGTAGTCCGGTCCACCCGCTTTGGAATCTGTGCCCGACATATTGAAGCCGCCAAAGGGATGCGCGCCAACCATCGCTCCCGTACACTTACGGTTGATGTACAGATTGCCCACGTGGAATTCCCGTTCCGCCTGCGCCATCTTCTCTTCGGAACTGGTGTAAACCGAGCCCGTCAGCCCGAACTCCGTATCGTTGGCAATGCGCAAACCGGCGCTGAAATCTTTGCAGCGGATCACCGCCAGCACCGGTCCAAAGACCTCCTGCTGTTCCAACGTATCTCCCGGCTCTACCTCGGAGATGATCGTAGGCTCGATGAAATATCCTTCCTGATTTTCCAATGCTCGCCCGCCTGTAATCAGGTGTCCACCTTCCTGTACGGCTTTCTCAATGTAGCCAAGAATCGTTTTTCTCGCCGCCGCGCTAATCACCGGTCCCAGGTTGGGATTTTCCTCAGCAGGTCCAACCGTCAGCTTCTCGGTCCGCTCCTTCAGCCGCTCCAAAAACTTTTCATAAACGCGCTCGTCCACAATCGCGCGCGAGCACGCCGAACACTTCTGTCCGCTGAATCCGAAAGCCGAAGCCACTACTCCCGGCACGGCTTCGTCCAGATCGGCGTCGGCAGCGACCACGATTGCGTCCTTGCCGCCCATCTCCAGAATTGTGCGTTTGATCCAGATCTGCCCCGGCTGCGCCTTCGCGGCAAGCTCGTGAATGTGCAATCCCACGTCCTTCGAGCCTGTAAAGGAAATGAAACGAATCCTGGGATGCTTCACCAGTTCGTTGCCAAAGCTGCTTCCGCTCCCGGCAACAAAGTTGACCACACCGTCCGGCATGCCGCACTGCCCAAGCACCTCACAAAATTTCGCCGCAATCGTCATGGCGTCACCGCTGGGCTTCAGCACCACGGTATTGCCGCTCACAATCGCGGCCATAGTCATGCCCGCCATAATCGCCGAAGGAAAATTCCAGGGCGAAATCACCGCGCCAACTCCCAGCGGGATGTACCGAAACTCGTCCCGTTCACCCGGAAGTTGAATCGGAGGTTTGGATTCGGCCAGCCGCAGCGCCTCGCGCCCATAGAACTCCGCGAAGTCAATCGTCTCGCCCACATCGGCGTCGGCTTCCGCCCAGTTCTTGCCCACTTCAAACACCAGCCACGCAGCCCACTCGAACTTGCGCTCACGCAACGTCTGTGCCACGCGGAACAGCAACTCCGCCCGCTCTCTTACCGACGTACGGCTCCAGCTCTCGAACGCCGCCAGCGCGGCATCAACAGCCGGCTGAACGTCTTCGGCTCCAGCTTTCTGAAACGTCCCCACCACCTGCTCAGGATGAGAGGGGTTGATCGACTGCGCCTTATTTTCAGTCCGGACCCCGCGCCCTCCTACAACGTTCTCGTACTCGCGTCCAAGCTGATGGCGAACCTTTTCCAGTGCCTCGCGCATCGCGCGAACGTTCTCCGCCCGCTTAAAGTCAATGAACGGCTCGTTCTTGAACGGAGCTAGCGCGGAACTTTCAACATTGCTCGGAACAATGTCATTGTTCTGCAAGTTCGCCATGACGTCCTCTCAAACCGCTAAATCGTTTTCGGATTTCCCTTGAACGATGATGAAGTTCATCAGTTTAGCACTTCCTTGGGAGAGCATCCCCCATCTACCTGCTTAATGTGCTGGAGCTCTCTCCCCGTAGCCTTGAGGTCCATGATTATCCTGTCCGTGCCTCTTTCCTTTTTTGTCGCCCATCGCGAGCAGCGCAACACACAAGACGCAGACAGAGACGGCTGCAATGATGCCGGTTTTCGTTGACAGATGATTTACAAGCATCCGCCAGTTGAGCGCAAGATGAAAAATTCCCGCAAAAGCAAACACCACGCCGGTCCATTCATGCAGATTCCTCATTCCTGGAATTCTGATGTGAAACAGCATGAGCAAACCCGAGATCGTTAGGGCAACAAAGGTAACAGCTGTGACAGGGCTCACCCATTTTCTATGAAAATCCATTTCCCCTCCTCAACAAATGTTTAACTTCCTACATGGATATAACCCAAGACAACGGTTGAAAGCCTCTGCCGAAGCCGGAAAAAATTAACTTTCGAAAATTTCTATGAGGGCGCCTCGTGCCGTCTTGGCCTACCGAATGGCCGATTCAAGCTCATTAACGGGTTTGAGTTGGGACAGTGCTTTCATTATTTTCCGAACTTCCCAAAACCGCGTTAGCGCTCTGCTGTGCTCCGGGATCAATTGCGAAATCGAAAATATTTGCGCCTAACATGGTGGCTTGCTTGGACAGCCGCACGAGCGCGTATTCTCCAGGCAACAATGGCTGCCTGGGAGATATCTTGCACCAGCCCTTATCCCCAACTTTTTCTCCCCTCGCATGTCTTAAATATTTTGAGGCAATCCGATTAGCGTGAATTGTAGCAGCCTACAAACGCACGAAGGCGAGGGACGGAGATCCACCTCGCCCCTTGCCTTCGATTTTTTGCCAAATTAGAGACTCGCGCGAATTACTTTACGCGCTCGACTTCCTTCAATCGTGCAGCCTTGCCGCGCAGCGCGCGCAGATAGTACAGCTTGGCGCGACGCACCTTGGCCGAACGGACTACTTCCAGCTTTTCGATGACGCGGCTGCCGAGCGGGAAAATACGCTCCACGCCCTGACCGAAGCTCATCTTGCGAACCGTGAAGCTGGGCTGCTGACCATTGGCTTTCTTAATTACGACTCCTTCAAAGATCTGGATGCGCTCTTTATCGCCTTCCTTGATCTTCACGTGAACTTTGATCGTGTCACCAATCGCGAAGCTGGGCAGGTCGGTGCGCTGCACTTTCGCAAGCATCCGGGTAATGATGGGAGAACTGGACATAATAAATTTCCTCTTCTCTTCTCGGGGCTCTGGCGCCGCGGCCTGGGAGCATCCCGTAAACTTTCTAATTTTCTTCAGCTTCTCGCTTTAATGCTTGAAGCAATGCCTTGTCGTCTGGGCTGAGCGCCCCCTTCTCCAGAAGGTCAGGGCGATTCCTCAGCGTTTTTTCCAGTGCGCTGCGGCGACGCCAACGCCGAATCTCTTCATGGTTCCCCTTCAACAGCACATCCGGAACCGGTATCCCGCGAAATTCTGCGGGGCGCGTGTAATGCGGATAATCCAGCAGGCCACCGGTCGCTACCGTAGAATCCGGCTCCAGCCTCCCGCGCTCGTCGAACCTTGGTTCTGCCTCCACTCCGCTGAAGCTTTCGGTTTTATTCGAAGCCTCATTGCCCAGCGCTCCGGGCAGCAGCCGTGTTACGCAGTCCAGAATGAGGGCGGCTCCAAGTTCTCCGCCGCTCATCACAAAGTCGCCGACCGAAACCTCGCGGTCTGCCAGGTGTTCGATCACACGCTCATCCACGCCCTCGTAGCGTCCGCACACAAACGTCACGCGCTCCAACCGCGCCAGCTCCTGCGCCATCGACTGGGTAAACATCTTTCCCGACGCCGAAAGGACGACCACCGATTCGCTGGCCGCTCCGCTAACGCGCTCTGCTCTTGGCGCAACGCCCAGTGACTCGATACATTCAAACAGCGGATCGGGTTTCAGCAACATCCCTTCGCCGCCGCCGAATGGACGATCATCCACCGTGCGGTGCCGATCCTGCGTAAACGCCCGCAGGTCGTGGATTCCGATTTCAATGAGCCCGGCGTTGCGCGCCCTTCGCACAATGCCGTAATCTAGGGGACCGACGAAAAAGTCCGGAAAGATGGTAACAATCTCGAACCGCACTTTCTGGCCTCTGTTTATCGCTCTTCCGGAGGCTGCCGCCGAACCTTTTTCCCCGCGCTGAGCGGAGCATCCAGTTCCAGCATGCCTTCCGGCAGTTGCATCTCTATCTGTTTTGCCTTCAGGTCCAGCTTTTTTATGAAGCTTTCCACGAAGGGAA
This sequence comes from Acidobacteriota bacterium, assembly GCA_003010405.1. Classification (GTDB taxonomy): domain Bacteria; phylum Acidobacteriota; class Terriglobia; order Terriglobales; family Acidobacteriaceae; genus TOLSYN. Next base: position 16,981 of record PJLO01000012.1, on the reverse strand, counting down.
TCATGAACTCTTTGCCACTCTCGTTATTCACGATCAGCAGCGGGGCTGTCCCTGCCCCAAAATTTACATCCACAACAGTTCCGACCTTGCGCTCGGCCTGGCTCACTTCAACTACCAGGCATCCCAGCAGATCGCTCACGTAGACTGCGCCTTCTTCCAACTCTGCGCGCTCTTCAAGCGGAATCTGAATCTCGCATCGCAGCAGCTTTTCAGCTTCTTCGATTGAGTCCACGCCCTCGAACTTCAACACCATCCCGCCCTTGTGGGGCCAGAACTCTTCCAGGTGCAGTTCGCGACGTTGATCGCTGTCCGTATTCCACGCGTAGAGTCTGCGCCGCTGCTCAAACCGCTCGGGAAAATCCGTGTGCAGTTCCGTCGCAACTTCTCCAACGCGGCCTTGCACTTTTACCACGCGCGCAATCGTAATAAATGCGGCGTTGCCGGATCTCTCTGCCATGTCGCCTCTTACTCAAGAATATCGAGCGAGCAGCGCTGGCCATTCTTTTCCGCCGCAGCGGAAAGGATGGTGCGCAGTGCGCGGGCGGTACGGCCGGAGCGGCCAATCACGCGTCCCAGGTCGTCTTCTGCCACCTCCAGTTCCAGCTTCACATACTCGCTGTCACCGGCGGCCAACACGGAAACTTCCTCGGGATAATCCACGAGAGCCTTGGCCAGCTCTTTTGCTAGTTCGGGCAGATTGGCGGACATTGGCGTCTACTCCTCGCTACACTCCCGGCCGAGCCGGTGCAGCGCCAGCGTTCTTGTACAGGCGCGCGAGCGTGGGCGAAAACTGAGCGCCCTTGCCGAGCCAGTACTCGATGCGGTCGTTTTTAAGTTCAACTGTTGCAGGGTTGGTGCGCGGATTGTAGAGACCCACAACTTCGATCGAACGACCGTCGCGCGCGCGGTCCTTTTCGATGACAACAATGCGATAAACAGGCTGCTTACGCGCGCCACGGCGCGAAAGACGAATCATCAACACAGGCTTATTTCCTCTCTTCGTTTAACTCCAGCGCCCGACATCCCCGGTGAGCTTTGCTCCCGAAGACCGGAAATCAAAACCGGCTGGGCCAGCATTTGATTCGAGCGTTGGGTTGCCCGCTGCACACTTGGCGCAGTCGGCAGGCTGACGCCCGCCACGGGCTTTACCGCAAGGGATTCAGACACACGCCGGAACACACGTGCAGTAGGTATTTATTATCGCGGAACTTCCCCTCACTGGCAAGCCTCCTCGGGTAGACGACTTTGGGAGACCTGAACCGTCAGCCCGTTCTAGCTCCATGCAAAAAAATAATAATCATTGATTTGCCTTTACCGGCCACTCAGAAACGCTCTATGCTACTCGGCACTTGAGCACCAATGCTGGGCACGGAAGTATCTCGATAATCCCGAGGATGGTTAGAGAGATCCGTGTACACGGAAAAGGTCAGGGGTGAACTCTTCCGTGCGCCACACAGCTCGATTACCAACTGCAACATAATCTGATGTGAATGTTTTGCCAATTGCAAGAACTTAGCTCCGTGGGGTGAGCGACACACTGAACCGCTTGCTTCTTAAACAAGTCCAGTTCAACTAATAGGAGACGTGTCTATGGCGGGAGAAGCACATGGAAACCCGGCAGTTGTCGGATTGGCAGGCTTTGGTATTACCACACTTTTACTCCAGTTCCATAACTTGGGCTGGTGTGGAAGCGGTGTTGTTTTCTGCGCCGCGTTAATGTTTGGCGGGGCAGCGCAATTGATTGCCGGATTTCAGGAATTCAAAGCGGGCAACAACTTCGGATACAGCGCGTTCACTGCCTACGGAGCTTTCTGGATCTCGCTCGCTTTTATTTTCCTGGTTTCGAATTTGCAGACAACGCCAAATTCGATTATTGGCCCGCCTCTGAAAATAACTGCGACCGATATCGGCTATTTCATGCTGGTGTACACCGTTTACACCCTGATCATGTTCGTCGCCTCGCTTGCCGTCCACAAAGCGATGACTCTCACGTTTCTCACTCTCTTGCTGGGGTTCAGCGGACTTGACCTGGTGTTCCTGCTCGGAATGAAGTCGATATTAACGATCACCGCCATCGACCTGATCTTCTGCGCTCTGGTCGCACTCTACATGATGGCGCACGCCATCTTCCTCCAGGTGTTTGGCAGAGACATCTTGCCGGTCGGCGAGCCTCTGGTGAGCAAACCAGAGCCTGTCCTGCGCCGCGCGCACCAAGAGACAACCAGGCGGCCCGTTTTGGCTGAGCTCTAGTCAGTCACACGCAATTGAGTGGAGATGGAAATCTGAGATAGGCCCAAAAACACTGGACGGCGGAATTTCGATCCCATCGAAACCGCCGTCCAGCATCTTCCAGGTGGTGTTCTCTAAAAGATCAGGCAGTGATCTGAATTATTCTTACGCCCCGTGCCTCATGCCACAGCGCGAGGTTCCACAAGTTTGTGATGCGCGCATTCCAACCGTTCCAGTTTCTTTTGCAGTATATGCTTGAAATCGCGGTCGTCTGTCCGTGCAATTTCGAAGTAAAGCGCACGCTCGCTTTGATTCAGCATTTCAACAAGATCGTCGCTTTCTTCGCTACTGAGTTCGACGTCTCCCTGGACAAGTTGGTTTTCCAACTGAGTCAAAACGTCCAGCTTCTTTAGCAGCATAATCTTGAATTTGCGGTCATCTGTCCGCGCAATCTCGTGCGTCAGTTCACGATTATGTTGCGCAAGAACATCAGCCAGTACTTGCAGTTCATCCGCTGTAAATTGAACTTGCATATTGCTCCCCTTCCACAAACCCGCCACAAAGTAGCACGATTGCACGCAATTTAGAAGAGCTCTGGAGAAATTTATATCGCGTTCGGAATCTGCAACTTACGGGTGTGATAGCCGACGAGTGGCCCATTCAAGCCCTGCTGTTGGGCTTGAGTGGGGTAGTTCCGGTCGAGCAGCAAGTTCAAAATTAAGTGTTGCTACAATCGCAGGTTGCACGACCCCACTCAACGAACAGAACGTTGAGTGGGCCACCCGCCACTACGGCACTATCCATTTGAATCGTCCGTTTGCCTGTTGTCATCTTGTCGATCAGTCAGTCCCAATGTACCGGAGTGTGGAGATTGGCAGGGCTTGAGCCTGGGAGGGACAAAATGCATAGTCCAGAAGATCACCACAAATAGCACGGGAAAAAAGGCGAGCATCGCCGCAAGAACCAAGTTCATACCTCTCGCCCCAAACAGGAAGGAGATGAATCCAGAAATGACAAGTGAAGCCAAAATCTGGGAACGGGAGTATGAGTACGACACGCAGAGATAGCGGCCGCAGACAGGGCACCGAAAGGGAGAATTTATTGCAACAAACTTTCTTTCGAACTCCGACCCACACAATGGACATTTTGGCAATCGCGGTGTTAGCACCTGCGCAACCTCTCATGGCCTCTCAATGCCGGCTTTGGCGGGTGGCCCAGAGTTGGCTCTTGTTCCAACTCTGGGATTTCGCAACGTGCTCAGATAGGACCCCGCGCAGAGGCTTTCCACTTCCTTCATAACCCCGATTACTGCAACTGACCGCCTACAGCCACTGCGCGCTGAGCGGCTTGCGTGGCGGAATCCACTTGTACTTGTACTTGCCGTAGCCAAACATTGCCGCCGTTACCAGCGTGTATCCCTCGGGCACCTTCAGCCATTGCCGCAGCGGTTCGCTTGCAGCGGCTGCAAACATCAGTAGGCCCGCCCAGGTCATACCCACGCCGCGGCCGGAGGCTGCCAGCTCGGCATAGGTCAAAGCGATCGACGCATCTTCGCGGCCCAGGGGCGACTGCTGCGGTGCGCAAACTGCCACGACTGCCGTAGCACTGCGCAGAATGCGGTCAGTCCCCGCTTCCCACTCGATGACCATTCTATCGATGATGGGTGAAAAAGCGGACGGGGGCATCATTTTCAGCTGGCGAACACACTCGCCAGCGAGTTCATGAACCCGTTCGCGGCCGTTCAGCACTATCCAATGCAGGTTCTGGGCGTTGCAGGCCGTCGGAGCCCGTCGCGCCACGTCGAGAATCGCCTCCAGCGTTTCCTTCGCGATCGGTTTATCGGAAAACTCGCGGATCGATCGCTGGCTCATGAGCAGATTGTCAATCGCTTCGGCCGAAGGTTGTTCCTTCGCCACCGGCAGCATCTTCTCGGCCGGTAGCCCGCTGTGGGTAATCGCCTGGCAGCCGCAAATCGCCACACAATGACCGCAGAAAATGCAGGGCGCCCCGGTCTCTTCCGGATACCCCTCGGCGTTCATCGCAATCGCTTGTACGGGACAAACGGCCACGCAGGTTCCGTCCTTCTTGCAGATATTCTTATCCACCAAAATTTGGCTCACGACAGAATTTCTCCTTGAAATGAATATTCCGGACGCGAATCATCGCGGCGCGGGCTGAAACAGACTCCTTGACCGATGATAATCGTGCGGTCAATCGAAATACATACAGAAGGCGGTGGCCCAGAGTTGGCGCTGTTCCAACTCTGGGGGCCAAAACCCATCATTGAGCGCGGGTGTTCTTGGCACAAACTGCACACTCGCCAGTAATGCAGAAGGTTGCTCCAAAATCATCGTGAACGCGCCAAAGTGCACGTGCCCGCTTTGCTATAATCGCTCGCGCCCGCTAGGTACGTGCGCGAGCCTACGCCGTCCCTCCGGGAAATTCTGTGACAAGCGCGACGCTGCATTGTGCGCTGTTTCTTTCCGCGCGCATGCATTTGGAACAGCAACCGCCTGCCTGGCAGAGGCTGCTCTGCCCTTAGGCGCTGTCAACCTAAAGAATTGAGAACGGAGCCAGCAAAGCCACCAGCAGAACAGAAAGCATGAAACAGCAGAACCACTGATATCAAGATGGCCGAAAACAAACCGCAGGAGAGACCGCGAAGAGGAGAATCGGCATGATGAAACAGTTCTTGGTTTGCCTACTTTTTGTTGTATTCGTGCCTGCAGCAATGGCGCAACAGCCGACGCCGGTTGCTACACAACAATCAATATCGAGCAGCTTGGGAGTGCACGCCTTCCCGGCGAAGAACCAGGCGGCAGCACAGCAGCAGCAGGATGAAATGGCTTGCTACGGTTGGGCGAAGCAGGATTCGGGTTTTGATCCTCTAGCCGCCGCAACAGCACAACAACCCTCCAATCCAACACCACCTGCCGCGCCACCGCAGCAGGCACAAGGTGCGGGAGCGAAGGGCGCTGCTAGAGGGGCCGCAAAGGGTGCGGTCGTAGGAGCTGTCGCCGGTGATGCTGGGAAAGGAGCCGCAGTCGGTGCGGCGGCGGGTGGTGTGGGAGGCCGTATGAAGGCGAAGCGATCCCAGGAGCAAGCCCAGAAGCAAGCACAGCAGCAGCAACAGCAACAAGCTCAGCAGCAGGAACAGGCAAAGGCGCAGACCCAGCAGAAGCTCGATGGCTTCAAGAGAGGATTTGGTGCCTGCATGGAAGCAAAGGGATACGTGGTGAAGTGAGCTAATTGTCCGATGCACGGGCGGGCGATCGAAGCACAGACACAAGGCCCGGCAAGCGGCAGGTGTCCCAGAGTTGGCGATTTTCAGCTCTGGGACCACAAAACGCATAATCGAGCGCTGGCGTTCTTGGCACAAACGGCACACTCGGATTCGATTTGCGCGCCAACTTCGCTGCCATTCCAGTACTGCAGAAGCTTGCTCGCAAAAGCCATCGTAAGCAGCGAGCTCTGGCCCATCCGTCTGCATTTTCGATTGCGGATGCAGCCCTGGCGGTACAACTCTTCTCCCAAACACTGCAATTCTGGTAAATCAGTTCTGAAAAAGTCGTTTTCCAGCTTAAGATCAGTACGATTGTTGGGCGGGTCGGCTGCCGCACTGGCAATACGGGCAACATCGCGCCAGGCTGACTCGCTACAGAAGGAAAGAGGAGATATCGAACGATGAATCTCAAACAATTTGCTGTTCCGGCACTTGCATTTTGTCTCGCAGCAGGCGGCTTGTTTACGGCCAGGGCCTACGGAGCGCCGCAGTTCCCTCCAGGTTATGGGCATGAGCACGGAGGGTGGGATACCCCTCCCGGAGAGTTCAACGATGTCCAGCGCCGGGGCTTTAATGACGGAATTAAAGGCGCGCGCAGGGACTATGAAAACAACCGCCCGCCAAACGTGAACAACCGCGACGAGTATCGTCATCCGGATGTCTCTCACAGACTGCGCGAGGTGTATCGTGACGCCTTCCGCCGCGGCTATGAACGGGCCATGTCGCGCTACACGCACGGGTATGGACACCGCTAATACCTTTTACAAACGCTGCAGTCCCACGCCAGCGGGGAACGGGTAGGTAGGTGGCCCAGAGTTGGCTCTTTTCCAACTCTGGGAATCTGAGACAACAGCAGGTGCCCACATCTGCCATAGTTAGCAGACGTGGGATGACAGGCAGACAGCTTTTCACCGTAGCGCCGCATTTTTCGGCGCTACGGCGGAAAATAGTCTGTCCCCGGCTCGAGATCTTATATATTTCGCAGTGCCATTCCATTCTTAATAATCCATCCCATCGCAAAGCTTTTCCTCAAGCCCCGGAATTAGAATGAGGGGAAGTATGTCTGAACAAACGAGTCTCTCCCCGGAAATTCTGCAGCACATTTCGCAAGCGATCGATGTGCCCCTGCGCGGTCTGGTCTCTGTCATCGAGTTGCTGGATGGCGGAGGTACGGTGCCCTTCATTTCGCGTTATCGCAAGGAGGCCACCGGCAATCTCGATGAAGTGAAAGTCCGCGAGATCGAAGAACAGCTCGCCTACTTCCGCGATCTCGTCGCGCGTCGCGAAACCATCCTCCGCTCGATTGAAGAGCAGGGCAAGCTGACTGACGAACTGAAGGCCCGAATCGAGAAGTCGTACGACAAAAGCGAGCTCGAAGATCTCTACCTTCCTTACAAACCCAAGCGCCGCACCAAGGCCACAATCGCACGCGAAAAGGGCCTGGAACCGCTGGCCCAATACCTCTGGGCTCAACAGGCAACGGAACTTCCTCTCTCCGAATTCGCCGCCAGCTTCATCAGCGAAGAAAAAGGCGTAGCAACCCTCGATGACGCGCTCGAAGGGGCGCGCCACATCGTCGCCGAAACCATCAGCGAAGACGCCGACCTGCGCAAAGCGCTGCGCCAGCTGGTCTATGAGGAAGGCATCATCGCCAGCCGCAAGGCCACCGACGCCGTGGATGAGCAGGAAAAGTTCAAGATGTACTACGAATATCGCGAGCCGGTGAAGAGCATTCCCTCGCATCGCATGTTGGCCATCCGTCGTGGCGAAGCCGAAAACGTACTCTTCTTCCTGATCGAAGTCGAGCAGCAGCGCGCCTTGGACACCTTGAAATCGCGCATTCTGCGAACCTCCGGCGACTGGACTCCGCAACTGACGCTCGCGATTGAAGACGCCTGGCAGCGCCTGTTGAACTCATCCATCCAAGGTGAAATTCGTCTCGAATTGAAGAAGCGCTCCGATGCCGATGCCATTGCGGTCTTCCGCGAGAATCTTCACAACCTGCTGCTCTCGGCTCCTGCTGGACCCATCTCCGTACTTGGCATCGACCCCGGTCTGCGCACCGGATGCAAGCTCGCAATCGTGGATGAAACCGGCAAATTCCTCGCCCATGACGTGATGTACCCATTCACGTCGAAAAACGGGTTGGAACAATCCGCAAAGGTTCTGGAAAAGCTTATGGCGCAGCACAACGTGCGCGCCATCGCAATCGGAAACGGAACGGCCAGTCGCGAGACAGATCAATTCGTGCGCGAGTTCCTCCAGGAGCGCAAGCTCGACAACATCTTCGCCGTGACCGTCAGCGAGAGCGGCGCCAGCGTCTACTCTGCTTCGGAAGTTGCGCGTCAGGAGTTCCCCGATCTTGATCTGACCGTGCGCGGCGCCATCAGCATTGCACGCCGTTTGCAGGACCCGCTCTCCGAACTGGTCAAGGTTGATCCCAAGTCGATTGGCGTCGGCCAGTATCAGCACGATGTCGATCAGCGCAATCTGCAACAGTCGCTTGAAGCTGTCATCGAAAGTTGCGTCAACCGCGTCGGTGTCGATCTGAACACATCCTCGTGGACGTTGCTGCGTTACGTCGCTGGAGTCACCGAGCGAACGGCTATCAACATTGTGAAATATCGCGACGAGAACGGGCGTTTCCGCTCCCGCGCGCAACTGATGAAAGTTCCGGGCATCGGCCCCAAAACCTTTGAGCAGGCTGCCGGCTTCCTGCGCATTCGTGACGGAGAAAATCCGCTCGACATGACCGCCGTACATCCCGAGTCGTACCCGGTCGTGGAGCAGATTGCAACGTCGCTCAAAACCCCCGTGCAGGAACTGATCAAGCGCCCCGAATTGCTGGAAAAAGTGGATCGCGCACAACTCACAGCCGGCACATTTACGCTCAATGACATTCTCGAAGAATTGAAGAAACCGGGACGCGATCCGCGCGATAAGTTCGTCGCTCCCAGCTTCGCTGAAAGCGTTCGCGAAATCGCCGACGCGCAGCCAGGAATGGTTCTGGAGGGCATTGTAACCAACGTGACCAAGTTCGGCGCCTTCGTCGATATCGGCGTACATCAGGATGGATTAGTTCACATCAGCGAACTTTCCAATCGCTACATCAAGGACCCGAATGAAGCCGTGAAAGTTGGTCAGATTGTGAAAGTGAAGGTGCTGAGCGCAGACGTAAAAACAAAGCGCATTTCACTCTCCATAAAAGCTCTGACCGAACCGTCTGGAAAGCAGCAGGCGACAAAGAAGGCCGAGAAGCCGCAGCTCTCGGTGGAACAAAAACTCTCCATGCTTTCGACAAAGTGGAAAGTACGCTGAGAGTCGATCGAAACAAATGGGAGCCGCGCGCAGCGGCTCCCATTTGTTGTCTGGGCTGAGCTCCCCGGACTACTTTGCCAGATACTGCTCCCAATGCCAGAGCATCCGGTTAAAGAGATGCATACGCGCCCGCGCGCCTGCAATGCCGTGAGTTTTGCCGGGATAGAGCAGTAAGTCAAATGCGAGTCCTGAGTTAATCAATTCGTCGGCAAGCTGGATAGAGTTCTGCATGTGCACGTTATCGTCGCTGGTGCCGTGAACCAGCAGCAGACGGCCTTTCAGCTTTGCCGCCGAGTTCACAAGGTTGCTTTTGTGGTATCGGTCGCGCTCCTCTGTCGGCAGGCCCATGTAGCGTTCAGTGTAGGCACTGTCATAATCGTGCCAGTCGGTAACGGGCGAAACGCTGATTCCAGCTTTGAAACGTTCGGAATGAGTCATGGCATAGATGGTCAGGGACGCGCCATAGCTCCAACCCCACCAGCCCACGCGGGTGCTGTCCAGCTGCGGAAACTTATCCAGTGCCTGATCCAACGCGGCAAAATTGTCGCTCAGTTCAGGCTCATACAGGCGACGGAAAGTTGCCATGGCAAACTTACGTCCGCGATTTCCTGTCCCGCGATTGTCCACCTTCAGCACGGCAAAACCATTGTTCGCGAGCACCTGATCGAAGGGATCAATGGTTCTTGCCGCGTCACGCACAGTCTGCCCGCAAGGGCCGCCGTATGGGTTGAGTATCAACGGAACTTTGCCGTTAATCTCGGTTTTAGCTCCCGCTGGGGGCAGCAGAATCACACCATGCAGCAGTTGCCCGTCCCGGGCGCGAAAATCCACAAAACGCGGCGTGATCGTCTCATAACCATCCCACCTGTGCGACACCCAAAGCTCGTCGCAAGGACCACCTACGGCGCAAACCTCGACCTTCGCAGGCTCGCGCAGCGAGCTATAGGTATCCACAAAATACTTAGCGTCTGCGCTCATTAAAACAGTGTGCACGCCCGGGCGCTGGGTAACGGGCATAGCCTCGCCACCCGTCAGCGGCACGGAGAAGATTTGCTCCTGGCGATCATCGCCTTTGTTCGCTTCGATGTATAAGACGCCAAGGGCTTCATCTACTCCGATCACATTGCTGACTTCGTAGTTGCCTCTTTCGAGTTGCTGTTCCAACCTCGCGCTGCTCATCAGCGGCTTGTCTTCGTTGAAGCTGTAAAGATAGACATGTGTAAATCCATCTCGCCAGCTCAGCCACAGGAACTTGCTGCTGTGTTCGAGAAAAGTTAAGTTCCGACGCCCAGAGCATTCCATTGGATCATGCAGTTCGATGTAGTTGGGGTCGGTTTCCCGCAGTATGCGGTGTGATTTTCCAGTGTGTGTATCGATGAAGTACAAGTCTTCTTGATTCTGGCGACGGTTAAGTACCACCGCCCAGGCGAGACCAGGGCGCGCCCAGCCAAAGCGGGGAATGTAAAACTCGCCTTTCACTCCGAGGTCGATTTGATGCGCTGGACTGTCCAAGCCGGTCAGCAGCATCAGTTTCACAGTAGGATTCGGGTCGCCCGCTTTCGGATAGCGCTCCAGATCGACCTCAGGATGTGTGGGCATCCAGTTGACGATAGGATACTGTGGCACAGACGCTTCATTCATCTGAAGAAAAAGAATCTGGTTGGCATCGGGCGACCAGAAATAATTCGAACGGACGCCCAACTCTTCCGAGTAAAGCCAATCCACCTCGCCGTTGAGCAGGTTTTCGTCAGTTCCTTTAGTGAGCGCAATTTCATCCCCTCCCTTAACCGGGCGAACATAAAGGTTATGGGCGCGAATATAACTCACAAATTTTCCGTCGGGGGAAAACTTAGGATCGCTGGAAGGTTCATTCGAATCGGTGAGTTGACGTGCTTTGGACTCTGCCAAATTGAAGATCCATAGCTTTCCCAGCGCATCGAAAAGAAGACTTTTGGAATCGGGTGCCCACTGGTAATCAGCGACACCGAAGCGGACGCGGTTTTCGCGCTGGCGCTCATCTTTCAGGTGATTGATGGAGGGCGTGAGGACCGCGAGTTTTTCCCCTGAGATCAAAAGCGTGCTTTTACCAGTGATGGGATCGAAGGAATGGAGCGACTCCTCCTTGGCCCCGCGCTGGATATAAGTAAGCTTGGTTCCGTCAGGACTCCACTGCATGTCAGCCGGCTGGCGGTCGCTCGAAGCGGAGGGACCATAAATTGCCTCCACGGTGTACTGCATGTTTGTCGGCGCTTGGTGCGCCAGCGCAGTCACGGTCAACACTGCGCAAATCCCCACGAGCCATCGACTGCTTGGCACAGGAACTCCTCCATCCGAACCTCAGGCACTCTAGAACCTGCTACGACTTTGAGTTTTGACTTTGATACCGAGTTGCTCCGGAGGAAGAGTGGCAGCGTCGTGCTTTACTTTCTGCGGTGAGAGTAGGATTGACGATCTCTGCTGTGCGAGTTCGCACCGTAGACCTCAGCCTAAGGCGACGGTGTGCAAGGCGTGTCTGCGATCACGTCAAATACGGGAGCATGGGCCGGCCCCAACGAAACAGGACAATATTTACTTAGTTTCTAACCAGATGCGAGCTAGGCTGAAGAGGGCAATGGAAATGCCGAAAAGAAAAAACAGGTTTCGAGCCGCTTGTTTCGGAAGGGCGCCTGGAATGGAAAGACCGCGTCGACGGAACGCAGCGCTGAGTGCATGATCCTGCTCGCAAAGAAAATCTGCCAAAGGAACATGAAAAAGCGCAATCGCCAGACCAACCGCAACGCGCGCAAACTCCATGACCATGATCTGAATCTAGTCAGACAGCAGCTTTCATTCCATACGACGAACCTCCTAAAGACACCGGCAAACAACCTTGATCTCGTCAACGTGCTAAAATTCAACAAAATATTGGGCTTCCCAGGAATTCATGCCGACCGATCTTGAAAAGCTCGTCGAACTGCAGGCGATTGACCTCGAACTCGTGCGCCTCAAAGCGCAACTCGCGGCCATACCGAAAACCATTGAGCGCATTGATGCCCAGCTAGCTACCGTCCGCAAGCGCGTGGATGACGTCCGCGCCGCTATCAAGGCAGGAGAGGCGGATAAACGGGAGTATGAGCGGGAAATCCAAGCCCTGAACGAGAAGGTCTATAAGTTCCGCGGCCAGTCGTCGAGCATAAAGAACAACGAACAGTACAAGGCGCTGCTCTCCGAAATTGCGCATGCTGAAAGCGAGATCGGCAACTACGAAGAAAAAGTTCTCGAAGTCATGCTGAATGCCGATTCATTGCACTCGCAACTTGCTGCTGCCGAAGCGGCGCTCAAGATCGAATCTGCTGAAGTGGAACGCCAAAAGGCTGCGGTTGAGAAGGCCGGAGATGCGGACCGGGCTGCAGTTGCCGAAGCCGAGGCAAGAAGAGCGACACTACGCCAGGACGTTGATGAGACTCTGCTCCTGACGTATGACCGCATTCTGAAATCTCGCGGCTTTGCCATGGCCGAGGTGATGGAACATCGCTGCATGGCCTGCCAGTTCATGCTACGTCCGCAGGTTGTATCGAACGTCCGAGCCGGGGAGGTAGTGAACTGCGACTCGTGCGGACGCATGCTTTACTACTTGCCAGAGCACAACGTAAAGACCGTTGCCGCCAATACTACGGGCGTTGCGCAGCAAGCCGAACGAGAATGGATGTTTGTTCCCTCGATGGGCTCAAAAGGCGCTTTTGTGGTCTTTATCAACCACAAAGGCAACGCAACTATGAAGGCCTATGATGCCATCACGGGCGAGGCCCTAGTGCGCCGCGTCGAAAAGAACGCAATCTGTCAAAGCATCTTTGCCGAAGAGATGCGTGAAGCTCGCAACTTGTTCGTGGACGAGGCGAACCTCGATGACAAATACAAAGACCAGTTGCCGCCCGAGGTACTCGAAGACCTCCGGCATCAGCTTCCCGAAGCGTAAGAACGGCTACTTGATCTACTTCTCCGCATGAAAGCTAAGAAGAAAACATCATCGGCTGCGGTTGCGCGCGTAGTTGTGAACGCGCACGCGGTGGCACGCCTGCGCGGTGGCCATCCCTGGATTTTCAAATCCGACATTGAGCGGGTCGATCAGGCCACCCCCGGCGGGCTGGTTCGCGTGGAGGACCAGCGCGGCAAACCTTGCGGCTCCGCGCTGTACAGCTCCAGCTCGCAAATTGCGCTGCGAATGATTGCCCCGAATCCGGTCGAACCAGAAAAGTATCCCGAACTGCTCCGCTACCGTATTCGCCAGGCGATTGCCTATCGCCAGCAAGTCGTGCGCGACTCGGATGCGTTCCGCGTGATTTTTAGCGAGGCCGACATTGTCCCCGGCCTGATTGTGGACAAGTATAACGACGTAATCAGCTTTCAAGTGCTGACCCAGGCAATGGATACCCCGTTCGCGCGCGAGATCCTGATCCAAGAGCTGAGAGCCGCGTTCAAACCCGAAACGATCCTGGAAAGAGTGGACCCGCGCATTCGGGAACTCGAAGGGTTGGACGCACGCGACGATCAGGCGGCATATTCGCGGCTGAAGAAGCCGAAAACTGCAACCATCTTCCATATGAACGGGCTGGCATTTCATTACGACGGCAACGCCGGACAAAAGACAGGAGCCTTCCTCGACCAGCGCGAAAATTATGCGGCTGCGGAGCGGTATGCCCGAGGCAGGGCGCTGGAAATCTGTACTTATCAGGGCGGGTTCTCACTGCATCTGAACCGCGTCTGCGAGCAGGTTACAGCGGTCGACATCTCCTCCGAGGCACTCGCAGTGGCCGAGCAAAACCTCGCGTTGAATGAGCAAAAGCCCATCGAGTTTATAGAGGCTGACGCCTTCGAGTTAATGCGGCAGTATGCGGACGCCGACCGGCGTTTTGAAACCATCGTGCTCGACCCGCCAGCATTTGCCAAATCAAAGAGGAGTGTCGAAGATGCTCTGCGCGGCTACAAGGAACTCAACCTACGCGCGCTAAAGATGGTACGCAATGGCGGAGTGCTTGTGACCTGCTCCTGCTCATTTCACGTCAGTGAACAGGACTTTCTGGCAATGCTATCCAGTGCAGCGCTCGACACACGCCGTAATCTCCACGTTATCGAAAAACGAATGCAGTCGGTAGATCATCCGGTACTTATGAACGTTCCTGAAACGTACTATTTGAAATGTATTGTGTGCTCGGTCTTTTAATGTCGTTCAACGAACAAGAACAGGCCGCCCAAACCTCGGGCGGCCTTGCTTCCTTTTGGAAGCGCAACATCGTTAGTGTTCCTTTACTATCCCCGCTTACCGTGACGGTGCGCCTTGCGCATCTGCTGGAACTTCGCCAGTTGTTCCGGAGTCAGAATCGTCGCTAACTGAGCCTTGTGTTGTTCGCGAATTTTGCTGAGTTCAGCCTGCTTCTGCTCGTTAGTCAGCGAAGAGTTCGTGAGCACGGCTTGGCGCTGTTCGCGAGTGGATTTGAAGAGGGCCTTCATCTTGCTCTCCTGCTCGGGAGTCAGGCCGAGCTTCGCTTTGAAATCCGCCTTTGCAGCCTCCCGACGTTCCGCGAATGCCTTCTGTTGCTCGGGAGTCAGCACCGCTTTCATCTTGGCGCGCGTGCTGGTGCGCAACTCCTTTAGCTTGGCCTGCTTTTGTTCCGCAGTTAGAGCTTGGTCATTGCGAATGATTGCAGCCTGGTCACGCGCCGCCATGCGCAGATCCCTGAGTTGCTTCTTCTGCTCCGCCGTCAACTCAAGTGCAGTTGATGAACTCGTAGCGTTCGGCGTTGCCGTGTTGGGCGCGGGTGTTGCTGCTTGCTGTGCTAACAGAGCAGCACTGGCCATGGTCATTCCCAGGAAAAGCACCGTGTTTTTGATCCAATTTTTACCCATCGTGATTGTCTCCAATTTGGCTAATCAAGTTGAGGATTGTACTTTGAACCTCATCTTCCTACTGGGGATGAAACCCTCGCAGCTTACACTAGTTTCGTCAAAAGTTCTTTCCTGACTTTTCAAGATCAAGATTGGATAATTGGAAAGTCGGATTTCCGTGGCCACACCTGGACTCAACGCCCTACGTGTGCTGCAATTGAGATTACTCGTTATGCAAGTTATGCCAACCGAATTGTTAAGCAAGATTTCCAGATCGCCAGCTCCGAGCCCTTCACGTGAACTCGTTGTACATACTCTCCCTGCTCGCGAGAAATGTGCGTTTTCGATTGTTGTACCGACTTTTAACGAGAGTCACAATCTGGCGGAATTGATCGCGCAGCTGAAGCCCGCAATCGCATCGGAGGTAGGCGATTCTTACGAAATCATCGTAGTGGATGACAACAGCCCGGATGGAACTTGGCAGGTTGCTGCGGAATTGGCGGCTGAGGACTCCCACATCATCGCGATTCGCCGGACAGCTGAACGCGGACTAGCGACGGCCGTCGTGCGCGGCTGGCAGGTCGCTTCTGGTGACTTGCTCGGCGTGATTGACGCCGATTTGCAGCATCCTCCAGAAATCATTGCGAACTTGATTTCAGCACTAAAGCAACAGAACGCAGATATAGCGATTGCAAGCCGCGAGGCCGAAGGCGGCGGTACCAGCGATTGGAGCTTGCTTCGATTAATGATTTCTAGGGGATCGCGTGCCTTGGGCAAGGCATTGCTGCCCGGCGTGCTGGGCTCGGTTTCCGATCCAATGACAGGATTCTTCGTTGTTAGGCGCGCGGCAATTCAGGATGTGGTTCTAGCTCCGTGCGGCTACAAGATTCTAGTGGAGCTGCTGGTTCGGACGCGACTGAAAAACATTGTCGAAGTCGGTTACGTTTTTCGTTCGCGGCAACGCGGTGAAAGCAAAGCTTCACCTAAGATTTTCTTGGATTACATTCAACATCTTTTTCGTCTGCGGGCTACCGTTCGCGCGCTTCGCGCCGAACAGGCCGCACCCGCCGACTAAAGTGCGACAGCTGACGTGCACTGAGCAGTTGCACCGCAACGAACCTCGGCATAAAATCAGAGTGTGAATTAGGCGTGCGTCTTCAGGGCGGGGTGTAATTCCCCACCGGCGGTTAAAGCCCGCGAGCGCCTGCACTGTGCAGGGTCAGCAGATACTGGTGAAATTCCAGAGCCGACGGTATAGTCCGGATGAAAGAAGATGTGCCAGACTGCGCGTAACTCTTGCGCCGTGGTGTTGGTGCTTTATCTAGCCCTGAAACGTTTTTCGTCATTAAACGAGGAGCGTTTCAAAATGACTTTTTCCCCATCATGTACCGTCGCACTCGAACTGACGGCAATTCCTTTCGAAGAGAGACTTGAAAAGGCCTTGGACGACATGCGCCGAGGGCACCCTGTCATTCTCGTAGACGATTTCGATCGCGAAAATGAAGCTGACCTCATCGTTGCAGCAGAGAAAGTTTCCGTTGAATCAATGGCTATGCTGATCCGTGAATGCAGTGGGATTGTGTGCCTTTGCCTCACGCAGGAAACAGTGGATCGGCTTGAGCTCCCGATGATGGTTTTGAACAATGAGAGCCGTTTTCAGACAGGATTTACAGTGACAATCGAAGCCCGTGAAGGAGTTACAACCGGCGTTTCTGCACAAGACAGGGTGACCACCATTCGGGCCGCAATTGCCGACAATGCGCAGCCTTCAGACTTGGCCCGACCGGGTCACGTCTTCCCGCTGAGAGCAGTTTCCGGCGGCGTACTGGCGCGGCAGGGTCACACGGAAGGATCAGTGGACCTTGCGCGCATGGCTGGACTGAAGCCCGCTGCTGTGCTGTGTGAACTTACCAATCCGAACGGGACGATGGCGAAGGGGGCTGACATCGACGAGTTCGCCAAGAAACATACGATGGTCATCATCAGCATTGCGGAATTGGTGAAATATCGCAAGTCGCACGAGATGCACGCAGTAGCGGGAGTGCGCAAACTTTAATTCAGATCTGCATTGTACACGAGGCCCGAAAAACCAAGGCTTTCATCTCGGCCCGGAAGGCAGCGGGCTCCCGCTTTCATGAGTGGCCACACTGCGAGGGCGCCTGAGACAGGCTGGAGGAATTGCGTGTGCCTGCCGCGCATTTTTTGTCGCCGTAAGGAAAGACGACCACGATCCTTAGACCGGTTCCTTAAAAGGTATATGCCTGGAAAATGTTGGGAGGTACTCTACTG
>PJLO01000049.1 GCA_003010405.1 Acidobacteriota bacterium | reverse complement strand
TTTGCAGCCTGGGGCACAAGACGTGCTCCACATAGGCCAGGAAAACATCGGCATTCGTGAAACGCGCTTCCCGTTAAAGACGAACAGGTTGAGAAAAATCGATCTCATGAAGATCACGATGCCCTCCGATCCAAAAGACGCCACCGAAGCCGATGGGGAATACGAAGCAACGGCTAGGGCTTTCAGAACCAATTCATAAGCACGTGGCGTGCCAAATTGATTGGAGAATTCCTAGACTAAGTTCGCGTCTGTCGGGTGTGGAAGACTTTGAAGACATGCTCATCTTAAATTTGTAAGGTATTGGCTCCGAAGCGCAACCCCGGCCTATTGTTGAGCCGCTGCATCCTAGTTTTTGCACGCACAGGCTGTGATAATAGGCAGCGCGAAGCCGCGACCAAAACCAATTTGGAGTAAACGGATGGTTCCGAAACGAGCATCGACATGGTTCCTCGTAGCGGTGGCAGGGGTAGCGCTTTACCTTTGTTACCGCATAGCCGAGCCGTTCCTCAGCCCTATATTCGCCGCCATCGTGTTGGCCATCATCTTCTATCCGCTCCACACCAGGATCAGGTCGTTCATTCCGCGACCGAACGCGGCTGCAACGATCTCCACGATCCTGGTGATGCTCGTTGTGGCTATTCCCGCGTTTTTTCTGGGCCTGGTGGTCACGAGAGAACTTGGCGATCTGTATCAAACGCTAAGTCAGAAGAGTGCCGCTGAAGGTGGCCTGAGTCCCTACTTAATGCACCTGATGGAAGCACCTCTGAGAGTAATCGGCAGGTACGTTGATCTTTCGAAACTCGATTTGCGCTCGACCTTGCTCGGCTGGGTAGACAAAGCCAGTGGATACCTCGTGTCGTTCGGCGCGGAAACAGTAAGCAACATCTTTGCCGTGATTCTCGGAACTATTGTGGTGTTTTTTACGCTGTTTTTTTTGTTTCGGGACGGACGCAGCTTTCAGCAGCGTGTTCTGGCCGTACTGCCGCTGACTGACGAACAGGCAAAAAAACTGGCTACAGGGATCAGCGAAACGATTGTGGCCTGCATATACGGCGGCATCGCTGTCGGATTAGCGCAAGGTTCACTGACCGGCCTTGCCTTTGGGGTGTTGGGTTTGCCTTCGCCGGTTGTTTGGGGCTTGGTGGCAGCGATGACCTCACTCGTGCCTGTCGTCGGTACCGGGATAGTTTGGGCACCGGCCGTTGTCGTGCTCCTGATAGGTGGACATTGGATCAAGGCGCTCATCCTTCTCGGCTGGGGAGCCGCAGTAGTGGCACAAGTGGACGCTTTGATAAGGCCCTACGTGGTCAGCGGCCGCGCGAAGATGCACAAACTGCTGATTTTCTTTGCTCTGCTGGGTGGCGTGAGGGCTTTCGGGCTTTTAGGGCTCTTTATCGGTCCCGTTGTGGTTTCGGTGACCATCACAGTACTGGGTCTGCTGAGAGACACAAATGTCTCTCCACCGGTTACCGAGCAGAGGGAGTAGACGGCGATCCCAGGCGCAAAATAGAGATTTTGCGGAAGTCGAAGTGCCTGTTTGCGAAGAATCGCGGATACCTTACCATTGGCAGATTCAGCACTCAACCAGAAGAGGGAACAAATGATGTCCGTCGGCACTAAGCAAGGTGACAGTTCGGCTGAATACCAGTGGCCGTTCAGTGATGTCGTTGAGCACTTTAAGAGCGACGCGCGGCTGGGACTGAGCGACACTGAAGCGCAACAGAGGCTGGTGCTTTACGGAAGAAACGAGCTGGC
This sequence comes from Acidobacteriota bacterium, assembly GCA_003010405.1. GTDB lineage: Bacteria > Acidobacteriota > Terriglobia > Terriglobales > Acidobacteriaceae > TOLSYN. Next base: position 6,809 of record PJLO01000049.1, on the reverse strand, counting down.
ATCCGTCAAGCCAACGCCGGCATGGAGGAAGTTTCTCGCGCAGTTTCAAGACGTACTGGTTGTGCTTCTACTGATTGCGACCGCTGTTTCAGCACTTCTTTGGGTGTTCCAGCACGAATCAGAATGGCCCTACGAGGCGGTCACCATCTTCGCCATTGTGCTGCTCAATGCAGTCATGGGGTACATCCAGGGGGAGCGAGCGGAATCTGCTGTAGCGGCGCTTCGTCAGATGGCGGCGGCGCAGGCCCGTGTGTTGCGCGATGGCATTCAGCGCGAGATCCCGGCAGCGGAGGTCGTACCCGGCGATATTGTCCTTGTGGAAGAAGGCGATACAATTCCCGCCGACGCCCGGCTGATCAACTCCACTGCACTGCAAACAACAGAAGCAGCGTTAACCGGAGAAAGCCTGCCCGCCTCGAAAGATGTTGCTGCCATTCCCGAAGAGGTAAGTATCGGTGACCGCGACAACATGATATTCAGCGGCACGTCTGTTTCCTATGGGCACGGACGTGGCGTGGTCGTTGCTACCGGCATGAACACTGAGATGGGACGCATAGCCGGCATGCTGAAGGAAGTTCCGGATGAAACCACACCGTTGCAGAAGGAACTTGACCGAGTTGGCAAGTTGCTGGGCTTGATCGTGGTGGCCATTGCCGTGGTGATGATTGCGACCATCATCCTCGTTGAGCACGTGACGGGTTTTTCTGCAATTTTCGACGTGCTGATCCTCGGGGTGGCGCTGGCAGTCGCGGCAGTCCCTGAGGGACTACCTGCTGTGGTGACTGTGGTCCTTTCCGTTGGCGTTCAACGAATGGCTCGCAGGAATGCCATCATCCGTCATCTTGCCGCAGTGGAGACGCTTGGTTCTGCTAACGTAATTGCTTCAGACAAGACAGGTACTCTGACGAAAAATGAAATGACCGTCCGAGAGATTGTTACTGCCTCCGGGCGAGTGGCGATGGAAGGAACAGGATATGCTCCGGAAGGTGCGGTGAGGCGAGAAGGAGCAGGCAATATCGAAGGTGACCTTCGCCTCGAATTGGATCGAGTGCTTGCTGCGGCGGATCGCGCCAACAATGCTGTTCTCCAAGAGCAGGATGGCCGCTGGGGTATCCAAGGTGATCCGACCGAAGGCGCGCTTCTGGTTGCGGCTCGCAAGGCTGGACTGGAAGCTGAAGCGCTGTCTGCCCGTTTCGAGCGCATCGGCGAAGTGCCCTTCTCGTCCGAGCGCAAATTGATGAGCACGATTCACACGGACGCGGAAAGGCAGGAACGCCTTCTGGTTTTCACGAAAGGCGCGCCCGACGTCCTCCTCTCGCGCTGTTCACAAGAACTTCTGGGAGAAAACCGCAGACCATTAACAGACGACCGCCGCAAGGAAATACTGGGGGTCAATGAAGAACTGGCTGGCCGCGCGTTGCGGACACTCGGGATTGCGTTCCGCACGATGCCCGGCGACGTGGAAAGCGAACAGTTCGACAGCAGTGTTGAACGTGACCTGGTATTTGCCGGATTGATTGGAATGATCGATCCTCCGCGAGAAGAGGCGAAAGAGGCTGTCGCTCGCGCCAAAGGTGCCGGGATTCGTCCAATCATGATCACCGGAGATCATCCCAAAACTGCGCAGGTAATCGCTTACGAGCTGGGCACGGCCCACGGTGAGCGGGCGGTTACAGGGGCACAACTGGAGGCAATGTCGGAGGATGCGCTGCTTAGAACGGTCGGAAAATCATCTGTCTATGCACGCGTGAATCCCGAGCACAAGCTGCGAATCGTGAAGGCATTGCGCCGAGGCGGTGCGATTGTGGCCATGACCGGAGACGGCGTGAACGATGCGCCGGCTTTGAAAACAGCGGATATCGGGATTGCGATGGGGATCACTGGAACCGATGTCTCCAAGGAAGCGTCCGACATGATTTTGGCGGATGACAACTTTGCCTCCATCGTTGCCGCCGTTGAAGAAGGACGTTCCATTTTTTCGAATATCAGGAAGTTCCTGCGCTATTTGTTGTCGTCGAATATCGGAGAAGTGATGACGATGTTCTTCGGCGTTCTCCTGGCCAAGACTATCGGGTTGCGAACGGACGACAACACTGTCGTGTTGCCGTTGCTAGCAACGCAACTGCTTTGGATCAATCTCGTCTCGGACGGGGCGCCAGCCCTTGCGCTGGGTATGGATCCAGCTGATCCGGGAGTCATGAACCAGCCCCCCCGTCCCGTTGGGGAAGGGGTGATCACGAAGCGAATGTGGCTGGGTATTTTCTTTGTGGGTGCCGTCATGGCGGTGGGGACATTGTTCGTTCTTGACGCTTGTCTTCCAAGAGGACTAATCGATGGTTCAGGCACCATGACCTATGCGCAAACAATGGCTTTTACTACGTTGGTAATATTTCAAATGTTTAACGTCCTGAATGCTCGTTCCGATGAAGAGAGTGCGTTTCACGGTATGTTCCGCAATGTCTGGATATGGCTCGCGATCTTCTTGTCACTCGCGATGCAAGCCGCCGCAGTGTACGTACCGTTTTTGCAACGTGCTTTTTCAACATCGAGCCTGAGCTTTGGAGACTGGTTGTTTTGCCTGACTGTCGCAAGCTCGGTATTCTGGCTGCGCGAATTCAGTAAATTGATCACACGAAGAATAAGCAGGAGAGCGGCGTAATCTGAGGAGGTACTGTGACAACCGAACGTGCTTCAGCCGGAAACACGATCTCCTCAAAATGCGCGGTCATCGAGGTTCGGGTCACTGAGCTGAGACAGCTGTTTAACGCGATCGACCCATCTCCGTTCCTTGTTAGAGATCTGGACCCGAAAGCAGAAGAGTTTATTGTGGGTTGGAGCAAAGACTACCCGCCGGCGGCCAAGCTTGCCTTGCTGATCTATCTTGACCGCCCGGCTGGGCTGCCGAACGAAGCTGCTGTACTGCAAGAGGCGATCCACGAGTATTTCAGTCAAAGAGCGCTGGCCACCCGACGCCGCTTACGGCAACTATTCAGCATCGGTCGCACGAGCCTGGCAATTGGACTCGCCTTTCTCGCATTGTCGATTGTGGCTGGTGATTTTGTCGCAAGCCGACTCAAAGGCGGCGGTATCGTTCAGATTGTTCGCGAAAGCTTCTTGATCGGCGGCTGGGTAGCGATGTGGCGACCGATACAGATCTTCCTTTATGACTGGTGGCCTATTCGCAGGGAAGCAAAAAACTACGATCGGCTGGCTACGATGCCGGTGCAAATCAAATACATGAACGATGCCTCGCCAGACGCTTGGCGACGGGATTGGCCAGCAGTACCTGATTTACCGAAACAAAAGGACGCATCGCCGCCTCCCTTCCAATCTAGTTAGAAAGGTACTCCGGTTATCCGTCCTCCTCAAGGTGATCGAGGAGCGCCCCTTCAAGACAGGAAATCACACGTCATTCAGCTTTTCAACCCGGAAAGGATGCATGGGGCTAACGAAGCGCGATTTCGGAGCTTCATCAATCGATGCCTCGCGAACAAGTTCAACACCATCTACTCGCATCGGAAGTATGAGCCGCTGTCCAACCCCAATAACCTGTTCCTGACGGGGGTGGAGACCCACGAAGCAATGATGGCGTCGGATGAGTACTGCCATGAGAAATCGGCTTAACTGCGGCGGACTCAATCCCGGAGGTCGAAGGAACGTGACATCGAACTCCGGTTGAGTGAGTTCGCAGACATCTCGGATGCGTGCGCCCCCGGCCTAAGAACGGTGGTGGAAGCATTCAAGACGGCGGGGACGTGGAAGGAAACGGCTAGTCTGATGTGCATCGGTACGAAGGAGTGTGCGTCAGTCCGGTGTCGACTCCGGAAGCTTGGAAGACTGCTTCTCAGCGGCGGCACTTCTGAGCCTTGGCAAGGAGGAGACACATTGGAAGGCTGAGACGGCAAGGATGGCAAACCCGGTCCTCTTGTTCAAATAAGTGCTATATACATCACATATCTATTGATATATCACTTCGCGTGATATATAAGTCACTTCATGCAGACTTTAGCGGAACTCGGCCAAGCAGTATCGGAGCAGCGCAAGTCGCTTGGGCTGAAGCAGAGCGAAGTCGCCCTTCGTTCCGGACTCACACGCGAATCCCTCTCCCGCTTCGAGCGCGGCCAGTTGCCTGAGTTCGGTTCCCGTAAGCTCTTGGCGGTGCTGGCCGTGCTTGGTCTGGAGTTGAACTTCGCCAAGATCGGAACCTCAGGCTCCCTCGATGAGCTGCGTCGTGAGCGAGGTGGCGCTTGAAACTCAACGTCTATGTCCTTGGCCAACACGTTGCAGTCCTCGAACCTGTCGGTGATTTCAAGAGCGTGCTGACGTATGTCCCGGATGCAGCATTGGAGAATCTCGTCTCCCTCACCATGCCAGTGCGCACGGAATCGTACGTGTGGGACGACCAGCTTCACCCGATCTTCCAGATGAACTTGCCTGAAGGATACCTGTTGCAGGTTCTGCAGGAAGAGTTTGGGCCACATATCGGCGCAAGCCCAATGGCGCTCCTGTCCGTCATCGGTCGGAACATGGTGGGAAGGCTTCAAGTTGCTCCTCCCAGAGCGGCACTGGATGAACCCGCGAGTCCGATAGACGTCGCCGGCCTCCTGAAGGGAGACAACTCGGAAGAGGCTTTCACCGCGTTGGTTCGTGAGCACGCGAGAAGTGGTGTCTCCGGTGTCCTGCCGAAATTCTTGGACACGGAAGAAGAGAAGAAGGGTGGGGGCAGAGCCGGGCTCGGCAAGCATCAGAAGGCGACCCTGCTGACACACCGTCATATCATCAAGGGCTCTTCCATCAAACTCCCCTTCGCCACCGTGAACGAGCATCTGTGCATGCAGGTGGCGGCGAAGGTGGTCACCTGTGCCAAGACTGAATTGTCAGAGGATGGGAACGTGCTCGTCGTCCACCGCTTTGATGTAGACGAAAAGGGAGAGCCAAGCCTTGCGATGGAAGACTTCTGTGCGCTCCTCGGTCTTCGTCCCTCGGCCAAGTACGAGACAACGTGGGAGCGCATCGCCAAGGCAGTCCGTGACCATGTGCCGGGAGGTCGGCAGTATGAGACGTTTCAGACGATGGCGTCGATCTTGCTCCTGACCTACGCGCTGAGAAACGCCGACTGCCACTCGAAGAACTTGGCATTGCTCTACACCTCCCCCACCGATGCCCGGCTCTCACCTGCGTACGATTTCCTCACGACTTCTGTTTATGCCGGATACCAGCACAATCCACCGGGGATTAGTCTCATGGGCAAGAAGACGTGGCTGCCCGGAAAAAACTTGGGAAAGTTCATCACGAGCACCTTCGGAATCCCCCAACGAGAGCAGAAGGAGATGGTGGAGCGCATCAGTGATGCGATCTCGGAGACGGCTCCAGCGGTACGTGAAATGATGAACCAGTTGCCGGGGTTCCGGGACATTGGGAAGCGGATGCTTGCGACTTGGAGCGATGGAGTCCAGCAACTGCGAGAACCTCGCGTCTATGCCATGAGTGCATGGCAATCGAGTGAGGCCTTCGAGGGCATATCCGACGCGCCAAAGCTGGAGAATCCGAAAACCGTCATCGGTCGGTCGGAGCTTCTGGCAGAACGCAGCAAGTCGGCAAAGCCGAAGCAGAGACCGAAGCGATAGCTTTGAGGCTCACTCCAAGTTTAGTACTGACAATTTAGCGGACTCTTTAACGAAATTGGCCTGAACATGTTCACCCCAGTTGTGCCTTCAACCATGCCTCCAAACCGCGTAAAACGGGGACGGGACACGTGGAAAGCTTTCAGTTGTTCCCTATCCTGGCCGAGTTGGACCAGCGTATTGCGGAAGCTGTGCGGGTTGAAGTACGGCAGGCCAGCGCGGACGAATGCTTCGTGGAATATCTTGCGAATGCGGGAGGCGTTGCTCCAGTGCTTCCGTTCTAGGCCGGTCACTTCAAACTGGCGGGCCGCGTTCACGGTAACGCACGTTGCAGGAAAGAGCGGGTCGTCATTGCCCCATAGCTTCTCTTTCCTCAAGTAGGCCACCCAGTCCGCCACAATCGCGCGAATCTCATCGCCCACAGGAAAGAAGAAAGTGGGGAAGGTCTTGCTGAATTTCGTGTTTACCTCCCGCGCATCTTGAAAGACTTTGTCGGCGGATAGATCGACATGCTTCAGCTTCATCGAAGCAATGGCACTGTCCCGCGCGCCAGTAAGAATCGTGAACGCGATAAGAGCCCGGTCACGGCGCTCTATCTCCGTGCCGGACGGCATCGAACGGATGACGTGCTTGACCTGTTCCAACGTCGGCGCTTTTTGTTCCCGCTGGGCCGTGGCAATGCGCACGTCCTTGTCTAACAGGTTGAAAAACTCGGCATCGGAAAACCTAATCTGTGACTTGTAGCCAGGTTCCCGCGAAAGCCACTGGAAGAATACTTTGAGCTGCGTGAGCGTGGCATGTAGCGTGGCTTTGCTCAGCTTCTCCCCGGAGCGGTGGCCTTTCTGTTCGGCAAGGTGCCTCTTGAAGGCCATCGCCTGCTCGACATGAAACTGCTTGAAATCCCGCTGCTTGGTGTAAACCTCAAAGCGGTGTATGGCCTTCGCAGCCGCGTCCACAGTTGGCTCGCTATTGCCCTTGGCATCCTTCAGAAAGGCGAAATACTGGCGCTTGATCCGCTCGTTATTTGCGTTGTGTTTTGTCATGCTTGATGTCTCCTATTTCAAGTCACTGTTTACGGTAGGTTCACTACTCTCACTTATACGTTTCAGTGCTTGCGGAAACGTGATGGCTAGACCGGTTCCTTAAAAGGTATATGCCTGGAAAATGTTGGGAGGTACTCTACTG
>PJLO01000048.1 GCA_003010405.1 Acidobacteriota bacterium | reverse complement strand
TCTACATTGCTTGCTTCTGGATCATCCTGCGGAGGTGTTTTTGAAACACGCTCTCGCAAGCGCGGCAGTGAATTGCTTTAGTTCTTCAACAAGGCCCTCCAATAATTCTGGCGTGAGGTTCAGATGGCCGACTTCATCTAGGCAACGATGCTCAGTCTGGTTTATGTAATCGGCGCTTGGCTGCCCTTCATTATGCAGGGAGCTGTTGCGGGCAAGTACGATCTCCCGGACGGTCGCGAAGTGGGGAAGCTCTTCCAGTCTCACTCCGAATCTTGACCGATATTCGGCCACTAGCTTGTCCAGCTCACTCCCTGTGAGCGGAGATTGAAGTGGAAACCGACACCCGAGGCAGTTCACAATCGATTTCAGGTGTGCCTTGACTGCTCTCCATAGTAGCGCGAAGGTCATGGCCGCAAGCGCACCTCGCTGTTCTCGCCATTCCTCGGCAAGCCAATCGAGGTATTTAGAACGATCCGGTTCGGCCAATTCCGCCGCCTCCCTCGCATCTCTTGCGGCGATCACGTTGGCGTCGGATAACTGTTTGTATGCAGAGTGGAATATCGGCTTTATTGTCGTGTCCAGTTTCTTGGCTTCCTGTTCTGCAAACCAACGGAACCAGTTGAAGTTGATTTGAACCATTGTCTCTCCTTACGTCAGCGGACATTCAGTCCCGAGCCGGATATCCCGCGTAGCGATGTCTCACGATTGTGCCACTCCGTTTCAGCACAGTCATCGACCTGCGTGCTGATTGCCGTGTTCGCTCCGATAAAGAGAATGCCCCCTACCCTCTCGTTAGCCCACAAATCATGTCCCTGTGTTCCGGATATGCATCGCTGAGGAGTTGGCGTGACCCGCTCTCGTAGTCGGCATATTCGAAGCCGGGGCTGACGGTACAGCCAAGCAGCGCGAATCTTCCTCCAGCCACGAGCCGTGCTCCCTGCCATACCCCGTGCGGAACCACGACCTGCGGGACCATACCAGCTTCGATGTCCGTGCCGATGACAATCCGCCTCGCCGAACCATCCGGCCATAGCTGAAGCATCTCAACCGGGTCACCGAGATAGAAATGGAAGATTTCGTCGGATGCCACCCGGTGCAATTCGGAGAATGTTCCCGGCTCCAGCAAATAATAGATACAAGTGCCGAATGTCCTCGCACCTGAATGTCGCCCCGGAAGAGCTTCCTGCGAAATCGTCTCAGTTGAGCGGTAGGTCTCGGAGAAGTAGCCGCCCTCGATGGACAATGGAGTGAGATTCAACAGAGACTTGAGCTTTTCGGCGGTCATGTCCTTCATTGCATATTTCTTATGGCACCGATCTTGGCCACCTCTTCTTCGATATCGAAGCCTCGCACGTACGCACACAGAATACGGCCCAAATTCTTCTTATGCTTATCCGTATCGTGATCAAGCCACGGCAGGTCATACGCCTCGGCCAACTGAGGCCATCGCTCTGTCCGCCCAGCAATCACCTCGTCCGCCGAGGAATAAAGCGCGACCCGATGCTCCATCCGCTTGTTCAGTTCGGTTTCGTCGGCGTGCGTGGGTGAACTGATACAGACGACGTGCAAATCCGGTCGTTCCATCTCCTGAAGCTTCGCTGCAACCAAGCCGCCGAGACTGATACCAATGATGAGAGCACATTGCGGCACCCCGAGATCACGGAGGTGGAGCATTGACGGTAGTGGCGTCACGGAAGGGTCGGCGTGCGGCATCAGTGGACGGAAGTAATTCTGATCCGGCTCACACTCACGAAGCTCTGCTTCAAGTTGTGATACTGAACCGTTCGGTGATCCACCTTTGCCATGCAATAAATAAATCGCAGGAAATTTCACTCAGACCTCTTCTAGTCGTTGTCAAACCAGTTGTGATGCTACGGTGAACGCCACGTTTAATCGACAGTTCATTCGAGTCAGCCCCACCTTAGAGGAGGTTACGCCTTGGTATGTTCCGACTCGCTTAGTCGTTGCGGCTGCGAAGTTTGGATAGCAAGCGGATGATTTCGAGGTAGAGCCAGACGAGGGTGACCATGATACCGAAGGCACCATACCACTCCATAAATTTAGGTGCGCCCCGATTGACGCCCTGCTCGATGAAGTCGAAATCGAGAACGAGGTTGAGGGCGGCAATGGCAACGACAAAGAGGCTGATGGCAATGCCGATAGGGCCAGAGCCATTGATGGCAACGAAATGGACGCCGAAGAAGCCAAGAATCATCTCAGCGAAGTAGAACAGGCAGATGCCCCCGGTGGCGGCGACGATTCCGAGGCGCAACTTCTGGGTGACCTTAATGATGCCTGTTGAGTAAGCAACGAGAAGCACGAAGAGCGTGGCAAAGGTGAGTCCGACAGCCTGAATGGCAATACCGGGGTAGCGCAAGTCAAGTATCGCGGAGAAGGCTCCGAGGAAGAGACCCTCCAGCAGGGCGTAGATGGGCGCGGTGACCGGAGACCATTCGCGCTTGAAGCTGGTGATGAGGGCGAAGATGAGTCCGCCAAAGACGCCGACCATCATCTCAATCGATACAGAGGTCCGGTCGTGGGTCGCCGCAAACTGAGTCCATGTGAAGAAGGCGGAGACAACAACGAGGACGAGCAGGATTCCGGTTTTGTTGACAGTGCCGCTGAGGGTCATGCTGCTGGTGGTGCTGATGTCTCCACCATACCGGGCGTCCGAGATGCCGCCATAAGAGCTAAAGGTATTGCTGCTGAGGGCGGGATTGGATGTCTTGAACAAGGACATGGGGTGTCTCCTGAATCAAATGTAACGCAAAAGATGGAGGCTAGGAGAGAGATGCCTCCTGCATTGGCTGAATACTGTCGGCCAGTGCTACCTTCATTCTTTGCGCAGTCCTTAACGATGCGCTGTGGAGCCCGAGTATTGAAGCTAGACAGCGTGCCCGTATCTCAAGAGGTACGAAGTGGGGGCAATCATGGTTCTGTGTCCAAAGTGCAAGAGCGAGATCGATGTCGAAGAAGATGAACTCGAAGAAGGCGAACTTCTATCTTGTACAGAGTGCGATAGTGATTTTGAGGTGGCCAGCGTCGAGCCTCTGAAACTGACGAAGGCCAGCGATGAAGATGAAGCTGAGGAGGACGAGGAGTAATTGGGGAGGAATCGGCCAGCCCCTCCTCAATTACCGCAGTTGCTCCAACTAAAATTTTGCGGGAGGCGGCACCGGGATCGAGTATCATCCGTCTGATATGGCCATTACCATAGATTCGTTCGACCACCTAGTCCTGACCGTTGCCAACATCGACATCACCGTTGACTTTTACACGGAAGTCCTCGGCATGGAGTTATCCACCGTGGGTGGCCGAAAGGCACTGGCCTTCGGCGAGCAGATGATCAAGCTTCAGCAGCGCGGCCACGAAGTGAGCCCCAAGGCCGCCCATCCAACCTGTGGTGCGGACGACATCTGCTTCATCACCTCAACTCCTCTGGATGAAGTGATTCGCGAGCTGAAGGAACAAAAAATTCGCATCGAGGACGGCCCTGTCGAGCGCAACGGCGCAATGGGACGAATGCGTTCCATCTACCTTCGTGACCCAGACAGGAATCTAATTGAAATCTCGAACTACTAGAGTGGCTGGAGATGGCGGTGGAGAGCTTACGGGAGTAGGCCGGGCTGGCGCTGTCATCCTCTTGTCACGCGATGATCGCATCTCGGTGTTCCGGATACACAAGACCGCCCTCCTCAAGAAAGAATGACCTATTGTTATGGCCTATTCCCTGACCAGAGCCGCCTGATTCCATTCTCGTTCGATCATCGCTGCTGTTAATTCGCGTTTGGCGCGATAGGCCACAGTTTCGTTTTCCGTGTGGCACGCACTCACGTATAGTTGCAGCAGATTGTTGAGCGTGTGAATATCAGCCCCGCTTTGATTTCGATGCACAGCAACAATCAGTGTCATATCAGGTTTCATATCTTCTCGTTTAACCAACCAAACTCTGCTTTGTGGTTTCATTCACTTGGATGGTGCGGAAGTCGTATCCAGTTACAGGGCTGTGCGACTCGGAACCATTGAGGTAAACATGATCGAGCAGTCCTGTAGCCGCATGGTTTTCCGCGAACCATCGTGAATTACCTTGCGGTCATATCACCCGTGCGTACTGAGAGTGCTGGTGGATATGGCGGCAATAGTAGTCGTCGAGGCAGAGCAGGTCAATGACGCGGAACTGGTGCAAGGACGCGCTTATACACCGCCTTTACACTACTTTTTCACAGTTCAATGACCAAACCCAACCGCTTGGCATTTATTCAAAACCAGCTTGCACCGTTTGCACCTGTGCAGGGGCAATTAACTTATCGGCACCACTCGGCTTCAAAACAAGTGCGGAATCGAATTTGCGTCATTATCACGCAGAAGCGTCTAACCTACGGACATCTGTCCGGAGGTTGCTGTGCCTACCTCAACGAATTAAGCTCGCCCCTGAGGTACAGAGTTGTACACTCCTCCTGTGATTAGGGAGGCCATCACATGGGCTGGTCATTCCGCCGCAGTAAAAGCTTCGGGCTGTTCAAGCTGAATTTCTCTAAGTCCGGTGTCGGGTTCAGCTTCGGCGTACCGGGTGCCCGAATCGGCATCAACTCGAAAGGAAAGAAATATGTCCGTGGCGGCATCCCCGGCACCGGGATGTACTACCAGTCGAGTCTGCCGGATGCTCAACAGCTTCACCCGCGTGAGAATCCCCCGTCCAGCATCTCCCCGCTCGGCATTTTGATTGTGGTCGTTGTGGTCGGGCTCATCATTATTTATGCGATGTCTTCATCCACGCCGACGACAAAGTCGGTTCCCGTCGCCCCGCTGCCTCAGACCGTTGCTCCCGTTGCCGCCCCAGTCGCACCGAAGCATGTTGTGAAGAAGTACAAGAGAAAGCACGCCGCCCACCGGGCTTTGGTCACTGCGGCGAAGTCGGATGAGGTTCCAGCGGCGGAGTCAAATGACCCGGATGTGAATGGCGAAGTCGTGAGTTCATCTCAGTAGAACTCCCTATCCCCCTCGATAGGCCGACATTCACTACGTCTGAGTGAGCGTGTGCCAACAAAGCCATCCTTAATCCTTCATTTTCAGCTTTTTCCAACGGGATGGGGGAGCTATCATTGCTTCCTTAAGCTATTCATCGCCCCGCTGGCAGTTATATACGCGCCTGATTTTCGCTTCGGGGAAGGTCTGCGCTGGTTGGCTGACATTGGGTAGCAGACAGAGGGCCCACTTTCATGGCGAACGGAACACGCGGCGTACGCAAAGCTAAGACCACAGAAGCCAAACCATACAAGCACCCGGAATCCGAAAGCCCAATGCGCCCCGAGGTGGGCACACAGGCTCGGTTCAACAAGAAGCTTCCGGCACAGAAGTATCGGTATGACTCGTCCCTGTCGCCCACCATGGAGTTTGACGGACAGAACCCGGCCCGTGCGCTCGGCGAGTGGTTGCTGTCGAAAATCAAGGAGGCATCTGCGCTTCCCGCCCGCATGTCTTTCCGAAGCCTCAGGCGTTCAAGGCTGCGGACGGCTCGGTCGCGTGCGCCGTGGCTGGACTACAGGATGCCGTCGAACGACTCATGGCCATCGAGAAGCCGTTTCTCAACTGGGCGGGGAAGGCGGAGCGTCTATCATTCGATGTGCCGACGCTGCCGCTCTTCATCCACGAACGGCTCTCCACCAAGGCCATCATTGAAACGCTCAAAGGGCACAAAGTCGATAAGCAGGAAACACTCTTTGACCTGTTTGGTGATTCCGACCGCCCAATTTTCGAGCAAGCTCTCCGCGCCTACGAGCACCGTGACCAGTGGGTGAACCGGATGATTCTCGGCGACTCAATGGTTGTGATGAACTCGCTCCTGCGGTACGAATCTTTAGGCGGTCAGGTGCAGATGATTTACATCGACCCGCCGTACGGGGTGAAGTTTGCTTCGAACTTCCAGCCCTTCGTTCGCAAACGCGATGTAAAGCACAACGACGATGAAGACATGCCCCGCGAGCCTGAGATGGTTCAGGCTTACCGTGACACCTGGGAACTGGGAACTGGGAATTCATTCATATCTCACCTACCTTCGTGACCGCCTTCTGCTTGCCAGAGACCTTCTGGCTCCAAGTGGCAGCATCTTCGTGCAGATTAGCGACGACAATCTGCATCACGTCCGAGAGGTGCTTGACGAAGTATTCGGAAGCGAGAACTTCTGTGGAGTCATCCCTTTTACCAAGACGAGTAGTGCCTCGGGCAATATGCTGTCGTCGGTTGGCGACTACCTTCTTTGGTATTGCAAAGACAAGGGGCGGGTAAAGTATCGCCAGCTTTACCTTCGAAAACAGTTGGGAGAAGCTGGAGCTGCTCAGTACACATGGGCAGAGTTCCCCGATGGAACACGCCGGAATTTTGGCTCCCTTCAGCGATTGCAAGCCGAAGCTCCAGAAGGCTCCAGAGTCTTCAGGCAAGATAACTTGACGGGCCAGCGTCCGGCTCAGGACGCAGATGTTAGGGAGTTCATCTTTGAGGGAAAGAGGTTTACGCCGGGTCGCGGGACTTTCAAGACAGACTTGAGCGGGTTAGAGAAACTCGCGAAAGCGAACAGGCTAATTGTCGTTGGCAATACCCTCAGCTATGTGCGTTTCATTGACGACTTCCCCGTTTTTCCTATTTCAAATATGTGGGATGACACCGTAATTTCTGGCTTCGCAACGCAAAAGTTATACGCAGTTCAGACTACGCCTAAGGTTATTGAGCGTTGCATGTTGATGACGACTGACCCCGGCGACCTTGTTCTTGACCCGACATGCGGAAGCGGTACTACTGCGTACGTTGCAGAGCAGTGGGGGCGCAGATGGATACGCACATCATCGGATTGCGTCCCTTCATGTCGCAGCTTCTTTGTGAGCAGGTCGTAGGGCGTGGTCTGCGGCGTGCCAGCTATGAAATTGACCTCAAGACCGGGTTCTTCCAAGAGGAAGTCGCCAAGGTCTGCGGCGTGCCCTTCGAGGTAATTCCGTTCAAGGCCGACCCCGGTGGCCCACCGCCGACGCAGCCTAAGCGGAACCACGTTCATGCGTTGCCTGAGCGTGAAGAACTCGCAATCCGATTTCCCCGCATCGAAGGCTATACCCAAGCTGTCCGCAACCGCATCGCCGTGGACTGGGCGAGTGTGCCTCCGGTGGTGATTGACCCCACTCATATTCCATCCGATGTTGAGATGGCCGGGTTGAACCTGAACAACAAGGGGCGGATGACGCTGCAAGGCCCCGGCAAAGTTGACCGAGTAACATTACAGCAATTCCGGGACAAGCACCGCATGCAGGAGCTTGTGTTTGACCTCGCATCCGCTATCGCCAGAGACCTCGTGGCTCAGGGTACCTGCACAATTCCAGCACATGTGCTCTTCCCGCAACTAGCGGCAGTCGCCCAGCGATATCTGGGGGAGAAGGTTTTCGCCGAAGCACCTGCCGCTAAGAAGAACGTGTTTTTCGCTCCATACTGGGGTTGGGGCATTGAACGGCTGGTGCAAGCGATACGCCCGGACACATCGCAGGGCGAAGCGCCCGAGATTCCACGACTCGAATCGAACCGTCCAGCAGGTAGCACCGAGGACGTAGATTTTTGGACGTCTCGCGAGGTTCGAGAAGTTCGCAAGAGCCATCTCAATTACGTTGTGGCCGACACACAAGTTTGGGAGCAGTCTGCGGCGTATTTCATCGATACACATCCAGCTGTCAGGTGCTTTGTGAAGAACGCGGGGCTAGGTTTCGCTATCCCGTATCTGCACAATGGGCAGATGCATGACTACCTGCCAGACTTCATCATCCGGATGAATGGCGGGAGCGAACGTTACCTTATTCTGGAGACGAAGGGCTACGACCCGTTAGAGCAGGTCAAGGCCGACGCGGCTCGACGCTGGGTCAATGCTATGAATGCCATGAATCAATTCGGTTCATGGGAGTACGTGATTTGCAGGAAGCCAACCGAAGTCGTGAAGGAACTTGCTCGGGTCGGTGTTGCAGAGGCGGCTAAAGGATGAGCGATTCAATACCCTCAACTTCAAGCGGAGAAAATGAGGCACATCGCGCACTTCAAGAATTCATTGGGGATACTGACCTCCAACAATTGGAGATTCTCCTCGGCAAGTTCAATCTCTTTGAAACGCTTAAACTCGTTTGGCACGAGGTGCGTCACTCTGACTTCCTTGCCTATCTGCTCAACCCGCAACAAAATCACGGACTCGGTGACGCCTTTCTGAAAGCCGTGCTCCAAGAGGCGCTTAAGGGACAGGTGGCCGGGGTGACTCCCATTGACATTGATGTCTGGAATCTCACCACGGCGGAGGTTCACCGGGAATGGAAAAACATCGACATCTTCATCCGCGATGAGAGCAACCATCTGGCTGTAATCATCGAGAACAAGATACAGAGCACTGAGCACGACAACCAACTCGCTCGCTATTACAAGTGTGTGACGGAGGAATGTGCTGGATGCAAAATCGTTCCCATCTACCTGACAATCGAACGGGAGCCCCCCTCGGACGAGCGATACACCGCGATGGGGTACGACCAAATCAGCCAATTGATAGAGAACCTCATCGCGCTACGTCGCAACACGATAATCGTCGCAGCCGAAGTTGTGTCCAATAGCCACGATGTTTGGCCACGGCGCATTAACGGTTGGGTTCTGGAGACCAAAGCCTTCGGGGAAGAACGCCGGGCCGGGGAGACCACCTCTTGCCGAGAGGATATCGGTGCCTTCCGGAGGGGCGATGCTTCTGGCCTTTTCCTGCCATCGTCCTATGCATTCGACCAGTGAGGTTGATTCAGCCTTGGATGAGAACATACTAGGGCGTGTTAACACTATCGAAGGACTTCGACGATTAGGGCGAAGTTGAGGAA
>PJLO01000047.1 GCA_003010405.1 Acidobacteriota bacterium | reverse complement strand
ACGGATGCAAGCCACGGGTCTTCCGTTATTGCATCCTGACTCAGCACCAGCGCCGTTTTAATTGGACTGCCGCCTTGCTGCAACAAACATTAATCCAGAAACTCAGCGCGACTCTCAGGTTGTCGAAAGCACCGGACAACGGTTGTCGTTGAACTTCTCGAAGGCAACTTGATCCGCATCTCGATAGAGTTCTGTCTTGTGGAAGCGGTAAATGTAGTCAACTGTGCACAGGACGAGAAGCTGATCGGAGGACTGGAGGAGATAATGAAGCACATCCAGGCTTCCCATAGGAAGCCACACACCGAGTTCCTGTGCGATCTTGAGTTTTTTGTCGGCAGATGTCTCCCAATCCAGAATCGGGATCAGGTACGGTCGGGTAGACACGTCCAATAACAAATCCAGGAGTTCGAGACTATTGGCCCGCGTTGCCGAATCCTCTGCTCCCAGCCCGAGATAGATTGCGCGCAGCTCATCGGCCTTATGACGCAAGGCGATCAGGCGGAAAATGCTCTCCTGACAACGATCCATTTTTTCCCTGAGATATGCATACAGTAAGCTGTTTGTGACATCACGCTGAGCGCTCGGCCTATCTCGTTTTCCGATCGCGTTGAGCAACACAAAATGTTCAAAGTATTCTGGAACGTGCGTCAATAACAGATACCTTAGGCGCGAGTCACTGAGAACCAGTTCGTTGTTACTTGCCCTCATCTGGTACATCGCTCTCAGAGCTGCCAGTCTCAACAGCAAGTCTTCCTGATCAAGCATACGGTCCAATGCTCCCCACGCATCATCTGACTTGAGATCGCAAATCGTTTGTGGGATATCCAATCGTATGGAATTTGCGATAGAACAATCAAAAAACATTTCCTCCAGGTCGTGGATTTCAGGGCTTTGATTGGCAGGCGCTTTTCTAGCCCGAGTCCTTGCTTTTGGATATGTAAGGTCAGACAAAAGCGTAATCCAAGAATCGCGCGCCTCCTGATGCGCATGTGTGCGGTATGGCGTACTCTCGCCCCTCTGGTCATTCACAGCGGAACTGGAAGCTGAATAGAAGCTTCCTTCGTTGTCTGGAGCACGGTTATGTTCCTGACGTTCCAGATAAGCCTCCACGGGCGCAGCGGAGTTGTGGATCTTTTTCCGTGATACTGCGGACGAAGAGAATTCAAATGATTTTCCCGCTCTCCTCCGAGCGGGAAAGGAAAACACACTATCGAGCGGAATTGCAACGCCAGAACCGAGGAGATATTCCAGAGCCTTCGCCTGTACACGGGGTGACTCATCTCGAAGCAGCTTTTCAACCTCAGAATTCAGGTGTCGGCTGCCAAGCGAGATGAGAACATCCAACGATCTCGCCCTGACCTCAGGAGCGCGATGCTCCAGCAATGCCGTAAGTTCAGGCATCAAGCTCTTGCAAGCGCGCATCACCTGAACAAACTGCAACGCTGAAAGAATGCGATCCGGATCACCGCTGCGAAGCTCTTCTCTGAATTCATCCAGTGTTCGTGCGTCGGGAGTGGCGTCGTCGTAAACGAGTGCTTGTACTTCAGGAGGACAGTGCGAGCTGATTGCGGTCCTCAATTCCTGACGATATAGCTTGCGGGCCCTGAGTGCGAGAACGATCCAAAATACGATCAAAGCGATATTCAGAATGCTAGTAATTCTCGGACTCAAGCCCGCTACCGTGGTCATCACGATCAACAGTATGCCCGCCAGTGCGTCTGCCGCACGCGACACGCCCGAATCAATGAATGACTTGACCGCGACCTTGGTGTTTACAGGTAGCGGCACATATAGAAGTTCAACGCTGGTCCGGTCGATTGAATGCTTCACCAACTGGTCTTGCCCGCGAAGAACTATGGCGGACAGAAGTGTACCCCAAATCAAAAAGCCCGCGGAACCTAGCAGCAACCCCACAGGGGCCAGTAGAATCGTGAATCCCAGCCCGAAACGTCGCATCAGCGGAGCGGTCAGAAAAACCTGAATCAAAAATGAGCCGATTCCCGCATAGGCATAGAACCGCCCGAAAAAGATCGCAAGAGCCTCCTTGGAGTGCAGCGCCTGCCCCGCGACCGCTTTGAACTGATACTCGACCAGGCTGGTGACAACGCCTCCGATTGCGACCAGGCCTGCAAGGACGATCAAGTACCGGGAGTTAAAGATAACCGACGCACTCTCACGCAAACCTGAAAGCGTGCCAGAAAAGCGATCCGGCGTTCCGCGCATTTCCTCTCGCGGCGTTGTTCTCACAACGAGCTGAACAAGGGCTGCCGATATGAGCATGGCACCAACAACTCCGAGTAGGAGTTGCTCCGCGCCGATCCTGTAGGCCAGTGAACTCGTGAAAAGCCCTCCAGCAATTCCACCCAACAGCCCCCCTGCACCGATGAAGGCATAAAGCCGCTTTGCCTGGCGGGTAGTAAGAACCAGGCTGGCCAGTGTCCAAACCTGCAGTGGTGCGAAAATCCCGAAAATTCCTGTCCACACGTAAATCGTCGGACTCACCCAGCGGAAGCCAAACCGCGCGAGCCACCAGAGGACAGCAGCATTGACGGCAAAAAGCAGAAGAGTGCCGGTGACCAACAGATTGTGGCGAATCGTCTTCGCCGCACCCAACGAAATAGCACTGAACAGCCACACCAGAACGGCAATTACAATAGAGACGTAGGGTAGTCTGACCGCGCCGTACTCGTGCAGAAAGAGCGCATCCCGCACGTTTTTGGAAACAACATACGAGGCAATCGTGAGGAAGAGATAAGCTGATAGCGAAGCGGCGAGGACGAATTCTCCCCTTCGAATTCCGAGCATTTTTGCGGCTTTTTCCGTCAGTTTCATGCTGTCTATTACTCTTGCGAGCCAAGAAACGCGTCACGTATGGCGTTTCGGCGCAGGGTCAATTCTCGTGTCAGATATTTGGCTGCCTCCGGGTCGCTAAGTTCTCCACAGAAAACTGCAGCCGCGATCTGTTCGTCGGAAAAGGAATTCACGATTCGCGCCGCCCATCGAGCATCGCTGTCGGTCAGGTTATCGAAGGCCGTTAATGGAAAGTTCTGTTTCCATGTACGCGGATCAAATCCGTTTGCGCTCCATCGTCCAATCGACGAATAACGAACCGGCTCAGGGTGTGAGCGCCAGGATGGTTGCTTAATCCCAAACGTCACCAACTGTTTCCTAGCTTCCCCGAGATCCATCTGATGTTCGTGCCCAACAAAACTTTCGTTTGCCTGGTCCGTCTCGCTTCCCAGTGTTGAACCGAAATCCAACAGATAGTGCCGCAGGAATTTTCGTCCGTTTTCCGCCACGTACATATCCAGCGTATTGCCGACCCGCAGGTCGTTATGATCAATCCAGGATGCAAATACCCGGAGTCCTCGCAAATCTCTGCGATCCTCATGAGGAATGATGTCGTTAGGATCGTCTTTGCGAACGCCCTCAAAATGGAAGCCACCCTTAGGTTTCCCGGAAAGGAGCTTGCTGGCAAGAGCGCGAAAAGAACCATCTGACTGCCGTGCAACTTTGTCCAGAATGCCATCCAGATCAGTGCGTTCCATCTTCTTTTTGCGATTCAGTTGATCTCTTACCGTAGCCTTGGCGTCAATTTCAAGATCTTCACTGCGGAATCGAAAGATGGTGTTTTGCGGCACGTTGTACCCAATCGCGAACAGCAGTTTCGTTGAAATCACCTCTGCCGCGCTTGCCATTTCGGGATAATTCTTCGGATCGAATTTCAGGATATAGATATCTCCACGGGAGTCTTTGATCCAAAATCCCGGACTAATCCCTTCATTTTTTCCACGAATCACCTTCAGCTTGCCCGGGGCGGGGCCCGAGGTTTGATTTGGTCCCCACCTGATCTCCTCTACCGTCATCCGGCTCCTTCCGTTGCGGTTAACAAACCAGGAGGAGTTCGGCACCTCGTCGACGCTATTGACGTTCAGTGCTTCCTTTGGGTGGTGAGTGATTTGCCTGGCGTGGCGTGGAACATCGAAGGCTTCCCTGATTTGCAGGAAGAACGTGCCATAAGCGAAATCATAAATGTAGCCGGCGGCGCGCGCTTTTGGCTCTGGAATGTTCTCCAGGTCGAAATCGATCCAGAGCGGTTCCTGCGGCTTGGGCGACGCTTGCTGACCGGCTACATCGAAGCATGCGATGCAGATCAAAACAAGTAAAACGTATTGCAACCGGCGACGAAAATGTCGGTTATCTTGCATGGTTAGAACCCTCGTCCCAAACGCACCATCAAGCGGGTAGCCTCGCCGCTCCTGCCTGCGAAAATCCTTAAAAAAGTTTGTTTTTTCGACTTAAATTCAATTCCCCCTCCGCAGGTTCCTCGCAGATTGCCAAACTGCAGTTGCTCCCAAGAGTCATATACTTGGCCGGCGTCGCCGAAGACGAAAGCTCCAAGGTACTCGGCCAAGTCCCACCGATACTCCACACTACCTGCGATTGCATTTTGCCCAGAGAAACGCCTGACGTTATATCCACGCAGGATTTCCCCCCCCCCGAGCTCTGCCAACCGAAAGAAGGGAACAACATTCCCCTGTTCAGGGGCATTGAAGTTTGCCAGCAGCCGCAACGCGAGAATCCGTCGCTTTGTTGCGAGGGGAATATATCCGCGCACGTCGATGTCATACTGCATGTAGCTAAATGGGCCTCCGCCGAGAGAGCGATTCCATCGAAGGTCGGCTTTGGCCAGTGCGCCTGAGCGCGCGGTAGTCAAGGCATCGCCTCTGGCGAACTGCATGAACGCCAGAAGAGTGAGATATTGCACTCCCCCAACCCCGGGGAGCGTCCCGGGAAAGATTTGCAGCGTATTCGGAAGATCGTCATTGTGCCCATTCCCAACAGATTGACTGCTTGCGTCAATACCTCCACCAGCGCTCCAATGGGACGAGGGCGAAAAGGCCAGAATCGCAGCCACCCCTCGATCCTGCAGAGCGAAGGAACTGCGATTACGGCGATCACTGAACGGACCAATTCCGAAAAAATCCTCCTCAGGGAACGTGCGATACCGGCCGGTGATGGACAGTTCAACTCGGCGGAACTGTTGGCCCGTGGGATCGGCCAGAAACGCAACACCAGTGCTTAAGTAATTCTTTGTCGTGATTGCCGCGGTGGTTTGCATCTTTACATTTGGGTTGAGGGTAGAAGGAGAGATAAGATTGCCCTTGATTCCAAAGCCGGATTGTTCGCTTGTTTTGCCAAACGCCAACTTATATCGCGGTGAATACGCGCCGCCTCCTGAAAGAGAGCTTTCACCGAGAATTACTGAGATCCGCTCTCGAATGCGGTGCTCTTCGAAGCTCGCCATCCCCGCTTCTGATTTCTCGCCTAACCAGCGAAATGGAGCCCGCAATGTTCCCGACATACCGCCAGTACGAGGAGGAAACTGGGACCGGTCCACAATGCGCTGATGCGGGAGCTTGTCTTGAGTAATCTCCGGCGATTCGTTCGAGTCACAAAATGCTGCGGAAGAAGCGACCAAAGTGAATGCAAGCAGCAGTCTGGATATTATTCGATACATCCCTCACCTCTTCTGTTCCTGCGCCACGCAACTTACCTTTGACGAAGTCGGGGTGAGTTCAAACGAGTCTCTGATCTCCCAGCGGGGATTATCGAGGGACATGAGTTTCACCATAGAAACTTGCAAGCGACAATTTGGCCCCATTCGGAGGCGAAGAAAGTGGAAGGTGTCCCCGGGGTCCTGGTAAAAATCAGTCGATCTGCGGGATATGGAATGAGGTGTGCCGCCACCACCGCCGCTGACGATGTAGGTGGGTCCGTTGACAATGTATCGCTCATAATTATGGACGTGGCCCGAAATCACCATGATCGTTGCGTGAAGTTCGCGCTGAAGCTGCTCCAGTTCCTTCCCGAACGCGGTATGCTCCGCTAAAGCCGGATGCCCTCGATGAAAGAGTGATTTCGTCGAGCGCGTGTAAACCGGGTGGTGCATGATGATCAGGACAAAATCCACGTCCTCGGGAACTGTTTCCAGCTTGTGTCGAATCCAGTCTCCTTGAGGCGAGCCGCTTTGCATCGGCGATTGACTGTCGCAGATTATGAAAAGGCAGGATGCCATGCGCTGTGAATACCAGCGCTGACCTTTTAGCTCGGGAAAGTTTGCAAAGTAGTTCCTCAGCGCTACTTCAGTTGGCCCACCCTCCAACTCATGATTTCCGAGTACCGGAATAATCTGCTGCCCTCTGGAGCGCAACGGAGCCACCAAGCGATTGAATGTTCCCCAGTCTCTCGTATCGGTTCCCTTCAGCACGAGGTCTCCGACGAAGATCACGGCTCGGGCCGATTCTCTTTGGAACTGAGACAATATCGCCCTCCTCGCCCGGTCATTTCCACGATCGAAAAAATCGTCGTTATACCTCGGGTCGCCGAGTAAGACCACGTCGAGTAGCAAATCTGGCGCGCCAGTTTCCTCTGGCGCGCCGGGCGAGACAACAAAGGCCGCGCTGCCCTGCAGCGTCGAAGCGAGCCCAAATCCAGTAACTACGCCGCCTGCCAACAGCCCGAGGAATCTTCTGCGCCCTATCTTCTTCTGCTCCACCCTGTTCCTCTAACGACAGAAGCTGCTCAGCACCAGCTACGCCCTGCAACCGTCTGTGTTCAGCAGCAATCTCCGATGTTTCAAAACGTTGCATCTGGCCACCGGGACGGTCTCGCTGGTCCGTCGCTTGCAGTAATTTTTGCCCGAAGTGACAATCCATTTTATCAAGGAAGCGAAACAGCATGTCTGCAAGAGGAGATAAAGCATCAGGAATGGATTAAGGCACAGTATTGCGACTGTTGAAAAAACGGAACCTAACACCTAGCAGGTTGCTGAAAAACTCTTTTGCAGCGTCCAAATCGCACTTACTAACACTTGCAAGTCGTTGATTCTGCGTTGAGCCGCGAATAGATTTTGGTGATTCTCGGCACTCCAAAACCCTTTTTCAGCAGCCTGCTAGAGAAAATCAATTGTGAGACTTTGGAACCATCACGGGAAGGCTGACGAAGTTTCTCCGTTCAGAGGTGGAGGCATTGTCGTGAACGACGAAAAAGGCATAAAGAACTTTTAGAACCTGGCGAAGGCAAAATCAGGTAAACCCGTCAACTGAATCGTGGTGATTATCGTTTATCTATTTGTAGTTTATGGAGAATATCACTCTCACTTCTTGCATTGCGATTCCAATTTGGAGAATTCCTCTAATTCGGTTTAATATAGCAGGACCCAATCTAAGCTCAACTCAGCCGTGAGGGGCATCTCGCTCCGTCTTCCAGTTCCGGCTTTGAGGAAATCAGGGCTTTCAACGCTATATGAAAAGAGATTGGGCCTTACGGGTTCCGTCGACTCGGATGGACGAGCCCAAAGGTCGATTAGGGAGTGTTTTGATGCCAAAACAGAGAAGAACCTTCACGATGGATGGCAATGCGGCCGCAGCTTATGTTTCGTATGCTTTTACCGATGTCGCTGCCATTTTTCCCATCACGCCATCGTCTGATATGGCCGAGCGCGTGGATGAATGGGCCGCTCAGGGACGCAAAAATTTATTTGGCCAGGCAGTGAAGGTCGTCGAAATGCAGTCGGAAGGCGGGGCCGCTGGTGCCGTACATGGTTCGCTCCAAGCGGGCGCTTTGACGACAACTTATACCGCCTCCCAAGGCCTGATGTTGATGATCCCCAATATGTATAAGATGGCGGGAGAATTGCTCCCAGCCGTTTTTCACGTGAGCAGTCGCGCCGTTGGGGCGAACGCAATCAGCATTTTTGGAGATCACTCCGATGTCATGGGCACCCGGCAAACCGGTTTTGCCATGCTCTCCGAGGCAAGTGTTCAACAGGTAATGGACCTGGCCGGGGTTGCTCATCTCTCAGCCATTAAGGGTCGTGTTCCGTTTTTGAATTTCTTCGATGGCTTCCGTACGTCTCACGAATTGCAAAAGATCGAAGCCCTGGAATACGACGAATTGGCACGCCTGCTGGATCGGAACGCAGTCAATGCATTCCGGCGAAATGCTCTCAATCCCGACCATCCCGTGCTTCGGGGAACCGTGCAGAACCCTGACATCTACTTTCAGCAGCGCGAAATCGGAAACCGGTACTGGGACGCGTTACCGGAAATTGTTGAAGGATACATGGCAGAGATTTCCAAACTCACCGGCCGCGAGTATCACCTTTTCAACTACTACGGAGCGCCGGATGCCGAGCGTCTCATCATCGCCATGGGCTCCATGTGCCAAACCATTGAAGAGGTCGTCGACTACCTCAATGCCCGAGGCGAAAAGACTGGCCTGCTGACGGTTCATCTGTATCGGCCGTTTTCGGTGAAGCATTTCCTGAAACAAATTCCAAGGACGGTTCGAAAGATCGCGGTGCTGGACCGCACGAAAGAACTCGGATCTCTGGCCGAACCGCTCTACTTGGACGTAAAGTCGGCTTTTTATGGCGGTGATTGGCAGCCCGTCATTGTGGGCGGTCGTTGCGGTCTCGGAGGCAAGGAAATTACTCCCAGCCAGATCGATGGCGTATTTGAAAACCTGAACGCGGACAGGCCCATCGACAACTTCACAATCGGTATCGTTGACGATGTTACAAACCACTCTTTGCCACTAGGACAAGACATCGATGCCACTCTTCCCGGAACAACTTCCTGCAAATTCTGGGGACTTGGTTCCGATGGCACGGTGGGAGCCAACAAGAACGCGATCAAAATTATCGGCGAAAAGACCGATATGTTCGTTCAGGCTTACTTCGCTTACGATTCGAAGAAGTCTGGCGGCATCACGATCTCGCATCTGCGCTTTGGCAGTCAGCCGATCAAGTCGCCGTACCTCATCACCAAAGCGGACTTCATCTCCTGCTCGCAACAGTCGTACGTGAATAAGTATGACCTGCTGGCAGGCCTCAAACCGGGCGGAACTTTTCTTTTCAACACAACCTGGACACCGGAAGAACTGGATGAAAAGCTGCCCTCTGGCATGAAGCAATACATTCAACGGCAGAACATCAATTTCTATACCATCAACGCCGTAAAGATCGCCCAGGAGCTCGGCATGGGCTCGCATTTCAACGTGATCATGCAGGCGGCTTTCTTCCATCTCACCAAGATTATTCCCACAGATCAAGCGATGCAGTATCTGAAAGACTCCGTCGTCTCGTCTTACGGTCACAAGGGCGGCAATGTGGTCGAGACGAACCACGCAGCCATTGATCAGGGCGCCACGGCGATGGTCAAGGTTCAGGTGCCCGAATCCTGGGCAACGGCGGCTGAAAGTCAAACCAACTCGCCGTCGGGTTGCGGTTCGTGCAGTGAAGCGCAGAAGGATGTGCCTGCGTTCATAACGAATATCCTGGTGCCGATGAATCGCCAGGAAGGAAATACCCTTCCGGTGAGCG
>PJLO01000046.1 GCA_003010405.1 Acidobacteriota bacterium | reverse complement strand
TTAAAATCCCTTGTCCTTCGGGACGTGCCGGTTCGATTCCGGCCTCGGGCACCAGAAATTTTAATGGGTTATCTGCTTCAAAGAAAATTGGCTTCAAGCTAAATTTCCTCGGCAGGTTGTTTTGTCCATCCTCTGTCCATCCTTTGAAGCGTACGGGCGGGCATGAGGGGATGGACAGGCCACGAAAAAAAGGGCGTCGTTACCAGCGACGCCCTTTCGTTTCTCGCCGTTCGAGGCGGCGCTACTTTTTCTGTTCCGGCACCTGCCCGCCTTCCGTTTCCCCGCCCTGGGCATGACTTCTACCCCCACCCAAGGCGTCAGAAATTTTTCTCCTTAGCTGATTTGCAGAAATGTCGGAAAGAAAAGGGCGACCCATGGGGGCGCCCACCAGATGCCACAAGCGTTCAGGCGCTACCCGACTGACCGCCTCCCCCGCGTATTCAGCAATCCGTCAACGCTTTTTTGAAACTCTTCCAGAAGGTATGACGCGCCATACAATTCTTCTGACCTAAAGGAGAGACAATCATCCACCCGCATCTTCTCGCCAATTTCCCTTGCAGCGGCACCGAGGAACGCGAGGACACAACTACAGCGGGAAAGCTCGTACTCGAAATTATCATGCGGACGACAACGAAACTGGCAGCGACTTTCGGACAAATCCTTGAGTTGTTCCAAGGTGGGCATGTGAAATACTCCTTCAACTTTGTTATTGATGAAATTTATATCAATAGTTAGCATTGCAGGTCAAAGTCTTTTTAAAAGCAACATAACAAAGCGAAATTGTATAATAAATGACATCAAATCGGTAATAATCCGGTAATGGACACGACAAAAATGCCGGATAATGTGGACTTGATAATTGTAACAATCCAAATTTACAAATAAAAATATTTTAATTTCAGTAGCGGATGCGGGAACTGAAACCGATACCAAAATAATAAAGAGTATATTTTGTATTCACTAGACCTCCGCGTTACAAACGTGGTGTACCAGTCAGCGAGACTAGTAATATATTTGAATTTTAAAACGCGTTGCATTGTTATATAATATTTCTTGCATACAAAGAGGACGGGGAGAACAAGAAAGCCCCTGGCATTAGGGGCTTTCATAAAAATATTTTGAATACAAAAGTACCAAACGGGTACTTTTAAACAAATCCAGCTACTTATCAGCAAATCGTCTTATATTTTTCCAACGCCACTCTTTAAAAGCGGCTACAACGCTGTCAAGTTCACCAGTAGCAATCTTATGCGCCCGGCAAGGTGGTTTCATGTATAACGCCCAAGTATTGTATCTTCCTTTTTCTTTGTGCAAGACACAACCAACTTCCGCCATTTCGCGGCGCAGCATCCGTAATTCATCGTATTCGCGTGAATGTTGAACGGGGAATCTCATGTTTATTTCCTCATTTTATACTTAATAATCTAAAAGTCGTCTTTAGCTATGCCGTCGCAACAGCCTTCTGTTGCATCGGTATTTGGCCACACACCACGCCAAACATCATCAATCACACGTGGCGCAAAACGACGACATTCCATGGTGTCAGGATTGATAATGCTTTGCTTCCAAGCAATGCAACAATCACATGTGATATAGTTTATTTCTTGCATAGTGTAATCCATGAAGGAAGTGAGAAGTAAATGCCCTTCCGCAGTAGTAACGCTACGTGCGCTTGATCTATGACTACTGCGGAGGGGCGGCGCTTTCCACGGGGGCGTGTGTACCGGCGCAAAATTTTTTATATGGTCGGCCTGCGTCCCGCAGGTTTATCCGACCAAGCAATGATGAACCGTCGCATCGGTGGAGTTAAGCCGACGCAACTATTTTGACCGCACTAAGCGGCGATCTTCAAGAGTTTCACCGCAGAAGAGTCAACCAAAGCGCCGGAAACGCGCTTACGGGCATAGAACAAGACGTTCGGCTTCGCGGTGAACGGGTCGCGCAGCAACGTCTGCGTCCTGTCCAAGATATAATAGGCGGAATTGAAGTCACCAACAGCCAGCGGAAAAGCATTAGCCGCGATGTCCGGCCAATCGTTGCATTCAAGCAACGGATAGCCCAACAGCAGTTGCGGCTGACCCTGCGACAGGGCGGGCTGCCACATACTGTTACCGTCGCCGTCCTTGAGTTTGCGGATTGCAGCAAGGGTTTTGCTGTTGCAGAGCCACGTTGCATTCGCCCGGTATTCTGGCCGCAAAGTGTAGAGCAAGTCAACCAATCCGTCAGGCGTGATAGCGGAGGCACTACCAGAGGCAACGTACTGGATTGTTCCATAATCGCGCGTATCATCGTCCGTGGCCGCAGTTGCATACGAAAGGATGCCCTTCGGCTGTTTCGTGCCAGTGCCGGAAATGAAAGCAGCGCCTTCCTTGCGGGAAAATTCCTTGGCGATCTCCTGAATAAGCCAGTTAGCAACTTGCGCGTCTTCCTCGAACCATGCGCTTACAGGCAGATTCGCATAGACTTCGCCGTCAGGGAACGCAACGCTCTCCAGGTTCGGCGTATTGGTCGCCGGCCTTGCATCGGTTTCACCGACCCATCCAGAGTCAGTACCGCCAGTATTGACCGGCTGAGTGTAGTTACTGGCGAGCGTTTCAATCGGCACAACGCGACAGACGTTCCGAAGCGGGCTATACTTCTGTTGGAGCGACACGATTTCTGAGGCGAGTTGCTGGGGCACAACAACGCCAGAGTCGCCGGCAGTCGTGAGGGCCTTTTTCTCGAACAGCGACATATCGCCGCTCTTGATGAAGTCGGCAAGCCGACTCTTCATTTCCATGTCGTCGCGCGAGAAAGAAGAAGCGCCAGCAAACGGCCGATTCATCTTTTTTGAAATTTCATCGAGAGCGCGGCCGAGGCTTTTGATTTCGTCATCAGTACGGGTCTTGAAGTCAGTGAAGGCCGTCCCCTGTTGTTCGATGAGCGATTTAATTTCGTCCATGTTACTCTCCGGTCATGGCGCGGAATAGGCGCATTAAAGGGTTTTGCTTGGTCTTTTGCAGAAAAGCACCTTGGCGGCGCATTCCCGCTACGGCGATCTTCGCGGCTTTTCTGGAAAAGCCCTGTTCGCGGAACTGCCGTTCGGCTTCACGGGGGGTGCTTGGGGCGCTCATTCGTCGGCCTCGATCTGCGCGAGCCGTTTGCGCGCGAAATCGGCCAGAGCGGTGTCGCCGGCACGTTCGGCCGCCTCCAACATCGCCAGGAAGCGGTCCTTGCCTTCTTGGTCCCCGGCCCAAAGAAATGGCTCGGGGAGGTGGTCTTTGGGGAAGCCTTTGTCATCAAGTAACGCGTTGATCGCGGCATCCATCGTCCGTCCTTCTTCCTTGGCGTAAGCCTTCAGCCGCCGGGCCGTGGTCGGAGCGATGCGCAGCATGTGTGTGTAACTGGTGGCCATGTGCTCACCTCCTGTAAGTACAATGTAAGCATAACTCGTGGGAATTTACAACAACCCCCCTGCAAAAAAGTGAATTATGTTAATATAATGTGACAAATTTTGGGGTCTCGGTGATGTCCCAGGAACGGACGACCGGGGCGCGGGTGGGGGCATAGCGTTTGTGGACGGGCCAGGTATGAAATTTTGATGGTACAACGACATGAAATAGTTGCATAAATCAGAAATACTGAGGTTGGCCAAGGGCACGCGCGCGTGGGGCTCGGATACAGACAGTGCCCCGGGGCAATCGTCCCGGGCGAAAGGGCTTGCCAAGATATAAGTTCTGCCTTATATGCCTCGCATGGGCTGGTCCGTAAAATTCCTCAACGACGCTGTACGGAAAGAATTTAAGGACTTGCCAAAAGACATAGCGGCTCGTTTTCAGCAAATTTTCCGCCTCGTCGAAGAAGAAGGCCCGACCGCAGTCTCTATGCCCAACGCTCGGCACATTAAAAATGATATTTGGGAGTTCCGGGCGAAAGGAAAAGACGGCATTGCGAGAGGACTTTTTGTATCAATGAGGGGAGAAAACTACGTTGTTCTTCGATTTTTCGTAAAGAAGACACAACAAACGCCACCACAAGAAATCCGACTCGCTGAAAAGCGCCTTTTGGAGGTATTCAATGCTTGACGCCAGAACAGTTCACGAAGAAATGATGCGGGATGATCCCGAGTACCGCGCCGAATACGAAGCGCTTGAACCTGAGTTTGCCATAACGCGCGCAATGATTCGCGCAAGAGCTGAAGCGGGCATGACGCAAAAAGACGTTGCTAACGCACTTGGCATCTCTCAATCTGCCGTTGCGCAAATTGAAGCAGGTCGGAATATCTCAATAAAGAAACTTCAGAGTTACGCAAAAGCTGTTAAGCATGAGGTCAAAATTGACCTAATCCCAGCATAATGCAGAAAAAAAATTAAATTCGCCAATTGCGCCTTGTGAATTTCCTACCATTATGGTGGGACAAAAAGCGTACAATTTCGACAGCGGGTAAATTTTAGAGCGCACTCGGTCTTCTATCTGAAATCACTAGAGATTTTCACCGCCCCCGGCCTATGCGGCGTTTTAAGGCCCGTTGGCGGGCCAAGATGACCTGTATCGGATCGAGAGGCTAGAACGCGTCCTGGGGCGGCTGGCGAGGCCGTGCCCACCGGGCTGGGGGCAGCAGCAGGCCGCCGGGTGCGGCTCGGGTGCAACTCGGGTGCGGCTCGGGTGCGGCTTATCCCTTTGATTTCATTGGAGCGGGTGCGGCGGGTGCGCTTTGACTATCCGATTGGCAGCGTACAAGACAAGAACAAAAATCAAGATTTTTCGATCTTCGCCATAAGCATTGATCGGTTAAAAAAGCGCACCCATCGCACCCATATTATATATTTCAGCTACTTAGCCCGCACCCGGGGCGCACCCTTCGCGCACCCGAAAGCGCTTCAAGTGCACCCGAACCGCCTAGAACGCACCCGGGGCTTCGGCCACACTCATTCCACCTTTCAGGGCCATGCCTACAAACGCCCGATATGTGCCCACGATCTTGTCCGCGTTTCGGACCTTATGACTGTTGCTGCTCCGTATCCCCTCCCGCTGGTCAAGCTGCTCCGTCAGTGTCGCAATCGACCCGGGCGGGAAGCCGCTCCCCTTGGCGAAGTCAGCCCATCGCCGGAAGGCATCCGATCTCTTGCACCACAAACCCGCTCCAAGTTCGCATTCTTCCTCAAGGAACGCAGCGATAACATCCTGGTCCACGAAGTATTGTTCAGTCGCTTCCAACACAGCAGCAGGCCGCACAAGCCCGTTGTGCTGCCAATCCAAACAACCCTCTATCAACCATCGCAGTATGCCAGGGTATTCACGCCGTAGCTTGTTCGCCAGTTCATAATCCTTGTCCTTCTCTTCCAGCTTCAACGTGAAAGGAACAATTAGGATTCTACGGCGCATAGCAAAGTCAACCGCCGTGATGTTTGGCTTAAAGTTGCCTACGTAGAACAACTTAAACTTCGGCTTGTAAGTAAAGTTGTCTTGGCGCATAAAGCGGCATGAGATGTCATCGCCACCAGTAACACTTTTTATCCTTACTTCATCCCAAGCCTTGCCTTTCTTGGTTTCAGAAGCTACTACGATTCTAGCGTTATGCAGCATAGCTAAATCAGTAGTGTGCCTATCTCCTTTGGTTGTGGTAAATGCTTCGGCTGTCGCTGTTTTGGCGTAGTCGTTCAAGATGCCCTTAATTGCACCTTGCAGCTTTGACTTGCCGTTTTGTCCCTCGCCGTAGATGAAGATAAATGCTTCGTCCCTTGTGTCGCCGGTAAGACAACTTCCAAGGTACTGTTGAAGGAAGCGTTGCATTTCCTTATCGCTTTGCGTTACTTGGTCCAGGAACTTCAAAAACACAGGCGCATCAACAGTGTCAGCGGGGGCGCAAGCTGTCAACTTCGTGATATAGTCTTCCGGTCTTGCTGGACGCACAATACCTGTTCGTAGATCAACCGTACCCGCCGGAGTGCCTAGCAAAAAATCATCCGCATCCCATATATCCGGGGTGACTGCAATGCGTTGATCAGACGATGCAAGCGATTCTACGGCCCTGATTGTTTTTGCTTGAGCAAAAGACGGCTTTTCATCGCTGTATGCTCGGCATATTTTGCGGGCAAAGTCAAAGGCCTTTTTTGTCCTGTCTTCCTCCCACCGACTACCAGACCAGTGAAACCACGTTTTTCCCTTTGTATCGTAGCGAAGGTCTGATTTATGTCGATACACAAAAGCGAGAGCAACGCCATCTTCTGTCAGTCCGTACTCTTCTGCCTCAGCGGCTTGCCAAGTTCCATCATCAATCATTACGTCGTCGGCGCTACCAATGCTTTCGGCTTCCTTGATGCGTTGTTGTTCCATCGGACATGGCAAACACTGACAGCCTTTCACGTATGCTTTATTTACTCTACAATCAAAGGCGTATGTGTTTTTTGCCCACTCCTGTTTAAAATGTTCCCGGCGCAATTCGTAAGAGTCATAAGTATCACTTCCATCAAACGAAATGAGCCAACTGTCTTCCGCTTCCAATGCGTTATCTAGCGAAATGTCAGCGGCTTTGTAATAAGGTATTTTGAAAAAGACAACGAACTTATGGAAGTTTAACTTGTCCGGGTTGTCGCTGTAATCCATTTTTGTGCGTGCGATGGTTACACAAGCCGGCTCACTTCCACTAAACAGCTTTCTGAACCGTTCAATTTGTTCGCTGGTCATTGGAATGGCACTTTCAAGAATGCCTTCTTCCTTCTCCACTTTCTTTTCAGCACCCGTAACAAGGTCAAAAACACTACCCATCGCTGTTCCCTCCTTTGGGAATCGGAGGAAGTGCAATCAATCGCGGCGATTTCGCAAGCTCCAGGATGTCATTGACAGTCAGTCCATCGGCAGCAATCTCGGAAGACCGCAACGGAATCTTGTGCAAACCTGTAGAACGCTTAATGTTCGGAAGGCGATACATTTGACCATAACCCCACTTGTAGAGAGAAAGGTCAAGCGTGGGGATTTCACGTTTAAACTTTCTCGCTATTTCATAGTATATGCGAGAAAGTATTGTTCTACCTTTCTCTAATCTTAGGCAAACATCAAACACTGTTGCGTGAAATCCTTTTGATCCACTAAAGTAGATGGGGATATTTGACGGATTAATGTCGTACCGAGGCAAGATGTTGAATACAAGAGTACGTAAATCTTGAAGAGCAAGGCCAATGTCACCTTTGCTATCAAAGTCAAGGTGAAGATGTCCACGACGTTTGATTTCTTTATTCGCCTTGTCTTTCGTCGGCAAAGGTTTTTCATCGAAGCCGTTGATACTGAAAAACATAGCACCATGCGAAGCCGCTGCAACCGCAATGCAGGATGGCGTATAACGCTCAATATTCCAGCGTGCTTTTTGCTGCTCAACTTTCCATATGAGCCAGTTCGCAGAATGGGGAATGAAGTGGCCTTCGTAGCGCCATAGCCATTCGAAAGTCTCTTGACAAACCCGGGGATTCCCATTATTGAGTTTTTGAAATTTTTCGACCCACACCTTTTCAGCGCCGGCCGGGGCTCCACCCCCGGGTCCGGCGCTTCTCTTTTCGCTGCCCATGGTTAAGCCGCCTCCCGTCGCCCCGGTTTTGCTTTTTTCGAGGCAGACAGGCGGTCCCGCAGCCACGCGACCAACGCCTCTCGCTCGTAAGCGGCCTTTTTTCCAAGATAAAAGCGACCGGCAGGCCCGGTTCCGGCGGAATCCTCATTGGCTAAGGTTCCGGCGGAAATCAATCCGCCCAGCAGGCGCGGGACTGCGGCCCGGGCAACAACAGGCGGCAACTCTGCGGAAAGGCGGGTAAAAACGGATTCTGGGATGCTCATGTGGTCAACCTCCATTATTAGTTGGCCACAGTAAGCCTGAATGAAACGTGAATGTCAGGGTAGACCTAATCAGGGACTAGGATTACTTCGAAAAAGTTAAACTGTTACTTTTCCCCTCTAGGATATACTTTAGCTGAAACCCAATCGCTTGACTTATGATACTCTCTTCCAATTAAATCAAAAATTTCTTCGTTTGTAAGACCATCTTTTTTCATTGCATAAAATTTTGCTTGAATTTCTTCGGCCTCAAAGTCACGATTCGAAAATGCTTCTCGTGCTGATGTGAGCATTACATCAACAGGCTTTCCACGTCTTTTCGGTGTACCATCCAGCCTATCCGCCGCATAATGCAAAATTTCTTTTGGGATAGTTACATGGTCACAACGCAAAGCGGTGGCAAGGTCTTTTGATGATATATTTTTGCCAGCAAGAATGAATGAAAGAGTCTGTTCAAGGAAATATGATTCACCTGCTTCGGCAAGGGCTTCATCTTCGGTTTTGTATTCGTTCATGTTCTATTCCCCCTCTGCCTTGCTGGCCGGGAACGGCACCACCTTGCCACCCTTGTCCTCCATGAACGCACTGGCCAGCCCTTTCATGGCGCGGCGTTGCACGTCCTCGGAGCCCTTGGCGTACCTGAAAACCATGCCTGGGGTCTTCCAACCGAAGATAGTCTGCATATCCTTGACCGGCACCCCGCGTCTGGCCGCGTAGGTGGCGGCTGAGTGTCGCAAGTTGTGGAAGGTGGCCCGGTCACGGGGGGCGCGCCCTTCGTTGAACCCCAGGCGCTTCAAGGCGTTTTTGAACGACGACGGCGCCGCGTCGTAGGTCGTGCCGTCTCGCTTGGTGAAAACGTACTCGCCGGTCTGGCCCGGCCCGCGGCGTTTCAGCATGTCGAGCAAGTCAGGTGCGAGGAACACTTCGCGCGGTTCCCGATTCTTGGTTTCGGGGAACAGCGCGGCCTCGCGCACGAAATCGACGTTTTCCCACCGGAGCTTGAACGCTTCGGAGGCCCGGCACCCCGTCAGAAGGGCAAATAGGGTCAGGTCGTGGGCCGTGGGGTCGGTCTTGGCCAGTTCCGCCAACAGGGTTTGGATTTCCTCCGGGGTCAGGACGCGCAGGCGAGTGTTGTTGGGCTTGGGGATGTCGATCTTTCCCACGGGGCATTCCACGGCAACGATCTTACGCTTGAAGGCATGTTTCCAAACGCGGCGGAAGGTTCCCATGATGTACTCGTGGGACCGGTCCGACAGGCCGGCGGCGCGTATCTTATCCTGGACGCGCTCCAGGTCGATCTCGGTGATCTCGCGCAGGGGCAGCTTCCCCAGGGAGGGAGAAAGCCAGAATTTGAAATGGGCCTCCTCCTTCTGCCAGGACTCGGGCTTCACCCTGTTGCGCAGGGCAATCACGTAGTCATCGTGCCAGAACGCGTCGAACGTCACGCCCTGCCGCGCGTCGCGCTCCATGGCGGCCTGGTCGGCCTTGCGGCGGGCCTCGGCCTGCTTACGCTGCTCGGCCAGGGTTGATGGGCCGGCTCCCGTGGCGTGCGCTTCCTTGAGCTTTGCAAGAGCCTTGGCCGCCTTGGCAGCGGACCACCCCTCGGAAGACCAACCAAGGGCTTCTTCATGGCGCTTGCCAGCGACCTTGTAGTAGATCGAAAAATACTTGTCTGGCATGATCCCGTGTTTCCGGCTCGCGTGCTCGCGAAATCGCACCCCTGGGTAGCTCGTCTGGTTCCATCGTGCCATGGTGGAAAAATCCCTTGCTTGAATTTTGTCCATCCCCTGTCCATCCTTTGAAGCGTACGGAAGGGTGAAACAGGGTGAAAAACCATGAAGGGAGAAATAGGGCGTAAGCCTTGATATGTCAAGGGGATTACGGCGTTTTTGGCGGCTTCTTGGAAGGTCTGTTAAGTACCGTGAAAACCTACAAAAAGGGACTTAAAATCCCTTGTCCTTCGGGACGTGCCGGTTCGATTCCGGCCTCGG
>PJLO01000003.1 GCA_003010405.1 Acidobacteriota bacterium | reverse complement strand
TTCTTGCTGTACCGCTCAAATCCCGTCGTCATTGCCAGTGTCCGCTGTCTCATTGTCTTCAGAGTCTCTTGACTCAATCTACACAATGACACTGTGGAAAGCAGAGAAGGACTTAATCAGAGTTTCCCTAGAGCGGATGAGCTCCTCGTCACTGGTAGAACTGGCGACACGAATTCTGTCCAACCCCTGCTGCAACTCTGGCCACGACAGCATTCGACTTCGCGTGCGCCACACCTTGTCGACGATTGTGGGCGTCTGTTTTTCACTGGAGTAAAACAGTTCTTCAAACAGCTTTTCACCGGGGCGCAAGCCGGTATATACGATCTTCACCCCGTCTTCCTTCATGCCTGACATCTTGATCAACGAACGTGCCAGATCCACAATACGCACTGGTTCGCCCATGTCCAGAACCAAGATGTCGCCAGGCTCTCCCACTGCAAACCCTTGCAGGACCAGCGCTGCTGCCTCCGGGATAGTCATGAAGTAACGGGTAATGTCCGGATGGGTCACTGTAATCTGCCGATCATTTCGTATTTGCTCCTGAAACTCAGGAATGACGCTACCTTGCGACCCTAATACGTTGCCAAAACGGACGGAAACACAGCGCATGCCAGATTTTTGACGTGCCGCCAGAATCAGCTCTCCCAGCCGCTTGGTGCATCCCATGAAACTGGACGGATTGACAGCTTTATCCGAAGAGATAAGCAGAAAGTCCTTGCAGCCACATTCCTGGGCTACATTCAGCAAATCAACAAGCCCGAAGACGTTATTTTTCAATGCCTCCGATAGATTCTCTTCCATAAGCGGAACGTGCTTATACGCCGCTGCGTGAAAAATAGCGGTGACACCGTAATCAGCGATGATTGCACGCATCCGGTCTGAGTCAGTGATGTCGGCGACGTGATAACAAATACGCTCTGCGGGGCTTCCCAGCTTCGTTAACTGAAGCTGCACGTAAAACAGCGGAGTTTCGGCCTGGTCAACACAAACTAGCTTTGCAGGCTTGTATTTTACGATCTGACGGCAGAGTTCCGATCCGATGGAACCCGCAGCGCCTGTGACGAGCACCACCCGATCTTTAAGTTGTTCGCAGATTCGAGAAACATCAAGCCGAATGGGATCACGCCCCAAAAGATCGTCCAAATTAACCTCGCGAAGTTGTCCAACTGTAACTCTGCCATCGACAAGCTCCGAGACACTGGGAATAGTACGGAAGCGAGCGCCTGATTTAGTGCAGTAATCAACGATCCTTTGCATCTGTTTTCCAGTTGCCGAGGGAATAGCAATCAACACCTCATCAACCCTATACGCCCGCACCAGTTGAGGCAGGTCATTAATCGTACCGAGCACCGGAACTCCCCGGACATTAACACCAACTTTTCTCCGGTCGTCGTCAACAAAACCAGTCAAGGTGTAATTGCTCTGTTGCAGCGCAGATTCCAGCAATACTCCAGCCGCACCAACACCAACCACCAAGGTCGTCTTCTTTCCGGCGTCGTGTTGATGGCGTTCAATGGCCTGTGTTACAGCCCGCGACAAGACCCGCACCCCGCCCAGTGCTATCCCCGTGAGCATCGCCTCCAAAAGGTAGACTGACAGCGGAAACGCCGTAACCCCGAATACCCAGCGCAGAACGATGAAGAACACAGCTGAGCCGATAGCGACCGCTTTGAAAATATCGGCTGCATCACTCAGGCCGGTGTAACGCCAATAACCGTGATACAAGTTAAACCGCGCCATGGCAATGACACGTATGAGCACAAGAACAGGTATCGCAAGAAGTAACGGCTTCGGATTTTTAAAACAAAATTCAAAGCGTAGAAGCCATGCCAAACAGATGCTGGATACAACCAGCATCACTTGTAGCAGAAAAATCACCCACGAACGCTGTTTGATAAGCATCAAAGACCTCGACGGCTTAAATATTCGTTATTGATTCGGCAGTGAAGGACTGTGTTCAGGCGGCATAGCGGACATCAGTTTGCTGGAAGTAACCGTCTATCCGTGCCGGGTTGTTTCTGAATGTTGCTGCATGTGCGTTCGGCAACTAGTTTTGGCCCATTTGTGGAAGTTAACTCTGGCCTATCGCGGGCAGACTGCTGTGATGTATCAATGCTCGCCTCAAGCCAAGGACTGCACCAACAAGCGGTTTCGCGACAAAGGACGAGTCGATGAGGTTGAACTGGGCAATAATCGCGTGAAGTCGCGGATACAGCGATCCATTCTCAATGGGATACCAGGAATCGAAAGCCGAAGAGTGCCGTGTTCAGAATTTTCTTGGCCGCAGAACGCGCGAATCCGTTTTATGCCGGATCAATAAATCCGTCGACCCTTGTTTCTGTCGTACTGAGGAAGATATTTTATTCCGAACCATCCGCTCATGTTGTACTTCGGATCGCGGCTGCCGGTTAGCAGAGGAATCAGCACGCGTTCTGTTTGCACTCCCAGCTCCAATTCCAGACTACGCTTAAGTTGCACAGTAGAAACGATGCGGAAATCGTTCTGTGTTCCTCCACCTTGGAGAAACTGCGGACTGATGTAGTGGTTACGGAAGCTCAGTTGAACAGTGTTGCGTGGTGAAATCCAGTACGTGCTCGAAGCCTGCCATGAAACTCCCGCCCGTCCTACCGTGTCGCCTATCAACAGGACCTTGTTTGTGTAGCCGTCGCGGTAACTGGAGTTCCAGTAATTAAAGCCGTTGGGGAGTCTCGGATCTTGCGAAGCTGTGTAAGCGCCTTCTATTCGCAGGTCGAACTTTGCGAGGCTTCCGGGCAGTCGCGCAAAGTACAGCCCAGGGCGGAACGCGGAGCGAGCCGGCGCGGCCAGTGGTGAAGGGTTGTCATCGCAGAAGCTATCGCTATACAGCGTCACGGGTATCTTTGGCAGCTTCCAGGAAAAATCCACTGCTGCCCGCCGGTCGCCCGGATCATTGGCATCAGTGTTGGACGTAAGGTTCCCAGGACCGCCGTTGTCTACATTGAAGTAGCTGTCCCAAATGTGGCCGAAGGTGGTTCCGCGGCCTACTCCCAGGAATACGATAGTGCGCGAGAAGCCGATTTGCAGATCTTTAAACGGCTCAAACGTAATCTTTTCGCCATGTATCCATGGCTGCGGACGATACTTGTGTCCCTGGAGCTTTCCATAGAACAGATCGACGCGAGCCTTGCCGAGTATTGGAATTTTGTAGGGGACGTCGTTGGTCAATCTCGCCATCCAGATTGGCTCAGCATTATTGCTTTCCAGAAAAGCCCCTCCGTTTGCTGGTCCCCACCACAAACTCTGCTTTCCCAGTGTTGCCGTCCAGCGGCTAAAGGAGACGCCCACATAGGCATCCAGCAGCCTGAATTCATCTACCTTCGTGCTGCCTTGCGTCAGCACCTGGCTGGGCTGTACAAAGT
This sequence comes from Acidobacteriota bacterium, assembly GCA_003010405.1. GTDB lineage: Bacteria > Acidobacteriota > Terriglobia > Terriglobales > Acidobacteriaceae > TOLSYN. The sequence continues at coordinate 333,213 of PJLO01000003.1, read as the reverse complement.
CGCGGTGTGCCAGGCTATCGATTGCTGCCGCGGAAGGTGCCCTGAGAGATGCCGCATGTTGATATTCGCCGCGAACATAAGCAAAACCGGCGCGGTATTGCAGAAAACCGGAGCCGCCCGTGATGTGGTTGGAGCCCTGACCATATGGGCGTCCGAAGTCGTTCGGTATTGTTTGTCCGAAATGGAAGCTGTCGCGCACTGGCGTGCCCCCAACCTGGAGCGTCCGTGAATACGACGATTCGAGTGCGAGTTGCTCTAACTCGCTGTTCAATTCGGGAGCGAACTCGCGCTCCAAAGTCTCCTGCAACTTGTCGGCTTCGTCGCTGTGTCGCATTTCTCTGGCGCGTTCCAGAAACCGAGCAACCTGAAGCCGGGTCCAGGGACGCATCCCAAGCACCTCAGCTTGCGAACCCGTCAGCACTGCGAGCCTCTCGACGACGGGATAAACCCAGCTATCTAAAGGCACATATACCGATCCAGCATGGGCAAAAGCAGCCGTGGAAAGCGTAATGAGCATCAGAATAGTTGAAAGCGAGGTTGCGGCAACGCGCAGAAGTGAGAATGCTATCGACAAAGGACTGAGGCGCATACTCCACGATTCCTTACCCAGAAGAAGTTGTGGACAACGAACAGGACTGCGATTGAGAACAGCGAAAAGTCTGATAGAACCGCCTTTGGCGGCTCCCCGCAACGGGAGCCAACTTTACTACAGCGCAAAAAGGCGTACGATTAGGCTACCACGAGCTCTGGATTGTTGTTTTTGTCGTCCAGATCGTTTGGCAGGGCTCGCGCGCTGCGGATGGCAGGAATCATGGCGAGTGCGTCCTGCAGCAGGTTTGATGCAGTTTTGGACCGACGGATCGTCCGTCGAACAACGGCCTCCGGCTAGCGTTTACATCGGTGGATTGGTGGTATCGCTGCAGCTTAGTGCGTTGGAGTCTAGCACTGTTGAAGATGTCCTGCTGCTCCGTTCCATTTTCCCCACTGAACAAGGCTACCGGAAGCCCGATACAGCAATCTGGAGGCGTTTTCAATGCCAACCGAAGTGAATCTTGCGAGCACCGGATTCAAGAATCCGGCCGGTTACATCGAAGAAGTACTTGCCCAGGTGAAAGCGAAAAATCCCGCCGAACCTGAGTTCCATCAGGCAGTGCAGGAAGTTCTGGATTCCCTGCGCCCGGTCCTCGATAAACATCCGGAATATCGTTCGGCACGCATTCTGGAACGCATGGTGGAACCCGAGCGAGTCATCATATTCCGCGTGCCCTGGTTTGACGATCACGGCAATATGCAGATAAATCGCGGCTTCCGCATCCAGATGAATAGCGCTATTGGCCCCTACAAAGGCGGCCTCCGATTCCATCCCTCGGTCAATCTTGGAATTCTTAAGTTTCTGGCCTTCGAGCAGGTTTTCAAGAACTCCCTTACCACGCTACCCATGGGAGGGGCAAAAGGCGGGTCGGACTTCGATCCCAAGGGCAAGAGCGATAACGAAGTGATGCGTTTCTGCCAGAGCTTTATGACGGAACTACATCGTTATATAGGCGCGAACACGGACGTTCCCGCTGGAGACATAGGCGTGGGCGGACGCGAAATCGGCTTTCTCTTTGGGCAGTACAAGCGCCTGGTCAATGAGTTCACTGGTGTTCTCACCGGCAAAGGACTGAACTGGGGCGGCTCGCTGATTCGTCCTCAAGCCACCGGATACGGATGCGTTTATTTCGCGCAGGAGATGATGAAGTCGCGTAATGACACGCTTGAAGGCAAGTCCTGCCTTGTGTCCGGCTCAGGCAATGTTGCCCAATACACGGTTGAAAAGCTGCTCGACCTGGGCGCAAAACCCGTGAGTATGTCGGATTCCAATGGCGTCGTATACGACCCCGAGGGCATCGACCGCGACAAACTCGCCTGGGTCATGGAATTGAAGAACATCAACCGGGGCCGCATCAGCGAATACCTCAAGCAGTTCAAGAACGCCATCTACGTCCCAACGGATCTACAAATGGATCACAACCCTCTGTGGGCGATGAAGGGCGACTGCGCTTTCCCGAGCGCAACACAGAACGAGATCAATGTGAAAGATGCTGAGAATCTCATCAAGAACGGCGTTAAGGTTGTGGCCGAGGGGGCCAATATGCCAAGCACTCTGCCCGCAACCCGCCTGTTCCTTGAGAACAGCATTCTTTTCGGCCCCGCAAAGGCCGCAAACTGCGGTGGGGTTGCCACCTCCGGTTTGGAGATGGCGCAGAATAGCCAGCGCATGGCCTGGAGTCGTGAAGAAGTCGATCAGAAGCTGCACAGAATCATGGTGGAAGTCCACCGCAACTGCTTTGAGACCGCTGCGAAATACGGGGTTCCGGGGAATCTTGTTGCTGGAGCCAATATTGCCGGATTCCTGAAGGTCGCAAATGCAATGATGGATCAGGGCTTGGTCTAGTTCACCTGTCCTGTGCTGCCGCATTTCACCCAAAGCTCTGCGGCAGCACAGGGGGGAAGCTGCATTCGATAGAAACTTTTCCTCGATCGAGCGCAGGGCTAGGCGGCTTTTTCAGGCAGTTTTCCTTCTGGGGTCATCTTATCGACTGCATGCGGCAAGTGCTGGGCAAGTTGTTCCTTCACCATCTCGGGCGACAACCCGAGACGATCGGCCAGTTGCTGCACGCGCTCCGAACCCAGTACGCTTTGTAGTTGTTCTCCAGATATCGGCAAGTTGGAACCGGTGCCAATCCAAGAAGAAACGACTCCGCCCAAGCCTTTCTCCTGGAAAAGTTGGACCAGTTGCTGCAAGCCGGAAATGGTGTCGCCACCGCCAAGCATTCCCATCAGCATGGAGGGTAGCTTTTGTCCAGCGGCCTGCCCCGTGATTTTTTCCTTCATAGAATCAAAAAATCCCATACCTCCTCCTTCAGCGCACCTTAGATGCGCAGTATCCAGCGCAAACAGCGTCTTGATCATTCATAAACTTCCCAAACAGGGCGACTCGCGTGCGGATCATAATCCGCCTGCTTATGGCTGTTAGGTTGTGAGTAGCGTTTGCGAGTCTGTGTTGCATGCTGCATCAAGATAATGTCGGTGAGCCGTAATTGGAGCTGCGTTTGCTCTAAACCAGCAGCCCGCCGGTTGACAGTCTCTATAAATTGGCCCGTCTCCCAACGGCGCGAACTTTCCTTGCCGTTTAGTCGTATAGTATGGGTCGCGAGCTAAATTGCTACTCGAAGGCTTCCGCCCCATGCCGCCAGCCGAAACCTCAGAACCGTTTGCCGATTCTCAGCGCCTTTTTCAAGGTTTCCAGAATCTCATGCCGTTTCGCGTGCATGACATTCTGCTTGTCTCCAGTCTTTATGACTCTTTCATCCTGCGCGCGGACGGGCGACTCAATGAACTGCTCATTGGCCAATCAATGGAATTGCAACTCCAGCACGTTCCCGAGATTACCCATGTTTCCACTGCCGAAGAGGCAATTGAGATCGCGCGCTCTCAGCCGCGCTACAACCTGATCGTCACGAACGTCCGCGTGAGCGACATGGATTGCTTCGGACTAGCCGCCGCGGTGCGCCGCGCTGGTCTGGATATTCCGGTTGCCGTCCTCGGCTTCGATCATCGGGAGGTTTCCGCTCTCAATAAGAGACGACGGCGTCCTGGACATCCCCCTGACGGCATTGAGCAGGTTTTTCTGTGGCAGGGAAATCCACGTCTGCTGCTGGCAATCGTCAAATCTATTGAGGACAAGCACAACGTCGAAAGTGATACGTTCAAGGTGGGAGTCCCCGTCGTTCTGGTGGTTGAGGATGACGTGCGATACTACTCCGCGCTGCTGCCTGAAATCTATACGGCGCTTATTAGTCAGTCGCGTCGCATCCTAAGCGAGGGCTACAACCTGTCGCACAAACTTGCGCGAATGCGCGCCCGCCCCAAAATACTTCTCGCCCAGGATTATGAGAGTGCCATTGCCATTGTTGAGCGCTATCGTGACTATCTTTTTGGCGTGGTCTCCGATATTGAGTTTCCCCGCGGTCATCACCTCGACCCCGATGCAGGATTCGAATTGGCGCATCTCGTCCGGTGCAAGATTCCGGATATCCCAATCGTGCTTCAGTCGAGCGACTCACGGTTTCAGGCTCGCGCCCAAAGCGAAGGTTTTGCTTTCATTCGTAAGGGATCGGACACACTGCTCGCCGACATGCGACGGCTTCTCACGCACGAGTTTGCCTTTGGGGACTTCGTCTTTCGCCTAGCGGATGGAACGGAGGTCGGACGAGCAGCCGATCTCGATGCCCTCGAGTCGCAGCTTCGCTATGTACCTGCAGCTTCTCTCATCTTCCACGGCGAACGGAACGACTTCTCACACTGGCTCATTGCGCGCACCGAACTGGCTTTGGCCGAAAAACTGCGTCCCCGACGTGTCGTCGATTTCCGGGATGCCGAAAGCCTTCGCGCGGACCTTCTTGAAGCTATCAGCGATTATCGCCGCGAGCAGAAACAGGTTCTCGTTGGCGACTTCGATCCCGCACACTTCCGTCCATCAGCCGGATTCTTTCTGCGCTTTGGAACTGGTTCGCTGGGAGGCAAAGCCCGCGGCCTGACATTTGTTCGCCACCTGCTTCACAAGTACAACGTGAGTGCTCGTTTTCCCGGTGTACGTGTTACGGTGCCCAACACTCTTGTCATCGCCACGGATCTCTTCGAAGAGTTTCTGGAGAAGAACAATCTGGAATCCTTTGCCATGCATTGCACGGATGACCGCGAACTGGTTGACCGCTTCATGGCTGCTTCTCTGCCGCGAACTCTCCGTTCTGCTTTGGCCGACTTTCTCCGTGAGATTCGGGTCCCGATTGCTGTCCGCTCGTCGAGCCTCCTGGAGGATTCACAGTACCAGCCTTTCACCGGCGTATATGACACGTTCATGCTCTCCAACCGCAATATGGAACTTGATGCGCGCTTTGAAGAACTCACTGAGGCCATTAAGCGGGTCTATGCGTCCACTTATACCCAACACGCGAAAGCTTATATCCACGCCACGCCCTTCCGCCTTGAAGAGGAGAAGATGGCGGTCATCATCCAGGAGGTCGTTGGCACCGAACACGGCAACCGTTATTACCCAGACTTTTCCGGTGTTGTACGTTCGCGAAACTTCTACCCATCGCCGCCGATGCAGTCCAACGACGGTATTGCGGCCGTTGCGTTGGGGCTGGGACGCACTGTTGTGGACGGGGGAAAGTGCCTCTCCTTCTGTCCGCGCTATCCGCAGCATCTGATCCAGTTTTCCAGCGTGGAGGACATTCTGCGCAATTCGCAGACCGAGTTCATGGCGCTCGACCTTGACTTTCGCCACAAAGTGTCGCCTGCGGGCGAGCAGCAGGGAGAGTCGCGCAACGCCGAGCGGATGCGCGAGCGTGCCTATTTGCTTCGCGACGCCGAAGCGGACGGTACATTGCATTATGTCGCCTCCACTTACTCTCGCGATAATGAGGCGATCTACGACGGCATCAGCCGTCCCGGACCGCGTGTCGTAACCTTTGCTCCCATCCTCAAGCACCGTATCTTCCCGCTTCCCGAACTTCTCGATTACATCCAGAAACTCGGATCCGAAGCCCTCGGCCGTCCTGTGGAGATTGAATTCGCGGTACGGATGGGTAATTCCGTCGAACCGGCAAATTTCGGTTTTCTTCAGGTGCGCCCACTCATCAGTTCTCGTGAGACTGACGATATCGTTGTCGAGACCTTCGAGTCCTCGGCCATCCTGTGCAGCAGCACCCATGTACTTGGCAACGGGTGCATCGACGATTTGCAGGATGTGGTCATGATTGATTATGAAGGCTTTAATCGCTCAAGGAGCGTCGAGGTTGCGGAAATTGTGGCACGTCTCAACGCAAAGCTGGTGCGCAATGGGACCCCATACATCCTGATTGGGGTAGGCCGGTGGGGATCGAAGGACCCATGGCTCGGCATACCCGTTACCTGGGATCAGGTTTCCGGCGCGCGCGTCATCGTCGAAGCAGGCTTTCGCACGCTCCGCGTCACGCCCTCTCAGGGCAGCCACTTCTTTCAAAACCTTACGGCCTTCCGCGTCGCTTACTTCACGATCAACACCGACTTAGATGAAGGCAAAGTTGACTGGTCCTGGCTGGCGGCCCAGCCCGCGGTAGAACAGTTCGGATGCGTCCGTCACCTCCGCCTGGCGGGTCCTTTTAAAGTGGTGATTAATGGCGTGCGAGGCGCAGGCGTGATACTCAAACCCGAGACGTAAGCTGCTGTAATCCAAACTCCTCGATGCTACGCAGCCTTTCCAGTCGTTCCGCCGGACGAGTCGCGGCTGCCTGCCTGACGTTCTGCCAAAGGTCCTACGTACGGCAGCACGACTTTCTCGTCCTTGTAGCTCTTCCACATCATGTAAAGCCAAATTATGAAGAATCCCAGGTTCACGAGCATGTGAAGCGAACTCACAAGCAACCCCAACGAAAAGCTGATGGCGTGGAACATGACCGAGAGGAACGTAATGCCAATCTGAATCACGATGACCGCAATGTTCAGAAATATGGATTGGAACGCATGAAAACGCACGCGCGAATCGCGGTTGTAAGGGGGGAGCACAAGAAAGACGATTCCTGTGACCAGACCGAATAGATAGCACAAGGCGGAAGCAAGGTTAATACTGATCCCCAGCTGCGTGCTCATGCTGGAGTCAGGTGGTGTGACTGCCGCACCGGGTGCCGCGGCTATAGGCGCCCCACACTGCGGACAGAATTTTTGTTCATCTAATAATTGCGTGCCGCAATTCGAACAAAACGCCATTTTGTCCTCCAAACGTTTTTCTGATCCGAACGAAGGTGTCTTTACTCCTGACTACGAAACAGGAACTACGGGCAGGGTTGCACGATCAGAGAAATTTAGAGTGTTGTCATGACCGACCCTGAAACAGGGCTTTTCCACTCCCGCTGCATTGGTTGACGCTATAATCAAGCGTGCTGCTTTTCCGACGGGCAGCGTCGCTCTGCGAACAGTTTATCCGCCAAGCCCTGCTTCGCAACGCAATTTAAATTGGAGGAAATTCCTTTGGGATCTCAGCTCACACCAGTAATGACCGACTTTAAAGTTGCCGACCTTACTCTTGCCGAATGGGGCAGGAAAGAAATCACCATCGCCGAAGCGGAGATGCCCGGCCTCATGGCCATTCGTAAGAAGTATTCAGCGGAGAAGCCCCTTAAAGGCGTGCGCATTACGGGTTCGCTGCACATGACCATTCAGACCGCCGTGCTGATTGAGACGCTGGTGGACCTCGGGGCCAGCGTACGCTGGGCTAGCTGCAACATCTTCTCCACTCAGGACCATGCCGCGGCCGCGATTGCGGTGAGCGGTGTCCCGGTTTTTGCCTGGAAGGGCGAATCGCTGGAAGAATACTGGGATTGCACCTACCGCGCACTCAGCCATCCTGACGGAAAAGGCCCGGAACTGGTCGTTGATGATGGCGGCGACGTAACTCTTTTGATCCACAAGGGATACGAGTTGGAGAACGGCTCCGATTGGGTCAACACCCCATCCGAATCGCACGAAGAGAAGGTCATCAAGGACCTGCTTAAGAAGGTGTATGCCGAGAATCCGCAGCGCTGGCATCAGATTGCTGCCGCCTGGCGCGGTGTCTCGGAAGAAACTACGACCGGAGTTCATCGCCTCTACCGGATGAAGGAAGAGGGCACGCTGCTGGTTCCCGCCATCAACGTGAACGATTCTGTGACCAAGTCGAAGTTTGACAATCTCTACGGTTGCCGCGAGTCGCTTGCCGACGGTATCAAGCGCGCTACCGATGTCATGGTGGCCGGTAAGGTGGCCGTCATCTGCGGCTACGGAGATGTGGGTAAGGGTTGTTCGCAATCGCTGCGAGGTCTTGGTGCCCGCGTGATCGTAACCGAGGTTGATCCGATCAACGCGTTGCAGGCTGCGATGGCCGGGTACCAGGTCACCACAGTTGAAGAGACCTTGGGCATCGGCGACATTTACGTGACCTGCACCGGCAACGTGGACATTATTCGCCTCGAACACATGCAGCGCATGAAAGATCAGGCTATCGTCTGCAACATCGGGCACTTCGACAACGAAATCGAGGTTGCCAAACTCAACAGCGCGCCCGGAGTCGTGAAGACGAACATCAAGCCGCAGGTGGATAAGTACACCTTCCCTGATGGTCATTCGATTTTCATGCTCGCGGAAGGCCGCCTGGTCAATCTGGGTTGCGCCACTGGGCACCCCAGCTTTGTGATGTCGAACAGCTTTGCCAATCAGACACTTGCGCAGATCGATCTCTGGAAGAATCGCGAGACCTACGCGATTGACGTTTACACGCTGCCCAAACTACTGGACGAAGAGGTTGCACGTCTGCACCTTGAGAAGATCGGCGTGAAGCTGACCACGCTCACGCAGCGGCAGGCAGACTACATCGGAGTTTCCGTGTCAGGACCATACAAGCCTGACTGGTATCGCTACTAAGGCGCGTACTGAAGCAATTCTGAGTGTAAGAATCTAAACGGAGTCGTGCCACCTTTGGTTCATGGTGCGCCGACTCCGTTTCATTGTCTTTCTGGAACAGTTTCGCTGCAGGAAGCAGGAAGAACGATGCGAACATCTTTTTCTTCGCTTTCGCGCGCATTCGCGTGTTCACAGGTTTCCTCTCGGTTGCAAGCTGGTAGCATAAGAGGCAAAACTATTTGCAGGGAATTGTGACTTGGACGTTCTGACCAGTACCTCTTCGCGAAGGCTCGCTTGGGCTGCGGTTTTTTTTCTATTCCTAGCGATTTACGTCGGCTCCGCATTTACGCCTGCGCTGCAGGATGACGTAGACACCTCTCATGCCGTTGCTGCCCGCGAGATGATCACTCGCGGCGACTACGTAACCCTACACATCAACGGCGTCCGCTACCTCGAAAAAGCGCCCCTGATGTACTGGCTCGTTGCCGGATGTTACCGCGTTTTCGGTGTCAGCGACTTTGCCACCCGCCTGCCCACCGTAGCGGCAATGTTTCTGCTGGCTCTGCTTGGAATGCTTTGGGGACGCCGCGCCTTTGGCCAGCGCGCCGCTGTCTATACTGGGATATTTACCGTGACCGGACTTGGGTATTTTCTATTCACCCGAGTGCTTATCCCAGAAGCGATTCTCAGCCTTCTGATCGCCGCGATCTTCTATTGTCTGGTCGCCGCTCTTGACCGTCCGAATTCACGCTGGCACTGGTACGCCGCATATGTGCTGCTTGCACTCGCCGTGCTGACCAAGGGATTGCTGGCGCTGGTCGTCATCGGCGCCACACTGGTCACCTATCTTGCTATCACCGGTGAATGGCGTCGCTGGCGCGAGTTCCGCCTTTTTTCCGGGCTGCTCCTGTTTTTTGCTGTCGCCGCTCCCTGGCATATTTTGGCAGGCTTGCGCAATCCAGCTTTTGGGGATCATCACGGCTTTTTCTGGTTCTACTTTGTTAACGAGCACTTCTTGCGTTTCCTCGGTAAACGCGTCCCGAAGGATTACAACAAGCTCCCCGGCTACCTCTATTGGTCGCTCCATCTGGCCTGGCTTTTTCCATGGAGCCTCTACCTGCCCGTGGCAGTCCGCCGTCTTATTGCCGATATGCGGCGCTCTCGGCGAGATAATGTGCCGCTCGATTTCCGGACCCGCACCCGATGGATTTGCATCCTCTGGGCATTGGTTACGCTGGTCTTCTTCTCTTTTTCAACCAATCAGGAGTACTACACTTTCCCCGCGTACCTGGCTCTGTTTCTGTTGCTCGCCTCTTCAGTTGCTGACGAGGAAGTACAAGGCCGAACATTCTGGCTGGTTTCAACGACGGCTCTCAGCGTCAGCTTGCGACTGGTGTTTGCAGCCGTCCTGATTGCCGGTCTGTGGTCTTCGCGCCACCTGCCTTTCGTGCCGGACATCGGAGAAGTTCTGGCACAGGCTAATCAGGACAACACTACGCTCTCAATGGGGCACATCCTGGATTTGACCGGTGCATCCTTTGCCGCACTGCGTTTTCCGGCCATCCTTGCCGTTGTTGCTCTTGTCGTTGGTTCTCTTGCGGAGATCGTCCTGCGCGCCAAGCGCAAGCACTTTGCCAGCAACTGGGCACTTGCACTGACGATGATGGTTTTTCTGGTGGCTGCTCACATTGCGCTGGTCCGCTTCGATCCTTATCTCAGTTCTCGGAGACTGGCCTCGCGCATCGAGCAGGAGCTTAAGCCGCAGGATCGCGTTCTGATCTACGGCGACCAGGCGTACGGCTCATCTCTGGTGTTTTATCTGCATCACCCTGTTGAGTTGGTCAATGGGCGCACGACTTCCATGTGGTTCGGTTCATCATTTCCTGACGCGCCCCACATCTTTTTGGATGATGCGGATCTTGTCCGTCTTTGGAATTCCGAGACTCGAGTCTTTCTCTTTGTGCCGGATTTCCGGCAGAAAGAGGTCGACGACAAGTTAGGCCCGAACAAGCTGGTGTACGCCTCCAACTCAGGGAAGGTCGTCTACACCAACCGCAACTGATTCCGCAACGGGCTTCTTGTCCAACGCTGCGTCCTGGCGGATCATCCGTCCGCCATGGACGAGCTTATACTTTTCGCCCCGCCATACCACCGTGTCTCCGGCATAGCTCGCCAGCCAGAAGCCGAAGCCCATCAGATCGCGCAGGGGATAGAGCCAGCAGAAGGTAAGCGAGCGTTTGTCCCGGACCACGCCCCAGCCGACGCAGATCGACATGATCATGCGATTAATCAGCGTCCAAGCCAGCAGCGCCATGCCCAACTTACCGTTGCCCGAAAATGTTCCCGCAATGGCCGCGAGCAATCCAAACGGCACGGCAAAGGTCAGCACCGAGCTTGCATGTCCCATGGGGATGGAGAAGCGGGTACTCAGCATCCATCGCGTCTGGTGAAGCATTGAGGATTTGAAGGAGCGGTTTACCACGTAGTGATCAATCACGTTTTCGCTGATCACCACTTTTCGCCCGGACTTCGCTACAAGGTTCCCGAGCACGTAGTCGTCGGCACAGTAATCCGCCAGCACGCCAATGCCGCCAATGCTGTTCACCACTTCGCGGCGCGTGGCCATGGTCGGCCCAAGGGCAAAATCGACTTCCCCGAGGGTTGATGCGGCCACCACTCCGCCCGTCATTTCCACCGACATTCCAAGAGCTTCGAGTTCTGCCCAGAATCCGCCTGTCGGCACGCCTCGATAAAGGCACATTACCAGACCGTTGTTGTCGTTGAGTAAGGGCGCAACTACGCGGCGAAGGTAGTCCGCGGAGACGCCGACGTCGCTGTCGCTTATGACTACGTACTCATGCGCGGCCTGGGCGAACATTTCGCGCAGAGTGCAAACTTTTGCGTTCGGTTTATCGGGCTGACCTGAGAATACGGTCTTAACGCGAACGTGCGGATAACGCGCACAGAGCCGCCTTACCACATCCAGCGCGGGATCGCTGGCATCACGGGTTCCGAACAGGATTTCAAATTCCGGGTAGTCCTGAAGGAAGAAGGTTTCCAGATTTTCCTCGAGCTTCGGCTCCATGCCGCACAGCGGCTTCATCATTGTCGCAGGAGGAAGGGAATCGGTACTGCTGAGAGGCGTCTGCCTGTTCCGTCTCCGAAACCGGGCGCTTGCCGCCAGCAGTATGACCAGGTATCCGGTTGAGGTGATAATTCCGGTGACTGCCAGGTACAGCAACGCGTTCCAAACAAACTTCATGTGCGTTCCATAGGGAAGGTAATTTCGAGAATTCCCGGTTCAGTATAAAGTAACCGGAGTTCGAGTAACGCCCACTAAATGGCAGATCTGCTCGCAGCTGGAGAAACGGGAAGGCTTCCGATAAAAAGCCGGGACCGAAGCCCCGGCTTTTTACTTAGCTTGGATAATTATGCGAAGAATTCTCCCGGCAATCTGTCCAGAGTGCGCGATTTCAAGGTATTCGTATTCTTGCGCGCGAACGTGATTGGAATCGGAACCTTCTTCTGAGCATTGGCGCTAACCTTGCCTAGTTCTTTGCGTTGGATGCGCAGTTTGAGCATGCGCTCGAAGCGGCGTAAATCGATCATTTCGGCACCGCTTACGATTGTGGTCGCAAGACCCGCATTACCGGCGCGGCCCGTGCGGCCTACGCGATGAATGAAATCTTCAGCAATCGCCGGGAGGTCGTAATTCACCACGTGCGCGACATCATCTACGTGAATGCCACGCGCGGCGACATCGGTTGCCACCAGCACCTTGTACTTGCCGGCTTCAAAGCCCGCGAGCGCGGAGGAACGCTGGCTCTGGGTACGGTCGCCATGAATCATTGTCGCGTTGAATCCATCGCGCATCAGATCCTTGGCTAGCCGCTCGGTGCCGCGTTTGGTGCGTGCAAAGATCAGAGTCTTGCCGCTCTCGTTGTAGAGCAGTTCGCGCAGAACGCTTGCTTTTTGCATCGCCGGAACTTCATAAGCTTGCAACAAAACTGACTCGGCTGGTTTCAGTATGTTGCCCAACGAGATGCGAACTGCGTTGCGGGTGCACTTCGCAAGCAATCCTTGAACTGATCTCTCTAAAGTTGCCGAAAAGCACAGCGTTTGCCGTTCGACGGGCAGCGCGCCCAGAATGCGCTGAATTGCAGGCAAGAAGCCCATGTCCAGCATCCGGTCCACTTCATCCATTACCAGCACTCGGACAGTGCGCAGATCGACGATTTTGCGGCGCATGTAATCTTCGAGTCGCCCCGGCGTTGCTACTACGATTCTTGCTCCGGCGCGCAGCGCGCGAATTTGAACTTTCTCACTGAGTCCGCCGATGACCAACGCGGCTCGCGGAGCTTTCTTTGAACGCAGCGCCTCATACTGCTCGTGAACCTGAATGGCAAGTTCGCGCGTGGGTACTAGCACAAGCGCGTTGACCTTTCCCGCCGGTGTTGCTGCCAACATTTCCATTACGGGGATCAGGAAGGCTAGCGTCTTACCGGTTCCGGTCTGCGCTGTTGCGATAACGTCTTTTCCTTCGAGGGCCGGCGGAATCGCCTGAATCTGAACTGGGGTGGGGTTTACAAACTTCATTGCCGCAAGCGCCTGTTGAAGTTGCGCTTGAAGCGGCATTTCCTGAAATGTACTCATTCTTTTGGTTTTCTTCTTCTCTCTTTTACTAGGCGCGCAAGTTGGATGTGGCGCGCGGAAACACATATGTCCTGCATTTTTTGTCGGGAGGAGATTTTGAGATCGAATCGCAGTGCTGCTCGGCGGGGTCAACTCAGAATCGCGCATCCAACTCGCGAGGTACTTCTGCAATAGTATCACAGAGGGGTACGAATGTCCTTCTGGGGCAAGCCTCCAGCCTTACGAGTTGAATTTGCTGCCAGCGAATCCAGATGATCAATAGGAATAATTTATGAGTTGAATTAATTTAATCTATACCTCAGCTTCGGCACTTCGATTGACTCTCGTTCGATTCTCCGCTAAGCTAGTACCTAATTATGTTCCACATAGCTACATCCCCGCTCACGACAACACCGGCGTTCGGCGCATGCACACGCACATGCACATGCGGCGAACTGACAGCCGGAAGCGGGAGATAGAATCAGAGGCAATCTTAAAATAGCCCGAGTACTCATCACCCGCCAATAAGGAAAATGGCGGGCTTCGTGTTTTATGGGTACATGTTCAAGTTGAAGATGCGCATGGCGCGTATGGGAGAGTAATGCGAGAGAACATAGAACTACACAACGAGGGCATTCAGCAGGAACGTGCCAGCGGACTACCGGCGGCGCAAGGTCTTTATGACCCGGCGAATGAACATGATGCTTGCGGCCTAGGTTTCGTCGCGAGTATTCGGGGCGAGAAGAGCCACTCCATTGTGGAGAAGGGTATCGAGGTGCTCAGAAATTTGGAGCATCGCGGAGCTAGCGGGTGTGATCCCGAGACCGGCGATGGCGCCGGTGTCCTGATTCAGATTCCGCACGAGTTTTTTGTGCGCGAGTGCGCAAAGCAGGACATTGTTCTGCCTGCGGCCGGGCGCTATGCGGTCGGAATGATTTTCCTGCCTGTCGCAAAGCCGGAGCGGCTGAAGTGCGAAGGCATCGTCGAGAAGATCATCAAGGAAGAAGGCTTTGACGTGATGGGTTGGCGTGACACGCCAACCGACGCCAACGCGATTGGCCGGGTGGCTCGAGCATCGCAGCCCTATATCGAGCAGATCTTTCTCCAGACGCTGCAGCCTATGGAGGAAGCTGATTTTGAGCGAAAGCTCTACGTGGTGCGCCGAAGAATTGAAAACACAATTGCGCACTCCGACATTGAAGGCCGTGCAAGCTTCTACATCCCGTCTTTATCCTGCCGGACTATCGTTTACAAAGGCTTGCTGCTTGCTCCTCAGATTAATAAGTTCTATCCCGAATTAAGCGATCCGCTAGTCAAGAGCGCGCTTTGCCTGGTTCACCAGCGATTTTCGACCAACACCTTCCCAAGCTGGCCTCTCGCCCATCCTTACCGCTATGTAGCGCACAACGGCGAAATCAATACCGTCAAAGGTAATGTGATCTGGATGAATGCCCGGCAGAGTCTGCTGAAGTCTCCTCTGTTCGGGAAGGATTTGAAGAAGGTTTTTCCGGTCATTACGCCTGGGCAGAGCGACTCTGCCTCGATCGACAATGCCGTAGAGTTGCTGCTTCACTCGGGGCGCGAACTGCCGCATGTAATGGCCATGCTGATTCCCGAAGCATGGTCGCGCAACCCGCACATGGATCGCGAGGTTCGGGCTTTTTACGAGTATCACGCTTCGCTTATGGAGCCCTGGGACGGCCCGGCGTCGATCTCCTTTACGGATGGCCGTCTAATCGGCGCAACGCTAGATCGTAACGGTTTGCGTCCCGGTCGCTACGTTGTGACCACCGACGATTTGGTTGTGCTTGCGTCCGAAGCCGGCGTGTTGGAGTTTCCGCCCGAGCGCGTGAAGTACAAAGGCCGTCTGCAGCCGGGAAGAATGTTCCTGGTCGATATGGTTGCCGGGCGCATCATCAGTGATGAAGAGATTAAGAAACACCTTGCTTCACGCAAGCCCTACGCCGAATGGATAAAAGAAAACCAGCTCACGCTTGAGCAGCTGCCCGAACCAACGCGGCTGCACACCCCAAGCGAGGAAACGCTCGTTACCCGGCAGCGGGCATTTGGCTACACGGAAGAGGATCTCAAGATCATTCTGGAGCCGATGGGGCGCACCGGTGAAGAGCCTGTCGGTTCAATGGGCGCCGATACGCCGCTGGCTTGCCTCTCGGATCGGCCTCAACTGCTATTTAGCTATTTCAAGCAGCTCTTCGCGCAGGTTACGAACCCGCCTATCGATCCCATTCGCGAAGATCTCCTGATGTCGCTGACCAGCTACATTGGAACCGAGCGCAATATTCTCGATGAGACTCCGCTGAACTGTCACACGCTCAAGCTTCCTCAGCCGGTGTTGACCAATCGGGATCTGGAGAAGCTGCGCAGAGTGTCTACGGGCGATCTTCTGGCAACCACGCTTACAGCGGCCTTCCGTGTCGAGGATGGAGCCGCAGGGCTGAAGCGCGCATTGGACGGCTTGTGCCGGCGTGCCACGCTTGCCATTGAATCCGGTTACACGCTGCTGATTATCTCCGACCGCGGCATCGATAAGGAGTACGCTCCGATCCCGGCGTTGCTGGCTCTGGCCGCTGTGCACAATCACCTGGTTAAGCAGGAGTCGCGCACTAAGATTGGCCTGATTGTGGAGAGCGGCGAGCCTCGCGAAGTGATGCACTTCGCACTGCTGATCGGCTACGGCGCAAGCGCGGTGAATCCCTATCTTGCAATTGAAACTTTGGAAGATATGGTTTCGCGCGGTCTTCTTCCGGAAGGGATCACGGCGGAAAAGGCTGTGTACAACTTTGTCAAGGCTATCGACAAGGGCTTACTGAAGACCTTCTCGAAGATGGGAATCTCCACGCTGCAGAGCTATCGCGGCGCACAAGTTTTCGAAGCCATAGGTCTAAGCCAGAAACTGGTCAAGAAATATTTCTCCGGTACTGTTTCCCGCGTCGAGGGCATCGGCCTGGATGTCATAGCGCGCGAAGCGGCTATGCGGCATGAGCACGGATTCCGGGAGCGCAAGGATTCGGAGCTGGTACTTTCGGTTGGAGGCGCGTACCGTCACCGCGTCGACGGCGAATATCACCTGCTGAATCCACAGACCATCAGCAAGCTTCAACATTCGGTACGGAAGAATAGTGCGGAGGCCTTCCGTGAATACACCGATCTGATTGACAAACAGAATAAGCAACTCTGTACTCTGCGCGGACTCCTGCAGCTGAAGGAAATCGACAAGCCGCTGCCGATGGAAGAAATCGAACCGGCGAAGGAGATCGTGAAGCGCTTTGCCACCGGAGCCATGTCATTCGGTTCCATCAGCAAAGAGACGCATGAGACCATGGCGATTGCGATGAACCGGATTGGCGCCCGCAGCAATACCGGAGAAGGCGGCGAAGACGCAGAGCGCTTTGGAGTCGATCCTTCCGGCGATTCGCGGCGAAGTTCGGTGAAACAGGTTGCGTCGGGACGTTTCGGTGTAACCGCGCATTACCTGGTCAACGCGGACGAGCTGCAGATCAAGATGGCGCAGGGAGCAAAACCTGGCGAAGGTGGACAGTTACCGGGACATAAAGTGGACGCAATCATCGCCCGTACCCGCCACTCAACGCCGGGCGTAACGCTGATCTCTCCGCCCCCGCACCATGATATTTACTCGATTGAAGATTTGGCGCAGCTGATTTACGACTTGAAGAACGCCAATCCTCAGGCGCGCATCAGCGTAAAACTCGTTTCGGAGGTAGGCGTCGGCACGGTTGCCGCCGGTGTTTCCAAGGCGCATGCGGATGTAGTGCTGATCAGCGGCGACAGCGGCGGTACTGGCGCTTCGCCTCTCAGCTCAATCAGGCACGCGGGAATTCCCTGGGAACTGGGGCTTGCGGAAACTCAGCAGGTGCTTCTGTTGAACGATCTGCGTAGCCGAATTCGCGTGCAGACCGATGGAAAATTGCAGACCGGCCGCGACGTTGTAATTGCAGCGCTGCTTGGCGCAGAAGAGTTCGGCTTTGGCACAATGCCACTGATCACGCTGGGCTGCATCATGATGCGCAAATGCCATCTCAACACCTGTCCAGTGGGTATCGCTACGCAGGACCCGGTGCTGCGTGCCCGATTCTCAGGACAGCCAGAGCATCTCATCAATTTCTTCTTCTTCCTCGCCGAGCAGGTACGCGAATACATGGCTCGCCTTGGTTTCCGTACGTTTGAAGAAATGGTAGGCCGTGTGGACAAACTGGAAGCTCGGTTGGCCACCGATCACTGGAAAGCCCGGGGCATCGATCTCTCGACGATTCTCTATTCGCCTGCATTACCCAGTCGCGTAGCGCGCCATTGCACCCAGAAGCAGAATCATGGGCTGGAAGAGGCGCTCGATCACGAACTGATCAAAGCGGCAAAGCCGGCTCTGGAGGAAGGAAAGCCGGTCGACGTGTCGTTCAAGATTCAGAACGTGCACCGTACGGTTGGAACGATGCTGAGCAGCCAGGTAGCGCAACGCTATGGTGCCGAGGGGTTACCCGACGAAACGATCCGGCTGCGCTTTACCGGTTCGGCAGGACAGAGCTTCGGCGCATTCCTCGCCAAGGGAATCACGATGACACTGGAGGGCGAAGCGAACGATTACACCGGCAAGGGACTTTCCGGCGGACGTCTCGTCGTTTATCCTCCGCGGGGATCGCGCTTCCGTCCAGAGGAGAGCATCCTTATCGGCAACGTCGTCTTGTACGGCGCTACTGGTGGCGAAGCGTATTTCAGCGGCGTAGCTGGAGAGCGTTTTGCGGTGCGTAACTCCGGAGCGACCGCGGTGGTTGAAGGTGTTGGCGACCACGGGTGTGAATACATGACTGGCGGTGTGGCAGTGGTGCTTGGCCCGTGCGGCAGAAACTTTGCGGCAGGCATGAGCGGCGGTATCGCATACCTATTCGACGAACCTGGCGATTTCCACGAGAAGTATTGCAACCTTACGTCTGTCGATCTGGAGCCGCTGGTGGATGCAGACGACGTCAAACTCGTCAAATCGCTGGTGGAGGAACACGCGCGGCGCACCGGCAGTCCAAAGGCAAAGAGTATGCTAGCCAATTGGGAAGCCTTGCTGCCTCACTTCATTAAGATCTATCCACACGAATTGAAACGTGTGCGGGGCGTTGCACGCTGTGAAACCCAATACACAGGCGTGCGCCAAATGGCATCGGCCGCGGCCGTGGAGGTGAATCGTGGGTAAGCCAACTGGGTTTTTGGAATTCGAAAGAGCGTTGCCGAGTCGGCGCCCTGTAAGTGAACGGGTAAAAGACTGGTTTGAGATTTACGAGGAGTTTCCGGCAGCGAATGTGGAGCAACAAGGCGCTCGCTGCATGGAGTGCGGCGTACCTTTCTGCCACACCGGATGCCCGATAAACAATTACATCCCGGACTGGAATGACCTCGTTTATCACGGACGCTGGGAAGAAGCACTGCGTCGGTTGCATTCGACCAACAACTTCCCGGATTTCACCGGACGTATCTGCCCGGCACTGTGCGAGGCCTCCTGCGTTCTTGGAATCAACCAACCTCCTGTCACAATCAGGCAGATTGAAAAGGCAATTGTGGAGCGCGGATGGAAGGAAGGTTGGATCCATCCAGAACCCGCAAAACAAAGTAGCGGGAAGAAGGTTGCGGTGATCGGCTCCGGACCGGCCGGATTGGCCACGGCTCAACAGTTGTGTCGCGCCGGACACGCTGTGACAGTGTATGAAAAAGCGGATCGGCTTGGCGGCTTAATGCGCTATGGAATCCCAAATTTCAAGCTTGAGAAGCATGTGCTTGACCGCCGTCTTGCCCAGATGGAAGCCGAGGGCGTGAAGTTTGTGACAAATGCTCACGTCGGCGTAAACGTTGACGTGGCCCAGTTGCGCAAAGACTTCGACGCGATTGTGCTTGCTGGAGGATCCGAGACGCCGCGCGACCTTAAGGTTCCGGGACGAGAGCTGAAGGGAATTCATTTTGCAATGGAATTCCTGCCGCAGCAGACAAAGCGGGTACTTGGCGATAAGGTGCCAGCGGAGATCTCAATTCTCGCCACTGGGAAAAAGGTTGTCATCATAGGTGGCGGCGATACCGGCGCGGATTGTCTTGGAACAAGTCTGCGCCAGGGAGCTGCGAACGTTCGGCAGTTTGAGATCATGCCGAAGCCGCCCGAGACACGCTCGGAAATGACACCCTGGCCGTTGTGGCCACTGCAACTGCGCACAGAGACCTCTCACGAAGAGGGTGGAACTCGCGAGTGGTGCATTAACACGCTTCGGTTCGAAGGCGACGCAGATGGAAACGTCAAGCGTATGCATATCGTGAAGGTCGGGCCGCCGCCCAAATTCGAGCCGGTTGCCGGGAGCGAAACCGTGATCGACGCGGATCTTGTACTGCTTGCCATGGGCTTTACCGGACCCGTGCGCAGCGGAATGCTGGAGCAGCTCGGCGTTGAGCTGGACAAGCGGGGAAACGTGTTCACCGACGACAACAATATGACTTCGGTACCGGGCGTATTCGCCGCTGGCGACATGCGGCGCGGCCAATCGCTGGTGGTATGGGCGATTTCCGAGGGACGCAAAACGGCTGCTTGTGTGAATGGGTTTTTGCGTGCGTCTAAGGCCCCTGTACGAGCTGCCGGAGATTAATGGAAAATGAGCAAAAGAAGGCGGCCCGCGGGCCGTCTTCTTTTTTTGTCCTCACGAATTGATTTTTAGGCTTTCCAACTGCCAGACGTTTCGGTGCAGCGATGACGGGAGTGCATCGTTGCGGGGCGTCCCCCGGAACCGTGAGGTGGATGAACATGCAGCGTCTGGATGCGGAATGGAATTGATTTACGAACGTAAATGTCCGACAGCAGCGCGCTAATCTCATCCAGATTCTGCTGCGCGAAGGCCACGACTGACGGTCCTGCACCACTGAGGCAAACACCGAGCAAACTAGGGTGGCGCAATTCAAGTGCTTCTTTTAGTCCTGGGACGATCGAGACGCGGTATGGCTGATGCAGACGGTCGTCGAGCGCCTCGCGCAATAGCGCGAAGTTTGCGGAGCGCAATGCTTCGAGCAGAAAAGCGACGCGCTGCACATTAAAGATCGCATCAGTGCGCGAAATCATATCCGGAAGCACGGCGCGTGACGCTTTGGTTGCCAGGTGTTGTTCGGGTGTTACAACCACGAAGGCTAGCGACTCCGGCCATCTCGCGCGCAGCACGCGAATTCCTTCTGAAGTTTCACAGCTCACAGTTAGTCCACCGAGAAGGGCCGCTGCAATATTGTCAGGATGACCTTCCAGTTCGCAGGCTGCGGTCAGCAGTTCCTGTTCATCGAGAAGGCCGGCTATCGCTTCGAACAATCGTAATCCGGCCACGGTAGCCGCGGCGCTGCTGCCCAGCCCACCTTTCATCGGGATCTCGCTTTCCACCTTGACGTTCAAGGAGGGAAGCTCTACGCCATGGCTGGCTGCGATAAAGCGAAGCGCATGCTCGATGTAATTCTCGCCCTCGAGTTGTTGATTGACGAACTCAAAGTGCAAGTCGCCATGCCCCGGCGCGCGCTGGACACGAAGCGTGAGATACAGCTGAACAGCCACTGCAAGGGTGTCAAAGCCCGGCCCGAGATTTGCAATGGAGGCCGGCACGCGAATGACGATCTCCTCTTGGTCAGTGCGCATGTGCTTCCTCCCGCTGATGAGAGCGGATGATAAAGTTCGTATCTTTCAGCGCGTGGCCGGTGAGGATAGCAACCACGCTGGCGTCTGACGGAATGGTGTTATTCGCGCGCAGCTTGCGCAAGCCCGCGAGAGTTGCCGCAGAGGCAGGCTCGCACCCAATACCATCACGGCCGATCACGGCTTTGGCCTCGGAAATCTCCTCGTCGGTGACGTCAAGAACTTGGCCTCCCGTTGTACGGACTCCGCGCAAAGACTTCTTCCACGAGCGTGGGTTCCCGATTCTGATCGCTGTGGCGATTGTCTCCGGCTCGTCCACCGGTATGAGCTCGTCCACGCCCCTGCGCCAGAGTTGCGCCAAAGGATTCGCTCCCGCAGCTTGCACAACAATCATGCGCGGCAGCTTGTCTATGAATCCGAAGCGCAGCAATTCGTCAAAAGCTTTAGCAAATGCAGCTGAGTTGCCGAGGTTTCCGCCGGGAACGACCAGGTAGTCGGGGGCCTTCCAGTTGAGCTGATCGAGCAGCTCGAACATGGTCGTCTTTTGACCCTCAATGCGAAAAGGGTTGATGGAGTTCAGAAAATAGATTCCCTCGTTGGTCTTCTCCAGCAAAGTGTTGAGAGCGTCATCAAAGCTTCCTTCGATCTCGACGACCTCCGCACCGAAGTCGAGTGCCTGCGCCAGCTTGTTCAACGAGACTTGTCCGGCAGGAAGATAGACTCTACCGATCACTCCGGCGCGGGCAGCGTAAGCGGCCAGCGATGCCGCTGTATTTCCCGTGGAAGCGCAGGCCACTACCTTTGCCCCGGTGTGCACAGCTTCGGTCATGCCGACCGTCATCCCGAGGTCTTTGAAACAGCCCGTGGGATTCCATCCGAGATGCTTGAACTGGAGATCGGAGACTCCGGCCCATTCGGCGGTCTTGCGTCCGCGCACCAGCGGAGTGTTGCCTTCACCGATGCTCACGATTTCGTTCGCCGGATAGGCGGGAAGAAACTCGCGATAGCGCCAGACACCGCTGATATCACGGACATCGCGGGATTTGCGACGCTCGCTCCAGAGCGCCTTGAGAGCGGGGGCATCAATCGCGGAGAAATCCATATCGACTTCCAGCAGTTCACCGCAGGTGGGGCAGGCGAGAGCGGGTGCGTGCAGGTCGAGTTTGGTCGCACACTTCGTATCAAAACAGCGGAGTTGCATCAGAGCTCCTTCGTAAGAATAGGCATGGTCAGTGGAGCGTGAACCAGAAAATCGAGCTTGCGAAGGTCGCGC
This sequence comes from Acidobacteriota bacterium, assembly GCA_003010405.1. Lineage (GTDB taxonomy): Bacteria > Acidobacteriota > Terriglobia > Terriglobales > Acidobacteriaceae > TOLSYN. The sequence goes on along the minus strand of PJLO01000003.1, from coordinate 311,182 downwards.
ATAGCTGCTTCCAGTTGTTCGGTCGGACACTGTTCCAGCGTTACCACGAAGGGCAGGGCGTCTTTGTTATACCCAGGCTTCTGCAGTAGCGCGTCAATATTAATGCTGTGAGCCGCCAGCGTGTTGGCAATTGCGGCTACTATTCCGGGACGGTCGTGCACGGTGAAGCGAAGATAGTGCGCGGAAGTAAAGTTTCCGGTGACGGGAAGCACGTCCGCAGCAATTTGTGGGCGCACGTTGTCGCCGGAACGCCCGCGTGCAATGTCGAGAAGATCGCTGACGACGGCCACTGCCGTAGAGTGTCCTCCCGCGCCGTGTCCGCTGAATGCGGTCTGGCCGCCGTACTTTCCGCTGGAAAGCACAATGTTCAGGCTGCCGGTAATGTGTGCCATCGGCGAGTCAATGGGAACGAGCGCAGGCTGCACAGCGGCATAAATCTGCCCTTCGCGGCGCTCGGCACGCGAGATCTGACGGATCGTGCATCCTAGCTCGTGCGAGTAAGTGAAGTCGATCGCACCAATGCGGCGTATGGAGTCACAGTGAATCTGCTCGGGTTGCACTATGGCCTTCAGGCCGATGCGGGAGAGGATAACAAGCTTGGAACGCGCGTCGAAGCCATCTACGTCATCCGTAGGATCAGCTTCAGCAAATCCGGCGCGCTGCGCTTCTACCAGTGCCTCTTCAAAAGAAATCCCTTCGCTCTCAATTTTGGTGAGTATGTAGTTGCAGGTTCCATTGAGAATTCCGGAGACCTTGTAGAGTTGATCGCCCGCAAGCCCTTCCTGTAGGGCGTCGATCACTGGAACGCCGCCGGCAACGGAAGCTCCGAAAGAGAGAGCCGCGCCGTGCTTGCAGGCCAGCGCGGATAGCTCCGGGCCGTGTTTCGCAATGAGTTTCTTATTAGCTGTGACCACGGACTTCCCCGAAGTCAGGGCTCGAGAAATCCATTCGTGCGCCGGATCCATGCCGCCAATCAGCTCTACGATGATATCTGCGTCAGAGGCGAGTACCTCATCAATATTGCTAGACCAGCAAACGTCTCCGGTAACCCAGTCCACGCGTTTGCGCTCCACGTTGCGGTTGTAGACGTGCGTGAGGCGAAGGGGCGAATGCGCAGGCTGATCGCAGAGTATTCGTGCAACAGCGCTGCCGACGGTGCCAAATCCCAGGATGGCAACCTTCAACGCGGGCATCTGCGCCCGGGAAGCCTGATCGAATGCGGGGGTAATAGCCAATCTGTTTCTCCAATTCCTATACGGCAGAAAAGAAAATCACGCGTGCGCCGTTCCGAGCCGCACGGCGCACGCGGCGTCTGAGGACGCCGTCGCAGGCTGCTCAAAAAGGTGGCGATGTAACTCCTGAACTGACTTTACCGCATCTTTCTCTTCTACTACAAAGCTTATGCTGATTTCAGAGGAACCTTGGGAGATCATGTGAATATTGATTCCAGCGGCAGCGAGCACTCCGAAAATTTCAGAGGCGATTCCGACCCTCCCGCGAATGTTCTCGCCTACAAGGCAGATAATCGCCAAATCGGGCTGGAACTCTACTTCGCCCAGGGCCTCCAGTTCAGAGGTCAATTTTGCCAACTCCTTGCCCCCTTCCACGGCCACGGAGGCGGTGGCTCCGGAGATCGCAACAATCTCGCTCTGTAAGTGATGCCAGCGCAGGAGGCTGAACAGATCATCCAGAAAGCGCAGGGAGCCGACATGCCGAGGAGCACTCACATTAAATACAGCTATTTTCCGCTTTAAAGCTATAGCCCGAAAAGCCGAAGGCCCGTGGGAGGCAACGGCGCGAACGATGGTGCCTTCTTCATGAGGTTTGTGAGAGTTCAACACGGCCACGGGAATGTCGTGCTCGACGGCAGGCAACAGCGTGGCGGGGTGCAATACTTTCGCTCCGAAGCAGGCCAGTTCAGTTGCCTCATGGAAGCTGATCTCCGCAATACGTCGCGCATTGGGACAAATGCGCGGGTCAGTAGTCAAAATGCCGCTGACGTCAGTCCAGATCTCAATGCGATCGGCTGAAAGCGCTGCTCCAACGATGGCCGCGGAATAATCGGACCCGCCGCGGCCCAGAGTAGTGGTCTCGCCTGACTCGCTCGACGCGATGAACCCACCCATAACAGGGACAAGTCTCTGGTTCAGAAGTTCAGGGATGGCTGCTTGAATCCGGGTACGGGTCTGGGAAGGGAGGAGAGACGCGGCGGGGTGCCGCGCGTCAGTGACAATCAGCTTGCGGGAGTCGGCATGGACTGAGGGAATTCCGAGGGGAGCGAAAGCAGCGGCAACAAATAAGCTAGAAAGGACCTCCCCATAGGAGAGCAGCTGCGAATGCTGCGCGGGAGAAATTTCACCCAGCTTGGCGATCTCCGATGCGAGCGCCCGGGCTTCGGTCAGATGCGTTTCCATCTGGTTCTCAAACCGTGCGACGTCTGCGTCGTTCAGCATCTCGATGGCGGCGGCCACGTGCCGGTCGCGAATAGCTTCCAGCAACGCCAGCGCGGTGCTCAGATCCTTGCGTGCGGCAGCCTCGGCGACTTGTACCAGCTTATCGGTTACACCGCCCATGGCGCTCACCACTACAAGCGGTTGTTCCGCCAATCGCGGGAGCACGATTGATGCGACCCTCCGAATTGCGGTGGCATCCTGGACTGAACTGCCGCCAAATTTCATGACAATCATTTCCGGCTCCTTAATTTTCTGCACAAGCAGAGAACCCATCGCCTCCGGGGCGATGGGTTCTTGAAGGGTGCGAATCAGTTTGTTTTAGCTGATCTCTTCGCGGAACTCACATGCGCCCGAGGACACGCCTATAAGTGTGCCTGTAATTGTTGTTCGGGATGTGTTGTAAATTCGCATGCAAGTTAGAACCACGATATCGAAAGCACGACGAGAGTGTCAAGCAAAGTGTGTTGAAATCCGCGCCGTTCATGACGCATTGGGCTCAAGGTTCCGGAATAAATCGCTCTCGTACGAGTGCTACGTTTGCGCTGGTTTGCTGCGTGGAGCGATACATTTTTTGTTAGATCTTTTGGGGTGAACCGCGACCTGTGCGGCGGGTCACAACCTTGTGTTACAATCACATTGGAGTGTGACGTACGTACTTTTCTCCGGTGCGTCTAAACCTTAGAAGCTAAGGCGTGCCTCTGTGTCCGTATTGTTCTCGCAAGGCTTTTCGTATGGGTGATTACGCAGCCAGCGGGTGCTAATTCCCAGAAGTCGCATAGCAAGTAGGGTTCGCCACTGAGGAGTTTAGGGCGAGCAAGACAGGGGGTCCATATTGCTTTCACCGTACGGCCTAGACATCGTCGAGAGCTGTCTCACTTGCAAGCTGAGGTCCGAGCAAATATTCTGCGACTTGCCGGAAGCTGCCCTCCAGTCCTTTGAACAGATAAAGTACGCGACGGCTTATCCCAAAGGCGCGATTCTCTTCGTGGAAGGTCAGGCACCTCGGGGTATTTTCGTGCTGTGCAAGGGACGGGTGAAACTGTCCATTTGCTCCACTGATGGTAAGACTCTGATTCTTAAAATTGCGGAAGCTGGCGAGGTTTTGGGACTCAGCGCGTCGGTCAGTGGCAAGCCCTACGAACTCACAGCCGAAACCATCGATCCCTGCCAGATCAACTTCGTAAAGCGCGATGATTTTCTGCGCTTCCTTAAAGAGCACGCAGACGCCTGTCTGCGCGTTGCCGAGCAACTCAGCGAGAAATATAACGCGGCGTGTCGTGAAATTCGTTCGCTTGGCCTGTCTCATTCGGCTGCGGAAAAACTCGCCAAACTGCTGTTGGAGTGGACGGTCAAGAACGGCGAGGGCGCCAAGCAAGAGCCTCGCATCAAGCTGGCTCTCACGCATGAAGAAATCGCTCAGATGATCGGAACCTCGCGTGAAACCGTCACGCGTTTGTTTGCAGAATTGAAGAAACGACAGATCATTCAAGCCAAGGGGTCCACTTTGGTTATCCGGAACAAGTCTGCTCTTAAAGCGTTGGCTACTGCGTAATCGGTCTCAATCTAAGATGGTTTGAATGGTCCGGCACCCCACGCCGGACTTTGTTGTTTGCGCTTGGGCGCGTAATTGCCAGAAATTCTGGTTCTGTTTTGGGGCTCTGTGGCGGGACTCACGTTGCCGGGTGACTCGAATCACTGTTTCAGCGCGGCTCAAAATATATAACCCTCTGATGGACAGAGATACGCAGCCCAGTTGTGTTCACTGCGCATTCCGCGCGGAACGTCCGTTCTGCGATATGTCGCCGGACGCCATTCGTGGGTTCGACGAGATTAAGGAATTGTCCGTGCTAGGTAAAGGCGCGCTTCTTTTCGCCGAAGGAGCGACACCGCGTGGGGCGTATGTGCTCTGCGAAGGCCGCGCCAAACTCTCCATTTGCTCGGAAGGCGGTAAGCCGCTGATGCTGCGCGTTGCCGGACCGGGCGAAGTTCTTGGACTGGGGGCCACACTGAGTGGCGATGCGTATGAGGTCACTGTCGAATTGCTGGATAAAGCGCAAGTGGCTTTCGTTAATCGCGACGACCTTCTCACGTTCTTGCGCGAGAACCCGACGATCTGCATGGAAGTTGTACGTCGCTTGAGCAACGATCTCCATGGCGCATATGAGCGCGTGCGTGCTGTCGGACTTAGCCGCGCTCGCAGGCCCCGCATCCGACGGGTTCGTCCGGCTGCTTCATAGCGAAGACTTGAATTTCCTTAAAACAACGCACTTGTGGAACTGCAATTTCACGCCTCTACGTGGTCACGCGGAGACGCAGGTTCCCGCGCGTTAAATGAACATTTGTTCATTTGGTGCGTTTTTGGTTCCCCGCGAGCCGCGCCCGGCCATATACTCACCAACACCTGTCCTGATGCCTTCCATGACTGCGGAAACACGCCGCAGTGGCGATGTTACAGAATGCTGTACCGCTTCTGCTGCTATGTCCACGCGTTGCATAGTGCGAGTCACAAGCTTATCCGCACGCTCAGCCTGAGAACGGGTTCTGTCGGCGATCTCCGACACGACCTCGCTGATGTTCTCAGCCTGCGTGCGTACAATACTGGAGGTCTCGGTTACGTTCATAACAACCTTTTGAATCAAGGGCGTGCTCTCGTCCACGATGCCACGTACTTTTCTAACCAGCGGCAACGCCTGCTCCTCCACACGCGTCGAAAGCTCTTCCATCCGCTTACTCAACTTGCTCGCGATGAAATACATTCCTGCCAGAATAAGCATTTGCAGTACGACTGCGACAGCGGTTATCGCTACGAAAATGATGAGCAGGGTCGTTTGATTCATGATTGTCCGTCCATTGGCGCTGAGGACCATCTCTCGATGGCCCTGTGTTTAGCGATCAAAAACTTACAAATTGGGAGTGCCCGGTTCGGGAGTCGGCTCGTCATTTGCATCCCGGTATGCTTTGCGGCCTGCTTCAAACGCGGAGCGAATGTTCTCCTTTTGCTGGGAGATCACGTCCTTGCCGCGGTCAGCCCATTCCTGGGCCTGTTGCTTGTATTTGCGGGCGCGCTCCTGAACCAGATCGCGTCCATCTCCAGCCGCATTCAAAAGCGACTCGCGGGTCTCGCTGCCGGCCTTTGGTGCGTATAGGACACCTACAGCCGCTCCTATTCCCAGTCCTGCCAGAAACCAAAGAATGCCGCTGCTACCACAGCCTTCGTCAGCCATGAATTACCTCCTAGAAACACCTTAAGAGTGAGATATTAGCATCAGGATCATCGAGCTACAAACGGGTTTGAGCTCGATTGCAAATTTCCATCCCGGATCTAATTCGGCGATGTGATGCGCTCGAAAAATCTGCCGGTTGCCCGGAGACGGACCGCAGATGCTTTTAAACGATGCTGTACCGTCTGTGCTTGTGGCGTTTGTTGACAAGAAAACCTAGAGACGAGTGTCTCATTTGTATAATTGTGCTTGCCCTGTTTGTTTGCTAATTGGTATCGGGTTTCTATTTATGCCACTACTTTGGCTCCGAGTTGCGACCGTACTGTATGGATTGGGACTGCTCCATGCCTTTCTTATGCTTCGGCGAAAAGGAGAGCGTGCTGGACGGGTCGCGGCCCCTGCTGTCGGCCTGGGAATGGTCTTCCATTTTGTCTCGCTGGTTGAGACGGCTCTGCTGTCCGGATATCTGGAGCTGTTGACGATCCGCCATGCTGAATCCGCTCTGGCTCTCTTGGTTGCGCTCATCTTCATGGGAGTGTATCTGCGGTACAAGACGCCTTCGCCAGCGGCGTTCATTTTTCCGCTGATATTTATCCTCACGTTTGCGTCTGCGATGGATCAGCATGCGATGGCGTTTACATCGCCCCGTATTCGAAGCGGATGGATTGTCTTCCATGTGTGCAGTTTGCTGGCCGGCTACGCGATGCTCTTCCTGACTTTTGTTTCAAGTGTGCTTTACCTCATCCTCTCGCGTCAGCTGAAGCACAAGCAGACGGTGAGCTGGGCAGCGCGCCTCCCAGCGTTGCAGGAGATCGATGAACTTGGTTACAAGTCGCTGCTTCTGGGCCTTCCATTCATGACAGCTGGGCTGATGGCTGGCGTCCTGGTTGCGCAGGAGCACTATGGATCAACTTACTTCGCAGACCCGAAAGTGTTACTCTCCCTGCTGATGTGGGGAATCTATCTCGTGCTTCTTTATACGCGATGGAGCGCTGGCTGGCGTGGTCGAAAAGCCGCTTGTCTGGCCAGCTTCGGATTCTTTGTTGCAGTTTGCGCATGGGGTGCGAATTACCTGAGCAGGCTGCATAGGTTTGTGGGACCATGAACTTCTTTGTATTAGGAGTGAACCACAAGACGGCTCCGGTGGAAGTTCGGGAACGCTTTGCCATTCCCGAGGTCCGTTTGCCCGAGGCTCTCGGCAAGCTCACCTCAATGGACGGCATTGAAGAGGGGATGATTGTTTCCACGTGCAATCGGGTTGAGATATTCGCGCATTCGCAGAACGGTGATTGCGATTTGCGGAAGTTTGTTCGTGAATACTTCGGTTTCAGGGCTGGCGAGTACGAACCTTACATCTTTGAGCATGAGCAACTTGAGGCGGTGGCGCACATCTTTCGCGTTGCTTCCAGCCTGGATTCGATGGTGGTTGGCGAATCGCAGATTCTAGGGCAGGTGAAGGATGCATACGCGACTGCGCGCGCGGTGGGCGCTGTAACTTCGCAGCTCGATCAGCTCCTTACCCGCGCTTTTGCTGTGGCCAAAAAGGTTCGCAACGAAACTACAATTGCCGTCTCTCCGGTTTCGATAGCATCTGTAGCCGCCGAACTGGCGGAAAAAATCTTTGGCAGCCTGGCAGGAAAATCGGTTTACCTCGTCGGAGCCGGAAACACATGCGAACTAGCCGCTCGACACCTCATCGCGCATGGCGCCAAGAAGATCTTCGTCTGCAATCGCACTCCTGAGCGTGCCGTTGCCCTGGCGAACAAATTTGAGGGCGAAGCCATCTCGTTTGAGCGGCTTTATGACACAGTTCCGCGGGCTGACATCGTCATAAGCTCGACCGGCGCTCCGCATACCATTTTTCGCAAGGAACATGGCGAGAAATTTCTTCACCTGCGCAAGAACCGCCCCATGTTTTTTATTGACCTTGCGGTGCCGCGCGACATCGATCCCGGCCTCAACGATCTTGACGGAGTCTTTGTGTACAACATCGACGATCTCCAACAGGTAGCACAGTCGCATTTGGGAGAGCGCCGTAAGGAAGCCGCTCGAGCCGAGTTGCTGGTGAAAGAGGAAGTACGTAAATTCGAACAGCGTGCGCAGAACGCTGAAGTTGTTCCTACCATTGTCTCGCTGCAACAGCATTTGGAAACATTGCGCCAATCCGAGCTGGAGCGCATGCGCAGCCGCCTGGGCGATCTGACTCCGGAGCAGGAGATGGCAGTCGAGGCGCTTACTCGTGGCATCATCAACAAGATCATGCACACACCGATCACCACGTTGAAATCAGTTGCTCACGATCCCGAATCAAACGTCGTCATTGATGTCGTGCGCAAGCTCTTCAACCTGTGTCGAAAAGTGTGCTGAACCTGTAGCCGCTTCGAATAACTCTGCCGCGGAGCAGGAGCAAAATAAAGGAAGCTGGAATGGCACTCCTTCGTATCGGATCCCGTGGTTCACAGCTTGCCCTCTGGCAGGCCAATCACATATCGGCGCTTCTTCGTGAGCAAGGGCATGAGGTCGAAATCGAGATTATCAAGACGACGGGCGACAAGATCACCGACGTGGCTCTTGCGAAGGTGGGCACCAAGGGGATGTTCACCAAGGAAATCGAAGAGGCGCTCGCAGAAGGACGTGTTGACCTGGCGGTGCACAGCCTTAAGGACCTTCCCACGACGCTGACAGGGCCGTTTGAGATTGCGGCCATCACAAAGCGCCTGGATGCACGTGACGCTCTCCTTTCCGTTCATTACAACAGCCTCAAGGAATTGCCCCAAGGTGCACGAGTTGGCACCAGCAGTCTGCGCCGTCAGGCTCAGCTCATGCAACTCCGTCCCGATCTGGACATTCGGCCACTGCGAGGGAACGTGGATACGAGGGTGCGCAAGCTGGAAGTGGGCGAATACGATGCCTTAATTCTGGCGGCTGCAGGCTTGAAGCGGCTCGGCCAGACCAAGTACATCAAGGAAATCCTCGAGCCGGAGGTCATGTGCTCAGCTGCGGGACAGGGCGCGTTGGGCATCGAAATCCGTCTCGGCGACAAGAAAATGCGGGAGTGCCTTGCGTTCCTGAATGACGAACCTTCGCGGATTGCCACTGTTTGTGAGCGCGCGTTGCTCAACCAGCTTGGCGGCGGATGCCAGGTACCCATTGGAGCCTATGCGGTGGTTAACGGGAGTGAGATCAGGCTGACGGCAATCTGCGCACGTCCGGATGGAAGCGAGCTGTTGCGTGAAGTCGGAACCGGCACAGATCCAGTTGAGCTTGGCCAGCGCCTGGGTACAACAATTCTCAAGCGTGGCGGAGACAAGATTTTGCAGGATGTTTACGGCGCAAATGCGACCAGGAGTACTCTGCGGTAAGCTAGGCAAGTTTATATGGACGAGAACGGAAACAGCGGAGCGAGTAAGCCGTTGGCGGGTTGGCGCATAGTCGTGTCACGTGCACGCGAGCAGGCCGGCGTGCTTTCGAACGGCCTCCGGGCTCTGGGCGCAGAGGTGTATGAGATTCCGTTCATTGAAATTCGCCCGCCTCGCTCCTTCAAATCTCTCGATGAGTCGCTCAAATTATTAACAGAGTATGACTGGCTTATCCTGACCAGTACTAATGGCGTGCGTGCCTTGTTTGACCGCATGGCAACACTCAACATTGAAAAGCGTGTGCTCGCCCGCCTCAATGTCGCCGCCATCGGCTCGGCTACCTGTCGAGCCATTGAGCGCGAAGGGGTGAGGGTTGCCGTCGTTCCCAAAGAGTATGTAGCTGAGTCTTTGATAGATTTTCTTTCCGACAAGGTTCGGGGCAAACGCGTGCTGCTTTGGCGAGCCAAAATCGCGCGCGATGTCATTCCAACTGAACTTCGTAAAGCGGGAGCGTTCCTGGACGTGGTTGAAGCCTATGAAACGGTCCTCCCACAGGCCTCGCGCGTCAAACTTCGCGGCATTCTGCGCGATTCACTGCTTCGTCCCCATCTGGTAACTTTCACCAGTGCGTCGACGGTCAGGAATTATCTGGATCTACTGGGGATTCGTTCCGGGCAATCGAAGCTGCTGGAAGGCGTGCTGAACGCATCCATCGGGCCGATCACTTCGGATACGCTGCGTCAATACAAGCTGTCGGTGGACGTACAGCCCACCACGTATACCATCGCCGGACTAATTGAAGCGATTGTTCAGCGAGCGCAGAGCGACCATGTTACGGTCGAGCCTCTTCCTGGTTAGGAATGGGGGCTGTTCGTGCTGTGACTACGCGGATTTTTTGATCCGGCCAGCATATTTTGCTCGCACTTTCGCTACCTTCGGAGCTACTGCGTACAAACAATAGGGCTGGTTGGAGTTATTCGCAAAGTAGTTCTGATGGTAATCCTCAGCCTCCCAGAAAGTCTGAGCTGGTTCGATCGCCGTCACCATTGGCGCACCAAAAATGTTTTTTGCCGTTAACTCCGCGATCACGCGCTCGGCCTCAGTTCGCTGCCTCTCGTTGAGAAAGAAAATCACGGAGCGATACTGAGTTCCTACATCGTTTCCCTGTCTGTTCAACGTGGTAGGGTCATGCGCGGTGAAGAAAACTTCAAGCAACTCACCGAAAGAGAGCAGGGAAGGATCGAATTCGACCCGCACCACCTCGACATGCGCGGTCGTTCCTGTGCAGACCTGTTTGTAGGTGGGATGATCAACGTTGCCGCCCATGTAACCGCTTTCCACCTTCAGCACGCCCTCAACCTGCAGCAGAGCAGCTTCCACGCACCAAAAACATCCCCCGCCTACTACGGCCGTCTCCGTTTCCTTCATAGTGTTTTCGATGCCGCTGAATTTCAAACGATGCCGGGATTATCTTTGCACGCTTTTGCCGAGTGCCGTACGCAGCTGCCCGTGAGATGTGCCCGCAACAACGGTGGCCGAAAACGGGTGTTGGAAAACGGGTTTTATGAACAATGCAACAAACCTCTACTCTCGGCGACTCCGTGTTAATAGCTTTTATGGCTACCATAGAAAAAATTGATTTCACAACAGCCGCAATCTGCGCCATTCTTTCTCGCGTGGGGTCGTTGTTACTCGACAACGACTCCTACCTGTGCAGGACACTCATAGCCTCCCCGTGGATGTTCCACTCCGACCCGGCTGCAAGCCGGGTTATTTTTGCGTCCGAACAGTGACTTCGTCTTACCAGATAAGGCTCGGTTTCATAGGGAGTGGGATTCATATAGCATCCTGAAACGAACTGCAGGGCAGGAGCGCCGTCTCCTGCCCTGCGACTTTCTGCTTAGTGATTCCGAATCTGAGAAATTTGCCTATTATGCAGCCCGGTTCTTTCTCTGCTTTTCCAGTACCTTCGGCGACCGGTTTGTGCCGTGCATTCCTCCTTCATATCCGAATTCAGCGGCTTCGTAGTCATCGATCTCGGCCGGACTGTGTCTCCGGTTCATCGGCCGTCCGCCCACTCCGCCGATTGATCTGCCCGGAGCCTCAGACTCGCCTTCCAATCTCAAGCGTTGTTCGCGGTGTTCTGCCATTGCCTGCTCAACCAGTTCGAATTCCTCTTCCGTTTCCGGCCTTGCGGCGGCGTTCATAACGTTAGTTCCTGTATCAGCCATGCTTTTCTCTCCTGTACTCGGATCGACTATGAAGAGCATTTCGCTCAGCTCATTTGCGTGCGTTTCTTCTTCGGCCTTGATATGTTCGAATAACATCCGCGTTGTCGTGTCTTTCATTCCGAAGTGCTCAATGAATTGTTGATATACATCGATGACAACCCGCTCGGCAATCAGATCTTCACGAATCATCTCGCCTAGCGAACCGCCCTCGGAGTAATGCGCAACCGAGCGTTCCACCAAGGTGCCTGGATTAAAGTCCGGTTTTCCCCCGAGCTGCTGAATACGCTCGGCGATTTCTTCCATATGCTCGCGTTCCTCATCGGAATGCTTCTTGAAGGTTTGTGCCACGCTCCGGCCAAGCACACCGGATGCCATAAAAAAGTGATGCTGATAGCGCAGTACGCAGACAATTTCGCTGGCCAGCGCCTCGTTCAGAATCGCAACCGACTGCTCTTTGTCGAGCGGATAGTTGCTGGTGACTGCTCCGTCTTCCAGCTTTCGCATCGCACGCTGTCGAATTTCTTCGACATCCTTAATAAAACTCGCCATGAACTCTGCCTTTCCCTTAATGGTGAAAATGCGACTCCGTCCATGGTTTGAATGCTTGTTTGCTCAATAGGATGCCAGACCGGTGTTATGCTCACTGTATGCTCCGCGGCTCTGAATCTCCGGATACGCCCTGCGGCTGTACCCATTGCTACCGCCTGTTCCCCTTCGCTGACATTTCCGAGTTCTGGGATGAGGGCGAAACCCCCGTCTGCCCGTGCTGCGGCTCGGATAACGTGCTAATCTCAACTCCTGAGATGATCGTGGACGAGCACTGTCTGTTCGCCATGCGCAAAACGTATCACTGAGGGGAAATTATGAATTACGAGATCACACCGCAGGAACTGCGACAGCGTCAGGAACGCAACGAGGAACTCCTTCTTCTGGATGTTCGCGAACTCTGGGAGCGCCAGACGGCCAGCATAATGCCAAGTCAGCATATTCCGATGGCAGATGTCCCTGTCCGCGTGAAGGAACTCGACCCAGATCGGCACATCATCGTCTACTGTCATCATGGCGGGCGTTCGTTCTCGGTTACCGAGTGGCTGCGCAAAGAGGGCTATCAGAAGGTACAGTCCATGTCCGGCGGAATTGAGCAGTGGTCGCGGCAAATTGATCCTAACGTCCCGCGATACTAATTGATGGCCAGGCGCATCTAAAAAAATGGGTTATCTTTGACCCTAGAAATATGCAGACACCCACCGCAAACCATCTCGCGCGTTGGTGGAATACGCTTCCCGATGGGCGTATCCACTGCTACTTGTGTCCACGGCACTGTCACATCGGCGAAGGCCAGCATGGGTTCTGCTACATTCGTCAGAATGTCTCCGGCGAACTGGTACAACTCGGCTATGGCCGTCCCGCTGCCCTCGCTATTGATCCCATAGAGAAGAAGCCGCTTTTCCACTTTCATCCTGGTTCTTCGATCCTCTCGCTTGGGACGGCGGGCTGTAATCTTGGCTGCCAGTTCTGCCAGAATTTCGATATCAGCAAGGCACGTTCTGTGCAGCAAAGCTCTCGCAGAATGACCCCGGAGGAGATTGTCGATCTCGCAATCGCTCACGGAACCCCCTCTATTGCCTTCACATATAACGAGCCCACAATCTGGGCTGAGTTCGTCATCGACATCGCGCAGGCAGCCCACGAGGCAGGGCTCAAGACCGTCATGGTCTCCAATGGATACATTACTCGCGAAGCATTCTTCGACGTTTATAAGCACATTGATGCGGCGAATATTGATCTAAAAGGGTTTACAGAAAGCTTTTATTCAAAGATTACGCTCTCCCATCTTGCGCCCGTGTTGGACGTGCTGCGCTGGTTGCGGCGCGAGTCCAGCGTTTGGTTCGAGATAACAAATCTACTGATTCCCGGCCTCAACGATTCGCCCGCGGAGACCGCCGAACTGTGCGACTGGATTCTGAGTGATTTAGGCGACGATGTTCCACTGCACTTTACGGCTTTCCATCCTGATTTCAAAATGATGGATCGCGAGCCGACCCCGCCGGAGACTATTCACCGCGCGCGACAGCTTGCTCTGGCACGGGGTCTTAAGTACGTTTACGAAGGCAATATCATTACCCGGGAAGGTGGAAACACTACTTGTCCCAACTGCCGCCGAACGATTATCCAGCGTTCCTGGCACCGCGTAGAGGCTTGCGAGTTAGAGCAGGGAAGATGTGTCCACTGCAAAACCGAGATCGCAGGGCGTTTTGCCTGAGAATCGGCTCTCGCCATTCTTCAAGTATCAGTCGAAGACCACGGTTTTATTTCCGTACAGCAGCACACGGTTTTCGAGGTGCCACCCTACCGCGCGTGACAGGACGACTTTCTCCAGATCACGGCCCTTGTGGATCAAATCCTCTACTGAATCCCGGTGAGAGATGCGCACTACCGCCTGTTCAATAATCGGTCCGTCGTCGAGCACCTCAGTCACGTAGTGGCTGGTTGCGCCTATCAATTTCACACCGCGTTCAAAAGCCTGGTGATACGGACGCGCTCCAACGAAGGCAGGAAGAAACGAGTGGTGAATGTTGATGATTTGGTTGGGGAATTCCGCCAAAAACTTCGGCGAAAGGACCTGCATGTAGCGCGCCAGCACCACTAAATCGCATTCGTGCTCGCGCAGCATCGCAATCTGCTTTTGCTCGACTTCAGCCTTGGTCTCGCGCGTCATTGGCAGGCAGACAAACTTCGCGCCATAGAACCCCGCCAGCCGCTCCGTTGCCGTGTGGTTCGAGAGAACAATTGGAATGTCGCAGTCCAGCTCTCCCGCCTTGTGCCGGTACAGCAAGTCCGCCAGGCAGTGATCGTACTTCGAAACCAGAATGCCCATACGTGGGCGTCGTTTTCCATTGGCCAGCCGCCAGCGCATCTGAAACTGCTCTGCAATGGCGCTGAACTCGGTTGCCAGCTCCTTCAAGTCTACGTCCAGTCCAGAAGGATCAAACTCCACCCGCATCAGGAAGAGGTTGGTCTCCTCGTCGCGATGCTCGTCGGCGTGCAGAATATTTCCATTGTGGCGGAAGATGAAGTCAGAGATTACCGCAACCAGCCCTTTGCGGTCGGGGCAACTAATCAACAAAACGACGGAACGCTTACGTTTGGAAGTTTCGGGCAAGGCTTACTCGTTCAATGCAAATTGAGGTCACAAAAAGTGTACCACTCCGGATGGTTCGCCCATCGCAGGGTGCAGCCGCTCTGGAATTTCAAAATTCCGAATCCTGCGCTGCTCCCTCAGCATCGAAGCTACTGATTGGAGAGCTATGATGAATCACCCCACGCAAGTTCGCGACAGAGGACAGCCTGCCGGGATGGCGCGTGACCCGATACTGTGGCCGGTCGGACTGCTGATGGCCGCCGTAGGCGCCATTTGGGCGGTCTTTTCCGGCATGGCCGTGGAATCCGGCACCTATGGGCAACCGTTAGCTGCCGTTGGACTTATAGCCTTTGGCGTGCTGATCGCAGGAGTAGGTAAGAACTCCAGACGGGGCTAGCTACAGCCAAGAGAAGGCCTGCTTACTTTTTCTCTTTGGCCGCCTCTAGCTTTGCGCGCTTCTCTAAGGCCCACCCTTCGCGGATAACCAATTGCGGTCGCGTTAAACCAAGTGAGTCGTCGGGAATGTCCTTGGTGATGCACGAGGCAGCGCCGACGTATGCTCCATCGCCCACCCGGACCGGGGCGACGAGCGTAGTGTCGCTCCCGATGAAGGCCCGCGCGCCTATTATCGTTTTGTGCTTGTTCACTCCGTCGTAGTTGCAGGTGATGGTGCCAGCGCCGATATTGGCTCGTTCTCCAATCTCTGCGTCGCCTAAATAGGTCAGGTGATTTGCCTTAGCCCCACGGGCGAGTTTTGTTTTTTTGGTTTCGACGAAATTGCCTACGTGTGCCTCGGGGCCGATTTCACTGCCTTGGCGGAGTCTCGCGTATGGTCCGATGATGGCCCCCCGCTCTACGCAGGATTCCTCTGCGATGGTCCCCTGATTGACGCGAACGCCGTCCGCGACCTGCGTATTGGTCAGCACTGAATAGCTGCGTATGAGACAGTCTTCGCCAATGCTGGTTTCGCCCAGCAACTGCACGAATGGTTCAATCACCGTGTCGGCGCCGATCGAAACCCCGGCATCGATGAGTACCGTTTCGGGCTTGAAGATCGTGACGCCATTGTCCATCAGTTCGCGAGTTTTGCGCTCACGCAGAATTGAATCAAGATGTGCGAGTTCGCGACGTGTGTTGACGCCGAGGACCTCGCTCGCGTTCGGCGTGCGCAGGGCCAGGACGTGCTTTCCATCGCGCTGGAGTATGCCAGCGATTTGGGTGAGGTAGAACTCTCCGTGCGGATTGTCGGTTGAGAGCTGATCGATTCGCGCAAATAGTTCGCGTACGTCGAAGGCGTAAATTCCGGAGTTGATTTCGCCGATATCTTCCTGCTCGGGCGTGAGCTGTTTCTGCTCAACGATGGCCTCGACCTGATCGCTGCTTACGCCGTGCACTGTGCGGCGCACAATGCGCCCATAGCCGAAGGGATCGGGTGGTTCGGCCGTCAGGATGGTCATCGCCGCCCCTCTTGCGGTATGAAAATCGCGCACCGATGCAATGGTTTCCGGGCGCATGAGAGGCACGTCCCCGCTGAGCACGAGCACGTGATCGTATGCCGCTAGGGCCTCGCGGCACTGCATGAGCGCGTGTCCGGTGCCGTTTTGCTCGCGCTGCTCAATGAACTCCGTGCCGAGGGGGGCAATCTCAGCGCGCACACGATCGGCCTCATGGCCGATGATGCAGAAGATATCGGAAGGCGCAACGATTGTGCTGGCAGCGTGTACAACGTGGCTAAGCAGCGGGCGACCCGCGATTCGATGCAGTACCTTGGGCAGTTTCGACTTGAGGCGGGTTCCTTTGCCTGCGGCGAGGATGGCGATAGCAAAACGTGGATTCGACATTGCCCTCGTATTGTAGGGATTCAGCGGGGAACAAGGCAACGGCAACGATCAACAATCCGAACCTTTGCCGGCAACGGTGGACGTCAGGTACATGCGATAATCATTTCCATACTTTTCCATCAGGACTGCCCATCATTGCAAAATGTTTTTTTCCCATTTCCGGAGCGCTACTATTCGCTCCTCGCGCACTCTCGCCACGGCATTCTGTTGCAAACCTCGCAATGCAGCCAGGAGAATTACCGCAGCTACTTGTTTCTAAATCCGGTGCAGATCCTCACGCTAGAGAACCTGGACGAGATGTCCGCATTGTTCCTTCAAGTTGAGGAAGCTCAGCGTAGCGGAAACTTTGTGGCAGGTTATTTTTCCTACGAATGCGGCGAGCACTTTGAGAAGATCTCACCTGCAGCGGCAAACGCCACAGGTATGCCGTTGGCATGGTTCGGCGTGTATCGTCGCGCTTACGTGTTCAATCATCGCAGCGGCTGCTTTGAAGGTGAGCTTCCGGAAGAGTTACTGGAAAATTGCCTGGACAAAAGGGATTTTGCTGTGTCGGATGCGCAGCTGCAAATCTCAGAGGATGTGTATTCCTCAAAAATTGATGCGATTCACGAGTACATACGCTCGGGTGAAATTTACCAGGTCAACCTGACGGATAAATTCACATTCGGATTCTCCGGCTCGCCCGTAGCACTGTTTGCCGCTGTTAACGCGGCGCAGCCGGTGCCTTACAGCGCTTTTATTAACCTTGGTGAGCGGCACATCCTTTCGTTTTCGCCAGAGCTGTTTTTCCGTATTCGCGACCAACGGATCGTTACACGTCCGATGAAAGGCACAGTCCGGCGGGGGCGCACTCTTGAAGAGGATGCAGTCATTGCATCGTGGCTTAAGAGTGATTCCAAAAACTGTGCTGAAAACGTGATGATCGTGGATCTGCTGAGGAATGACATTGGCCGGCTCTGCGAGTTCGGGAGCGTGCGCGTCGAGGAACTGTTCTCGGTTGAGAAATACGATACTTTGTTCCAGATGACCTCTACCGTTTCCGGTACCCTGCGGCCGGGGTTGTGTCTTTATGACATTTTCAAGGGTGTGTTTCCTTCCGGATCGATCACCGGCGCGCCGAAAATTCGTGCTATGCAGATCATCAGTGAGCTTGAGCGATGTCCTCGTGGAGTTTACACGGGGGCCATTGGATTCTTTTCGCCTGCTCGCGAGTCGCTATTCAATGTGGCCATTCGAACAGTTCTGTTGCAAGGAGATCGCGGTGAGATGGGCGTAGGTGGCGGCATTACGATCGATTCGCTTGCCAGTGACGAGTACGGCGAGTGCCTGCTCAAGGCCGAATTCCTTAAGCGCCCGGGTCCTTCGTTCGAGCTGATCGAGAGCCTTCTGTGGAATGGCCAATATCCTCTGCTTGCCGCCCACCTCCAGAGAATGGAAAATTCAGCGCGTTACTTTGGCTATGTGTTTGATCGTTCCCGGGCACAGGAACTGCTGCACTCGAATGCTCGGCAGCTTTCTTCCGGGGTTTCCTTCAAGGTACGACTCACGCTGGATCGCACTGGCAAAATGACAATCGGAAACACAACCGTGAATAGAAACGGTGAAACCGGCCTCGTCACGGTGAGCCCGGTGCGCACCTCATCCGCCGATAGGTTTCTTTACCACAAAACCACTCACCGCCAGCTCTACAGAGATATGTTCGACCGCGCCAAGCGGGACGGCTACGACGACCTGCTGTTTTTCAATGAGCGTGATGAACTGACCGAAGGTGCGATCAGCAATGTATTCGCCGAGATTGGCGGCAAGCTGCTTACGCCGCCTGTGGCCTGCGGACTGCTTCCAGGGGTGTACCGCCAGCAGTTATTGGCGACGAATGCTTCAGCAGAAGAAAGAGTTCTGACCATGGAAGACCTTCTGAGCGCGGATGCCGTTTATGTCTGCAACGCTGTTCGCGGGCTGCGCAAAGTGAGGATTGTGCTCGGCGAGGCGTTTGGTGTCAACAGTGGTGAATCAGAGCGAATCAGCGGCTAACCAGCCGGTACTCGACTGCTAAAAGCTCGGCGCCTGCGCGCGGCGTTCCTGTTGGAGGCGGGCGGGAAGGCTAAGAAGGTCCTGCGCAATGCGGTCAGCGGCGTGACGTGCGAATTGAGTCGCATCGAGATAGTCGCCCAGGATTGGCGTAACGCCGAGGGCGCGGATTTCGTCCAGATCATTCTGCAGTGGCTCAGCGTCATCCTCGGCATACCGATTCCGCAGTTCGGCAGGAACGGGAGCCCGGTTGAGCATTGCGTAGTCAAAAACGCGGCATTTGGCGTGCTCGAAAATCGCCCGGATATGTTGCGAGGCGGTGAGGCCGGTGCTCTCGTTGGGCTGTGTCATCAGGTTGCAGATGTAGACGCGGGCGGCGTTCGAGCGGCAGATTGCCTCCGGGACTCCCTGGACCAGAAGATTGGGAATGCAACTGGTGAAGAGAGAGCCGGGACCGATGCTTATGATGTCGGCGTTAAGAATTGCCTCCAGCGCCTGGGGGAGAGGCGGGACGCAGTCTGGGACGAGGCGGAGGCGTACGATGCCGCTGCGACTGGCGGTGATATTGGTTTCTCCGCTGACGTGTCTGCCATCGCGCATCAGGGCATCGAGCTGAACGTTGCTGCTGGTGGTGGCAGGGTAGATTTCGCCGCGAGTTTTCAAAATCGCGGAACTGAGCTTGACGGCCAGCGAGAAGTCGCCACAGACATCCGCCAGAGCTGTCAAAAAAAGATTTCCGAAGCTATGGCCATCGAGGCCGCCGCCGCTGAAGCGATAGCGGAAGAGTTGCGCGAGCAATTCCTCGTCATCAGATAGAGCGGTCATGCAGTTACGGATATCTCCCGGGGGAGGAACGCCCAGTTCCTTACGCAGTCGTCCGCTGGAGCCTCCATCATCTGTGACGGTTACGATGCCGGTGAGGCGGCAAATGAAAGGGCTAATTGGCTCTGCCATGGAGGAGTCCGAAGCCGAACCGGAGATTACGTGGCGCTTGAGTCCGCGAAGAAGGGTGGATAGGCCGGTGCCGCCGCCAATGGCGACGACGCGGAAGCCGTTTAAGCGATCCGTAATGGAGGTCGTTGGCATTCTTATTCTTCAGAAGCAGGGAAGTGGAAAATTCTGCAAGTCTAGAAACTCACGCTCCGATACTGCCTTCAGGATAGAGTAACTCGGTGAATCGCGGGTCATCGGCCATATTCTTGAAGTCCGGGTCATTCCGTGCCTGGAAACGATTACAGGGATTAAGCCGAATGGCCTGATCCAGATGTTGCAGACTTTCCGTTGTGCGGCCAGTCAGACACTCAAGTACTGCCAAGCCGTACCAGACGAAGTCGAGGGTGGGGGCCTGAACGGAAAGCGCTTCCATGTGCTCACGGGCAGTGACAAAGTCTCCGAGGTTCATGAGTGACACTGCGAAGTCGTAATGCTCCTCGGGCGTATTGAATGTGTTCTGAACCTCTTCCATATGCTGATTACAAATGTTGATATGAACCTTGGCACGATCAGCCAACTCGCTTATTCCCGATTCAACCACCTTTTCGAACAGGGGCTTGGCCTTTTCGAACTTCTGGGCCTGCATCAGCTTCAACGCCTGCTCGTAACCCTGCAAGGTTTGGGCAAATCGCACCTGTGTGTCTTCGGGTGCGTTCCGGTGCGATTCGGCCTTGATTTTATCCAAGGGGCTATTCGGATTAACTTCGAGTTTTTTGGACATGCGCCCTTCCTGAAATGATTAAAAACGAATGTATGCAACCGTTCAGGAACCACAAGCAGTCTGAGAACGATAACCATCTTAGAATACAGCTTTATATCGTGAGTAAGGGCTAGCGTCAACCTCAAGCATTTTTGGAGGAATTGTAGGTTGTTTGCACGAGTGGAAATGCTGCACAACGTGAGTGATGGCCGTCAATCTGTATAGAATGAATGTAGACGGAGTATGTGAGATGGACGAGAGAGTATCCCGCGAGCTGGCGAGCAGGCACAACGACGCTCCCTCTGTAGCACAGCCCCTAGTGCAGTCTGAGACGCCTGATAGAGCTTACCGATTGAAGTGGTTGCGCGAAGTTATAATCTCGCTGACGTTTTCAGTATTCATCATTGTGTTCCTTTACCAGCCAGTGAAGGTTGAGGGGACCAGCATGATGCCGGGGCTGGCCGATCAAGAGCGGATCTTCATCAATCAATTTGCCTATCGCCTGGGGCCGATCAAGCGCGGTGACGTCGTTGTATTCCGGTATCCGGGCGACCCGAGTAAGAAATACATTAAAAGGGTTGTGGGCGAGCCGGGCGACCGGATCGAGATCTCTCGCGGGGAGGTCTTTCTGAACGGGAACCGGCTGGAGGAGCCGTATGTGCCGGCGCAGTTTCGGGATCAGCGCTCAATGAGCGAGCTGATAATTCCGGAACAGAGCTACTTTGTGTTGGGCGACCACAGGAATCTCTCCAGCGACAGCCGCGACTTTGGCCCGGTGGGGCGGAAGGCGATCTTTGGCAAGGCGGTTTTTGCTTACTGGCCTGCAGATATGGCAGGTAAGCTGCGTTAGAGACAGACAAAAGCGAATTGAGACCGGCAATCTTTGGGCAGTTGTGCGTAATTTCAGAGCACAGGCGGAAGTCAGGAATGCATATTATACGAATGACTGCATTTAAATGCATTTAGCTTGGCTTTTCCTGTGCAGAGACTGCAAAGGCCCTCGAATAGCTGATATCATCTAGAAAATCCACTCCCTGAGGATGCGATGCAAGCTATCCTTGCGCTGGAAGACGGTAGAGTCTTCCGCGGCAAAGGCTACGGAGCGCGGGTCGAACGCACCGGCGAAGTAGTTTTTAATACATCCATTACCGGCTATCAGGAGATATTTACCGATCCCTCCTATGCTGGGCAAATTGTTGTTCTGACGAATCCCGAAATCGGCAACTACGGTACGAATTCCGACGACGAAGAAGCAGTCAAGCCCTATATCGAAGGGCTGATTGTGCGTGAATTTTCCCCTTATGCTTCGAGCTACCGCTCACATCAGGTGACGGACGAGTATCTGGAGAGGCACAAGGTTCCTGTGCTGTCGGACGTTGATACCCGCGCTTTGGTGCGGCACTTGCGCGACCGTGGCGTCATGCGCGGAGTAATTTCAACCAGCGAGACAGACGTTCAGAAGTTGGTTGAGAAGGCGAAAGCTACGCCGACCATCGACGGAATGGATCTGGCGAAGGTTGTATCCACGAAAGAGAGCTATCAGTGGACCAAGGGAGATGTGGAAGAACGCATTATTATTGCGCCCCACCCCTCGGCGCGGCAGCTCTCGGTGATTACCGCCGAGCCCGCAGCCGTTCCCGATCCGGCAATGCGCAAGAAGGTAGTCGCCTTCGACTATGGCATTAAGCACAACATTCTAAGGCGGTTAGTGAGTTCCGGTTGCGATGTGACCGTGGTTCCGGCTCAGACTTCGGCCGAAGATGTGCTTGCACTTCAGCCAAATGGAATATTTCTTTCGAACGGTCCGGGAGATCCGGACGCCGTCGTTTACGCGCAGAAGACAATCCGGCAACTGGCAGGACGCATACCCATCTTCGGTATCTGCCTCGGACATCAGTTGATTGGGCTTGCGCTGGAAGGGAAGACTTACAAGCTCAAGTTCGGGCATCATGGCGGGAACCATCCGGTAAAGCATCTGAAGACCGGAAAAGTCGAGATTACGGCGCACAACCACAACTATGCGGTCGATCCGGATTCGCTGAAGCAGAGCGAAGTGGAGTTGACGCACGTGGACCTGAACGACAACACACTGGAAGGACTGCGGCATCGGACGTATCCGCTTTTCAGCGTGCAATATCATCCCGAGGCTGCGCCTGGTCCGCACGACTCTCATTATCTCTTCGATGACTTTGTGAAGATGATGAAGGAGTGGAGAAAGTAGCACGCGTAAAGTTTGCCGGCGAAAAACTGGACGGTATTGGGCGAACGAAAATTACTTCGTCGCGCGCATGACAGCGCGCGACTATTCGTGAAAAGTTTCAATTAGCAGGTGAGAAAGCAAACGTAAATGCCACGTCGCACAGATATTTCGAAGATTCTGATTCTTGGTTCCGGACCGATTGTAATTGGACAGTCGGCGGAATTTGACTACTCCGGCACACAGGCGTGCAAGGCGCTAAAGGCCGAAGGGTTCGAGGTTGTGCTTGTGAACTCGAATCCCGCGACGATCATGACTGATCCGGAGATGGCCGACCGCACGTATGTTGAGCCGCTGACGCGGCAGTACGCGGAGGAGATTATCCGAAAGGAAGTGGAGCGCGGCGTTGGCAAAGGAATGGCCGTGCTGCCGACCGTAGGTGGGCAGACCGCTCTGAACCTTGCAGTGGAACTTGCCGACAGCGGTGTGCTGGAGAAGTACGGCGTCATACTGATTGGCGCGCAATTGGAAGCTATTAAAAAGGCGGAAGACCGCTTGCTCTTTAAGGACGCGATGACGCGCATCGGTTTGGATGTGCCGCGTTCGGTGCTGGTCAACAACCTGAAGGATGGGTTGGACTTCTCTGCCAAGCTCGGGTTTCCGGTGGTGCTGCGTCCGTCGTTTACGCTGGGCGGTTCGGGCGGCGGCATCGCATATAACCGCGAAGAACTGGTCGAATTGCTGGCTCGTGGACTGGACCTTTCTCCGGTACACGAGGTTCTACTCGAAGAGAGCGTGCTGGGCTGGAAGGAATACGAGCTAGAGGTTATGCGCGATCTGGCAGACAACGTCATCATTATCTGCTCGATTGAGAACTTCGATCCTATGGGCGTTCACACCGGCGACTCGATAACGGTAGCCCCGGCTCAAACGCTGAGCGACCGCGAGTATCAGCGCATGCGCAACAGCGCGATCAAGGTAATGCGCGAGATTGGCGTTGAAACCGGCGGATCGAACGTGCAGTTTGCCGTGAATCCTACGACAGGTAGGCAGATTGTAATCGAAATGAACCCTCGTGTTTCGCGTTCATCGGCGCTGGCCTCGAAGGCCACTGGCTTTCCTATTGCGAAGATCGCGGCACGGCTTGCCGTGGGCTACACCCTCGACGAGATCACGAACGACATCACGCAGAAGACTCCGGCATGCTTCGAACCTACTCTGGACTACGTGGTGGTGAAGATTCCGAAATGGCAGTTCGAGAAATTTTCAGGCGCTGACGAGAGCCTGGGGCCACAGATGAAGTCGGTCGGCGAGGTGATGGCGATTGGCCGCACCTTTAAAGAATCACTGCTGAAAGCGGTGCGCTCGCTGGAAACCGGGAAACGACTGGAGGCCGAGGCGATCGAGCCGAAGATCATGACCAAGCGGATGGTTTCGCCGCATCCCGAGCGATTGCAATATGTTCGATATGCGCTGCGCACCGGCTGGACAGTGCCGCACGTAGCCCGGCTGACGGGGATGGATCCCTGGTTCCTTTACCAACTGAAAGAAATTGGCGAGGAAATGAGTGCTCTGGAGAACAGCTCTCTGGAGACAATCACGGCCGAAGAGATGCGGGAGGCTAAGCGCAAGGGAATCAGCGACGCCAGGCTCAGCGAACTGTGGAAGATGCCTTCGCGTGAGGGCTTGATCAAAATCTACGAGAAGCGCCGGGAAATGGGAATCACTCCGGTTTATAAACGCGTGGATACCTGCGCGGCGGAGTTCGAGAGCTTCACGCCCTATATGTACTCGACCTTTGAAGATGAGGACGAGGCTACGCCGACTGCGAAGAAGAAGGTTATCATCCTGGGCTCGGGACCAAATCGCATCGGGCAGGGAATCGAATTCGACTACTGCTGCTGCCATGCTGCGTTTGCGCTGCACGATGATGGTATTGAATCCATCATGGTCAACTGCAATCCCGAGACGGTTTCGACCGACTACGATACCAGCGACCGCCTTTATTTCGAGCCACTGACATTTGAAGACGTCATGGCGATCTACGAGCACGAGGCGAAGGGGGCGGAAGACATAGGCGTGATTGTGCAGTTCGGCGGACAGACTCCGCTGAACCTGGCGCTGCCCTTGAAGAATGCTGGCGTGAAGATTATCGGAACCTCGCCGGAGTCGATTGATCTGGCCGAAGATCGCAAGCGCTTTGAGGCGCTGCTGAACAAATTGGAAATTCCCCAGTCACCGGGTGGCATGGCGACTTCGGTGGACGAGGCTCTGGTTGCGGCGGAGAAGGTGGGTTATCCGGTGCTGGTGCGTCCTTCGTATGTGCTGGGCGGACGCGCGATGGTAATTGCGTACGACGCCAAGGCCGTGAAGGAGTACATGGGGCAGGCTGTTGAGTATTCGCAGGACCGCCCGATCCTGATTGATCACTTTCTGGAAGCAGCGACCGAAGTCGATGTTGACGCGTTGAGCGACGGCGAGGATGTGGTCATTGCCGGAATCATGGAGCACATCGAAGAGGCGGGCATCCATTCGGGAGATTCGTCGTGCGTACTGCCGAGTGTCGATTTATCCCCTGCTGTGCTGGAGACGATTCGCGAATACACCTTCAAGCTGGCGAAAGCACTGAATGTTGTCGGACTGATGAATATTCAATTCGCGATTCAGCGCGAGAAGGTTTATGTGATCGAAGTGAATCCGAGGGCCTCACGCACGGTGCCATACGTCTCAAAGGCAACAGGCGTTCCTTGCGCGAAGATCGCAGCACGGCTGATGACGGGACGAAAGCTGAGAGAGTTTTTGCCGGATAACATTGATGCTCGCAAGGATTTGGATACGGGGGATTGCTTCTATGTGAAGTCTCCAGTGTTCCCCTGGAATAAGTTTCCAGGGGTTGACACGGTGCTCGGACCGGAGATGCGTTCAACCGGCGAAGTCATGGGAGTTGCAGATAACTTTGGCGAGGCGTTTGCTAAGGCGCAACTAGCTGCGGGACAGGCGCTGCCTTGCAAGGGGACTGTCTTCATCAGCGTAAACGAACGGGACAAGCCCGAAGTCGCAGATGTAGCACGCAAGTTCGTGGATTTGGGTTTCAAACTCGTGGCTACGCATGGAACTGCCGAAGCGCTGGAAGAGGCCGGAATGCGCGTAGAACGTGTTTACAAGGTGAAAGAAGGGCGGCCGAACGTGGTCGATCTCATCAAGGGCGACCGGATTCAGTTGATTATTAACACCCCGCAAGCGCGAAGTGAGCCCTGGTTCGATGGAAAGGCGATTCGCCGTGCGGCGGTTTTGGCACGCATACCGACAATCACGACTCTGTCCGCGGCGCGTGCAGTCGTGGAAGGAATTCCGGTGCTTCAGGCCGGAGTCGTCCGCGTCAGCAATCTGCAGGAACTGCACGCCTCACATGACGCGGTGAAGCGCGACGCTGTGGAGACTGAATAACGATGCGGACCTCACTCACGATAGTACTGCTGTTGGCGAGCTCCATGCTGTTGACGGCACAGGACAAGCACCGCCGTCCTTCGTCCGTGGACGGAGCGGGGATCAGTTTACCGGGTGGCTTGGCATACTGGGATCTGAAGGTCGGAACGGGCGCGGCGGCAACCAAGGGCAGGAAAATAACGGTCAACTACACCGGGTGGTTGCTGGAGCAAGGCACGAAGTTCGACAGTTCGTTTGACCGTAATGAACCGCTGGTAATCACGCTGGGCGCGGGCCAGGTAATCAAAGGTTGGGATCTGGGTCTTGTCGGAATGAAGGTTGGCGGTAAGCGCCAGCTCAGGATCCCGCCAGAGATGGCTTATGGATGGCGAGGACAGCCGCCGGTCATTCCGCCGAGTGCTTACTTAATCTTTGACGTGGAGTTGCTGGGAGTGAACTAAGCTTTTCCGCAACTTGATTTCCAGAAATGCGCATCCCGATCGGGGTGCGCATTTTGTTGAAGCGGCAAGATCATGGTTCTGGGAGTATCGGCGTCACCGTGTAACCGGGAACGCTCCAAGGAAGAAAGTAAGCTGCATTGGTGGTTGCCAGGACGAGAGCGTTGCTGGGATCGAAGGCCAGGCCGACGAGGTTGGAGCCGCTGATCACCAATGAAGCCTGCTTATCCGGCGTGATGCGAATGATGCCCCGGTGACCCCGCCAGGAGGCGGCGACGTACAAGTTGTTCTCAAGGTCAAAAGCGATGCCCTGCGGGCGTCCGAGATTGCCAAACCAGCGGGTGATAACGCCGTGCGGATCTATCTCATAGATGCAATCGTTGGAAGAGACGGTAGGTCCAGTCACAAAGAGGTTTCCGCTGGGTGAGAAAGCCAGATGATAGGCGGCGATGCTGGGCTCAAGCGTGGCGAAAACAAAGATTTGGCGGTCAGGTGCGAGCTTGAAGATTGTGCCGCTCCGGTCGCCAACATAAAGATTTCCAATCTCGTCGAAGGCAAGACCGGTGGCTATGCCCATACCTTCCGCGTAGGTGGACAGGTTTCCGGAGACCGTCAGGCGATAGACTGTGCCTTCGCTTCGTGAAGATATGTAGAGGTTTCCGGCGGCGTCCAAGGCGAGACCGCTGGGATTCATGATGTTGGCGCTTAATGGGGTAAGCCCGGTCTCGTTATCGATGCGGAACAGCGACGTAGGCACTGCCTGGCCACGACTTCCGGAAAATGTGATGTAAATGTTACCGGCATCATCGATAGCGGGATTCGCGACCGGATGAAGATTTTCCGACAGGAGGGCGGCCAGGGTAATGTTTGCGGAGACAGAGCCGTTTGGAGTGGTAACGGTCAGAGTGTCTCCCGATGGGTTCTCAGGGACGTTCACCGTGAGCTGGTCCGCGGAGCCGAAAACTATAGTGGCTTCAGCCTCGCCAAAGAAGACCTGCGTCTGTTCGCTGAGACTCGTAAGGAGAGCTTTGCCGCGAAGAACGACCTCGCCGCCGGGCAGCGCAAACAAAGGGTCGACCGAGGTAATTACAGGAGGTTCTGAAATCTGGCTCATAAGTTAATGGCTCGTACCGAATCAGTCCCCTATCTTACGATGCCGAAGTGCAGTAAGAGTTGGAGAACGATTAAACCAAAGAAACCAGCGCCAAGATCGTCAACCATTATGCCGACCCCGGCGGGGCGCAAGCGTTCGAGCAGGCGGATGGGCGGGGGCTTGAGAATGTCAAAGGCCCGAAAAAGCACGAAGCCTGTAAGCTGGGCCTTCCAAGTGAGCGGCGCAGCAACAAGCGTGAGCATCTGGCCGGCGACTTCGTCAATAACTACGTGCGATGGATCGTCGCGATGACAGGCGCGGGCGGTCAGAGTTGCGGCAGGGATTCCAACAGCGGTGGCCAGCGCACAGTAAAATAAAGCTCCTGTAATGAGCATGTTGGGCGGCAAATGGTGGGCAACGAACCACCATGTGAGCAGGGCTCCCACCGAGCCCCATGTGCCTGGGCCGGGCTTCAGGGCGCCAGCGCCAAAAAATGTTGCGATGGTCCACGCCCAATAGGGGCGGGTTGGGCGTACGGAGCCTTTCCTCGTGTGTTGGCTAGGCGTTTGGGTGTCCTGCTCAATTGGGCTTGCGGTAACTATCGTTTTCGTTTTCATCAGCTGACGCGGGTGTCGCGGGATTTTTTCTGAGGCTGCCAATGCGGCGCTGTCTGGGTTCATTGTACTCGGCTTCACCGCCGGATTCGGGATCATTCACCGGAGATGAGATCACATAACCCTCACTGATCCACTTGCCGAGATCTATGACACGGCAACGGTCGGAGCAGAAGGGGAAGTCCGGGTCCTTTGCAAGCACGATCTTGCGGCAAGTGGGGCAACGGAGCGATGAAGTCTTCTTCTTTTTCATGGATCAAATTTCAATTCAAGCGGCAATTCTTTAGAAAGCGAACAGCCTTTGTCTCTATAACAACCTTGCAACAAGATCGTACTCGTAGGCCTCTTCCACAATGGCGCGATGGAAGTCGCCTGCTTTGGGAGAGTGGTGCTCTCCAAAATCGTTGATGAAAACCTTGCCGTCAATCTCGGGAGCATGGGCCGGGGTACGGGCCTCCCAGAGGAGATCGGTTTCCTCGCTGGGACCTTCAAGCATAACTTCAATTTCTCGGCCAATCCACTGCTTGCGGCGCTTGCGGCTGATTCGCTTTTGTAGCTGCATGAGTTTACGACGGCGACGCTCGATTTCCCGCTGTGGCACCTTGTCTCCCAAATGAAAAGCGGGCGAACCCTCCTCATCGGAATAAGAGAAAACACCAAGCCAGTCGAATTGTGCGGTGGTAACGAAGTCGCAAAGCTGCTGGAAGTCCTCTTCGGTTTCTCCCGGGAAGCCGACAATGAACGAGGTGCGCAGGGTGAGATCGGGGACCGTCTGGCGCATTTTGGCGATCAGTTTGAGAAAGATCTCCGCCGAGCCGCCACGCTTCATGCGCTTGAGCACCGACGCAGAGGCGTGCTGTAACGGAACGTCGATATAGCGGCAAAGGCGCGGGTACTTTGCGAGTACCTCAAGCAACCGCGGCGTGACTTTGTTGGGATAAGCGTAAAGGAAGCGAATCCAACGGAGATCCTCGACTTGCGCGAGCTGTTCGAGCAGGGAGGCAAGACCGTCCTGAATCCCGAGATCTTCTCCGAAGCAGGTCGTGTCCTGCCCAATCAGATTGATTTCGCGAACGCCCTGTGCGGCCAGTCGCTGGGCCTCGGTGACAACAGAGGCGATGCTGCGAGAGCGGAACTTGCCGCGAAGCTGCGGAATGATACAGAAAGCACAAGGATGATCACAGCCCTCAGCGATCTTTATATAGGCCGAATAACGCGGCGTGGCGAGCAGGCGGGGTGTGTTCTCGTCATACAGATAGCTGGGAAGTTCAGGTCTGGCGCCGTCCCAGGTGTCGCGAGCAAAGCGTCCAGCCTTTTCGCGCAAAAGACCTTCTGGGCGCGACGAGGGCTCATGCTTTCCGCTCTTAAGCTGTTGCGACGCACTGGATTGCGAATGTGCTCCAGAATTGATGATGGTGAACGGTGCGGGCGCAGGAGCGGAAGCAACTACCCCGGCGGCGGCCAGAATGTCAGTCAGTTCGCCGGTTCCGAGGACGGCGTCGATTTCGGGAATATTCTTCTGAATCTCATCGCGATAGCGCTCGACGAGACATCCGGTGACGATTAGCTTTTTTGCGCGGCCGCTTGTCTTGTGCTCGACCATTTCGAGAATTGTGTCAACGGATTCCTGCTTTGCCGTATCGATGAACGAGCAGGTGTTGATGACAATGATATCGGCGTCTTCGGCGCGTGCCGTGATCTCGGCACCGGAGGAAGCGAGCATTCCCATCATAACTTCGGAGTCGACAAGGTTTTTGGGACAACCGAGGCTGACAAATCCGACGCGTGGACGCGGAGAAGGAGATGGTGAGTTGTTTTCGAGTGGCACGGGACCGCCGTTTATGGGCATTCTTTGAAGTATTTTATCAGCAGTTGGAGACTGGCTCACAGCAGGGCGCAAGCATTGAGAAGCGCGGCATTAGGAGGTGGTGAGCAGAAGGACTCCTAAACAGACGAAAACGGTGGCGAACCAGCGCCTCTTGTCCACATTCTCATCCAGAAAGAATTTGGCCCCAATCGCATTGGTGACAAACGTGAGCGCGGCAGAGGCCGGGCCCATGAGGCTGAGATCCGCCCAGGAGAGGCCGACCAGGTTGCTGAAGAATGCCAGCGCCATAAAGAAAATTCCGCAAAACAGAGCTCCGCTGGAGAGAACCCGGGTGAGAACCGAAACCAGCCCCTGCTTCCGCCGAAGCTCACCGAGGTCTCCGATCCGCCGCATGGCCTGAGCGATAAAAACATCTCCTGCGGCTGCGGTACAAACGACGATAATGATGCAGAGCCAGGTGTATAGAGTCTTCATACGCGTTCCTCCACCGTTTCTTCCTCTACGGTTTCGGATGTATCGGATGCGTTTGCAGGCGGATGTTCCGTGAGGGCTGGTCCCCCGGCGACCAGACCGACGCCAACTGTGATGAAAACAATGCCGAGCCATCGCTGCGCGCTGATGTACTCATGCAGCCAAAAACGGGAGAGAAGAGCCATGAACACGTAGCCGATCGCTGTGGCGGGAAGAACGTAGGTGAGATCGGCAAAGGAGAGCGCGATCATGTAGCTGGACATGAAGCCGAGTAATGCAAAAATTCCAATAACAACCCAGGGATTGCCAAGAGCCGAAAAGACGTGCGCGAGATGATGGACGTCTATAGCTCCAACCTCTTTCATGCCGCGCGCCAGGAATGTGTCTCCGATGGAGCCGAAAACAACAACACAAAGCAGAACCAGATATTTACGAATCGTCAAAACCGTTTCCTGAGCCGATACTAGAGCGTGAACAGCAAAGTTTCAAGCCCCCGGCTTCAGGGCCACAGCAGACGTCGGACGAATTCACGCTATTTACTTGCCGAGCGCCCACGTGTGCAATTCGCCGGTTTGGCGGAGTAGCTGAAGCTGAGCACGGAAAAACTCGAATTGGCTCTGCAAAAGCGAAACCTGCCGGTTAGCAACATCGGCGCGAGCCATTTCCTGGTCGCGAGCGTTGGCTTTGTTGTTCTGCACATGAAGCTGTACGGCATCGATATTGGCCTGCGCAACTTCGTATTCCAGACGGGCAACCTTGCTGGAAGCCTGCAAGTGGATGATGTCATGCTGGGCACGAACGGCATCGGTTGCAACTTTGTCGCGTACGGCCTGAGCATCGGCTTCGATATGCAGTGCTTCAGCATCAGCGGCGGCAGATCTGGCGTTCTGACTTAGATTGAAGAGGGGGATACGAAAATTCATGCCAAAGCTGTAGTTATGACGAGAAAAATTACTATAGTACTGGTCGTAATTGTTGAAGGTCGAGAACTCCGCATACTGTCCGGCCAAGTCGATGGAGGGATATTTCATCTTGTGCTCGGCTCTGGCGCGCGCCTTGGCTGCACGCACTCGTTCATCGGCGACGCGGACAGTGGCGGAGTTGGCGAGCGCAAGTGAGGAAATATCTTCTTTCTGACGCACTGGCGGAGCTGCCGGAATCGAGGTGCTTACAATTGCCAGGGTTGCAGGGTTGAGACCGACGGCGCGACCGAGTTGCTCACGCAGAACGTCAACTGAGGCTTCGAGTTCGGCAATGCGGAGATCCACTCGCGCGCCATCAAGTTCGGCGCGCTTAGCATCAAGCAAAGTTCCGAGGCCTTCTTGCCGGCGTTGCTGCGCGATGTACAACGATTTATCGACGGACCGCTTCTGGTCGTGAGCTACCGCAAGTCGCCGCTGCGCGTTGTCCAGTTCAATGTAGAGCAGGGAAGTATCGAGAATTACCTGTTCGCTGCGATCCACATAATCGATATTGGCCGCAATTGAGTCGCTGTGAGCGGCCTTCATCAGTTCACGGGCGGAAAGGTTTATCAAGGTTTGATTGTGAGTGACGTTAAATATTGAGGGTGCCTGGCCCGCGATGGCTACCGGCTGTCCATAGCTGTAGCCCAGTCCGGAGCCGAACACTATGCTGGGATAGTAGTTGTAGCGCTCCACACGGTAGCGCTGCGCCGCGCGAGTACGTTCGGCAGAAGCTATGACCATGCTGCCGCTATGTTTAAGCGCAAGTTCTATGGCCTGGTGAAACTCGATCGTTTCGGCGGAGAGGATCGGTGCGGCTGAAAACAGCAGGGCCGCGAGCAGCAGGGCAATCAGGAGAATCCGGAATTTCATGAAGCTCGTTTGGGTCATGTGTCAGTCGTTTTCCTCTGGACGCGGCGCGGTCGGGACCGCTCTAGCGACGCTCCAAGCGTCGCAGAGCGTCTGCCGCAGGTCGATAACTACTGGCCAAGGCAAGTGCTGCCCGGTACTCGGACGCAGCTTGAGCAGAGTCTCCAGTTTTCATGAGGACTTCGCCGAGAAGAAAGTGGGCGCGAAAGAGAGGCGCGCTCTCCTCCGTGTGGCCGCTTTGGATGTAGGCTCTCAACAGTTGTGCGGCTACGGGCAGAGCACGATTAGCTCTTATAAGTAGCTCGGCAGCGTCGAAGCGGTCCACGGGCCGGATACGCGAGGACTTGATTGCGCGTTCTATCGTCTGTTGGAAGTAATCCCATTTCTTATTTTTTCGCAGAAAACGGGCGAGTTCGATGTAGGTGGAAGCAGAATAGCGGTCGAGTCGGATGGATTCGTTGTACTCGCGCTCAGCCTCCGTGTCGTTGCCATTGTGGGCGGCAACCATGGCACGTAACCACGCAGCGGCGGAGGGATACTCGGAGGCCATTTCCGCGGCTAAGGCAAGAGCCTTGTCGCTGCCTCCTCCAACCATAGATGGTGCAGTGGAATAATACTCGCCGAGATCACGGGCTATTGCCAGGTTATGGCGATCAAGATTGCGCGCCGCAGTGAAGGCTGCGACTGACTTGCGAGCCAGTGAGTAGGCGGAAATTGGCCTGGCAGCATTGGCTTTTTCGCCGTAACTGCGGGCCAGCCAGAGTTGAAATTCGGCATTATTGGGGGCTATCTGTGTGGCACGTTCGCAGTTGCGTACCGCGTTATCCCAGTCTCCAAGTTCATAATAGGCACGCCCAAGGTAATTAAAAGCCGCAGCGTTATTGCCTGTCGCACGCGGAGCCACGAGCCTCAGTACTTCATCGACTTGCCCGTTGTTGAGCAGTTCCTTGGGGTCTGTAGTTGCCGCACGGGCAGTGGTCGCCAGCAACAGCAGCATAAGCAACAAGTTGCCGACTGGAAATAGAGTTCGCAAGCGAAAGCAAAAGTCTCTGCTCATTAGGAAGGATTCTCGACTATTTTTACCTCGACTCCGTCCGAAAAGGGCGCGGGGCTGAACGAGTGGACCGCGATAATGTCGTTTTGGGAGATTCCGCTGAGAATCTCGACCCGAGTCAGATTAGAGATGCCAAGTTTTATCTCGCGACGATGCAAGCGATTGCCTTGGAGGACGTAAAGGAAACTGTGGCCCGCATCCTCCCGCACGGCTTCACGAGGAACAGTGAGGGCGTTGTCCTTGCTGTTTGCGATGATTGTGACGCTCACGTTCAGGTTGGGAAGCAATAATCGGTCGGAGTTATCAAATTTGCAGAGCACTTCACCGACTACACGCGAGCCGCGATTGACAACTGTTGAAGGAACCGTTGTGACTGTGCCCTGCCACGTGCGTCCGGGAAGAGCATCCCAGGTGATTTTAGTGGTCTCGCCAACGGCCAGGCGTCCGAGCTCAGGTTCATCAACAAAGGCGCGAACCTGCATTTGGCTGAGATCGGCTTCCTGCAACAGGAGCTCTCCGGCATTTACGAAAGCGCCGAGGCGCGCCGGGAGATAGTAAACGGTTCCGTCGAAGGGAGCGCGAATATTGGAATTGCGGATGGTTTCCTGGGCGACTGCAATATTCGCTTCAGCGTCGGCGATTTCAGCCTTCGATCGCGCCAGATCCTGCGGAGAATAGCGGACTTGGGAGTCAAGCTGGGCAAGATCGGCTTGGGCACGAGAGAAACGGTCGCGCGCTGCCGCTACTTCGTCCGGGCTGGCAGCACCGCGCTGCTGAAGCCGTTCGAGCGAGGAAAGCTGGCGCTGCGCCGCATCGCGATCAGTGATGGCCTTCTGTCGATCCGCCTGGCGAACGAGTAGCTGTTGCTGGCTGCCCCCGGCTAAAAGAGCAGAGTATCCAGCCTGTGCCGTTTTTAGGCGTGTTCGAGCGAGCGCTAGGTCGCTGCGGGCACGGCTGTCATCCAGCACAAGTAGCAACTGACCGGCTTTTACTCGATCGCCTTCCTTGATCAATACCTTTTTGACTGTGACGGCTAAAGGAGCGTGGGCTTCAAAGCTGTGAATGGGCTCGATTTTCCCGTTTGTGGTAATTGAACTGGAGACGGCTTGTAAAGCGGGTTGCACTACCGAAATACGGATTCGTCGTGGTCGCAGCTTAAGATAAGCTCCCACTGCCAGAAGCACTACCAGCAGGATGGCCACTGTGGTGATCCAGGGCCGTCGCGCTCCACCGTTCGCACTGTTAGAAGGTTCATTAACCATGAGTGATGACTTCAGTATATCCGAGCAAAGCTGTCTTGAGATTAACTGTTCAAGACTAGGAGGTTCGTAGCAGGTTTGGCAAGTTACTAGATTGAATAATTGATAAGAAAGCGGGGCGGAGTTTCAGTTTAGCTTGCTGTACGGTCATCATTTTGCCTGTAGGAAAACCTCCGTTTACTTCGTCCATTTTGATTTTGCAATTTCGAGCCACTGCAAAAAAAACGCCAATGTGTGCTTATGGAAACGCCATCGAAGAGATGAGGCAACGAATTTCGGCACAAGGGTGTTGTGTATGAGTGGAGGAAATTGGGTTAGTGGAATTAAGAAGGTAGGCGCGGAAATTGATCAGAATCACACAATGGCCTTCGCGGCGGCATTGTCCTACTACTTTCTTTTGAGCTTATTTCCTGCGCTAATCGCAATGTCAGCCGTGGTTGGATTTTTGCCGGTTTCGGGCATGTACAGCCAGGTAATGACGTTCATCGCTTCTGCGATCCCTGCGGATAGCTTGGGAGTCGTGCGCCATATTCTGCAGGATGTGGCTACGCCGCATCGTGGAGCATTGCTGTCTCTTGGACTGGTCGGTTCACTTTGGACTGCTTCCAGCGGATTTTCCGAGATGATCGAGGCTCTAAACGTGGCCTATGGCGTGCCTGAGACACGCCCCTATTGGAAAACGCGAGGGCTGGCAGTTCTGTTGACTTTTATGAGCGGCGGGCTGCTCCTGATATCGCTGATATTGATGCTTGTGGGGCCGAGATTTGGCGAGTGGCTGACAGGGGTGTTGCATGTGAGTTTTCTGTGGGCACGGATTTGGCCAATTTTGCGCTGGGGAGCTTCGGCTGCATTTGTCGTTACGTCGGTTGAATTCGTGTATTTTCTCGCCCCGAATGTAAAACAGAGATTTTTCCACACGCTGGCTGGCGCTGTTTTCGCGACAGCAGCCGGGCTGGCCCTTTCTTCTGCACTGGGAATTTATTTCCAGAGATTTGCGAACCTGAATATCACGTATGGTGCGCTGGGTGGAGTGATTGCACTAATGATCTGGCTTAATTGGACTTCGTTCATGGTTTTGCTCGGTGCAAAGATCAACAGCAAAGTGCTGCAGGCGAGTGGGGATGGATCTCTTTGGCTGAAGCAGACTCCACCGGAGAAGGTGAAACCAGAGCAGCCAGGCAAAAGGGATATCGCGGCGTAAGCTGCTGGTCGGCTAAAATAGCCGAATGGCTACAAAAAAGAAAACAGCGATTCCGGGCGCCACCCGTCTGGGTTATACCCCGGATCACGCCGCCAGCGGTCTGGATCACAACTTCCCGTCCATCGAATGCTGGCCAAATCAGTATCCCGGCTACGAAATCGAGATTGACATCCCTGAATTCACGTCGGTTTGTCCCAAGACCGGTTTGCCGGATTTCGGCATAATTTGGATTCGATACGTGCCAGATAAGCTCTGCCTGGAATTGAAATCACTGAAGGAATACATCACTGAATACCGCAACGTCGGAATTTTTCAGGAAAATGTGGTGAACCGGATTCTTGAAGACGTTGTGAAGGCAACAAAGCCGGTGTTCTGCGAAGTGCGAGGGCAGTTCCGGCCGCGTGGCGGAATGGGAACGCTGGTGGAAGCACGCTGGCCAAGAAAAAAGAAATAGTAGCAGTTGGCTGTCTGATTTGACCGCACTTTATCTGGAACGGGGCAAACCGCTTGGCCGAAGAGCATGGACTGCGTGGGGCAATGGCAGCGCTGGCAATACTCACGGCGCTGAACTTTGTGAATTACATCGACCGGTCGGTCCTGTTTGCCGTGCAGCCGCTCGTGCAGCATGAATTTCCGGGATCGGATGCAAAGTTTGGGCTGCTGACGACTGCGTTTTTCTTTTGCTACATGGTAACGGCTCCGGTGGTGGGTTGGCTTGCCGATCGTTACCCGCGTGGAAGGATCATGTGCGCTGGGGCGCTGATCTGGAGCGTCGCAACGCTGCTTACAGCGGTGACCCATAATTTTACGGAGCTGATGATTCGTCACACCGTCGTCGGTGTAGGCGAGGCCACATTCGTGGCCATTGCACCGTCTTTCCTCTCAGACATGCATCCGGAATACCGTCGTGGCCGTGTGCTTTCGGTTTTCTACCTGGCGATTCCAGTGGGAACAGCGCTCGGGTACCTGCTGGGCGGCGCCTTGGGGGCGCGATGGGGATGGCGCTTCCCGTTTCTTGTTGGCTCTGTGCCGGGCGCAGTACTGGGATTGCTTCTTCTACTGATTCCGGAACCGAAGCGCGGAGCGCAGGACCGCCTGGCTGTCACGCTGGAGCGAGGCACTTTTTTAGGGCTTTGGCATAATGCGGCGTTCTGGACGGCGACGCTGGGCATGGCGATGATGAGCTTTGCGGTTGGAGGAATGCAGGTCTGGATGCCGACTTTTCTTTCGCGCATTCGACGTGTTCCTCTGGCGGACGCAAACCTGCGTTTTGGTTTAATGACGCTGGCTGCCGGAATTCTCGCAACGATGTTTGGCGGATGGCTGGGTGACCGGATGGAGGCAATCAAGCGTGGTGGACACTGTCTGATAAGTGCCCTCGGAATGTCACTGGCACTGCCTGCTGTGCTGCTTGCGGTCTTTCATGACGGGGCATGGATGTATCCGGCAATCTTTTTAGGCGAGTTCTTTTTGCTGCTCAACACGGCTCCTCTCAATGCCGCAGTTTTGAACTCGGTTTCTGCTCCGATTCGCTCGACGGCATTCGCTGTAAACCTCTTCACAATCCATCTTCTGGGAGATGCATTTTCACCCAGCCTCATGGGATACATTTCCGATCGAAGCAATATGCAGATGGCGTTCGTGGCAGCCTCAACGGCGATTGCGATCTCAGCGGGAGTGTTATTTCTAGGAACGCGCTATGCGCCACAACTGCCACAGGGGGACTGACCTTGGGATATTTGCAGACGCTGAATCTTGTATTAGGAGCGGGGCTGGGTGCGACCTGGTTATATCACATGGTTGCGGCTGGGCGCGGTATTCCGCAGATTGCTGAATTGACGGAACCCGAACATGCTGTGGCGGCGGACGCAAAGTTGCCGCGGGTGAGCATCATTGTTCCGGCTCGCAATGAGAGTGAGATGATCGAAGCCTCAGTGCGCTCGCTGCTCTCCATCGACTACCCGGATTATGAACTTCTTGTGGTCAATGATCGCTCGGAAGATTCGACTGGAGAGATTCTCGACCGGATAAAGTCCGAACATGAGTCCCAACTCGTAGTGGTGCACGTTAGCGAGCTGCCGTCAGGGTGGTTGGGCAAGACTCACGCAATGTGGCGAGCGGCTCAAGAGGCAACCGGCGAGTGGATTCTCTTCAGCGATGCCGACGTGCTTCACGCGCCGGAAGCGTTGCGGCGTGCTGTGCATTATGCGGAGCGGGAGCGGGCCCAGCACATGGTGGTGCTGCCGACCATGTTGACGGAGACCGTGGGCGAGCGGATGATGATTTCGTTTTTTCAGGCAATGTTCATCTTTGCAAGCCGTCCGTGGAAGGTGCGCGACTTAAAGGCGCGAGACACAATGGGGGTGGGCGCGTTCAACATGGTGCGGCGCTCGGCCTACGAAAAGATTGGTACATATCAATCCATGCGGTTGAGCGTAGTGGACGATATGCATCTTGCTGAAAAGGTAAAAAAGGCGGGCATGCCGTCACGAGTGGCTTTCGGTGAAGGCCTGATCACGTTGCGCTGGGCAATGGGGGTGCGTGGTGTGATCTCAAACCTGAGAAAGAACTTCTTTGCGCATCTGCGCTACAACCCTGCATTTGCGGTTGTTGCCGTCGTGGGTCTGTTGTGGCTACATCTGGGGCCGTGGCTTGGAACGATCTTTGCGCCAGGGTGGGCACGGGCCGGATACGCTGTTGCTCTCGGCTGTCTGCTGGCGGTGTATGTGGCTATGGGCAGGCGAACGAAGATCGGCACTGGTTACGTATTGCTGCATCCGGTGGCAAGCGTGCTGATGGTGTATACGCTGGTGCTGTCAACGGTGACGACGCTGGTGCGCGGCGGCGTCGTGTGGCGGGGAACGTTATATCTGCTGGAGGAGTTGAGGGAGAATTGCTGAGTTTCACGATCTTCAGAAGAGGCGCGCCCACGGGTGCGCCTCTTCTTCCACTAGTTACCAGGCGCGACCGCGTTTACCGCCTCGATGGGCGCTGCCGAAACCGGGTCTCGACTGATCGGCGTCGAATTGCTTCGGCGGATCGGTTGCCGCCACTTGAATCTGCTTGCGGTCTTTCACGACGATTTCAGCATGGTCTCGGTATTCGATGACTTCTCCAATCACGGCAACCAGTCTTCCGTGCAGATAAGAGAGATCACCAAGGCTGTCGCGGTCGCGGGCGAAGACTACCGCTTGAAACTCGCATTCGTCGTGGTTTGGACCAAAAAAGATCCGCAGGTTTCCGTTTTTCTGTGAGCTGACCCGAAAGACCTTTCCCGCAACGCATCCATGTTTGTCGAGCAACTCCGAGGCGCGGGAGGGAGGGAGGCACTCCACCTGAACCGTGGTTACTGGGGATGAGCTTGCGGCATTCGGGGCAGGTTGCTCAACGAGGGAGGGGGCGGTGCTCTTCTGCGCCAGAGCCGGGAGCGCAACGAATAGAACGATACAGAGCAGCCAGAGCGAACTCACCTGTGTTTTAGCTTTAATCAAACGGAAACCGAATGAGCTGATGAGTATGCGGGGCATAAGAAGAAATTGTACTTTGATTGCCGATGGAAAACACACCGGTCCCGCGGCGGGAACGCAGGACCGGAAGAAACGCCCTTATTTGCGTATGTTGAGCTGTGGTTGGCGCGCATCTTTCAAATTCACGCCGAGAATTCCGCCCAAGGTCGGCGCGATCTGGCGCATGTCGATGACGCCGAGGTCGCGTCCAGCGGCGATGCCGCGACCGCGCACGAAAAACGCTGCAAGCATCTCCGGGTGAGAGGGCAGATAACCGTGCATTCCGGTAGATGGGGCCGGGGTGACGAGAGCTCCCTCGGCAGCATAGCCTAGCTGATAGCCGACTTGCAGATCGACCACAAATGCAGCGTTGGGAAAGCCGCCTAGTTTGTCAATTTCCGGTTTTTCCAGGATGGAGGCAATGCCGTTTGCGCGGTTGGAAGCCAAACGGTGCAGCAAAGTGCGGACCGCCTCTTCCGTGGCCTTGTCCTTAGGGTCGTGGAGCACGATAGCCGCAGTGCCTCCGCCGGGAAAAATGGCAGCTTTCCATTCCTTGGCATGCGTCCCGAGTTTAAGCAGACCAGCTTCGATGAGCGGTACCATCAAATTGACGCGGTAGTCGGTTCGCGCAAAACCGTGGTCGGAAACAACGGCAACGACCGTAGCAGGGTTGGCCGCAATGGCAGCCTCCAGCACCGCTCCCACC
Organism: Acidobacteriota bacterium; assembly: GCA_003010405.1. GTDB lineage: Bacteria > Acidobacteriota > Terriglobia > Terriglobales > Acidobacteriaceae > TOLSYN. The sequence goes on along the minus strand of PJLO01000003.1, from coordinate 271,569 downwards.
TGCTTATCCAGTTCCAGCAAGCTCTGGCAGGCCTGCGGGCTGAAAGGCGAGTGTTCGTGCTGCATTTCGTCAAGTGTGATGAGGTGCAGGGTCACAAAGCGAGCATGCTTGTGCTCGATTGCGTATATCGCAGCCTTTGCGCGAGCCACATCGGTGGCGAGGTACGCTCCATCGGATTCGGGAACTGAGAGAAAGTGCCTTTCTACTCCGTCGTACAGCTCCGGTGTGGAAAGTGCGCGCAACAGCTTACGATCCTCGGCGTTTCCGGCGCGCCAGTATTCGGGAATGTTGAAGCGGATGTTGCGCTCATCCACGCTGACGGGCCATCCGACGTTCGCGGTAATCAGCTTTTTACGGGTTGCCGCGTCCCACAGCGTATCGGCCTTGATGTCTTTGGCGTACCAGTACCAACCGGAGAAGTTAGTCGACTCGGGATCGAATGTAGTGTTGCCCCAGATGCCGTGTTTTGCCGGCTCTACGCCAGTGATCAGCGTTGTGTGCGAAGGATAAGTGAGAGTCGGTAGCACACCCGTGACGCCCTCGGCATATGTTCCCGTGGTAAGGAAACTCTGAATGGTGGGAAAGGTTGTTGAGCAGGCCTTGGGATTGGTGATGTAGTCCGGGCGCATTCCATCGATGGATATGAGAACCAGAGGAGATGCCGCGAAAGCCGTTGCAGCGGAGCACACCAGCAAAAGAACACAGAGTCGAAACTTGAGCATGAAGGAATTCTATCGAATTACTCCGCAATTTTAGTGAATGAAACTCAGGATCGGCACACCGTAATGAAAATAGAGACGGGCGGCTGGGTGAGCCGCCCTGGTGTTTCCGATTAACGAGCGAAGGCCGCGATAGCCGCAGCTTCGTCTTCTTGGATGTCGAAAATAGTGTGCAGCTTAGTGACTTGTAGCAGATCGTGAACTTGCTTTGTGAGTTTGAGCAACTTGAGTTCGCCACCGGAATTACGAACGCTGGTGAATGCACTGACTAGTTCACCTATCCCCGAGCTGTCGATGTAGGTGACATCTCCGAGGTCAAGGAGTATTTTCTTATGGCCTTGGGCGGAAAGGCTCTTAACGGTATCGCGCAGAATGACACTGCCTTCGCCGAGTGTGATACGTCCGCAAAGACTAACGATGGTGACGCCGTTCGCCTGCCGTGAGCTTGCTTTCATCGTCACTGGTAAATCCTCCTTGTTGCCGTCGCGACCCCGGGCCGCGAACGAATTTGATCATAGTGACTTCGGTGCCCGGAGACATGGTTCGAAAACGGAATTCGTCCATGAATGCCCGAATAATAAAAACTCCTCGTCCTGATTGCTTGAGCAGGTTTATAGGAGCGAGAGGATCGGGAACCAGGGCAGGATCAAGGCCTGAACCCTCGTCGTGCACCAGGATCGTCAAAGCGTCTAGAGTGTTTTCAAAGGAAATGGTCACGCCCTTGGTCGGATCGCACTGGTTTCCGTGCAGGACAGCGTTCACGGTGGCCTCACGAACAGCGAGAGAGATTCGACCGCATTCGTCCTTATCAAAACCGGATCTGGCGGCGATTTCTGCAGCAGTTTGCTCGGCCCTGTTTACACTCTCCAGAGTGGACTCAAGCGTGTAGGAAACCTTGCTTACGTTCATTGTGACGGCTATCCATCGTGCTCAGTTGAGAGTGGTGACCGAAACCGCTTTTCGAAGCGTAAGTGTGCCTGTTGCAAGTCACATTGTCAATTTTGATAATCACGGCAGAGTGACAAATTTACCAACTCAGGCGAATGCAGTCGCCGAAAATCGTGGATTGCAAGGCGTCGAGACTAGGTAAAAGAGCCGTGGCTTGGGCTAAATCGTTTACTGAGTATGTGGTGGGAACGGCAAGAACCTGCATTCCCGCGTCCAGGGCGGAGCTTATTCCGCTGGGTGCGTCCTCAACCGCAACGCAGTCCGCAGAGGAAAGGCCGAGCAGAGCGGCTCCCCTCTGGTAAGGCTCGGGATCTGGTTTGCCGCGCCTGATATCAGTGCCGGTGATCATGAGTTCGGGGACAGGAAGTCCGGCTACGCCAAGGCGGTGCTTGGCAAGGTCGCGTGTGCCGCTGGTGACAATCGCCCAACGGCCAGACGGCAGAGATTTTAGCAATCTCGCGGCTCCGGGGAAGACGATTACATCGTAAGATTCGGCAATTTCGCGCCGCTCCAGGTCGCGGAGCTCTGCTTCTGCATCGAGGTGGGGCGCCAGCAGCGGAACGATGTCAAGAACACGGCATCCATGAGCAGTGTGGGCTGTGCGATCGGGATCAAGACCGTGCCGTATGGCCCAGTCGCGCCAGACACGAGCGACACCCGCGGTGCTGTCGATGAGCACTCCGTCCAGGTCGAAGAGAATTCCTTTGGCAAGCAGAGACGGCATGCCACAAGTGTACGGGGTAACTCGGGAGGGGCTTCAGAAAAGTTTCTGCGTATTTGGACCGTTCTTGTGGTGAAGGCGCCCCAGAGTTGAGACCGCATCAACTCCGCTCCACTCCTTCAGCCGGCTGATTCGTATAGTCAGAAGCTGAAGCAGCACGTGTCTTTTTCGATAATGTCCTGATATTAAAAAGCGTAAGCATCGAATCGTCTGAGGGATTCGTAACTGTGTCCCGCACTGTCAGCACCATCACAGCGAATAGTGCGGTAATGGCGGCAATGGCCAGGATGAATACATTGAATATGGCAGTGAAAAACCTGCCGGCTGAGTTGAACGCAACTGCTGCCCAATCCCGAAATTCCAACGATATCTTTGCCAATAATTCTTTGGCCGACTGTGAAGTTATTCTTTGGCATGAACCGTCTTGTTCAGTATTCATGATTGCGTAATTCCTTCAGCTTCAACTTGCTTGACGGATGATGGCGCAAGGTGTCCCAGCAGAGCTGACGGCAGCTGCACTTTATTGACTATGCATCATATTTAGGCGTTTGCCAATATTCAGTTTGGTGCGGGTTCAGGGACGGTCTCCCTGCGCTTTCACGCTTCCGATTTCGTGCGATAGGTTCCTTGCTTGCAGAGTCGTGTAACATAAGCGGGCGGGTGCGTAAACTCCCCTGTGATAGAGGTTAAATGAGCGCCTCATCTCGCAATACAATCCGCGATTCAAATACATACGCGCCGAACTTCGTGGATGTGAGCGGTAGACAGGGTCTCTCGCAGGCTGAGGCTGTCGAACGCCTAAGGGTTGAAGGGCCGAACGAACTGCCATCATCCAAGCCGCGCACCATCTGGGCGATTGCATTGGATGTCGTTCGCGAGCCAATGTTTCTGCTGCTGCTTGCAGCAGGGGCAATCTACCTGTTTTTGGGAGATATCGAGGAAGCACTCCTCCTGCTCGGTTTTGTGTTTGTCGTGATGGGGATAACCCTCTACCAGGAGCGCAAAACTGAGAGAGCTTTGGAAGCGTTGCGCGATTTGTCCAGTCCACGTGCGCTGGTCATACGGGATGGCGAGAGACGGCGAATTGCAGGGCGAGAGGTAGTTCGCGGCGATGTTCTGGTTCTTTCGGAAGGCGATCGCGTTCCGGCCGACGCGGTCCTTTTGTCAGCAGTAAACCTTTCCGTGGATGAATCCCTCCTCACCGGTGAATCAGTTCCTGTCCGAAAATGTGTCGGTGATACTGCTACGGCGAGTGCTCGCCCCGGGGGTGATGATCAGCCGTTCGTTTATTCGGGAACACTGATTGTGCAGGGACAAGGCTTGGTCAAAGTGCTGGCGACAGGAACCAGTACGGAACTTGGGAAGATTGGCAAGGCACTGCAGTTTGTCGAAACAGAGGACACACCCCTGCAGAAAGAAACCCGCCGTCTCGTGACGATTCTTGCCATTCTCGGACTATCGCTTTGCATCGTAGTGGCTCTGCTCTCCGCGGTTTCTCGCGGAAACTGGCTTGAAGGTTTGTTGGCTGGAGTCGCCCTGGCAATGGCAATGCTTCCAGAAGAATTTCCGGTCGTACTGATGATTTTTTTGGCTGTGGGAGCGTGGCGAATTTCGCAGAACCGGGTGCTCACGAGACGGATTCCTGCGGTCGAAACGCTGGGTTCTGCAACTGTTCTTTGCGTGGACAAAACGGGGACGTTGACCCAGAACCGGATGTCGGTCAAAAAGCTCGCGGCTGATGGCAATGTCCTTGACTTGGCAGAACATAAGCCGGACGCATTTCCAGAAGAGTTTCACGAGGTCATCGAGTTCAGCATTCTTGCCAGCCAGCAAAACCCATTCGATCCAATGGAAGTCGCGTTCAAAGAATTCGGCGAGAAATACCTTGCAGGGACGGAGCACCTTCATCCCGACTGGCAGCTTGTGCGCGAATATCCACTCTCGCGTGAACAGCTCTCAATAACACGAGTGTGGGAGACAGGTGCTCAGCCGCATTACACCGTTGCGACCAAAGGGGCGCCGGAGGCTATCGCACGGCTTTGCCGTTTCGATCAAGACGATCGCGATGCGCTCGCGGAACACGTTCGGATCATGGCGACCGAAGGACTGCGCGTACTTGGAGTAGCGGCAGCGTACAGCAAAAAAGGCGAGTTGCCGCCTCAACAGAATGAATTTGATTTCGAATTTGTTGGTCTCGTGGCGCTTGCCGATCCCATTAGGCCGACCGTTCCGGAAGCCATCCGCGAGTGCTACAGCGCAGGAATCCGCGTTTTTATGATCACCGGCGATTATCCCGTGACGGCGCAGAGCGTTGCCGGGCAGATCGGAATAGCTCCGCGCAACCAGATTGTAACCGGCCCTGAACTGGACAAGATGGACGATCTGGCGCTTCGTGAGAAGGTCAAAACGACGAACATATTTGCTCGTGTCGTTCCAGAGCAAAAGCTGCGCTTAGTGAATGCGCTGAAGGCGAATGGCGAAGTGGTAGCCATGACTGGCGATGGTGTGAATGACGCTCCTGCGCTCAAGGCTGCGCATATAGGGGTTGCGATGGGTGGACGTGGCACGGATGTCGCGCGAGAATCCGCATCTCTGGTACTTCTGGATGACGACTTTTCTTCCATTGTGCGTGCCGTGCGAATGGGCCGCCGTATCTTCGACAACCTGAAGAAGGCGATGACCTACATTCTTGCCATCCATGTGCCAATAGCAGGGATGTCGCTGATTCCGGTTCTTTTCAAATGGCCTCTGGTGTTGCTCCCGGTGCATATTGTCTTTCTCGAACTTATCATCGATCCCGCTTGCTCCACCGCGTTTGAAGCCGAGAAGGAAGAAGATTCGGTGATGACCCGGCCTCCACGCGACCCGAAGGAACCTATCTTTAGCCTGCGCACAACCCTGATTGCATTGTTTCAGGGTGTCAGCGCTCTTGCCGTTGTGGCGGGTGTATTTGCCTGGGCGTTACACGGCGGCAGGTCCGAAACGTACGCCCGTGGAATGGCGTTCACGACATTGATTATTGCCAATCTCGCATTGATCTGGACAAATCGTTCATGGACGGGACTTGCTGTGCAGACATTTCGGTCGCGCAATACAGCCCTTTGGGCCGTCTCGGCTGGCGCGCTCACATTGCTCGGCTTAGTGCTCTACGTTCCGTTTCTCAACGATCTGCTTCGGATTTCAACTCTCGGAGCAAGGGATGTCACTATTTGCGGAGTTGCTGGGGGGGCGACGATTGTCTGGTTTGAAATATTAAAGATCATCACACAGCACTCACGCGCCGCAATTGACCGAAGATGAAGCTCATTGCCGTTCAGGAAATACCGTACAACATGGGGAATCCTAGACGTTTTTTGGTGAGCATCAATCTACCTGTTTTTTTAGCTCATATAACAAGTTCAACGCTTCGCGCGGGCTGAGCGAGTCGAGGTCGGCTTCACGGAGGCGGTCGAGGACGACATTCGAGACGGGCGTGAAGATGGTCAACTGCACCGGGCCGGATTTTTCCGCCTTGGGAGCAAGTTGTGTGGTGGCAGTGTGTTCGGCGTTCTCGTGTTGCCGCAGCACCTCGCGGGCGCGGGAGATTACCTCGGCGGGGAGGCCCGCCAGTTTGGCGACCTCGATACCGTAACTCTTGTCGGCCGCGCCTGAGGAGACCTTGCGCAGGAAGACGATGCTGCCGCCGGTTTCCTTGACGCTGACGTGGAAATTCTTTACCGAATCGAGCAGTTCTTCAAGGTCAGTGAGTTCGTGGTAATGCGTTGCGAAGAGCGTCTTCGCGCGGCTGTGCCGGTGAATGAACTCGACTACAGCCCATGCAATGGCGAGGCCGTCATATGTTGCGGTGCCGCGTCCGATCTCGTCGAGAAGAATGAGTGATTGTCGTGTTGCCGTGTTTAGAATGGCGGCGGTTTCAGTCATCTCGACCATGAAGGTCGAGCGGCCGCGCGCAAGGTTGTCCGAGGCTCCAATGCGGGTGAAGATGCGATCCACGATGGAGAGACGGGCGCGCGTCGCGGGGACGAATGAGCCCATTTGCGCCATCAGCACAATCAACGCAGTCTGGCGCAGATAGGTGGATTTGCCGCCCATGTTGGGGCCGGTGATGAGCAGGATCGACTGCTTGGTCGCATCAAGATAGAGATCGTTAGGGACAAAGCGGTCGTTCGAGCCGGTGAGTTCGGGCTGCTCGATGACAGGGTGGCGTCCTTCGAGGATCTCAAGGAGTTGTGTGCTGTCGTCAAACTGCGGACGGCAGTAATTGCGCAGCGCGGCAAGGTGCGCGAAGGAGAGCAGGACATCGACCTCGGCCACGGCTAGTGCGCTTTGCCTGATGCGGCGCGATTCGGCGGCGATGGCCAGGCGCAACTCGGCAAAGAGGCGGCGCTCGATCTCCACTATTTTCTCTTCGGCATCGAGGACCTTAGTCTCGTATTCCTTCAACTCCGGTGTGGTGAAGCGCTCGGCACCGACCAGGGTCTGCTTGCGCTCGTAGTCGTCGGGAGCATGTTGCAGGTTGGCCTTGCTGATCTCGATGTAAAAACCGAAGACGTTATTGAACTTCACCTTGAGCGAGTTGATTCCGGTGCGTTCGCGCTCGCGCTGCTCGATTTGAGCGATGTAGTGCTTACTATTGCGGCTGATGTCGCGCAATTCGTCAAGTTGAGGGTCCAAGCCGCTCTGGATGACTCCTCCATCGTTGAGGGTGATGGGGGGCTCCGGTAGAATTGTGCGCTCGATGCGTTCGCGCACGTCCGTCAGTTCATCAAGCAGATCCCGCAAGGCGGCAAAGCGAGCAGCAGGGAAGCGCTCAAGGGCTCGGCGCACAAGCGGCAGCTTGGCCAATGACGCGGCGAGGGCGAGTATGTCTCGCGGATTGGCCGTCTCAAGAGTAATCCGGCTGAGAAGGCGCTCGATGTCGAGAATACCGTCTAGCCCGCGGCGAAGCTCTTCGCGATGAATGATATTGGCAAGGGCGGCGGAAACGGCGTCGAGGCGGTGATTGATTTCCTCGAGATTGATCGAAGGGCGCAGCATCCAGGAGCGAAGCAGGCGCTTGCCCATAGGTGTAAGCGTCTGGTCTATGGCGCGGAAGAGCGTGACAGCGTCGCCGGAGCCCGCAAAAAGAGGTTCGACCAGTTCAAGGTTACGGACGGTGACGGCATCGAGAATGAGGCAGTTCTGGCGCTCGTAGTAGCTGATACGGTCGACATGGTCGAGCGAGCCGCGCTGGGTTTGGCGGACATAGTGGAGAATGGCCCCGGCGGCGCACGCCGCGGAATTGTGATTGGCTAGTCCAAATCCTTCCAGCGAGAGCACACCAAAGTGATTTTCGACCACTGGAATTGCGTAGTCGGGGGCAAAGATCCAGTCATCGAGGGGTGTCTCGCTCCAGCGCGCGAAGGGCACGAGTTCGGTGGAAGCCATGCGCGGAGCGGCAGCCGAGGCCGGCGCCTGGGCGGAGGTCAGGCTAGGCTCAGGACGGAACAGCGGGAGTGATTCCGCGAAGAGAAGTTCGCGGGGACGCAAAGTCTGCAATTCGTCCGCGACGCGGCGGTCGGCATCGGGACCGCTGAACTCAGCAGCGCGAAACTCTCCTGTCGAGAGATCGAGCATAGCAAAACCCAGTCTGGAACCAGTGCCATTGGTGTGGTTTGCAATGGCGCAAAGAAAGTTATTTTCCTCTGAGCCAAGGTGCGAGTCGGCGGCGGTGCCGGGCGTCACGACTCGCGTGACCTCACGGCGTACAAGCTTCTTGGTGAGCCTGGGGTCTTCAACCTGGTCGCAGATGGCGACCTTATAGCCTTTGCGGACGAGTTTTGCTACGTATCCCTCGGCTGCGTGATAAGGAACCCCGCACATCGGGAGGGCAATGCCATCAACTTTTTGGCGCGAGGTGAGCGTGATCTGGAGTTCGCGGGCGGCGGTAACGGCATCATCCAGAAATAGCTCGTAGAAATCACCTACACGGAAGAATAGCAGGGCGGTGGGGTGCTCTTTCTTAATGGCGGCGTGCTGCCGCATAAGCGGTGTTGAGGCTTCACTCATGGGAAAAATGGGGAGTCGAAAGGCGAGTATAGCAGAGCTGGGCTGGGCTGAGCAGGAGAGGGGAATGCACAAGGAGGCAGGGCGCATCCTGCCCGATTACCGCATCTCAGTATGAGGTCAAGCCCTGGTGCCTTTTTGGTGCGATTTAAGCGTAGCCCAGAGAAGTTGGAGCCTTTCGGGAACGTTTGCATTTGACTCAGAGACTTGTTGGTGGTTTGCTATCGCAATGGAACTTCGGAAGGATCCAATCACGCGTTCTTGGGTGGTTACTGGCGATCAACCCTCACAGGGCCGAAATTTGCTGCAGGTGTGTCCGTTCTGCCCGGAGTCGCCGCATCAGCCGCAGGTGATTACCTCGATGGCGTCGGTTGATTATGGCCCCTGGTCGGCGCGGGCCGTAGTGCATCCGCAACCGTTGTATCACGTTGAGGGCGACCCAGGACGGCGCGGCCTCGGGCATTACGACGTGATGCGCCCGGTGGGCGCGCACGAGGTTCTGGTGGAGAACTCACGCCACGACCGGCAGCTCTGGACAGCTTCGGATGCAGAAATTGAGCAGTTTTTGTGCCTGTGTGCGCGCCGCTTGGAGGATTTGAAGCACGACCATCGTTTCAAGTATGTGGTTATTTTCAAGGATTTTGGCTCGCTGAGCGGGCAGGAATTTGATCATCCGACGTCGCAGATTGTGGCGACTACGTTTGTACCGCGACGGGTACTCTACGAACTGCGGGCAGCGCGAGAGCACTACGCGCAAAAAGAGCGCTGCGTCTTTTGCGACATCCTGACGCAGGAACTGCATGAGCGCGAGCGCATTGTGGAGATTCGCGGGGACTATGTAGCATGTTGCCCATTTGCCTCGCGTGCGCCGTACGAGACTTGGATTATCCCGGCAACTCATTCGGCACACTTTGAACGCACCGCAAATTCGCGGCCGGGGGCGCTTTATGATTGCGCTTCTCTGATGCGCCGTATGCTGAACCGGATTCGCTCGGTTACGGACAGTTTCCATATGGTGTTGCATACTGCTCCGAATACGCAGCATCAATCGAAAGTACTGAATTACTGGCGCACCATCGACGACGATTACCATTGGCACATCGAGATCCTCCCGATTTTGCAGGAACGTCAGAAATCGTATTCATTCAAGGAGGCTTACCGCTCGGCGGTTATGCCGGAGGATGCGGCGGCTCGCTTGCGTGAGGCTCCAACGGAGCACACTTTGACGACGACTTAGGGTGAAGTTGGCGCCAAAGAATCCTGCTCGATTGCGCTTTCGATGGAGTCGGTGTGGCGTGTTATACTCAATCGTTACCGCGCGTTACGCCGGTAGAGGTATGCCCGGTTGGCTGGATAGGGCAAGACCGAGGAACTTTTTTCCAGTAATCAAACTATCTACGAGGTTGGCATGTCTGGCCACTCAAAATGGGCAACAATTAAGCACAAGAAGGGCGCGCTGGATGCAAAGCGCGGCAAGATTTTTACCCGCCTGATCAAGGAAATCACGATGGCTGCCAAGGGTGGCGGCGATCCGGAAAAGAATCCTAGATTGCGCACTGCTATCGCTGCGGCAAAGGCCGAGAATATGCCGCAGGACAATATCAAGCGCGCGATCCAGCGCGGCACCGGCGAGCTGCCGGGCGTGACCTACGAAGAGATCACCTTCGAGGGTTACGGACCGGGTGGCGTTGCGGTTTTGATCGAGACTTCGACCGACAACCGGAATCGCACGGTCAGCGATATTCGTCACATCTTCGGCAAAAATGGCGGCAACATGGGTTCTTCGGGCTCAGTGGCGCACCTGTTCAGCAAAAAGGGATCGATTCTGGTGGCGAAGTCTGACGCCAAGGAAGATGACCTGATGAATATCGTGCTCGAACACGGTGCCGAGGATCTCAGGGACGAGGACGATAGCTGGGAGATTCTGACCGAGCCATCCGCCTACGAGGCCGTGCTGGAAGCGGTGAAGGCCTCTGGCGTTACCCCGGAGCACAGTGAACTCGGAATGATTCCGGCGAACTATATCAAGCTGGAAGGGCAACAGGCTCGCACGATGGTCAAGATGATCGATGCCTTCGAAGATTACGATGACGTACAGAACGTTTACTCGAATGCCGACATAGACCAGAAGGACCTAGAAGAAGTCGCAGGTTAGCTGAAGCTGAAGTGCTTTCAAGAAGGGCCACTCAAAACGAGCGGCCTTTCTTATTTTGACTTGGAAGATGGGTTCACCCCCTGTTACGTTATTGCTAAGGTGATCCGTTTAATTATGAAACCATCTCGATTTTTTGCACTTGCACTGCTGCTTGTTGCTTCTATTGCGAGTTTTGCCCAGACTGAGGATAATGCTGCTGCGATCCGGCGTGAACACTGGGTTCTTGGCGCGCTGGTCAGCGGTGGCACAGGCCTCAACGATAATTCCGATGTGCAGTTTATACGTGCGGGAATGCGCGGGGGACGAGTAATGACTGGCGAACTCGGTCCGGGCTTTTTGCGCGGCACATTTGAATGGGATGTGGAGGTCACGCCCGTCGATTACGGTTTTTGGAACAAAGGCAAGAACGTATATGGGTTTGGCCTGAATCCCGTGGTGCTCAAGTGGAACTTTACCCGTGGGCGAAAACTGATTCCATATTTTCTGGCACAGGCCGGAGTGCTCTGGACAGCCGAAGACGTTCCTCCGGGGGATACTTCCTCGACTAATTTCACCACCGGCGGTGGCGTTGGCGTGAACTATTTCATAAAGCCGGGCCGCTCGTTGAACTGGGATGTCCGGGCAATACATATTTCAAATGCGTCAATGGGGAATCATAACCCTGGGGTGAACGAGAGTCTCCAATTTTCAATTGGTTACAACTGGTGGAAAAAATAGGGCAGTGTTAAGGGTTAGAGCAGTTGGTCGCAGGGAGGTTCAGGATGGCAGCGCTAGTCGAATGTGTGCCGAATTTTTCCGAAGGACGTGACCAGACCAGGATCGATGCCATTCTGGATGCGATGAAGCGCCCGGGCGTCTATTTGCTGGATTGCGAAAAGGACGCCGACCACAACCGCTCGGTAGTGACCTTAGTAGGCGAGCGCGAACCGCTGCTGTCCGCTGTACTGGCCGGAATTGGCAAGGCAACAGAGTTGATTGACCTGAACGTGCATCGGGGAGCGCACCCGCGTTTGGGTGCCACCGACGTTGTGCCGTTCATTCCCATAGAGGGCGTGACGCTGGACGACTGTGTGCAGATGGCTCGCGACCTGGGGAAGCAGGTTTGGCAGAACTACAAGATTCCAGTGTATTTTTACGAAGCCGCCGCAACGACGCCGGAGCGGGTGAATCTGGAGAGTATTCGCCGCGGGCAGTTCGAGGTCATTCGGGAGGAGATCAGAACACTGGATTCCAGGCGTCCCGATGTTGGTGATCCCTGTTGCCATCCTACGGCGGGAGCGGTGGTTATTGGAGCGCGTAAGTTTCTGGTGGCCTACAACATCTACTTGCAAACAAAGGATGTGGAGATTGCCAAGAAAATCGCGAAAGCTGTGCGTTACTCCAGTGGCGGATTTCGCGCGGTGAAGGCAATTGGTCTGGAGGTACGCGGGCAGGCCCAGGTTTCAATGAATCTTACGGACACGGACCTGACGCCGATTGCGCGAGTTTTTGAATTTGTGAAGCGGGAGGCCGAGCGCTACGGTGTACCGGTGCAGTCCAGTGAAATTGTTGGACTGGTGCCGAAACGGGCACTGGAAAGCGCCGCGGAATGGTTCCTGCAAGTTGAAAACTTCGACTCATCAATGATTCTGGAAAATCGGTTGGCGGCAGTAATTGGCGGCAAAACTGCCACCGGAGGATTGCGCGCGGGGGTGGAGCCGTTCGTCGCACAACTTTCGGCGCCAACGGCCGTTCCGGGAGGCGGCAGTGCCTCGGCGGCCGCAGGAGCAATGGCTGCTGGACTGGTGGCAATGGTTGCAGGGAGCTCCCGCGGGAAGAAGGGATTCGGCGAATTCGAAAGTGATTTGACCGGGGCTTTAGCGAGGCTTGGAAAACTTCGAGAAGAATTGCTGGCTGCCATTGACGCGGATGCAGCATCTTATGAGGCAGTGATACGGGCCTGCAAGGCTCGCAAGGTCGCTCCGTCGGAACCATCTGCAGCTGGTGAAAGCGTGGCGAAAGCGCTGCGGGGAGCATCTGCGGTTCCTTTGCGCGTGGCGGAGTGCGCTGCCGAGGTGAGCGTGCTGATAACGAAATTGCGCCGAAAAACAAATCCCAAGATGGCTAGCGATCTGACCGTGGCTGCCGCCTTAGCCAAGGCATCGATGGAAGGGGCGCTGGCAAACGTCGAAATTAACCTGGAAGCACTCAGCACTGAGACAGAGGCCGAATTTATCGCGGATACTCGGGCTAGAGTCTCTGAAATTCGGAATATGACGAGTTAATCTTCGCTGCAAACTGCGACCTTCAAAGGGATCAGGTACAAGGGGTAGAATCGTAAAATGAAACATTTCTCAATAGCAGTGTTATTGCTATGTGCTCTGTGCACGAGTGTGTTAGCGGCTCCGCTGGGGACGAACACGCGAACGGTGCTTCCCGCACAAATTCAGCAGATTATCTCGGTGGACTATCGCGCGTTGCGCAACTCAGGGAGTGGTATAGCTCTCAAGAATCGCGTGCTGCCAGAGAATCTGAAAACGTTTGAAACTTCACTGCGTGGTATGGGAGTTAATCCAGACCTGGATGTGGAGCAACTGACGTTTGTTTCCTATCGCACGGAAAAAGGAATGCTGCGCAGCTTCGGAGTTGCCAACGGGCAGTTCGAAACCAAGAAAGTCCTGGCTCGATTCAGGCTAAAGAAGCAGAAGAGCGAGAAGTACCGCGATGCTGAGATGTGGTCCACTGGCAGCGGTTTCCTAATGACGTTTCTGGATGAGAACACAATGTTATTCGGTGAGCCGAGTTCGGTGAAGGACGGTCTTGACGTACGCGACGGTGTTACGCGAGGTGTTGCGTCGACGCCGGAGATTATTCAAATGATCGTGGAAGCCGAATCCGGACCGGTCTGGAGTGTGCTGGACCAGGCAGGTACACAGAATATGATGCGCTCGGCACTGGGTGAAGCTGCGGCACTGGCGGATTTCGACACGGTTAGGAAACGATTACTGGGGTCCCTCTACACTCTAGACATGCAGCGTGGCGTGGACTTTGGATTGAACGTCCGGACTGCGGACTCATTTACGGCCGGCACACTTTCAGCCCTGATGAAGGCGGGCATTCTGTACAAGAAGGCCGCGGGAACCGCAGTTGAGAAAAGCGCTATGGACAATATGGCCGTGGACTCCGATGGTGGCCGGTTGCTCGTAAAGTTCAAAGCCGATGACAGCAAGTTTCAGGCGCTCTTGAAGAGCGACTTGTTCCAGGCAGTTGCTCATTAACACTCGCAGGCTAAAAGTAGCTGATAACCCTCACCATCCCTGGTGGGGGTTGTTATTTTTGGCTACATTCTCGATCTGAATACTCTTCCTCAAGTGACTGGGCTGCAGTGCCGATAGAGCGACCAGGAGCAGTGAAGATGCCTCAGGTCGACGCCCACCTATTTCGGAGTTTGAGTGACGCCATGCCCTATGGTGTCTGCCTGGTTGATTTGCAGGGCAAGATCATCTATTGGAACAGAGCAGCCGAGCGGATTTCAGGGTACACGGGGCCGGAGGTTCTGGGCCGTACTTACCGAGGAGACCTGGTGTTTGACTGCGAGGGCGTGCAGTCAAACACCACAGCGCAGTGTTCCGTAGAGGACGTGCTGAGGGCGGGAACTCCGGCAGAAGAAGACCCGCTCATTCGCCACAAGCAAGGCCATCGCGTCCCCATTCACGTCTCCGCATTTCCATTGCGCGATTCAACGGGGGAGATGAGGGGAGTCGGAGAGATTTTCGATCTCTCGCACGGAAAACAGGAATGTGCGGCATGGGCTGGACATTCGGATCGTGGCTTCGAGGTGCCTGCCGGACTGCCTTCCTTTGAGGAGAGCAGGGAACGGCTACAGGTTCAGCTTCGTTCTCGGTCGGCGTCATCTGCGGCTTTGATTCTGATTGAAATGTCGGAGCAGCAGGCGATCCAACAGCATGGCGGAACAGCGCTGCTTCGCCATGCGATTCGCGTACTCGCCAAGACCGTTGCGGGTCTGCTGCCTTCAATGAGTTTCGTGGGATGTTGGAGCGACTGGAGATTAATTGCGATTGTCCCAGACTGCAAGCCCGAAACAATTAAAAAGCTGAACTCAACACTCGCCGTTGTTGAATCGTCCTGCGCGGTGAACTGGTGGGGAGACCGCATAGAAATTGGGATACATGCCGCTGCGCGCCAGGTAGACGTAACTCAAGCAGTAGCGGCACAGATAGAGAGACTGGAGCAGGACCTGAAGAACAACGCCACGGATCGGAAAGAGTGAAACGATGTTCATCATCATTGGCATTGTTGTGGTGTTTGGATCGATAATCGGCGGCTACTTGATGGAGCACGGCAACCTGAAAGTGCTGCTTCAACCGGCGGAACTGATCATCATTGGAGGGGCTGCGGCCGGTACATTGCTGATTGCCAATCCGTTGCATGTCGTGAAGAAGATCGTTGGCGGAGTAACAGGGGCTTTTAAGGGATCCCGTTTTAGCAAAGAGTTTTATCTGGAAACGCTGAAGATGTGTTACGAGATTCTGAACAAGGCAAGGAAAGACGGCTTGCTGGCGATCGAATCCGACATCGAACAGCCGGAGCAGAGTGCAGTATTTTCGAAATACCCGAAAATTATCAAGGACCATCACACGCGGGACTTTGTCTGCGACACGTTGCGAATGGCGGTTACGGGCGGAATCGACCCATTTGATATCGACCAGATGATGGATCTCGATATGGAAGTGTCTCACAGAGGATCAAATGCGCCTGTAGCGGCACTGACCACTGTAGCCGATGCGCTGCCGGGGCTCGGTATTGTCGCAGCGGTGCTCGGCATCGTGGTCACAATGGGCGCGCTGGGCGGCCCCCCGGAGGAAATCGGTCACAAAGTGGCTGCGGCTCTGGTGGGAACGTTTCTTGGCATTTTGCTTTGCTACGGGTTGCTGGGGCCGCTGGCGGCGAACATGGCGAAAGTGGCAGAAGACGAACATGCCTATGTATACGTACTCAGAGTCGTGCTGATTTCGTTCATAAAAGGCGCCGCCCCCATTCAGGCCTTGGAATTCGGAAGACGAGCCATTCCCGTAAACTTACGTCCGAATTTCAATGAAATGGAAAAGTCTTGCAAGGCCGAGGTGCAAGCGGCTGCGGGAGGAGCATAGGGTGCCAGGCTCCCCGATTATCATCAAGAAAGTGTCCGGTCATGGAGGACACCACGGCGGCGCGTGGAAGGTGGCGTATGCCGACTTTGTAACAGCCCTGATGGCGTTGTTCATCGTGCTCTGGCTGCTGAGTTCCAGCAAGCAGGTACAGGAAGCCGTAGGCGGGTATTTTAAGGACCCCTCGGGTACGTCAAAAAAAGTGGGAAGTTCGATGCAGGGCTCCGGTCAAAGCATCTCTCTTCGAAAAGATGATATGGCGAAGATTAAGGATGCGCTCGCAAGGCCAATCATGTCGTTGCCGGATTTCGAGAAGCTGAAGAAAAACGTCGAGATGACAATTACTTCCGAAGGTCTGCGCATCGAGCTGATGGAAGACGAAGAGGGAACGTTCTTTGAATCCGGCAGCGCGCTCCCCAGCGCCAGTGGAAAGTTGTTACTGATTGCATTGGCGCAGGAGTTGGGAAAACTCCCGAATCATATTTCGATTGAAGGGCACACAGATTCGAAGCCGTACTCGGGCGGATTGACTGGATACAGCAACTGGGAGCTTTCCGTTGCCCGCGCCAATGCAGCACGCACAATCATGCAGAGTTACGGACTGCAGGAGAAACAGCTTTCAGAAGTTCGGGGATATGCAGATCGACGGCCACGCGTGAACCAGAGTCCGGATGAAGCTTCCAACCGCCGAATCTCGGTCATTGTGGAGTACCTTGGCAGAACTCCTGAGGAAGGAACCGGGAGCGAGCAAACCAACGCAACAGGAAAATCCGCCGAGGAAAAGAGCGGTGCGCGGGGAGGTCATTAGCCAGCGATCTTGTTGGTTGGATATAGCCGGCATGCGGGGCTGGTCTGTTTGCTGCGGGTGGCTATAGCACGATCTAGTACATTGGAGTTTGCCACAGCCACCCTCTCAACCTGGTCATTTAGGACGTACTGCGAATTTTGCAACTTGTGCCCAGCTGGCCAGTTGGCACCGATTGGGGTAGCGCCCGGCCAGATACTCTTTGCCATCCACGAGAAACAGCGGCAACCCTTCCTGTCCGGAGCGCTCCAGAAATGCCTTGACTAAAGGGTTCTGGGCGAAAGCCATTGGGTGCTGCGCTAGATTGAAGCGCTCGATCTTCGCGCCATACTTTTTACACCAATCCACGTCCTCCGCAAAGTTGACCAAAGTCTCGTCTGCACCGATACCGCTGGCGTCGGCACTGCAGTAAGGGGCACTTTCGAATACTTGTATCGGTCTCATTCTCAATTTCTCCTTTACAGTAGTAGGGTCACGCAAAAGGTGTGCCGATCCGCTCCAACTCAGCTTTCAGGGGCGCCGGATCTTCGATATCCCAATGAACCGGTAACACTGGACCAGGTAAGCTGGACAAACTTGACCTGCACTATGCCACATTCCCGGGAAGGAGAGCAATTTATGAAACTGGCTAAAAGAAGCGTCGTGATGCTGGTTTTTGCGCTACTCTGCATGCTGCAAGTGGCCACAGCACAATCCACCAAACTAGAAGCACCCTATAGCCATCCTCTCAATCTGGTCATGCAGGACATCATGAACTACGTCAGCTATGGTCTGACGGTTGTTCTATTGCTGGCAGCTGCGCGCCTGGGGGCCAGGCAACGAACTCCGTTTTACGTTCTAATAGTTCTAGCCTCGATGGTGGCTGCATTTGGCGAACCGATCTATGACGTTTGCATGATGCTTTGGTTTTACGCGCCCGGCATGGTGAGTCTCTTCACAGCCTTCGGTATTCCGCAGCCGATCTGGGCCCATAGCGGCTATGCCGTACTCTATGCTTTTCCTGCCCTATGTATTTGTAACCAGATTTACAAGGGGACAATGACCCGCAGCAAGCTGTTTGCCTGGGCAGGCGCGGAACTGTTCATGTCCTGTGTTTTCGAGATGCTCGGCATCAACTTCGGTACGTACTGCTACTGGGGGCCGCACGTCTTTCGTATTTTCAATTACCCGATCATTATCGCTATTCTCGAGGCAGCACA
Source organism: Acidobacteriota bacterium (assembly GCA_003010405.1). GTDB lineage: Bacteria > Acidobacteriota > Terriglobia > Terriglobales > Acidobacteriaceae > TOLSYN. The sequence goes on along the minus strand of PJLO01000003.1, from coordinate 253,830 downwards.
GACGATCTGCTTCAGTGTTGCTGCGGCGAACCTTCGCCAGCGCGTACACAGCAGCTCAGGCCTGCTGGCATTGTTCGTTCTCTTTCCCCTTACGATGATTGGAATCAATGGCGGCGCCGGTATGCCAATGATCGTTGCCATCCATCTGGAGCATGCCACCCCGATGCTCGTTGCCATCGGAACGCTTATCAGTGTTGTCTTCGCGCTGGTGGCGATTCGCTTTGCTGCCGCTATGTTGCCGACCGGCATCGCGGAAGGTCAGTCCGGGGGGCGGGCAGCGGGTTCACGCCAAGAAGGAGAGGCAGTTTGCCCCGTTGGCAGAAAGTAATACCCGGCCGATGATTGTTTCGACGGCCATGACAAAAGGGAGGGACCTTTTTGAGTCCCTCCCTTTATCTTCAGGTGTGGCCGCCTTTCAGGCATAACAGCAACGGCGGCGAGTTAGCCGACGCAGTTCATCTTTGCGATGCGTCCCTTCCACTCCCGTGGTCCCGTTTCGTGCACGGCGGTTCCGTTGCAGTCAACGGCGACGGTCACGGGCATATCCTCGACCTCGAACTCGTAGATCGCTTCCATGCCGAGATCGGCGAAGGCCAGCGTCTTCGATTTCTTGATCGCCTTGGCGACCAGGTATGCAGCGCCGCCGACCGCCATCAGGTACACGGCCTTATTGTCCTTGATCGCCTCGATGGCAGCAGCACCGCGTTCTGCTTTGCCAACCATGCCCAGCAATCCGGTCTGCTCAAGCATCTGGCGGGTGAACTTATCCATGCGCATCGAGGTGGTGGGGCCGGCAGGTCCAACCGCTTCGTCGCGGACGGGGTCCACAGGTCCGACGTAGTAGATAAAGCGATTGTTGAAATCCACCGGAAGCTTCTCGCCTTTGTTGAGCATCTCGATCATGCGCTTGTGTGCGGCGTCACGTCCGGTCAGCAGTTTTCCGTTCAGCAGGAGCACTTCGCCGGGCTTCCAGGACAACACATCTTCGCGCTTCACAGTATCGAGATTGACACGGCGCGCGTTGGCGGGGCTGTAAGTGAGTTCAGGCCATTCCTTAATCGAAGGTGGTTTTAATGCGACCGGGCCAGAGCCGTCCAGCGTGAAGTGCGCATGGCGAGTGGCTGCGCAGTTGGGGATCATCGCCACCGGCAAATTGGCCGCGTGCGTGGGGTAGTCCTTCACCTTCACGTCGAGCACGGTGGTAAGTCCGCCCAGACCCTGCGCTCCGATGCCCAGTGCATTGATCTTGTCATAGAGTTCAAGGCGAAGCTCCTCGGCGCGGGTCTTGGCGCCACGAGCCTTCAGATCCTGAATATCGATGGGCTCCATGAGGGATTCTTTGGCAAGCAACATCGCCTTTTCAGCGGTGCCGCCAATTCCAATGCCAATGATCCCGGGAGGACACCAGCCCCCGCCCATGGTGGGCACTGTCTTTAGCACCCACTCTGCGATGGAGTCGGAGGGATTGAGCATCGCGAACTTTGTCTTGGCTTCCGAGCCACCGCCCTTGGCGGCAACGGTCACATCGAGCTTATCCCCGGGGACGATGGAGACGCTGATCACGGCTGGCGTGTTGTCACGAGTATTCTGGCGCTTGCCTGCAGGATCGGCTAGCACTGAGAGACGCAGCTTGTTTTCCGGCAAGTTGTAAGCGCGACGCACGCCCTCGTTAATCATTTCGTCCAGACTTAACGTGCCGCTGAACTGGACATTCATCCCTACCTTCAGAAATACGGTTACGATCCCTGTATCCTGGCAGATGGGTCGGTGCCCCTCGGCGCACATACGCGAGTTGATCAACAACTGCGCAATCGCGTCTTTGGCTGCAGGGGCCTGCTCGCGCTCGTAAGCGGCTGTGAGGCTACGGACGAAATCGACTGGATGGTAATAAGAAATAAATTGCAAGGCATCTGCAACACTCTGGATTAAGTCTTCCTGCTTGATGACTGTCATGAATGCTGTTTCCCTTTGGCTAGAAATTGTCTAGCATTATCGTACAAAAACTCTTGCCAGTGAAGAATGCTCGCGTCCTGAATACTGCGGCTTCAAGGTTTCAGAACTATTGTCGCTCTAATAAAACGCCGCGCTTCGTTAGGATGCGCGGCACAGAGAACGGCGAAAAAAATTACGCCTTCGCACCGGCTTGTGCGGAGGCCCGCCGCACGAAATTCGTGGCGACATCGCTCGCGTTGCAGGCGTTCACTATTCCATCGCTGATGGAAACCTCTTCCACATCTACGATCGCGCGCCAATCGCGGCACACCTGCTCGGTCTGCTTGGCATTCATCTCTAGTGCGAGCGTCACCACGTGCTGTTCACCGTCCTGTTCGGCGTGAACGAAAGGCAAATCAATGGTACGGCGTTGCACTGCTGTAAGAATTCGGATGAGGGTGCCTTGCGTATTGCGATAGCGAACGTGATACGTTTTCATCTCTTCTGTTCCAATTCTACTGATCTTCCGTCAGCATTTCGGAGAGCGAGGCCCCAGCCGGTACCATGGGAAAGACGTTGGCCTCCGGATGACAATCGAAGACCAAAAGCTCCGGTTCACTCGATTGCAGAAAGTTGGTGAATAGATCGGCTGTCTCTCGTGAAATCGAGCTTCCAGCTATCGCATCCAAGCCGATACGTTGTGCGGGAATGCGGTACGCCTTTGCCACTTCAACGAAATCAGGATTGTCGCTCAGATCGGTCTCCGCGTAGTTGCGGTTGTAGAAGAGCTGCTGCCACTGCCGCACCATTCCGAGATACTTGTTATCAATGATGACCAGCTTAACTGGCAGATTGAGTCTTCGGATGGTGGCCAGTTCCTGAATGTTCATCTGGAATCCACCGTCGCCGGAAATACAGAGCACGGTAGAATCAGGCTTCGCGATTTGTGCCCCGACAGCAGAGGGAAGCCCGAACCCCATGGAACCAAGGCCTCCAGATGTGACAAAGCCTCGCGGATTTGCCGAGCGATAGCGCTGGGCGGCCCACATCTGCTGCTGTCCTACATCGGTTACAACAATGCTGTTTTCGGGGAGCCGTTTGTAAAGTTCGTCGAGGAATTTGACCGTCGGCTCTGAGTTTCCGCTGTCCGGAGTGGCTCGATCTGCATGTGTCACCAAAGAGAGCCATTCAGACCATTCAGGAAGCTTCGCACTCTCTAATGCGAGATGGAAGGCCGGTATGGTATTGGCCAGGTCGCCGAGCACGGCGAGCTCGCAGCCCCGCACTCGATCCAACTGCGCAGGGTCGATATCAAAATGCACAATCTTCGCGTCCGGAGCAAAACGCGAGGGTTCTCCCGTAACGCGATCATCGAGACGTGCACCGAAAACCAGGAGAAGATCTGTATCGTGAGTTGCAAGATTCGCTTGGCGCGTACCGTGCATGCCGACCATCCCAAGATAGTAGTCCTTGGCGAAATCAACAGCACCGAGACCATGAATGGTCGCACAGGTGGGCACCTGTAGCGTGTCCAACAGGCTGCGAAGAGGAGCGATTGCGCCTGAAGCCTTTGCACCCCCGCCGATAAGCGCGACGGGCTTGTTGGCATTATTCAACAGATCAACCAGGCGTAGAAACAAGCCGGAGTCCTTGGCGCAACAGGAACTAGCACGTTTTGGGGTGAATTTTACTGGACCTGAGAATTCTGATTGGGTACGGAAGATGTCTCCGGGGATATCGATCACGACCGGACCCGGCCGGCCACTGCGCGCCCAGTAGAATCCCTCGGCAATGACCGCAGGAATCTCTTCGACGTTTCGCACCAAACGGCTCCACTTCGTGAGCGAGAGCGTAATCCCGAGGACATCGACCTCCTGAAATGCGTCCGAGCCGATGAGCGTGTTACGAACCTGACCGGTGATGCAGACCAATGGAACGGAATCCAATTTCGCATTGGCAATACCGGTGATCAGATTCGTCGCGCCGGGGCCGCTCGTGGCGAACGCTACGCCTACCTTACCGGTAACGCGAGAATAGCCTTCGGCAGCAAACACCGCACCCTGCTCGTGACGAGAAAGGACATGGCGAATCCCGCTGTCTTTCAAAGCATCGTAAAGCGGGATAACGGCGCCGCCGGGGTAGCCGAATACGACTTCGACTCCCTCGGCGCGCAAACAGCTCAGAACAATATCAGAACCCTTAGGCATTAACTTAGCATTTGCCTTTCTTGGCAGTGCTCTTGGTGGCGTCAGGCAGCCAATCCATCATGCCACGCAGCTTCGCGCCAACCTCTTCGATCGGGTGTTTCTTTTCCGCTTCGCGCATGGCTGCAAACTTTTTGTTGCCGCTGCGGTATTCGGCGACAAATTCGCGGGCAAACTCGCCACTCTGAATATCCGCCAGCACTTTCTTCATCGCTTGGCGAGTCGCATCGCCGACCACGGCTTCGCCGCGGGTCAGGTCGCCATACTCAGCGGTATTTGAGATGGAGTAGCGCATCCGGCCGAGTCCGCCTTCGTAGATCAAATCCACGATCAGCTTGATCTCATGGAGACATTCGAAGTAGGCGATCTCAGGCTGATAGCCAGCCTCAACCAGGGTTTCAAAACCCTTCTTTATTAATGACGTGAGTCCGCCGCAGAGAACAGCCTGCTCGCCGAAGAGATCGCTCTCGGTCTCTTCATTGAAGGTGGTCTGCAGAACTCCGGCGCGTGTGCTGCCGATACCATCGGCATAGGCCAGCGCAAGTTCATGGGCTTTCCCGCTGGCGTCCTGATAAACTGCGATCAGCGCGGGGACGCCACGGCCTTCCGTGTACTGACGACGAACCAAGTGGCCGGGGCTCTTGGGGGCGATCATCACCACATCCACATCGGGCGGCGGCTGAATAGTCTTAAATCTGATTGAGAAACCGTGCGAGAAGCCGAGGACTTTACCCTTGGTGAGGTTAGGGCGAATGAAGGTTTCGTAAAAGTCGCCTTGGGTCTCGTCGGGCGTCAGGATCTGGAGATAATCTGCGCGCTTCGCTGCTTCTGCGGGGGGAAGTACCTCGAAACCATCTTCACGGGCTCGTTTAGCGGTTCCGCGTTCCGGGTCCAGACCAATGATGACGCTGAATCCGCTCTCACGCAGGTTGAGCGCCTGGGCATGACCCTGACTGCCGTATCCGAATACAGCGATGGTTTTGCTTTTGAGTGCGTCGGGATTGGCGTCTGGGGCGTAAAAGATAGTGGCCAAGGAGGCTCCTTTTTCTATAAAAAACCGACCGGTCGGAGTGACTGACGAACGGTCGGTCGGATTCTAAGATGCTCAGCCATTTGGGATTCCATGTCAATACCTAATTGAAAAAACTAATAACATGAGAACCGTGATGGTGCTCCGTTCGTTGGATGAACTCGACAATGTACTGTCTCGTTATGCAAGCGGTAATGTGAAGGAGAAAACCGAACCTCGGCCGATTTGAGTGGTCAGCGAAATGGTCCCGCCGTGTGCTTCCACCATGGCTTTGGCAATTGCCAACCCCATGCCTGTCCCCTGCACGGTCTGGCGCTTGCCTCGTCCACGATAAAATTTGTCGAAGATCATGTTCTGGTCGATGTTGTCGATTCCCGGACCTTGATCCGCCACGCTGATGACCATCATCCCCTGCTGCACCTCCGCAGTAATTGTGATGGGGGTATCAGGGGGGGAATACTTACATGCGTTATCAATCAGATGAGAAAGTATCTCCTCGGTACTGCGCAGATCCATCCTTACTAGAGGCAATGAATCGCTCAGGTTTATGTTTACCGGGTGTTGTGCGAGCGCTTTTTGATTCGTGTCGAGCGCAGCGTCGATTGCCTCAATGATCGGGTGGGGCTGCAAATCAAGTTCAACCGCGTGAGCGTCAAGTTGGGCCATTTGCGACGCTTCTCCAACCAGACGGTCCAGCCTGTCGCTTTCTTCATTGATGATCGTCAGCAGTTCCTTCCTTGAGTCCTCATTCAGCTTTGAGTCGCCGAGCAATGACTGTGCAGAAGCTTTGATAGCCGTCAGGGGGGTGCGAAAAGCGTGAGTCACGGAATCCAGGAGGATGGAACGAAGGCGTTCGCTTTCTCGTCCGGCTTCGGAATGTGCGAGCATTTCCACTGCTCCAGCGCGTTCAACACAGATGGCAATCAGGCTACACAGTGTCTCCATCATTTGCGATGAAAGGTTTCCGTCGATGATCGCAAGGGCCCCGACGGAGCGCACGCCGGTGCGCAGAGGTCGGATGCGGAGGTGTTTCGCGTCATCCGTGACTGGTATTCCGCCGCTGCTGACTCTTTGCAGGTCTTCGGCAGAAATAAGATCTTGGGCACGCAAGTCGGAGTAATAAATTTTCTTGCTGTGTATGGAGATCATTCCCGCGCGGGTTGTGCCGAAGATATCTACCACACTCAAGGGAATCTTGTTGAGGAGCGCAAGCACGTTGTCGGCGGTCAGCATATCCTGACTGAAAGCGTATAGCTGCTCCATCTCCCGTCTTTGACGGGTTGCGTTCACGGTCTCTCGGCGGGCGCGTTCGGAAAGCTCGCTGGCAATTACGGAAGTGAATAGAAACGCGAAGAGCGCGATCCAATTCTGTGGTTCCGCTATTGTGAAGGTTCCCAGGGGCGGGAGGAAGAAGAAGTTGTAAGCAAGCGTTGCAAGGACGGAAAGAAAGATTGCGCAACGCAATCCCCAGATGGCAGAAACTACCAATACGGCTAGCAGAAATGCAAATCCAGAGGTACTGGCATTGGCGTGCGAGAGCCGGCAAAGCGAAGTCAGTGCAGCCACCAGTACACCTGACATCAGGAACCTAAAGCTTTGGGTTTGCGGAAGCTTGTTCACAGCTCGGAATTGTAGCCTATTCGACATTTCCTGGCGCTTGTTGAACAATAAGCGCGGTATGCACAAGACACCTGAACAATGGCTGGAAGAGACCGCTCCGACCAAGAAGCGAGGACTTTTTAAGCTGTTCCTCGGTTACGCTCCTGGTGTTGGCAAGACCTACAACATGCTGAGCGAGGGGATTCGGCGGCACAGCCGTGGCGAGAATGTTGTCATCGGACTGGTGGAGAGTCACGGTCGCACCGCGATCGAGGAACTCGCCGCGCGTTTGCCGACGGTGCCGCGAAAGAAAATCCCGTACAAGGGCATCAATTTTGACGAAATGGATGCCGATGCGATCTTGCAGCTTCATCCCGAGGTCGTTTTAGTAGATGAACTTGCCCATACCAATATCGAAGGCAGCAAGCATCGGAAGCGTTATGAAGATGTGATGGACCTCTTGAACGCGGAGATCGATGTGATCTCGACAATGAACGTTCAGCATATTGAGAGCATGACTCCCATTGTCGGGCGAATTACCGGCGTTGTGGTGCGGGAAACCGTTCCGGACTGGGTCTTGCAGCGGGTGGACGAAATTGTTCTCGCCGATCTGACTCCAGAAGCGCTCCAGGCTCGAATGAAGCGCGGTGACATTTATCCTCTGGAACGAAGCGATCGCGCGCTCTCGAACTTTTTTCGTCCAGGTAATCTCATCGCCCTTCGTGAACTGGCTCTACGCCAGGTCGGCAGCGTCGTGGATCGTAGCCTCGAGACGTATCTGGAGAAGGAGCATATCAAGGAGCGCACGCCAATCAACGAAAAGATCGGAGTTTGCATCAGTTCGAATCCAGCGGCGCAATATCTGATAGCGCGCGCGGGGAGAATGGCTGAGAGTATAGGGGCGGAGTTCTTTGTGCTTTATGTTGATACGGGCAGGGACGACGAATTTCCGAATCGGCGGACGCTCGAGGAAAACCTGCGATTCGCAGAAAACCTCGGAGCTCAAATCGTAAAAGTAAAAGGAAAGAAGGTCGCGCCGGAAGTCGCCAAGATCGTGCTTGAGAAACATATTACGCAGGTTATTTTCGGGCGTTCGGCTCTGACTGGATGGCGAAGGTTTCTTTACCTTTCGGCTATTCACGAGTTCCTTCGCGATGCTCCGGCAGTGGACGTGCATATCGTGACCCAAGTGTCGAAATGACTACTGCCGCCGGTTCTGCGCAACGCAACATTCTCGTCGTGGATGACGAGTCGCAAATTACCCGTGTGCTCCGGACCGCTCTCTCGAGTTATGGCTACGGCGTGCGAACTGCTGGCGATGGCGATGAAGCTCTCGAAATTATGCGGGACTGGACCCCAGACTTGGTCATAACTGATCTTTCAATGCCTAATATGGGCGGGTTGGAACTGTGCCGGAGGATAAGAGCTAAGTCTGCACTGCCCATCATTGTGTTGTCGGTTCGGGGTGAGGAAAAGATAAAAGTCGATGCGCTGGATTCCGGGGCAGACGATTACGTAACCAAGCCCTTCAATATGAACGAACTGGTGGCCCGGGTTCGTGCCGCGCTGCGGAGGGCAAGCGGTCCGGTGCGGGAAGAAAACGCGAGCAGGATCGAAGCCGGTGATTTTCGGATCGACTTGCGAACCAGAGTGGTTTCGGTGCGAGACCGTGAAATTCGACTAACTCCAAAAGAATTTGACCTTCTCTGCTATCTTGCGAGGAATCCCGGTAAGGTGATTACTCACCACACGCTGCTTGCGTCGGTGTGGGGCGGAACGAGCACACAGCAGCCGGAGTATCTGCACGTCTTCATGAATCATCTTCGAAAGAAACTGGAGCCTGAAGATGGTTCGGTTCGCTACATCATGACTGAAAGATGGGTTGGTTACCGCTTCGAACCTGGCGATCCGCATTAAGCCCTTCGATGTCGCTGAGTAACTCACTTGATTGCGCAAGTAGAGTGGATGTGGTACACAGGTCGGTATCTCGAATGGATCGAACAGGGCAGCCTCAATGCGTGATCTTGATGAAAATACCTGCATTTCGATAGTTGTTCCTTGCTTTAACGAAGAGGACGCTATATGCGAGACAAACCGCCAGCTCGTGGCTGCTGCCGAAAAGACTGGTTTCCAATTTGAGCTGGTCTATGTGGAGGACGGCAGTACGGACGCAACCGCAACGCTGCTGACGGATCTGCAGCGCACTGATGGGCGCATCCGCGTGGTCCAGCTTTCGCGAAACTTCGGCCACCAGGTCGCAATCACTGCCGGTCTTGAGCATGCGTCCGGCGATGCCGTGGTGCTCATCGATGCCGATCTTCAGGACCCGCCCGATTTGATCGCCGAATTGGTTGCTCATTGGATTGATGGCTGGGACGTTGTCTATGGGGTCCGCACCGAGCGGAACGGCGAGACGCTCTTCAAGACACAGACAGCAAAGTTGTTTTATCGATTCATCAACGCGCTTTCCAGCACTCCTGTTCCGCTGGATGCCGGCGACTTTCGTCTGATGGATCGCAAGGTTGTGAACGCCGTGCTCTCGATGCCGGAGCGCGACCGTTTCCTGCGGGGCATGATTGCTTGGGTAGGTTTTCGCCAAATCCCGGTGTACTACCAGCGGTCCGCCCGCTTTGCCGGTACTACCAAGTATCCATTCAAGAAGATGCTGCATTTTGCGATGGATGGAGTGTTCTCTTTCTCTGTGGTTCCTCTCAAATTGGCGACATACCTGGGGTTGATTTCTTCTTTCCTCGCGTTGTTGGGAGGACTGCTGGCGATTATGAATCGCATTTGGACAAACCACTGGGTGATTGGGTGGACAAGCTTGTTTCTCGCCATCTTGTTTCTCGGCGGCGTTCAGTTAACCTGCGTGGGAATCATAGGTGAGTATGTGGGGCGTACCTACGGTGAGGCTAAACATCGCCCTCTATACTTTGTGCAGGAGCGGTTAGGATTTCCCGACACCTCTTCGCGCGAGGTTCATCGACAGGCGACAAGGAACAGCCGTCCTTGAGTTCTAAATCTATGCACTCAGGCAACCGGGGTTACAGTTTCGACGAGTGTGCGCCCGATTACCGTGCTCTTCTGGATAGCAACGTTGCTATCACAGGCGAGAGCGGAGATTACTTTGCGCGGGTGAAGGCCAGGTACGTAGCCGCGGTTCTGGGATCGAACTTCGCCGGAAGTTTGCTCGATTTTGGCTGCGGGATTGGATTGCTTTCGCGGGCCCTGAAAAACCAGTTTCCCGCCGCTTTGCGGGACGGCTTCGATATCTCCAGCGAAAGCATAGCTCTGATCGATCCCGAAGTGGCAAGCTCGGGCAGGTTTACGTCTGACCAGAACGATCTACGCAGTGAATACAGTGCGATCGTGGTGGCCAATGTCCTACACCATGTCCCAGTGGTTGAGCGCGCTAGCCTGATAAAGTCTATTTCCGCGCGGTTGTCTGCAAACGGGCGACTTTTTATTTTCGAGCACAATCCGTCAAATCCTCTGACGAGGAGGGCGGTTGACCGCTGCGAATTCGATGCTGACGCAGTGCTGCTGAATCCGGGTGAAACGCTCGGATATTGCTCCGATGCTCGTCTTTGTGGTCTCCAAAGGGACTACATTGTTTTCTTTCCTCGCCTGCTTAGCGCGCTCAGACCATTGGAACGTCACCTGACGTGGTGTCCACTTGGCGCACAGTATGTGGTGGTAGGGAAGCGACAGGTTAGTTCACTCTGATCTTGGGAGTTTTCGCCTTCATCGGCGGCGAGCGGGACTTCACGTCAGGTTGCGGAAGACCGCTGTAAGTCTGTTTTAATCGTAATCCATCAGTTGGTGGTATGAGTGGAACAAATCGCAGTTTGCAGATAAGTTTTTGACGTAACGGAACCGGCGGCAAACACGGCCCAGACTCCGGTTCGAAGTATGGCGTCTACAGCAGGATGGCAGACGGGCATATCCATAGCTTCCACTGGTGCATTGTGCATGAGGTGCCGGGACACACTTAGACCACACGATTTCAGCAGCCAGCGCAGTGATGCGCGGGTAAAATGGTGGATGTGATGGCGCGAGTACAAACGATTGAAGGCCAGAGGGACGCCCAGTACTCGACCGGCGCGTGCTAATCCGTAGAGGATGCTGGATTCATTCAGTGTCATAACAGCCATAGTGCCGCCTGCCTTCGTCAACTCCCGCATACGGCGCGTTAGTGCGCGACAGTCGGCTACGTGTTCTATGACGGCGAGTGAAACCACAACATCGAATTGATCAGGGATATTGAGTGTGAGGGCGTCGCCTTGCAGAAAGCGGATCGTTTCATCCTTGTTCGGACAATAATCGATCCCCGTAACCTGCACGTCTGGCCGTTTGCGGTGAACATGCCGGAGAAAATCGCCACGGCCACAGCCTACGTCGAGAACCGATCCGCCATACGGAATGACGGCGGTTAAACGGTCGAAAAGGGCCGTGTTAGGGTGCTCGAACCAGCGGCGATGCGTGTCGTCGTAATAGGTCGAGTCGTAACTCTCCTGCTTCAGCATGGAAGCCGCATCGCTGAAGGCGTGCGTGCAACAGTCGCACCGGTAAATGTCTGCCTCAGGATGCTTCGCCATAAAGCGAGCAGGTGTTTGGCAGATTGGGCAATTCACAAGCATATTAACCTCTAGAGCTTATACCACAGGCGTTTGGGTTGCAGGGATAAGACCGCTCGGCTAACTTCGAGTTCTGCTACGTGCCCATAATCGAATCGCAACGGTGTACCTGTTTCGTAATCATCGGGCAAAACGAGCTGTCTTCGTGCGTGATAGTTCATTTCGTCATCTTCCTTGCGCTTGTAGGACAATCCATGCCTTTCCTTACCATGTAATAGAAACTCCACACTTGTGGAGGATTGGAATTCAGAAAACTGCATGTGCGGTAATGCTGCAGGATGTAGTCTGTCACGGGGTCAGACGCTATAGACTTTAAGGGAGTTGCGGGCCAAAATACGGGAATCTTGTCGGCGGCAAAATTCGGATCGAGCAACACCACCTTAGTCTGATCGGCTGCCAGATCATGAATTGCCGATTCGTACTGGTCAGTAGTGGCCATACCTGGCTGAAGGAAGTCGAAGCGAGTGGGATTTGTAGTACCGGTCAGGAATGAGTAAAGCGGTTGATAGGGATGAACATACAGGTGTTGCCCCTCGGTCACATTATCTTGGACATACCTAATGACTTCGTCAGGGTATCCATATCTCGTCTTGCCACGTCGAGTTTCGGTCTGTGTTGAGGGCGCGGATGCGCGGAAAACTGTGATCAGGCCGAAACTAGTGAATGAGAACAGGAGCAAGCAAGCAATGATGGGCCTAGTCCTGTATAAGAACCGGACGCTCTTGTGCTTTATGTCAAATACCGATGGCATTAAATACATGAATAAAGGCGTCAGGTATAGCAGATGGTGCATGTCGGCCCTGCAGGTTGCGAGAGTCGATAAAAAAACTCCGAAAAATACACAACCGCCGAGTACAGGGGTGTCGAAGGTCGTCGATGGAACAGTCTTATATCTAAGCACGACCAAATAGGTAGTTGACGCCAGGATGAGCAACGTAAACACGGGGATCAAAAACATTGGTGCGCTAAAGAAAGCAATCAGAGTGCGCTGAAATAGTGGGCCTCTGGTGAACATATCGTGGAGGTCGTGGGCACTTATCGGGACGGTACCGAATGTCAACCGATTCACCATCGAGTAATGTCTAACCGGCCAGATCCATGCTTCCAGCATCGCTCCGATTGCATGCTGGGAAGCAAAGTAAGCGAAAAGTATCACCATTGGAATGGCGAAGCCCGCAACGGCCCAGCAGAACTTGCTAACTGAAGCCTGCAATCGATTTTTAGGTGATACCGAGAGAACCACCGCCGCTAAAGCCAGTCCGAGCAATACTCCGGCACCCTTCGATTGCTCCAGTATGAAGGTCAGCGCGGCAGCAAACGAAACAGAGAACCACCAAAAACGTATGGAGGTCTCCAATAATCGCTGTGCGCAATAAATGGTTAGCAGTGCAGAAAGTGTGCTATCCCAATTGTGGTTCACTAGAAGGCGGTACGGCAAGCAGCCTAAGATAAGTATTGCCGCCGTAAACAGTGCAGTCGTTCGATCATAATTGCGGCGTGTCAGCAGATAGGTTATCGCGCCGAATATGCCGGAATAGGCTAAAAGAATGCTTCGAGCAACAATTAACGAAGCACCGAAGAGCTTGAACCACAACGCCATCAGGTACGGGGATCCGGGTGTAACAAAGGTGAAGAAGTCGCGATAGGGAACTTGGCCGCGCAAGATGCGTTGGGCGTATACGAGTGTAATTCCTTCATCAGCGTTGAAGGATAGGAAGTCGCGTAAGGGCCAGAGATACAGACAGGCACTGGCAAAAACCGCCAACGCGATCAACAGTTCCACCCGGTTGCGCTCAGGCACTTCCGAAGATGCGGACAAATTCATTGTGCGAGTTTCGTGTACTAAGACCGCGCCTTGGTTCATGGCACACAGCATAACCATAAACAAGACTTCCTGTCAGTTTTGAAATCAGTGCGCCGTTGCACGTACGCGGGTATCGTCCTCAATCACCTTGTTGCACTGTTCAAAGTCTGATACAAGTGCGAGGTAGGCCTATGCCCGAAAAACCATCACTGAACCTCGTCTCTTGTATGGAAGCCAGCGCTCCGGCGAGTCCAAAGCGTGTAGAGAACGCACCGGCCGCCTGGACCCACTGGGTGCTGCCGTCGATTGCGGATGTGTTTTTTCTGGTGCTGCTGTGCATTCTCGTATTAAGCCCGGCGAGTTCCGGTCTGCTTGGCGATGCCGACACCGGATGGCACATTCGAAATGGAGAGCAAATCCTTGCGACACATTCCGTGCCTCGCGTCGATTCCTTTTCATACACCAAAGGGGGCGAAGCTTGGTACGCATGGGAGTGGCTGTACGACGCGGGAATAGGCGCGATCCATAAGCTCTCGGGGCTGAACGGAGTCGTGCTCTTTACGGGCATAGTGATCGCCGGAACGTTTGCGCTGCTTTTTCGTTTTGTGCTCCGCCGAAGCGGGAATTTTGTCGTCGCTGCTTCATTGACTCTGCTTGCCGCCGCAGCTGCTCAAGTACACATGCTGGCCAGGCCGCACGTTCTGACCTGGCTTTTTACTCTGCTTTGGGTTGAGATTCTATATAGGTTCAACGAAGGCGGGCGCCGGATCTTGCTATGGCTGCCCCTGTTGATGCTGCTGTGGGTAAATGTCCACGGCGGGTTCATCCTGGGATTGGTTTTATTAGGTGTCTGTGGCGTCGCGCAAGTGTGGAATCATCTGACCGCACCCCGCGACGATGATTTTGAAAGGGGCTCCTTTCTTGCTCTTGTTTTCTCGGTATGCCTGGCAGTCACGTTGCTGACGCCGTATGGCTATAAGCTGCACGTACATGTGTACGAGTACTTATCTAATGGCTTTCTGATGAACTCGATTAATGAGTTCATGTCGCCGAACTTCCATGCTTCCGGTTTCGGGTATTTCGAAATGCTCATATTACTGGTCATCTTAGGATCCGTACTCGGAAGTGACGGCATCACCGCCTTCGACTTGCTCCTGTTGTTATTCTCGATTCACGCAGGCTTGTACGCGGCGCGCAATATCCCGATCTCTGCCCTTCTGATCAGTCTGGCGCTGGGCCGGCCATTGTCGAGCGTGTTTTCTCCGCAATACTGTCGCATGGTTCAAGCGCGATGGCTGTCTGCGCTGCGCGAATCGGTTCACGCCTTTTCGATGGACATGATGGCCATGGAAGAGCGGTTTCGAGGACATGGCATTGCGCTCATTGCGCTGGTCCTCTGCGCAGCAACCGTCTTGAATGGCGGGCGCATATTTTCAGTGCAAGTTGTGGACGCGCACTTTAGCGAGCAGACTTTTCCCGTAAAGGCAGCCGAATTCATTGCCCAGAAGGGAATTCGCGATCACATCTTTAATCCCGATGACTGGAGCGGTTACCTCATCTACAGACTGTATCCCGGGACGAAACTTTACTTCGACGATCGTCATGATTTCTACGGTGAGGCCTTCATTAAGGAGTACCTGAAGGCTGCCCACTCTAGCTGGCAATGGCGTGAACCTCTCGAGAAATACGAGGTTAAATGGGTGCTGATACCTTCAGACTCTCCGCTCGCAAGCGTGTTGAAAGAGAGCGGAAAATGGAGTGTCGAATACGACGATCGGTTAGCGATAGTCTTTTATCGGTGCAGGTAACACCCTGTCGTGACTCTATTGCAAGCATGCAGTCGCAGAGTGTTTACCATAAAGGTATCGCCATCTTTTTCCCGTTTTGGGGATTGACATTCAGCAGCTCAGACCGTACTTTGTAGCGACGGTTTCTTCTCTTTACAAAAAAAGCATTTCTCCGTTTTTGGCTTTGCAGATTGTCCTGAGGGTACGCTGAGCCCTGCTGGACGGCCGTTGCTCTCGCATGTGAAGCTCGTTTGAATGGCGGGGTGACTCGCCTCTTTGACGCATCGTCTGGCAACTTTCGAGCAGAGACTCACATCTAACCTGTTGTTCTGAGAGAAGGAAGCACGTTTGTTTGCTGTAAGTTGCGGAACCTCGGCTGATGGGATTCTTATGTCCACGGGCGCCTAATCGAGCGAGGAGATTCGCTAGTTGCTGTTTAACGATTTTTTATCAAAAGGAGAAGCTTAGGATGAAAACAAATTGTCTGAATTACCTTCGTAAGTTGCATGCTGACGAATCAGGACAGGATCTTATTGAGTACGCGCTCGTGGCAGCGCTGATTGCTTTTGGCGGGGTGACCGCGATGGGTAACCTTGCAAACAGTATCAATTCTGCGTTCAGCAAGATTGGCTCCAAGCTGACAAGCTCAGTATCGTAAGTTTTTCAATCCAGAGCTTTCAAATCGAGCCGAACAGGTGCACATCTACCGCGCACGAGGTGTGCACCTGGTGGTTCCGGTTTTTGTACACGGGTAAAATTAGCTTTTCGAAAGCTTGGAGTTGTCGGCGGGGACAATGGCTACGGAGTCTGTATTTATCATCGGCGCTCTGGCGGTCGCTTGCGTTGGCGGCATCGCGGACATACTGACCAGCAAGATACCGAACAGGCTGACCTATGGCGGGATGATTGTCGCGATCGGCGCACACCTGGTGATCGGGGGGTGGTCGGGGCTCGGTGCTTCCATTGCGGGCGGTCTAATCGGTGGAGGAGCATTTTTCGTGTTCTTCCTGTTGCATGCCATGGGTGGCGGGGATATTAAGTTGATTGCTGCGGTGGGCTGTTTCGTGGGACCCAAGCTCTCTATTGAGATTGTCCTTGCTTCTGCTATCGCAGGCGGAATCCTGGCCATCGCTTATGCGCTCTGGCAACGAAGGCTGAAAGTTGTATTGCGAAATGTTTACGAGTTAGTCAAGTTTCACGCTGCCGTTGGAGCTGAATCTCATCCGAGCCTGAACCTTTCCAACCAGCAGGCGGTCCGTCTTCCTTACGGCGTCGCGATTGCGGCGGGGGTGATCTACGCAGCACTTGCTTTTTATCACCGAGGTGGCATATGAACTCCAAACGAATTGTACTGGCGCTCGTGCTCGCCGTGGCCCTGGCAGGGGCTGTGAGCTACGTTGTCTATGGTCGTATCCGTTTGCAGCAGGCTAATCGTCAGCAGACCACCAAGGTGGTAGCGGCGACAAAGAGTCTGAGTGCGGGGTCGCCCATTAGTACGGATACCGTCACGCTTATCGATTGGCCGGTAAGCATACCGCTGGCTGGCGCGTTTTCCAAGATTGACGACGTGGTGGGCCGGTCACTCATTTATCCGATTAGTCAGAATCAGCCGATCTTGGACCATCACATTGCGCAAGCCGGTTCCGGCATTGGCCTGACGGTTAAAATCCCCGAAGGCATGCGTGCCGTGGCGGTAAGAACCAATGATGTTGTCGGCGTGGCCGGTTTTTTGTATCCGGGCTCACACGTCGATGTGCTAGTGACTTCGAAAATGGAAAACTCGCAGGCCCCGGTTACCCAGACGGTTTTGCCGAACGTAGAGGTGCTGACAGCCGGACAGAAGATCGAGCCGGATCCGACAGGAAAACCCGAAACGGTGAGCGTGGTGACCCTGTTGCTCAAACCTGAGGATGGAGAAAAATTGGTGCTGGCCAGTACTCAAGGGACGATCCAATTTGTGCTTCGCAACGGAGCGGATCAAAAGAGTCCTGAGACAAAGCCCGTAAATATGGCTGACCTGATGCGTGGCGCTCAGGTACCGGTCGGGCCGAAGAAGATCGTGCCAAAAGCAACTCATCGTGTGGTTGTGGAGCCGGTTGTCACTGTCTACCAGGTCGAGACTATCGCCGGTGGCAAAAGGACCATTGATAAGTTTGAGTAACTATTGAAATCCACAAAGGGGAAAACTCGAATGCGAGCACCTTTAAGCCACGTGGTTAATCCGGCAGTTGCACTCCTATTGGCAGGTCTAGCAACGTCCACGGTAGCCGCGGAAGCACCTTCGGTGAAGACGGCCCAGACCGTCGAAAAACAAGCAGCTTCGAAGCTCCAAGCGCCTGTGGAAATACCTGTTCAGCAGCAGGTCGCGCGGCCGACAGCAGCTCCAGAGACTCAGTCAGTACACATCCAGGTTGGCAGATCAATAGTGCTCAATACTCAGGCCAAGCTGCGCCGACTTGTGGTGAGCAATCCGAACGTGCTGGACACGGTTACCGTTAGCGCTATCCAAGTGGTCGTGACCGCGAAGGCGCCTGGGAGTAGCAGTCTGGTGTTGTGGGACGAGAGTTCCAACGCTCGGATCTTAGATGTTTATGCCGATGTCGATGTTTCGGGGTTACGAGAGGGGATTAGATCGGCTTTCCCTACTGAGCCTGTACAGATCGAGGCCGAGCAAGGCAGAGTTCTGGCCACTGGAACCGTTACCAGCAAAGCAATAGCCGACGACGTTCTAAAGATGGCGAGTGTCTATTCAAAGGATGTTGTGAACTCGCTCACTGTTACTCCGCCTCACCAAAAGCAGGTCATGCTGAAGGTGCGGTTTGCTGAGGTTGATCGCTCAAGGCTCGAGGAGTTCGGAATTAATATCCTGAGTACCGGCGCTGCAAATACGATAGGTACGGTTTCCACTCAGCAGTTTGGCACGCAATCGGCTGGATCGTCGAGTTCATCGAGTGGCAGTACGTTGCCGGGAAAAACTACGATAACAACCAGCGACCTCTTAAACATTTTCGTATTTCGGCCAGATCTGAACCTCGGTGCAACCGTCAGGGATCTGCAACAGAATAACGTTCTTCAGATACTGGCAGAGCCCAACCTGCTGGCTCGCAGCGGAGTCCCTGCGAAGTTCCTTGCAGGAGGCGAGTTCCCTTATCCCGTTGTACAGAGTGGCAACAACGTAGGCGCTGTAACCATTGAGTTCCGGCAATATGGCGTAAAACTCGAGTTTACCGGAAATATTGAGGGAAATAAGGTTCGGCTTAAGGTGGCGCCTGAAGTAAGCGCACTTGACTACACAAACACAGTTACGGTCTCGGGTTTTGTAATGCCAGCTATTTCAACCAGACGAGCAGAGACCGAAATCGAACTGCGCGACGGCCAAAGTTTTGGTATTGCGGGTCTGCTGGACAATCGCACTACAGCCATGCTGAGCAAGGTCCCTGGCATTGGAGATATTCCAATTTTGGGAATGCTTTTCCGGTCGAAGTCAGTCAAGCGATCGAATACTGAACTCCTGGTATTAGTGACACCGACGATAGTGGATCCAGCTTCTGAACAGGTAAGTGCGCCGCAGTTGCCTGCAGAGGCAATGCACAAATTGGATGTAAAGTCTTTTGACGAGAAGTTGGAAACAAAATTTTATCAAACTAAGTAGTTACGAGGTGCGTTATTCAGAAGACAAATCATCGCGCGCTGTCCATAGTGACAGTCAATATTGACCGACAGGCCGCCTCGGCTCTGCGCGATATTGTGAATCAACTCGCGGGTTTCGAGATCACTGGTGAGCTTGAAATGCTTACCACGAGCGAAAGCGGCATACTCGAAACCTTGCGGCAGCGCGGGCCCGACCTGTGCTTCGTTGACTTCGACAGCGATCGTGCTCGTGCCATTTCACTCGTGGAGAGTATCAAGGCCGCCATGCCGGCAGCTGGGGTTTTTGCTGTGGCATCGGATTCACGCCCGGAACATATTATCGACGCAATGCGCTCGGGATGTTCGGAGTATCTTTTAAAGCCCCCCATGCGCGAGCGCGTTACGGAGGCACTGTTGAGTTACGAACAGAAATGGAGAGAGCGCAGTGCTTCTGTCAAGAGGGGAAAGCTCTATGCGTTCGTGGGTGTAAAGGGGGGGGCAGGAGCAACTACTCTCGCAACTCACCTGGCCGTATTTGCTGCCCAAAATGGAACGAAGACCCTTTTGATCGATCTGCACAATGCAATTGGCGATGTTGGCGTGTACCTGAGCTTGCCCGTGCACCAGTATCATTTTTTTGAACTTGTAAATAATGTTCACCGACTCGACTCGGAGCTTCTCGAAGGGTTTATTGCGAAGCACTCGTCGGGGCTCGATGTTCTGTCAGCTCCTGATGCTTTTGGGGTGGAAATCAGGATGTCCGACAACGCATTAGAGACTACGCTGGACTTTCTTGTAGAAAAATATGACCTGGTGATCGTTGATTGCGCGCCAGGGTTGCACGCCGCCAATGTTTGTGCAATTGATCGGGCGGATGCAGTACATTTGATCGCAACTCCGGAACTGCCTTCAATTCGGAACTTGGTGCGTTACCTTGAACATTTAAAACGCTATAACTGTCCGCCGGAAAAGACACGCGTTGTTATCAACCGTTATGAGAAACGGTCCGCTATTAAGGACGAGCAGATCGAGAAGGCGATTCGATTGCCTATTTCGCTTCTAGTTCCCAATAGTTATGCCGAAGTAATCAATGCAATCAACAGCGGCGTGCCGATATCTTTCCAGGCGAAGACAGAACTCGCTGAAAAGTTACGAGACTGGGTCGCGATGCTGGTCGGTAGCTCTGTGCAAGCTGTCAGCAAACCACAGGCAAAGCGTAGATTTGGAATCTTAGGATTGTAAGTTGGGACCGCGAACAGTAATGCTGGAACTGATGGAGCAGATATGGTAACAAAGCTGAACTCAGCCGAATTAGAAGCGGGCGGCAGGTGGGATTTAAAGCCTAAGGCCTACCAAGAGATGAAGTCATCCCTCCACCGGAATCTGCTCAGCCGGATCGATCTGGAGAAACTGAACTATCTGGACGATAACCACGCCCGTTATCAGATTCAATCGGTCATCCAGGATCTAGTATCGCACTCAAACACCCCGTTGAGTGCTGTCGAGCGCGAACGCTTGTCGCGAGAGGTGCTGGACGAGGTTTTTGGTCTCGGTCCGCTGGAACCGCTGCTTCAGGACCCGACTATCAGCGACATTCTGGTGAACACCTACTCGAATGTGTACGTGGAGCGGGGCGGTGTCCTGGAGGCAACAAATGTTGTTTTCAAAGATAATGTGCATCTTATGCACATTATTGACAAGATTGTTTCAGCGGTGGGGCGAAGGGTCGATGAGTCGGCACCAATGGTGGACGCCCGCCTGCCGGATGGTTCGCGCGTGAATGTAATCATTCCTCCTTTAGCGGTAGACGGTCCTATTCTTTCGATACGTCGCTTTGGCACGACTCCGCTTGAAATCGAGGACTTGCTTGCCAACCATACACTAACTCCGCAGATGAAGGTCCTTTTGGAGGGTGCGGTTAAGGCAAGACTCAATGTTGTCATTTCAGGTGGAACGGGTTCCGGAAAGACAACCTTACTGAACGTGATTTCGCGATTTATCTCAGAGAATGAGCGCATCGTGACGGTGGAAGATTCCGCAGAACTGCAGTTGAAACAAAAGCACGTCGTGCGATTGGAGTGTCGCCCCCCAAATGTCGAAGGAAGGGGCGCAATCCATCAGCGGGAGTTGGTAATTAACTGCCTCCGTATGCGTCCGGATCGCATCATCGTGGGTGAGGTCCGTGGAGAGGAAGCTTTGGACATGCTCCAGGCCATGAACACGGGCCATGATGGATCTCTGACTACCGTTCACGCCAATAGCCCGCGTGATGCGATCTCCCGCATGGAAACCATGGCATTAATGGCAAATCTGAATCTTCCGGAAAAAGCCGTTCGTCAACAAATTGCCTCGGCTGTCGACATAATTATCCAAGTTTCTCGATTGAGTGATGGCAGCAGGCGATTGACTCACCTTACGGAAATTACTGGCATGGATATGGATGTTGTCAGCATGCAGGAAATCTTTGTGTTTGAGAAGCGCGGCATTGGGATAAACGGTCGAGTCTTGGGCCGGTTTTATTCGACTGGAGTGATGCCTAGATTTGTGGATAAAATTCGTGCTTCGGGCTTCTCTATTCCGTCGAATCTGTTTGATATGTCGGTCGAAGTATAGCGCGGCTTTGAGAGGGTTATCCGATGCTGATCCTGCTATTTGTGCTGGTATTGGTCTCGACGTTTGCGGTTGTGTTGATTGTTACTAGACCAACCCGGCAGGAGACCGAGATTGAAAATCGCCTCGCCAACCTCGAAGGCCGCGTTCCAACGATTGATCCAACAATGGATTCGGATATCCTCAAGCGAGAAGTGTATAGCGACATTCCGCTTGTAAATCTGATACTGAAGCGGGTAAAGCTTGCTTCGCAGATTGATTTGTTGATCAAACAGGCTGATTCCAAGTGGACCGTGGGAAGGTTTATATTTGGGTCAATTTTCGTTGCGGTGGTCGTCGGCGCGCTCGTAACTGTCTGGCTTCACAACCCGCTGGTAAGCGTTGCGTTTGCTGCTATAGCCGCCTTGAGTCCACGCGTCTACTTAGGCATCAAGCGAAAAGCCAGGATGAACCGCTTTGAACGGGTGTTGCCTGAAGCGATCGATCTTATGGCGCGGGCCCTGCGCGCAGGACACGCCGTAACTGCTGCAATTGAGATGGTAGCCAAGGAAATATCCGATCCGGTCGGACCAGAGTTTCGCAAAGCGTTCGAGGAGCAAAATTTCGGGTTACCCCTGCGCGAAGCTCTTTTGAACCTTGCTGGGCGCATGCCGATTCCCGATTTGCGGTTTCTTGTCACGGCAATCCTCGTCCAGAAAGAGGCCGGCGGCAATCTGGCCGAGGTGCTGGACAAAACGGCAGTGGTCATCCGCGAGCGTGCGAGATTGCTGGGGCAGCTGAGAATCTATACCGCGCAGGGACGTCTGACTGGCTGGATTCTCGGTTTGCTACCTTTCATCGTTTTCGCGTTGCTAAACATCGTCAATCCGGGTTATGCGCGGATCCTGCTCGATGACCCAACTGGGCGGAAAGCGATTTGGATTGGTCTGGGCCTAATGGCTCTCGGCGTGTGGGTGATTCGAAAAATCGTGGATATCAAGGTATAACGTCATGACTGGAATGATTGTTGCTATCGCGCTGGTCTTTGTACTCAGCCTGGCACTGTTCCTAGTGCTTCTGAGTGGGTCTTCTCCGGTCGCGGCTCGTCTTTCGGAGATTGCCGCCGTTGAGCCGGCTAAGGAGCGGTTTGGGAAGCCTGGGCTCGAGATAGCGTCCAAGTTCGCTCAGTTTATTGCTCAGATCCGAAAAGCTGTCGGATTTTCCGAGGATAGCGATCTTGGGGAACGCTTGATGGCGGCCGGATTTCGTGATGCTTCCTCTGCAGAACTGTTTTTTGCCGCGAAGCTTCTTGGGCCCGTTGTTGCAGGATTGATCGCCGGATTCTTTCTCAAGGGGGAGAACGTCTTCTTCTGGTTTGTCCTGCTAGCCGCTGCTGGTTACTTCGGACCGGACTTCTGGCTGAGTGGGGCTATTAATCGACGCCGGGAGAGAGTTCGACTCGGGCTTCCGGATATGCTGGATTTGCTCGTAATCTGCATGGAGGCTGGACTCGGTATGGATCAAGCGCTGATTCGCGTCGGTGAAGAGCTGAGTCTCAGTCATCCAGACTTGAGCGATGAGCTACTGCTTATTCGGCTGGAACAGAGAGCTGGCAAACCACGCATTGAGGCTTGGCGAAACATGGCAAATCGATCCGGCCTTGAAGTTTTCCGGTCTTTTGTCAATATGCTTGTTCAAACGGAGCGATTCGGTACGCCGTTATCGAAATCCCTGGGATATTTCGCTGATTCGGTGCGGGTGCGACGCCGGCAACAGTCGGAAGAGATGGCAGCTAAGACCACTGTTAAGCTCGTTTTTCCGTTGGTATTTTTTATCTTTCCTAGTATGTTCATTGTATTGTTAGCACCGGCGATGATTTCTATTTCCAAGAATTTTATGTCTAATTTCGGTCAGTGACCTAAAAGCAGAGAGGGACTATGGATTCCGTTACGCTCATTCGTGTAATCTCCGGAGTTTTATTTGTAGTAGTGCTCGTCATTCTTGTTCAAAGACGTAAGAGTCGAGCGGCAAGAGGATAGTTTCGGAGAGTCGATTGGAATCGCGCGACATTATTAGTGTTTATAACACGACCAGAAACAGTTGCTTAGGCGGGCAGATCGAACTGGCCGACACGAGTATGCGGCGCTTGGTTGGTCTGCTCGGCAAGCGTTTTCTTGCCAAGGGAACTGGGTTGTATATTGTGCCCTCACAAGCAATCCATACTGTTGGAATGACGTTTCCGATAGACGTGGTATTCATTGATAAGAAATACAGCGTGGTGGGGGTCCGCAAGGCAGTGCGTCCGTTCCGCCTCACGCGTGTGTTCTGGAAGGCGTTGGGCGTTCTTGAACTTCCAGTTGGAACAATCAGTGAGACAAAAACCGCGGTTGGTGATCAGTTGAAGTTTGTTTTTGATATAGCTAACTAACGTTCGATTACCAGCGGTGACTCAAGATGGAAAATGAGTGAACGGTCGCGTACAATTCCGCCAGAAGAAACGTCGATTGGCTTCGAACTTACGGCGCGGCTTCTACCATCGATCTCGACCGAACTCAGCGCCAGGCTGATCTCGCTGTTAGCCCTTCCAATAACTTCTAGAAGACATTGGGCTCCCGCGGGGATGGCAAGTTTCCCGTTTGTCTTTACAGCTCGCGCCAGGCGTCCTGGAACAGTCGCCCCGGGTACGAGCTGATCAGTTTGGCTCGCCTGTACAAGAATCTCTGCTCGACTTAGAACCAGCACCTCGTGCGCAGTTAAGCTTTGATTCGAGGTTTTAGTTCCCGAACCGCCCACAACTTTTAGTCCATCAGTTTTGCGACCGGAGCGCTCCCCGGATGGTGTGGAATCCGGTTCAATCTCATCCGAAACATTCCGAGCTCGCTCTGCGTATGGACTGTTGGAGTTTGCGAGTTGCTCATATTGGCGATGAGCTTCGCGGCGGAGAGCAGCGGCATCGACGGAGCCAGCGCGTTGAGCCAGGTACTTAATGCGTTCCGCGAGTACCCATCTCAACTCGCCATTGCGACTGTCAGAGGGGAACATTCGGATGTAGGATTCGACAGCACTTACGGCATCCTTCACGATGCTCGGCGACTCCATTCCCGCTACGTAGAATTTGAGTATGTCGGCACCCGCCGGTTCCAATACCTTTGGTGGTGTCACGTCTTTGAGTTGGACAAAGACGATGGAATTGTTCCACGCGACCTTTAACCAGCGCTGACCGCGTTCGCCTTCCAGACATCCTGTAAGCTGGATGGGCTTACCAGATTCAGCTTCGCCAACGATCGAGGAATTTAGAGATGAAGAACTTCTAAACTGCGCAGCGTGCAACATATTCGATGTGGCAATCACCTGAGCCTGCGCTGTGGATTGCCCGCCGATGTGCCGCATAAACCTGAGTCCTAAAACGAATACGAATGAGAATGTGACAATGCTTACTGCGGCTGCACGGAATTGCCGCTTCATCTTATTTTTGGCGTTATAGCTCGTGTTCGGCAGTACGTGTGCTGGTTGCAAATTCTTCGTTTGCCCGTATTGGAACGGCGTGCCGCAGTGAATGCATTTGGTGTGCTGAGCAGAGACGATGCGGTTACATTCAGGGCAGCGACGAACCACGGACAGACACATGTCGCAGTCAGGACACTGCTCCTTATCCGGGGGGTACTCGCCACCACAGATCATACACATGGCAATTGCCTCTGTGCCGCTCCTCCATAATGGGGTACCAGTCTGAGTGTCCATGAATTCCCCTTTCAGTACCTGAAATCCACCCAGCGTGGCGTGGTAGCAATTTCCACTACGCTAATAACTATGTTTAATTAAGTTCTCGATAACGTGCGATAGGGTCCGGGCGCTACGCACTGGCCACTGAAAGTCGAATTCGAATGCCCTGTGCCAGTTGTCCGGTCGAACCCACTCTTCACGGAGCTTATTCCAGTAAGCGATACGTACCGGTTCATGACTGTCGAGCCGTTTCTCGCCAGCGCCAATCGTTTGAAAGTCGTCAGGGGGACGTTCTGGCAATGCCGAACCAAATGTGTATTTCCACTGGATTAAGCGTTCAGCGATTTCCCAATACTTCTTCGCTAATTCAGGTCTTGATCCTTCCACTGTACTCAAGGAAAGAAAATCGGCTGGAGGGTTGGAGCTGAGGACGGTGCGTGTATCAACCGAGAAAGCCACCAGCACGAGCACGAATATACCGACTCCGAGAGGCCAGAGGCTGAATCTTCCATCACTTGGTCGCATAGGTTGCTGACTCCGTCATTCTAACTGTCCGCAATCAATGCGGTCATCGTTTTTCAAACAAGACGCTCATGTCATCCTGATATTTTATATTCCAACCAGAGTTGTTCTTCAACAAGTAAGATGTTGCCGAGCCGGGAGATACAAGGACCAGGTTCACGTGATACTTGTCGAGAATGGCGAAAGAATCCTGGATTGAAACTGCCGCCATATAGTCTTTAAACACTCCGGTATGGTCGAAAATATCGGCACGGCCATCAATGAAAACTGGCAGGTCCGGGTTATTCCAAATCAAATAGCCTCCCCAGAGGTACTCATTGAGCATCCTTCCCCGAATCGAATGCGATTTCATATATTCGACAGCCCTGACTGGATACACGCTCGTAATCTTGTTTTCAAGCTGGGCCGGACCGGGAGTCTTTATCAACAGAAAAACCAGCGCAGTGGTCAGAATGACGCAGTTCAATGCGGGCTTATCAATTTCTTTCTGATACGGCGGCAGAAGCTTGATATGCGAAGCCAGGATGGGCGTAATGAGCAACGCGCCAAGGAATAGGAGGCGCACATAGGTGAGCGACATGTAGAGTCCGAGAAATACGAAAAGAAGTTCATTTAACTTCCATCGGCGCGGCGATAACACTGCGAGGAGAATAATGGTTAGTAAAAAAATCAAAGCCAGCTTGCCGCGAGGCGTGTGGAAGTCAATCGACATCCACTCATCCACATGGTTTATGCCCATTTTCTGGCGGAAGGCCAGGTCAAACGGGTAAAACACAATTCGGTAACCGCAGGGGTTGGCAAAGAGTGCTCCCAAAGATGCCCCGGCCGTGATCAGCAATCTGCGTAGCTGGCGGGGAGCCCAGCGGACAGCGTCTAACTGTCCCCAGCTGCCTTCGACCAGTCCAGACGCGATCACGATTCCGAAAACGACCATGCCCATCAGCCATGAGCCATGCAAATTCACCCAGAGACAGAAGAGCGCGGGAATCACCCAGATGCGTATCTCTTCACCGTCTTCAAGCTTTCGCAGCAGGTTCAGCAATACGAGCATGCACAGCCAGCCGAATAAGAGCGTTCGAGGCCCGATGGAGACTGTTGCCAGCAATACGGCGAAAGCTGTTGCGAGAAATGAATTCTTAATGTCGCCGCTTTTCCGGTAAGCAATGTAGAAGAGACCCAACATGATCGCCTCTATCAACGCCAGAGCCAGAAAGAAAACGCCCCTCAGGCCCGCGACACGGAATGCGAAGTAATAAAAAACCTCGGAGAGCCACTCATGAGGCAGCCAGCTTGCTCCGGCTGCTGTGAAAGAATATTCATCTACTAATGGAAAGCGATGGTGCGCAAGAAGATACTGTGCGTTGCGGAAATGCCACCAAATATCTGGATCAGCCATACTCTTGCGCATAAAGATGAATATCGGGATGGCAAGGGAAACGCCGAGCACGACGTGAAATGGAAAGAATCGAATGCCGGTATCTTCCCAGCGTGTTCTTGTTAAAGTGAGCGGTTTGTCTGGGGCAGATGTCGATTGCGGCATGTTATCTTCAGAGTACCAGCATGCTTTCAAGTGGGCGAACCAGCGAAGATCAGAAAATAACACAACTTCTGGAAACAGACCATTTGTAATCACTTTTTAATTGACCTGGAAGGATCTGCTGCCTAAGATGCCCGCGAGTGTTGGTGGTATGGAACTGCCGGCCTAAGGTGGGGGTATGCGATTGTCAGTGCGAAGGCACAATTCTTCGAATTCAGGACAGAGTCTCATTGAGACTGCCATTCTGGTCCCATTGGTGCTTCTGTTGATTCTGAATGCGATCAACTTTGGCTACTACTTTGTCGTATGCGTTCATCTTGCCTCGGCTCCACGACAAGGAGTGGAATACTCCATTCTTGGCTACCAGACTCCTGCGGCTCTAAGTCTGGCCGCTGCCGGTCCAATTACGACCAATACCTCTGTTAGTTATCTTGCTCTGCAGGACATGAAAACGCTGGCCGCAAGTTCAAACGCCGCAATTCAGGTTTGCAGCCAGGTGATCGGTATTCAAAATGCAGGCTTGGCGACTCAAAAAGCATCGTGCACTAACTATGGCAGCGCGCCAAGTCCAGATTTTTCAGCTGTTCCCTCCGATCCGGAATCGCCAAACTTCGTTTTGCATCGCGTGTACGTGCAGTACAAAGTCAAGCCTCTTATTGATGCAGGTCCGTTCGGTTTAATTACGCCAAACCTCACGTTCAACCGTCAGGTATCCATGCGGGCGATCAACTGATATAAGGACGTCTATGAAACTCTGTGCGTGCAAAATAAAGAACTCGCAACGTGGTTCGGCTTTGATCGAAATGGCGCTGTCGATTTTGGTCACCATGTTTCTGATGTTCTGGGTCTTTGAAATGGTAATGCTCGTTTACACCTATTCGGTGCTGGCGGATGCGGCAAAAGAAGGAGTGCGTTACGCCATCGTTCATGGCTCGAACAACAGCATCCCTAGCGGACCTGGTGATACCAGCGCAATTGAGGACGTTGTGAATTCCTACGCGAAGCTTTCGCTGCACGACATTTCTGGAATGGCAGTCACGCCAACTTACTTCGATTCTGACAATCAGTCGCCGCATCGTGTGCAGGTGACCGTAACCTACAGCTATATACCGTACATACCTCTACCCTTTACCCTGCCAACGATCAAAGCAACGGCTCAAGGGCGAATTGTCAATTGAGGCGCAGAAAATGAAAATACTGTACTTTCGTCGCCGGTTCAATGCACGTCATCGCGGGAATGAGCGTGGACAGACCGCCATTATCCTCGTGATTGCTCTATCGTTATTTATGCTCGCCTTCACCGGGCTTGCGGTGGATTATTCCAATCTGTGGTTCCATCGCCAAGCTGCTCAGGGCGCCGCTGACGCCGCCTGCCAGGCGGCAGCAATGGACATGTATGTACTTTCGCAGGGAACACCTGTAGGCGGAACTTTCAATCCCGGCTTTACCCCGACTTCTGGAGCCAGTAACGACTGTTCTTCGAATGCAAGCGCGACTCCGTGTAAGTACGCTGCACTGAATGGATATGACGGAAAGGGGTTGGCGACGGGCTCAAACAGCGTTGTCTTCAGTTTTCCTGACAGCGTCCCTGGGGTTACGGCTCCGGCGAAGGCGTTGACGAAGTTTCCTTTTATGAAAGCAGAGGTTACAGACCGGACGAGGGGCTATCTCTCCGCTGTACTTACCGGATCACGCACACAGGACGTGCAAGCTACCGCAAAATGCGGATTAGTAGTGGCAAAGTCGCCTATACCGATCATCGTTCTTCACCCGACAAAGAACGGGGCGTTGTCTTCGAATGGCGCCAAGGCGACTATTGCCATTCACGGCGGGCCACAAAGGAGCATTCAGGTCAACAGCAATAGTAAGACGGCGGTTTCTACCGGAGGAACAATCGATTTAAGCAAGGGTGGGCCGAGCGGAACCGGAAGCGATTTGGGAACCTGGGGGGGCGGCTACCCCAACGGGTAAATTCCTTCCTCCAGGGAAACATCCTGCTTGCCCCGTGCGTAGGGACCTATGGCGATCCGCTCGGGCAGAAAAGGGGAATACTCTTCTTCCAGGATCGTTCGACGGCAGCGAGTGGTAATTGGGGAGGAGGCGGACAATTTCTGTTGGCTGGCACCATGTATTTCCATGAGTGCCACACGGACGGAAAAATGCTTACGGGAACCGGGTGTCCGACCTCTGCCTACAATACATCGTTTGATCTTTCAGGAAATGCCGGGTCGGGCACGTATCTTCTTGGTGAGATTATTGCCGACAAAATTTCTTTGAGCGGAAATCCAGAGATCGATATGTATCTGAACCCGAACGCGACGTACAACATTCTGAAAGTGTCGTTGTTGCAATGAGCCTCTAATGGCCTTTATTGAAAAGGACTGCGATTATCGTGCAGGTGAGCAGGGCGTAGGGCTTACAGAAATGTTCACCACCGACCTGAGTGGACATTCTGTTCCTTCCCGCGCGCTGGTCTGTTCCGTGCTGGTTCACGGCATCTGTATGTTCGCGTCCTTATATATGCCTTGGAGCTACTGGTGTCCGCCCCAGGTAAGGCTCATAACTACGAAATCGTTTATCCAGGAGCATCGCGATCAAGAGGTATTGCTGCTTCCGGCCCTGATGCCATTTGACAGTGAAGACGGTGCGGCACCTTCGGGCAGCAGTGGAGTTTCCAGGAAAGGAGATGCTGCGTCCGCGCAGCCAGGGGCGGCTTCAAAAGCGGTTTACAGAGTTGCTTACAAAGGACCGCAACTCATTATTTCCAATCCGCCGCACCCGGATAATTTCATCCAGACTATTCGGCAGCCGCATCTTGTGAAACCGCCGAAGCTGCCGACTCCGCTGCCACTCCCGCCGATTGTCGCCATTGCGCCATCAAGGCCGCTGCTCGCACCCGCGCATCCTCAACCAGCCGCGCAGGCGGCGGCACCGCAACCCATCATTCTGCGTTCGCAGCAGCTTCCCGTAGAGGCCCCAAAGCTGCCGCTTTCACCCGCAAATTCGGCTGGTACGCCGCTTCACGCCGTTGCGGACGCTCCCGCCGGGGCTGCGATGCCGAAACTTGCCGTGCGCGAACAGCTTCCGGGTAAACCGAACAACGAGACGCGAAACCTTCTTGTGGTCACAGCGGTTCCGGTCCCGGATCGAAAAATCACGTCCATCCCTCCCGGGGAACTGTCTGGAGCATTCATGGTTTCTCCGGCTCCGTTTGAGTCGCGTTCCAAAGCAACGGGCCTGGCAGGTAGCGGCACGGGACATGCCGGGGCATCGGGCTCTGGGCATGGCACTTCCGGCACAGGTATGGGAGGCGCTCAGGGTTCTGGGAATGGCACGGGGGTTGGTCCAGGCGGAAGCAAAAGCGGCACGGCCTCTGGTCACGGAACAGGCAACAAAGGCACTGGCCCGGGGTCGGGGCGTGCAGGGCAGGGAAGTGGCAATCAACCCCGTGGGATTGGGACGGGGCTGCACGGTTCTGGGAAAGGTAATGGTAGCGGGAATGGATCGGGCACTTCTGCCAGTTTAGGTAACAGTCCGTTTGCTGGCATCACAATTCAGGGGGGAAGCAGCCCGGGATTTTCCAGTCCCTCAGTCAATGCCGCAAAGCCTCAAACCAGTTACGGAATCACCATCATCGCGAGCGGCTCCAGTGGCGGCGGCTTTAGGGACTTCGGCGTATTCCGCAACGAGCCCGCCTATACGGTTTACCTTGACATGGCCGATGCGGGGGTAAGCGGACCGAGTTGGACTCTACAGTACGCACTCTACTCGGTTCCGAACCAACATGGACTGTTGATCCCTCCCTATGCGATCTCCAAAGCGTTGCCACGCCTTTCGCCGGAGAGCGCGAGGAGAAATCGCGGAAGCATGGTGGTTGTGTACGGGGTAATCAATCCGCAGGGGAAATTCGAAGATCTTCGGGTAATGCAAAGCCCGGACGGTGAGCTGAATCCTCTGCTTCTTCAAGCATTACAGAAATGGACCTTCAAGCCAGCAGAGGTCGAAGGGACACGCGTGGCCGTGAAGGTCTTGCTTGGTGTCCCGGTTAGCACAATTCCAGTAGAGTGAAGTGCTGATGCTGCCGGCAAGTCCCGGCGGGTAACGAGCCCGGTTGGCAAGTGCCGGTAAGATCAAACCGGCGCTTGCGCCGTACCCTGAACAGACTGCGTCTTCGGAAAAACACGCAGTCTCCTGCTGACAGCTACATCCCAGGCATTCTCATCCCGGACAGACGTCTGGCAAAGCTCGGCTTCGACATTGATTTGAACATCTTGCGCATTTGTGCGTACTGTCGCAGAAGATTGTTCACCTCTGGCACGCTGGTGCCGGAGCCGCGAGCAATGCGTTTGCGCCGCGATCCATTGATTGCTTCATGATGCTCGCGCTCATATGGCGTCATGGAGTTGATGATCGCCTCCACGCGGTTCAACTGCTTCTCGTCCACTTTGTTGCTTGCCTGGTGCATCTGAGCGAAGGGACCAATCTTGGGGAGCATTCCAATGATGGATTGAAGAGAACCAAGCTTTTTCACCTGCCGCAACTGGTCCCGGAAGTCCTCTAAAGAGAAGCCGTCGCTGCTCAGTGCCTTCTTGGCAAACTCTTCAGACTTTTTCTTGTCGAGCTTGTCCTCGGCCTTTTCGATCAGCGAGAGGATGTCTCCCATACCCATGATGCGGCCAACCACGCGGTCGGGATGGAAGGGCTCGATAGCATCGTATTTTTCGCCAATGCCAAGAAACTTAATAGGCTGCCCAGTGACCGCGCGGATTGAAAGCGCTGCACCGCCACGCGCGTCGCCATCCATCTTGGTCAGCACTACACCGGTCAGGGTCAGTTTGTCATGAAATTCCTTGGCAGAGTTCACTGCGTCCTGGCCTGTCATTGCATCGGCCACGAAGAGCACTTCCTGCGGACTCAGCAGCGATTTGAGCGACTGCATTTCCTCCATCAACTGCTCGTCGATATGCAACCGCCCTGCGGTGTCGACGATTAGTACGTCGCAGCCGTTGATGACCGCATCGCGTCGCGCCTCTTTAGCCAGGCGCACTACGCTCTCAGTGTTGCTTTCCACCCCAGAGCCTTCGTACAGATGTGCGCCAACGGCCTTAGCCACCACTTTCAGCTGCTCACGCGCAGCCGGGCGATAGACGTCCACGGAAACGAGCAGGGGACGGTGACCGCCCTTTTTAAACCAGCCCGCCAACTTGCCAGAGGTCGTCGTTTTACCGGAACCCTGCAGGCCCGCCATTAGAACGACGGTTGGCGGCTGAGAGGCGAATTTGAATTTGGCTGTGTCGCGCCCCAGCGTCTCAATCATTTCGTCTCGCACTACCTTGATCACCATCTCGGTTGGCGAGAGCGAGGTCATAACCTCCGTGCCAACCGCTTTGGCACGAATCTTCTCGATCAAGTCTTTGACGACCTTGAAGTTCACGTCTGCCTCAAGCAGGGCTAGACGGATTTCCTTCAAAGCTTCGTCCATGTTCTCCGCGCTCAGGGTGCCCTGACCGCGAAGATTCTTAAATGCGCGCTGGAGTTTGTCTGTAAGATTCTCGAACATTGAATAAGTCCGGGGAGCCGCGCAAGGCGGTCCATCTGTGATGTTTTCTCAAATGCTACGGGAGAGCCCGTGAAGGCTCAGAATATCACGCCAGATGCGTAACGCGTCCACGCTCGGGAAATGTGCCGAGGCAGCGGCACACCATCATTGCTCCAATCTGCTTTCCTTTGGTGTCCAGGACAGGAAACGCGGTCGCCTCCACCGGGGAGGATGTTTCTTCTTGCCTCACCAGCAGATTGACTCGAACAACCTTGCCTTCATAAGCGGCCTGCGCCAGAGGCATCTCATGCGGATCCAGCATGCGCTCGCCGCGGAAATCGAACATGCCTAAAAATTCGGGGCAGTCGTCCATGCTGTTTTTCTCCATGTCGACCTTTCCGAAGAGAGTCTGGGCAGCGAAATTGGCATAAACCATCTGGCCCCACTCGTCGCAGGCAATCACGGAGTCGGTCATCAGAGCGGTTACGGTTAACAGTTGCTCAAGCTCACAAGATACTCTTTGCACAATACACCTTCAAACACCAGCACTTTAACTCAACGAAAGGACGGCATCCAGCGAAATGCAGAGATGCAGGGCGGCAGACCCTCTTTGGATGTGAGCGCCGTCGCCAAGTTTGCAGCAGTCTGCCGTCTGGTCGAGTGTTTAGCCAATTGTAGATGCTTTTTCATCACTGAACGCGTCAATCTGGACGGACTAGTGCCAAAATGGGCACTTTGGCGGGAGTTGCTTCCGGGGTTTGGGCGCACTGTCTGGGGCGTTGGTGTCGTTTTGCCCACGTGCGGGGCAATGTCGTGTTGCGTAGTTCGCTCGGTGAAATATCTTATTTCGTGATCAACGGAGTTGAATATTTCATGAACAGAAAAGGCGGCTGGGCTTTCTTGGCCGCCTTTTGTAGTCCTACAGCCTAAGAAACGCAATCACCATAATCACTCCACATCTTGCCCTGGCTAGGCCGTCTTTTTTCCCGCCTTGCCAATTTCCCACATGATGACTCCAAGAGCCATGCTTCCCCAAAACAGGTAACCGCTGACTATGCCACCAGGCGACATCAATACATGGCTAGCCATCAGTCCAAGGCACAGAAGCACAAGAATCACTCCACTGGTTGACATCAGCTTTGTCCTCCCGACCTAATAATCTCCGCTGCGATAACCGCGAAAACTACGCTTCCCCAGATCATTGCACCACTGAGCGTGGCACCCTCCGACATCTGCATAAAACAAAACTGCCCAAGAACCGCAGTTGCCAGAGCCACCCCACATCTTTTCAAACTAGCTGTCATAGGTTTTCTCCTTTACTAGTTACCCGTTCTCTATCTCTAAACCCGTCCACCTCTTTCTCCGATCCCGCAGAGAATCTGACAGAATTGGCGTAGACCCTGGACCCACTCGTCGCAGAATCACCGATCCGTTCATCAGAGCGGTTACGGTTAACAGTTGCTCAAACTCGCAGGAGACTCGTTGCAGAATGCACCTGCGAACGCTAGGTCTTGATCTCACCGAGCACAAACTCATGGAAGAAGCAAGCTGCGGGGCAGCGTACCTCTGTTGATTTGGATGTAAAAGTATACAGTATTTGTGATATTTGTAGTCTAGTTGTAGTTATTTGTAAATGCTTTTTCGCGTCAATCTGGACGGAATAGTGCCAAAATGGGGCTTAGACAGTGAGGTGACCAGTCAATCGTGTTTGCAGGATTGTGGGCGTAGCCTCCGGTCGAGAATTCGTTCTCAAGGGGAAAACAGACATACACCGACTTGGTATCGACTTTTCGAGGCAGCGATTTGGCTGGAAGTGGCGGTTAGGGGTTTGTTGTCTGCGCTACTCGCGGGGTAATGTCAGATAGCGTAGCCCGCTGGTGAAATATCTTTATCTTCGTGATCAACGGAGTTGAATATCTCAAGGACCAAAAAAGGCGGCGAGGAATTCTCGGCCGCCTTTTGTCGTCCACTGACCTAACTCTTCATGCACAAGCTACACAACTCAGCGCAGTTCCTTCAGTATGAACATCTCATGATAGCGAAACAAAAAAAATCCTAATAAAAAAACATCCGAGCGCCGAGTTTGGAACCTGCCACAAATCACTTCACATCTTGTAACTTGGCTAAATCAGCATTTTTGTCCAGCCTTACCAATTTCCCAGAGGATAACCCCAAAAGCGAAACTCCCCCAGAACATACAACCGCTGATAATGCCACCACCACCATGCGCCATCAGCACCATACTAGACAACAGACCGAGACTCATAGGTATAAGAATCTTTCCACTGGTTGTCATCAGCTTTCTCCGTTTGAAATATGCACGGCCACGCTCATCTGCAGCCATCCGAATAAGCAATTTCGGTCAGGAGTAAACAAACCATTGTAATAGTCGTCACTACCAAACCTGCCATTGGCTTTCTCCTCTCGACTTAATCTAATTTCCGACAAGATAAGACCAAACCTTACATGGACCGGTTATCAGCTTTCTCCTCTTACAATCTCCGACATGATAAGCCCAAAAACCACACTCCCCCAAATCATACCGCCACTGCGCATGGCACCTCCCGACATCAACGTAAACAACAACGTACCAAGAGCTGCGGTCAACAGAATCGTCACACACCTTAGTATCTTAGAGTGGTGTTTGGGTTCAATTGTTTTGGTGATTTGGAAGTTGCGTGCTTCTTGTCCTTCATACGCCAGCGTTACCATCGGTTTTCTCCTTCAACAAGGTTTTCACCCCGTCGTCCGACGCCGCTACCAGAACCTCACCTCCTTTGCAAATAATGGTACTCCCAACGTTTTGCAACGATACCTTAAATCAACTTCCCCACTTATTCTCCCTTCCACTTTTTGTTACTTTCCGTTTGGTATTGACTCGGTCAACGATACCTCCACGCTGTTCTCTGCTGGCTACCGCTGCGGAGTGAGGCCAAAGTAGGAGTTATTGTCGGAAAATCGGTGCCCTTAGCAAGCGCTGAAATACGAGTGGAGTCGATCCGATGCCTTTTCGGTACGCTTGTGTTCCTTCGCACTCACTTTGTGATTGTCAAAAACGACCTAGGAAAGGGGTAGCGGTACGGCGGAGCACGCTGTTACACTTTTTCCATCCATGCTCAAAGAAACTTTGTTCCAAGGTCAAAAAATTGCCGACGCGGCGCTGGACAGGCTACTGCCTGCCGCGACTCAGTATCCTTGCTCCATTCACCAGGCGATGCGTCATAGTGTTTTTGCCGGAGGCAAGCGACTGCGGCCCATCCTTTGTATGGAATCGGCACGAATGGTAAGCGGCGAAATGCCAGAAGGCGTCGATGAACTTGGCGCAGCGATCGAGATGCTGCATACATACTCGCTGGTTCACGACGATCTTCCCGCGCTCGATAATGACGACCTGCGTCGCGGACGACCCACCTGTCATAAGGCTTTTGGTGAGGCTACGGCAATTCTGGCAGGCGATGCCTTGCAAACACAGGCTTATGAAGTGATGGCGCGGTTGAAATGTCCGGCTGAGGCACGGATTCATATTATTGAAGAACTGGCGCATGGTACGGGCACCGTTGACGGAATGATTGGCGGTCAGGTTGTAGACCTCGAATCGGAACGCACCCGCCCCGATCTGCCAACACTTGAATACATTCACCGTGCAAAGACCGGTGCGCTGATCGTCTCTTCCCTGGTGACGGGCTGTTACTTTGCGGGAGCGAAGAACGTAGAGGTGCAGCGGGTGCGCGAGTTCGGACGCGCGGCAGGACTCGCTTTTCAAATTGCCGACGATATTCTGGATGTGACACAAACGAGCGAGCAGCTTGGAAAGACCGCTGGAAAAGATCTGGCCGCTGAGAAAGTCACCTATCCGGCGCTATTCGGACTGGAGAAGGCGGAAGAAATGGCAGCAAATCTGATCCGCACCGCCTGTTCCACGCTGGATAGTTTTGGTGACCGGGCGAATACGCTGAAGGAAATTGCACGGTATTTGGTAGAGCGCAAAAAGTAGGGCTGAGCTAGGCATCTGAAGAGACGATAAGGTGCGTGCTCAGTTGGCAGCACCATGTCCGCATGATTTGTTCCCGGTTCCAAACGTAAGATACCCCCAAAAGTACACCGGCTCAGCCCTGAGCAGTGTATTCCTCTATCGTTTGCACTTTTTGTTCCAAATTTTCCATGATTAGCATCTCCTTCGTGCAGGTTCGTGGTTACTCTCGTGCGAAATGGTTACTTTGGTACATTGACCTAATGCACGCCTCTCCATATCCTTCAAGTGGTTGACAAATGAGAGTTCTCGTCGCGGATGACTCAAGCCTGTTTCGGACGATGTTGAGAAACTTACTAAGTTCGTGGGGCTACGAGGTTGTGCTCGCTTCCAACGGCTACGAAGCGAAATACATCCTTGAAAGCGACGATCCTCCTCGACTGGCCATTCTGGACTGCTTAATGCCAGGACCAAGCGGCTTTGAGCTTTGCGAACTGGTCCGCGAACGCAAGCGCGGGTACGTGTATACGATTTTGCTATGTACGCCTTGCGATAGCTGGAACTCACAAGGACAAAGCGATCTGCTGGAGGGTTTTAGAGCCGGGGCGGACGACTATATCAGCAAGCCATTCAACCCCCTCGAACTCCGGGCACGCATTAAAGTAGGCGAACGGATCATTCGCAATTATGAAGCGTTCGATGAAGAGCACGCAGCTTTGAAATTCGAGGCTTCGCATGACCCACTGGTGCGAATTTGGAATCGGAGAGCCATCCTGGAGCTGTTGACTACCGAGTTGAGCCGGGCAAAACGATTACAAAATTTGCTCAGTATCTTTTTCGTCGACTTGGATTCCTTTAAGCGCGTGAACGATAATTACGGCCACCTGGTCGGAGATGACGTGCTCCGCAATGTCGGGGAAAAGCTGTGCAGAGCAGTACGGGAGTACGACCACGTCGGCAGATATGGGGGCGAAGAGTTCCTTGTGGTGCTGCCTGACTGCCCTGCTCAGGCAGCACGGGAAGTTGCCGAGCGGGTGCGGCAGAGCATTGGCGGCGAACCGATTCTAAACGCTCCCACGGTGAGCATTACTGCCAGCGTTGGCGTCTGCCAATGGACTCCTGGCCAGGAAATTCGCGAACTTGTCCGTCGAGCTGATGTTGCGCTGTATCGAGCTAAGAGCAAGGGGCGAAATCGGGTTGAGGTGGAG
This sequence comes from Acidobacteriota bacterium, assembly GCA_003010405.1. Lineage (GTDB taxonomy): Bacteria > Acidobacteriota > Terriglobia > Terriglobales > Acidobacteriaceae > TOLSYN. Next base: position 216,119 of record PJLO01000003.1, on the reverse strand, counting down.
GACTCGATCGAGGCTGACGCCATCTGAACGATTGCCGCATTTCAATCTTCACAAAAGAGTGCGCCAATGCGGTCCAGTTCCGTTTTCAGGCGCACAGGATCATTCTTCAACTCAGCCAGCGGCAGCGCAAAGAAAGCTTCTATCCGACATCGCAGTGCATGATAGGCGGCGAAAAAAGCCGCATCGATCTCCGAATCTGTTCCTGTTGACAGGGCAGGATCTTCGACGCCCCAGTGGGCACGCAACGCTGGATTAAGATAGGCTGGGCAAACTTCGCCTGCTGCCTTTGAGCACACCGTAATGACGACATCGGGAGTCACTGGGAGGTTCTCCCATGACTTGCTGTGGCAGCCCTCAATCGAAATTCCAGCGCGTGACAGCAGTGCCAGAGAGCGTGGATGCACTTGTCCGGTTGGCTTGCTCCCTGCGCTCACTGCCTTCCATCCAGCAGGCGCGAGATGATTGAAGATGGCTTCCGCCAAGATCGAGCGGCACGAGTTGCCGGTGCAAAGAAATAAAACGTTCATCTAAACTCCACTTGCGAGCTTTACAACTTTATCCTGCCGCTATACTCTCCGCATTGTGCAATTCGCATTGGACGTCCCGGTAGATGAATCTTCTCGTCCAAGGGGCGTAGGCCTTGTGGCTTTGATGCTGTGTGCGTTCGCCCTGGCCAGCTTCTTTGCTGGATTTTTCCACCCCGAGATTTCTGACATAAGCCTCGCAAGTATGTTCAGTTTCGAACATCTGCCGGAAATTCTCTCGGGCTTTTCTCTGCTTTGCGCTGAACTGTTTGTGGCGTGGAAATTCTGGAAAGGCGAAAACTGGGCGCGCATTCTTGTCCTTGGTGCGGCCTTTCTGATTGCGGCAGCGGGGATATCGAAGATCGTCGACCATGACGGGAATGTCGTCGTAGTGATGAACTCCCCGTTGTTCTTCCTGGAGTTTGCCGCGTCGATTTTCCTGCTGTATTGGCTCAATACTCCTCCGCTGCGAGCATGGTTCAATCCTGTGGCGTTAACGGCAATCGATCTCATTTGTTCCCGACTGGTGGGCAGAGTTTGCACTGCCGTTAAAAACAGGACGGGAGGCCAAAGTCAGAGTTGGCATATTGCTTTTGAGCATGACGCGGAACTCGTTCTCACTTGCCCATGGCGTATTGTTCTGGACGACAATCTCGCTTTTGCCAGCAACTCGATTGAATTGCCCGCAGAAGAGGAGCAGCCGCAGCAATTGTTGCAAAGCCTCCGAGTGAAAAATGTGCGTGTCACACCCCGCACATCCGATCTTTTCGTAACTTTTGAAATGGGCATTGAACTTCAGACGTGGAGCATCGACCTTCATTCGCCGCAGTGGAAATTTTCCGATCCCTCTCTCAGTGTGATAGCAGACTCGGTTGGATACGATTCGAATGAAATTGTGGGGCGAAATTCAGGCAAAGACTCCACTGTGGACGACTAACAGCACTCTCGTGTGCTAGGATTTCTAAGTGCGGTACCTGATGCCGTACAGAGTCGGGGCGTAGCGCAGCCTGGTAGCGCACCTGCCTTGGGCGCAGGGGGTCACAGGTTCAAATCCTGTCGCCCCGACCATTCAAATGAATTAGTAAGCTCTTTTTCTTCTGTTTTGATCCTCTGACTGCGGGAAAAAGCGAGGATCCTGCCTCAATAAACTATTTCTGAGCGGGTGGGTGCGCTTCCGCCCACTTGCGGCAACGCTCCTGAATTTCCAGACGCTTGGCGGGGGTCAATCTATTCCCAACCGCTTCGCGCTCTTCTCTGGCATTCGTGTTTACTGCTGCGAGGTTCAGCCAGAAATATGCTTCGGCGTCATCCTTCGGTACACCGTCGCCATTGTCATACATCCAGCCAAGGTTGTACTGAGCCTGTGCGTGTCCCTGCTCGGCCGCTTTGCGGTACCAGCGCACAGCCTCGGCTTCATCCCTCGGTAAACCGTCTCCGAGGTAATACCGATCGCCAAGGTTGAATTGAGCTCTTGCATCTCCCTGCTCAGCTTGTTTGCGGAGTTCAGCAAGGGACTGGCTTGCTTTTTTTTGAGCGGCTACCTGAGTGCTGATCGAGAGGATCAGAAGGACAAGCAGAAGCCAGCGAAAGGAACGAACAGAGAATCGCATCGCGGCACCTCCTGAAGGACCGATTAAAAACGGGCACCATCTTCTCACTCAATAGCGAAATGGGAAAGGTTTTTGTGCGGGATATCTTCTCCGTAATTTTCCACCTGATGGCCTGGCCTAAAGCTTTTGTGATGCCATAGAACCTTAGGTGCTGCGTTAGGCTCTGGCAAAGTTGCCAACGCTCACCTGGGACTCGTTCACGATGCTATCCACCTAAATATGCCAAATCTGCCAGTTGCAGAATCATGGCAGGATTCAGGTGTTCGTGTTCTTGTATTCATCGCCTTACGCGTCAATATGGTCTAACGACTCACAACCAGAGCACATTCAGCAGCATCTCACCTCAGAGTTCCCGAATACGGACTTAGGGAGAGATCATCGTGCGAACGCCTGCAATCGCTTTACTGGGAGTGACACTTCTGTGTTTATCGCTCATTGCTTGCGGCGGGGATTCACACACCCCGGTATCCGTAAGCGTTAGTAGTTCAACCACGGCAGTAGCGACCAACGGCACTTTGACCTTCACGGCGACGGTTACGGGAAGCAAGAATCAAGCCGTGACCTGGTCGGTTCAGGAAGGTTCAACTGGCGGGACGATTAGCGCCTCTGGTTTATACAAGGCGCCGGTTACAGCTGGAACCTACCACGTAGTGGCGACCAGTCAAGCCGACCCAACCAAGTCAGCGACGGCCGCCGTCACGGTCTCTGCCGTGACGGTTAGCATTACGGCTGCCTCATCGACTGTTTACGCCACCATGACAGATCAATTTACGGCCACGGTTACCGGGCCCTCGAATACAGCCGTGACCTGGTCGATTCAGGAAGGTTCGGCTGGCGGGACGATTAGCGCCTCTGGCTTGTACACGGCACCCGCTACAGCTGGGACCTACCACGTAGTGGCGACCAGTCAAGCCGACCCAACCAAGTCAGCGACGGCCGCCGTCACGGTCACTGTCGCGGCGGTTAGCATTACGGCTGCATCTTCAACTGTTTACGCCACCTTGACAGATCAATTTACGGCTACCGTTACCGGGAGCTCGAATACTGCTGTAACCTGGTCGATTCAGGAAGGTACAGCAGGCGGGACGATTAGCGCCTCTGGCTTGTACACGGCACCGGCTACAGCTGGGACCTACTATGTAGTTGCGACCAGTCAAGCCGATCCAACCAAGTCAGCGAGTTACGCGATAACGGTTCTTGCGGTTCCGAAACCGACCTTCACCAGCACGCCGTCTTTGACACTCGCGCAGACAGCAACGACATACACCTATCCGATCACTGCCACCGATCCTGCCGGAACAGCGATCACCTACTCACTGACCTCTGGTCCTGGGACGATAAGCGGCAGCACGCTTAGCTGGAGTCCGACGGCTGCGGATCGGGTCATGCCGTCCAGCTTTACCGTTAAGGCGACTACTGCGCTGGGTGGCACGAATTCGCAGACGTGGACAGTAACACCGTTGCGTCGAGTCACGATGACCCTCAAAGATAACTTCTGGACATCGACGGGTGCTTCAGTGCAGCCGCTTTACGAGGTGCCTCCTCCGGTGCAGGCAATTGTGCCTGGCTCGCCCGCACCCACGGTTCTCAATTCCAGGAGTAATGGCGATGGCACGTGGACCATCGACAATGTACCGGCGGGATACTACTGGATGGCGATCGGTCCCACTGAAAAGTTCTGGACCAATACCAACCTGTTCGACTGCGGCACGGATTATATCGGCAACTTGTATTCAGGAGCTGCTGTCACAACGCCAGTTACCTTCGCCGGACTGACGGGAAGCTTCTCGGGGGGAGACGCGGTCTGGGTCGGAAGCCCGAACACAAATTCCTGGTTTGCTCCGCAGGCCACACTGGCATCCCCGTTCACTGATACGGAAAATATCGCTCCCGGTACGTTGCCTTTGATTCAACCTGGAGACCCCAGCTACGTTCTTCAGTTCAAATATCAACCGTCGCTCGGAAATTCCAACTACACAGGCAGCGGCATCTTGAACGAATTGAGCCTCGGAAACAGCTTCAGCTACGCCACCCCGATCACTGGGGCGCTCACCAGTTCCAATCGAAAGAGGGTAGCCTTGACAGCAAATGGTTGGGATAAGGCGATTCCGGCTGTCGAGGTTTATACGCCTGACGTTACCTTTTTCGCGACCGCTCTGTCGTCTCTGCCTTATACCACTCCACCGCTGGCGGCATTCGGGGGCGGGTTCCCCGCCTGTGTGATGGGAAGCCCGGAGGTACCGTGTACGTCCCCTCCGACCCCCGTCCCAGGACTCAAGGGATGGCCTGCTCTCAGCGCCGCACCCATGCCGGCAGTACTCAGCACCGCTTCTCATAATGATCGCGAAGCAGGGGAAATCGCTGGTCCACTGTTGTTGGCGTGGGCGGAAAGATGCGCCTCGGAAGCGTCAAGTAACTGTCAGCCTCCAGATGGTGAAACAGTACATCTGGAGTTTGACAATCCGTTCCCAACTTCGTGGCCCATGGTGCTGACGAGTCAGCAAGAGATTCAGATTCCGATTGCATCTGGTATCTCGAAGTTTCCTTTGAGCGCCATCAGCGCTGTCCAGTTGACCACGCTTCCAGCCTCGTACACAGTTAGCCCGGTGGTTAACCCAGTGACAGCCCCGCTCATCAACGGTGCCGATCTGTTTACTCCCGCTTCACCCACTGGGCCGCTGACTCTAAGCTGGACTGCTGCCACAACCAACGACGGCGCAAGGCTCTCTGGATATCACGTTATCGTGTACGCGGTGCCTTCAAGCGGTAACTGGGGTGCTTCAATTGCTAACCTGTACACGCCGAATACTTCGCTCACCGTGCCAGCAGGATTGTTGCCCGCTGGGAAATATGTATTCGTCATCGAGTCGAGGGCGGATGCTACTTCCGATGTGACAGCAAGCCCGTGGCGTTCCAGCTATCCCAGGGGAACGGCACAGGTCGTGTCGGCGGCGATGACAATTACTGGATCGTAATATCTTTTGAGAATGCTGGTCGCGTGTTTCCAAACCAGGAACTTGCAACCAGAATCCCAGGTTTTTGACGAACCCCACTCATTTTGAGTGGGGTTCACTATTTTGTTTAAGGGTGAGCGCGTAGTATTTCAATGGTAGTTGTTGAAGTATGAACAAGGGCGTGGCAATAACAATTTTTGAGTCGCTGTCTTCCGGGGTTTGGTTGGATATCTATCGTCTTCTGGTCAGGATGGGGCCAGACGGACTAGTGGCGGGTGAAACAGCGTCAAGTCTGAACGTGCCTCCCACGAATCTCTCGTTTCGCTTGAAGACGTTGACTCACGCCTCTCTTCTGATTGGATCAGTCGTTGTGCAGCGCTGGCAAGGACAGCAAACAGTTCGGAGAGCTCACAGCTTGCAGCTCAGGCGGCAGCGACTCTCCGAAACTGCGGACCGCGTCTGACCGTTCGGGTGGGACGTACTTCGACAGAAGCTGGATATATTCCTGCTCGATGCCAAACGCCTTCAATCGGGAGATTGCTTGCTCACGAATTACATCGTCGATGTCACGCGCTGAATCCTCAGTGCGTCGCGCAATTGCAATAACGGCAAAAGCCGTTGCCGTTGTGAAGGTGGGTAGGTCCAGCAAGGCGTTTAGCCATTCGCTGGCGATATTGATCGCGATTACAGAATGCAGCGGGCCGTATAACGGAATGCGCGCGCCTAACCGACCTAGCGACCACAACCAGATTGCATCTTCGGGCTCTTTTCTTATCTTCACCAACAGCTCATTGCCAAGCGAAGCACGGAAGCCGGGAGACAGGTGCTCAAGACTTGCAAGCAGCCGCCACGACTCGTATTCCAATTGCCGGTTCGGGCGACCCTTTTTCCTTTCGGCACCAATCGTAAGCTTGCGATACAGTTCCTGTTGCTTACTGGCATTGATCCCACCGGCGATTCGACGCAGCAGCACCAGCATTTCAATTTGACATTGCAAATCGTCTCGGAAGACTAGCTCGTCAAGGCCGACAAGCCGCAAGAACTTTACACGCGCATTGTCCGCCGCGACACCGAATCCGGGCCGTAAGCAGAAGCCAAATAGATTGAGCCAGCGCAGTTCATGGCGCGGAGATCTTTTGCGTCCGGCGGCAAACTCGATGAGTACGTCGCTGAAGCGGCGAAGGGCCGCGACGGGCCACGAGTCTTTTTTGACGCCGAGCGACGCTTCCATTTGTCTGATGAGAGTCTCGGGGGTGAGAGTGTCGCCATCCTCAGAGCCGGCAAAAACGCTGCAAATCAGTTGCGCGGCAGATTCAATCGCGGCGCCGGAGGCCGTAACGGTCGATGAACGCGGCGGTGCAGTTTCGGCATCGAGTTGCTGCGCTTGCGACTCCTCGCCTCGCAGCTCGAACTGCAACCGCCAACGATGATCCGTATCTCGCGATTCACACCAGAGTTCAAGCGTGCCAAGCTCAGTAAAACTAGCTCTCATACGCACCGTCAGATAGACCTCGCGCATTTTCTTGCCATAACGCAACAGGCTCACCAGCGGAGCATGACGATGTACGTTCGCTTCGTCCAGCATAGCGACTTCACCGTGGGCGTCGTGCCGAGTGCTCGAACTGTATAGCGTGAACGAGACCGGACGGTTTGCCAGCACTGAGAATTCGCGGTCGAGCAACGGAAGTGTTGTGCCCTCTTCGACTCCCGCGGGCAGAACACAAACACCCTGCAGACCATCGTTCGAGGGCAGTCCAATGTAGTATGTGCGCGCGTTCCCGACCCTAACTCGCAGACCGGCGCCGCGCCGTACACGGCCATAGTAGGCAGCACCACGAGCGACCGCACTCTCAACTGCTTCGTTTTTGAGAACGCTGGGATGCCAACTGCGGACTTCGCCAAACCAGGCGGAAATTGCCTCTACAATGCGCTCGCGTGTCACCGCTGGCACGCAGAAGCCGCCGTTAAAGAGCACGGCATCCGGTCGAACCATCGGCTGGTTTGCGTTCATGGCAATAGCCGCCTGCGTCAGAAATGCAGCAAGATGCCTGGTGATGGCGGGATCGCCAGCGTAAGGCAAGCCGAGTTCGCGCAGTCCTGTTGAGCGGACATGCACTGGCATCTCGCCAGGTGCATTGATTGGCAGGAATCCGGTCGTCAGAATCTGTAGAACATCATCGCGCGTGAGGTCAACGCTGATCGACTGTCCGATGACGGCACGGCCACTGCCTAACACGGTGACCGGCACACGTTCCAGAGATGAATCACTAAGCAACTGCTCTTTTGCCGCACAGCAAGCCCTGCGCAGGGCATACCGCTGCCGCATCGTGAGCTTGGTGTTCTCTGATTTTTCTGAGTTCGCTAGCAACTCTTCTATGTGCCGGGTCAGGGCAAGATCGAGATTATCGCCGCCAAGCAGAAGGTGTTCGCCAATGGCGGTTCGCTCGAATTGCAATTCGCCATCGACGCGGTGAGCGCGTACCAGGCTGAAATCAGTTGTGCCGCCGCCAATGTCGCAGATCAGAATCAGTTCGCCATCGCGGAGGTCTTCATCGCTCGCATTGCGGGGCGAGAACTGGCTTCCTGACTGCTCCCGCCGATTCGCCTCAATCCACGCGTAAAAAGCTGCCAAAGGTTCTTCAAGCAGAGTGAGCTTTTCGAGTTTTGCAATGCGTGCAGCTTCGATCGTCAGCTCACGCGCTTCCTCATCGAACGAGGCTGGCACAGTGAGGACGATCTCCTGATGCTCAAAGCGAGTATCTGCGTCAGTGCCGATTGCGTAGTTCCAAGCATCGCGCAGGTGCATCAGATAGCGCGCGGACGCCTCGACAGGGGAGATCATTGGCTGCGGAGGTTCAGCTTGTGCCGGTAGTATCTTTGCGCGGCGGTTCGCCCCGGAATAGGAAAGCCACGACTTGGCTGATGAGACTTGCCGGCCCGGTACAAGCGCTCCCTGTTCGCGCGCGAGTACTCCCGTGATCATGGGCGGGTCCTCATCCCATGTGGCGCTCACGCTTCCGGAAGACACCTCGTCTTCGGTAGGGAAGTAGAGAAAAGAAGGAAGTGCCGAGAGCGTGCGGACCTCTCCGCGCTCCACCAATTGCGGAACAGGGAAGACATGTACGGAGGAGTCCGCGTCGGCAACTTCCTGAGTATCGATGTACGCCACGACAGAGTTTGTCGTGCCGAGATCGATGCCAATTAAATAGCGAGAACGCACCGGCGGCTTTACCTCCCGGGCTTTTCGCGAATGTTCAGCTCAAGCTTCCAGCGTTGCGTGCCGTCGCGGGAGACGCACCAGACCTCGAGAGTGCCGAGTTCGGTGACGCGAGTTTCGAGCCGCACCGGCACAACCGCACCCTGCTGGCCATCCAATTGGAGTGTCACTTCCAGCGGACTGAGTTCTTCGATCTCGCCAGCCCAATCCTCCAGAAGGCTGCCTACCTCGTCCTGCTTGCGGACGCTGGAGCTTAGAAAACGAAATTCGGCGGGCTCGCCAACGACCAGGCCAAACTCTCTGTTGGGAATCGCAGCTTCGGTGCCTTCCTCCATGCCGAAGGGAACCACACAGAGCGCCTTGAGCGGAGCTTCCATGCCGGGCACAGCGGGCATCGCGCTTTCGATACCGATGTAGTAAGTGCGCGAGGCACCACTGCGGATACGCACGCCGCGACCTCGACGCGACCTGCCGTAATAGGCCGCACCCCGAGCTACTGCATGCTCCAGGTCGGGCGCTTCCAGAATCTGTTCTGCCCCGAGGGCATCGAACCCTTCCTGTCGCAACCAGCTGTTCAGAACCTCGACCACACGGTCGCGCAGCACCGCGGCTTTCATTACTCCGCCATTGAACAGGATGTGCGTGGGACAGGCCAGTCCGCTGCTGCCGCGCCGGATGCCTCCAGCCTCAGGACTATTGCAAACCTGCTCTGAGAGAAAACGCGCAAGATGTTTGGTGATGGCAGGATCGGCCGCGTAGGGCAGGCCCAATTCCTGGAAGCCGACACGGCGCTGCCGTGCTGGTAATTCGCTGCTCGCGATCTTTGGGAAAAATCCTTCGATGAGAATCTGGTCGAGATCCTGGCGGGCCAGTTCTGTTCTGATAGTGCCGCCGATGAGCTTCGTCCCCTTGCCCAGCAATGTAATGGGGTGCTGCTGCATCTCAGGCGAATCGAAGAGCTTTTCCTTTGCAGTGCGGCACTGATGCCAAAGACCATGCAACTGCCAGGTGTCAACGCTGTGCCCCGACGCAGCAAGGCGCTGTTGCAGAACGCGCGCCAGCGTCAGATCCATGTTGTCGCCACCAAGCAGGAGATGATCACCAACGGCAACGCGCTTCAGCGTCAGTTCTCCATCCTCTTCGGAAACCAGAATGAGACTGAAATCCGTGGTTCCGCCGCCGACGTCGCAGACAAGAACGAGGTCGCCAACCTTGACTTTAGTGCGCCAGCTATCGCCCTGGCTTTCAAGCCACGCATAGAAAGCCGCTTGGGGCTCTTCCAGCAATGTGACCTGCCGATAACCGGCCTGTTCGGCGGCGCGCCGTGTCAGCTCGCGCGCTTCTTCGTCAAACGAAGCGGGCACAGTGAGCAGCAGGTCCTGTTCGGCGAGAGCGTGCCCCGATTGCTCCTCTGCCGCGCGGTTGTCCCACACCGTACGTAAGTACTGCAACAACTGCGATGACGCTTCAACCGGCGAAAGTTTCGGCACTTCATCCGGCGCTTGCCAGGGCAGGATCGGCGCGGTGCGGTTCACCGCGGCATAGGAGAGCCAGGACTTGGCGGAGGCGATCAGGCGATTTGGACTCTCTGCGCCGCGTTTACGCGCAAGTTCTCCGATTACAAGCTTCGGCTCAGCCTCCCATGGCAAGGCGAGGCTCTCCCTGGAGAAGTCGAGTTCTCCAGGGATGTACAGAAACGACGGCAGCAACGTTCGTTCCGCTACCTCATTAGGGTTCACAAGCTGCGGAATGCTGCGGACCTCGATGCGGCTTTCCTCTTCGGGAGCGCTGGCGCTGCAAAACGCCAGCGCCGAATTCGTGGTCCCCAGGTCAATGCCAACGATGTATTCGGCGGCCAACGACAATCTCCTTTCAATTCCACATCTGATAGATCAGCTTACGAAAGCTCGACCTCAGCTGGCGCAATCACTGTCCGGGCCTCGCCCTGCGGCAACGGAGGTAAATTCACTTCCTTAACGCGCCATCCTTTGTGCCGCAATACACCGGAAACAGGCGGTTCGCCCGCTACGTTGCCAATTAACTTGATGGCTGCCGGATCAAAACCTGCCTGCACCGTCACTGGTTGATCCTCTTCGGAATTCAGAATTGGAGTCAACTTCACATACTGCTCGAGCGAATGACGACACGTCTCGTGAATTGTACGGATACCGGCTCCAAGCTGCGCGTCGGGATAGGCGGAGATGTCCTCCGCAAGAAAATCGATGAGCCGCCCATCACGCTGCAGCAGCGCAAGCATCTGCACGGCGCGATCGAACGTCTCTTTGGCTGGTTCTCGAACTTCCTTTGGATGAGAGACGGAAGGGGCAGCAGTCGCCGGTGCCGGAGGAATCGGACCGGCAGGCTTGGCCAGCTTCTGCACGATATCGCTGGGAATCTCATCGTGAAACAGAATTGAAGCGAAACACCGAAACGCAAAACTTAATCTTTCCGAGAAACTGTTCATAGCTACTCCGTATAACAGATTTAAATCATATCGCAATGGTCTTGAGAGCAATGCAAAGCAGGAGCAAGATCGGCTGCAATCAACAGCGATCGAGAGAAAATCCACGGAGGATCAAGAGATTAATCGAAGATTTTGCCAAAACTCACTGGCCCGTCAGCGGTTTCGTAGCTCCACTGCTACACCCGAGTGTTTGCATACTCAGTTGGTCTTCGGCAATACGTTGCTTCGCTTTATCGAGCATCTTCTGCATGTCTGCCTGATTCTTTTCAATGCCGTAGAGAAGCTTCGAATCTACAGCCACGCCCCCCATGGAAGTGCCTGCCACTATCGCGGTTGTCACTACCTCAAACCAAAACTTTCCGCCCGGGCCGCCATAGATCTCGGAGAGGATGGCTCCGCATCCTTCAAGCCCCGCAGGCGTTGCGGCGAGGTCGCGGAGATGTATCGCCTCATCCCTTATCCGCGCAAGCAGACGGCGCTGCTCTTTCGGTGTGGCGTGCTTAAGTTCCTGGTTCGCTTCGGTCATGGAAAGAACAAGAGCGCTTGTGCGCAGAGAAGCGCTTTCCAGCTTTTTTCTGATTATTTCGGCTTGAGCTGCGGTCACTTCCGGATACATGCGCCGGATGAACTCGGGCCCACCGGCTAAAGCCCGGTCGATGTTCTGTTTTGTAACCGTGAGTTTAGAGATGTTTTCAGCGGATTTGTCAAAATAGTAACTTGTGGCGAACTTTGCAGTGGCCTGGGCAGCATTTCCGGCGTCAGCCACACGTTCCTCGTGCGCGCTTTTCATCATGGCCGCATTGCGAGCCATAACATCTTCAGCGCGCGCCACACCCATTTTCCACTTCTCGGTGTCTTCGGCGAGGGCCTTACAACGCAGGTTATGTGCCCGTGCCATTTCGAACTTCCAGTGCTCCATTTCGAAAAGAATGATTGCTTTCCGATTGCTACAAGCGGAAGTGGCCGCTGTATCCTCATGGCGAACGCGCTTGCAGTCTTCGTTAAACGTCTTGCGCTCGGTCTCGATTCGCACTCGGTCCCGTTCAAGACGGGCTTCCATCTCGTCAACGGTCTCCGCACAGATCGTGACCGAGCAGCACAACAGAATGGCGATGAGAGCAGGCGCGCTTGTGCATTTCATTCCCGTTATTCCTTCCAACTTCTCAATTCGCGGTCGAAGGTATGCCGGCAGAATTGTTGCGAAGCCCTTCAGAGATGTTGTATGTGTCCCAGTTTCCTTCGCCGTGCAGTTTGTCTGCGGCGACCGATTTATCAATCCAAGCCTGCGAACCTGGGGGCGTTGTTTCGAGTTCCTTGCGTAATTCAGCTTCCTTTCGGCGCAGCTCGTCCCGGTGTTCAAGCAGTTTGTCGATTTCGGGTGTGCGGCGTTCCTTCGGAATGTCCTTCGCTTCAGTGTTACGCGGATCGAACGGCTTGGACGGTTTGGGCGGCTGCTTCACTGGTTCGGCCATGAGAGGGCCCCTGTCGTCAAAACCTCCCCTTGCTACGGCTGCGTGTTCTTCGAGCGAAGTTTCGAGAGGTTGCTGACTCGCGGGCAGGCCCCTGATGAGCCCACTCATATCGCCCGTGTCTTTTGGTACGCCGACGGTATTTGCAGAAAGTTCGGAGATCTTCTGGTCCCGGCGCTCCTGTGCGGTCCTCGCGGTGTGCAGCATACGGCTCTCTTGCTGTTGCTGCTGTTCAAGAGCTAGCGCGATGTTGGCCTGTTGGATTTCCTCTTTCTTGCGATTTACTGCTGCCTTGACCGCGGGGTCGCCGTTGACGATGTTGTCAACGATCCTTTGCATCTGTTGCATTTGCTGAGCGTTTCGGATTGCTTTGGCCTGAGCGTTCCGGATTGCCTGGGCGTTGGCCCTCTGGGTGCTTGCTGCACTGGCCCCGGACGATGAGTAAGACGATCCTCTGCCACCGCTGCAATCACTGACACTGCTCGGGACGCATGTAGGTTGAGGTACATCCGGTACTTGCACCTGCTGCCCAGAAAGGGTGGATAGTTGCCCAAGTGCGCTCTGCGCAAATGCGCGGTTCAGCGGCGCGGCGCCAAGCAGGAGAACGAAAAGGCCTAAGACTAGAACTCTCTCTTTTGAAATAGCAATCGGACAACGGCGGCACGAAATAGTCAGAGATTTCGCTGACGGAGAAGAGAAAGACGATTTCATTTCGAGTCCAACCTACCTTTCACGCAAAGCTAGACTGCAGGGTAGTGAATCTTCTTCAGGTTCACTTCTGTGCCGGATGCAGCACGGCATGCCAATCTTCATTCTTCTGCAAAGTGGCGCCATCGCAGACTTTTGTGCAGAAAAGGCAGCAGTTGGATGGATTTCCAAAGGCATTCACGCAATGCGAGTGCACATCGTAAATGGACCACATTGAATCGAGCGAAATGGTCCTGGCCTCGGCGTCGTACTTTCCTGTAGCTGGGTGTTTCTGTCCCGGGTAGGAACAGGTTTGCACAGTACCGCCGTCACCAGTCATTGTGCCCTCAAGCATTCCTTCATGCATGGACATGGTGAAAGTACGCGAGTTACCGGAAATGATCATGCCGTCTCCGCGCACGGATACTGTCCAGGAACGTTTCCCGTCGGTCCAGGCTCCGCCCATCGAGGCCACCTTGCCTTCCTGTTCCTTGGCCATGTCGATTTCAATCATCTTATCGCGGACGGCACGCGCGTTCGGATCGTTGGGGGCCATGGCGAGAAAAATCTTTAGTCTGCGCTTTGCCTCATCATGGTTGCCGCGCCCCTCTTCAATAACGCCGAGGTCGTGATACCCGTCCGCCCACCACGGGGCAACACCAAGCGCTAGATGCAACTCCTTGATCGCGCCATCGACATTCTTCCCCTTGCCGAGATAGTACTGCGCCCGTACGGCATGTTCGCGGGCTTCCTCTGAAATCCCTGGCCAGGCAGGAAGCGTCGCAATATAGGTCAGCATGGAGGCGATAGCGTTATCCTCGGCGTCAGGGCCCGTGCTTGCGGCGCGGCGCACGGCGGAACTCCAAAGCTGAAGAGCTTTAGCTGAATTGCCCTCCTTGCCGGCCGCGAATGCATCATTGCTATCCCTTATTACAAGCTTGTTCATTTCCGCTGTGAGACGCTCAATGGCCTCCCTGTATGGCTTAGGCTGTGAAGGAGGCTGCGAGCCTGCCGGAAGCTGACTTTTGGTGGAGGCCTGTATTGCTGCTACAGCCGCTTCGCCCATCCGGGCTGCGATCAGCGGCGTCATGCCTGCGCGAGTGCGGGCATCAACCGAGACTCCGGCTTCGAGCCAAAAATCGATCATGGCGACATTGCCCGAGATTGCGGCGTTGTGCAGCCCTGTAACTCCACCTTGATCAACAGTATTCGTGTCGGCCCCGAACGCAACAAGCATTCGGGCGATTACCGGGTCGATTGCTATGAGCAGCGCGGTACGACCGTCGTTATCGGTCTGCTTTACGTCGGCCCCGGCGCGCAGGAACTTCTCCACGGCCTTACGCTCGCCAAGTCCCGACGCAATCATCAAAGGTGTCTTTCCGGTGGCGCTCTTGCCGTTTATGCGCGCCCCGGCGTCCATAAGCACAAGCGCCAGGTCTTCATGCTTGTTGGCCAAGGCGAACATGAGCGGCGTCGAACCGCGTGAGCCGCCGTTTTCGAGGTTCGCTTGCAATCCAATGAGCCGTCTGACGTTGAATTCATCGCCAACGCAGGCCGCAGCCTGCAAAGGAGTCAAATCGACATAGTTCGGGCATAAGGGTGCGGCTTGTTCAACATGGACGACGCCCTCAATGTCCTTTTTGTTCGACTTGAAGCCCTTCTCTACCATTGCGGAGTTTCCGGAAAGAATGCCATGCACAATCTGCTCATGTGCCGCAAAAATACTCCCGGTAATCGTCATAGTAAAAATTACGAGGTAAAAAGCCTTGTTCAGACATTTGAGGGCAAAAATTTTCATACACGTAATGATTATTAGGGCAAAACTCTTTGTCAATAACTTTGGCAATTGGCTGCGGCAGAGCATTCGTTCGATTTGAGGCATGGGGAAGAGGCTTGGAACCCGTGTTTTCAACTTTAACGAGATCACGTCGGAAGCCGTATGACCGATTGGACACACCTGAAGGAGCAAGTGGCACCATCTACCTTGAGATTGCTGACAGGCTGGGCGCCAAACGACTTTAGTTCTGCGGTGCTCAACGGTTCCGTTGAGCACCGTGGTAGGAATAAACAACGTTAATAGCGAGCTGCAAACTCCCGCTGCCGCTGCTCCCTTGGAAGGTCGTACCGGTCAAGGTGCATCACCTTACTCCAGGCTGTCACGAAATCCTTAACAAATTTCTCCTGTGCGTCTGCGCACGCATAGAGTTCCGCAATGGCGCGTAGTTGGGAATGCGAGCCGAAAATAAGATCGACGCGGGTGCCGGTCCATTTGAGTTCGCCCGTGACGCGATCATGTCCCTCATACACGCCTTCGGATGTAGTGGACGGCTGCCACTGCGTCCTCATGTCGAGCAGGTTGATGAAAAAGTCGTTCGTCAATGTCTCGGACCGTCTGGTGAACACGCCATGTTGCGACTGGCCAAAATTGGCATTCAACACCCGCATGCCGCCAAGTAGAACCGTCATCTCAGGAGCGGTCAGGGTCAGCAACTGGGCCCGATCCAACATCAGTTCCTCTGTCGGCACGAGTTTCCCATTCCGGAGATAGTTGCGGAACGCATCTGCCTTCGGCTCCAGCACGGCGAAAGAGTGCGCGTCGGTCTGCTCCTGCGAAGCATCTGTGCGCCCCGGTGCGAATGGAACCTTCACGTCGTGACCGGCCCTTCTCGCGGCTTCTTCGATTGCCGCGTTACCGCCAAGGACGATTAGGTCAGCAAGGGAAACCTTCCTTCCCTTGTTGCCGTTGCACTGTGAGCTGTTGAACTCGTTCCGAATCATCTCCAACTTCTTCAGCACACTTGCGAGTTGGTCCGGTTGGTTCACTTCCCAGTCCTTCTGCGGAGCAAGACGAATCCGAGCACCGTTGGCGCCGCCGCGCTTGTCCGAACCGCGGAAGGTCGAAGCCGATGCCCAGGCGGTCTTCAACAGTTCGGAGACCGACAGTCCGCAGGCAATAATCTTTGCTTTGAGCGCGGCGACGTCTTTATCGTCAATCAATTCGTGATCCACCGCAGGGACCGGGTCCTGCCAGATCAACTGTTCCTTTGGAACGAGCGGGCCGATATAACGCGAGAGCGGACCCATGTCACGATGCGTCAGCTTGAACCACGCCCTGGCAAATGCGTCTGCGAACTCGTCCGGATTTTCATAGAAGCGCCGCGAGATCTTTTCGTATACAGGGTCGAACCGCAAGGCCAGGTCGGTGGTCAGCATGGATGGCGAACGACGCTTGGAGGAATCGTGGGGATCCGGCACAGTACCCGCGCCCGCGCCGTTCTTGGGTGTCCACTGATGAGCACCGGCGGGACTCTTGGTCAACTCCCATTCATAGCCGAACAGGTTCCAGAAGAAGTTGCTGCTCCACTTCGTAGGTGTTGTCGTCCAGATCACTTCCAAGCCGCTGCCGATCGTGTCATTGCCTTTGCCGGTGCCGAATTTGTTCTTCCATCCCAGACCTTGCTCTTCGATGGGCGCTGCTTCGGGTTCGGGGCCGACTAAAGCAACGTCGCCTGCGCCGTGGGTCTTTCCAAAGCTGTGACCGCCAGCGATCAGAGCCACAGTTTCTTCGTCGTTCATCGCCATACGGGCAAACGTCTCCCGGATATCCCGCGCCGCCGCAAGGGGATCGGGATTGCCACTGGGGCCTTCCGGGTTCACGTAGATCAGGCCCATCTGCACCGCAGCAAGAGGATTCTCGAGATCACGGTCGCCGCTGTAGCGTTCGTCGGCGAGCCACTTACCCTCGGCTCCCCAGTAGATGTCCTCGCTGGGTTCCCAGACGTCTTCGCGTCCTCCGCCAAAGCCGAAGGTCTGAAAGCCCATCGACTCCAATGCGACGTTACCAGCAAGGATCATGAGGTCGGCCCACGAGATTTTCCGCCCATATTTCTGCTTAATGGGCCAGAGCAGGCGGCGCGCTTTATCGAGGTTCACATTGTCCGGCCAGCTGTTGAGCGGAGCAAAGCGCTGTTCACCAGATCCTGCGCCCCCGCGTCCATCGGAGATGCGGTAAGTCCCGGCGCTGTGCCATGCCATACGAATGAACAGCGGTCCGTAATGACCGAAGTCAGCCGGCCACCATTCCTGAGAGTTCGTCATGACGGCGCGAAGGTCCTGGATCACGGCACTTAAATCGAGCGTTTTGAATTGTTCAGCATAGTCGAACTCCCTGCCTGTGGGATCGGCCAGCGGAGTGTGCTGGTGCAGGATGTTCACATTTAACTGGTTCGGCCACCAGTCCGCGTTGGTCTGCCGTCTGCGGGCACCATGCCCGAACGGGCACTTGGACTTCATCGATGCTTCTTGAGGACTTGAAGCCCCCACTGCAGTAGCGAGTTCTTTTTCCATAAGTTCGCTCCTTGGTACGAGCAGTAAGTAGGCCGCAAAAATACCGGACTATTTCTGAAAAAGCAACAGCTTGGCTTGGAGATTTTGAGCAGGAGCTGAAAGCAGCTAAACAGCTCTGCCCTCGTTGTTCAAGATCGGCTTGATTTTGGAGATGGTTTGCTTGTATCGGGGGAGCATTTGTTTGCCTCGCGTTGAAACCGTCGAGACTTGATTTCAATATACGCGAGAGCTCCAAACGTGAGGGTGGTCAGCAGAAGAACAACGATGGTTGCCGGTTCCAATTTTAAGAACTCCTCTTGACGAAATGGGTTGCGCGCAGGTGACAAACGACTCCTGCGCGCAACTCTTTAACCACAATCCTGCCTGCGTGCGCTCGACAATCCGACATCATTACCGGCTTGCTCATTCACGCGGGTGTCCAGGTCGGTTGTGCTCGGCAGCGCGTCTGTTCTATGTTCAACCGAGTCGATACGAAACCGACGCTTGCCTGCGGGCACTTTCCAGTCGATGATTGCGCCAACCGAATACCCCAGCAACGCGGTCCCAATCGGAGCAAGAACCGAAATCATGCTTCTTGCGCTATCTGCATGTTTTGGAAGAACGAGCTGGTACTCACATTTCTTGCCGTTATCCAAATCAGTCACACAAACGATGCTGTACAGTTGCACCACTCCACCTGGCACGGCGGCATCCGGAACAACGCGAGCCTGGTTTAGCTCCTCTTCAAGTTCATCGATGTGTTGCTGATCGAACCTGCGGTACCATCGCGATGATTCAATCAGAGCCTGAAGCCGATTGAAGTCCTTGTCTGTAACAATGATCTCGTGTGTCACTCATTAACCTCCCAGTTGCCTGGCACCCGTTTTGCGGGATTCAGAACGCGCATAGGCGAGCCTTCTAGCCTTGCGTTATCACCACCTCGGCGGCGGAATAGAACTGCTGCGCACGTATACAAGGAAGCACGTTCCTCCAGGTGGCCATGACGCAATCACGCTGGCGTGGCGGATTGAAATAAACGATAGACTTGCCGCGTTTACCTCCTCCCAATTCTTGAACTTTTATGCGGCTATTCGAATCGATTTTCGAGTCGTTTGCAGGTTGCGGACGCGATCCATCTCGCGGACAAGGCGATGCCGTAAACGCCCGGCGGCCCTGTCAATCGCGCCGAATAAATCCACGTCGCGTTCTTCGACCTCGACATTTCCGAAAGGCGTGAGCTCGGCGACCATGCGGCACTTGCTCTCACCTGGATTGCTGCCGTCGGATAAGCGGACTGAAACATTCGCAATGCGGTTACCGTAGTGTGAAAGGGCGAAGCTCAGCTTTCGCTGCACATATCTCTCCAGAAGTACGGGAAGTGCATCGCTGATGCACAGCTCGAATTTCATGTTCGTCACCTCCCTTTGTCATCAACATAGTTGCTCAGGTAATTTATGAAAATGTCATAGTTATTCATTCATCGTTCGGAAAATATTAATATTGTGTAGCCCTAGTCCCGGCTGATTGCCAAGATCGTAAGACCGATTGGATTGGAGCTATTCTCGCTCTGGATTGGTCAACAGTTCCGAAGAGTCAGCTAGGGGCACGGCTGGACAAGGTGTGCTAAATGGAATGGCTGAACTACCACCATCTTTACTATTTCTGGAATGTTGTGAAAACTGGCGGAGTGAACCAAGCTGCGTCTCAGTTGCGTGTCTCGCCCTCTGCAATTAGCGCACAACTGAAAGAGCTCCAGGCAAATTTCGGCGAGGCATTATTCGTTCGTAACGGGCGCAAGCTGGATTTAACGGAGATGGGCCGGACCGTTTTCGATTATGCAGAAGACATTTTCACTCTCGGTCGGGAACTCATGGACACGGTGCGAAACCGGCCAACGGGACGACCGATTAGGGTAGACATCGGCGTGGCTGACGTTTTGCCAAAAATGATTGCGCGATGGCTGATCCAACCAGCGCTGCAGCTGAATGAACCGATCCGAATCGTATGCCGTGAAGCCTCCTCCGACGATCTGATCGCAAGACTCGCGACGCTTGAGCTTGATGTCGTGCTGTCGGACAGTCCCGCTGACCCCAACTTAAAAGTCCGTGCTTACAATCATTCGCTGGGTGATTCCACGATCTCATTTGTTGGCACGGAAAAGCTGGTTATGCAGCTTCGCGGTCGCTTCCCGGAATGTCTTCACGGCGCTCCGATATTACTCCCTACGGACAACACCGCTATCAGGCGGAACCTAGACTATTGGTTTGACTCGACAGGGATAGTGCCGAACGTGATTGGGGAATTCGAAGATCATGCACTGTTGCGTGCATTTGGCCAGCATGGAACTGGACTTTTTCCCGTCCCGTCGGTTTTTGAGAACCAGTTGAAGAAGCAGGATCGGCTTCGGCGCGTAGGGGCAACTTCAGAAGTGCGAACTCACTTTTATGCGATCTCCTCGGAGCGGAAACTGAAGCACCCCGCGGTTGTGGCGATCTGTGAGTCAGCCCGTCGGCAGCTACTTGATACTCAGTAAACGGACACGGACACCGCATCTCCAAAAGAGCAGCACACGGCTGCTGGCCATGCACTGCTCTCATTCTGCGCTTTGGGCGTAAGAACTTGCGCATAGCCTAGTTCATCTCATGCTGTGGCTGCCTCACTACTACATCCAGGACATGAAACCGTAATCAGAAATACACTCACGGTTGCTTTACTTAGAGTCGGTTTGCTTGAAGATTTTGAACGGGATGCTGTGGGATGGCCTAGATAGCTGAACACAAGCTTGGCTGCCCCAGGGATTCACACGCGTTGAAAACAAAGGTGATAAAAAATATTTTGTGCTACATACCCCCAGCTTCGCCTTTCGACCCTCAGGTGCTACAAAGCCTCTGCATATGTAACTCCATGAAATTAAATGACTTGCCATTGTGAAACGATCAATATTTGCAGTAGAAAATACCCCCACAGTAAGGCGTGCATTTTGTGATAGTTAGAATGATTTCTCCAGAGAGAGAAAGATATTGGCACATTGCAATGCACGCTACCATTCCTTCTGCTACCGTGAGCGCCGTGGCGGCGCTACTCTGCCTGGCCATTGCTCCGCCCGAAGTTTAAGGCGTAGACGGCACGGGTTTGTCGATGTGACAAATGCTAAACTATGCTTCATTAATGCATAGGTATTGTCACATGGCAGACACTCAAAAAGAACGTGTGCTCAATCTCCTAAAGGCCAAGGGAATTCTCCGTCTCAAGGACTTCCTTGCAGAGGAGATTGATCAGGAAACCCTTGCGCGCCTGGTGCGAGACGGACAGGTCGTTCGCCCATCGCGAGGACTCTACCAGCTTGCAGACGCCCCGATTGATGCCAGTCAGGCTCTTGCTGAGGCCGCGGCGCTTGTTCCCAAGGGCGTCATTTGCCTGATCTCCGCCCTCCAATTCCATCAGATCACGCTCCAGATGCCTTCCGCAGTTTGGATGGCAATCGAGCGCACGGCGTGGAAGCCGAAGATCGGCTATCCATCCATTCGGTTCGTCCGTTTCAGCGGATGGGCCATGACTGAAGGCGTTCAACGACACTCGATTCAATCCCGCCACGTCCCTATCACCGATCCGGCCCGAACGATTGTGGATTGCTTCCGGTATCGCAACAAGATCGGCATCGACGTGGCGATGGAAGGGCTGCGCGAAGGCATTCGCCAGCGCAAATGCACGTCGGACCAACTCTGGCATTATGCCAAGAAGGCGCGCGTTTGGACGATCATGCGCCCCTATGTCGAAACGGAGGTGGCCCATGTCTCGTGAGGTCCGCAATGTCGGTGCATCGGTGCGAGCCAGGCTTCTTGCGCGTGCTCGAGCGGAGAAAACCGATTATCAAATTCTACTGACGCGCTACGCACTGGAGAGATTGCTCTACCGGCTCAGTGTTTCCGACCATCGTGACAGTTTCATCTTGAAGGGCGCGATGCTGTTCGTGACCTGGCTTCACGATCCGTTCCGTCCAACACGCGATCTGGACCTGCTGGGCTATGGAGCGAATGACACGGAATCGCTCACGGCGACATTCAAAGCAATTTGCGCGACACAGGTTCCGGACGACGGCGTGACCTTCGATATTGAGGGCCTTACTGCGGCTCCCATACGAGAGGAGTTGGAGTATGGCGGCGTTCGCGTTCAAACCTACGCCGTCATTGACGGAGCACGCATCCCTATTCAGATCGATATCGGCTTTGGCGACATCATCACGCCGGGGCCGGTCGAAATTGCGTATCCCGTCCTCCTCGATTCCCCCGCACCGCATCTTCGCGCCTATCCGATGACGACCGTCGTCGCAGAGAAGTTCAATGCCATCGTAGTGCTGGGAATCGCGAATAGCCGCCTCAAGGATTTCTACGATCTCTGGCTTATTTCGCGAACTTTTGAATTTGACGGAGCTGAACTCTCGGCAGCCGTGCAGCGGACCTTTGAACGGCGCGAGACTCCGATGCATGCCGACGTTCCGACTGGGCTCACAAGGCTCTATGCGGAACAGTGGAACACGCGGTGGAGAGCCTTCCTCGGGCGCGAGCATATGACTGCCGCGCCTGCCGATCTGAACCAAATTCTCGATGACCTACGCAGATTTCTCGTGCCCTTGATGTCTCCGCTCGGTTCACACTGGCCTGCCGGCGGACCGTGGGCAGATGGAGCGTGAGCAAAGCGTTTGAGATGCGAATCGGGCTGAGTGCCGCTTCGCGAGTGATCAGAAGTCAATTGTCCGCGGCAGGTCACCAGGGCTTGACCGTTCCATACTCGGTTCGGCGATCTTCCAAAAAGTGCAGAGCGAATGTTGAGCGAACCTTATAATATGCTAAGTAGTACCAAGAGCAACGTTTTCAGCTCCGTCAACCAGGAGAAACTGGTATGCGCTTATATGAACTCGCGCTGATGGGCGCACCTTCCAGCAGCCAGGTCTCAGCGGTTGAGGCTTGCATATCAGAAGTCATTAATCCATTTGGATTGGGTCTCAAGACCGAGGTCGGCTGGACTGTTGGCGGTGCAAGTTTTTACCCTTCTCAAAAGGTTCCCGCTGCTGTCGCATTTTTTGGTGAGCCGAATATTCCAGCTGATGATGTTGGACGCCTCGTGGCGCACGGAATTCCGATAATTCCGGTCGCGCACGAACCAAAAACAATTAGCGCTGATTTGCCAGAGGTTCTGAAGCCATTAAATTGCCTCACCTTCGAAGGGGATGGTGCCCTGCGAATCGCTACCGCATTACTTGAATGTGTAGGGCTCCTGCCTCGCCAGAGACGGGTTTTCGTAAGCTACCGGCGTAGCGAAGCAAAGGAGGCCGCTCTTCAGCTCTTCAATTTTCTATCCAGCAAAATCTACGAGGTCTTCCTTGACACACATGGAATTTTGCCGGCAGAAGATTTTCAGGGCGTGCTTTGGCATCGACTCTGCGACTCTGATGTTCTGATCATGTTGGACACCCAAACATACTTTGAGAGTCGCTGGACTAGTGCTGAATTCGGACGGGCATTGGCGAAGGGGATTTCTATTCTTCGAATTGGATGGCCCGGTGTGGCTTGTGCTGCTCGCACCGTCACAGCGAGCAGCCTAGCGTTGGGTGACACTGAAGTTGACTCGGCCACTGGTCGGCTGTCCGAAGACGCGCTGCAACGCATCGCGATGCAACTGGAAACTGCCCGAGGGCGTAGCCATGCAGTTAGGAGACTGAACCTTTACAGCGCGCTAAAGCGCGATCTGGAATGCATCGGTGGCGCCGTTACGGGAGTTGGACTCCACAACACGATATTGATTCGATTGCCGGATGGACGGGAAGTCGCCACGTACCCAACCCTTGGAGTCCCGACGTCGATGACACTAAACGAGGCTGTCGAACACGCACACGGCAAGGAAGCAGCCATCCTATTCGATCACATTGGCCTCCAGGAGAAATGGCTACAGCATTTGACGTGGTTAGGGACAAACATTTCGGCAGCACGGTGGGTACGCTCAAGCGAAGCCGCTTGGTGCTTTGCTGGCTGGGGAACGCTATGAAGTCGATCTTTCTGTCTGCTAGCGTGCCTCTTGCCGGTAGAGGAACCTATCTGGAGACCGCGGACCCTTTTCTAATCCAAATGGCGGTCCGTGAGCTTATGACCCTAGCTCTCGGTCGTCGTCGCATCGTCTGGGGCGGACATCCCGCAATCACGCCGATGATTTGGTCAGTATGCCAGGATCTAGGGGTTCGCTATTCCGATGCAGTTGTCCTATACCAGAGCCGCTTTTTTCGGGAAATCTACCCAGAGGAAAACGCGCACTTCGCAAACGTCCATTTCACGGAGGCTGTAGACAACGACCGAGAGGCAAGCCTCCTTTCGATGCGCAAGGCGATGCTTGTCCGAGATGACCTCCATGCCGCAGTCTTTATCGGAGGAATGGAAGGCATTTTGGCCGAGTATCAGCTGTTCACAGAATTCCATCCCTCCGCAAAAGTGTTAGCCGTTGCGGCACCAGGAGGGGCAGCACGCGAGCTCGCTGCGCGACTTCGCAGCTCTTCGTCGGAGCAGCTCGAATCAGTGGATTTCGCCCAGATGTTTTGGCGCGAACTGGAAATAAGTCCCAACGAAAAACGCGAATGGGTCGCTTCCAGATGAAGATGCAGAAGATCAGCAGTCACTGAGGAAATCATATGAGCCAAGACCGTGCAACTGGGGGGAATGGATCTGCGACGAGGAGGCATGTTTTCATCAGCCACCATCACGCCGATGATACCAAGGTAGATCAGCTTACTCAGCTTCTGGCGAAGGGCGGAAATGACATCCGAAACAGTTCCGTACGAATGAAGCCCGCGAACGAACGGAGAATGAACGAAGGGCGAGTGAAGGATGAGACGATCAAACGTCTGTTGCGCATGAAGATTTCATGGGCCGCAACGGTTGTGGTGCTCATTGGAAAGGACACTCACTCGCGACCTTGGGTGAATTGGGAGATTGAGCAGGCGGCAAAGCAAGGGAAACGCATTGTCGGGGTCTATGCGCACGGCGGGACGGACGCTGAAAAGCCGGAGGCGCTCGAACGGTACGGATCGGCAATCGTCGCGTGGAATACCGATAGCATAGTTGCTGCCATCGACGGAGCGAATAACTTCGAGAACTCTGACGGTACAAGTCGCAACGCAGTTCATCCCAGTACGACCAGGGTCTGCTAGGACATGACTTCGCTCTACATGTATGTCGTTGACCGGGACTTTGGGTTTGCGCCAAACCCATTTCACGGTTGCTGTACTCTCGCGACGTGTATGCCTCGAATTAGGGCAACTGCTCAGATTGGCGATTGGGTTGTGGGGATGGGTGGTGCACGTCTCAAAGCCACTGGGCGTTGCGTCTATGCGATGCGAGTTACAGAAACCGCTATGTTCAATGAATATTGGGCGAACCCATCGTTTTATGATAAGCGTCCTGTGAGGAACGGAAGCAGCCTGATGATGGTCGGTGACAACATTTACCATCGAGCCGGGCCAAGTGCCCCATGGCTACAGCTCGATTCCCATCACAGTAATCCAGATGGAACCCCTAATCTGTTGAATGTAGAAAAGGACACGAGCGCTGACCGGGTGCTGATCTCTCGATACTATTTTTACTTCGGGAAAAACGCGCCTGTTGTGCCATCCACTATCCTCGACGCGCTTGGCTACAAGAACGGAATAGGGCATCGAAAGTTTGATCCTGAAAAATGCAGGTTGTTTGTGGAATGGCTTCTCAAGGAGCATAGAACCGATCGAAATCTCATTGCAGGGGATCCATTCGATTTTGATCAGACCGAGAAGCGGTATACCGGGAAAGGGAGTGCAGTTCGCTAGAGCTGATTCCTTTCAAGATACGACATCGTTTCAATTTTGGGTCCGACGTTGGTTGACTGAATCACCCATAAATCCTGAACAGCTGACTCTTGAGGGCCGGCGAGAAGGAACCATTGCCACCGAAGGGAAAGATGCGCGGTCAACTGTATATTTTCGAAGGTCCGGATGGGACGGGAAAAACGACCCTTAGCCATCGCTTTGTAGAATGGCTTACTTCACAAGGACAGCGCGCACGATACGTAAGTTCTCCGGGCCGCGCCGAAGGTTCCCTCGGGGAACTTGTGTACCGTATTCACCATAACCCGGAACGCTTTGGATTACGCGGACTCGTCCCCACGGCACAACAACTTCTTCATGTCGCGGCCCATATTGACGCGTTGCATTCTTTGACCATTCCGGCGCTCCAATCCGGCGAGACCATCGTGATGGATCGCTTTTGGTGGTCCACGGTGGCATACGGCAAAGTGGCGGGAGTCGACCGAGAATCACTTCAACACATGATCGCCCTCGAAAACCATCATTGGTCACACTTTCGCCCCCGGGCCATTTTTCTTCTCAATCGGCCCTTACCTGCCCGGACCGAGAATTCCCCCGCCATTCACAATCGCTTAGGCGCGGCATATGCGGAACTTGAAGCGAGTGAAGAGGGCAATTATTGCATTCACCGAATTTCTACCAATTGCACACTTGAAGAGTCCTTCAATGAGATTTTGTCGGCAATAAACGAAGGGGAGACTGCTGCGTCCCACGCTCATCCGGGAATTCCACGCCAGGCAAATCTTCCGCTCAATTGTTCCTCCCCCACGTTGCCACGACCTGCGCCCACAGTCTTCTCGAAGTTGTCTCCTGCGATCCCTTCGGAAGTCTACGAGACATATTGGCGTTTTGCGGCGAAACGGCAAGAAGTTTTCTTCAAGCGCGTGCATCATGCGTTGCCACCGTGGACCGACGATAACATTCTGTTGCATTTCAAATTCACGAACGCGTACCGCGCTTCGGATCGAGTGAGTCAGTACCTAATTCGGAATGTGATCTACGCGGGAGACCAGCGCCCGGCGGAGGTCTTCTTCAGAATCCTGCTTTTTAAGCTCTTCAACAAGATTGAGACTTGGCAGTTGCTAGAAGCGGCGCTCGGACCGCTCACTACCGAATGTTTCGACCTCAGCAGGTTCGACCAGGTGTTGACTTCTGCGATGGCGCACAAACGGAGCATCTATTCAGGCGCCTACATCATGCCTTCAGGCGGAAAGCACGGAGATGCAAAGAAGCATCGGAACCACCTTGCACTCTTGCAGAGGATGCTTTCGGATGGTGTTCCGCGAAAGATAACCCGCATGAAGGAAATGCGCGAAGTGTTTGAATTGCTGCTGTCCTACCCGATGATCGGGGAGTTCCTAGCTTACCAATATGCAACCGATCTCAATTACAGCACGCTTACTTCATTTAGCGAGAAGGAGTTTGTGGTGCCCGGACCCGGTGCAAGAGACGGGATCAGGAAATGCTTCAAGGATCTCGGCGGACTCAATGAAGTGGACATCATTCGAATGGTTGCCGATCGACAACATGCAGAATTCGAGAGGCTTGGAATTGAGTTTAAGTCGTTATGGGGAAGACCGCTTCAACTCATCGACTGCCAAAATTTGTTCTGCGAAGTGGATAAATATGCCCGACATGCACACCCGGAGGTTGTAGGAATCACGGGGAGGACCAGGATCAAGCAGGTTTTTCGAAGTACTCCGACTGACATTGATTACTGGTTCCCGCCTAAATGGGGCCTCAATGAGTTGATCGAGCGCGAAACGGAGGCACCCCGTGTTCTCTTTTGAGTCCGAATCTGCAGATAGAGCGTGGCTCCTTGCCATTGATGCGATTCGGAGCCAATCGAGCCTACCACGACAAAACGGTAGAGGAGGTGCTACGTCTGAACTGCTTCATTCAACATTTCATATTCATGATCCTCGGCAACGGTGGGTGGTGTCTCGCAGCCCTGGACTCAGCATTGCGTTTGCCATCGTGGAAGTCGTCGGGATTCTGAACGGTCGCCGCGATTCGGCCTACCTCAACTTCTTCAATCCCATACTGCCCAAATTTGCGGGAGCCGGAGCGGAGTATCACGGCGCGTACGGCCATCGCCTGCGAGATAATGTGGGGTTCGATCAACTGAGTCGCGCCAGCAATGCCCTCATGGCCAATCCCAATGGGCGTCAGATTGTGCTTCAAATCTGGGATGCGGCGATGGACCTACCGCTGGATGACGGTGAGCCAGTTGCCGCCGACATCCCTTGCAACATTTGCTCAATGCTCAAGATTCGTAATGGCAAGCTCGAATGGTCTCAGATCATGCGGAGTAACGACATCTTTAAGGGCCTTCCATACAACTTTATTCAGTTCACGACACTTCAAGAAGTACTCTCTGGCTGGATAGGTGTTGAACCGGGCACTTATTCGCATTATGCCGATAGCCTGCACCTATACAACGAAAATGCGGAGCACGCCTTTTCATCCGTTTGTGTGCCCGCAGCCGCAGCTTTCGATAGCGTGGCACTTCCTAAGCATCAGGCTGATCCGATCTGGAGCGAGATGAGTCAGCGAATAGATTTATTGATAAAGGACAGGCTTTCTCCTAAAGAATATGGTGTACTTGCGCGAATCGATGATGCACCCCAGGCGTTCACCAATCTCATGGCAATGATTGCCGCAGATGCTGCGAGGCGAAAAAGGAGCGCCGATGGCGTGGGCGAGGCTATTGCTGCTTGCGACAATCCCTTGTTGAAACAGCTTTGGATTCGTTGGGCGAATAGATGGCCTTAGAAATTATCGAGAGGTGAAGGCGACTCTAATTTCACCTTTGGTCCATCAGAATCAAGAGAAATCCGCAAACAAATCGCCGGGCTTGACGGAGAGGGCTTTCGCCAGTTTGACGATATTTTCCAACGCAACGTTCCGCTCTCCGCGCTCAACACCGCCGACGTAGTTGCGGTGGAGACCGGCTCGCTCGGCCAGCTCTTCCTGAGAATAGCCCCGTTCGTCACGGAGTTGCCGCAACCTAGTGCCGAATCGAGACTTAACGGAGCGTGTCGCCACACTCCTATGCTTGGGTTTGGACCACTATGAGTCTACACGCGATGAGTGTGATATTGTCCAAAACAAGCCGCTCCGCCCGTTGCCGGTTACCGCCGGAGCCTCCGAGGGCGGCAACTACGGGAAAAAGCACGGACGATTCGCCAGAATGCGCCTGACAACGAACCGCGGTGAGTGCGATTCTAATGAGGCCGAGGTCAGAGTTCATGCAGGACAAATTCATCGAGTGCCCGGAACTTGAGGGCAAGACGATTCGCGCGTTTCGTATCCACCGGGACGCTGGCGATGGAACCAATGTCGAGATTGCGCTAATGGACGGAACTACCTTCTCCTGTTCGATCAACGTCCGTCCCGAGGTCAAGGCTAGCCTTTACAAAGGCGGGGTTGGGACACCGGAGATCCTTCAGAACTACGAAATCTAGCCGGGGGCGAATGACGGCAGTGCGGCGTTATTCCCAAGTGGCATAACGCTGTGCATGGAATTCATTGGACGCTGAGGAGCGTTCAACCCTAACTTTGCGCCAGAGCTGACGCCCTGTCAGCGGAGGTGCAAAGTGAATCGATTCCGCCGTCTCATCCGTTCCGATGCGAATCGCAATCGGCTGCCTGTTCCGTCCGGCTTCCGCTGGGCAAAACCCTTCCTAAAATCCACTCTTCTGCCAGCCATCCGCACGATGGCTCCCACCCTTCTTGCTCTTTCCTTGACTGGCGTCGCTCATGCCCAGGGAACGATGGACTTCTCGGGGGCAACCACGCTGATGTCCACCTTCAAAACCTTCGCCATCTACGCGGGCGCAGTCATCTGCTTCGGCGGCCTGATCTTCGCCGGAATCCGAATGATGAGCGGTCGCTTCCAGGATGCGATTCCGGGACTCTTCGGCGCTCTCTTCGGCGCGGGCGTGCTGGGATGGGGCGCTGGCTGGATCGGCTCGCTTACCGGCCAGACGTTGCAGTAGGTGGCCGCCATGACCAAGCGGGGAGAACCGTTACCGATCAATCAGGCGCTGAATCGACCGAGAACCAAGCTGGGCCTCGACCTCGCAGCGTGGATGACGATCCTATTCGTCTGCGTAACGGTTTTCCTCGTCGGGTTGCGAATCGTGGCGCTCATCAGCTTTCCGATGATGGTCGGCGCTGCATGGCTGATCGTTCACAAACACCCGAAGATGTTCGAGCTTTGGGGATTGAGCCTGAGCCAGAGGTCCTACTATGACCCGCGTAAACAGTGAACAACTCAAACACACGCCATGGTTCGCCAAGGCCGGAGCCGCCTGCTCGATTGTGCCGATCAGCCGGTTCGTCAACGAGCACATCTTCGCCTTGAAGGGCGGCGGATATGGCTGTCTGTTTTCGCTCGACGGCATCGACGAAGAGGGGCTGACAGACCAGGAGCTTGAAGCCGAGATGCGCTCGGTTGAAGGCGCACTGCGCGGATTGCCGGAAGGATCATGCCTCCATCAGTACACGCGCGTCATGTCCGGCTTCGACCTTCCCAAGAACGCGAGCTACGCGAGTCCCGTCACCCAGGTCTTCGTAGACGACCGGCTAGGGTTTCTCGCAAAGACGGCAGGCCTTCGCCGCATCGACCTGCACTGGTGCCTGACGCTGGAACCGACGGCAGTGAACTCCTTTGTGCGGAGACCCAAGGAACAGGCCGCTGATTTCTCTCGGATGCTCGCCACTCTTGAAAAGACTGCCACGCTGCTGGAAGGACACCTTGGCGGCTCATTGGGATTACGGCTTTTGGAGGGGAACGCGATCTATCAGTTTTTCAGCTACCTGTTCAATCTCGAAGAATGGGCCGCAGGAGATGAACTGCGCAGCGATGACGGCGTTGACCGCCAGATTGCAAAGAGTCCCGTTGAATGGCACAGCGACCATCTCAAGATCGGACGCAGATACGTCCAGATGTTTTCGCTGAAGACATCGCCCGAAGCGTCACGTCCCTGCCTCTTCTCGGGGCTTACGACGCTCGACTGTGACAGCCTCCTCTGCACCACCTGGCGTCCGAAATCCACGACCGCCGCGCACAGCGAGATCGATGCTCAGGAAAAGTTCATATCGTTCTTCAAGGTAGGCGTGCTAACTCGTGTGATGAGTGGACGCGACTTTGCCTCGCTTGAAACGGGAGCAGGCGCGCGCGCAGCTAACACGCAGGTCGATGACCTCGGGGATGTCATCCGTTCGCTCGATAAAAAGGCGCAGGGCGAATTCTCACTCCGCTTTCTCGTAGCCGCTCGAAGTTTGGACGAGTTGCGGGGCGTTGCACCTGCCGTACATCGTGTCTTCGTCGATGCACGGGCGCAGGTTATGGAGGAAACACTCGGCAATCTGTCGGCTTTCTACGCCATGTTCCCCGGCAACCGAAGATTCAATGTCTTCCCGATGTGGTTAGCGGAAGATCATCATGCCAGGTTGTCCTCGATTTTCGCGCCGCACTTGGGACATCAACATTCCGAAGATCTCGACAGCGAGTACCTGAACGTCTTTGAGACACGCACGGGGACGCCGTTCTTTCAGGATGCCTACGTGGACGGCGTGCGGGTGATGCTCATCTTGGGGCCAACCGGAACGGGAAAATCTGTACATGGCAACATGGCTGTCGCCCACGAGCAGAAGTACGGCGGCTTCACCTACATCTTTGACATTGGCGGCAGCTACGAAAGCGTCGTTGAGCTGTACGGCGGGCGTGTGGACCGGATCGGCAAAGACGGCCCGCGCGTGAATCCCTTTGCATTGGAACCGACCGAGAGCAACATCACGTTTCTCTATTCGTTCGTCAAACTGCTGCTGACCACTGGCGGCGCGGAGCTTGAACCGGAAGACGACGATGTAATCCACAAAGCCGTCCGCGATATGTACCTGCTGGACCCGGAGAATCGTCGCCTGTCGAACCTCTTCCTTCCCAAAAAGCTCGACCGGTATCTGGCGAAGTGGGTGGGCAAGGGCGTTTACAACGCTATCTTCGACAATGCCGAAGACAGCCTCTCATTGTCGCGCCTGCAATGCTTCGACTTCCAGGGCGTGAACAACGAACAATATGCCGATCTGATCGAGCCTTTGATGGTCTGGCTTTTACGCCGTATCAATGACGTGCTTTACAACCCAGCGAATCTCGGTGTTCCGAAGCACATCCTCATTGAAGAGATCTTCTCCTCGATGAAGAACCGGCAGTTGCTCGAAGGAGCACTGGCTTCGATCAAGACCGTGCGCAAGAATCTCGGCGGCGTCACCATGATCGGCCAGTCTGCTGAAGACCTCGGCGCAAACGCCGATTCCATCGTGAACTCCTGCACTTCTTTCTTGTTCTTGAAAGATGCCACGTTCAACCGCAAGCGATACGTGGAACTGTTCAAAATGAACGACCAGCAAATCGCGTTGTTCGAGAGCCTGCGCGACCGCGAGGCGCTCTACATGCGCCGCGACGGCTTGAGCAAGGTCATCACGCTCAATCTCGATAGCCGCAGCTACGCGACCTTTTCAACCAAACCGAAAGACCGCGTGCGCCGGGCAAAGCTGATCTCAAGATACGGACTCGCCGACGGCATCGCGCGCTTTGCACAAGGCCAAGTCGAATAGCCACTCACATGAAAGGACACGAATCCCATGAGACCACCTCTTCTCCTTGCTATCGGAATTAGCCTCATGCTGGCCTCCGGCCCCCTCCATGCCGCCGATTCCCATCCGCTCCAGCCAAGTCCGCCGCGCACGGTCGTGGTATCTGAGATGGCACCGCCGCCTCAGATTCGTGCCGGGCTACTCCAATCGACGCTTATCGTGCTGCCCGCCGAGGAGAAGGTTGCCAGTGTTTTTGCCGGCGACACGGTCGCGTGGATCTTCGATGGCGGGCATGTGGCGTCGCGGTTCATCAGTGTCAACCTGAATCCGTTCATCCAGCCGAGAATTGTCCTTTGTTCGTTTCAGTTTGCCAGAACCAAGGACGCCTACGTCCGGCAGACGCCTTGGGATCTCGTGGTCATCGACGAGGCGCATCGGCTTCGCAACGTGTACAAATCGAGCAATAAAATCGCAAATGCCATCAAGGCTGCGATTGCTGACCGGCCTAAAACTTTGCTCACAGCAACTCCCCTGCAGAATTCGCTACTGGAACTCTACGGGTTGGTCAGTTTCGTGGACGAATACACGTTTGGCGATTTGAGGAGCTTCCGCAGTCAGTTTTCTCGGATGACTTCGCAGGATGAATATCGCGCGCTCCGCGAGCGCATCCGTCCAATTTGTCAGCGCACCCTTCGTAGGCAGGTCCTCCCCTACATCAGCTATACCAACCGCCACGCGCTCGTGCAGGAGTTTATTCCCACAGACGCCGAGCAGCAGTTGTACACCCTCGTATCGGACTATTTACAGTCCCCGCGCCTATACGCTCTGCCTGCGAGTCAACGGCAGTTGATGACGCTGATCCTGCGCAAGCTGCTGGCGTCCTCGACGTATGCCATCTCCGATACTCTGCTCGGTCTTGCCAATAAGCTTGAGGCCGTTGAGAAAGCTCAGGCTGCACTGGATGCGCCCGCGCCTGAAAGCCTGGGAGACAATTTCGAATCACTTCCGGAAATCGAAGATGAATGGCTGGAAGACGAACCCGATGAGGATGCAAGTCAGGCCGGGACAGCGCAACAATTGTCTCCCGAGCAGCGGCAAGAACTTCGCGCTGAGAAGGCCAAACTTCGTGAGTTCCATGAGCTCGCAAAGAGCATCCAGAAGAATTCCAAAGGTGAAGTTCTGCTGAGTGCTCTCCAGAAGGGC
Organism: Acidobacteriota bacterium; assembly: GCA_003010405.1. Taxonomy (GTDB): domain Bacteria; phylum Acidobacteriota; class Terriglobia; order Terriglobales; family Acidobacteriaceae; genus TOLSYN. The sequence goes on along the minus strand of PJLO01000003.1, from coordinate 183,180 downwards.
TTCGAGGCGGCTCGCCAAAACGACCACAGCCTACGTCGAGAAGCGGCGCAAGGAGGAAGCCGTCGCCAATGCAACCGGATTGCGAGTCTTGTCTGCAATTGGCACGGCAGTTCCAGTGCGGCTCACCAAACGCGACCTGCTATTCGTTGCGGAACGTCTGGCGAGTCTGCTTGACGAAAACCGCGTTGCAGTTCTGGCACGGCAGCACGGCATTAAGTCGGCAAAGGAGAGTGAGTCCAGTGCCAAGCTGTTTCCGGCCTTTCTTCGCCGTTCGGAGGAAAGCACGCTTGGCCGCATCGTGGTCGAATCCATCATCCTGCTTGCGGCTTCGCGCGGCAACGCTTCGCAGGTTTTGCGCGAAGCGGCCACCGCTTACAAGGTGGATACGGAGGCCATTGCCGCCAAGGTCAAGCAGGAGTTTACGGCGAAGGAAAAGACCAAGGAAGCCAAGAAGGCCACGGCGAAGCCGAACGGGAAGGCCAATAAGAAGGCTGCAGCTTAAACCATCAATTCAATTCCAGTGCGGAGCCAGAGCTTCACGGCTCCGCGTTTTTCTGCCCGGAGCCCGTCTTCCCACCCTTCCTTGTGCTTCCGCCTATGGCGGAAGGCCATCCTTGAGCCCACCCGACGGGCAGACTTACGACATTCTCGGCGCGCTGCGACGCTAGAATGTCATCTCAGTTTCGGTGCTCGACGCAAATGCATCCGGACCTAGCGAGGACTTGAATCGCACGTATGTCGGTGTCAAGCCGTACATCGGGATCGCAACGGGACTGCCCTCGGGAGCCGCCTTCACAGCCTTTACCGCTGCATCGACATCGACCGGGGCGGTCTGCTCCGTGTACATACCCCAGGCTGGTACAGAGATCGGAACTCCGAATAAAGGTGACACCTTATTGGGGTCGAGTGACTCGAAAAACAGAATAACAGGGCCATTCTTCCAACTCTCAGCTTGTTGGCTCAATTGCGGGTTCTTGGGGCACACAGCAGTGAAATGCAGATTAGTTCCGAATTCCTCGCCCGAAATCAAACAGTCCAAGATATGAGCCTTGTCTATTTCCTCGTCGGGAATTCGGGGCGACCATGGAATCGAGACGCCGAAGTACCGTTCAATCGACGCGACCATTCCGATTAGAGTGGCCAATCCCCGTGGCATCCAATCTGGTTCCTGGGACAGTCCGGCTCGCAAGAAAATGCGATCCGTTGTGAGGTCGAAGACCCGGAGCTCACCGCCCGCCATTAGACCATCGATAAACTTAACGCAGTTGTCGATGCGTGAGAAATTAAATGAGGAAAACGAAGTCGAGAGGTTGAAGTCCTGAGGTCCCGCTCCAGGTCTGAGGCTTAGGCCAAAGCATATCTCAAATGGCTGCGCAGCATGGTGAAGCCGAAACTCGATCTCTTCCATGCCGGCCCGCAAAACCCCGAGCTTCATTACAGGAACTCGAAGCACGCCAGCCGGGGTATCTACCTCGAGCCGAACGTCTACTTCTGGCACATGTGCGACGTTCGGAATGATATCCAGACGTCCACCATCGATAGTTTCCGGTGACGGCATCAAGGGAATCGAACTGCCTCCGAACCGAAATTCGCCCGAGATCAAGCTCTGCGCTTTCCCTGTCCTGACTCCTTCCTTCAGCTTCTCCAAGCCAGCGCTAGAGAAGGTAAGCTTCATTTGTGGCGGCTGGTCCAATTGTTCCGGGTCGCTCACTAAAATGTCGGAGCGTGCGCCATTTTGGAAGATCGAAGCGATGGCACCCTCCGGCTTCGGTCCAGGATTCGCAATTGAGATGGATGACCCGGTTGTGACACGTATTTCGTAACCGGGATGATCTCTATTCACCGCCTCTGCGAGCCTCTTCCCAGCCATCATCGCAGCGTCCGAACTGCTTTGAACGGCCAATAGCTCGGGACGAATGACTTCCACCAGCGACTTCGCAACCGATACAACACCGTCGCTGCTTTGGAGAGCAACTTTCTCCGCCATGATCGGCAAAACCTTGAGCACATCTGCCCGCGAAAGTTGATGCCAGATTGGGAGAATTACCTTGTGCCCTTCCATTTCGCGTGCGAACAGCCCATTTAACTCGGCTCGCGGCCAATTCTTTGCGAAAAACGAAGGACTGAACACAACGACACCGTAGCGAGAGTTTGACAGGCCGAGTTCAATAGAGTCGTGCAAGCTATCGCCCACACGTAGGCTGAATCTGTCGTACCAAACTTGGAGCCCTAGTTTGGTCAGTTCATGTGCCAACGGTTCGACGAAGGTCGATTTGTCTTCTGAAGCATGCGAAAGAAACGCGTCGTACTCAAACTCAGGCATGTAAGCAGATTACGCCATTCTGAGCCACAATACTTCTCCGGGAGTCGGGTAAAGAAACGGCATTGCTCCCCCGCTTGGTCGAATGCCGGTCCTCCCTACCTTCCGGAGTTCCGTTCAGGCGAAAGGCCATCGCGATGTATCGCGCAATCTCTGTGGGCGTGTTCCTGTTCCGAGCGAGGTTGGCGTGCGCCGGAATCGGTCTGGCTTATGGGAAGCCGTCAAACCGGAATACAATTGAGTTTCTCTGTCGTACACCCGCGGAAGAACCACTTGCCTGCATGTAATCCGGGCAAGAGAAAAGGAGTACAGCCGTGAGCGGTTTCGATCAGCACAAACGAGAACTCAACCACTTTCATGTCTGTGTTCATTGCGGAAGCGCATTGCGAAGAGAAGAGTACGAGGGCAGAGCGCTTAACTCCGGCATCTATCTGTGTCCGAAGTGCGGCATGGAAGGTCCCCTGAACGTGGTCATCCGAGAGGATGACCCCCACAAACACGGGCCTTCATCCAGCTAGCGGCAAACGGCCCTGCTGCGCCGGACGCGTGCTTATCAGTTTTCGGCCGGCAGCGCGGACAAATTCGCTTACGAGGCGAGATTTGTTGTCGGCTCGGGTCGCCAGCTTCGTTACCAGCCGGAGACGGTTCTCCGCCAGAGGCCGCATCGTGACGCCATCGCGGGCAATGCGCCATGCATTCCCACGCGTCATGAAGGCCACACCCTTGTGCGCCAAGATCAGCTCCGAGGCCTCTTCAGCGGTCGTCACGTGATGTACCTCGGCAGCGGCAACTCCTCTCTCTGACGAAACGCCCTGAATCATTTCATGGAGATGCGGATTGACGTGCGGCGCAGGCAGAATCCAGTTCTGACCGCTCATGTCTTCGAGCCGGAGTTCTTCATTGCTTCTGAGCGGATTATCCCTCGACAGCGCAATATAGATCGGAGTATCGGCAACCACGAGGAGATTGAGTTTTGGCGTATCGGGGATAGCTGTGATCAGCGCCATGTCCAACTTTCCCAATGCGACCTGATGCGCCAGTTCATGGGAGTAATTGCTCCACTGCTTGATCTTCAGGCCGGGGAACAGCGGGAGATGGATCGACAAAAGCGTGGAGACAAGATACGGATCGATATAGGCAGACCTTCCAAGATTGAGAACCTCATCGGCCCCGCGCAATGCCGCCGTGGCACTCGAAACTGCACGCTCGGCGTGCAGTAAAGCATGGCGGGCTTCCTGCACAAAATGTCGTCCAGGCTCGGTCAGCTCGACAACCTGGTGATTGCGCTCGAACAGGCGCAACCCGACCAGCTCTTCCAGCTCCATAATACGTTTGCTCAGCGTCGATTGATCGATGCGCAAGCGTTTGGCTGCTCGGGAGTAGTTGAGCTCTTCCGCCAAGGCTATCGCGGCTTGAAGTAAGCGAATTTCCGGTAGCACCATTGCTATCCTCCGGGAGATGAGACCTGGGTAGGACGGCAAGCACATCAGTTTTCAGCGTTTCGGGGGTAAACGCCGGGATTCATTTTCGATGCAGCTCTGGAAACCCAAGTTGCACAAATTGTGGTGAAGCCACCGTTATTCCAAAATGGCATAACGCGGTGCACGCTTTTCATTAGACACCGGCTCAAGTTCACGCCAAAGTCAGATCGTGTCACGGGAAAGCCTGTTTCACGGGCGAGAAATGAAGGAGGAGTAGCAATGCCGTTCTTACGTCTGCCTGTAGTCAAGAAACTGACCGGACTTTCACGGTCGTCGATATATCTCCGGATCAAAAGCGGGCATTTTCCCGCCCCCGTCAGGCTCGGGGGCCGTGCTGTGGGATGGGTCGAAGAAGAAGTCGAGAACTGGGCGCGTGATCGGGTCCGCGAGTCCCGCACTACACGGCGGAACGCGCTCTCCGAACCCGCGCCTTCGACTCGGTTCGCAGCATAAACGGAACCGGCTTGCCGGCATTGAGCGTCTTTTCGAGATAGTCCGCCCAATCCTGCATCATCTGCTTGCGGGGCTCTAAATACTTGGCGTGATTGTATGCCGCCGCGACATCGTTATCGGGGCCGTGATGAAGCTGAATCTCAATGTGCTCGTGATTGTAGCCCTGCTCGTGCAGGATTGTAGAAGCGATGCCGCGGAAGCCGTGTCCGGTCATTTCTCCCTTGAATCCCATGCGCTTCAGCGCGCCGAGAATCGTATTGTTGCTCATGTGTTTCTTGTCGTCGTGATCGCCGGGAAATACCCAGCGTTCGTTCTTGCGGTAATTCCAAAGCTCGTTCAGAACAGCGACCGCCTGACGCGCGAGGGGAACGATGTGAGGACGCTTGCCGCCTTTCATCCGCTCTTTGCTGATGTCCCAGCGCGCTTCTTTCATGTCGAACTCTTTCCATTCTGCGCCGATCAATTCGCTCGTGCGGACAAACACCAGGGCCATCAGCTTCATGGCAAGCCGAGTAACCGGCGATCCGTCGTAGAACTCGATTTTGCGCAACAGGCCGGGCAGATCAGCTTTATCGAGTCGCGCGAAGTTCTCGGTTGATTTCTGGGGAAGGACATCGCTGGGGCGAAACGTCGCCGCCGGATTATGTTTCACGTACCCGAGCGCCAAGGCGTATCGGAATATCTGGTTGGTCGTCTGCAGTGCTCGCCGCGCAACATCCGTCGCGCCTCGTTCCTGAATCGCCTGTACCATCGCCACGATGTCCGGCGACTGGATCGTCTCAATTGCTCGTGGGCCAAGAAGCGGCAGAATGTCGGCATTCATCCGCCGTTCGGTATAGGAAGCATGGCGTTCGCATTTGCCATGCCTCCACTTTGCAAACCAGCCTTTGGCGACACGCTCAAAGGAATTTTGGACCTCCTGAATTTGCTGGGCCGTCTTCTTGGCTTTCTTTTCAGCCATCGGGTCTATGCCCGAGAGGAGCTTCCTTCTGTGTTCGAGATGTATGACTCTGGCATCGGCAAGAGTGATCTCCGGGTATGGCCCGAAGGACATGAGCTTCTCTTTGCCGTCAAACCGATACTTCCAACGCCACAACTTTCCGCCAGCGGAAGTGACATATAGGTGAAGTCCGCCGCCGTCGGCAAGACGATAAGCGGCTGCTCGTTTCTTGGCGTTCTTGATCTTCAGATCAGTCAGGGCCATCGATTCCTCCGAAAATACCCCCAGAAATTTGAAAATACCCCCAGGGCCGGATGAGCAACTCCGAAAATACCCCCACGGATATCCCGGAAAGCGATTGGCTTCAGCGATCGCTCACAGGACGATTCTGGACGGTTTCTCTAAAAAAAATCAATAGTTTGGAGATTTTGGAGGGGATGTTGTAGGACGTTGTAAGTCGTTGATAAATAAAATTCTGGCTGCCCCCCAGGGATTCGAACCCCGATAGCCTGCTCCAGAGGCAGGTGTCCTACCATTGAACGAGGGGGCAAAATGAGGCGCCGATGACGGCGTTCAATGCAACGTTTTTGATCATAAGAGCTTAAAGAGCTTTCGTCAACTTGGTTATCCACAGAGCTGTTCTCCATCAATTCAGACAGGGGCAGTGTCAGTCCGGTGCAGGTGAAAATCACGTCTCGTGAGTCACTGCGGTGGGTTTGAGACGTAACTGCCTCGCGGCTGGAATCTGCGATAATGACAGATGGAGCGCGAGTGTGGGGAAGGGAATTACTCACACTCGCGCTGAAATTCGGCGCTGCCGCTTTCGCGGGTATTTGGAATTTTTCTGTAAGGATCTGTGGAGTGAGTTTTAAGCAGAACAAGACGTTTTTTATTGAAACTTTCGGATGTCAAATGAACTTTCATGACTCCGAGAAGGTTGCAGGGACACTGGTTTCACAAGGTTACCGGCAAGTGCAGTCGGCAGAGGAAGCCGATCTCATTTTCTATAACACCTGCTCAATTCGCGACAAAGCAGAACAAAAGGTATTTCATCGTCTCGCTGATTTCAAAAGGTTGCAGAAGCAGGGAAAAAAATTCGCGGTCATTGGGTGCGTCGCACAACAGGAAGGCGAACGCATTTTCGAGCGTGCGCCTCACGTGTCACTGGTCGCCGGTTCCGCAAGTTACCGGAGTTTACCGGAAATGCTCGTGCAAATTGAGCGCGGCGAGCGTGTCACTGGGTTGAATGATCGCAACACGAGCGAAACTTTCGAAACCGAATTTACAGCGCGCACCAATCCCTATCGCGGCTACATCACCATCATCGAAGGTTGTGATAAATTCTGCGCCTATTGCGTTGTGCCCTACACCCGGGGGCGCGAACGCAGCCGCACATCAGAATCGGTGCTGGAAGAAGCTAGACGGATTGCCGATAGCGGCCTGACGGAAATTCAATTATTAGGGCAAAACGTGAATTCCTACTGCGATCCCCTTGGAAAGCGGAGCTTTGCTGAACTGCTTTCCGAAGTCGGGCAGCTTCCCGGCATCCGGCGGGTTCGCTTTACGACATCGCACCCGCGCCACTTTACCCGCGATATTGTGGAAGCCATTGATTCCGTGCAGACGCTTTGCGATCATGTCCATCTTCCGGTGCAGAGCGGTTCATCGCAGGTGCTCTCCGCCATGGCTCGCGAATACACCCGGGAACAATACCTGGAACGCGTTAGCTGGATTCGTGCGGCGCGGCATAAGCAGATTTCCATGACCACGGATATTATTGTGGGATTTCCGGGCGAAACCGTTGCGGATTTTGAGCAGACCTTATCGCTGCTGGATGAAGTGCAGTTCGACGGGACTTTCAGCTTTAAGTACTCACCGCGTCCGAACACACCCGCAATCGATATGGAGAACGCGATTCCAGAGGAAGAGAAAACGCGACGCCTGGCAATTCTTAATGACCGGCAGCGAGAGATTCAACGCTCTAACTATGCTAAGCATTTAGGGCAAATACTTGAAGTTATGGTTGAAGGAATACAGCCGGCTCGCGATCAGGTCGTTGGACGTACAACCCAGAACAAGACACTGAACTTCACAATTCCATCGGGTATGGCTGCGCCAGGAGTGGGTGGATACGCACAGGTTCGTGTCGTGCGCTCCTATCCCAACAGTCTGGTCGGAGAAATGGTGAGAGCGACCGAAACATCGCGCCGGTAGCCGGGTCTTGTACCTTGTCAATGGAGACGAGCTCTATCGGAAAGGGGATCGCGTGGAAATCGAAATGCAGATTCGTGGATTGGTGTTGGATCCAACCAGCAATATGCCCATTGTTGTGTTGAAAGACATAAACAGTGACTCGGTGTTGCCGATCTGGATTGGAGTTTTCGAAGCCAATGCGATTGCGCTGGAGATTGAAAAGGCTGCGGTGCCCCGCCCGATGACTCACGATCTGCTCAAGAACGCAATTGTGGGACTCGGTGCCACAGTGGAGCGCGTGGTGGTTACCGAGTTGCGCGAAGACACGTTCCATGCCGCGATCCGGGCCACGCGCAATGGCGAGCCTATCGTGATTGACTCGCGTCCCTCGGATGCTATCGCTCTGGCACTGCGTACCGACTGTCCGATCTTTGTAGACGAGGAAGTGCTGCAAAATTCGCGGGCAACAATCGTTTCCGGCGGACGTGTTACGGCGGAGGACCTGCGACGCTGGCTGGAGGGGTTGGGCGAAGAAGATCCGGGACGCAATCAGTCTTAATCGCGTTGGCTTGTTTGCTATAGGGTTTTCAGGAAGAGTCTTGCCTCCTGCAGATAGGGGAAAGCCTCTTCGTCTTCTCGAAATTCCTTGCCGTGGACGCAACGACGACCGCCGCGCATTTTTACCGGGTGTTTCAAGTGAAGCATTTCATGGTAGACGATGTACTCCACAGCCAGCCGTGGCACGCGTGCCTGGTCAAATATTTTGCTGATGATGATGGCATTGTGAGCCGGATCGTAATGGCCTAGCAGACGCCGTGAGCGTTCAGCACTCCAACTCATCACTGGGCGGCCAAGCAGGCCGTGAAAGAAACGCAAATTCAGCGTTTCGAACACCTCGTCGAGATCGTAATAGGCTCCCTGTGCCGACTCGATGCGCTTCCGCCCCCTTAACTGTCTTACCTGCTGCGCTTTTTGCATCATCTCGCGTGAGGCTACATAGCGGCGATAGCGTGAGGTGTGTCCGGTGTCGATGGGCTTGCGATAAATTTTGGCCAGCAGAATGTGCACGATGGCTTTCAGAATCGGCTCTGGCGCACCCTCGAGAAGGTCGGAGAGGCGCAGTCTCATGCGTCCGTCCGTCAAGCGGATGGTGTTGTTGATGTTCGCAAATGGGTAGAACTGTAGTTCGAATTCTGGGAGGGGCGCGCGAGGTCGCAGTTCCCGATAGGTCTCATGCAGCAGTGGAAGCAACGAATCCTTCAAAGTAATTACAGATTAGCAGAACCCGTGCTCTTGGAGGAGTCCAGCTGACTTTGGCGATCGTTAACCCAGGCGATTAGACCGTTTTCCGGGCTGTGTCTCCTGCTCCTCCACAAACCCAGATCTGCCAACTGCGGCAGATCTGGGCACACTCGGGATACACCTTTTGCGGAACCGCTCTAAAGTTGGAAGGTCGAGGACGAGGTTGTTATTTTTTTGTTTTTCTGTCGTCTTTTGCTCGAGTTTCTTTTGCTGCTGGCTTGCGAGCATTGCGCGCGCACTCTCGGTGCTGCTGTTCAGGGAATCGGAAGCATCCGCCAGTGCTGTGGCAAAACGCTGCTTCTGAATTGAGGTAGCGTTGTCGTTAAGCGCTTTCAGTTGCTGCTGAAATTCTGCTTCTGCATCAAGCACGCGGCGCAACGGACGGCGAAGGTCTTCGCCATGCCCGTTATACATGTCCAGATTGTCGTCGAGCTCATCTATCAAGTTCGCCAACTCCTCAAGCAGAGCTGCGATTTTTCCTGCGTTGCCCTGGCCCGGAGTAGTTGCGGTGCCCAGGCGATCGATGGCGAGCATGCGTTCTTGCGCGAAACCAATCAGAAGGTCAATTCGTTTCTGAGGTTTCTGAGCATTCTCACGCAATAAATCCACTTCGCGGGAGTTCAGCGGGTCATGACGGGTCTGGCTCTGTGCGTCAAGGCAGAAACTGAAAAGAAGGATTGCTGTGAAAATCTTCACGGCTTATTCTCCGGCCTGTTCTTTCCTGCGGCATCACCAAACAATGCATGCAGTACCCGGTCCCGCTGTGCTTCCATCTCGGTGATTGATTGCGAGAGGTGAGGCTGATCCTCTGAGTCGAGTGTTTTGCTAACCTGATTCATCCGTCGTGTGAGTTCGCGCAGATTGATATCCGTGGATTTTTCACCCTTGCGCGTCTGCAACGTGCAATCCACCGCGCGCCGGACATAGTGCAGCACAAGGTCGATTTGTTTGTGTGCTGCCTCCATGTTGCTCGCCCGGAAATCGCTGTCGGCCTCCGTGAGCAACTGTTGCGCGGCCTGCATACTCAACCGAGCACAGTCAGAACCTTTTGCCATATCCGCCTTTTGTTGCAAATCCGCGGGGGAATTCAGTTCCGCCACACAGGAGGTTGCCAGCAACAGACAGATCAGCAATCCATGCGGCACTTTCATTGCTTTTCCTTCGCCTCAAACCGATTCCGCATTCCCAGAAACTTAGATGCGTTTGGAGGATTGCTGTCGCCGCATCGTGCCGGGATCAAAAGCAGAAGGTTGCACCCGCATCCAGCAGGCGAGGTTCGGGCTTAGGATTCTACCGTTTGAATCGAGAGTACCTTTCGCAACCATTGTCCGGTGTGGGAGCGCTCGTTTGCGGCGATCTCTTCCGGCGTGCCGGCCGCTATTATTTCTCCACCGCGTTCTCCGCCCTCCGGACCAAGATCGATAACCCAATCGGCAACCTTAATCACGTCCAGATTGTGCTCGATGACGATGATGGAGCCGCCTGCATCGATCAGCTTCTTAAAAGCCGCAAGCAGCTTGCTGACATCGTCAAAGTGGAGCCCGGTGGTCGGCTCATCGAAGATGTAGAGCATGTGCGAACCGCTCTTGGCGCCGTTGGAATTTTTTCGCAAACTGTCGCGCCCTTGCGGTTGCAGGTGTGCGGCCAGCTTCATGCGTTGTGCCTCGCCGCCGCTCAGGGTAGTGGCGGACTGGCCCAAACGCAGATATCCAAGGCCGACCTCATCCAGCACCCGAAGCTTGTCCACGAGCTTGGGTATGCCCGCGAAAAATCCCAGACCTTCTTTCACGGTCATGTTAAGCACGTCATGGATATTCTTGCCGTGATAGCGCACGGCGAGAGTTTCCGGCTTGTAGCGTGTACCCTTGCAATCCTCGCAGACCAGTTCCACGTCGGCTAGAAATTGCATTTCCACGGTGACGGTACCGTCGCCGGAACAGGTTTCACAGCGCCCGCCGGGAATGTTGAACGAAAAATGTCCCGCGGTGTAGCCGTGTTTTTTCGACTCGGGAAGGGAAGCGAAGAGCTCGCGAATCGGATCGAATGCCTTGATGTAGGTCACCGGATTAGAGCGCGGGGTGCGGCCGATCGGAGACTGGTCTACTAGTTCAACTCCATCGAGCCACTGCTCGCCTTCGATTTCACCCACGCTGCCTTCGCTGGCTGTGTCGCCGGCCTGACGCTTGAGGGCTGCCAGTCGTTGGTAGAGGACATTGTGCACCAGCGTGCTCTTGCCCGAGCCGGAGACTCCCGTGATGGCAACAAGCATTCCGAGTGGAATTGTGACATCAAGGTTCTTCAAGTTGTGTCCGCGAGCGTCGCGCAGGTGCAGGACGTGCTTGCCTAAGGTGCGTCTTTGCTGCGGAATTTGAATGCTCAAATCTCCACTGAGGTAGCGTCCAGTCAGGGATTGATTATTCGCGCAAATCTCGTCGAAGGTGCCGCTTGCAACGAGTTTTCCGCCACGCTCGCCCGCACCTGGACCAAGGTCAAGAATCTGGTCGGCTGCGGCCATCACCTCGGGATCGTGTTCGACGACGAGGATCGTGTTGCCGAGATCACGCAGGCTCTTGAGGATGTGAATGAGCCGGGCAGTATCGCGGCTGTGCAGTCCGATGGACGGCTCGTCGAGTACGTAGAGAGTGCCGACCAACCGCGAGCCGAGTGAAGTCGCAAGTTGAATCCGCTGCGCCTCGCCGCCGCTCAGCGTTGATGAAAGTCGGTCAAGCGTCAGGTACTCGAGTCCAACTTCATTCAGGAAGCGCAATCGGTCGCGAATCTGTTCCAGTAGTTTTCCGGCGATATCAGCTTCCTGGCGCGTGAGAGTGAGTTCCTGGAAGAAAAGCGCAGCCTGCTCGATGGTTTTGCTGCAGACCTGACATATGTCGAGGCCCTCGATCTTCACCTGGCGCGCCTCGCTGCGCAGCCGAGTTCCAGCGCAGGCGCCGCAGAGCGAGTAGCCGCGATAGCGGCTCAGAAAAACTCGCACGTGCAGCTTGTATTTCTTTGTCTCCAGATATTCGAAGAAGCCGCGCACTCCAAGCCAGCTGCTGTCACCTTCGACAATGAATCTTTGCTGGTCCCTCGTCAGTTTTGCCCAGGGCACGTCAAGGGGAATCCCGGCAAGGCGTGCCATGCGCCGCATCTCCGTGTCCATGGGCCGGTACTTAGGCTTTGTCCAGGGTTCCACCAGGCCTTCGGCCAGGGACTTTGAAGCATCGGGAATCACCAAGTTCATGTCGAAATCGACGGTGTTACCGAAGCCCTGGCAACGTGGGCAGGCGCCAAAAGGATTATTGAACGAAAACAGCCGCGGTTCGGGCTGCTCAAACTTGAGATTGCAATGTTTGCACTCAAAGCGCTGAGAGAACCGCAGACGCAGCGGTTCGCCATCGCGCGGCGCGGTCTCAAATATGACCTCGCCCGCTTCCCGGTAGCCGCTCTCGACTCCGTCGATTATTCGCGCATGCGAGTCGGCATCCACGATAATTCGATCGAGCAAGATGAAAACCGGCTTGCTGAAGTCGATCTCCAGCAGAGACTCCGGGGTAGAGAACTCGAAAAGCTCGCCATTCTGCATCAAACGATTGAATCCGCGCTTGCGCAACTCGAACAGGCGGTCTTTGAGTATGGAACTTGTGTCAATTTCGGGCTGCTTCTTCTTGCGTCCCCGCGCTTTGCCCTCGTAATCGGCAGGAGCGACGGCTTCTGGCGGCAGCAAGGGAAAGAGCGCCTGCACACGCGTGCCATCCCCTAGTTGGAGTATTCGCTCCGCCACTTCGTCCACTGTGTCGTTCTTTACCTGCTCACCGCATTGGGAGCAAAAGGTTCGGCCTACGCGGGCAAAGAGGAGGCGCAGGTAGTCGTATATCTCGGTAGCTGTGGCAACAGTAGAGCGCGGATTTCGGGTCTGGTTCTTCTGGCGGATGGCCACCGCAGGGGCAATGCCATCGATCAATTCGACATCGGGCTTTTCGATTCGCTCCAGAAATTGCCGGGCATAAGCCGAGAGAGATTCAACGTAGCGGCGCTGCCCCTCGGCATAGATCGTGTCGAAGGCGAGCGAAGACTTTCCGCTTCCAGACACACCCGTTACTACTGTCAGGCGATTGTGTGGAATTTCGAAGTCGATGTTCTTCAGGTTATGAACGCGTGCGCCGCGAACTACGATAGCTTCATTGGACATAGTAAGAACGGTCAGCCAGTCCGCGATTACAAGACTTCACATTTACAGCCGTAACTCGCCTAGCCGTCGAATTTTCTATTATAAATGGCACTTGGAAGCGTTGGTGAAGCGTCAGTTCATCAGTTGCAGGACGGCCAGCACGTAAATCCACATTACGGCCATGAAATGCCAGTACCAGGCGGTAACATCCAGTGCGATACACCGCCGCTCAATCGAGAGCCTTAGCCCTTTTGCGAGGCATGCATAGAGGAGTGCCACGAGGCCGGCAGCAAGGTGCACTGCGTGAGTTCCCGTCAACAGGAAGAAAAACGTGCTCGCTGGGCCGCTCGCCAGGAACGCACCGCTGAGGTGCAGCTGCTCCCAGGCGCAGTACTGCCCAAAGAGAAAACCGAAGCCCAGCACAGTCGTCGCAGCTGCCCAGATCAGAGAAGTTTGACGAATTGGCCGAACTCCCGGAACGCTGCTTGCCGGAACCAGAACTGACTCAGTTCGCGCGGCGCGTCTCGCAACTTCGACCAGAATGCTGCTCACAACCAGCACGGCGGTGTTGATGAGCAGGATCTTCACCGGTAGATGTACGGGAACCCAGTCACTCTTGAACAAGCCGCTTAGAGGGGCGTATTTGCCCGCGCCCCGTCTCGCCAGAAAAAGAGTGGTGAACGAGATGAAAAGCATTATGATTGAGCCAATCGTAAATAGCAGCCCCAACCGGTACCTCTGTAGCTGTTGCCGGAAACCATGCAGACCGTCGCCATCGCCGCGTCCGCCGCCTCCACCGCCGCCAAATGGCTCGGGAGGGACGGTGCCGCGATTTCCGCCGCCTGGAAGAGGTTTGTTTGAGGACCGGGAAGGCATGACAGCCATACCTCCTAGATGCCGAAAGGCTGAAAGGACGCCTTATTTTTTGCTCGTTACGAGCACTGTAACCTTGCTGTTGGTTGAAATGCTTTTGTGCTGAACAAACGGAATGAACACACATAGCGGAGCCCTATCGATGGAACACAAACAGGAACGTGAATTACCTCCATTCAAATGGCCAACCGATATGTGTTTTGTTTGTGGTCAGGCAAACCCAAATGGATTGGGGTTGAAATTTGTGCTCGGCGAGGATGGAAACAGCTGTGTGTGCGAATTTAAGCTCGGTGACGCCGCCACAGGGCCGCCTGGGTACGCCCACGGAGGAATTATCGCCGCCATTCTTGACGAAGCCATGGGTAAGGCGAACAGATTCAAGAAAAAAGTAGCTCTTACTCGTCGCATGAAGGTGGAATATCTGCGGCCTGTGCCCCTAGGAGAACTACTGGTGGTTGAAGGCCGCGTAAGGAGAACCTTCGGGCGAGCGCTTTATAACTATGCCGAACTTCGCAGCGCAAAGGGAACTCTCCTGGCTTGCAGCCGGGGAAAATTCCTGACGATCGACGCAGAAAAGATGTTTGGCCCTGTGCAAAGTGCACAGCACAAGAATGAACAGACAGTGGACAGATAGCGTTCAGGCTAGGATCTAGCTATTTTCGCTTGCCCACTCCAGAAATTTTTTCAGTGCCGCTCCACGATGGCTTACCACAGCCTTCTCGTCCGGTGTGAGTTCCGCAAAACTCTTAGCCAGAGCAGGGAAGTAGAAGAGCGGATCATAACCGAAGCCCATTGCACCTCGCGGCTCGCGCAGAATTACTCCTGCGGATTCGCCCCGAAACTGCATCACCTCGCGCCCGTCGCGGGCCGCGGAAATCACACAGACAAACTTTGCCGTACGCTGCCCTTCGGCAACCGTATCCAACTCCCGCAACAGCTTCGCATTATTTGCCGCATCGTTGCCGTTTCCATTGGCTCCGTCGGAATAACGAGCCGAATACACCCCGGGCGCGCCGTCGAGCGCATCTACCGAGAGCCCGGAATCATCCGCCAGCACCAGTTCACCTGCGGCGAAGCGGCTATAATGCTCGGCCTTCTTGCGCGCGTTTGCCTCGAAGGTTGCGCCATCCTCGACGGGTTCGGGAAGATTCTTAAATCCGGGCAGCGATTCGACGTCGATGCTATGCACCGCCGCTGCGCCCGCGAAATCGCGCAGCTTACCTTTGTTTGAAGTAGCAATTAAAACTCGCATGTAATCCTGCTAAGAAACTGTTGGCGCATGCGGCAATCGTAATGGGTCTTCGCGAAGTTTGAAACTAGCGAAATAAAAGTGAGGCGCTCAAAAGGGCGCCTCGACATTCAAATCCAGACTCTATGCGCATGTCTTTTGGACGACTTGCAATTTCTCGAGTCCATGAGAGACAAATCGTGCAAGCAAGAGGTAAGCACAAAACAGTTATGGTCTGCATGGAGAATAGCAATCCCTGGGAATCGTGTACATGGCACGAAAGTTCTATTTTCTGCCAGGAAAATGAGAACCCCGTTGTCGCTCCACGCCCGTTTCTGATTTCCTTGCGTTCCGGTTTTGGAAAAAGCTGCTTACTCACACAAAATGCTCCAGAACGTCGTGATGTGAAATGTACGCAGAAGGTACCCTCGAGCGTAAAATTCCACTTTGCTATTGCGCGATAAGGTGGTACGAATTATCAGGTCTAAATTTAATTTGAGGTGCTGCCATGCCCTTCTCGGTTCGTTTCTCTCGCTGGCTTCTTCCTGCTCTCCTGATATTTGCGACCACCACTCAGATGAGCGCTCAAATAAGCGCTGAAAAGAAAGGCGTACAAAGCCGGTACGTCGCTGAACTCACCAAACAAGCTGAGGCGGGTCATGCATCAGCTCAGTTCAACCTAGGTTCGATGTATGAAAGCGGGCGTGGCGTTCCAAAGGATGACGCCGAGGCAGTGCGCTGGATCCGCAAAGCAGCTGAGCAGGGACTAGCAGATGCTCAGTACAACCTTGGCTTAAGGTATGCGAAGGGCGCTGGCGTTCCGCAGGATGATGCCGAGGCAGTGCGCTGGTTCCGCAAAGCGGCTGAACCGGGACTCGCACACGCTCAGTGCAGCCTAGGTTCGATGTATGCGAA
The DNA here is from genome assembly GCA_003010405.1 of Acidobacteriota bacterium. Classification (GTDB taxonomy): domain Bacteria; phylum Acidobacteriota; class Terriglobia; order Terriglobales; family Acidobacteriaceae; genus TOLSYN. The sequence continues at coordinate 167,310 of PJLO01000003.1, read as the reverse complement.
GGGCGCTGGCGTTCCGAAGGATGACGCCGAGGCTGAGCGCTGGTTCCGCAAAGCGGCTGTACAGGGGCTCCCAAGTGCTCAGTACAATCTTGGTTCGATGTATGCAAAGGGCGCTGGCGTTCCGAAGGATGATGCCGAGGCTGAGCGCTGGATCCGCAAATCGGCTGAGCAGGGATTTGCAGATGCTCAGTACAAACTGGGCTCTATGTGCGCCAAGGGCGTTGGCGTTCCGAAGGATGATGCAGAAGCTGGGCTCTGGTATCGCAGAGCGGCTGAGCAGGGGGTCGCAGACGCTCAGTACAGCCTTGGCTTGATGTATGCGAAGGGCGTTGGTGTTCCGCAGGACGACGCAGAAGCATATTTTTGGTTGAACCTCGCAGCAACCTCTTTTGAGAGCGGCAAAGCAGATCGCGACACAGTCAAGGATAAACTGACACCCGGCAAGCGTCTGCAAATCGACGGACGTTGCCGCCGTTGGGTAGAAACACACCCAGTCGTTCAAAACTAGTGTTCTAGATTTCCCTTGAATTGATGAGCAATGTTCAGGGGAGCGTTCCAGGCCTCAGATTGCCTGAGACTTCGGATTGTTTGATTTGAAAATTGGGAAGGCATAACACCATTGAAAAAGCCTTCAAGATCGCTCGCGGGCAGAGGCTCAGGTTCTGCCCGCAGCGAAAAAGTAGCTTTACCAAAACAAAAAAGCCACCGCTGCCGGGAAGCTCTCCGATTAAAGCCAGAATCTTCGGGATGATTGCAAAGGGAAGGATGGTGCGCCCTGAGAGATTCGAACTCCCGGCCTTCTGATTCGTAGTCAGACGCTCTATCCAGCTGAGCTAAGGGCGCTCTTCAATTGTTCTACTGCTTATCTTCTTCGTCGTGTCGAACGACCAAGGTCAATATAACACATACCTTAACCTGGTCTGCAACCCTGACCTGTGGATGTTTTCAAAGTAAGCGTCGCTACGGTGGATGAGCGGAGGTGCTGATGTCGTTCTTACGCGGCGAGTAAAGATTTCACTCGGCCTTCTCAACGCATTTGCAAGAAACCCGATTGTTTATCGGTTGTCAGCTGTGGCACAACACGTGCAAGAAGAAGCGGTACAAGACGAGTGCGCATACAGGGACCCCAGCCAATGAAAATTGGCTCGGTCCCTTCTGGTGGTAGCTTACGTCAGATCCAATCCGGCGCGGCGCAAAAGGCTCGCGACGGTAGCGGCATTCATGCGCGTCGCGTCGTACTCTATTGCCACGCTGCGCAATTGTTCATTAAATCTCAATCTGTAGATCCCGTAGACTTCGCGGATGTTGTCAATGCCCCGCATCACTGCCTCGTCAGGCGATATCCCATAGTTGTAGGTGATCTCAACGTTAGTCATCGGATTCCTATCCACTCCGGTCGGCTATAAATGCACGTGCTGTGCTCTTAAGTTTTACTATATTAGGTCATGTACATGGCATCCCGTTCTGATTGATTAACGGAATTTAGGCGGATGCCGGAAGGGGAGTCCTTGTCGGAAATAAAAGTCAAAGATCCAGTCTGCGGGATGACAGTCGATCCGTCCGCTGCTCGTGGTGGCTCTTATAAATACAAGGGCACTGACTATATCTTCTGCAACCCTAAGTGTAACGAGCGCTTTCGCTCCGATCCGGAGAAGTATCTCTCGCCAACTTACAAGCCGGGTGGAATGATCGCGTCTTCGCCCGTGGTTCAACTTGGCGGTATTTCGTCGGCAGCTTCGCCAATCGCGGGGCCGGCGAAAAAGAATGCGCAATCCGCGCCGGTTGCCGCCGCCTACGTTTGCCCTATGTGCCCAGATGTTCGCTCTCCCATCCTTGCCGCTTGTCCTTCGTGCGGGATGGCGCTGGAGGCTGAGACCCCGCAGCTTAGTTCCCGAACCGAATACGTTTGTCCGATGCATCCGGAATTTGTACAGGATCACGCTGGGGCGTGCCCAAAGTGCGGAATGGACCTGGAACCGCGCACTGTTTCGGGGAGCGAAGGCCCGAGTCCTGAACTGATCGACATGTCGCGGCGATTGCGTGTGAGCATTGCCTTCGGCCTTCCGCTGCTGGTGCTTGCGATGCTGCACATGTTGACGCCTTTGCAGCACGCACTCGCTGAACACAGGGTCGCTTGGTTGCAGTTACTGCTCGCCTCGCCGGTGGTGCTGTGGGGAGGATTGCCATTTTTCCAGCGGGCTATTGCGTCACTGAAGTTCCGTAGCCCGAATATGTTCACACTAATCGGCATGGGAGTTGGTGTCAGTTATGTGTACAGCGCGATTGCGACGCTCTTGCCCGAGATCTTTCCTCACTCGCTGCGCGGCCTGCACGGACAACCTGCGGTGTACTTCGAGTCGGCCGCAGCGATTGTGATTCTCGTTCTGGCTGGCCAGGTACTGGAACTTCGTGCTCGAGGTCAGACTTCAAGTGCAATACGCGCTCTGCTTGACCTCTCGCCGAAGATGGCGCGAGTAGTGGAATCCGATGGCCGCGAGCACGACGTTTTGCTCGGTCAAGTCGCTGTCGGGCAGTCGCTTCGTGTTCGTCCCGGCGAAAAGGTTCCTGTAGATGGCGTGGTGCTGGAAGGGCGCACGGCCGTGGATGAGTCAATGATCACCGGCGAATCGCTCCCCGTGGAAAAGAATCCCGGAGATCGTGTGATCGGCGCCAGCGTAAACGGTAACGGCGCAATCCTGATGCGAGCCGAACGGGTTGGTAGTGAGACCATGCTGGCTCAGATTGTTCGTCTGGTCAGCGAAGCGCAGCGCAGCAGAGCTCCGATTCAGCGGTTGGCTGATAAGGTTTCGGCGATCTTTGTTCCTGCGGTGCTGTGCGTTTCTCTCATTACTTTCATAGCGTGGCTTGGTTTTGGACCCGAGCCAGCGCTGCCGCGCGCACTCGTGAATGCAGTGGCGGTACTGGTCATCGCCTGCCCGTGCGCCTTGGGGCTCGCTACTCCCATGGCAATTATGGTCGGTACGGGACGTGGCGCTCGCGCCGGCGTACTGATAAAAAACGCGGAGGCGCTGGAGGTGATGGAGCGCGTTGATACCGTGGTCATCGATAAGACGGGTACACTCACCGAAGGCCGTCCCGTTCTGGAGTCTGTAGCCTTACTCACCAGCCAGCATTACGAAGAGGATCTCGTTCAATGGGCTGCAAGCCTTGAAAGGTTGAGTGAGCATCCGTTGGGAGCGGCAATTGTCCGTGCGGCTGACTCGGTGCAGCTTCGTCCTCATCGGGTCGAGCATTTCGAATCGCGCTCTGGACGTGGAGTGCTGGGCGACGTGGATGCGCGTTATGTGGCGGTTGGCAACGGTGCGCTGATGCAGGAACTCGGAGTTGTCATTTCGTCCGAGGCTTCCTCCCGCGCTGAGGCAATTCGACGTGAGGGAGGCACAGTTCTCTATATCTCCGCGGACAATGTTCTCGTCGGGTTATTCAGCGTGACCGACCCGGTGAAGCCGACTGCTGCGATTGTCGTCGAAGACTTGTTACAAGAAGGACTGCACGTTGTGATGCTCACGGGAGACAGCAGGACTACCGCCGAGGCGATCGCTCGCAAACTTGGTATCAAGGACTTTGAGGCCGAGGTGCTTCCTGAGCGCAAATCGGAGGCGATTCAGCGTCTGCAAAAGCAGGGGCGGGTGGTCGCAATGGCTGGAGACGGCATCAATGACGCTCCCGCTCTGGCGCAGGCCGAAGTTGGAATCGCGATGAGTACGGGGACCGACATTGCGATGCATACATCGGGAGTCACCCTGCTGCGCGGCGATCTCCGCGGAATACTGCGAGCCCGCCGGCTCAGCGAGGCGACTATGCGTAACATCAGCCAGAACCTGTTTTTCGCGTTCATCTACAACGCTCTTGGAGTGCCCCTTGCAGCGGGCCTTCTTTATCCCTTTACAGGGTGGATGTTACACCCGGTTTTCGCGGCAGCCGCCATGAGCTTCAGCTCCGTGTCAGTCATCAGCAATGCACTAAGACTGCGCGCTGTGAAGCTATAGAAGGCTGCTGAAAAAGGGCGGAATGCCGCTAACCGCTCGTTCGGGTTCGGACTGAAGGTTGGGGGTGGGTAGCTGAAACAATCAGCTTTGCGAAAGCTCTTCCGCCCCGCCTATAGCCGAGTAAAGCTCCTACGCAACCCGCATGCTGCTAGGCCGCTTTTTTTCGTGTGCCCGTGCTTCGTTCAGGATGACGACGTGAGGCTTTCGTGTCTCCGTGGGCGCGCTTGTCTGCGGTTTCCCGGCCGATCAGCTTGTTGAAATTGCTCTTTTGACCGCGAGCGGTGGTTTCCTGATACACCAGCGCAAGGTTACTCTCATCGAACTTGCGAAACCAATCGTCCCACGAGATCGGTTCCAGTGTGTCTCCTCCACGGTACCCTGGGAAATCCAGACGAATCATTCCGACATCGCCCTTGCCGCCGGTGCGCCGCACACAAGAGGGTTGTGCTCCGCGCTCTTCGGCCCAACGCCGGATCTCTTCGTGGTCGGTGGTAGTCACGGCGCGCTTTCCCTGGTTGCCGCCTTTTGCATTTGCCGCGACAGGTCCTTTTGATTTGGCCAGCTGGCTCTTGGTCTTGTGACCTGACACCTTTGTGTCCGTGCGACGCGAGTTTTTACTATCACTCTTTTCAGACATGGAAGTCCCCTCTATGTTATTGGGGTTATCAGATGCCGAGTTATAGGGATGAGTTGATTAGAGAATGTTTTTAGAGATGAATAATGAGCGACCAGCTACAGTCCTACGGCAACCATGGCGTTCCCGTAATGTAGTCAAATTTTCGAGACCTTCCGTTGCTTTCGGCACTCAAAACCCCAACGCCTAAAACAGCGAACCCCACCAGAAAAGGTGAGGTTCGTAAAGAAATCCAGGTGAGGTGAAGGCCTCCGGTCGCTTGCTCTCGAAAAAAAAGCTAGCGAATTAGCGTTGCTCTTTCAGTAATTCGACCGCGGTTAGCAAAAATTTCGGGCAGAGTGTGTCGTGAAGGCCGCGGTCTTTGAACTGCTTTTTTCCCTCGGGCGTGCGCATGTCGCAGCCGGTTAGTTCGCGACAAAGCAAACTCCCGTGCCTTGCTTTGAACGCCTCTGCAAGTTCATTCACTCGCTTGTAAATCGGTCCGGCTGCCTCAATAGGATTGGTCACCATCCCCTGGCCGCAACGAACCCCCAAGGCCATGAATGCCCCAGTCACTGCCCCGCAAGTTTCTCCCATGCAGCCCATGCCTCCGCCGAAGGGTCCCGCCACTGCCAGGCACATTTCCTCGGTGAAGCCTTCGCAGGGACCACAGGTAGCAAAAACCGCTTGAGCGCAGTTGTACCTTTTCGTGAACAGCTCGAGTACTTTCTCATTTTCAGACATGCTCTTTCCCCTCTGTTACTGCTTATCACTCCAGGCTTGCGCCTGATGTTCTTGTAGATCAGAAAGCTTTCCTGAAAATCAAACGCTCCGTAGTCGAACTCTTCAAGAAAGCCTATTGCTGCTCTTTTAATAGTTCGACCGCGCTTACCAGCAAATTTCGGCAGGCATTCTTGAGGGCTTGTTCTTTGGGCTGTTTGGGATCTTTCAATTCGCGGCAAATCAGACTGCCATGCCTTGCTTTGAATGCCTCTGCAAAATCATTGACTCGCGTGTAAAGCGGCTCGCGCGCCTCCGCAGGATTTGTTGCCATCTCTTGGCCGTAGCGAACGCCCAGGGTCAGGAGTGCCCCTGTGACTGCTCCGCAGGTTTCTCCCATACGGCCCATACCACCGCCGAAGGGACCCGCAGCTACCAGGCACATCTCTTCGGTGAAGCCTTCGCAGGGACCGCAGGCAGCAAAAACCGCTTGAGCGCAATTGTATTTTTTGAACAGCTCGAGTACTTTTTCAGTTTCAGACACTTCTTTCTCTCTTTTAGAGCTTGTTGAAATAGTCAATCATCTCCGGTGAGGTCCACTCTACCGGCCCGACGAACTTACGCTGTATCTTGCCATCCTTGTCGATCAGAAAGCTTTCTGGATAAGCGAATGTTCCGTACATTGCACTGGACTTGTGATCCGGATCGCGCACGGTCAGCAGTCCCGCCATTCTCTTCAGTGTGAATGCCCTGTATGCGGCCTCGTCCTGGTCCATGCTGACGGCGAAGACGGTCACCTTGCTGCCCATCTGGCTTTGCAACTGCACCAGCGACGGCACCTCCTGAACGCATGGAGCGCACCACGTGGCCCAAAAATTCAGCAAAACTGGTTTACCTCGAAGCTGGCTTAGCTGTACTGTCTTTTGGCCATCGCTTACAGTGAAGTCCGGAGCGGTCGTGCCGATCTTAGCCGGTTCAGAATTTCGGCAGGAGCAGGTAGCAAGCATCACCATAGTCAACAGCAGAATGACCGGAATTCGCCCGCGGAATTTCATCGCACTTATAATAAACTGTTTCGATCATGACGGCCCCTCCCATTTCGGACCCTGTGAAACCTTTCCCAAAGGTCTCCGTGATCATTCCGGCGCGCAATGAGGAAGCAAACATTGAAACCTGCTTGCGTTCCTTGGTGGTTCAAAGAGGAGTCACTTTTGAGATTTTTGTGGTTAACGATGGTTCTGCGGATCGCACCCGGGAAATTGCTGAGAGCTACACAAGAGTCCGGCGCTGTCCATATATCGCGCTGAATCAGTTTCTGATCGATGTTCACGTTTTAGACGCACCACAGCCATTGCCAGAAGGATGGACGGGTAAGGCGAATGCCGTAGTTGCGGGAGAAGCTGCGGCCCACGGGGAATGGCTACTTTTCACAGATGCCGATACAGAGCATCTTGAAAGCTCGCTTGCGGCGGCCGTAGCCGAGGCCGAGGCACACCATGCCGATCTGCTCTCCTATTCGCCTGAGCAAATCACGACGGGACTCTGCCAGCATTCACTCATGCCTCTCATCTTCGCGGAACTGGTTTCCACGTACAATCCGCGCCGTATCAGTGACCCGGCACATCCAGATGCCGCTGCCAATGGGCAGTATCTGCTCGTCAGCGCGGAAGCACACAGAAATGTCGGGGGGTTTGCATCGGTCGCGACGGAGTTGCTCGACGACGTGTCCTTGGCAAGGCGTTACAAACAGGAAGGATACAAGATTCACCTGCGTTACGGCGGCGGAGCTGTGCGCACCCGGATGTACCGGAGTTGCGCCGATCTCGGAAGTGGCTGGAAGAAGAACCTGGCCCTGCTTTTTCCAAATCCTCGCCAGCTTGCACGAAAACGCAGAATGGAATTCGGGAGATTACTCATTTCCTTCCTGCTCCCGCTTCTATGGACGCTCTACCTCGCGAGAGTTGGTACTTCGGGATACTGGTTCCTTCCGATCGTGGTTTCCGTTCTCTGGTTATGCGGACTGTTGAGTTTCGCGTCATTTTACGTTCGGGTTGCACGTGCACACTTCCCGCTTATGCCCACGCTGCTGTCGATCTTCGGACTTCCGTCTTTTGCCGCCCTGCTGCGCGGGTCAGCCAAGGCACACGAAGAGGGAAGGGTAGAGTGGAGAGGGCGCGCATATTGCACGTCCGGAGCCGCAGAGCGCACAGCATCCGATCCCAAATAGCCGTTAAAATAGCTTCTGTCATAGTTGCAGGGAGGTTTTGCAAATGATTTACCTCACCCGTAAGGCCGAGTTCTCCGCCTCACACTACTACCACAATCCGAAATGGAGTGTGGAGGAGAATCAACGCGTCTTCGGAAAATGTGCCAATCTGAACGGTCATGGGCACAATTACACTCTTGAGGTCACAATATCGGGAAAAGTCGATAGTGTTACCGGCTTTGTAATTGATCTAAAAGAACTGAAAGAAATCATCAGCCGCGAGGTTTTGGACGATTTCGATCATCGCCATCTCAACAAGGAAGTTCCTGAGTTCGCGACGAAAAATCCAACAACCGAGAATATTGCCGTCGCAATCTGGAATCGCCTTGAATCCAAATTGCTCCCTGCACAGCTTCGCCGTGTGCGCCTTTACGAACTGCCCGATCTGTTTGTGGATTATTATGGGGAACAGGAATGAAGACTTATCTGACACGCCGTTATCTCTTCGTTGCCTCGCATCGATTGCATAATGCGAGCTTGAGCGATGTAGCCAATCGGGAGATCTTCGGCAGGTGCAATAATCCCCACGGACACGGCCATAATTATTTTCTGGAGGTCACGGTCAGCGGTCAAATTGCGCCAGAGACCGGAATGGTTTGTGACGTTGCAGCCCTGGACTCTGTGGTCTCCCGCGAAATACTGGATAGGTTCGACCATCAAAATTTGAACAACATTCAGGATTTCAGTACAATCACTCCAACTACGGAAAACCTCGCGATGCGTATCCAGCAGATTCTGAGCGGTGTTCCACTTCCCGCTAATCTCGAAAGGGTTCGCATCGAAGAGACCAGAAATAACTCCTTCGAGTACATGAGCCGCGAATCTGAGCCCGGAAGAGAGAGATAAGGAGAGTAGTTGTCCTAACTAAATCAATGAGCCAGATACAACAACCCGAATTGATTGATCTTCAGAACGCCAGCTTCGAAGACCTAGTCCGTGAAATGCTTACTCGCCTCGGCGAAGATCCCTCACGCGAAGGACTGCTCGACACGCCTAAGCGGGTCATGAAATCACTGGAGTTCCTGACGCACGGTTACACCAAGCAACTCTCGGACGTGCTCAACGGAGCGCTTTTTACCGTCGATTACGACGAGATGGTAATCGTCAAGGATATTGAAATGTTCAGCATGTGCGAACACCACATGCTGCCGTTCTTTGGTAAGGTGCACATCGCTTATATTCCGAAGGGCAAGGTGATCGGCCTGAGCAAACTGGCGCGCCTTGTAGATGTATTCGCGCGACGCCTGCAGGTACAGGAACGTCTCACCACGCAGATAGCGGAGGCGATTCAGGACACGATCCACCCAGCGGGCGTCGGTGTTGTTGTTGAAGCGCGCCACCTGTGCATGATGATGCGTGGCGTCGAAAAACAACATTCGTCAGCAGTCACATCAGCTATGCTTGGTGTCTTCGGAAAACAGGAGACACGTGAAGAGTTTTTATCACTGCTGCGCAGACAAGCTCCGAACGGCATCTAGTGTCGTTTGCTACCAGTGGCGGTCCAAAAACTTTAGGTCGCCACTGGTAGCGAACTTATCTTCTGCTACTCTCTCAATATGTCCACACCTAGCAAGCTCGCTCTTGTGACCGGTGCCTCTCGTGGATTGGGGCTCGCCATCGCCGAGGCTCTCTCCGAACGGGGTTTTCATCTCATCCTCTCTGCGCGTGACCAGGGAACGCTAGACCGCGTGGTCGCTCGTCTGCCAAACTCAACCTCAGTGGCCTGCGATATTCGCGACCCTGAGTCGGTGGCGCGGCTTGCCGCCGTGGTACGCAAAAGCAAGCGCCTCGATGTCCTTATCAACAATGCTGGGATTGCCGGTCCCGTGCAGCCTGTCGAATCGCTTGATTACGAGATCTGGCGCGAGGTGGTCGAAACAAACTTGCATGGTACGTTCCTCGTTACACAAGCGCTGCTGCCATTGCTCGGCGAGGGAAGCGTCATCGTAAACAATGTCAGCGTCGCTGCCCGTACAGCTTTTCCGGGAATGAGCGCGTACAACAGTTCAAAGCGTGGTTTACTTGCATTTACCGAGACTCTGCGCGAGGAGCTTCGTCCTCGAGGCATTCGCGTTGTCGCACTTCTGCCCGGGGCCACGGATACCGGAATCTGGAAGCAGTTCTGGCCCGATGCTCCGCGCGAACGGATGATGTCTCCCAAAACCATTGCCGAGGTAGTGGTCGGCGCCGTGACCCTGCCAGCCAGCACGAACGTCGATGAACTAGTTGTGACGCCATCCGCCGGCTCGCTCTAGTCAAACCGAACTTCCGTGCGTCGTAAACTTTTACGCAGGAAGCCCCGCATTCTTCAGGAATGTGGGGCTTCAGACTCGAATCTGCGTACTTGGAGAGCAGATTTAAGCGCTAGAGTTCATCTTCGTCCAACTCTTCTTCATCGTCGTAGCCGGGGACAACATCTTCATCAGTCAGGTCTTGGTCCAACGTGTCCGGTCGATCATATTCATCGTCCGGTTCCGCGCGGGCGTAAACGATCTGGCGGTCGTTTGGTTCTGGCATTGAGCACCTCGGGGTGAAACTGTCGGGAATAGGAAGCTCAATCCATTGCGTTTCGATGCCCGAAGCTCAAATTTAGTTCGGGGCTATTTCCCAGAGCTGTAGCGTCGGGCTTGGACAGGGAAGAGCCTGACAAGTAATGCTCCAGTCATAAATCCGCCCACATGTGCCCAGAGCGCGATTCCTCCAGAATTCCTTTCTGGCGCAAGCAACGCAGTGCCAACTCCGTTCAGGAATTGCAAGACAAACCAGTACCCCAGAACCGCCCATGCAGGTAACCACAGAAAAAAAAAGAAGAAGAAAGGAACCAGCATCAGCACTCGCGCCCGCGGGTACAAAATAAAGTATCCGCCCATAACCCCTGCAATTGCACCGCTTGCGCCAATGATCGGAACTACAGAAACGGAATTCGACAAAATCTGTGCCAACGCTGCCGCAAAGCCGCAGGTTAAATAGAATAAAACGTACGAGAAATGTCCGAGTGTCTCTTCAAGTTTTCTTCCGAAAATAAACAAAAACCACACGTTACACATTAAATGCCAAGCGCTTCCATGTATAAACATACTGGTCAGGACAGTTGCGAGCGGCGCTATGTGCGGCGAAATCAGATTCCCGTGGCTGTGAACATGCGGAAGAGCCTCGGGCAAAACGGCTGTCAATCGAGCGGGAACCAAACTGAACGCATCGATGAACTGAATACGCTCAGCCCGGCTCAGCGAGCACTGAAATCCAAAGACGACCACGTTGACGACAATCAAACAGTAGTTGAGAAGTGGCGTGGATAAGCGCGGAGTGTCGTCTTTCAGGGGGATCATGGCGCTTCAGGATGCAATTCTGGATGAACAGAGTTCATAAGGCATTTTCGCACTCGAAGAAGCGAAGAAGCGCGGCCAAGGCTGTCGAAGCAAAAGTTCCTCTTTTGAGGGTTAGAGATTGAATCTACATACTTGTCAGAATATCTATTATCGGACGTAGAAACGGCTAGAAGGGAGGATAAGAAGGCAGGCGGGTACCAAGGGCGGAAAGCTTGGGAAACGCACTTCAGGTCGAGAGAATCCAGCGAAAGAATGATTGTCGCTCGTTACTGGCGGAGCCAACTTTAAGTACGTTCCCTCACGATTCGCTCACCATTAGCCGATCTACTGAAACAACAACCTTAAACAAACAAAAGAGCTGCTTTCCCCCAGCGGTCTGGGCGGAAGCAGCTCTTTTTGCGTTCGGGCGGGTTGTGGAAAGCGCAGGCGACAATGGGCCCGGATCCAGCCAACGTAGTCAGTCGAATTCTGTTTCATCTCTCCAAAAATTCAGAGCGCCTCTGCTGGGCAGGAACGTTCGAGGATCGGCAGCTTGCCTCGGTAGCGTGGTGGACCGTACGGAAGGCATGGGAAGGCGATCCACATCCAGCCGAGTCGGCGCGGCAGCACGTCATGGGCGAGCGGTTAGCCAGAGAGCAAGAGTTGCTGGCGGAGCTCGCGAACTGCAAGCCGACAACTACCGGACCTCCGGAGCTTTACAAGGGGCGCACCCGGAGGCAATGGCACCGGTGTTTGATCGCGTACTGGGAATGGAAAAAAGCAGAGGTTATCGAGGATTTCATAAGTCCTCGGCAGCAACCGCTCCTGCAGCCGATCGATGCAGCCATTCACCGAATCAGCATGGCCGCAACCGCCAAGACCACAGATCAGTTCTGGGAAGAGGTGCGGGCCTATGAAATCCAGCGAAATGAAGATGCGTCACGCGAAAGAGATGCAGGTCGAGATCGTGCAAGCCATATCGGACGGGCGGGAGATGTTCGGGGAGGACTCCATAGCCCTAACAAATTTTCTGCTCAGCAAGGTCCTGGTCGGAGTTGTAGAAGCTGGCCACTCCATCACCGAGGAACTATGCGAGCTGCGCGAGGCAGTCGATCGCCTCACCGAAGCGAGGAACAAGCAATGACACAAAAGTTAGAGAGCGAATTTCAGGAGCTGGCTGCAAGCGGTCACGAGCTTGCAGAGCTGCGCAACTGCTTCCTTTCCCAGCTCTCAGCCTTGGCGCGGAAAGAGTACGGACGCAACGATCGTGCCGCCACAGCCCTGGGCGTGCATACGCTCACCCTGTCCCGCTGGAACGTAGCCGGCCGGAAGCTCGCGCTTGGCGAGCGCATACAAAGCATCGCGGGCCGGATTGCAGCCTCGTTGCGGACCGAACAATTATCGGCCGCGCAGTGCCTTACCGAGTTTGAACAGGGCCTGGCGCGGGCAGCCGTGGCCGGCGCAAAAGGAAACTACCAGGCCGCACCATTCGCCTGATGTTCGACGGCAAAAACCGGAGGAGCTTATGAATCACTTTTGGGAGCTGTGCTTACCCTGGCTTTGCATGTACTACGCGGCCGGGTTGCTGATTGCCGCGATGGTCTTCCAGGGAGGCGAGCGCGGTCATTTTAGTCTGCGCCGTCTCGGGTTCCGGATGATCGCCATGATCTTTTTCAACATAGCCATGTGGCCGGCGATTGTTGTGATCGCGGCGTTCGGGCCCCTCTTTGCCAGAGTCAGGAGACGTTATGTCGAAGCCTGATTTCATGGGACGCCTGCTCTGCAAACAATGCCACAACGGCTTTCATCGCGATCCGAGCCAGGGCAGAGGCGACTCGATTGTCGAGGGCACGAAGCGACTTTGCGAGTGTCCGTGCCATTGTCCGGTGCCTATCCAAACCACGCACAGGGGCAAGCGCGCCGAGCAACTCGGCTTTGAGGCTCCCACCATGTTTATCGGGGCGCGCTCGTGAGCGCAAACGCGGCCCGCTGGGCGGAAGTCCTGGTCAGGCATCGTCCACGGTACAGGGATGCGCGGCGAATGTTCACCGGAGAGCTGGTGCATCTGGCGGTTCGGCAGTCGGGAGATTTCACGCACGCCTCTTCCCTGCTGCGCATCGACCGTAAAACGGCCGAGTATGCGCGCCGGATTGCGCACTCCGTATCGCTCACCGGACCCCAGGCCGAGTCGGTTCGCCGGATGGCCTCAGAGCTGGCCCCTCTGGGATACCGGCAGGCAGTGCGCAGGTTTGCCCAGCTGGTTGCACAGGCAGCGCTGCGCGAGGCTCCGGTGCGCCGTCATCGTGATACCGGCAATGGCCGGCACGAAATCAGCGCGGCGGCGGGCTTCATTCACCTGCACCGCAATTCATTGAGAAATATTTTGCAAACGGAGGTTTTACATGGATACAGCGATGGCAGTAACGCTGGTCGATCAGCTTACCCAACAGACTCGCCTGATGAGCGAGAGCGTGAAGATTCAACTGGAAACGCTGAACGCAATGCAGCAGGTTAGCGAACTGCTCCGCGAGCAGCGCGACCAGGCCATGGACGTGGAGCGCATGGCGGAAGTGGTGCGGGTGTCGGTCAAGGCTTCGCAGCGCGTCATGGCGGAACTTGAGCAGGCTAAGCACGCTGCCATGCCGCGCAAGGGCAAGGGGGTGTCTGGTGTCCAGTCCTAAGATGGCGTTCGTCCCTGCCAATCAACGTCCGATTCGCGTCTGCGGAACCTGCAGCACGGATCTTTGCGCGCACCACGTCTGCCGGGTGTGCAGCGATTGCGAAGAGTGCGATGTTGCCGAGCACATGGCCAGGATGCAAAGCAATCCCCTGCGCTTGCGTGCCCGGCATTCGTTTAAGAGCCCGTCCTACCGCCGGAGCTGGTTGCGCAAACTTGGCATCGTCGAAGCAGACATGCCGGATGCCGAGTGGGCGCTCAGCGAGCTGCGCGGCGACTGCTGCCCATGCGGAAATCGCAAGCGCCAGTACGACAGCTTCTGCAGGTTCTGTTTCCGGAGTCTCGGAGCCGAACTGCAAGTGAAGTTAAACCTCCACTTCAAGCATGGCTATCTCCAGTACATTCGCCAGGCCTGGGCGGATCTTCGCCAGCTTGGCCGCATTGCAAAGTAGTCGGGCCCCTATATCAACGCAAAGGATTATTCGATGAATACAATGCAATCCGTCCCCGAGTCCGAAGCCGGCCTGCTCAGCGTGGCCGATGCTCCGGGCGCGCGCACAGATACAGAGATCGGCGGCATCACGCGCATTCCGCTCGCCGAACTGATGCCCTCGCCAACGAATCCGCGCAAGCACTTCGACCAGGCGGAGATTCAGGCCCTGGCCGCGAATATCAAGGCCGTGGGCCTGATGGAGCCGATCATCGTGCGCCCGCTGCGGGCGCTGGCGATCGAGACCAAGCCGCTGATCCCGCCTTCTGCGGAAAACGATGTGATCGAGTTTCCTCCCGCATCGCGTGAAAAAAACAACCTCGACGCGATCAGACAGAAGTACGACATCAAGCAGGAAGACATTGTCAGCGTCGAGGTCAATGACGATTGCGGTTACGAGATCGTCGCCGGGGAGCGACGTTATCGCGCTCACGAGTTCCTGCACCATACCGGGGCGACCGGCGACTGGGGCGCGATCGACTGCATCGTGCGCGACCTCACGGATGCGCAGGTGCTCGAACAGCAGGTCTCAGAAAACCTGCAGCGCGAGGATCTGGACCCGCTGGACTGGTCCAATGCCTACGAGGCGATGGTTAAGGCCGAATGTGCAAAAGGCACGCCCAGGACGGCGTCCGTCGAGCAGGTCGCGGCCCGGCTGGGCAAGAGCGTCTCGGTTATTAGGCAGACCATGCAACTCGCGAAGCTGTGCGAGGAGGCGCGGATCGCGTTGCGCAAGGGCTACATCTCGAAGAATCACGCCATCGACTGCGCCCGGCTCACGCCGGAGAGGCAAAGAGAGTATTTGCTCGAAGCACTGAGCTTATGGGACGTTCCGGAGGAGGAACTTAAGCAATTTCTGGAAAGTGGAGATGAGCCGTCAAAAATTTCAAGTGTCCGATGTATGCGCGAGTGGATTGCCGAGGAATACAACGATCTGGACGAAGCTGGTATTGCAGAGAATCCTCCGAACTCCGAAGACAAGACGGTCGAAAAAGCTGAAGCCCCGCGCGAAGACCGGGACCGCGAGCAGTCGAAGGAAGACGCGAACGATGCCCGGCAGTCGAACACAAGCGCGGCGGTTTCCACACATCCCGTAATCCCGGGAGTTGCTCCGGAGCTGGCCGCGGCGTCCGAGGCCAGGCGCAAGGCCATCGAGCTGGAAGAAAAGGTGATGCGGGCCGCGCTCGGAAAGATTCTCATGGCCTCACGCGTGGCCGCCAAGCGCGACAAGTTACAGTTGACCGTCAGTGATCTGCTGGAAGTTGCCGAGGCAATGTATGAGTTCATGCCGCTGGCCGAGCGGACGGCAGTTGCAAAGTTACTAGGCTGGAAGGTTGAAGAATCCACCTATAACAACCTGCTCAATATGAGTAAGGAGTCGCGGCCACAGTTTCTGGTCGCGTGCGCTCTTTCCCTTCCCCTGGTGCTTGCGTCCAAAGACAACCCGTTCCCGATGCGCGGCGTTGCCTGGAACAACTTTGCCGCGCGCTACAAAATCGACCTGAAGGCCATTCGCGACGTGATTACAGGCGAAGGGAATCCGAAGTCGAATACGCCCGCCACTAAGAAGGCTCAGCCCGCTCAAGCAAAAAAGAAAGTTACCGCCTGGCCACGCCTAAAAGCGAAGACAGTCAAGCCCGCTACGAGCAAGAAAGCGGGGCGCAAATGAGCATAGCCAGGTCGCAACTATCTCCAGAACAACTCGCTCATAAATGGAACCGTCGTTTTCCAATCGGGACTCGCGTGCGCTACTGGACAGGCACGCGGGACAAACCCGGAAAAGTGAGCGTAACGAAGTCGGAGGCACAAGTACTTGGCGGGCACACGGCCGTGTTGTGGGTCGAGGGTGAGTCCGGATGTATCTCCCTGTCGCATGTCGAACCGATCGCGGGAGGTGCTGCATGAGACCCGCCCCTGCCCGCGATCGCTCGCTGCGAATCCCGCTTGGACCGAACGCGGAGCGCTCGACGCGGATCGATTTCATTTCCACGAAGACTCCGGGGATTGTCATCACTCCGGCCTCGGACAAACTGGGGCGCTTCTCGTTTCACTTTGGTTGCAACCTTACGCACGCGCCCTCGGGGTGCCTCATCGTCGGGCCGTTTTCCGAACTCGCTCTGGCGCGCAGCATCGCTCACATTCTCGGCGCGGTCATGGACTGGGATGGACGTCTGCTGTGCGATCCCAAGATGGCGGTCGCAGCCCTGCAGAGTGCCACCAGGCAAACGCCCGAACTCTACGCATGGATTGAAAGCCTGCAGAACTGGGGTGAGCAATGAACTCCGAACTGCGCGAGGCCGTGCAAAATCTGAGAAACGCTTCAGGCCGGGCCAGCACCGTTCTGGACAGCATTAGCGAAGACGACTTTCTTACGCCGGGCTCCGTCCAGTTCACTTTGAAAGAGATGAGCGACACACATTCCGAGCTGGAGAGAGTTCTCGGAAAGCTTCAGCGTCTAGTGGACCTCGATGATCTTCGCGAGTACGAGGCGAAGCGCACCGCCCGGCCTGTTGACGTAGACGAAAACAAAAGGAGAGAAGCACCAATGGCACAAATATCGGTGGTGATTACTTACGAAGGTGACGACAGCGAGATCGCGCAGCAGCTCACCCAGAAGCTCGAACAGGCCTCCGTGAAGTTAACAGAGGCAATTAACTCGATTGGCAGTGTCGTCGACTTAATGAACAACCCGGAAAGCGACTTAAACAAAACTCTCGATAAGTTCGCTACCGAACTTGGAATTGTCTGCGAGGAGGTAGCCGCACAACCAGTACAGACCGGAGTCGACCCTGAAGCACAGCCAGCCGAGGCGAGCGCCACAATAGCCGCGGATGAGACCAGCTCCCCCGCAGCCACACTGCCAACCTCCGCGCTTAGCCCAAGTGGTGTGCTGGTGCACTCGGCAGCCGCGCCGGTCGAACCAGTTCCAGACGAGGCAGCCACTGCGTTGGATCAGGCTGTAGTTGATCCAGCCACCGTCACCACGTAGTAGCAACTGGAAGAGGGCTGGAGGTTATTCCACTCCAGCCCGGTAGTAACCGAGGAAGACGATGGCAAAAGGAAAGCGGATGTCGGTAGACGAGCAATTGAAACGCTGGGTTGATGGTGAGAGTGTGCACAACTCAACACGAGATGAATGCACACCGGACTTTAGCTGCTGCAAACCTCAACTATTGGCGCCAAAGGAAATTCGCATGAAGTTTCTCAACGCCAACCAAGCTGAACGCTCAGCGATGCTGGCCGGATTCCTAGGTGTACTGCTACGCGGCCATAGCTGTGAGGTCGTGAGTTAGCGATGAGAGCCCAGACTGTACTGCTCGGCTATGAACTCGGCTCGGGACGGGAGGTGCGCATCCCGGTGCAGCACATGGCCGTGACGGGAATAACCCAGCAGTCGGGCAAGACCACCACGCTGGAAGCGCTCATCGGACGCTCGGGTCTGCGCGCCGTGACCTTTGTCACCAAGCGCGACGAGGGCGCTTTCCAGCAGGCCACGCGCATTCCTGCCTACTTCCGCGAGCACACCGACTGGCGCTTTGTGGAATCGCTTCTGGAAGCGCTGCTGCAGCAGAAGATGAAGTTCGAACGCTCCTGGATCATGCGCGTCTGCAAGGGCACCAAGACACTTCGCGAGATTCAAAAGAACCTGGAAGTGGCCATGCGGGATGCCACGCGGGGGCTGGACGAGTCCGTATACTTCACGCTCAGCGAGTACTTCGAGCAGCTCATCCCGGAGATCGAGCGCCTGCCGTATTCGAAAGAATTGAAACTGGGACCAGGCATCAACGTTGTCGACGTTTCGCAGTACTCGACGCACCTGCAGGGGCTGGTGATTCGCTCGGTCCTCGAATGGGTATACGAGCGCGAGAAGGACGTCATCACACTTATCCCCGAAGCCTGGGAGTTCGTGCCTCAGCGCCACAACTCGCCGGTGAAAGACGCGGCCGTGCAGCTCATTCGCAAAGGCGCGGCCGGGGGCAAGTATGTGTGGCTGGACTCGCAGGACCTCGCCGGCGTCGACAAGGAAATCATCAAGCAGGTCTCGGTCTACGTGCTCGGCGTGCAGCGCGAGGTTAACGAGGTCAAGCGCACCCTGGCTCATCTGCCGGGAGGCGCGCGCCGCCTGAAGCCCGAGCAGATCATGAAGCTGAGCCGGGGATGGTTCTACGTGAGCTATGGCAGCGAACTGCGCTGCGTCTACGTGCAGCCTGCTTGGCTCGATGCGGACCCCGAGCGTGCCAAACGATTCGCAATCGAAGAGCTGCCAGCCAGCTACGTGGCGAAGCCTGAGACAAAGCGCAAAGCGGTGCATGAAACAAAGGCCTCAACCGCTGAAACGATCACGTCGACGCATGAGACGAAGAACCATACGCATAAAACGAACCCAGCAGCTCATGAAATGGAGACGCCGATGCGCCCGAGCATTGAGGAATACAGAGAAGACATCAAATCCTATGCCACCCTGGTCGAATATGTTACTCGCGAGTTTCCAGACGACGCGCAGCATAACGGCGAGTTTAAGAACCCGGTAGACGTGATCATCGAGCTACTGAGCGAATTGAAAAATCGCCGCATGAGCCAGAGCATCATTACCAAGCCCGAACCGGCCGAGATCGATTACTCGGCCGTGGCGACGGAAGTTTTGGAGCGTCTGAAGGCCTCGCCCGAATTCACCGCGCTCCAGGTGCGGTCCGAGCGTCCAGAGCTGAATGTCACCGTGCAGCGCCGCGTGATTGACGTCGATGGTTCGACACTTCGCGGGCGCACCGCTCAACTGATCGCGGCGGGCTGGTTCGATTCCCCGCGCCGCAATGTCGACCTGCTGAAAGAGCTGCATCGCCGCGGCTTCGCTTCCGCGCCCCCCAACATCAGCCGCGAGCTGAATGGCTTAGCCGAACTCGGATTTCTCACCAAAGAGGGCGAGGGATATCAGGCCGTACCCGGCATGAAGGTCAACATCCACGAAACGGAGGCTTAGAAAAATGGCTGACGAGGAAGTTTTATTGTGCGACGAATGTGGCTGCGATGTAGTCGAACTCTGCGCCGAGTGCGAGCTGTGCGAGGACTGCTGCGAGTGCGAGGAAGGCTTTGCCGCGATCGAAGACGATGACGACGAAGAAGACTTCGAAGACGAAGAGGACGAAGAAGAAGGTGAATAGCCACGCGGCAAAGTTCATCACGACGAACGGATCGGCGGCTATGACCTTCGCCGAGATCGCGCGCGCGCTGGGCATCAGCAAGGCCTCGGCATGGCAGCTCTATCGTCGCGGCATGAAGAAGCTGCGCGACAGCAAGCGCGTCGAGCTGCTGCGCGATACGGCGGGCGAGCTGGACCGCGAACGCGCACGACGATAGCGACAGGAAGAAACAAAGCAGTGGAAAGTTTTCAGGGGTAGAAAGTGGCAATTACGCCGGAAGTACTGCAAAAACGATTCAACATGGAGGTCAGCGCGCACACCAAGGCGGTGCCGCGCGCCATCCATGCTTTCATCGGCGAGACGCGCAGCGACAAGCGCATGTATCTCTCGACGGTGTATCCGCTCATCATGTCCGGCGCGCTTCCGGCAGAGGGCCAGAAGCGAAAGTTCTACCGGCAGGTGACGCAGGAGGAACTGGCTGCCATCAGCGGATTGAAGCACCGGACCAGCGTCACGCGACGTATTTCGCGCTTCGCCAACCTGGCTGCCGGGTATGACACTCCGGAGGCTCGCCGCGAGCACGCAATGGCCTTGCGCCAGGCGGCAAAGAAGCGCCTGGAGTCTCACCGGCACGTCTGCGACGAATGCAAGGATTCCCCGTGCGAGACTGCCGAGAAGCTGTCCAAAAAGGTGCACGAGCTGAAGGAGTCGTACACGGTCCCCACGCCGCGGGCCGTGATCCGGAGACACCGCCGTTTCGGAGAGACAAACCGCTACGCGCACGCCATTGCCGGACGCGCGACCGAGATGTGGGCAGTCGTGGACACCGACGCCAACCGGATCGTCAAGAAGTTCATGGAAGCCGGAAAGGCCGGCAAGGCTTGCGACCGCATCACGCTGGAAACCGGGCGCTGCCACCACGTCGAAGCTGTCGCACTGGAATCCGCCGAATACCACTTCCCTTCCCCCGCTCAGCTCGCCGCGCAGCCTAAGGTTGGCGCGTGGTGGGACGCCGAATCCGACCGCAAGGGCTACAAGGCCGTCAGTTGCTGGATCTGGGACAGGCGCATCATGGACCCCGACGATCCGTCCTCTCCACTGGGAACGATCGAACGGCTGGTGATGAGCGCCTATGAGCAGTTCGGTCTGATGGAAGAGTTTCGCGACGCCAAAACGCGCCGGGTATCGAAGCCGAAAGGATTTTTGCAGATCCGCCAGCAAAAGATTGCGGACTTTCTCCAGATTTCCATCAAGTCGGTTTGGTCGGCCAACCGCAAGTGGGAAGCGCTGGGCGTGCTGCGCATCGTCCACGAGCATGACCAGACGGCCACCGGATGGGTTAGCGGGCCACAGCGGGTGGTCTATCTCCCTATGCGTCTCCTGACCGAGCAGGAGGCGAAGCAGGAGAAGGCGCGCATGGAGACTCGGGTGCGCGAGATTGTGGCCAGGGAGGGCGCACAGCGCCTCGCGCAGCTCATGGAGGCTAAGCGCCTGCACTCCGAGCTGCTGGAGGCCTGGACAGGCCGCGAGCACTGCATGACAGCCTTCTATCGCGAACTAGGGCGCCGGTTTGACGGCGCTCGCATCTTTCCCGACCTCATCACCAAGCTGATACCTCCAACGAGGCCTCCGGATCCAGACTAGCCACAAACAAAAAATAAAATGAGAGCGCTGGACCAAGGGAGAAAGTGTGCCTTGTCCAGCGCTTTTTACATCTGACGCTGATTCCATCGGTTGCGAAAAAAGTGTGCAGGTAGCGCCGTATGGAAAATGTTTGTCTCGGTCGCTGCCTTGCATTAGGAATTTGCATGTGCGGCAAGCGCGAAAAAAGTGTGCAGATAACAGGTTTGGAGCGCCGGTTTCAGGCAAAGTATGTATCAATATTTCCGAGTGCTTTGTATCGATTTTACCGAGCCTTGTTTCAAAACTTCGATCTCCTTTGTAGCTGGAAGTCGATTACAGATGAGATGTTGTTTGTAGATGTAAGAACAGTTGAGAGAATGTTTTGGACCTACAATTTGTGGATGCTGTGAATATCCCGGAAGTCCTGTGGGGTTTAGAAGGATGCTCGCTATCGCGAGCGGCGGGCTCCGCCCTTATTCTTTTTATCCCTGCTCATCCAAGCTGCACTGCCCTACCAAACGAAAAAAACAAAACCTTCCCTTGAGGTGTGAGGGCAACTGCCATGCCAAACCGCACCGCACAAATAAATGTATCCGATGGATTGAACTGTCCGTAAGAACAACAGCAAAGGCAACGGCAAAGGCGTATGGACGGGTTACTACATCTTTCATTCCAGCTGTACAAAACAGTGCAAGGGACGAAAGAGCTTACCGGAGGCGCGCTCGGCGAATATTTTCACGTGCGGAACAGTCGGTTGAGGTTGATTCCGGAGTGAGTTTCTTACAGATCTTCGGGAGTGAGGCCGGTTTTATCGGCAATACGTTTCATCATGCGGGGGCCGATCTCTACCGAGTCATGGAATGCCCACACATACAGCCCGTGTTTTGGATGCTGCAAAATCATGTGCGAGGTCCCTTCCTGGCGAAGCTTCTTCCAGCCAATACTAAAGAGGGCTTTCTTTACCAGGCGGGCTTTGGTCGCTGGCCATTGGCTCACGCTACTGCAAACGAGACAGATGCCTGTTTCAACTCGCCCTCCTCCAGCATCTTGGCAATCACTCGCAAGGCGAGCGCCTGAGCATTGCGCTGGGCCTCGTCTTTTGTTTTGCCATAGGTCATTACACCGGGGAGTTCAGGGACATCTGCGATCCATCGTCCATCAGTCTCGCGCTCCAGCTCTACATGAAGGCGGGTGACTGGGTTGCGTTTGCGCGCTTTTTTCTTGGCTGGCATTGCTGGCATTATAACTCGCATCCGATCCCTGTTTATGGGTAAAACATCGGGCTGCGATACCCTGCAGCCCGCTTCCGCTCCCCAGCGAAAAGCTTATTGATCCCCTTCCCCGGCCTCCGCCTGCTCGGGAGGTTCCACGGCCTCAGCCGGGTCCTCGGGCGGCGTGAGCATCTGGCGTTTGAAATCGGTGTAGAACTCCGGAAAGTCCGGCGCGTTCACAATCACCGCGATTGCAGGCTGCGAGCGCAGCCATCCCATCACCATCGCGTCCGGGAGTTGCAGATATTGCGCGAACTGCGCAACCTCCTGCGGGAAGATCATCTGCAGGCTGATGGCGACGGCGTCGCCGGTGTTTCCGCCGTTGTATCCGCGCGCGATGGCCTGAAGAATTCCAGCGATCATCTGTTCCTCCTGAGTTGGCTGTGGCTTCGGCGCTGGCGCGGCGGGATATACCGGCGCTGGCTCATGGGGACTGACTCCGGTCAGAACCGGAGCAGGATGGTTCGTTTGCGGCGGTACCGCGCTGGATGCGCGGGCAATGAGGTTGGCCGCGGAGTCGATGATGTCCGGACGCCGCGTGAGGATCGCTTCGCCGATCTTCAACAAGCCCGCTCCGAGCGATGGCGGCTCGTGCTCGTCGCGTCCGAAAAGCACGTTGCGGATGGTCCCGTCCGTGTCGGACTTCAATATTTCGGCAACGCCTTTCAGGTCGTCTAGGATGCCGTTGCGGCGAGGCGATGCTGCTTCCCCGGTGAGTCCCTGCATCTCTCGCATTGTCTGCAGCATGACCTTGAATTCTTCCATGGGGTTGCGCTGTGGCGGGTGGAGCAGGTTTTCCAGAGCCTGTTTCATCAGCATGTCGGTCAAGGGGTTCCCCGTGGCCGACTCGCTCTGCTTCTTTGCTGCCGAGCCCATGATGTCGACCGCGTTTTCCATGGCCTTGCGCATGGTGGCCATGCCGGTATTCAGCACCTCGTCGGGGCTTGCGGTGCTCTTGTTGATCAGAGGGATGATCGACTGCAGAACGTCGCGCACAATGTTTTCGGTGCTGGCCACCGCCGCGTTCCCAGCTCCGGCGGACGGCGCAATCGGAGCCCCGGTGTTGCCGTCGAGCAGGGTTGTGCCGGCTGGAATTTTCGGCGGGCCGTCGACGCGGAAGACGCACTTGCGGTCGTTCTTCGAGTCGGAGATCGTCTTCAGCCAGAGGAGATACTGGCCTCCGCCATGATGCTGTTTGAGGTAATCCTCGTCGATTGGCGGAATGACCTTCTCGATGTAGTTTCCCGTTCCAGGTGGGTTGCGGATGGCTGGCTCCTGGCGGTAGATGTAGATGACCCGGTCGTTCAGCTCGGCATCGGTCAGCGATTTCATGTAGCCAAAGAAGTCGAGATCGGCGCGGGGATCGTCCGATGCTGGCTGCTCGGAATCAATGATGTCAGACATCAAGGGCACGTCTTCGCCTGGCGAGGTTCGGCGTCGTGGTCTTCGTTCGGCCATTTGTTCTCCGGTTGTTTACGTCAACAAGTCAGAGCGTAGCGAACAAAAGCACGAAAGTAGATGCTGAAAACATGCAAGTTTTGTTTCAGTACACGCCAGTACACGGCGCGGCGACGCTACTGTACAGTAGCGCCTACTTTTTTTAAGGCGTGGCGCGAACAATTGCGAGTTGATCGTGATAGATTACCGCATACGTTGTGAGCTGCAGGTATTTAATGTGAGAGCTGGAAAAACAGCCGGCTTCACCAGGCGGTATCACCGCCAAACAAAATCCGTCCCCGCATTGCTCGTATGTTTCCCGGGACGGATTTCATGCGCGCGATTGCGGGGACGGCTCTGAAAAAGGACCGCGATGCGCGTACAGCAATTCCATTCAAGACATCTTGGGCTACCTAGCGGCGACTCCGGCGTAAAGTTGACCATCGACGCCATGCAGGCAGCTGCCATCGGAAGAGAAGGCGCGCTCAGCGCCGACGTGCGCGTGTGGGCGCTCGATGCGACAAAAGACGCCCGCGATCGCGACGACTACATGCAGGCCGAGGCCATCTTCCGGGCCGTCAAACGCAACATCCGATTTCGCGGCGAGTACTCGGAGACCGTGCAGACTCCACTCGTCACGCTGCAGGTTCGCGCCGGAGACTGCGACGATCATGCAACCCTGATTGCAGCCCTCCTCCGATCCATCGGCATTCCGGCGCGATTCAAAACCATTTCGACCGACCCGCTCAATCCCGATACCTTCACTCACGTCTATGCACTGGCGGGCCTGCGCCGGGGAAACAAGATTGTGCAATGGCTTCCGCTCGATACCACCGTGCCCTGGTCTTCGCCAGGATGGGAAGCGCCGCGCGCGCTGCGGGCAAGAATCTGGGGAGGCGGGCTCTCCGGGCTTGCGCTGGGAGATCCACCGGAGCAACAGACACAGCAGCAGGCCGACCAGCAACCGTTGGGCCAGAAGGCAAAAGATTGGGTCGGCGTTATAAACTCCATTGGCCAGTCCGCGTCGAACATAGCAGCCTCGTTCCGCAACGGAGGCAACACAACGAACTTCAGCGCCCAGAGCATGCCGGGAGGCATTACCGGAAGCGTGGGAACCTCCATGAGCACCCTTGCCGTCGGCGGACTGGTGGCAACTGTGGCAGCGCTCGCGCTGCTGAGAAAGCGATGATGTACGTGCGCACGCAAAGCCTGGGGTTCTGGGGCGGGTTCTTTAAAGCTGCCAAGTTTGCGTCCGGTATCGCCGCGGGAGAGATCGGAGGGCCTGCAGCCGGCGCATTGGTGTCGAAAATCCCCACCGGGGGCGGTGGAGCAGGTGGCGGGTCGAAGGTTCAGCAGCCACAAAACGTTCTGGATACGATGAGCAACTCGCAGCTGGCAATGCTCGCAATGAGCGGGGCAGCATTACTGATCACCCTGGGAGGACGCAGATGATGGCGACTGTGTTAGCGGGCACGCCAGTTGACGCTGCTTACTTGCTCAACCATTCCGAGCTTTTTCAGCCGGTGCAGCATCTTGGCGGCGCGCTGTTCGGGGATCTTCAGTTGCGCGGCAACGGACTGAGTGGAAAGGGTATATCCGGGCGGAAGCTCCTCCAGCGGTCGCAGGGCTCGCGAATCGAGTTGCTTACGGACGGCGGTGAAGATTTTCCATATCGCCACAGCTGCGGTGGGAACGGCGAGATAAGTGCTGAACCCGGCCAGTTTATATTGACCAGCTCGATTCAGCAGAAAGGGCTGCAAGCTCACATACAGCAGAAAGTAAGACTCAAAAAAACCTGTGCTGTTCATGCCAGCAATTATCGCAGAACGGGAGGTCCGGAATAGATGTACATCAGGAGACCAATAACGCGGATGAGCGGATGTCTCAGCGGGTGCGGTGGACGCAGGCTCGGTGGTGGTAATGACCCGAATTCCGTGTCCTGCGTTGATGACCCTAATACTCAGGGACAGTGGCTATGCGGAAAAAATGACAAGAGCGGGGATTCGTTTACCGTGACCAAAGAGGATGTAGGTAAAGTAATCACCAACGTCGGCAATGGCAACTATGCCCTAACAAAGTCTGCCGTGCCGAAGTCGAAATCCCCTTCATCTACCGGAAACTTCTTGAGCAACGTCTCACCAACAACCATAGCTTTAGGTGGCATAGGGTTGCTGTCCGTGCTGGCAATAGCGGGAGGACGCTAGTGAACTTGTTCCAAATATCGCGACGGGATGGGCACCGCCTTGACGGAAACAAGCGTGAGTTTTATGTCCTTCCAGTTTCTCGCAGCCATGTAGCTACGGATGATGCCCTCGCGTGCCGTGACCTCTGGAGAAGGATTTTGCGCGAATCGTTCAGACTTATCGAATTCTCCAAGCGTATCCCACCACGTGGTAGTCTGCGGAACGTCGTTCAGAGTGAATTCAACGCGCCATGTCCCGAGCATCGCATAGCCTCCGGTGCGGCTTTCAGAGAGTCCACACTCAGATTTGTAATCGGCAATATATTTCTGACCGAGGCTTGTTCCCATCTTGGATTCTCCGGTGTCGATATTGTAGGTCACCATCGAATCCTCAAAACCCAAAGCCACGATTCCGTACGTATGCGAGCCGAAAATGCCCCCCCAATTGCGAAGCGTCTTGAGAGAAGAAAATTCCTTAATATTAGGGAGCATTTCGGCGACCGTGCGACTGAGTTGCGACCCCGTCCCCAGCGAACAGGTAAAAGCAACGATGATTCCCTCATCCGGAAAAACTCTGGTGCGCACGTTGGGGAAATATGGACGGATAGCCTCGTCGGCCTGGCGAGCGACAGACTCAGGGTTTCCCATGTCGGTACAGCCGATGGTGACGAGCATCAGCGCAAGCGTTGCGAAGAAAGTGCGGGCCTTCATTGTTTTGATGGGGCAGTGGTTGAGGGGACAGGGACGGGGGCACCGGAGGCGGCGCAGCTTGCGCGAGCCGAGTCGAGTTCCGTTTGTGTGTACTTAGTTTGCAGCACAACGACTTTAACGTTGGCGCTTTGCAGCAGCTCTATGTCCTTGCGCTTGAAGACCATTTGCGTGCCTTTAACGCCGTACGAATCGACCAGTACAAACCGTCCTCCGGGAGAGACAGCCGCGGACAAGACAAACCGTCCGCTGAAATTGCCGCTGCTTTTAACAATGATGCACTGCGAAGACGGGGACGGAGCTGGCACGGCAGGCGTGGCGGCGGGAGCGGGCGGGTATTGCGCGAAAGCCGCCGAACATAGCAGCACGGCACAGGCGAGCAATTTCATCAGTTCCTCCAGAGTAGCTGAAAGTTTAAGCGAAAAAAGTGTGCATCGCAATCCGGAACGGAGGGCCGCCTGATATGTACGTTCGTCGACTTGGAGATGGGAATTTTTTAACCAACATGCTGAACGTGGCGAATAAGGGCGCCGAGACGGCGGGCAATGTCAAGAATGCGTTTTCCAGTTCAGGCTCTGCCTCGGGGTCCAGCTCGAAAGACAAGAGCAAGGATAAAAGCAACGATTCGGGAGGCACGGCCACAAACTGGCTGGAATCGCAGTCGAACACAACTTTAGCCATCGGCGGCCTGGCGAGCTTCGCGCTGCTGCTGGCGCTGACGAGGTAACGCAAAATGTACGTCATTACCAAACGAACCCGCGACGGAAACCTTCGTCCGGTGCATGGAATCGGACACCGGCGCATGCGTCCCTTGCGCACTCTCTCTGGCTTGGGCGATAGCTGCTGGCTGGACTCCAACACGGGAGCGCGAGTCTGCGGCGGCGGAGATCCCACCGGGCAGACCAACTGCGCGGTCACCGTGCCCTACTACACGCCGACTTCGGGCGGGCTGGACAACCAGGGGAAAGCTCCGTACGCGATGACCGTGTACGGCACCACGCTGACGTGGATTCCTGCTTCGAAAAATAAGCGCACGTTCAATTTCCTCTACCACAGCGGCTACAACGACGTATACCAGTACGTGAGCGGAGGCATGGGCGGGGCGCTGACCAGCAATTATGCGGTTGTCAGCTCCAGCGGCGTGCTGACCTGGACAACGACGCCGCCGGCGAAGAACGAGCTGGGCTGCTCGAACATCACCACGGCCACGGCCGTACAAACCGGTGGCTCGAACATATACGCGGTCAACGGCAGTTACCCGGTCTACACCGGGAGCGGAGCGAGCACTCCATATGTTGCCACTCAGCAAACAGCGCCAACCGCCACGTCCGGCAAGAGCGGGCTGTCGAATGTGCCTGTCTGGGCGTGGGCTGCAGGCGCGGGCGTCGGAGGTCTGATTCTGGCAAGGATGCTGGGACGAAAATGAGCTATCTCACATTAGAGACGAGGCGCAATCGCCTGGGAATGCCAGACTGGAACCAACCTTTCAGCTCATGGTCCCAGCCTCCAGCGGTTCCGGCTAATCCCGTAACCCCACAAGCTACACCGCAAAACCAAAGTGGCTCGACTGGCAAGCAAAACACGTCCGTCTCTGGAGACAAAAAACAAAACGATACAAGCGCTGTGTCCGGTCAAACGAACACTGCGAGCGCGGCACAGCAGTCCGGCTGGCTGATGCAGGAGAGTCTAATGGCGGGCGTGAAGAACATTTACATCGCGGGCGGGGCGGGGTTGCTGGTGCTTCTGGCGATGACGAAGAGGCAATAACGATGGCATACATCACGCGCACCAATCCGTATGCGTCACTGGTCGAGCGTCCAACGCTGGGCGCGCTGCCCGCAAACAACGGGGGCACGCTGGACACGATGGCCAGCTCGCTCGGTACGCCCACGTCGAGTTTCCTGCTCTTGTTGGGTGGAGGAGCTGTGGCGGGATGGCTGGCAAACGACCTGGTCACGGGCACGCGCAAGGCTGTTCGCAAAACGAGCCGCGCAATTGGAGCACGCGCCAGTGCGGCTCGGGACACAGTGAGTGCGAATCCGCTTCCAGTGGCGATGCTGGCGCTGCTGGCTGGAGGAATCGCTTATTACTACGCGACGCACAAGACTGGAGGCGCGGCATGAGTTACCGCCGTCAGATTACGCGGGGACGCCGCGGCCTGGGGAATGGTTTCACGGACTGGATGTACAACGCCTCGACCGGAAAACTTACTGACAGCCAGGTCAACGGGAAAATTTCCGAGTGCGCAGCGTCGAACTACCGCGCCGGTGGAGGACGCATCACGATGGACGAGGCGCGGGCACAGTGCGACGCGGACATTCGGGCAGTCAGAAAGCTGAACGATCGGGATGCGGATAATCACACGCTGCTGATCGTCGGCGGACTGTTCCTTGCTGGGCTGCTGATGGTTACGAGGCGCTGATGGCGTACATTGTCACAGGTCCGAGAGAGCTGGGCAAGCGTCCGTATCGCGTGAGCTACGTTACGCAGGGCGCGCTGCGAATCAGGCGCTTTGAGACATTTGCGAGCGCGGAAGGATTTCGCGGAAAGTTGCCGATCGGCGCGCAGGCGCAAGTTCGACTGGTGGCAAAGGAGCAACGGTAATGGGTTTTGTTGACGTAAACACGGGCACAGGCTACGCGGCAACCGGCGACGGCGAGCGCGTCGGGGTTTGCGAGGTGCATCGCCTGGTGGATCAGGACGAGCGTCCGCGCCGCGTGCATTACTGTCCGGTGTGCGACGCCTGGATGTGCGACGAGTGCTCCCGTAACTGGGGCAGGCGCGCGCGGGCAATGTTTCTGCAGAGGATGGGACGATGAAAAATCCGCGTTACAGAGGCGTAAAGATGACGAAACAAAAGACGGCAAAGAGGCGCGCGGCAGCGAAGCCCGCCGGGAAACCGGCAGCGAAGCCGCGCAAGCGCTCCGCGAAGAATCCGAAGTGCAACCCGCTTCCGGCTGCGGGGCTGATTTCCCCGGCGGCGAAAGCGCAGGTAGCGCGGTTTTTGCGCAGCGTGGCAGCGGGCTACGCCGGAGCGAAAGCCGCGGCGAAGAAATCGTTCGGAGAATCGATAAAGAAAAATCCCGATTCCGGGAAAAAGAGCTGGCTTCGGAAATTCTCGGCCCGGCGCGGACTGCTGATCAAGCAGGGATACTCTCCGGCTGAGGCGACGAGGAAAACGCTCGAACACTTCGAGCAGAAGCTGATTCCGGGAAAAAAGAACCCGCTGCACGCTTCGCGCAAGGCCCGCAAGACTTACGCGATGTTCCATGGCCGCGCGCCGCGCAAAACGACGCTCGCAAAAACGAAAGCCCGCATCCCCGGCAAGGACTTCGCAAAGATCGGAGACCTGGTCTCGCTGACCGTGGGCAATCGCAAGGTGAGCTTCGAGGACGACAAGGTGCAGCCGATTGTAGTGACCGACGCGAAGGCCAAAAAACTGTTTTTTCTCGGAGGCAATCAGGATCTTCGCGCGCTGAAGCCGGCGCGCCGCGCCAATCCGGGCGGCCTGCAGGATTTAGGCGAAGTTTCGCAAATCGAATATTACGCTAGAAAAAAGTTCGATGACTTCCGTCCGACCATCTACTTTCACAACCTTGGCGAGGAAAATGGAAAGCGTCCGAGATTGATGTTCGACCCTGTTGCTCGCCAGATGTATTTGGCGGGCGGCGATTACAAGATCGAGAACGTGGGGATTGTGAACTGATGGCCTCAGCAGGCACGGCACAGATGGAGCGGAAGAGCACGGGGCAGGCGCAACGCGCGTCATCCCGTTCGAAGTCGAAGGTTGAATCGCTGGCGAAGATCTTCGCCAGGCGTGACGCGGCGGTGAAGCGCGGCGAATTCGATCTGCTCGGACGCATCTATCTGGTGCGCACCGAACGCGGCGATATCGACTTCGGCAAGGACGGTCCGTTCCTCGCGAAGCTGGACCCCGGCGGCGAGCTGGCGCTGATGAACGAGTGGAAGGGATTTCCGGACATCGTCACCGCCACGCATGAGCTGTGCCCGGATTGCCAGGCAAAGTGCCTGAGTTGCGATGGCGAAGGCCATCGCCTCTGCATGGGACTGAACTGCGGAGGAGCCGGACGCATGATCCTCGGTTACGAGCAATGCCCTGCCCCCGGATGCGCCAGGGAAACCGGAAAAGCCAATCGCGGATGCGAGCAGTGCGAGGGCAGCGGGAAGGTGGTGGGACAGACCGCCGAATGTCCATCCTGCAAGGGAACGAAAAAACAGTCGTGCCCGTTATGCAGGGGGACCGGGCGTATGTCCACCGGACGCAAAGATGGGGCCCCGAGCGACAGCAACGCGCCGTACTGCGCGAGCTGCAACGGCATTGGCCGCAAGCTGGAGCGCGAACCACAGGCGTGGAACGATTACGTATTGGGCACGATGGAAGGATTCACCGTTCTCGGCCCGATTCATGAGATTTTGTTGCGGGCAGATGTTTGCCGCGATGCGAAGCAGTCGATTGAACTTGCGTCCATTCTTCCGGATGCCGATGGCAACCTCGGCGCGTTGCTGGTGAAGAAACCGGAAACGACC
The DNA here is from genome assembly GCA_003010405.1 of Acidobacteriota bacterium. Classification (GTDB taxonomy): domain Bacteria; phylum Acidobacteriota; class Terriglobia; order Terriglobales; family Acidobacteriaceae; genus TOLSYN. The sequence goes on along the minus strand of PJLO01000003.1, from coordinate 136,319 downwards.
GGGCAGCCGTGGTATTGGCTGGGTGGAGAGCTGGGCAATCTGACCAGGCTGTGAAACCCGCGCCCTCGATCGGCGCATTTCAAAAAATCCGTCCCCGCGTGACCAGTGCTGCGAATGCACCGGCGCGCGGGGATTTTTTATTGCACCCGCGAGGGAAAGGAGAAAGGCATTGCCGAAGATCAAGGTCATTCGCATCGCCAACCCCTACAAAAAAGTTTCGCGCAAGCGCCGCCCGAACCTGCGCAAGAAACATAACCCCGGGCCGCTAGGAGGTGTGCTTACCATCATGAGCAACCCACGAAAGAAAAACACTCACAAACGCAACCCGTTCAAGGCTGCTGCCCGCAAGGTCAGTCGCAGGCGCAAGAACCCGACGATCGTCAAGACTCATCGGCGTAAAGCGCGTCGCAATCCGTACACGGTGCTCGGCCAGAAACCGAGCCAGATCATGACGCTGGCATTGTCGGCCGGCGCCGGCGCGATCGGAACCCGGTTCGTTACTCAGCTGGTCCTCAGGTCCAAAAACGAAGGCGTGTATGGCTACGGTGGAAACATCGTCGCGGCGATCGGCCTCGGTATGGGCGGGGCGAAGATGCTGGGCCCGGATGCGGGCATGGCGATCCTCGCCGGTGGCCTCGCGGCCACGGTGCAGCGTTTCTGGGACGACAAGGTCAGCAAGGTATTGCCGGCCGTCTCCACGGCTGCGACCGGCGCTCCTGCCGGAACGACCGTGAAAGGCCTCGGCGATGTCAGCTACTCCGACGACGGTCTCGGACGCGCAGTCGCCCTGGGCAGCTACAACAACGTGACCTGGCCCTATACGCAGGAAGGCGGAATTTACACCGCACCTCCCGCGGCTGGTTCCAGCGCTCCCGTTGCGCTTCCGTCGGCTGGGTCCAAACCCGTGACGAAGCCGGCCTGGTAACAGGTGTGGCCGGGTTTCGGCCCGGCCATTCACCCGCAACTCAAATTTCCCTCGCCACGCGCGAGGCCACCAAAGAGGTGACGAAGTTATGAACAAGCTGAACCGCAAGAACTTCGCCCGGCCTGAATTTAAGCCGTGGCGAATCGAAAACCCCAATTTGCCGGGCACCGGCTACGAGAACACTGATTTTCTGTACGACTCTTTCAGCGTTGCCCAGGCCGCAGCGTTTCCGCAGTTGACGCCGATGTTCCAGGTGCCCAATACCGCTAACAAGACGAAGGCGCAGACCAACATGCAGACCGCCGGCGTGCTGGCCAATCAGGAGACGTTCAAACTGAGGCGCGTGCGCGTCATCATCGCGGCGAACACCCTGCTGGCAGATGCGATCAACATCGCGCAGCTGTGCTCGGGAGTTCTGAAGATTGGCGGGCGCGATTTTCTTACCGGCCCGCTGATGGCATTCCCCGGCGGCGGGGGCATTCAGTTGACCGCAGCTGCCAACGTCGGAACCCTGCTCGGAGCCGCGAGCATTCAGACCGGCATTGCCAATGGCGATACGAACATCATGAACGCCTTCCAGTTCGAAGACGAAATCATGATCAACAACGGCGAGAGCATTCGTTTCGATGTGACCGCCGAAACCGCCTTCAATATGACCGGTACTGCCTCCGGAGGCGTGGGAACGACGATCTACGTCTTCCTGGACGGTCGTCGCCTGCGCAACGTTTCCTAAGCTTTGTTGCGTTGAATCGTTATCGCTCCGGCTCGCAAGGGCCGGGGCCATTTCAAAGCGCATAGCAGCGCGGGAGAGCTAACACCATGAATCGCTTCTTGGGCGCGACCGAACAGGCACAGCAGGCACAGAGCGCTGCAGCGACTGTGGACCCCGGCCACCATTACACCTACGGCGTGGAAGCGCTCGCCACCGGGGCGAATGCCACCGTCACGCAGCAATTTCAGATTCTCAATAACAACTTCGAGGCGGATTTCCTGGTCTCGCAATCGACCGGAAAATTCAAGGCGCAGATCAAGATCGGCGACCGCTATCTGTCCAATATTCCGATCCATTCGGATAACCACTTCGGCACGGCGCAGGCTCCGTTGCCGTTGCTTGCCCCGCTCAAGCTCGTGAAAAACGCGGTCGTGCAGGTTTCGATCACGGACCTGAGCGGAGCGCAGAACGACATTCGCCTGGGATTCATCGGGCGCGAACTGAGCTAAGGGAGGTCAAGTTGAAAAACTGGAAAACCACAACCGCTGGAATACTGACGATTCTCATCGGAGTGCTGACCGGAGTCGTGATGCCGTATCTGCACGGCCAGCCGATCAACACACAGGTCGTTCTGGGAGCGGTCACGGCTGGAGCCACCGGCATCCTGGCCTCCGACTCGGGGAAATAAATGGACCCGTTTTCAGGACTGGCGACGTTCATTCTCGGACGGTTGAAGCAGTCGGCAATCTCGCTCTGGCTCAAGCTGCTCTTCGAGCTTGGCTTCAGCGCGACAGTGTCGTTTCTGTTGACTTGTGGAACGACGCTGGTGAGCACGCGCTCGGCAACTCTGGCAATCGGGTCCGGAATGATTGTCGCCTCGGTCGCCATGACGCTGGTCTTTCGGAAAACGAAACTCACCAAAGGTCTGACGGTCGTGCTCCCGCAAGCCGAACTGGACGCAGAGTCCGGAAACCAGATGCAAGTGATCGAAAAAAAATAGGAGAAGCGCATGAACAAGATTGAGACGTTTCTGAGCAAGATCGGCAAGGAAATTAAGAGAATTGCCAATTTCGCTTTTACAAAGATTTTGCCAGTAGCAGCAAAAGTCGCCGTGGCCGCCGAACCTCTGGTAGACGTGGCTTTCCCCCAGATCGGACCCGAATACAACCTGGTCGCCAACAATGTGCTGGCAATCGAGCAGGCTGCCGCGCTGCTTCCATCGGGGATGACTGGAGAACAGAAGTTTGCTGCCGTGATCTCAGCTGTGAGTTCGAAGCTGCTTCCTGGCCTGGAGGCAGCCGGGCTGACTACCGCCGAAGCTACAGCCAAACTCACAACCTACGTGCAGGCAGTCGTCACAATTCTGAACACCTTTGCAGTAACGCCCAGCACTCAAGCTGCTTAACAGGAGACGCGCGTGATTCTATATCTGCCACAACGCGGCATGGTCAAAAGCCGGCTCTATCTGCCGTCGACGGTCGAAGCTCCGCCCAGCGGAGACGCCGGGTGCATCGGCTTCGACTTCGGCGGGCAAGTTGCGTCCGCAGCCTCGGCCGAGTCTTCGCAGTCGGTCGCGCGCAACTTCCTGCTCACTCACCTGACCGGATCGAGCGACGCTGCGGCCGGGTCCTTCTTTCTGCAGATTCTGCATCAGCACGGAGCCGCGCAGCGCCAGTTGCTCTCGAAACAGATGCGCCTCGATCTGGTGGCTGGAGGCGCGGGAAACCCGCTGATCCTGAAGTCGCCATATCTGCTCGCGGCAGGAGACACGCTGACCGTCGCCATCACCAACACGGGCAACGACGGAGTGCAGGTCTACAACTTCGTCGCTGCAAACATTCAGGTCGCAGCCTGGGGAGTCTATCTGTGATGGAAATCGCAACGTTCATCAAGATTGCACGCGCAACGGCGCAAGCCCACAGGCTTCCCGAAGAGCTGGTGTGCGCCGTCGCCGACCATGAGTCCGGAGGCTGGAATCCCTGGGCTGTGCGCTACGAGGCGGAATTTGAACGGAAATACGTACCCGTGAACCCTGCGAAGCAACCTACCGAGCACTACGCGCGCGCGTTTTCCTACGGGCTCATGCAGATCATGGGGCAGACTGCCCGCGAGCTTGGCTTCATCGGGGCTTATCTCACCGAATTGTGCGATCCCGGAATCGGACTCGAGTTCGGGTGCCGGAAACTCAGGCGCTGCATCGACGCGCATCCCGGAGACACGCGCGCCGCGCTGCTGGCATACAACGGAGGCGGGAATCCGAAGTATCCGGACCTCGTGCTCGCATTGGTTCCGAAGTATGCGGCGAGTGTTGACGTAAATAAACAGGCAGGTGCCAAGTGACCAGGGAACAGATGTTGGCTCTCAAAATGTCCAGGCTCTCGACCATCAGGAGCACGATTCCGCTGGATGCCGGAGTGCAGACGACGCACTCGCGCGCCATTCAGGTGGATTCGGTACAACCCTTGCCGGCATACCCTGCAGCGGGAGCAGCGCCGGTAGTGATTCTGCACTACCAGGTCCCCGCCAGCATGAGCGGCGCGCTTACATTGCTGTGCATTGCTCATCTCGGCGCGGCGGGCACGTTCAGCGATGGCTCAGGCGTCGTGGTGTGGCGCGTACTGATCAACGGCGTTCCGCAGAAGGGCTTGGAAAACATCTACGTGCAAATCGGCTCGCCAAACCAGCTGGCAAGTATGTTCCTGCTGCTGAAAGAAAACGACCTGGTGCAGATCACAGCGCAGATCCCCGCAGGCAAGGTCGCGCCGGCTGGCAACCCTTTCGCGCGCATCGCGGGATATCTCGATTACGGCGGGCTCGGATCGCGCGCACCGATTTCCGGTGGGAAATCGTCTGCGTCTAGCGGCGATACCTCCAGCGCTTCGTCGTCCGGCACACCGTCGGTAGCGAGCAGCTCTTCGCTCTCGACAATGATGGCAAACGCAACAGCCTCCTGGCAGGCAGCAGTCGCCGCGAATCGCGCCAAGTGGGGAATATAACGGGGCAATCATGCACGAAACCGCAGCGAATTTCGAAAGCGAATCCAGCCAGCGCCCGGCGCTCCGTCTCAGGCTTCAACCGGATGGCACGGTGGACGTGTGGAAGTGGATTGCCGCGTCGTTGCTTGCCGTGGTGCTGTTGCTGGCCGGATATCTTTCGCGTCCCGGAATTTCCCGCGCTGAAGCCGAGCAGATCGTAACCGGGCCAGCCAATCCCTACGTCGCCGATCGCGCCGCGCTGCAGCTTGACCAGAAGAACATCAAGGATCAACTCAGGAAGATGCAACTCGACATCGACGAAATGAAAGCCCAGCTCGTGCACATTTCCATTGCCGTGGGCGTGGACCCAGGCAACGGCGATTCCATTCGACGCCGACATAAGGAGTAGTCATGCGTAAATTTCTCTTTTCATTTATTGCCGCATATCTGCTGGCTTTCGCGCTTCCCTGCCCCGCGCAAGTGGCTAACGTCGCGGCCGCGCAGGCTCCATTGGCCACGCCATCGCTCACTCTCACGCTCGCCGATGCCCCGCAACCGGTTGCTTCCGCCAACGTCCAGCGGGTCGGCAATCCCGGCTTTCGCACGTTCTATTACTGGATCGTGACGAATACGCTCATCGGCGGCTCGACCCCGGCGGGCCCATTCATCCTCGACCAGGTACCCGATGCACTGGGCACAAACAGTGTCAGCGTCTCCTGGACGAAGGTTGCCAATGCAACCAGTTACGACGTGCTGAGGACGTCCTCGGCGACGCCTCCCGCGGGCGCGTGCAATTGTGCAGTAGCGTCCGGCGTCACGGGTACCTCAGCAACCGATGCCAGCGAGTCGCTCTCAGCCTACACAGTCGCGCCCATAGATGCGAACCAGCACGCAATAACGCTTACCAACAAATCGACAGGTCCAGGCGCAAGCGCAGTGGATATACCGGTGACTAAAGCCATCTCGGTGAGCGGCGGGACAGCATCGGTAACATCGCTCACCAACACTGGCACAACCACGCTTGGATCCAACGGGCAGACCACGGTTGACGCGAGTGGGTCGCTCAAGGCTCCGAAGATAAATGGTACGGTGAACGCAGACACGCTCCCCGGAGCCGACATTTGCGCGGGAATATCATCGGCAGCGGCTTTTTCGCGTGTTGTCATACCTCCCGGTACTTACACCTGCACAAACAAGATCACGCTGGACTATGGCGTGACTATCGAATCTGCTGAAGGTTACGAGCAAACAAAAATCAACATGAATCAAACCGGGGTGGGGTTAGAGGCACCCGGGTTTAATACCATTCGTGGAATCACGTTTTCATTCGCTGAATCGATTACAGATGGATTAAAAATTCGCGGCTCGGAAAATAAAGTTGTCGATTGTAACCTTATCGGCGGCGGAGCCTTATCGAAACTGGTTCACATCACTGCGTTCAACGAAACGATACTGAGCGGCAAAATCACTCTCGACACGATCCATTCGCACAGCTACAAAGGTTCGTTCATCTATTCGGACCACGTAGTCTCGACGACGATGAAGGATATCAACATTAGTACGACTATCGGACCGTCGCGGGGTTTGGTGATGGACACCGGAATGCAGGGCTCAAATATCAGTATGTTTCAGTCGGTTGGAGCTACTGAAGGTGGAATGTTGGTGACAAATTCAACACCCGGCGAAGGTGTGTACAATTCGCCGCCGTATTGGCTGTTCGCAGATCAGGTGATCATGGATTGCGATCCTACATTGTGCACAACGCCGGGTAAAAATGCTATCGAGTTCGACAGCTCTCTAGGATCACAATTTCTTGGTTTCAAATTTAACAACTCGTGGGCGGCAGGGTATCCCGGAAACGGGATTAAGATTTCGGGCGGCACGGGTATTTTGTGGGACACCGGGCAGATCAGAGCCAATGGGTTGAATGGCGTTCTGATCGACAATGCCAACGTGTCACACGTCACTGTTTCCAATTCCATCATCACCGCGAACAATTACACGGATACAGCGGACACGCATGGAATCTTCGTCAATCAAAACGTCTTAGGCGTAAACATCTCGAACAACACGATTGAAAACGCTCTTGACGGCAACGGGCATCAACGTTTTGGCATCAGGTTCTCCTCGTTCCTTTGCGATAAAGCTGCCATTATTGGGAACAAATGCGACCTTAACGTCGATGGATGCTATCAGTTTTGGGCGACTGGAACGAAAAATATATGCGGCAATAGTGTATCCACAGGCGCTACAGCCGATAATTTTGTCAGCTCAGACACTCGTTTTAGGGGCTACCTTTACGATTCCCCTGGAGTCTACGCAGGGATGTTCTCTGCAACCAGCGGTGGATACCATATCTATAACGGCGTCACCGATAATGTCGTGCTCCCTTCCACACTCACAGGCTACACCGGCTCGGACGGCACGAAAGTTGTTCTAGCTACAACGACATCATCCGGGCACGTTTCCTGTTGGACCGCTACCGGGCGTGCGGGTTACTGCTCCACTGCAGTGGACGCAGATGGAAAATGCACTTGTAACTAGGAACCATGCTTAGGAGCGCAGTAAATGAAACTTAAAGGAGCGGTTGTTTTACTCGTTCTCGCACTCGCAGCGCTGGGCGGCATGGCGGCCGCGCAGAATACAGCCTTCATTGGAACTCCGTATGCGTCACTGTCTGCCGCTACTGCGACCGGTCCTGGCACTGCCTTCAAGGTGCAGCCTGCCAGTTATTCATACACCTGGACAGTTGTCACAGGTGGCACAGTCACCAGTGCGACAGTGAATTTCGAAGGCTCACTCGACGGCTCGACCTGGTATGTGCTCGACGTTGCGAGCACCTCTGACACGAACTGGTCGTCTGGCGAGATGCGTCACGTGGTGAACAAGCCAACCAATTACCTGCGAATGAACGTTGTCTCGATTGCAGGCGGCGGCTCGCTGACCGGTACGTTCTCGCTATTTCGCTAAGGAATGACTATGAGATTGAAAATCGCACAAATCGCACTCGTGCTTCTGCTCACGTCTATAGCTTCCGCTCAAACCACTGTCAGCGGGATTGGCACCCCGGTGAACGGCAATTCGGTAAGCCTCCCAGCCGGGTGGACCGCGTCGGGCAGCGGGTCGAGTCAACAGGTCACCGCTCCAGGCACGATCGCAGCCAATAACGTCGTGGCAGGCACGACGGCATCGTTTAAGACCCCAGTGGATGTGACGCATCCCAAATTTGGACCGGCGTCCTCGTGCGCGAATGTGGCCGACCCAACGGGAACTAACGATTCTACCTGCGCCATCAATGCGGCGGTTGCTTATCAGCAGTCCCCGGCGATTGCGGGCGCAGAGCCAGTGCTGCATATTCCCGCGGGAACCTACAAAGTCAGCGATGAACTGCGCATTCCTTGCACCATGCACGTCAAGGGCGATGGCCCGAACGCGACGGTGCTGAAGTTGACCAATAACTCGGCCTTCGCGGGAGTAGTCATTACCGGATATGGCGCGAGTGCAACGCAGCCCGATAATCTGTGGACCTGCAACGGGTCGATTGAAGACCTGGCAATCTACGCTCCGGGCGGACATCTGTTCACCGGTACGCTGCTGGAAAACTATAACGCGGGGTACCGGGTTCGCAACGTAAGGTTGTCCAACGGCGGCGGGCGCGGGTTGAACCTCGTCGGCAATGCCGAGCGCATGAGCGTTGAGAACCTGACGGTAGACACCACGCGCTGGCCACTGGTTTCCTTCGGCAACGAGAACCACTTCTGGAAGACCAACATTGCGGCTCCTGGCACCACGGACGCAGGTTACTACTGCTATGGCGCGAACTGCGTGAATGGCGTGGGTCCCAACCGGCAGTGGTCGGGTAACATGACCTTGGAATCGGCGACAGGGGACGGCAGCACGGCGACGTATGTTGTTTCGTGCGCTCCTGCGGCAAGCTGTCCGGGAGCGGTTGCCGGACAGTCTCCTATCGTGGCCGGGCACTGGTTCACCATTGCGGGAGTGATCGATACGACAGGGCTGAACGGCATGTTCCAGGCGGTATCAGTGACTAACCACACGCCGACGGGAAAGTTCACCATTACGGCGGCGAACACGTCGAGCGGCACTGGCACAGTGACGAGCGCGACCTTTCAGCCTACGATTCTGCCAGAGACTCATGCCGCGGCATGGCTGAGCGGTACAGATGTGGAGTTCAATGGCGGCTCGATCAAGGCGCTGTGGAACTCGGACTGCATCAACGTGACGGGCGGACAGGCGATAACGGTTCAGAACGTCTACTGCGAGGGCTATCCCATTAACGGCTCGCCGACCCTGGGCGCGAACGTGGTAGTCAACGGATTGCAGGACACGACGACCCTGACGGCTACGCTGACGGGAACTTCGTGCAGCGGTGGCTCGCCCTGTATTGCGTCGGTGGCCGATACCTCGTGGAGTCCGGTGTTCGTCTCCGCCCCGCAGGATATCGGGCAGATCGATTACTACACGATGCGGATTGCGCCGGCAGACTTTGACCCCACGCAGACCGGTGCGAGCGCTTATGTCGCAGGCGTGAATCGCAACCAGTTCGAGACCGTTTTGGGCGGCTTTACTTCGGGGAACAAGTTCTACATCACCTCGCGCAACTACACTGGCTCGACGGCTCCGTCGAACACGGCTTGGCCTAGTGGCTCCTACGTGCTGGACGACAGGACGGCTACCTTTGCCAACCAGGTTACGACCATCAACAATCACTTCAATGCGCTGAACGGGCCGGGAAATACGAACTGGAACGTCTACTGCGTGGACTCGGAAGCGGTAGGGGCTAACGCGGGAAGCACGACGGCTCACTCCTGCGCGTCGGTGAAGGTGGGAACGCAGCCGGACGGCAAGATGGAGTTTGCGCCGAATTCGGGCAACGTGAACACCACATGGAATAACGCCGCGATGTACGCGACGATCAACGACTCGTTCTTCTCTCCGAAGACGGAGACGCTGGGCGGAAACTGGATCAAGGCTTACACGACAGGCGCTCAGACTGACTACGTCTACATCGAAACCAACGCGGCTCCGCAGTTACAGAGCGGAGAGACGACGGAAGTGCAGACCGGGCAGATTCAGTTAGGTTCGAGCATTCCGGTGCAGGCGATTCAGAACGCGACGGGCGTGGCCTCGAACGTTTACGTCCGCAACCTGACCAGCGGGACGAGTTCGATCAACAATAGCCAGCTTGGGATTTCATGGTTCGGGAACAACATCACGAATCCCTCGTTCAATGATGCGAACCTGGGCAGCAATCCGGGGTATAGCGGCTATGCGTTCGGGAGTCAGTACACAACTTCTCATTGCTGGTATGACACGGCGGCGAGTCATGCGCTGAATCGCTTCTGCCTGAAAGGCTCGCCCGATCTTACCGGGACGAACGCCGGATTCGAGTACGACACTTGGAGCGGAACGGCATGGGTAAAGCAGTTCGGAGTGAATGGCAGTGGGACTATTTCTCCGCAGATTCCGTTTTCCAGCATTGGGGCCAACGCTCCAGCATCTGCGGCAATAGCTTCTGCGACGTTCGTGGCTCCGGCTACTGTTGTGACAACTGATAACTGGTACAACACGTCGAACAGTACGGCTTACGCGCAGAGCTGGAATCAGTTTGTCGATACGTCAAATAAAGACGCAACCACGACGCCGACCGCCATTAATCGGCAATGGTATTGCACAATCACCAATGGTGGAACGTGTTTGCCTTTTCATGACACCTGGAACCCCGCAGCCACCAGCACCCTCACGATTAACAATATGTCGGTGAAGGTGAATGGAAATCCCTTGCAATTTAAATCGTTCGAGGGAACGAGCGGAGCGCCTACATATACCGCAGGCGCGGCGATTCCATCGGCAACCGTGGCTCCCGCTTGTACCTCGGGGCATCCATGCGACACCATCGGCGGGACGATTTCTTTCACGACCGGCTCATCGACTACGACGGGAACTCTGCTGACCTTCCCGCTGGCAAACGGACAGTACCCAAACTGCACGGTGCAGCTCTATACGCAGGCGTCTCCGTTTACTCAGATCCCGGTTCGCGCAACAAACAATTACACGACCGAGACCTTCACCGTCGGCACGGCGCCAGCAACCAGCACCGCGTATGAATTGGTTTATGTGTGCCACGGTACATAAGTAGCAGCAGACCCATTCAGGGCCGTCCTATGCAGTTAGATTGCAAAAGGCACCTGCGACTGCGGGGCAGATCGGGGAACACGGTAATATGAGCTATACGGCCGACATCATTGCAACCGCAGTAGCGAACGGGGTGACTCCAGCGATTGCGCTGGCCGTTGCACGCCGTGAAAGCGGCATTAACCAGTACCGGCCAGACGGTTCCCTGCTTATCGGCTCGGCCGGCGAGATTGGAATCTTCCAGGTAAAGCCGTCCAGCGCACCAGGCGTTGACCTTACGGACCCGCAGCAGAATATCCAAGCCGGTGTCGGTTATCTGGCTTCCCTGCACCGCCGGTTTGGAAGCTGGCCTTTGGCGATCGCTGCCTACAATTGGGGACCCGGACGCGTGCAGGATGCAATGGGCGGAAAGCTCGCTATTCCAGGCTCTGTGACTACATACGTCAACGCGGTCTTAGGATCATCAGGACAGCTCTCGGCAGGCACTCAGATAACTCCCGGGAAGCTCGCTCTCGGGGCTATTTTCAGCGTGGCATTGCTGATCCTGGTACTAAAGTGATTCCCTTAGTAATTTTGCTTGACAAACTTAAAACCGACAGCTTTACTTGATGCAATCAACAAATTTTGTACCCGCCTGTTTTAAAAACCTATCTAGTTTTACGTTTCTATCTATCATCGGACGTAGAAACGGCTAGAAGGGAGGATAAGAAGGCAGGCGGGTACCAAGGGCGGAAAGCTTGGAAACGCACTTCAGGTCGAGAGAAGCCACTTAGACGCCATGCTTGCGAAGAGGACAGGAGAGGTACGCGTTACCGTTTGAACCGCACCAACTCGGCTTGGACCTCGTCTGCCGTGCCATGATGGGCGTATCCGTATCGTACTACGCCAATGCCGGGGACAAGGGTATAGATCTCGTGGTCGGGATGGGTGCGGAAAGCAAGTTTGGTGCCCCTTTTTCCACCAGCCCGGCGAGCTGCATTCGGCAGTTTGTCAGCGGGAATTTTGCCTTCTGCAAACCAACAATAGAAGGTATCGTCCCGCTGAGGCTGATCGGGAGGACAGAATATATCCTGGACTTTCAAAGGAAGCTGAAACCAGACATCAGGAAGCAACGCCTGCAAGTCCACATCCGAGGTAGCCTTGCGGATCCGATCAAGAGTGTCGCGATCTCCGGGCATAATATACACGGACTTGCCAAGCTGGAGGATGATCTGGTCCTTGGGCTTTCTGCCCTCCTGATACCAGATCAAATCACTCGGGAACCCGCTCAGGAGAGCGGCCGCCAGCCCCGGACGAAACGCAGCCTCTTTCACTTCAACCGGCCAAGTTAGGCGCTTCTCGTAAGTTTGGTTGCTTCCAGCAATCGTTGTTCGCAAGTGGACGCGGTAAACCCAGCGCGTGCCCGGCTCCATGGGAAAAAATGTTTTCAGTTTCGCGCCGGACTGGGCAAATCCCGAAATGTTCGTGAAGATCAGGAGCACAATGGCTGAAAACCGCGCAACTCTCATGCCAGCAGTATAATCTTGCCGGGCATTGCGCGCGATAGAAAGTCAACAGGCCCTTGGGAGTGCTCGATTCAGGTAGGTGTAATTTTCAGTTCATGCTGGCCGTCGTATCTGTTTAATCAACTGCGCCACTTCTGTGACCTGCGATTCTTTTCTTCTGTCCTTGCAACCACCGGCAGCTACACAAACTCTACAGTGATTGGTTTGTGGCAGTTGAACTTCGGAGGTAGTATGACCAAGACGCAGTGGCGCTTATGTTTTACGATGCTTGTCTTGCAACTCAGCGACTTTCTTTCAACCCGGACTGTGCTCGCGAGTGGCGGCCAGGAAATGAACCCACTGCTGAACCGGATGAACTTCCTGCAGTTAGGACTGGTTAAGGGTGGTTCTGTGGTGCTCTTCGCTTGGCTGGTCTATCGTTCGCGGTACTTGCGTCTGCTTTACGCAGCGTGCGGCTTTTTCACCTTGGTCGTACTTTGGAATTGTTTGATGATTTTGATTTAGCGCCTCGCTGAGCCTGTGGAGCCGCGCCCGCTCCGGCGGTCCAACCTCGGCGGATCATTGAATCTTCGACTTTTCCGGTTTTCGCCCTGTTATCGAGCTTTGCGTACCATTAGAATGAACGAGTATGACGCAAAGTTCCGCCCACCAAAAGCTCCGGAAGTTCCAAGAGGCGCCAACAGCTACTTCGACGCAAGGCTGGCGTTTTCATCATATTGGGATACCCAACGACACACCACGTTCTGGAGAGCATTATCTTGAGCGCTTCAAGGTTTTCGCATCAGGATTTGAAACAAGCCTCTATGGAGTTGAGTGGCTGCGGTTCGAATCCGACAGCCCAGTTCACGAACTCGTCCGTTCCGTTCCCCACATTGCTTTTGAAGTGGAAGTCCTTGAGGAAGCAATTGCAGGAAAGGAGGTCATTTTCCCGCCGTTCTCTCCGTATTCTGGAGTCCGGGCGGCGATGTTTGTAGAAAACGGCGCTCCGATTGAGGTGCTAGAGTTTTCTTAACTTGTCTCAGTTAAGCTCGTTGTTTTTGCCTGACACCTGTCAGGCTGCGCAATAGTCCTAGTCCGCCTATTGTCTTGTCTTGTTGCCATTCAAGTTTATTCCCAAAAAGCTTAAGCTTCACGGCAACGCTTCGTTGCTTCCGTAAAGCACAACTTTAGGTCTGAACAGTGTGCCGGCGACGCGCTCAGCAATTGCGAGCAGTCCGGTCTGCGAATAGAAGACTTTCACAAGCGCGCAATTCGAGTATTCGGGCAGATTGACAGGGCGTCCATTGCGAATATAGGTGATTTGCTCGACCGAAGCGGTGACGCATGGCATCTCTGGCAGCACCAGGCGAGGATGCAGCCCCTCAGTATCCGGGCCGATCGCGTCCAGCGGCACGGCTTGCAGGATTGAGAACTCACCGGCGCGCGTCCGGCGCAGCGAGGTGAGATGAGCCCCACACCCTAGTGCCTGACCGAGATCATGGGCCAGCGAACGAATGTATGTTCCGGCTGAAACCTCCGCAACGAAGCGGGCGCGATCTTCGCACACGCTCTGAATCTCGAAGCAATGAACCTTGACGGGAACAGATTTCAACTCGACGGGCTTGTCTTTGCGCGCAAGCTTATATGCGGCGACGCCATTGATCTTTTTTGCCGAGAAGTCCGGAGGCCGCTGCTGTATCTCTCCGGTGAAGTTCAAGGCGAGCACGCGCAATTCGTTCAGGTCCAGAGACACGTTGACCAATGGAGAGGCGGGCGTGCCTTCGGCATCGTAGGTGTCAGTTGAGAAGCCAAACCGAATCTCGCCTTCATACGCCTTGCGATCGGACGAGAAGAACTGGGCTAGTCTGGTGAATCGCCCGCAGAGCAAGGGGAGGACTCCTGTTGCCATAGGGTCCAGCGTTCCCAAGTGGCCAATGCTCTTGTTATGTAGGGCTTTCCGAAGCCGGTTAACAACATCATGCGAGGTTATTCCAGTAGGTTTATCGACAATTAAAATCCGGTCAGACATTAATATAGAGAGTATCAGAAGTGTCCCCTTCTCCTCAGGCAGCGGGCCGTGCTGTTTCCTGAGCCCCGGTTCCCCATGCGGCTAGCTGTTCAGGGTTGGCTGCCACTCGAAAGAGTGGAACCATCGCCGTCGCCAGCCGATTCTTGTACGGATACTCCCCTGTCATGAAATCAACGTCCAGCCCCTCGGCAAGGGACTCACGGGTAACATCGAAAATCATAACCTGGCCCGGCGAGAACCTATCCCACCGGGAATCGTGATGAATTGTGTAGAAGTGCCGTCGAGACCGATGTCGAAACGTTAATAGAGCTGCTACAATCGAATGAGTAAATGTTTCGTAAGTCCATATTTCTGAAATAGATATGTTATTATGTATGATGTTTAACATGAACTCTTGTCGCATTTGATCTCGAAACAAATTTTCGCTTTTCCCGCTCCATTCAGCTTTGCGTCTGTAGAGCCACTCCGCAATTCCACCCAGATTAGCCTCACGACGTACGAGGCGGAGTCCTTCCCGAGCTAGTCTTCGACTCGCCTTGGCGCTCTTGTGGTGAGCTGTTGTGAATTGCTGGGCCGTTATTTCGCAGCATCGGGTTGCCGGTGCATTGCAGAATTCGGATGGAAGCAGACTGCTCCACCGAGCCCGAGTTTGCAAGCCCCGCAGCGCCGTGACTTTCAGCGGGAGTTTTGCCTGGGCCAGCTCCCGCCAGGCATGTTCCAGTATTGCGGGATCACCCGCGCTAAGAAAATCCCGATAGTCAAACAGGGTTTCGCCGATCAGGCCCAGTTCCCTTTCGCGCCGTACCGCTGGAATGATTGTCAAGCCGGAATCGGATTCAGCCAGGATCACATGCGGCGCCTCGCGGGAGGCAAACCATTCGGCGGCCCTGCGATTAAGTTCGTAGGACTGGAACAGTGTGCAGTCGCAGTGGTTTTCCAGCCACTGCCAGCGGGATTTCAATGCGTCCAGTTGGTGAGCGGTCCGTAATGTTTCCACTTTCAGCAAGCAGCTTCCTCAAAAACGAGTTGCGGAACTCTCGTTTATTGGAAGCCGCAGCGCCGTTTTAGGTTCGCCGCTTTAGAAAACTTCCACCGTCTCTGGTTCGGCAAGACCGGATTTGCGATAGGCCCGAAGAATGTCCTGAACGCTCACGACACCCATTAAAAGATCGAAGTTGCCGCGATGCACCACGGGAAGCATTGGACGATCCCTGAGAAACCGTAACGCCACATCAAGCGACTGGTCTTGATAGAGCCTCGGTACCCGCGCGCGAACGAGCACACGTACGGGAGAGCAGTCGTCGTGCATGGGGTTTATCAATGTTTCACGGCTCACAACGCTCCAGCGGCCTTCCCCGAGCGAAACGAGAAAGTGTGTCCCCTCGATGCTGGCCGCGATGCCCCGCGCGGACGCGATTGTCTCGTCACCCAGTAGCGCACGACCCAGTACAGGGTGCATGGCATCCTCCACACGTAGAATCTCGTGCTCGCGTTCCTCTTCCAGCGAGGGCAGGTCCAGACCGTCTTGCCGTGAGAGCAGATCGAAGAGAGGTACTTCCTGAAACCCGCGTGAGATCAGGTAGGAAATTGTGTTGCAGATAATTACCGGCAGAATAATAGAGTAATTCCCGCTTACCTCCAGAATCATGAAGACCGAGGTCATCGGCGCGCGCAGAATACCTGCAAACAGCGCTCCCATTCCGACCAGCGCGTAAGCGCCCACCGGTACGGTAATCGCTGGCAACAATTGTTGTTCCAGCATTGCGACCGATGCGCCGAGCATTGCCCCCATGAACAAGACCGGGGCAAAGAGTCCGCCTGGAGTGCCGGTAGCAAAGCTCAGTGCGGTGGAGAGCATCTTCAGGCCAACAATAATTCCGAGCACCTGCCACGGAAACCGATTGTGCATCGCCAGATCCATCCACTCGTAACCGGCTCCCATCACCTGCGGATACCAGATAGCGATGAATCCGATCAGCAGTCCTGCCACTCCCGGCTGCAGATACTGCGACCATTGCGGCAACCGGCGTAGCCTTGGCCGAATGTTCTTGATGACCTTCACGAATACCAGTGATGCTATGCCTCCGGTCACGCCCAGGACCGCGTAAACCAGCAGTTCTGCGGGATGATCCAGATGATAGACAGGCACTCGGAACAGCGGCTGATCGCCCATGAACCAGCGTTCGACCACCACGCTTGAGATTGCCGACAGCACGACCGCACCGAGAATTCCGGCAGTCCAGCGCCCAATGACCTCCTCAATGACGAACAGCACGGCCGTGATAGGTGCATTGAAGGCAGCCGCCACGCCGGCGGCTGCGCCGACTGGAGCTACCAACCGGAGTCGTTCTTTCGAGAGTTTTAACCAGCGCCCCAGCGCAGAAGCAATCCCGGCGCCGATCTGCAATGAGGGGTCTTCGGGCCCCAGAGAATGTCCGCTACCAATCGCCAGCGCACTCAGAAAAAACTTTCCGATTACGGTCTCGCCGGCAATGTAGCCGTCGTAAATATAAAGGGCGCCTTTTGTCTGGTTTACTCCGCTGCCCCTGACCCGGGGAAAAAATCGTACGGCCACTATAGCTATGAATACGCCCATCACAGCAGGAACCAACACCACCCGTGGCACACTAGGGTGCATGGAACTGCCTAGCAGCCAGATCCTCGCTGCGCCAATTGCAACTCGGAAAAGCACTACGCAGAAACCAGCAAGAATACCGATCGCAATGGCCAGAATTAGGAAGAATTGCTCTTCACGGATTGAGACCAGTCCGGATGGGCCCAGTATTCGCCGCAATGTGTCAAAGTACTTCCGGCGTACAGGTGTTTGGGGCAAGTAGTCGCCACGACGAGAGTTCACTGTTGAACCCCCAGACGTTCACGCGCCAGCAGCAGCAGAGCTTGGTCGTTTGGAGTTGGCGCTCCGCATTGTTTTTGCGCGGTCATTTCCGCCTGGAATGCAAACCGCATCGTGCTTTCAATCACGTCGTCCCGGCCTCGCAGTTTGCGCTCGGTCATCATCGGGGAGAGTTGTTCTGCCCATTTTGCAAAGCCGCTCCAGAGGGCCGGATCTTTTATGTTCGTGCTCTGTGCTCGGTGGGTCATTGCCTGTGCAAAGGGTACCCCGCACGCGGCCATTCGCTCCAAGGCTATTCGGAACGCAGCCATTGTCCGTTGCGCTCGAATCTGTCCGGTTGCGCTCTGGGCAAAGGGATCGAGATTTTCCATCCGATCTAGTTGATCCAGCAGCGCACGAGATTCCGCTGTTTCCGATTTGAGTTCTGCCAAATAATGTCGCGCTGCTGGGTAATTGCCGGCTGCAAAGCTCGCCTGAGCCGCGCCCAGAATCGCCGCAGCGTCGTTTTTCTTCACATCCAATTGTGCCTGGTAAACGCTCACCGCTCTGGCCGGATCACCATTCTTCAGGAAGAGCGAAGCCAACCTTCCCTGCTCGGGAGAGGTGGTGCGAAGAACGGACGCTAGTTCCAACAGGGTTGACTCTGCTTTCTCATTGCGACCTTGACTTATTAGATATTCTGCAGCTTCAAAGCGCGTTGCAATGCGCTGAGCAAGTGGATCCATTCCCTCTGGCCATTCGCCCTCAATTGCGTTCTGGTAATAATTCACGGCCTCGTCCACGTGCTTGTTCCGGGCTTCCAGTCGGGCCATTTTCCGGTTAATCAAGGCATTGTGAGGGTGTTGATCCAAAAAAAATTGCAATTGAGCATGCGCTTCGCTCGTCGCTCCGGAGGCTAGAAGTGCGTCGGTAAGCTTTAGTTGGCTCTGGAAGTCGTCGTGGGAAAAAGCCAGTGCAGTTTCCAATGCATCAACCGCTTCTGCGGGACGTTTTTCATCCAGTGCACGGCTTCCCTTCCCGTAGTACTCAGCAGCAAGCGCGACTTCCTTTTCGTGAAAACTGCTGACCACGAGGCTCGTAAACGAAAATCCGAGCACTATCAAGAGTGCCAGCGTGAGTAAAGGCCGCCAGTCGTGGAGTTTCCAGTCATTTGCGGCACTGTCGCAATACCCACAACGGCCATGTTCTCCCAGTGGTTTTCTGCAGATCGTACAGTAGGTTGTTTCTTGCTTCATGCGTTTCTTGTGAAATCGCAAGATTCGGGCTTGGGACCCGCAACGATTCTCCTTTCATATTACGCGAGGACATTTCGAAAAATGGCAAAAAAAAAAGAGGGCGAAAACTCCCTCCTTACACCAGTCCGATTCTCAACCAGTAAATTCCGGATCTTCTGACGCCTGCATCAGTAGAGGTGAAAATTTACTTCCACGTTGATCTGGACTGCAACCGGGGTCCCATCCTTACGGGCTGGTTCAAATTTCCAAAGTCGTACGGCCTCAATTGCTTTTTGATCGAGTCCCATGCCCAGGCTGCGTGCTACTCGCACATCGCGCGGCTTTCCGTTTGCGTCAACAATCAGCCATAACACAACGGTCCCCTGATATTTGGCTTTTCGGGCTTCCTCGCTGTAATCCGGACTGGGATTCTCCAAAACTCGCGGTGCGCTCACGCCGCCGCCCACACGGAAGACTCCGCCGCCGATACCGCCACCGCGACCAGGCCCTACGCCTGGGCCGGTACCGCTACCGACTCCGCCACCGCTTCCAGAACCAATTCCGCCCCCCATTCCGGTGCCGTTCGAGGCCGGGCCGGAAGGCAGCGACGACTTAGGATCACCGTAGTTAAGGGCTGGGACAGATGCCAAGTGAACCTGCGGCGGAACGACAACAGTCGGTTCCATCGGCAGTTTGGGATTGTCGTTTCGTATCACCATCGCCGGAGGCGTGAACTGGTGCATTGCAAACTTAGGCAATTTGCCCTTGGGAGCCACAAGCTTATCGTGGTCGCCACCGCCACCGCCGCCGCCGATCTTGTCGTTCCGTTTCTGCGAGAGCGGCATGTAATCGCTTATGTCTGGCGGTGCCACTAGTGTGATGTGTTCCGTTGCCTTTTTGACTACCTTCGCCCCCGCAATCGAGAGCCACAGCAGCGCAGCCAGCCCTGCGGCGTGTATCACCATTGAGAAGCCCACGCTCAGCTTGGAGCGGCTGTAGTCGCCCCAAATGTCGTTAACCTTTATTGGGCGAGAGGTGAGCTGCAGCGGCGGAAGCTTTTTGGGAAACAGCGTATCCCTGAAGTTCGTTGCCAGAGATTGCCAAAGCGGGGGATTGATTTCTTCCCGCAGCAACAGATTCAGCTCTAGTTCTTCACATTGGGTGCTTTGCGTCGTTATCGGGCGAGAGGTAAGTCGCAACGGTGTAGCCTTCCTGGGAAACAGTGTTTCTCTGGTATTCGTCAGCAGAGATTTCCATAGAGGTGTGCTGATCTCGTCATATCGATTGAGGTTCAGCTCTCGCCTGTGCTTCTTTGTTGGTGGCTGTGGAATTTCCTTCGACATGATGCGGGCCCCTCACACTCGGGCACTGGCTGTGTGTTTTAACCTGATCAGAAGGCCTCCGTTTCGGAGTACCTGAACCGAATCCTTTATCGCTTTGATCGATGCCCGGCCCGATTTCTGAGCCGATAATTAACACTCAGATATGAAGCTCGTCTTCCAAGTTGTCTTACCCGATCGAGAATCCCATTCTTGCCGGTGCGTCGCGTAGAGCACCTTGCACGCCAGATGAGATGCCTCAATTCTTTTCTGGGACTTTAAACCTGGTCTTCAAAGTTCCGCTTTTCACAGGTGGACGAATCCGCGTCGTGCCAGATTAGCTGCCATAGTGCTCTGCCGAGTTGCTGCGTCGGCATATAATGAATTATTCGAGGATTTTGTAGAGGCGGATTACACCGCCGCTGCTGATTTGATTGATCGGAGACATAGACCCGAGTGGACCTCAAGGCAACCGTAAATCTGCCCACGACCGATTTCCCCATGAAAGCGAACCTGCCACAAAACGAGCCTAAGATGCTCGAACGCTGGCAAAAGATTCGCATTTACGACCAGGTAAGACAGTCGCGACTTGGTTCGCCTTCATATGTCTTGCATGACGGCCCACCCTATGCCAATGGAGCGATCCATCTCGGCCACGCCCTCAATAAGTGTCTGAAGGATTTCATTGTGAAGTCCCGCACCATGGCTGGCTTCGATTCTCCCTACGTTCCCGGCTGGGACTGCCACGGCCTGCCAATCGAAATCAAAGTCGATGAAGCACTCGGACGCAAGAAGCTCGAAATGGACCCCCTTGAGGTTCGTGATGCCTGCCGCAAATACGCCGAGAAATACGTAAAGATACAGAGCGAGCAGTTCCAGCGCATTGGAGTTTTCGGCGACTTCGATAATCCTTACTCCACGATGACTAAGGATTACGAGTCGAAAGTCATTGAGAATTTCTTTGCTTTTTTCGAGAAGGGACTCGTCTACAAAGGCCTGAAGCCTGTCTATTGGTGCATTCACGACCGCACCGCTCTTGCCGAAGCGGAAGTTGAATATGCCAATCACACCAGCCCCAGCGTTTTTGTTAAGTACGCTCTCAAGAGCGATCCGGCATCCATTGACGCCGCGCTCGCTGGTCGTACCGTCTCGACAATCATCTGGACCACCACGCCCTGGACGCTTCCCGCCTCGATGGCCGTAGCTTTCCACCCTCGTGCTGAGTACCAGGCCATTGCTGATAATGCGACCGGGCAGGTGTATCTGCTGGCTTCGGAACTAGCGCCCGCCGTATTAGCAAAGCTCGGAATCGGCAAGGAGTCCGGACATACCGTTTTGGCGACCTTCCCCGGTGCCAAACTGGAGCACGCAATCTTCGCGCATCCATTCCTTGAGCGCGACATTCTCGGCGTATTCGCCGACTACGTCACGATGGATCAGGGAACCGGTGCCGTCCACACTGCCCCGGCGCACGGAGCCGATGACTTCTATACCGGCGTCCGTTACGGCATCGACACAACGTGCCATGTGGACGCAGCCGGGCACATCTGCGGTGGCCTGCCGGAATACGATGGCAAGAAAGTATTTGCCGCCAACGACTCGATCGTTGAATTGCTCAAAGCTCGCGGAGTTCTGTTAGGACACGAAAAGATCGAGCACTCTTATCCGCATTGCTGGCGCTGCCACAAGCCGGTGATCTTCCGGGCAACCGAGCAGTGGTTCATTTCCATGGAAGGCAAGATTAACGATGGAACACTGCGCAGCGAATCCCTCAAGGCTATTTCCGGAGTGAATTGGGACCCTGCCTGGGGAGAAGAGCGCATCTCGAACATGGTTGCCACGCGTCCGGACTGGTGCATCTCGCGCCAGCGCATCTGGGGCGTTCCCATTGCGGTTTTCTTCTGCGAAGGCTGCGGTAAGCTGCATGAAAATAAAGCAACCAACCGGGCCGTCATCGACCTTTTCGCGCGCGAAGGTGCTGACGCGTGGTATGCGCGTCCTGCCTCGGAAATTATTCCTGCTGGAACCAAGTGCGCCCACTGCGGCGGCACAGCCTTCCGCAAGGAAATGGACATTATCGACGTCTGGTTCGAGTCAGGCTCCTCGCAGGCATCCGTACTGCCCAAGATCTTCGGCGAGTGGAAGCCCGCAGACATGTATCTCGAAGGCGGCGACCAGTATCGCGGATGGTTCCACTCTTCCCTTCTCTGCTCCATGGGATTAAACGGCGAGTCACCGTACAAGGCCGTGGCTACCAATGGCTGGACCCTCGATGAGAACGGTCGCGCCATGTCCAAATCTCTTGGCAACACCGTTGATCCGGTCGATATTGCCAAGCGCATGGGCGGCGAGATTGTTCGCTTCTGGGTAGCGTCGGTCGATTTCCGTGAAGACGTTCGTGCCAGCGAGAACCTCATGGCTCGCGTCGCCGAGAACTATCGCAAGATCCGTAACACCTTCCGCTACATCCTCGGAAATCTCAATGGATTCAATCCAGCGCAAGACACTGTTGCATTCGAGCAGATGGAACCGCTCGACCAGTACATGCTTCTGCGCACCGCCGACGTTGTAGCTGAGGTTCGCGCCTGGTATGACCAGATGCTTTTCCATCGCATCTACCAGCGGTTCAACGAGTTCTTCGCGGTTGATCTGAGCGCGCAATATTTCGATATTCTGAAAGACCGCCTTTACACCTTTCCGGTTTCCTCGCAGCAGCGGAAATCGGCCCAAACCGCGCTCTGGCGTATTGGCGAGGCTCTTCTGCGCATTATTGCCCCAATCCTCAGCTTCACCGCTGACGAGGCCTGGCAGTTTATGCCGAAGATGCTTTCGAGGCCGGAGAGTGTGCACTTGGCGCTTCTCCCCAATTCCAGCGATATCACCGGAGAGATTCGCGACCGCGAACAGGCGGCAGTAATCCGCTCCGATTGGGATTATCTGTTTACCGTTCGCGAGCAGGCATTGAAGCAACTGGAAGAACTTCGAAACAACAAAACGATTAAGGCCAATCTCGAAGCGCGCGTTTCGATCACGGCTTCCGGCGATGAGTGCAGGCGTCTGTTGCAGTATGCCGATAAACTCGCTGCCTTCTTTGTTGTCTCGCAGGTGGAGGTAAAGAAGGGGGCTGCCGAGTCGGCAATCGCAATCGAAGTGGGCAAGGCCGTGGGAGAGAAATGCGAGCGTTGCTGGAACTTCTCTACACGTGTTGGCGAGGACAAGAATTACCCCACTGTTTGCGAGCGTTGCAGCGCGAATCTCGCGATCATTGAAGGCGAGTGCGCCGGGCGGACAAACGCGTAATGTCGCGCGCAGCGCTGCGCTCGATGTATTTCCTGGTATCGGCGGTCGTGATTCTCCTCGACCGCCTCACCAAGCTTTTCATCAGAAGCCATATCGAACCGAACTTCGGAAGCGTGATCGTGATTCCGAAGTTCTTTTCTATTACTCACGTCGAGAACACCGGCGCGGCGTTCAGCCTGTTTGCAGATTGGCCGCAAAATGTGCGCGTTCCGCTGCTCGTTGGTTTCTCTACTCTCGCCATGCTGGTGGTCAGTTACCTGCTCTGGAAGTCCGCCACAAAGTTCACGTTTACCGGACTCGCTCTGGCCTTAATTCTGGGCGGAGCAGTTGGTAACCTCTATGATCGAATTCTCTTCGGCCGCGTCACCGACTTCCTGCATTTCTATATAGGCCCCCACTCGTGGCCCGACTTCAACGTAGCCGATAGTGCAATCGTCTGCGGAGCCGCGCTGCTTCTTCTCGATCTGATTCTCTGCGGCAAAGGTGCAAGAGTGGATTGAAGCGTGAACACGAAAGTTGTCAAGAACAGCCCGGCCCGCAGTGAGTATTCAATGCAAAAAGAAGGGCGTCTTTGCTCAATCATTGCGCAAAGGCTTAATCGCTGAAAAATCGGAAATTGCTGACCTCTTACAAACAATTTCAAGACGGCTCCCAGGCCGTGCCAGATCGGGAAATCCACAGAAAATATTGGCATTAGAGCAAGCGGGCACGAGTAGAAAGTCTATAGTCTAACACAGCCAATTCTTACGTGCTGCCTGGACTCCACGAACTTTGCCGCAACTCGTTCAGCTGCGGAAAGCAGGCGCGCCAGCACAAAAGAAAACACCCAGGGCGTTGCGGCGGGTTGGCAAGGTTGCATTAAGAAAGAGGAGACATGAAAAAAGCGCGGCTTTTCATCCCGCTGTTATTCATTTTCTTTGCAGGATTGGCAGGTGCGCAGTCCGGCTCAGTGATTCCACAGGGTGGGGCGGGTCATGCGAATCAGGCAGGTTGCATCGTTGTTAAGCGCATGGGCCCGGCCGATCAGGTCACGAGTCACCTCTACTCGTTCGGCATTCGCGGGAAGCAATTTCAGTACGTGGAAGGCAAATACCCAGAAGGTTTTCCTTTTCACGGTCGCATGACCGACCACGACATTCGCAACCTGCAAGGGCGAGGCGCAGAGGTGTTGATCTTGGAACCAAGCTACACGACCGACGACCTGAAACGAGCACGCGAAGAATGTCGAAAGATGACAGATAAAACCACTAATCAAGTCAGTGACAAAGGGACAATTGAAATCACATCAACCCCCTCGGGAGCAGACATCGAACTGGATGGTCAGTTCGTCGGCAACACTCCATCACCTTTGAGCGTAACGCCAGGAGAGCACGGGGTAAAACTTGTCAAAACTGGATACACGTCTTGGGAGCGAAGAATTAATCTTTCTGCCGGAAGTAGCCTCAAAATTGCCCCA
The DNA here is from genome assembly GCA_003010405.1 of Acidobacteriota bacterium. Classification (GTDB taxonomy): domain Bacteria; phylum Acidobacteriota; class Terriglobia; order Terriglobales; family Acidobacteriaceae; genus TOLSYN. The sequence continues at coordinate 111,895 of PJLO01000003.1, read as the reverse complement.
GACCTGGAACGAACAACGCCGGGAGTGAGCACGAAATAAAAAAAAGAAAAGAAATGCTGAGATCCTGAATTAATTCATTATGAGGCGGCAGGAATTACAACAAAATCTTTTTGGGCCGGACAACCGCGATCCGAGTCGCCCCTTTTATAAGTGGATTCGCCGTGCTAACATCGTTGCGTCAGCTCCTGAATTTGGCGGTAATTTGAGGAGCGTGTCTAGTCTCGTTGCGAATAGGGCTGTCTTGCTGGAGTCCGTATTCTGAACGTTGTATACGGCAAGAATTAGTGGACTGTCACAGTGGCTTCTGGCCGGATCACGGGCGTGTGATTTTGATAGTATCCGTAATAGAGGGGCTGCGTGGAGCAAGAATTTTATTTCATGGGGCAACCCAAGGAGAACGGTAATGTCTGAAAAATCAGAACTGATTAAAAAATTATTGGATGTGGAATGGAAGATGTTTAAAGCAGTCCGCGCGGAGGAACCGGTAAGCTGCCAGCAGGATCCGGAGGGCTTCCGTTTACACCGTGGGGCGCAATTCTCCGTATGGTCAGAGGCGACTCTTCAGAGTTACCTGGATGACCTCGTTAAAGCCGAAGAGAAGGGCGAAAACCTGCTCACTCTTAAGTACGCTCGTATGGAAAACATCGTTCCTATTCTGAATTTCAACCTGCTCATCTGCCAGATTCTTGATCTGCAAGTAGAGGCGCAAAGGGAAATGCAGGAAAAATACCCAGCTATCGCGAGCCGAGGCCGAAAGCTGGAGGACAGCAGCGAAGGAGCGACTTCGTTTAGGAGTTACCTGCAGTCGGAGTTGGAGACGTATTCAGACAGGACCTTAGACCTGCTCTACAAAGACATTCAGGAGACCAATGAACGCGGCGAAAACTGGTCCATACTAACCCACTCGAATCTTTTCAAGCAAATGGGATTCACTTCGATCGACGAAGTCGAAAAAAGATTAAGCGCGCAGTAAATAAATTGGCCGGTCGTGTTCTCCATTCAGAGAACACGACCGGAACGCATTAACACCGGATTGAAATTAAAACTGGCCGCGCCTGCACAGGCAGTCTCTTAGGAATAGCCTTAGTCGCTTTTCTCTTTCTGTTCTCTTCCGGTGCTCCGCTGGATATGTGCAAGGCGCTTCGAGGATACCTGCGTTACCTTCTCGACCTGATCCTTTTCTCTCTCCCTCAACTGCTGCGGATACAATCTCTGATAGACCCTACTGTTTCTCATAATTGCCTGGACGTATTCTCTGGTTTCGGTGAACGGAATCGATTCTACGAACTCTGGCACGTCGCGGTAGTATCCATTTTGCAGCCAGTCCTCCACACGGTTCGAGCCCGCGTTGTAGGCGGCCAATGCGTACTCCACCTGCCCGTTGAATTGCGTCACCATTGATTTGAAGTAGTGCGTGCCGAGTTGGATATTTAAGTTTGGCACCAGGAGCGAGGCGGTCGAAAAGTGCCTTATGCGCGCAGCCCTTGCCTCTCCCTGTCCCACCTGCGGCAGCAATTGCATGAGCCCGTAAGCGTTGGCATGCGAGACCGCTCCAGGATTGAACTCGCTCTCCTGCCGGATCAAAGAAGCCACGAGATATGGATCCAGCGAATTTGCCAGCGACTGCCTCCGTACATCGGTCCAATAGGGGCGTGGAAATAATATTTCCCAATACGGCCTTGGCAGCGCGGGGATGTCGAACGAGTAATAGCCCGGCAGCGATTTCTTCAAAAACTGAATGGCGCGATGACTGTGTCCGCTTTCCTGATAAATTCGGGCAATTTGCAGCGTGGCCCAGCTGGCGCCCTGCCCGCCTTGTTCGGCTTGCAGTTCTCGAATGGCAAACTCGTTAAGACCAGCATTCAACAGCAGACGGCTCTTTTCAGCCCGCAACTGGTGCGGCGGAGGGTCCTCCTCCAGAGCATCAGAGTTCTGTTTGAAGTCCGGAATCCGCGCCAAGATCGGATCGGGCTTCGACGAGCCAGTATCCGCTAGAGGTAGTTTTGCAAGGCACTCGCGTCCCAGATATCCGTAGTAGTAATTGTGGAACCGATCACTGAGTTTCGCGTACCATGCCCGCGCCAATGTGTAATCGTTCTCATCTTCCGCGATGCGCGCACGCCAGTAGAGAGCGGCTGGAACCTCGGGACGGTCTGGATACCACAATACCTGATCTTCAAAATCCTTCTTTGCAACGTCCCGCCGCCCCTGTCGGTAGGTCAGCCAGGCTGCTTTCCAGTGGGCGTAACTCGCGCGGGGACTGCTCTGAAACCGTTGCCGCAGTTCGCGAAACATGTCAATGGCATGGTCATAATCTTTCGCCAGTAGATACATGTTTCCGGTTGAGAGCAGAGCTTGCTCAAACCATGGACTTGTTGCTGCCTGCTGCCGCAAGCGAGACAGGTGCTGTACAACCGCGCTTTCGTTCTTTTCACTGCGCGCAATTTCGCAAAGCAGATAAAGGCGCTGCGCCTCGGCTTCGCCTGAGGCTTGTACTTGCTCCAGCAGAGTTCGGCTTTCAGTAGTGTTGTTCAAATGTCGCAACGCCGCTGCCACTGCAACCTTAAGATTGCTCTGCTCCTGTGCTGGAGCCTTGCTCTGCAGTTGACGATACGCACGCGCCGCGTCAGCCCAGCGACCTGCTTTCGCCAGCAGATCCGCCCGGGTCTTCTCGTCGCTGTAACTACCTTCCAGCGCGGAGCCAGCCGCCGCCAACTGCGTTGCTGCTTCTGCGGCTTCCGCGCTGGAAGGCATCGTGAAATACAGACGCCTCAGAATTTCCATCCCTTTCTCGGGATGGTCAGTGTGCAGATAGCTCTTCCCCAGAGCTAATTCCACAGAAGCTTTGATCGGCATCCGATGTGCTTCCAGGTATGTGATCGCTTCGAGTGTCTTGCCTTGAGAAACCAATGCGCTGCCGTAGATGTCAATCACATCTTTCTGGAAGATCGATTCCGGCGCCTCTCTTTCGAAGTCGCGCAGCATCTCCGCTACCTTGGCGCTGTTTCCCTGCCCTCCATAGGAAACTGCCTCGAAGTATCTGACGTAGTCATACAACTCGCCAGCATGAGGTTTCGCTTTCTCCAGCGCCGCTATAGCTTCTGGATAATGTCCGTCCAGGAAATGGGAGTAACCAATTGTCAGCCAAGCCAGCGCTCCAGCATCCGTTCCGGCGTGACGGCGTGCATATTCTCCAACGGCTCTGTAGCCCGCCGGGGTGCGGTTCTCGACCAGTTGCCGCGCCATTTTTTTCAGATCGGCCGAGGCCACGAAGGCGCGACTCAGCCGCCGCACTTTTGCCGAAGCCGCTTTTTTCTTAGGCGCAGTTCTGGAAGCACGCTTACTGGTGTGTTTTCCGTGAGTTAGGGTTCTGTTCGCGGTGCTCTTCTTGTGCGCCTGAGCTTTGTGAGACGAAGCCTTCGCCTCACAAGCGGCAATCAGACTTATGCACGTCAGGAGGACGATGGCCGGGATTCGGGACTTTGTAGGCATGGCAGATACTTGCAGTTTAACTCGGAAACTCCGGCCCCATCATCGCCGGGTTGTTATCTGTAAGGATTCTTATCAATTCCTGCGTGAAAAAATCGACGTCTTTGGCGCTTTCGCCGTAGCGCTTCTGGTATGCCGCACGGCTCTTCTCAATGTCCTCACGCAAACGGCTGTAAAGATTGCCCTGGCTGCGTCCTTCGGAAACCTTAGCCTGGTTGTAAAGTTTGATTTCTTCGACGAGCAACTTCGCAAATCGGCGTGCCTTTTCGTGTGCTTCGTCCAGAACGGGAGCGACAGCCGTTGACGTTCCGCTCTCGCAAGGCGACGGAACTACCAATCGGCTCACAGTTACGTTGACCGCTGTCGTCGTTGCGGTCTCCGCTTCAGGCTTACGCTGCACCGGGTCGGGGCAGGAGAGCTTACGATAGGCTTGGAGATCTAAGGTTAATTGCGCAATCTGCACCAGCAATTCGAGTCCGGGCAGATCGTTTGCTTCTCGGGGCAAGGCGATTATCAGTGCTGCAACTTTCTGCTTCAGCAACACCGGCACTAACAGAACCTGTGCCGAGCTCTGCAGTCCCAGCGTGGCGGTGAAAACCGGATCGAGCTCTGAAACTTGCACCGTAGCTGCTGTTCCGGCAGTTATTACCGTCTGAACAATTCCCCGCGTACAGTCCAGTGTGGCCCGCTTGAAATTGTCCAGCGCAGCGAGACCATGACAGCTCCACCCTGTGGCCTGAGTTCCGCGCAAAATCAGCAATCCGCAGTTTGGGGTGATCGTCGAACTCGCAGACAGTAACGCTTCCAGCGTCTCGGCCGTAGTTCCGGAGCCGACAATCAGCATGGCTGCGTCGCGCAATTCCTTTGTACGGTCACAAGGAGACGGCTGCGATGCCAGGGCGGGACACAACCTGTGGGCAATATCGGCAGCAATATCCTGCGATTTTTCCCGCAGCACCTCGCAAAAAGCTCTGGTGGCAATCTCCCGAATCGAATCTTCATTCTGCATAGCTAATCCGGCGCTGCTCCAAAGCTGCGCATTTCTTATGATGCTCGGATTATGGTGGTCGAGCAGCAGTGTGTCAACTTCTGAAATGATGCAGTATCTTTTCGAATAGGTGATTTCGTTAATTCATTTTTTGTCATCTGTCCTTTCAACCGATACAATGTGCAGCAAGTCATTAAATCACGTAAATTCTGAATCGACTGACGAATGGAAGCCATCGAAAACACCGTAGGAGAGTCACCGAGCGAAGAGAGTAACCTGGTCGAAGCGGCGCGAGCCGGCGATATCAGTGCTTTCGAATCCCTCGTGCGGCGGTACGACCGAAACGTCTTCCGCATCGCGCAGCATATTACTCAGAATCGTGAGGATGCCGAGGACGTCGTGCAAGACGCGTTTCTTAAGGCTTATCAGAACTTAGGGCAGTTCCAGGGGCAGTCTAAATTTTATACCTGGCTAGTTCGGATAACGGTGAACGAAGCATTGATGCGCCTGCGGCGGAGGCGCCCAGAGCGCACCGTTTCTATCGACGAGGACGTACAGACAGAAGAAGATTCCATGCCGCGTGAAATCGCGGATTGGTCTCCAAACCCTGAGGAGATTTACACGCAATCGGAACTGAAGAACATTCTTGGAAAGACGATTCAAGGTTTGCCTCCGAGCTTCCGTACTGTGTTTGTCCTGCGGGATGTGGAGGGGCTTTCAACCGAAGAGACTGCGTCGGCTTTGGATTTGACCGTGCCGGCAGTGAAATCGAGACTGCTGCGCGCCCGGCTGCAATTGCGCGACCGTCTCAACAAGTACTTCAAACGACGCGATGGAGATACACGACGTGAAATGCTCTGATTTTTTGAAAGAGCTCACCGACTATCTCGACAACGACCTAGACGCAAGTACCAGGGCCGAACTCGAGGAGCACTTGCAGTGGTGCCACAACTGCTATGTTCTTTGCAACACCACGAAGAGCACCATCGAAATTTATCGGGATTACAAGCTTTACGAATTTCCTGACGATCTTCGCAGTCGTATTCGGGCGGCCGTCATTACCAAATGTCAGCACCAGACGGGTGTCCCGAAAGGGGCGGTCCCCCAAGTACAGAAAGAGCCTCCGAAGTAGGTCAGCGCTTCAGGTGCTTCTTGGGGTGCCCAAAATTTTTATCCGGCGCTTTCCGGACTGACGTCTTACCAGCAGCCTTGGCCACTTTTGTAGCTTTTGCGACCTGACCTACGGCGGTCGCTCTCACTGCTGGCCTAGGCGCAACCTTTTTCGCCAAATTCTTTTTCTGGGTTGTTTTCGGCTTGGCCTGTGCTGTTTTTACAACAGCTCTGGCGCTTTTGGGTGAGGTGTTTTTCGCCGCTGTGGCCCTTGTTTTAGCTACTACCGTTTTCTTCTCCCGAGGCGGCACTTTCTTCGAAACCAGCTTTGTTTTTTCCGGCCTCTGGGCAGTTTTTGCCGGAGTCATCTCGGTTTGAACCGCTGGGGCAACTGCTACTGCTGGCCGCTCCTCCGCACTTTTCACCCCGGAAGGAGCGGCTATTTTCTTGACCGCAGATCGCCCACGGCGTGCGGGCATCGGAGGAGGCGGAGGTGGTGGCGGCTCGAAAGGTGCGAGGAATTTCATGATCTCGCCTTGAGTTCGCAGTTTGCCATCCAGAAGCAACATAAAGGCGTCATGACAGATCCGCGAATACTCGGGATGCTGAGGCGTGATACGAAGTTCAGCCATTTCGGCAAATGGCAGCTTATCTTTAAGTTGGCGCCACTCCCCAAAAAACTTTTTAATTTTTTCATCAACGGCTTTGTTGCGCCCTGTAGCATCCAGGAATAGCAGTGCTTCCGGTTTCGCGGTGGACAGGATATTCCATGTTCCAGAATTCTGTGCGGCCTCTTTGGAAAGAAGCTTCTTTGAAAGTTCCCTTGCGTCGTCCTCCAGTTGCTTCCATGCGGCCACAAACTCACGATGCGGAATAATTTGCTGAATCTGAGCTATTTCGGCATCGCTCAGCTTGCTGGTGATAAAGCGCATGACCGCCGGAGCTGCATCGACGCCAATGTTAAGTTCAGCCATGACGGTACGTGTTCTCAGGAGTTGAGCTAATTCAGGAACATCGGCCTTGGCCGCAGTCCATTCGGGACAGAGGACCTTCAACCACCCTTCGCTCTCCAGCGCCTGCATCACAGCGATTGGGTTTTCTTCATGTGCGATCTGTTCGATTTCGTATCCGATCGCGCGCTCGTTAATAAACTGAATGTACTCGCCCTCTCGAGCCGAATCGTAGCGGGTGCGAGTACGCTCTTCCATTTCCCATCCAAAGCGCGCAGCAAAACGCGTTGCACGAATCAGGCGGGAAGGATCTTCCAGGAATGCGTAGCTGTGAAGAATGCGAATCAGGCGCGCTTCAATATCGGCAGCTCCGTTGAAAGGATCGAGAAGCAGGCCAAGGGACCCGTCATTCAACGAGAGGGCCATTGCATTGAAGGTGAAGTCGCGTCTGCGGAGGTCTTCATTGATAGTTGCGGGGGTCACCAGAGGCGGTTTGCCTGGTTTATCGAAAAGTTCGCCCCGAGCCATACTTATTTCAGCCCTGCTGCCGGAAAAGACAGCGTGAAGCACGCAGAAGGTCTCGTCGACCATGTCTACGACCGCGCCCGACGTTTCAATGTCGTGCCTAAGTTTTAGGGGGTTGCCCTGAATGGTAAAATCCAGATCACGAATGGGAAATCCGGTGAGGATGTCGCGAATAGCTCCCCCGGTCAAATACACATTCATGCCATGGGATCGGGCAATTCCCTGTACCGTGTTTACCGTCCTCATTTGATCGGGCGATAACCGGCTCTCCATTGTGTAAATATAATCAGCCATGAGATTAGGGCAATGATATCAACGAAATACCAGCTAACAGCTAGAAACCGCTTTAAAAGTTGTACAAAAAATCGCCCAAAAAATTATCGTGAGTAACTCTTTTATGAATAGCTAGTTACAGAGAAATGCAACACTCCCGCTACAAACTCCAGACGATATCACAGACAGGCGGCGCTTGGCTACTCTGTATCGGGACTGCTTGATCAAGCAGAATCCAGCATTGGGGCCGTAACTTTCAATTGTCTTTGGCAAGATTTTCTTTCGAACAAAGCGAAGGCGGTGCGACAATCAGTCAAGCCGGGTCGGGCGCGATCTTGGCTCACGCAAGGTAGGTAAATGGCATCCACTCACAAGAGAGTAATTGTTCGCAAAATGGATCGCGACAGCGTTCCTGGGTACATTGCGGCGGAGGAATTCCTAGTCGGGGGTAAGGTGGAACTCCTAAACACGGCCGGAAACGTGATTCTGATAGATCTGAGTGAGGTACGAGGCGTTTACTTCGTGCGGGATTTTGCGGATTCGAATTCCTTACAACGAAAGACATTTACCACCAGGCCGCGTGTCGAGGGACTCTGGGTTCAATTGCGCTTCCGGGACGCCGAGGTACTGGAGGGCTTAATGCCAAACGATCTCACGCAAATTCGCCCGGAAGGTTTTTTTCTGAATCCCCCCGACACGCGGGGTAACGTGCAGCGGATCTTCGTGCCTCGTTCCGCGCTCTCAAAAATGACTGTGTTAGCGGTGATAGGTTCCACGACTAAGCGCCGCAGGCAGACTGGCACAGAACAACAAACCCCTCTTCTGTTCTCCGAGTTGCCGCCCCATTGAGCAGCTTGCTCCGATAGCCTTGCTAGGATCCAAGTCGTCAATATTTGTAGCGCCCAAACTGTTAATCCTGTACGCTAACGCCCAGTATGAAACTTTCTGAAATTGCGCGGGTTCTGGATGCAACTTTGCAGAACGTATCGCCGGAACTGGAAATCACCGGCGTGGCAGGCATTGAAGAAGCCGGACCACAGCATCTTACGTTTATTTCAAATTCCAAGTATGCAGCCCTGGCAAAATCCACGAAAGCCGCAGCCATCCTGGTCACCGACGACTTTTCTGCCGAGGGGCTCCCTGTTTTGCGTCATTCCAATCCGTATCTCGCGTTTGCACGTGCTTTGGAGCTCTTTTACCAGCCTCCGAGATATCAACCGGGCATTCATTCCACTGCGGTAATAGATCCGACAGCCAAGATCGGTAAGGGCGCGCACATTGGACCGTACGTTGTGATTGACTCGGATGTGGTTATCGGCGATGATGCCGTACTGTTGGCCCATGTTGTGGTTTATCGCGGGGCAACGATAGGAAGTAGGTTCTTCGCACACTCGCATGCTCAGGTGCGGGAGTTTTGCACCATTGGAGATGACGTGATTCTGCAAAACGGAGTCGTCATCGGCGCGGATGGTTTCGGTTTTGCCCGGAGTGCGAGTGGCTGGTACAAGATTGTTCAGTCCGGTACAACCAAGCTCGCGGATCGTGTCGAAGTGCAGGCTAACTCCTGCGTTGACCGGGCCAGTATCGGGCAGACCGTAGTTGGAGAGGACACAAAGATCGACAACTTGGTACAGGTGGGACATGGATGCACGGTTGGAGCGCACACGATGTTGTGCTCTCAGGTTGGCCTGGGTGGGTCCACCCACGTTGGCAAAAACGTGATTTTGGCTGGACAGGTCGGCGTGGCTGGACATCTGAAGATTGGGGACGGCGCGGTTGCGACAGCCCAGACCGGGATTCCGAGTGATGTTGTCGCCGGTGCCATGGTGAGTGGATATCCTGCGATTGAGAACCGCCTTTGGCTGCGCGCGGTAGCCACATTCAACAAACTGCCGGAACTAGCCAAGGCTGTACGCAAACTCAGGCGTGAAGCGGAGTAGTAAAGTTATATTTTTTCGTTTGCTCGTTTTGGGGCATCCATATCTAAATGCGGGGACAGCCGAATGGATGAGAGCAAGCAGTTCGGAGTGGTAGAAGGAGGCAAAACGGACGAGTGTAAGCCGATTTCCGTGTTGCTGCTGGATGACCGGGAAGAGAACCTCTTGATCCGCTCTACCATTCTCAGGCAGAAGGGCTACCATGTCGTAACCTCCGCCTCGATTCAAGAAGCAGAGTCGAAGCTGATGGATATCGACATTGCGGTGTTGGACTATCATTTGGGCGCAGGAACATTTGGCACTGATGTGGCCAATACGTTAAGAGCGAAGCGTCCTGAGGTCCCAATTATTATTTTGTCCGCTACGCTGGAGCGGAAGTTCGGTGGCATTGCCGACATGCATCTGCTGAAAGGATACAGTTCTGTTGAGGACTTGCTGCAGGCCTTGCGCAGCTTTGAAGCAAAGCGTCGCGGACGCCCAGTGGTCGTCGATTCACGCGATTTCTATTACTCGCGAATAATCATGGCAATGGGCGACGACATGGTGATTGAGATACTGGATCGCGAGGGAAACTGGCAATACGTGAATGAGTATTTTGCGGCGCTCAGTCACCAGCGACGCGCATGGTATCAAGGGCGCAACATCTTTGAATATTTCCCGGAAATGCGCGACGAATGGGGTGAGATCATTCGGACCGTTGCCGATACGAGAGAAACCTATATTGACCGCCGTAATCATCGTGCCATGCAACACCTGCCTGCGGAATCAGAGCACTGGCAGTGGAATGTGCTGGTCTTTCCTATCAAACTGCACGATGGGCGGGATGGCGTGGTGCTGAGCGCCCGACTTATCGAAAGAAAGTAGAGCGATAGCCTCGGTAGGCGTCTTTCTTCTGTTTTCCAGAGTAGAATGTCAGCCATGAAATCTGCCGCCCACATTTCTTTTGCCTGCCTTACTGCCGCGGCACTGTTTGCCTCAGGCTGCAACTACGCGAAGCCCATGATGTACATAGACGTTGTGAATCACTCCGGACATCGGATAGAGAATCTGGAGGTGAAGCATCCCACAGGGATCTTTGGCCTTCCCAAACTTCAGAACGAACAGACGCACAGGCACATGGCCCCGAGTGGAACACCGTGCAAGTTCAGCATCTCGTTCGAAGATCAGTCAGGACGAAAGTATGCCGGGAATTACGATCTCGGCAGCAAGTGTCCAACGGAAGTCAGCTTCGATGTTGGGGCTGGGATGAGCGTGAGCGCCCGGCAGGTTCGTCCATAGGCGAATCACGGTACTGCTCCGGCAGCCCGGCGTGAATTGCTGTGCGAACAGCAGCAACAAGCTCTTCCTTGTTCGCAAACTGGCGAGGATCAATGGGCGCGTGAAAATTCACAACGACCTCTCCTGAGTGCATGGACATACTTCCCTTCCGCCACGCATCGCGACTGCCTACGATTGTAACTGGAACAACGGGAACGCCGGCTTCCATTGCCAGGTGAAACGGGCCTTTCTTGAAGGGCAGCAGTTTTCCGTCGCGCGAGCGCGTGCCCTCAGGAAATACCAGCATCGCCAAACCTGACCGTAGCACTCGAGCCGCTTCGCGAACACTCTCAAGTGCGGACCGACTGTTGGAGCGATTGACCGGAACGAAGTTGGCACAGAGCATGGCACGGCCAAAAAGCGGAATCTTAAAGAGTTCCTGTTTGGCCATAATGGAAATTCGGCGGCCAATCAGTTGCGTAATGATCGGAGGGTCCAGGTTTGAGATATGGTTGGACATGAAGAGGTAGGCACGCCCGTCCTCCAGATTTTCCTTACCGACAGCTCGTATCCGAACTCCGGCGGAGCGGTATCCCACCCAAGAAGCCCACACCGAGAGCTTCCAGAGCAAATCAATACGCCCCGTGAGATACAAAGCCGGAAAGCCCACAACTGCCGCAATCAGGCTGCACAGAACCCAAAGCACACAACAAAAGATGAGACGAATCACCGCGCTCCTGCCTCCGCTTCACCACGAAGGAATGCGGAGCGGCGGCTCCGAATCGCCGGCGTGATTTCGGAAAAATCCTCGAATTGATATTGGTCGATCTTGCGAGCGCCAAGTTGCAGGTCCAACTCCCGTATCTCGCCAGAGGAGTTGATCTTGAGATGCACCTGAGTTCTCGGATTACGTTTTTGTAACACTTGGTTAAAATCTCCCGTGATTGCTTTACCGTCAACCTCGAGAATCACGTCTCCAGGGACGAGATGCAGCCGGAAAGCGGCCGAGTTCTCATCTACGCGAACGATGGCCGTGGGCCTTCCTGGCGTTCTGGAAGTAGTGAAACCCGCATAGGCCTGTTCGCTCTGATGGTGTGTCAGAGTGAGCCCGACGTAGTCAAAGAACCGATCGTATGGCAACTCGTCGGTGCCGGAAATGTATCGTGCAAAGAAGTTCCGAAAGTCGTTACCGGTAAGATCCTCAAGGGCAAGACGCACGCCCTCCGAATCCTTGAAGAATCTTCCCTGCTGCGCATACCGCCGATTCATGTATTGAAAGAGATCGCGCAGGCAGCGGCGTCCATTAGTTAGGCGGCGCATTTCCAAATCGATAAGGAATCCGAGTATTTCGCCCTTGGCATAGTAGGAAATGCTGCGCTCCGGTTGGCGATAGCTGGGATATGGGTCGAACCAGGTATCCAGGCTGGATTCTTCGACCGACTGACTTTGTCGGGCGCTATGAGACTGCAATCCGGCAATCACAGACGCCAGATGCGCCAGCGAGCGCTTTTCGTCGGAGAGTCCAGCGCGCATTTGAATGATATCGGCGACGGTACAGGTCAGTCCTTCGCTGAACCACAGTGAGCGCGAAAACTGCTCGCGGGTGTAATCGACTGGCTCCAGCGACTGCGGGCGAATGCGCTTTACGTTCCAGGCGTGAAAGAACTCGTGGGCGGAAATTTCCGCAACGTTCAGCACATCCCGTCTCAGGTACTCCGTACTAACGTCGATTGCCGCGGAATAAGCATGCTCCATACCTCCGCTGCCTGATCCGTGGGCGACGAGATAGAGAAATGTGTACTCCTTGTATGGGCGATCCTGCATCCACTCCACGGTGGCCGCTGTGATCTTTTGCAGAATGCCCTGCAATGGCTTCAGGTCGGCTTCCGACGTATCAATAACAACGTTGTAGGTGGCACCATCCTGCTCGAAACTGGTTTCGTGCAGCTTACCAAGTAATGCAGGCGTGTCTACAAGGCGATCGTAGCTGGGTGCGGCTGCCACAATGTATGCAAGTTCTTCGGCAGAGCGAGAGCCGAAGACACCGCCGTCCCGCACCCTCCATTCATGTGGCACATCGAGCAAGCGAATGGACACGGGCGCATTTCGCTGATCCGGGCGATAGACAAGAATTTGCGCCCAGTTGAAATATCCATGTTGCGAATCGAGGCTGGAGCCAAATATTCCAGGGTCGTCCGTAGTGATGTCGTAACTGAAGGTGATGCAGGGATGGTCGCCAGAACTGGACAGGTTCCAGGTGGTCTTATCTCGCTTCTCCGTGCGCGCGTCGCGGGTATCGCAGCCGTTGCACAGCCACGCAGGTAAACCCTCGAAGGCCTTTACATGGTTCACGTTCACTGCAAAATCACGAACCTGATAAAGTGCGTTCCACACGGGTAGCTGGAAAGCCGCAGCGGGCTTGCGAGTCACGGCGTCAACATGCAGAACGTGCTCCGCAGCTTGTTTAAGCGAAACTCCGTACGAGACGCCCTCGGCCGGACATCCGTGGGCAGACTCCCGCGCCGTCACGGTTCCAACCAGAAGTGTGACGCCCAACAGAACCTGCACGACCGACCGCCCACGATTCGGTTTCAGCATGATCACCTTGTATGGACTTCGAGTGCTTCTGGAAGCTTCTTATAGATTCCGCCAAATCCGCCATTGGAGAGAATAGCCACTACATCTCCAGATTCAAGTCTCGGGACGACCTCGCTGAGAATGGCGGGAACGTCGGCAGACTGATGCGCGGCCACACCACGGGTTCTCAGCTCGGCAATAACAGTATCTACGTCAAGCCGTTCCTCGGGCCTAAGTGCATCGGTGGTTTTAAAAAAGACGCTGGCGATCACGACCTGATCTGCGATAGCCAGGCTGGCCACCAATTCGTGCTGAAAGACATTGCGGCGTAGAGTGTTGGATCGCGGTTCCAGAATGGCCCAGAGACGGCGTCCGGCGTAACGTTTCCGCAGCGCAGTCAGCGTGGCGGCAATTGCCGTGGGATGGTGCGCAAAGTCATCGATGAACGTGATTCCGTCAACTTCGGCGCAAACTTCCATTCGGCGCTTTACGGACAAGAATTCTCGCAAAGCCTGCGCGATAGTTGCAGGTGGAATCCCGTAGCAATCCGCAAGAGCCGCTGCCGCCGTGGCGTTCAGCACGTTGTATTCGCCCGCGAGTGAAAATTCAAAGTCCGCATAGTGCCGGCCCTCGCGAAGAACTGTCCAGCGCGTGCTCGCCGCATTGTAGTGCACATTCTCTATGCGCCAGAAGGAATCGGGTTGGAAGCCGTAACGTTCGACCGGGCAGAAGGCGCGCTCTACACATTCGGTGACGTTGGGGCTGCCATCCCAGGCAATGATTCGTCCACGGCGCGGAACCAGATTGACAAGGCGCTTGAAGGCAAACTTAACCGCTTCGAGGTCGCGATAGATGTCGGCGTGATCGAACTCAACAGAGGTCAGAATCACCGAATCAGGAAAGTAATGTAAGAACTTTGGCCCCTTGTCGAAAAACGCCGTGTCGTATTCATCGCCCTCGATGATGAACTCGCTACCCTCGTTTACGGCAAAGCTCGCGCCGAAGTTTTCTGCGATACCTCCGACAAGAAACGACGGTTTACGGTCGGCAAATTCGAAGATCCAGGCTGCCATGCTGGTCGTGGTGGTCTTGCCATGAGTCCCAGCGATTACAAGAGAGTTGTGCCCATTGATGAACTCCTGATGGATCACCTCCGGCATAGACACAAATGGGAGACGCTGATCCAGCAGGTACTCAAGTTCAGGATTACCGCGCGAGATTGCATTGCCAACAACCACGACGTCGGGCGCGGGCGTAAGATTCCGCTCATCGTAGGGCTGCAGAACGGGAATGCCCAGCGAATCGAGAAATGTAGACATCGGCGGGTAGGCGGCAATGTCCGACCCTCGCACATCGTGTCCCCGCGCCTTCAACATGCCTGCAAGCGAGGCCATGGCCGTGCCGCAGATTCCGATTAGATGGATGTTACGAGCCTTCATCAATACAAACGATTCCTTTTGGTTTGAAAACTGTATTCGAGATCAGCGTTGCAGGCTGCACCTGCAGGCGAACACCCGATTCCATGCTGTGCAGTGTTGCCGGAACGTTGAAAGGCAGCGTAATGTTTTCTGACACGACATGTCCCGAAGGGAATCCTGTGACGATCGGAACGCCGAGTCCTCCGAGAATGCGGCGAATCATCTGCTCCAGTGACTCCTCTGCCTCAGAAGCAGGAGCGCAGCCGAGCATTGCACCGAACACAATACCCCGAACTCCCTCAAACTTACCCGCCAGCAGAAGATGCATCAACATGCGGTCAATCCGAAACAGCTTCTCGTTCACATCTTCGAGAAACAGAATCTTACCGAAGGTTTCGATCTCCCACGGCGTTCCAAGCGAGGTTACGATGACAGAAAGGCAGCCACCGACGATCGGACCGCTCGCTTCTCCCGCAACCAGAGATTGCACGCGAGACTCAGCAGAAAACGTGAAATCCAGCCGAGAGCCGCTCAGCGCCGCAAGGAATGAACGTTCGTCCGCACGTCCCAAGGCAAAGTCGCTGGCAACCATAGGCCCATGGAACGACACCATGCCAGCGCGATCAAGCGCGAGCAGCATGGAAGTATTGTCGCTGTAACCAACAAAGGCTTTGGGCTTCGTCTTCAGTTCGTCAAAGTCAATCAACGGGAGCAGGTAATTTGAACCGTAGCCGCCCCGAGTGCATAGAATTGCGGCTACGTCATCACGTTTCCACATCTCCGTCAGAGCTGCTGCGCGCAGTTGGGCGCTACCGGCAAAGTCGCCGTCACGCTCCAGCGCTACCGGCGACAACTCGACTTGGCAGCCGCTAAGCGCCCGCAATGAACTGCATCCCGTCTCGACGGCCGAACCATCAACACAGCTGGCAAGACTGACAACGCCAATTGTGCTGCGCGCCTCCAAGGCGCGAGCACGCTTGCCGAACTGAAGACTTGACTCCATCTCTCGATGTTAAACGAAAAACGCTATAGGAAGAATTCTCCGCTGCATATTAGACTCGCCGAACCTTCGAGCATCAGCGAACTGCCCGGCGTCCACTGCACGCGCTGAACTCCGCCGGGCGCGATAACAGTCAGCTTTTCAGGGCTCTTCCGGACTGCAATGGCAGCGGAGGCCGAGGCTGAGGTTCCGGTTCCCGAAGACTGAGTCTCACCGGCGCCACGTTCAAAGATGCGGATCATGATTTCAGAGGAGCTATTGAACTGAACCCATTCGACGTTTATGCCCTCCGGAAACAGATCAGCCCGGGCCTGGATCAACTGCGAATCCTTCTGCCAGTCGTCCGGAAACTCCGTTACAAAGATGACAAAGTGGGGGTTACCCATTGAGACCGGAACTCCCGTGTAACGAACATGTCCGAGGTCAATCTCGAAGGACTCGCCAACGACAGGGGAACCCATATCGGTCAGAAACTCATAGCGGTTTCCGTCGCGCTTCGTGAGTTGGCAGCGCTTCGAACCCGCGTCAGTGGCAATCAGCAGATCTTCTGCTCCGCCACAAGCCACAAGGTGGGCGGCAACACAGCGAGTCCCATTACCTGACAGTTCCGCAAAGGAGCCATCGGCATTGATAAGCTCAATGCGCGCGGAGTGGCCGCTTACATCGCTCAACCACTCGACTCCATCGGCTCCGATGCCATTGTGGCGGTCACAAAGAGCCCGCGTCCGTGCGGGGGCATCCCCGCCCTGAAACTCTTTTCGAATGATAAGAAAGTCGTTGCCAAAGGCACTGGCCTTGACAAAGGGAATACGCGAAAGTTCTGGCAAGGTTCACTCCTGTTCGCAAAGAAAACAAATCGGTTATAGCACTCGCAGTCATTCAAGCAAAAGGCCACGGCGCGAAACCGTGGCCTTCTCGCCGAAACTACGAATTATTGACGCGGACCGCGCGGTCCACTACGGCGACGCCGGCGACGATCTCCCGGACGAGCTTCGCGACTGGGTGGCTCATTCGGAGTGTCCTCGCGGTTGAAGTTCTGCTCGCCACCCTCTTCTTCCTCCTCATCTTCGAAGCCGCCTTCGAAGGTGACAGCTGAAGCCTGAATTGATTGCTCCTCAACAGGTGCCGCTTCCTCAGTCTGCGCTGCACCGCCCTGAGCCTCCAACTTTGCACGCTGCTCTTTCAGAATGGCTTTGCGAGACAGTTTAATGCGGTTCCCTTCAACAGAAAGAACCTTGACGAGAACCTGATCGCCTTCCTTCAGTTCGTCCTTGATGTCCTTGATACGGTGTTCGGCAACCTCACTGATGTGCAGGAGTCCGTCGGTGCCGGGAATGATTTCGACAAACGCGCCGAACTCAGCTAGGCGGGTCACAGTGCCGAGATAGGTCCTGCCAACCTCAGGAACCGCTGTGATGTCGTTGATCATCTGCAGGGCTTTTTCCGCAGCGGCGGCATCGCTGGAAGCGACGCGAACCTGACCGCTGTCTTCGACATCAATCTTCACGCCAGTAGCATCAACGATCCCACGAATTACCTTGCCGCCCGGTCCGATCAGTTCGCGGATCTTGTCGGTGGGAATCGTCAGGGTGTAGAAGCGCGGAGCGTGGGCACTGACATTGGTGCGGCCAGAGGTGATCGACTCATCCATCTTGTCGAGGATGAAAAAGCGTCCACGCTTTGCCTGTGCCAGAGCTTCACGCATGATCTGGGGTGTAATCCCCATGATCTTGATGTCCATCTGCAGTGCGGTAATTCCTTCGCGCGTTCCGGCAACCTTGAAGTCCATGTCGCCGTAATGATCTTCCGCGCCTGCGATATCGGTAAGGATGGCGTAATCTTCACCTTCCTTCACGAGTCCCATTGCTACTCCGGCAACAGGAGCGCGGAGTGGCACACCAGCATCCATCAAACTGAGCGAACCACCGCATACGGTGGCCATCGATGAGGAACCATTGGACTCAAGAATGTCGCTCACTACGCGGAGTGCGTACGGAAAATCCTCTTCGCTTGGAAGCACGGCGGTGAGAGCACGTTCTGCGAGTGCGCCGTGACCGATTTCCCGGCGTCCGGCACCACGCAGGAAACCGACTTCACCAACCGAGAACGGCGGGAAATTGTAGTGCAGCATGAAGCGCTTCTTGGTTTCGCCCTCAAAGCGTTCCAAGCGTTGCATGTCGTCACTCGTACCGAGAGTGGTGGTAACCAGGGCCTGCGTTTCACCGCGAGTAAAGACGGCGGAGCCATGGGTACGCGACAGCACGCCAACCTCTGTCCAAATCGAGCGAATCTGATCGAAAGCGCGACCATCCGGACGGCGGCGGTTCTTTGTGACTTCCTCGCGGAACACGAGCTCACGAAGCAAGTCAAAGTACTTCCCTGCCTTGGTCCGCTCTTCTGTCTGGTCCTCGGGAATCTCGGCCTTCAGGTTATCTTTGAGTGCCTTGATCCTGGAGTAGCTCTCGATCTTAGAATATTTTTCCGTATTGACGGCATCCGCAAGCGCTTCGCCGACCTTGGCGCGCACGAAGGCGAGGTATTCCTGATCAATTGCCGGAGCTTCAAATGCGCGCTTCGGACGTCCAGCTCTCTGTACAAACTCGTTAATGCCGGCGCAAATCTTCTTGATCTCGCCGTGACCAAACTCAATCGCATCTACTACGCGATCTTCGTCCACTTCGTCAGCGCCCGCTTCAATCATCACAATGCCGTCGGCAGTTCCGACAACCATGATATTGAGCTTGCTTTCGCGCTGCTCGTTGTAAGTGGGGTTGATGACAAAATCATCGTTGACGAGGCCAACGCGCACTGCGCCGACGGGACCACCAAACGGAATATCGGAGAGACACAGCGCGACCGACGCACCATTGATTGCGGCTACGTCCGGGTCATTGTCAGTATCCGCCGAAAGTACGAACGCGATCACCTGAGTCTCGAAGCGGAACCCTTCCGGAAAGAGCGGGCGAATTGGACGATCAATTTGACGGCTGGTCAGAATCTCACGCTCGCTCGGGCGACCTTCACGCTTAATAAAGCCGCCAGGAATGCGGCCTCCAGCATAGGTGTATTCGCGATAGTCAACAGTAAGCGGAAAGAAATCGATTCCAACGCGTGCCTCGGCGTTGGCGCAGGCGGTTGCGAGCACAACAGTCTCGCCAATTCGAACAACCGTAGAACCGTGAGCCTGTTTGGCCCAGTGACCGGTTTCGAATGAGATGGTTTTACCGCCGGAGAGTACAACACTTGTTTCTTGTTTCATTAAATCCCTTTCGCCAGGGGCGCATCCACGATAGGAGCACTCCACCGCAGCAAGCGCGAGCAGTACGCGTCAAGCCGCAGTTAAGAATGCGAACAGGAACAGTTCCAGCCGCAACGAGTTTCGCTGCACTCCCAGGCAGCATGGCCGATGCCTGCGCTGCGAAAGGTTGGGAGTGCGCTGGCGCAACCCTCTGCGGAGTGGCGCCAGCGGAAAACACGGGAGACCGACTCACAGCCAGTCTCCGGCGGACGTTTACTTGCGGATACCCAACTTCTGAATTACAGCCTTGTACCGCTCGGTATCGTACTTCTTCAGATAATCGAGCAAGCCACGACGTCTGCTGACCATCATAAGAAGACCGCGGCGCGAAGCGTGGTCCTTCTTGTGTGTACGGAAGTGCTCGGTCAACTGGCCGATGCGCTCACTGAGAAGGGCAATCTGAACTTCCGGGCTGCCGGTGTCAGAGGTGTGGGTCTTATACTTCTCGATGATATTGGTTTTCTGCTCTCGTGCTAACACTGGGAACTGATGCGCTCCTGCTTTTTCTTTTTCATTCAGTAACTATCTCAAAATACCATGTTTACCTAATAAGCGCAAAGACTGGCACAAGTTGCGGGGGATGCGCAGGTTAAAGCGCAATATCTTGGGTAAAACCCCATGTCATCCCGCAATATATATTCGTTTGGCCCTCTGGCCACTACGGAACCGGACAGGTAATTCTGCGTGGATTCGCCTACTTCTTGCACTCAGCAACCAGCCTGAGAAACTCTGCGTGAACCCGCGTATCGGCGCTGAGCTCGGGGTGAAAAGTTGCGGCAAGCAAATTGCCTTGACGGATGAGCACTGGATGGCCATCGCGCTCAGCCAATACTTCGATCCCGGGTCCAACGCGTTCGATGCGTGGCGCGCGAATGTACACCTGTTCCAGCAAGCCACCTTTAAGCGTGGTTGGACCTTCCAGAATTGCCGAATGAATCTGGCGTCCGTAAGCGTTGCGCCGAACGGTTATGTCGAGCGCGCCAATACCCTTTTGCTTCGGGTTTTCAACCTCGGTGGCCAGCAGAATGCAGCCAGCACAGGTGCCGAAAGTTGGCTTGGTGCGAACGAATGCGGAAAGCTTTTCGAAACCTGTATCTCCCAGCAGATTCAGGAAGACGGACGATTCCCCACCGGGGATCACGAGGCCATCGATTTCATCGAGTTGCTCTGTCTTACGCACAAAAACAGGCTCTGCACCGAGTTCGGCAATACGGTTGGCGTGCGCTTCAAAGTCGCCCTGCAGGGCAAGGATTCCTATTTTCATCATCGTTTTCTACTAATTTAGCAGGTTGTACAAAGATTCATTGAGCCGAATAAAGGCGAGCACTTCTGTTGTGTTGGCGCGTGAGAAAGGCGCAGCGATCAAGCTGCGCCTTTCATCAACACGGAAATCGCGAAATACTACCAGCCACGAGTCTGAAGCAGATCTGCCTCAGCAATACCGGAAACAGCAAGGCCTTTCATGGAGCCCGTCATCTGCTCGCTGACTTCAGCCAGAACCTTGGGGTCCTTGTAGTGAGCGGTAGCCAGGACAATAGCCTTGGCGCGCGATTCTGCCTCTGCACGCTCTTTCGGATCTTTCAGGTCCAGAGGAGTTGAGCTGCCCTTCATAAATATTCCGCTGCCGACGAACACGGCTTCCGCGCCCAACTGCATGACAAGCGAAGCATCGGCCGGCGTAGCGATTCCACCCGCGCTGAAATTCGGCACAGGGAGTTTGCCGGCCTTGGCAACCATCCGGACCAGTTCGTACGGAGCCTGGTGGGTTTTTGCGGCCAGGTAAAGTTCCTGCTCGGTCATGATGGTGAGTTGGCGCATTTCCTTTACGATCTGGCGCATGTGCTTTACGGCGTGAATCACGTCACCAGTTCCGGCTTCGCCTTTCGTGCGAATCATGCATGCGCCTTCGGCGATGCGGCGAAGAGCCTCGCCCAGATTGCGTGCGCCGCAAACAAATGGAGTTGTGAAAGCGTGCTTATCGATGTGGTTTTCTTCGTCCGCAGGAGTAAGCACCTC
The DNA here is from genome assembly GCA_003010405.1 of Acidobacteriota bacterium. GTDB lineage: Bacteria > Acidobacteriota > Terriglobia > Terriglobales > Acidobacteriaceae > TOLSYN. The sequence continues at coordinate 91,057 of PJLO01000003.1, read as the reverse complement.
TGATTCATCGATGTAGTCGACGCCGAGTTCCTGCAGAATCTGCGCTTCCGCGAAATGGCCGATGCGCGCTTTGGCCATGACCGGAATGTCCACCGTGTTCATGACTTCCTTGATGACCTTAGGCGAGGCCATGCGAGCAACACCGCCATCAGCCCGGATCATGGCTGGGACGCGCTCCAGGGCCATGACGGCGACTGCGCCGGCCTTCTCAGCGATCTCCGCCTGTTCCGCGCTCATGACGTCCATAATGACGCCACCTTTGAGCATTTCCGCGAGGCCGATTTTCAGTCTTAGCCCGTTGCCATTGGTATCTGACATTGCGTGTTTCTCCCTACAAATACTGTGTTTTAGGCTTATCCGCAGGCTAAAGACGAGGCACGGTAATTTTGGCGCGCGCAGAACCTACGGAGTGAGTTCTTATTTTAACTCGTTCCCGGAAACTTTGCCTGATTTCGCGGCTATTTAGGACTCGCAACATTCTCGAAACCGTAGTAGAGAGGACAGATCGAGTGGACAGGAACGTCGGAGACAAGGTATTATCCGCGGTCGTTGCGTAGACCTGAAGTCTGTGTGGGACTTTCAGGGTGCCGTTGACTCGTTTTCGCACGAAAACTGTAGTTGCTAAATTCGTGCGACCTCCCTGAGTTCAAGGAGATATCGTGGTCTCTACCGCTCAATCAGCACGTAATACAGCCTCTAAAGGGGTCGCCCCCCTGCGGGCGGGTACCGGCAAATCCTTTCTATTGCGTCGCCTTCATTCGCTGACAGGCATTGTTCCAGTAGGTTTGTTTCTTCTGGAACATTTCATCTCGAATTCGGAAGCCATAAACGGTGTTGCTGCCTATAACTCGCAGGTGAAATTGCTGACCGGGCTTCCCTTCCGGCTATGGCTGGAGATCTTCGGAATCTTTCTCCCACTGGCTTTTCACGGCATTTACGGTGTCTACATCTGGTGGCGCGGGGAAAACAATGTTATCGACTATCCCTGGACAGGCAACTGGTACTACACGGTACAGCGCTATACCGGATTAATCGTCTTTGCCTATGTGACCTATCACATTTGGTATATGCGTTTTGCCGGTGTTCACCTCGTGGATCATTACGATGCGGCGTTTTGGAAGGTGCAGAACGAGCTTTCACATCCGTTGGCATTAGGGGTCTACGTAGTGGGTGTAATCGCGGCCTCCTGGCATTTCGGCTACGGAGTTTTCCTATTTGCAGCCAAGTGGGGCATCGTGACTGGAGATAAGGCACAGAAGCGCGCGCAGCTGGCCGGAATTGCTCTTTCGGTCCTGCTCGTGATCATAGGTCTTATTTCAATTTATTCCTTCGTGGCCAAGTTCCCGAAGCAGCAGCGTAATCCGGCATGGGATCAGCCTGCCGAGAGTGCGGCTCCCGCAGAACAGAGTCGGGCTATTCCTCACAGTATTCCCAGCAGCCGGGCGAGATAGACCGGGCCGAGAGAGACTTTATGGCAGCAGCGACTCCAAGAATCATCATCGTTGGCGGAGGGCTCGCAGGGCTATCCGCCGCAATTAAAGTTGCGGAATTGGGCGCGCACGTTGATCTGTTTTCGATTGTGCCGGTGAAGCGCTCGCACTCGGTGTGCGCACAGGGCGGCATCAACTCTGCTAAGAACCTCAAGGGCGAAGGAGACTCCAGCTGGGCCCACTTCGATGACACGGTATTTGGCGGCGACTTCCTGGCCAACCAGCTCCCCGTCAAACAAATGTGTGAGATGGGCCCTGGGATAATCGACCTGCTGGATCGCATGGGCGTTCCCTTCAACCGCACCGCCGAGGGACTGCTGGATTTCCGCCGCTTCGGTGGCACGCTCTTTCATCGTACGGCGTTTGCCGGAGCCACAACGGGCCAGCAGATGCTGTATGCACTGGACGAACAAGTCCGCCGTTTTGAAGCCGAAGGTAAAGTCAAAAAATATGAGTACTGGGAGTTCCTTTCTGCTGTCATTGACCCACAACGCGTGTGCCGTGGAATCTGCGCCATGGATCTGCGTTCGATGGAGGTCGTCACCTTCCCTGCTGCCGCCGTCATTATGGCCACTGGCGGAGTGGGCGCAATCTTTGGCAAGTCCACGAACTCGGTGGTCTGCACTGGCTCGTCGCAGGGCGCGTTGTATCAACAGGGCGTGGCCTACGCAAATGGCGAAATGATCCAGGTACACCCTACCTGCATCCCCGGTGAAGATAAGCTGCGACTCATGTCCGAGTCAGCCCGTGGTGAAGGCGGGCGCGTCTGGGTTCCCAAGGACCCAAACGAGACCCGCCCAGGAAAGCAGGTTCCGGAAGAGGATCGCTGGTACTTCCTTGAAGATTGGTATCCGAAGTACGGCAATCTTGTGCCGCGCGACATCGCCACCCGCGCGATTCACAAAGTGGTTCACGACCACGGCTTGGGCGTGCAGGGAATGCCGATGGTTTATCTGGATCTTTCCCATATTGATCGGGCCACCCTGGACCGTAAACTCGGCGGGATTCTCGATATATACGAGAAATTTGTGGGCGATGATCCCCACGAAGTTCCAATGAAAATTTTCCCCGGCATGCACTACACCATGGGAGGACTCTGGGTGGATAACGACCAGATGACGAACATCACGGGTTTGTATGCCATCGGCGAGTGCGACTATTCAATCCATGGCGCGAATCGCCTTGGGGCAAACTCGCTGCTGAGCTGCATCTATGCGGGATTCATTGCCGGGCCACATTCCGTGAACTATGCCCAGAATCTCGCGGCCGCTCCAGCGAATGTTGCGCATTCTTTCGAGGACGAAAAAAAGCGCCAGATGGAGGCCAACACCCGGTTACTCAGCAATCAGGGAACGGAGAATCCTTTCAAGCTCTGGCGCGAACTGGGCGCGGTAATGTCGGCCAATGTAACTGTGACGCGCTACAACGAGAAACTGCAGGAGACTGACGTCAAACTTGTGGAACTTCTGCAACGCTACAGAAACGTCAACTTGAGCGACAAGTCGATGTGGTCCAACCAGTCTTTCATGTTCACCCGGCAGCTCTACAATATGCTGCAGCTTGCCCGGGTAATGACGCAGGGGGCGCTTCTGCGGGATGAATCGCGCGGGTCGCATTACAAGCCAGAGTTCCCTGATCGCGATGACGCGAATTTTCTGAAAACAACCAAGGCATTTTTCGCACCTGATGCCGATGAGCCTCGCTTCGAATGGGAGCCGGTGGACACGTCACTCATTCCGCCGCGTCCGCGCCGTTACGACTCCAAGTAGAAACGAGACGGCTGTCCACTTCCAACAAAGCGGCAGCGAAAAGGTCTAGAAAACTCATGGCGAATAAGAGCGTACTGTTCAAAGTCAAGCGTCAGGCAACTCCCACCAGCGAGCCCTACTGGGAAGAGTTCGAGCTGGCATGGAGGCCTGGCTTGAATGTGATCTCGTTGTTTATGGATATTGCGGAGAATCCAGTTACCCGCGAAGGCAAGCCAACAACGCCGATAAATTACGACTCCAATTGTCTGGAGGAGGTTTGCGGCTCCTGCGCGATGCTGATCAATGGCAAGGCGCGTATGGCCTGCTCCGCCCTGGTGGACAACCTGGAACAACCGCTGACGATTGAGCCGTTTTCCAAGTTTCCGGTCATTCGCGACCTTCAGGTGGACCGCTCGGTGCTGTTTGAAAATTTGAAGGCCATTAAGGCATGGATTCCTATCGACGGAACCTATGCGCTCGGCGAAGGCCCCAGGGTGCTGCCGCAGGTGCAGGAACAGGCTTATGAACTATCCACTTGTATGAGTTGCTGTTGCTGCATGGAGGCCTGTCCGCAGTTCAACGAGAGCACAGGATTCGTCGGGGCGGCCACGATAGCCCAGGCTCGCCTGTTTAACATGCATCCCACGGGCAAGGTGCTGAAAGATGAGCGATTGAAAGCCCTGATGGGAGATGGCGGTATTCAGGAGTGCGCTTACGCACAGAACTGTGTCGAAATCTGCCCCAAAGACATCCCTCTGACAAAATCGATCAGCGATGTCGGTGGCGATGTAATGAAAAAAGCCATTCTCGACTTCTTCCGTACTTAGCCTTTCGCACACCGACAGCAGTCGAAATGCGCGTGGAATCGTCCTCCACGCGCATTTTCCTGTTGCACATTTATGTTCCGAGCTATTGGGAGTTATCGCTCTCCGTAAATTACCTGAGCTAAAAATCAGAGGCGTCGGGTTACACTGGTTAGAAGATCAACATCACAACCACAGGAGCCGCACCGCTCACCAATGATGCGTCGAATCTCTGCCACACTCATTTTTGTTTTTATGCTGGGCATACCTTTTGCTTTTGGCGCCTCAATCCATGGCCGGTACCGCACACCAAGACGTTCGCTTCACCGCACTCGAACTCACGTGGCACGCTGGAATCCAGTTTTGCGCGGCTCGCACGATTCGATGCTGCGGCAGAATGAAGAGATCGACCGTCTGAAACTCACGCGCATCAATAATGACCAGGAATTGGAAGAACTCGAATTGCGCGGAGAACTGGTAAACATCCACGAATCCAAATCTTTACGGCTTGCTTCGAATCTCGAATTTAATCGGCGATTCTGCCGTCCGTGGACCCGTGCTTTTCTTGAGGATTTGAGCGAGGCCTTCTACCAGCAGTTTCACCAGCCCATCCAGGTGACATCCGCAGTACGCACGGTGGACCAGCAAGCTCGCCTCCAGCTCTGGAACCGCAACGCTGCTCCCATTTATGGCGACACTGCATCCTCGCATCTCGCGGGACTTACGGTTGATATCGGTAAAGGCCCGATGTCGCGCAAGCAGCGTGCCTGGTTTGACCGATACGTTTTAAAGCTGCAGCAACTCGGGTTGGTGGAAGCGGCTGAGGAGCGTCGTCAGGCCTGCTATCACATTATGGTCAGCAGCCGCTACGACGAGTACCGCACGAATTTGGCGGATTCCGAAGCTCCCCGTTAATTCTCCGCCCCACATTTTCAGAACGTCCGGGACATTTGCCCGGGCGTTCTCCTTTTGGTGCATCCCATAGCAACAGGAATTGCTTCGGTATATTCTGGACAAGCTGATGGAGGTAAGACGAGCCACCGAGTTCTCTTACCTTGCTGATAGAACAACTCTGCTGCCGCGCACTCGGCAATTCCTCGATTGAGGAGTGCAGTAAAGAGTTCGAAATGGACACCCACAAGATACATCCTGTACCAAACGTCCGCGCAATTCACAACACCGCGATCGTAATAGACACTCACGCCGACACAGCAGGACGCTTTGTTGATGAGTCCTTCGATCCTGAGAAGGACGCGGGGAAGGGCCATTGGGATTTCGCAAAAGCTCGTGCGTGCAATCTCGGCGCTGAATTCTTCGCAATCTGTGTCGATCCGGTGCGGTATAAGGGCCACTTCACGCGACGCGCTCTGGACATGATCGATTCCGTGCATGAGATAGCGCAAAACCATCCCAATGACCTGGTGATGGCGTACTCGGTAAGGGATATTTTGTTGGCCCGGAGCGGGCCGCATAAGCGCATTGCCGCACTGATCGGCATCGAGGGCGGCCATGCCATCGAGGGTAGCATTCGGGTACTCCGTAACTTCTATCGCCTTGGCGCTCGCTATATGACGCTGACCTGGATGAACTCTAACGAACTGGGCCAGTCCTCAGGAGATCTGAAGCTCGACCAGGATGGCAAGCCTGATGACCGTGGACTGAGCGATTTCGGCCGTGAAGTCGTGCGCGAAATGAATCGGCTCGGCATGATGGTCGATGTGTCGCATGTCAGTGACCGCTCATTTTTCGACGCGGTGACATTAAGCCACGCCCCGGTGATCGCCTCCCATAGTGGATCGCGTGCAATCACGAATCATCCCCGTAACCTGACCGATGATATGCTGATTGCGCTTGCAAGGAACGGCGGTGTGGCCCAGGTAAACTTTAACTGCGGGTTCATCAGTGACGAATTTATTGCGAAATCGAAAGCATTTGAGGAGGCGCATCCCGCCGAATCAAAACGGGCTATTAAGCTCTGGCACGGACCGAAGACTCCAAGATCCAGGGCTGAATTGAAGAAGCTGATGGCCATGAAGGAAGCTGAGGTACCGCGCCCTCCGCTCAGTGCGCTGATTGATCATTTCGAACATATGATAGAGGTCGCAGGTGTGAATCACGTCGGCATAGGCTCGGATTTCGATGGAGTGGAGTGTCTGCCGCAGGGAATAGATGGCGTGCAAGACCTCCCAAAGATTACCGCTGCACTCGCATGGCGCGGTTACAGTACCGCAGACCTGTATCAGATTCTTGGCCGAAACGTGCTTCGTGTTTTTGGAGCAGTCGAGCAGATCTCGCGTCACATACAAAGCGGACAAGACCCGGACCGGCGACCTGAAGTTGCCGGCTCCTGATCGAAATAAAATCTGTCACGGAGGAAGATTTATTTATGCGCAAACTACTGACCGCAACTGGCCTGCTGATACTGGCCTTGAGTGCAACCGCACAAGCAGCGCAACCGGGCACTAAGGAGCAACCCGTTGCCATCATTCAAACCAGCATGGGCGATCTGCATTGTGTTCTCTTTCCAAAAGCAGCCCCTATCGGCACAGCGAATTTCATCGGTCTCGCCAAAGGCACAAAGGACTGGACTAATCCTAAGACGGGCAAGAAGGAACACGGCGTGCCGCTCTATGACAACACGACCTTTCATCGCGTGATTCCAGATTTCATGATCCAAGGCGGTGATCCGGCCGGAACCGGTGCAGGCGAGATTGGCTTCCGATTTAAGAACGAGACGCATTCCGATCTCAAATTTGACCAACCTGGTCGCCTCGCCTACGCCAACGCAGGACCGGATACGAATGGCTCTCAGTTCTTCATTACTGAGAAGGCCTATCCTCATCTGAATGGCAACTACACCATCTTCGGTCAGTGCGATGAGCCCAGCGTACAACTTGTGAAGAAGATCGCCCGCCAGCCCCGCAATGCCAACGACAAGCCCAATACCCCGATCATCATCAGGCACATCAAGATCGATGAGGGAACTGCGGCGAAAGCGCCTGTGAAGAAATCCTACGCACACTAAGTGTTTTCGAATTCCTGCGATGCGTGTGGCTTGCCCGCGTGTCGCAGGCTCTCGAAACAGCTAAGCTATTTCTGTTAGTCTGACTAGTCAGATATTCCCAGCAAGGAGCCAGTATGGCCGAACGTACACCAGGTGTATATGCAACCTTACTCACCAACCAGGGCACCATTGTCTGCCGCCTGTTTGAGAAGGAAGCGCCAAGAACGGTTGATAATTTTGTGGAGCTTGCCGAAGGCACGCGCAAGTGGAAGGACAACGTAAGCGGGAAGAAGGGTCCCGGGTCCCTTTACAACGGGACTATCTTTCACCGTGTAATTCCCGAATTCATGATTCAGGGCGGAGACCCCAGCGGCACAGGAACGGGCGGGCCGGGTTACGCCTTCAAAGATGAAACCCAGGGCTCACCCCATAAGTTTGACAAGCCTGGCAAGCTCGCGATGGCTAACGCCGGACCTAATACGAACGGCTCGCAATTCTTCATTACCGTTGCGCCAACACTGTGGCTGACTGGCAATCACACAATCTTCGGTGAAGTTATCGAGGGACAAGATGTGGTTAACAAAATCAGCACCGTGCCAAGCAGTGCAATGGACCGCCCGCTAACCGACGTAGTTCTGGAAAGCGTCACCATTGAACGCATTAAGTAGCGCGATTTGGAAACAAATTAAACCCCGGGGCCGAAGCCTCGGGGTTTCTTCTTACACAGCCTAAATTACAGACCGATGACCGTGATCAACTCTTTCACGGCGTCGGCGCTCTTATTGAGGGCAGCCTGCTCGTCCGCGGTCAGCTTGATTTCGATAATGTTTTCCAAACCGGCGGAGCCCAGTTTCACTGGCACGCCTACAAATAGGCCGTTGATTCCATACTCGCCCTCGAGGTATGCGGCGCAAGGCAGAATCTTCTTCTTGTCCTTCAGAATCGCTTCCACCATCTCCACTGCGGAGGCCGAAGGAGCATAGAAGGCGCTGCCAGTCTTCAGGTGCTTCACGATTTCGGCGCCGCCGTCGCGGGTACGCTGAACCAGCGCTTCCAGCTTGGCTGGTTCGAACAATTCAGTGATGGGGATGCCGGCAACAGTAGAGTAGCGGGGGAGAGGAACCATGGTATCGCCATGGCCGCCGAGCACAAATGCGGTGACGTTCTCTACGCTTACATTAAGTGCCTGCGCGATGAATGTACGGAAGCGGGCCGAATCCAACACGCCTGCCATACCGATGACGCGATTACGCGGAAAGCCGCTCAGTTTATACGCGGCCTGCGCCATGGCATCCAGAGGATTGCTGACTACAATAATGATGCAGTTGGGCGAGTACTTCACGACCTTGCCAACAACGTCCGTCATGATCTTGTAATTCGTACTCAGCAGATCATCGCGGCTCATTCCCGGCTTGCGCGGAATACCAGCGGTGATAACAACGATGTCGGAATCTGCGGTATCGGCGTAGTCATTAGTGCCTGTGATTGCACAATCCTGCTTGGCAACCGGCATGGCCTCCAACAGATCGAGCGCCTTTCCTTGAGGAATTCCCTCCATGATGTCGACCAGAACGACATCGGCCAATTCCTTCGAGGCGATCCAATGAGCAGCCGTTGCACCAACGTTTCCTGCTCCAACAATAGATACCTTCTTGCGCATTTCTTTCCTTTCAATGCCAGTAGGGCGTCGCTATGAACCACGTTAAAAAGACACGGGGCACTGGACAGTCAGTGTTTTCCAAGGCTGCCAGAGATTATTGCACACTAGTTGCAGTTGCCGCCATGTTCTCTATAACAGCGTTGGCAAATTCACTGGTACGCAGCTTGGTTGCGCCCTTCATCAAACGCTCGAAATCATACGTCACACGCTTCTGTTCGATCGTGAGCTCCATGCTGTTATCAACCAGCGCGGCCGCTTCGGTCCAGCCCATGAATTCCAGCATCATGACTGCCGACAGGATAACGGAGCCGGGATTGATTACGTCCTTATCCGCATATTTCGGTGCGGTGCCATGAGTCGCTTCGAAAATTGCGTGCTCAGTTCCGATGTTGGCGCCAGGCGCAATCCCCAAACCGCCCACCTGTGCCGCGCACGCGTCGGAGATGTAGTCCCCATTCAGATTAGGCGTGGCCAGTACGGAATACTCATTTGCGCGAGTAACGACCTGCTGGAATATCGAGTCGGCGATACGGTCATTGATCAGTAGCTTTGACCTCCACAGCCCGTTACCGTGCGTGAGGTAGATCGAATCAAGCACGTTTCTTACTTCCGCATAAACGCTCTGCCGAAAATCCTCTTGCGCGTGCTCCAGGCCGGGTTCAATAAGGAACGCATTTTCTTCGATGGTGAGGTTCGGGTCGTTGTCCTTGTTGCCCAGGATCCAGCTCTCGCGCTCGGTTACGGTTTCGGCCCGGAACTCCTGCGTGGCAACTTCGTAGCCCCATTCGCGGAAAGCGCCCTCGGTGTACTTCTGTATATTTCCCTTGTGTACCAGGGTCACGCTTGGACGCTTGTTTTTCAGTGCAAACTCTATCGCCATGCGCACCAGTCGCTTGGTTCCCGTTATTGACATTGGCTTGATGCCGATGCCGGAGTCGGCGCGAATCTGCTTCTTGCTGCCTGCCAGCATTACAGTGTTCAGATAATCGATGAGTTTCTTACACTCAGGTGTTCCCTCTTTCCACTCGATCCCGGCATAGACGTCCTCGGTATTTTCGCGGAAGATCACTATGTTCATGTGTTCCGGGTGTTTAACCGGCGAAGGAATGCCGTTGTAATACTTCACGGGACGCACGCAGGCGTAGAGATCCAGCATCTGGCGCAGCGCCACATTCAGAGATCGAATGCCGCCGCCGACGGGAGTGGTCAGTGGTCCTTTGATTCCGATTCGCAGATCACGGAAGGCGTTCACAGTATCGTCGGGAAGCCAGCTTCCAAACATCTCCTTCGCCTTCTCTCCCGCGAACACTTCATACCACGCGATGCGGCGCTTTCCGCCGTATGCGTGTTCAACCGCTGCATCCACCACGCGCACTGCAGCCTTCCAGATATCGCGTCCTGTTCCATCACCCTCGATGAACGGAATAATCGGATTATCCGGAACTATAAACTTTCCATTTACAAACTCAACCGCACGGCCGTTGGCCGGAAGCGGAACTCCATTGTAGGAAGCCGCCATTTAACCCTCCAAAGAAATAAACGCATGGGGTGTATCTGAAATTGTCCTTGCGCTCAGGCGAGCGCCACCGAGACCGCAACAGCAGGCACCCCACATGCTGCCATCGCAGAAGGTCTACAGTGTCCAAGCGCTCTGCACCGAATATCTGAGACTACCATTGTCGAGAGCCGCACTTCAATTACGGAAGCGAGATTCGAAAATTCCGCGCACACACAGCATCTCCGTACGCAGCTCTCCTTCCAGATTGGAATGTCCGATTATCTTCTCGACACTTTTTCGCAATACATCGCTCTTCGGCAAGAATGTCCGGGAACGCCCCTCCACAACCCTTATTGTATGTTCCACGCGACGGAACAGTTCGACTGCGCGAAGCAAGTTGTTCCCCTGCTCCGGCGAGAGCAATTCCCTTTCGACCAGCGCCTCCAAGCGTATAGGAAGCTGCTTTCCTGCAGCGGACAGAGCGGCTTGTGCTTCTAGTAGCCCCGCCAGAAAATCGACATCGTAAAGCCCTCCGGCCCCCGTCTTAAAGCTGTCCTCATTACCCGAATCCGCGATGCGCTTACGCATTGCTCGTAGTTCTGGAACGAACTCCGGCGTCGATGCAAAGCGTTTCCGGATATCACAAAGCATTGCTGTCACATCTTCTCCAAGGCGCTCCGCTCCGGCGATGAACCGAAGCTTACCGAATGCCAGCGCTTCCCAAGCTTTCGCTTCATTTTCGAAATACTGCATTAGTTGCCGCGCGGAAACTACAAGCTCACCCTCGTTACCATGCGGCCGCAGCCTGATGTCCACCGCAACCACTGCCCCCTCTCGCGTATAACCCGAAAGCATGGCAACCAACGCGTGCGCGCACTTCTCGGCCTCGTCTGCATTGCATTCAGTGTCTCGGAAGAACACCAGATCAACGTCTGACAGCACGTCGAGCTCGCATGTGCCAAGACGTCCTACGGCAAAAACAGCGAAACCAGCAGGCGCATCCGCGGCACTCAGCGCCTGCTGCAAAATTTCGTCGAAGCGATTCGAATAGCTGTGCAGGATCTCCCACACCGGCACTCTCTCCAGGAGCGTGCGACCCACTGAACGCAGAGTGCAGCGGCGCGACTCAATGCGAAGCCGATCGGAAATTGAACTTCCCCGCTCCCAATCGCACCGGCTAAAGAGAGCAACTATGTCCTCCGGATGACGAGTCAGGATATCTGTAGCCAGCGCGCTCTGCGCGAAGACGGGCAGAGCGCGTTCGATCCAATGCACATTGGCAAGCGTCGCTCGCACGCGCTCCTCTCCGGTGGAAGCGGCGGCCAGAAACCTCCGGAGATTCCGAAGTGTCCGGTCACCAACATCTGCCGTAAACGCCTCAGCCAACCGCGCGGAGCGTGCAGCCAGTTCCCCTATCAGCAGCTCCGCCCCGGGCGCACCCAGACTGACGGATCGCGCCGTAATGACCTTTCCCTCGTCCGCTTCCAGACGGAGCACACGCGCACAGAGGTCGCTGCAGGACTGCATGATAGCCTGCAGTTCCTGCACGCTCCCGATTTTTCCTTCGCCCAGCGACCGGAAAAGCGCAGCCTGTTCGTTCGCCGTTCGCGGAAGGCGATGCGTCTGCACACCCTGGCGACACTGCAAACGATGTTCGATTTTTCGTAAGAGCCCGTACGTCCCAAACAGTTCGCGAAACTCCGCGTCGCCGATATGCCCTTTGTCATGCAGTTTTTGCAGAGCCAGCAAGGTACCGCTCGAGCGCAGCCACGGCTCTCCTCCGCCGTGAACTCTCTGCAAACACTGGACCACGAACTCAATTTCCCGAAGGCCGCCCGCCCCGTTCTTTACATCCACCTCGCGGGTATTCCTGCGAATAGCACCGCTCTGAATTCGTTCCAGTGAACGAGCCGCAGTCTGGACCGCGGAGAGGCTGAGCTGTTTGCAGTAAATCAAATTCTGCTCCTGCTCGATAAAGTCGCGAGCGAGCGAGCGGTCGCCAGCACTGAAACGTACTTTCAAAAGCGCTTGCAACTCCCAGTCCTGAGCCACGCTGCTGTAATAGCGCAGAGCTTGAGAGCAACCGACCACCATTTCTCCGCTTGCGCCCTGAGGACGAAGACGCAGATCGACCCGGAATACCTGGCCTTCGGCGTTCACGTCCGAGAGAACGGAGGTCATTTGCTGGGCCAGTCGCGTGAAGAACTCACGCCCGGAGACAGAAATTGCGCCCGCGTCCTCCCCATCGTCGCGTATATAAAGAAGGTCGACATCTGAACTGTAATTCAGCTCGTTGCCGCCCAGTTTTCCGAGCGACAGGACCGCGAAGCGCGCCGGATGGACGCGTCCTCGAGCGGAGCGGAGTTGGGGCCAGCCCTGGTATTCCCGGCGAAGTTCAGTCTCGCAGAAGGTCAGCGCCCGCTCGATCAAAGCATCGGAAAGCGCTGAGATTTCGGCGGTAATTTCCGCCAGGGGCGCCAGCCCAAGCAACTCGCGGACAAATATCCGGACGTACTCGCGCCGCTTGAATCGCGCCAGAAGCACGGGCAGTGCCGTGTCAATCGAACGCAAGCGGAGCCGCGCCAACTGCTCACTGAAATCTTCAATCGTGCGCGAAAACGCAAGCCCCATAGGCCGCGCAAAAAGTTGCAGCAAGTCGGGATTTTGCAGAAGTGTCTGGCCCAGCCAATGGCTGGCTCCGAAAAGGGCTACGCAGGAACGCAGCGCCAGCGCGCTGGATTCGAAGGCGGCAAGCGCCTCGCCACGGCGCTGCTCCAGCAGAAGCTGAAGCAGCAGCAAAGCCTGTTCGGGATCGCCCGCCTCTTCAAGAAGATGGGGCAATCGGGAAGCCGCATCGGCAGAAAGCAGCTCGCAAACCCTCTGGTAGCGCGCTGCACCATTCCCCGCAAGTGGGGAGGGTGCGGCGTTCCCGCGCGCATTTGGATCGGGCCCAGTCACTCAGTTCCCTCAGGAAATCTTGCCCGAAGAATAGCAGATGGCCGCCCCGGGTTGAAGACGGCCACCAAGAAGAAATCAAGGACAGTTGGCAAAACAGTTCGCATCCCAAGTTAGCGCCCAACTACAGGCGCGAACCTGGGCACCCGGCTCCAGATTTTAGAGGTCGCGGCATTCCCCAGTCTGCTCCAGACTAGTAGCCAGTCAGGGCGCTGCGGATTCTGCAACATCTCGTCTCCGGTGGCGGGTGGCCCATTCAAGCCCCGCGGTTGGGCTTGAGTGGGGGAGTTTCGGTCGAGCAACAAGTTCGAACTTAGTGTTGCTACAATCGCAATTGAACGACCCCACTCAACGAACAGAACGTTGAGTGGGCCACCCGCGCTCTGTTAAATGTCGTAGTACATCGTAAATTCATGCGGGTGCGGTCGCAGGCGCAGTGCATTCACTTCCTTCTCCCGCTTGTAGGCGATATAGGTCTCCAACAGATCTTCGGTAAAGACATCCCCTTTCAAGAGGAACTGGTAGTCCACCGAGAGTTCATCCAGCGCGCCTTCCAGAGATGCCGGGATCGATGGCACTTTCTGCAGCTCCTCCGGACCCAGGTCGTAGATGTCCTTATCCAGTGGCGATCCGGGATCGATGCGATTCTCGATGCCGTCCAGACCGGCCATCAACATTGCCGAGAACGCAATGTACGGATTGCAACTGGGATCGGGCGGCCTGTACTCGACGCGTTTTGCTTCCGGCGCGGAAGAGTACAGTGGGATTCTGCATGCTGCCGAGCGGTTACGGCGCGAATAAGCCAAATTGACCGGAGCATCCAGTCCGGCCGAGAGCCGCTTGTAACTGTTGGTTGTCGGCGCCGTCAGTGCAGCCAGTGCGGGACCGTGTTTGATCAGACCTCCGATATACCACAATGCAATATCCGAAAGACCTGCATAGCCGTCGCCAAAGAACAGCGGCTTGCCCTCTTTCCAGAGTGACTGGTGCGTGTGCATGCTGTTGCCGTTATCGCCAAAGAGCGGCTTGGGCATGAAGGTTGCTGTCTTTCCGTGCTGCCGGGCTACGTTGCGGACCACGTACTTGTAGAGCATCATTGCGTCTGCTGCACGCAGCAGCGGAGCGTAATGCAGGTCGATCTCACCCTGTCCACCGCTGGCGACCTGGTGGTGATGGCACTCCACGTCAAGACCGCATTCCTGCATCATTAACAGCATCTCCGTGCGCAGGTCGTGGTGGTGGTCGGTAGGAGAAACCGGGAAGTATCCTTCGCCATAGCGAGGGCGATATCCGAGATTGTTTTCCCTGCGCGCGGAATTCCAGCGCCCTTCATCAGCGTCGATGTAGTAGAACCCCTGGTTCGCACTCTGGTCAAAGCTGACGTTATCAAAGATGAAAAACTGCGCCTCGGCTCCGAACATCGCTTCATCCGCCAGTCCAGAAGAGGCCAAGTACATCTCGGCCTTGGTGGCGATGTACCGCGGGTCCCTGTCGTAACGCTGGCGCGTCACCGGGTCGATGACATCGGCGATCATTGCCATGGTCGGAATTTCCACGAACGGGTCCATCACGTGTGTGGAGGGGTCCGGAATGAGCAGCATGTCGCTCTCATGTATGGCAGCCCATCCCCGAATCGAAGAACCGTCTATCCCGAATCCATCGCGAAAAGAATTGATGGTCAACTGGGCAATGGGATAGGAAATATGGTGCCACAGGCCGTGAAGGTCGCTGAAGCGCAAATCAACCACCTGGACACCCTGCTCGCGGGCAAACTCCAAAACAACGGAGGGTGTAACTTCATTGGACGATCGCATTTACTTGATCCTCTTAATACCGCTGCAAGTACGACGCGAGTATGATAACGACTCAGGCGTAGTTTTTGCTGGACTAAGTTCCAGAAAAAAAAGACCATTGAAGCTTAGTACATTTCAGACGTCCTTAGCTACGACTGCAATCGGCATTTCGAATTGCGCAATGAATCGAAGTGACGATGTTCGGATCTTCCACGAGATTGCCTCCGGATTTCGAGTGAAACAGACATGGACTTCGACCAACTAGAAACGTTCCTGGAAGTGGCGCGAAACCTGAGCTTTTCACGCGCCGCCGAACGGCGGTTCCGCACGCAACCCGCAATTTCCGCCCAAATTCGCTCAATGGAAGAGGAAGTTGGAGCCAGGTTGCTGGACCGCACGGGAGGAAAGGTTTCCGTTACCGCCGCAGGAAAGATCTTTCTTAACTACGTGGAAAGCGCACTGGAAGCAAAACGTGTGGCTCTGGCCTCGGTGGCTGAAGCAGATCGCGTACCCGGCGGCGAGATTGTCGTGGCCGCCAACGAAGGCAGTTGCCTGCATATCCTTCCTGAGGTTTTTGCGGAGTTCAAGCGCAGCTACCCCGACGTCGGAATCACAGTAAAACGCTCGGAATCTCGCGAGGTACTGGAGTCCATCATCGACAATTCGGCTGATTTTGGTGTTGCGGCAATGCCGATCGCCGACAGGCGAATTACATCCGTGCCAATCCATAAAGACGAACTGGTTTTGATCACGTCGCCCGATCATGCACTGGCGCAATTCAAGGAAATCAAGGTCACACAGATTGCCGACTATCCGCTTTTGCTGCCAAAGATGGGGCGCACCCGCGACAGTATCGACCATATGTTCGAAGACCGGAACATGAAACCGAACGTCAGCATGGAACTGGATTCCAGCGAACTGCTGAAACGCTTCGTCTCGGCCGGAGTGGGTATCGGATTTTGCGCACACTCGACCGCCCTTGGAGAGCTGCGCCTGGGGACCTTGGCTCTCATAAAGGTGGCGGATGTCCAGATTCGCCGGGATATGGCACTTGTCTTCCGAAAAGACAAGGCCCTGAGTCGAGCCGCGCTGGCTTTTATCGATATTGCGGTCCGATTGAAAGCTCCGCAGACCGGGCGCAAATAGCCGTCACTCGGAATTTCAAGCTAGATAGTTCGGGCCAGATTCGCTTATTGCTTTCATGAATTCTTTAATGATGGAAATAGCTGGAATTGCCGATTGCACCTCACCTAATAATCATTTAATTTCAAAGTGCCGGCCAAACCCGTTCTGGCTTGGTCGTAGGGTTTCGTCATAGGAGTAACTAAGAATTGGCCAAAGACATGGTCCCCAAGCGCATCTTTCTCACCAAAGGCGTGGGAAAGCACAAAGAGCGCCTGACCTCATTCGAACTCGCGTTGCGCGACGCGGGAATTGCCGCGCAAAACCTAGTACGCGTTTCTTCTATTTTCCCGCCTAACTGCAAGCTGGTTACACGTGCGCAGGGACAAGAATATTTGAGCCCGGGCGAGGTTGTCTTCGCCGTAGTCGCCGAGAATTCCACCCGGGAACCTCACCGTCTGGTGGCGTCGAGCATCGGCCTCGCACTGCCTGCTGATAGCAAAACATACGGCTATTTGAGCGAACATCACAGTTTTGGCGAAACCGACCAGATCGCCGGCGATTACGCGGAAGAGTTGGCGGCAGAAATGCTCGCCACTACCCTAAATGTGGAGTTTGATCCGGACAAAAGCTGGGACGAGAAGAAGGAAGTTTATCGTTTGTCTAACAAAATTGTGCGAACGACAAATATCACGCAGAGCGCGATTGGAGACAAAGCTGGTCTGTGGACCACGACCATCGCAGCCGCGATCCTAATTTTGGATTAATACCTATTTACGCTTGAAAAAAAGGCCTTGGAAATTCTCCAGGGCTTTTTCTCTTTTACGGAGACAGTTGCGCAAACTGCTTGAAGATTTACCCCGGAGCCCACACCAAGCGCCCATTCGCAATCCTGATCGTCTTCGACTTCTGGCTCGCTTTTCACCACTTCCAAGGCCCTTGAACGCCATGCTGGCCAAATCTATTTATCAGAATGGAAGCTGACTTCAACATCTGTGAGGCAGTGGCATTCGCACGGGGCGCTGCTGCGAGTCCGGGCTGCAGATTCGAGCGGAGATGATAAACTACGGCATCGCTTTGAGTGCTCAACTAACAGTGCATTTACTGATAGGACAAAATCAGGTCGTTCGCATCGATCAAACAGGAAAGGAGCGCACAGTTGGAAACATTGAAAGACATGTCTAAAACTGAAAGCGGTCAAGTCTTGATTCGACAAATACAGAAAGCAGACCTCGACACTGCAGACCGTATTTATAGACTGGCGTTTGGCACATTTTTCGGTCTTGCCAATCCAGAGACTTGCTTTGGTGACTCCGACCGCGTCCGCTCCCGGTGGCTGGCTAGTCCGAAAAGTGCGCTCTGTGCAGAACTCAATGGAAGCGTCGTAGGGTCGTGCATTGTAAACCACTGGGGCAGTGTGGGATTTTTCGGGCCACTGACCGTGCATCCCTCTTTGTGGGACCGCGGCATAGCGAGGAAGCTTCTCGCACCGACTATGGACCTATTCAATGAGTGGCAGGTCACCTATGCTGGCTTGTTCACTTTCGCGCACAGTCCGAAGCACTCTGCACTCTACCAGAAGTTCGATTTCTGGCCACGCTTCCTTACGATGACAATGTGCAAGCCGATTGCGGGCGAACGTAAGGCGATGGACGCGCTTCGATTTTCTACCCTTCTTCCGGCTGATAAGGCTTCGATGTTGAAGGAGTGCTTTAAGGTCACAGACTCGATTTATCCGGGTCTGGATGTTGAACATGAAGTCCGTGCGGTGGACGACCAGCAGATCGGGGACACGGTTCTGCTTATGGAAGGCTCGCAGTTGGCGGGCTTTGCCATTTGCCACTGTGGTCCACGGTCGGAGGGGGTACCGGGCTCTGTTACTTGAAATTTGCTGCGCTGAAATCCAGCTTTGCCGATGATAGACACTTCGAGAAGCTCCTGAATAATTGCGGACAACTCGTTGCACTTAAAGGTACTTACCAGTTGAAGGCAGGCGTCAACGTTAGTCGTATTCAAGCGTACCGGTCTCTGCTGGCACAAGGATTCCGAACAGAGGTTCAGGGCGTGGTCATGCAGTGGAGAAATGAAGTTGGGTATAACCGCGAAGGCGTGTACCTGATCGATGATTGGCGTTAACCGCCTCAGCCAGCCGGATCCCGAGTTTTGGACTCGGAAATCAACCATAAAACCAGGTCTGGTACCTTGGTTAAGCAGGAAGGGAGCGCACCAGATGGAAACAGTGAAAGAGAAATCTAAAGCTGAAACCAGTCAAGTCTTGATTCGACAGATGCAGGAAGCGGACCTCGACATTGCAGACCGCATTTGCAGAGTGGCGTTTGGAACGTTTTTGGGTCTCGCCAATCCGGAGACTTGCTTTGGTGACTCCGACTTCATTCACACCAGATGGCTGGCTAGTCCGAAAACTGCGCTCTGTGCAGAACTCAATGGAAACATCGTAGGGTCGAACATTGTGACGCAATGGGGCAGTGTGGGATTTTTCGGGCCTCTGAGTGTGCATCCCTCATTGTGGGATTGCGGCATTGCGAGAAAGCTTCTTCCACCGACCATGGAGCTGTTCCATGAGTGGCAAGTCACCCATGCTGGCTTGTTCACTTTCGCGCAGAGTCCCAAGCATGCTGCACTCTATCAAAAGTTTGATTTCTGGCCACGGTTCCTCACAATGATAATGGCCAAACCAATTGCGGGCGAACGTAAGGCAATGGACGCGCTTCGGTTTTCTGCTCTTCTTCCGGCTGATAAGGCTTCGATATTGAAGGAGTGCTTCAAGGTTACCGACTCGATTTATCCGGGTCTGGATGTTGAACATGAAGTCCGTGCGGTGGACGACCAGCAGATCGGAGACACGGTTCTGCTTATGGAAGGGTCGCAGTTGGCGGGATTTGCCATTTGCCACTGTGGTCCAAGGTCGGAGGGGGGCACCGGGGTTTGTTACTTGAAATTCGCTGCGCTGAAATCCAGCTTTGCCGATGATAAACACTTCGAGAATCTCCTGAGAAATTGCGCAGAACTCGGGGCAACAAAAGGTACTTCCAAATTGATAGCGGGCGTCAACATCAGTCGCATTCAAGCCTACCGATCCATGATGGCACAAGGATTCCGAACAGAGCTTCAAGGCGTGGCTCTGCAACGTGGAAATGAAATCGGGTATAACCGTGAAGGCGTGTATCTGATCGATGATTGGCGTTAACCATCTCATCCACCCGGTTCCCGAGTTGCAAACGCATTTTTGAGTTCGCTTCCGATAGAGTTCGGAATGAGTCGCGCCGGACGGCTGGCCCGGAGTTGGATGTTTTCCAACTCCGGAGCGCAGATATGCCGAAAACAGACAGAAAATCTACTTCTTCTTGAGTCGTTCGAGGACGGCCCCGGCAATCAGGGGGAGAGCTACGGTTGCGTCGTCGAATACTTCAGCGAACTGGCCGCCTTCGGCAGGGGGAACGAACTTGCCCCAGGAGATCGCTTCGCTGTAGGGAGAACCGCTGAGACCGCCCCAATGAACGGGCTCGGGGCAGATGCGGAGTCCGTAATGGTAGCGCTTTAAAGGAATGTCTTCTCCGCCGCGGCGATGGCGCAGCTCGATATAGGGACCGAACTGCTGGGTCCAGTTGCGCGGAACTCCGCCGCCAATAGTGAATATTCCAAGGCGGGTCTGCTCAAGATTCTTTTCGGCAAAATGGTTAAGGTCGAGGAAGGGATCGAAGCGAATCAGTTCCCTACCCTGCTTGGCGCGCTTGCGGTTGTGCAGGGCTACGTCCAGTCCCATTTCAGAATCGGTGAAGGCAGGGATATAAACCGCGACTCCCTTCTCGTAAGCCGAGCGCAGGATGCCGCGTCCAGATGCGTTCTCCGAGAGATACTTGCCGATGGCGCTGGTGAACTTGTAGGAACACATAACCTCGCTGGCATCCCAGGATTCGAGGATCTGGGCGACGATGCCTTCGACAAAATTGAGATTGGTCTCGGGCTCCAGAGTGTCGTAGACGCGGTTGTAACCGGCCTCGTAGAGCTCTACGTCGTTCATCTTTTCATCCCACACAAAATGGGATTTTCCGGCGGCTTCGACGAGGCCGTGAGCCATGAGGGCTCCGGTCGAGACAACAGCCTTGACGATTCCGGCGTCGATGAGATCGGAAATTACAAGCCCCTGCTTGGCTACGGTCATCGCTCCGCTGAGGGTCATGATGACGAAGGCTTCCTTGTCGCGGGCCATCGCTTCGAGCACATCGGCGGCGTGGCCAATCTGACGGCCGGTGAATGCAGTCTTACCCATGGCGCGGACGAGGTCGTCAACCGTGGAGATTTT
Source organism: Acidobacteriota bacterium (assembly GCA_003010405.1). Lineage (GTDB taxonomy): Bacteria > Acidobacteriota > Terriglobia > Terriglobales > Acidobacteriaceae > TOLSYN. The sequence goes on along the minus strand of PJLO01000003.1, from coordinate 70,660 downwards.
GGAGAGATCAAGTGGGTCCAGAGCTATGAGCTTGTCTGAGATAGGGTCATGCAGTTCGCGCTCAATGCCGGAGCCTTCGCCAGGTTGGTCGCCATGCTTACAGTGATTCAATTACGCACCTCTTGCGGATTCTATTGTCTTGAAAGTACAAGGATAAATTATGAGCTTGGAGCGGGCAAGAAAAGCGCAGAGGTGGACACAGAGGTTTCCAAGCAGATTCTTCTTCACGGCAAGATTGAGAATTCCTCAGTTGTGACGGGTACAATCGAACCAATCATGTCTTACGTCACAAGCTTTCCCCCTCAGGTTTCTCGTGGCTCGCGACTTCGGCTGGCGACCCGTATTTTGTTGGCTGTACTTCTGTCGGCAGTGGTGCTGGCTGGAGGCGCTTTTCTCTGGTTCCGCGCGGCTGGCTGGGCGGCTTTACCCAAGCTCGATGGAACTGTTCACCTGACGGGGGTGTCGGCACCGGTGACGGTGGTGCGCGACGCGCATGGAGTTCCAAGCATTACGGCTCAGACGCTGGACGATTTGTTTTTTGCTCAGGGCTTTGTGACGGCACAGGACCGGCTGTGGCAGATGGACATGATCAGGCGCTATGCCGCGGGAGAGCTAGCGGCAGCTCTCGGTTCGGATTACGTGAAGCTGGACCGCGAACAGAGGACGCTGGGTTTGCGCGAGGTTGCAAGGCGGTCGCTGGCGCAGGCCACTCCTGAGGAACGGCAACAATTAGAGGCCTACGCGCGCGGGGTGAATGCATACATAGACCAGCATCACTATGGGCTGCCTCTGGAGATGCGGGTGCTGAGGTATTTTCCGCGAGCCTGGACAGCAGAGGATTCGATGCTGGTTGCGACCGCAATGGCGGAGATGCTGAACCACGGGACCTATCAGGATGATTTGAATAAGGAGAAGGTTCTGGCGCGGCTGGGACCGGAACTGACCAGCGATCTTTATGTGGAAAGCTCGCTGAGAGACATTATTCCGGGACACGATCTTGATGATGTCGAGCCGGCGGCGGTAGTTCCTGACACAGCGCAGCGAACGGTGAAAACAGTGGCAGAGACAGAGGTGAAGCCTCGAAGAGTGAGGCACTCTGCCAGAAGACGGCATCGGCGTGCTGAATTGGATTGGCCGGGACTTCCGGGGCTTCCCGTGCCGGGGATGCTGGACCGGGTGCGGGCAGGATCGAATGAGTGGGTGATCAGCGGAGCCCATACCCAGAGCGGGCGGCCACTGCTCTCAAACGATATACATCTACCGCATCGCATTCCGAACACCTGGTATGAGGCTCACCTGACCTGCGGCGATTTTGACGTGGCCGGAGTGACGCTGCCGGGAGCTCCGTGGGTGGTGGTGGGGCACAACCGGCGGATCGCCTGGGGCTTTACAAACGTGGGGCCAGACGTGGAAGACGTCTTCGTGGAGAACTTCAACGGACAGGGGGAATATCAGACTCCCGAAGGATGGCGGAAGCCGGAGGTGCGGCACGAGGTAATCCGTGTGAAGCGCGGACTCGACGTTGAGATGGACGTGGCGGTGACTCGCCATGGACCGATTATTTCCAAAGAGTTGAAGGGCGAGGGGCGGCAGCTTGCTTTGAAATGGTCGATCTACGAGACAGGGCTGAATATGCCGTTCTTCGCAGTGAATAAGGCGCAGAACTGGGAGCAGTTCCGCGCCGCGTTTGCGGGCTATAACGGACCAGGGCAGAACGCGGTATATGCCGACGTCGATGGAAATATCGGATACCAGGCGACGGGGCGAGTTCCGATTCGTGCGGCGGGCGATGGAACGCTGCCGATGAGCGGAGCGGATAGCGCACATGAGTGGATTGGGTACGTTCCGTTTGAAGAAATGCCCAGCGCGTACAACCCGCCTTCCGGAATTATTGCCACGGCAAACGGACGAATCACGACCGATGGATACAAGTATTCGATTACGAAGGAATGGGAGTCGCCTTACCGGACAGAGCGCATTTACCGCGTGCTGCGGCAGAACAAGAAATTTACGGCTGACGATATGCTCGCGCTGCAGACGGACGTGCAGAGCAATCTGGATAAGTTTATGGCTCAGCGGATGGTGTATGCGGTCGATCAGACTCCGGGAGCTAGCGCGCGCGTGCGGAGTGCTGCCGAAATTCTGCGACGTTTTGACGGCAAGATCAGCATGGATTCGGCGGGAGCGGCGATTGAACAACGGGCTCGGCAGTGGCTCACCGAGACTCTGCTGAAGAGCAAACTTAAGGATGATACGGAGCTGTATGCGTGGTACATGAAGACCGTGTGGCTGGAAAACACAATCGCATTTCAGCCACCGCGCTGGTTGCCGGCACAATACCAGAGCTGGGACGCGCTGCTGGCGGCGGCTGTGGAGGCTGCGGTTAACGATCCCAAAGCTCCGCGGAACCTCGCAAATTGGAAGTACGGCGACTACGCCTCGGTGCAGATCAAGCATCCGATCTTCGGCAAATTGCCCTGGTTTGGAAAGTCTGCCTCGACTGCCCGACTGCCACAATCCGGGAACGGAGTCACAGTAAAGCAGGTGGGCGGACAGTTCGCGCCTTCGGAGCGCTTCACCGCGGACTTCGCGGATCTGGATCAATCCACGTTGAACATTGTGAACGGGCAGTCGGGAAATCTGTTCAGCCCCTACTTTAACGATCAGTTCGAAGCATGGTATCGGGGAACGACCTTCCGGCTGCCATTTAAGCCAGAAACTGTCCAAGGGACGGCGGCGCATAAGTTGCTGTTAGTGGGAGAGTAAGGAAGGACCGGCCCCTTGCGGGCTTGCAATTACTGACAGACTGTTGAAGAGCGACTGTTTTAATGGTTCCTGCTGTACAAGGTTTATCTTTCGTGTGTGCTAGTTAAAGATAAGTTCAACTGTCCCACCTTAGCCAAAAGATGGCGACGGTGAGGTACCCAAAGATTTTTGGTTTGAAAAGAAAATCCCCACACTGACTGCGCAGAGGCGAAAGTCCAGTGTGGGGATTTTTGCGATCCTGCTAATTAATGTAGAGAACGTCGCTTGCCTGGCCCTTCACGTCAGTGTCGAATTCGGACTTGATCGTATTGCCCTTCTGATCGTAAATATAGAGCTCTCCACCCTCTATTGTGTAAACCTTCCCACTGTTAGCAGAGAGCGAGATTCCAGTGCCATCGCCTTTTGCGGTGGTGAGGACCTTTGCCGTCCCAGCCGTTGGATTAACCAGGCTGATACAGCTCTGCACACCGCAATTTGTTGACGAGACCCAGAAATTGCCATTGATATTGCGAATCCAACGCTTGACACCGTTGCCGATACGGATAGGAGTGCCCGCAATCCCCGTGGTGAGATCGATTACCGTGAAGAAACCATCCTGCACATTGTTTACACCGGTGCAGGCGGGAGCCGCGCCTGTATATGGGCAGTCATTGGAAGTGGAGGTGGTGACGGAACCGGCTACATAAAGTTTATTGGCAGTCAGATCGATGAGGCCGCGACGCGCGCCAAGAGTTGGAGCCGTCCACTGGCGGACAACCGTGGCCGCGGTGGGAATCGTGACATCGATTTCAGTAACACTGGCGGCGGAGGTCCCGCCACACTCTACGCCACAGCTAAGGATGTAGGCCTTTGTGCTGTCCGAGGAGAAGAACGCCGCTACAGGACGCGAGAGAGTTCCTGCAGGCAGAGGAAGAACGGAGACAGTTTGGACCAAAGTGAGTGGATCGATGGTGGTCAGGTCAACCCAGTGCGCGTTATCATCCACATCCGTGAATGCCAGGAGATGCTTCTCGGCACTATCCATGGCAAGGTATCGCACATTAGGAAATGGAATCTGCGTGTTTAAGCTGCCGTCGGTCGGGTTGAACGGGAGAATCGCACCAGGAGTTCGGTAGGTGCCGTTCGAGTAGTTATAAACGGCAGCATAGCCCAACTTGTTGTTTTGCGAAGTAACAAAGCTCTCCGTCCATCCGCTGAGTTCGATGGTCGCTTTCACGGTTTCCTGGTAGTTGTCGAACGAGGAGATAGTATTGCTGCCGCTGTTATTGATAAACGTCAACCAACCGTCAGGTGAAGACTGCATATACGTTGGTTGCCGGCCGACGGTAAAGGTATAGGCGGTCAGCTTGTCCTTCGTCGTTTCCATCACCTCGAGCTGCCCAGTATAAAGGTTTGAGACAAGACTGCGGTGGCTGAGGTGTGTTATGGGCTTGTAAGGTTGATCACCCGAGCCATTGTTGTAGGTAGACTGACTCGTGGTGTTACCATTACCGCCGCATCCGACCAGCAATAATGCCCCCAATAATAGGGCGATGAACATTGTCGCTTGCTTCAAGCAACGCACTCCAGACGAAATGGGATTCGAAGATGCTGGAAAGGTCGATTATAGCATCGTGTCCGCAAGCACGAGAGTTGGCCGCGGCGCAAGGCTACAGAAGAAAGATAATTGCACTCCCGGATAAGGGGCGAAACCTTTTGTTACGAAAGAAGCCGGCAAAAAAGCGTGCCGCAGTCTGGAGAAAGATTGCGATCAGCCGCGGGTTTAACCGGGATGGTAGCATTGAAAGTGTTGAGTCTCAGACGGGGATAAAGATTGCAAATATTGTTTATCGGTGACATTTTTGGGCGCCCGGGCCGCACTATTGTGCGGGAACACTTGAAGGCGCTAATGAAAGAACACTCGGTCGATCTCTGCATTGCCAATGGCGAGAATGCGGCTGGAGGGTTTGGACTGACGCCGCAAATTGCCGAAGAGTTTTTCGATCTCGGGATTGACGTGATAACGACGGGAAATCATGTCTGGGATAAGCGTGAGCTCGTGGATTACTTCAACAGCGCCATGGAGGAGCCTTACAGTCCGGCACGGAGAGTGCTGCGTCCGGCAAACTACCCGGCGGGAACGCCGGGGCTGGGACTGTATGAGGGTACTTCGCGTGCCGGAGTGCCGTATTCCGTAGTGAATCTGCAAGGCCGGGTATTCATGCAGAGCATCGACGACCCGTTTCGCGTTGCCGATCAGCTGCTCGAGAAGATTGCGTCCAAGGTGATTGTTGTTGACTTCCATGCAGAGGCGACTTCGGAAAAAATTGCGCTGGGATGGTATCTGGATGGGAGAGTAACCGCGGTTATTGGGACCCATACTCATATTCCGACGGCTGACGACAGAGTGCTGCCAGGAGGCACAGCTTACCAGACGGACGTGGGGATGACCGGCCCCTTTGAGAGTGTGATCGGAGTACAGAAGGAACAGATTGTTCAACGCTTCCTGACCGGCTTACCTGCAAGATTTGAGGCTGCTACAAACGACGTGCGCATCTGCGCGGTCGTCGTGGACTGCGACGAATCAACAGGCAAGGCGCGCAGCATCAAACGAATTATGCTGGACCAGGATGGGCGCGACCAAAAACATTAAAGGCGAGCGGGTAAACGACTGGAAATAAACGGACGGATGGATTAACCATGACGGCAGCCGATACAGGGATGAAAAAGGCGTATCCACCCGCAGAATTCGACTGGCGGGGATTTGATGCATATCTGTTCGACATCGACGGCACGCTGATGAACTTGCGCGATCTGGTGCATTACGAGGCTTACGTGAATACTATGCGGGAGCTTTACGGATGCTGGGCGGGGCTGGACGGAGTTCCAGTACACGGCAGTACCGACCCGATTATTCTGATGCGGGCTCTGGAGCGAGCGGGAATAAGCGAAGCGGAAGCTCGGGCGACACTGGACACAGCATTGGCCCGAATGTGTTCCGAGGTTGAGGCCCGGGCGCATGAGTTGCTTCCGGAACTGTGTGGCGCGGTTCCCAGATTACTAGCGGAATTGAAGGCTGCGGGAAAGCTGTTGGGAGTCAGTACCGGCAACCTTGAACGGATTGGCTGGGCAAAGCTGAAGGCCGCGGGGCTCGCTGAATATTTTTCCTTTGGTTCGTTTTCCGATCGCAATCAAACGCGCACGGAGATTTTCAGCTGGGCCGCCCAGGAGGCGCAGCGGCGACTGGGGAAAAATGCGACGGTCTGTTTTGTGGGCGACACTCCGGCTGACATAGAGGCTGCCAAGGCCTGTGGGTATCCAGTGATCGCAGTGGCTACCGGGGTATTCTCCGTTGCACAACTGGCCACGGGTAAGCCTGAAATGTGCATTCCAAGTTGCGAATCCTTGTGGAACAGCGCACCGTGACCGGAATCCGGTAGAATTCGGGAATGCTTCGCACTGCCCTGCTGGTTGTCGCGCTCCTGATTCCGGGACTCACGCACGCAAGTAAAGCTCCCGCGAAGGCCGTCACACCTGCGGCTCCGAATTTGTGCTCGGATTATGAAAAGCAGTTCCCTCCCTGCGACCTTCCAAATGCCGACAAGAAGAAAGCAAAGAACCTGTACGAGCAGGCAATCAAACTAGCTCAAAAGAAGCGATATAGCGAGGCTCTGGAAAAGCTGAAAGCCGCACGGGCGCTCTCGCACCTTGATATGGTCTACGAGAGGGAAGAAAAGGCATTCAGAGAAATGGCGGTTTCCGATGATTTGCGCGCGGGGAGCGAAGCGCTGCAAAAGGGAGATGCCAATGCAGCATTAGCGGCCTTCCGCAATGCCGTCGAACTGGACCCCACCAATCAATACGCGCAACAACGGCTGCATGATGCGCTTCCTGAACCAGAGGAGTTTGGAAGACGTAAATTGCGGGCTGAAATGGGCGAAACCCGGCTGAAACCTGAGGCTGGAGTACGCAGCATCGAATTCCGCGGGAATTCCACTCAACTGCTGGAGCAATTCGCGCGACAGTTCGGGATTTCGACCGTTACGGATCAAGGGCTGATGCCGCGGAATGTGCGGGTCAAACTGGATGATGTGAACTGGGAGACGGGCTCGCAGATTCTGGCGAGGATTTGCAAGGTCTTGATCATTCCATTGAGCGAGCGGCAGGTGCTGTTGGCAAACGACACGGAAGAGAACCGGCGCGAACTGACTCAAATGAGCCTGCGTACGTTCTATGCCGTTGGCGGAACCACGACCCAGGAACTGACCGAACTTACAACTTCGTTGCGCATTTTGTTCGACCTGCGGTTTATTTCGCAGAACCCGGCGCAGGGATCAATTGTGATACGAGCCCCGCAGGCGACGCTCGACGCTATAGCCAATTTCCTGGATTACCTGCAGGATGACAGGCCTTCTGTAATGTTGGACGTGAAGGTGTTTAACATATCGACTACCTTAACGAAAGAACTCGGAATTTCCGCTCCGGATCAGTTCTCGGTTTTCAACGTGTACACGGAGGTACGGAACCTGGTAAGCAGCTCCTCTTTCCAAGAGATTGCAGCAGCACTGGCTGCGAGCGGACAGACGGTGAATGCGACGACGGTTCTTGCAGCGCTGCTGGCTTCATCGACTTCGACATCAGGGTTGTCATCGAGCGTACTGACACAGCCGTTTGTGACGTTTGGCGGCGGAATAACGCTGACCGGAATTACGTTGCCAGCCACAGCACTAAGATTTTCAAGAAACGAATCGCAAGTTCGGAGCATGGGCCAGGCCCTGCTGAGGGCGGGGCACGGAAAAGCGGCGACGATGAAAGTGGGTCAACGTTACCCGATCGTAAGCGAGATTTTTTCGGCAGCCACCGCCAACAGCTCCTTGCTCTCAGCGCTGGGAATGTCGACGGGAATCACTGCGTCGATCCCTTCGCCTCAGTTTTCGTACGAGGATCTTGGGTTGGTTTTAAAAGCTACTCCACAGGTACATGGAAAATTGATCAGCCTGGATTACGAGCTTACTGTGCGGTCGCTGGGAACTACGACGGTGAACGGGCTTCCGATAATTAACAGCCGCGAAATAAAGGGCACGATCAGTACGGACTCGGGCGAATCCGTGGTAATAGCCGGATTCATAAACAGGGGGGAACTGGCCAGCATCAGTGGAATTCCAGGCCTGGCGATGATACCCGGGCTGGGCAGAGCGTTCTCCTATGAGTCGCCCCAGAATAACCTTACCGAGTTGCTGGTTGTAATGACGCCGCACCTTTCCTCTGGTCGGACGACCGCTGGCTCTTACATTCGCGTTCCTACGAATGTTCCCAAGTGAGAGCGAGAGTCACCCACTCAAGCCCCGGATAGGGCTTGAGCGGTATCTGGTACACGTCAAATTATCTCTACTTCTTCTTCGGTTCTTCACTGTCTTTACTTCCCAACCCAACATGCTCGGCTTCAAAGGCTACGATCATTTTCAAAGAGTCGTATTGGGCTGGGTCAATTCCGAGCGGACGTCCGTTGACGAAGATAGCGGGAGTGCCGATTACATTCAGTGACTTGGCAAGCGCTTGGCCGCGTTTAATTCGCTCGGCGGTCTCAGGAGAATCGGCACAGGCTTGGATTTTGGCAGGATTGGCTCCCGCAGCTTCCGTATAGTGGCGCATGCGCTCGGTTAGGATCGTTTCATCGATTGTGGCCTTTTCCTCTGCATCGGTGTTGCGGACAGCGGCGTCGATTTCTTTTTGATGGGCGAAGATGGATTCCATGAAGGTGAACGCCTGATTCTGATTGGTGCGGGCTATGCAGTCCAGAAAGGACGCAGAACGCACGGACCAGGGATGGATTCGGACCAACGGATAGCTCTGGAATACGAAACGCGCCTGCGGAAAATCGGTGCGCAGCTTTTCTACCATGGGCTGCACAGTTTTGCAGGCGGGGCACTCGAGATCGGCAAATTCAACGATCACCAGCTTGGAATCGGCAGGTCCTTTTGTAGGACCGAAGGCTGACTTGGCTAGCTCGGTGCGCGGTTGCTCAAAGGGGTCCGTACCAAACGGGAACATGTCGCCAAATATGGCGTGCTTCTGATCTTTTGAAATGTACCAGTGAACAGTCTGCTGAGCATCAGGGGTAATGAAGCGCACCGTAGCCTCATACAGGTCGGGAATGGAAGACTGGGTGATGTCGAGGACGCGGACCTGAAAATTAGGGTCATAACCGAAGGTCCGTTTGAAAAACTGGTCCACCAAGGCCTTGGTGGGAGCACCGGAAGCAGGCTTGGTGGAAGTTGCTGCTTCGGCGGGAGTTGCTGGTTTGGGAGCAGGCTTTGAAGCACTTGCCGTTTCGGCGGTAGCTGCTGCTTTAGAATCAGGCTTCACGGTAGTTGCTGTTTTGGAAGCAGGCTTTGCAGCACTTACTGCCTTGGAAACAGGCTTCTTGGCGGCCTGCGCGAAGAGCGGAATAGAAAGAAGCAGCACGGCGGAACACTTAAGCAAGTTGCGCATTGAGATCATCCTTTGAATGGGCCTGTCCTTGTGAGTATTGGAAGTTTTTACTAAATCTGATGACGTGCCGCAATAGGAAAGCGGCGGCCTACACCGAAAGCCTTAGTCGAAATTCTGATGCCGGGAGCAGCCTGCTGCCGTTTGTATTCGCTGCGGTCTATGAGACGGATTACAAAGCGGATTACCTCGTCATCGAAACCTGTCAATTCGGCAATCTCCGAGGCAGATTTCAGATTACCTACGTACTCCTCAAGAATGCGGTCGAGAACATCGTAAGGCGGAAGCGAATCACTATCTTTCTGTCCGGGGCGCAGTTCGGCCGAAGGCGGCTTGGTGATGGAAGCCTCGGGAATTACAGGGCGGCGCGAATTTACATAGTGGGCAATGCGATAAACGAGAGTCTTAGGCACATCGGAGATGACGGCGAGTCCGCCTACCATATCTCCGTAGAGCGTGCAGTAGCCTACGCCCAATTCGCTTTTGTTGCCAGTGGTGAGGACGAGTGCGGAGAACTTATTGGCCACCGCCATCAGCAGCGCTCCACGTGTGCGGGCCTGAAGATTCTCTTCGGTAACGTCCTCAGGGAGACCTTTGAAGATCCCGGAGAGAGCGCGGCGGTAGGATTCAAAGATTTCGCGTATGGCAACGACTTCGAAGCAGATGCCAAGATTCGCGGCCAACTCCCACGCATCGGTGATGCTGCCCTCCGAAGAGTATTGGCTGGGCATGGAGACCCCGATTACATTTTCAGCGCCGAGCGCGTCAACCGCGATGACCGCAGTGAGAGCAGAATCGATGCCACCGCTGAGTCCAACAACGACCTTCTGAAATCCGCATTTTCTGACATAATCGCGGGTTCCGAGAACTAGAGCTTCATAAGCACTTGCCTCCAGCTCTGGAACTTGCTCGTGCATGTCTCCGGTCAGGGTCGCGGTGTCGACGAGAATCAGATCTTCTTCGAATGAGCGGGCTTGGGCAATAACGTCTCCCTGGGGGCTGAGAGCCAGGCTGGAACCGTCAAAGACCAGGCTGTCATTGCCTCCCACCTGATTGACCAGGACTACCGGGACACGATGCTGGGTGGCGATGCTAGCGAGCATGGCCTGGCGAAGTCCTCGCTTGCCAACGTTGAAGGGCGACGCTGAGATATTTAAGACGATCTCGGCTCCGGCGCGGACCAGTTCTTCGACTGGATCGGAACCGTAGAGACGGCGGCTCCAGAAGGCTTTGTCATTCCATGCGTCCTCGCAGATGGTGAGGGCGAGGCATTCTCCGCAGACCGTCACAAGCTGCTGCGAAGGGGCAGGCGCGAAGTTGCGCATCTCGTCGAAGACATCGTAGGTGGGCAGCAGCCGCTTGGACTGGACGAAGTCGATGCGACCGTTGCGCAGGAGCGCGGCGGAGTTCATGACGGACTTGCCGGTCTCGACGGCCGCACGCGACGGGAATCCGGCGATGATGGCGATATCGGGAAACTCGGCTGCGAGCTCTTCGAGCACCTGGCGCGACCGAGCCAGGAAGGCAGGAACCTCGACAAGGTCACGCGGAGGATAGCCGCAAACTGAAAGCTCCGGAAATACGACAAGGTCGGCACCGCGCGTGCGGGCGTCACGCGCGAACCGACGGAACGTGGCGGCATTGCCGGTGAAGTCACCGACAGTGGGGTTGATCTGAGCAAGTGCGATCTTCACAAGAAACAGTGTAAAGCGCCGAGGGTTCGGGAACAAAGCTTGCTACAACAATAGGAAGCCGGACTAAGACTGCCTTGTGCCTGGCTCAAGTCATTGTCCACGCGCAAAATATTCATTGCCAGAATGCAGGACAGCCTGCTGCTGTTTCGTTATTGTGGGTTTATTTGATTCCCAGTGTGCTCGTGCAGTCAGCGAATTCTTTTGCGGTGTCATATCTCCCCGCCAATTGCCCGCAAAGCGCCTGAAAGAACTGCAGACCGGCGGGAGAGACAGCCTTTCGGATGCGGTCATCGGGCGAGTAGCGCATCAGAAAAGTGAGGTGGCGAAGTCCATGAGCAAGTACATCCTGCTCGCGAATTTCCGCAGGACGAGGTTTTTCCGGGTTGGTTGATTGCGGCGGCAGAAGAGCCGACATCGAAATCTCTTGTGGCTCCGCGTCAGTACAGTGTGAGTCTTCCGAATAGGCGAGATAGGTCAGGACAAGCGTTCCGTTCCTTTCCCAACGCCAACTGGTCGAGTGGAGAATTGAATGCGCACACACCCCCGTCAGAAGCTGTCGAGCGACAGTATCGGGATCGCCAGACTTATTGGTAAGGTTTGCTGTTCGGCGACCGTAACGAACGGACTGATTGACGGAAGGAGAGACGAGAAACAATTCCAAAACAACGCGGGTGCTGGCCGCAAGAGAGCCAGCCAGCACCATTATCGTCAGCACGATTGCACTGAATTTCCTAAGCATTTCAATCCTAGAAGCGGAAGTCGAGGCCGCCCAGAACGTTAAAACCAGGGTCGCGGAACTGCCACGGCATAGCGTATTTCCGGTTACCGATGTTATTGAGATCGGCAAAAAACACGGTGGAGGATTTTTCCGTCTGACGCAACGCCTTCTCGACCTTCAGATTGACAATGCCATACGGGCCGAATACGGACCGTCCACTCTTCGAAGTGCTGTCATAGTACTGGCCGACGCCATGAACGTAGGGTGAGAACTTCCAGCCTCCCGGAACCGAGACATCGACTCCGGCATTGGCAATGAAGTCGGGAACAAATGTAATCGCGGAGCCGTTCTGGTCTGCATCCAGGGGATTGTTGATCCTGGAAACGGTACGTGTGTAGTTTGCAAACGCACGCACACGCTCGGTGATGTTCTGCGAGTAAACGATCTCCACACCATAGGAGCGGGCATCGCCGGCGTTCACCGACTGTGTCTGCGAAGGATTGTTGCTGATGACATTGTCTACGATTGCATCGCTGATCGTGTTATAGAAGCCCCGCACTCCGATGGTGCCTTGCCTGGCAAAGCCGTACTCGATGCCAAAGTCGGAACCAATACCGCTCTCGGGCTTCAGATTTGGATTCGGCAACTGTCCATTTCTTCCAGTCACGCCCAAGTCGGAAGTGAGAAGCGTACCGCCGACTGCCTTGGCCGCTGGAGAAATGTAGCTGCTCCCGGCGTTACCGTAAATCGAGAGCCGTTTGCTGAAGTTGTAGCGCGCGCCCGCACTCCACAATCCCTTATCCCATGACTTTTCGGGGGTGCCCGGCACGGCTCCACTGATGAGGTCGTAGTGGTCCGCCATGTGGTTGTAGCGAGCGCCTGCACGAAGAACCAATTTCCTCCAGACGAACTTTTCCTGCACAAATAGGCCGTTCGTGTGGGAATAAGTATCGCTGGTATAATCCCGGGCCGTGTTGCCCTGAGTGTACGTTTTGTAGGTTGCAAACTGTGCGTCGGTTCCGAAGGTGAGAACGCTTTCGCCGAGATGCTTGAGGCTCAGGGTCAAGTCGGTGGGGACGATCCGCTGTTTTACGCCGGAATGATCCACCAGAGCGAGGTTCGTGGGATAGTTGTCATCGCCCCAACGGCGGTCGTAGTTGCGAAGACCTGTCTTAAGTTGAAGGTTGAGATTGTCCGTTAACTGGTTGCTGTAGCTGGCATTCAGTGTGTCGTAGTTATGTCCGTAGTCGCGGTTGGGACGACCGGTAAAGCCGTCGTGCAACGTGTGCTGATAGAACACCGAAATACGATGGTCAGGGCGTCCAAGGAAGTAGGTCGCCTTGCCGTAAACCTTGACCTTCTTGTACATGGGATCGTCCAGCATCCCCAGCCACGAATTCGGCGTGCCGTAGTTGGTGTAGTCCGATTGTTCGTAGCTGGCACCGAAAAAGTAGTTGAGGTTGCCCTTGCGGTCCTGGTGATATAAACGCCCATTGAAGGTGTTCCACGAACCGCCGCCAATCGCAATGTGTGTCGCGGGAGCTTCAATACGATCCTTCAAGATGAGGTTTGTGATTCCGGCCAAGGGGGCTTGAGTTCCGGAGAAGTCCGCGCTGAGGTAGTTCGAATAGAGCACGGAAGCCGGGCCTTGAAAGCTCTCGATACGGTTGATTGCCCACGCATCTATGCTCATCGTGTCGACGAAAGAATCGATTGGCAGACCGTCGAGGAGATAGCTGTTGTACTTCGGGCCGAGTCCACCATAGGAGCCCCAGTTGGCGTCATTGCGCGATAGAGCCGTAACGGAAATACCGGGCTGATACTGCAGAAGCTCAGCCAGATTGCGGTTGCTGCTGACGCTCTGCTCAATCTCATAGGCTTCAATGATGTTGACCTTTTGAGTGACGTTGGCTTCCGGTTGCTCTATCTTCGTGTCGGTGACCACAACCTCGGTATATACGCGTGGGAGTTTCGCCTGCTGCTGCGCGGCTGCTTTCGTGATGTCTGTCTCCTGCGCAAAGACGCAGCACCCCCCCCCAAAAAACAGAAAGAAAAGCAAAAAGCTCCGTGCGACGTTCACACTACCCCCTTGACTGAACTCTGCCTGGTAACACGGTTTCGTTATGCGTATCACCGAGAGTAGCACGTTCTTGACTATTGTGTTACCGGATTGGCATTTTCTGTCTCATTGTGGGTAATTTCCAACACGACGGACGCGCTACGAATTCATTGCGAAGAGGAGGGTGATGGCAGCCGATAATCCGGCGATTGGTTAGCGAGGGGAACGGTATCGGTCGCCGAGTCCCGTTTTTCGTTAGGGCGGAGCAGCGTGGGAGCACGTTTACTAACATCGGAACGCTTCTGTTTATCGGCGGGAACATCCAGGGGCTGGATGAGGCCACCAACTTCATCCTGAGTGCGAACCTCCTTTTCTCCACTTACTTTCATGTTCTCAATGCGAATGACTTTGTCACCAACAAAGCGTATGAACTGGACGACCTTGGGTGGGGTGCCATAGATCCACTCTTCGTAATACTGCCCTTCATTCGTTTCACGGACGCGTCTCGGCGGACGGCCCAAGGCAGCGATTACCATGTCCTTGTTCATGCCAACAAGAGCACAATGATTCTTTACGGCATCGGCGAGCCGGGGCGGAAGAGTCTTCTGATAGGCCTCCGCTGTGTTTTTGGATTGGAAATCCAGGACGGGAGCAAGCAGGTCTTTAATGCGGTCGGTTGTTAGAGAGGCAACTTCTTCTTTATTGATTGCGAAGAAAACAAAAGAACCGCTTGGGCTGCGGTCGGGGTCACTGCCGGGCTGATTGCCTGACGTGGTTGCCGGGGGAATGGTGAGAGGTCCGCCTAAGCTGATGCGATCCGTCCACTTCTTGTGTTTGTTTGGGCCTCCGTTAATTTCAAAGACAATACCCTCCTGAGTGAAACGCACGGCAGTGACAACCACGCGCTGGCCGGGTTTAGCAACGATCCCGTATTGCGCGATCAATTGCTCTGATTTTTCGCTAGTTGGAGTGATCTTGTTGCCTTCGATGCGGACTCCTGCTTTGCCCCGAGGAATGGCACGGCTTACGAACGGATGCTCAGCAAGAAAAACGCGAATAACCTGCTGGCGCTGGGTACCGGAGAGCTTAGGTTCGCCCGCGACGGCGAGCACCGGAAACAGAATCAATGCAAGGAGCAGGCAAGCTGAATTGTAGGCAGGACGCCGAATTTGACCTGAGATTCTGAGCTGCATAAGTTGTGTCTGTTCCAGGTTCTCACTGCCCTTGCAACAGGTCGGAGGAACCGTCTTTGCGATCCAGATTGCGCCGCATTCTGGCACCGAAAAGGTTCGCACAAACACGAGATTAGATGCCGATTGTTCTGGGAGGACGGTGTTGAATATTTCGAGCCGAAATCAAACGCCAGAGCAGAGGGAGAGCGATGACCAAGATTATCG
The DNA here is from genome assembly GCA_003010405.1 of Acidobacteriota bacterium. GTDB lineage: Bacteria > Acidobacteriota > Terriglobia > Terriglobales > Acidobacteriaceae > TOLSYN. Next base: position 55,558 of record PJLO01000003.1, on the reverse strand, counting down.
TGCAGGTGGCGCTTGCCTCTGGGCCGTAGGCACCCCCGGTGAGGGCCAGTGGACCCCGAGTGCTGCCGACAACGAGTGTATTGAATTCCTGCATGCCGCTGACGGGAAGGCCGAAGACGACGCCCTGAAAGAAATTCCAACTGAAGTGGAGTCCAAAAGAAAACCAGAGTGAACCGGTGCGGATTCGCGCTATAGCGAAGAGGAGTCCGACCCCAAGCGTATTGAAAAAACCCCAGCTCAGAAACCCTTGGGAATCGGGGTTCCAGAGGTGGACGGCCCCGAAGAGGGCGGATAAGGCAAAAACCGCCCAAAAAGCTCCGAATGCTTCGGTGAGCTTCTGGAAAGGATAGCCGCGGAAAGAAAGCTCTTCCATTAGGGCTCCGAAGAGCAGGAGCACCCCTACGGCCAGAGCACGCAAGAACACTTGACCGGTGAGGTGGAAGTGAAGGCGCAATGATCCGAAGCAGGCGATAAAAATCACGTCTGCGCTCATGAGCAGGGCTCCTAGAACAAGACCAGTGGCCCACTGGCGACGGGCAGTGACGTCAAACGGCAGCCCCAGGGCGAAACTTAGCGGATCCGAATTGTAGTCGAGAACGCGAAGAAAAAAGGCAAATCCAGCGGCGGTGAGGACACACGCGATGAGCCGGAAAAGGACGCCTGGGAGAAGACTGCTTGGCGGAAAGATTCCGTAGACAATGCCGCTGCCCAGGAAAACAGCAATAGTCCACACTGCGGCGATGACAAAGCGGACCAATGGAGGAAGCGGAGTAGGTGCGGAAAACTGCTTCCCTGCACTGGACTGTCCGAATTGATGAGATTCGATCATTGAATCAAACGCGATTGCTCGCTCCCTTTGCCTGAGCCTCGGATCTGACAGCTTTGAGCGCACCCACGGTCACGCCATGGCGGGCGACACTGAACGGAAGCAACTGGGCTCCGGCAGCGGCCAGCTTTTGCTCCACGCGCTGACGCGCCTCAGGTTCTGTCATGAAGAGAACACAGCCACCACCTCCAGCGCCGCAGACCTTGGCTCCGAGAGCACCGTTCTTGCGGGAGATGGCGATAAGGCGGTCAATGAACGGCGTGGCGATGGCGGGCGCGTTGGTGCGACGCAGTTTCCATTCATCGCGCAGGAGCCGACCGGTTTCATCCCAGTCCGCGGAAGCAACGGCGGTATGCATGGCGCGAGCGATTTCGCCGATTCGCTCGAAATTGCGAAATATGCGGCGGTCACCGTCAATGTGGCGCTTGAACACCTCCCAGTTATTGATTCCGCTCTGGCGCGGAGCCCCAGTGTAGGCGAGGACAAAGCGCCTATCAATCTCATCAGCATCGCAGGGGATCTCCTGACGATGAATGCCATCTACATTCAGGTGCACGGAGCTGACACCGCCGTAGAGCGCGGGATAGTAATCCTGACAGCCAGTAGGGACACGGATGAGCTGAGCTTCGACGTTCTGCACAATTTCCCGAATCTGCTCGCGGGAGAGCTTCCGTCCGGTAAAGCGCGCCAGTGCAGACGCCGTAGCGATCATAAGCGCCGAGGACCCGGAGATTCCGGCGCCGGCTGGGGATTCGGAATGAGTCTCAATATGAAAGCCGGAGGACGGCTCGGAGCTGGAATAGAAGAATCTGACGAGATAGGCCGCCAGCGCGTGATTGTAGTTTTTGGCCGAGCGCAGAGCTTCCATACTCGGGTAGCTGTCGGTAAGCCCCGTGTCGAGCGAGACAAGCTCGACGCTTCCGTTCGCCGTGGGGAAGATACGGCAGGTGGTCAGGACGTTGACAGCAATGTTGACAACTACCGCGCCAGGATGGAAGAGGTAGAGCGGCCACATATCCATTGTGCCGCCGGCGAGGTCGACACGGCAGGCAGCGCGCGAAACTACACCCCCGGTGTGCGTGGAAGACTTTCGAGGCATGATGACATTTGTATCATGCAGCCGGGAGTTTGAATCAGGGTGAGGATTGTTGAGAGAGAAGTTTTAGGATCAGGAGCTTGGAGCGGCCCTCGCGGCCTCCCGGCAGATACAGGAACCCGGTGGCGGAGTCGTAGGCAAGAGTGTGGCCTTTGACGTCTACCGGCAACTCGCTGGCGGCACCAAGAGTGGCACCGACTGGAACAACGAAGACAGAGCCGTGGGCAACTCCGAGAAGCGAATCAGATGGATCGTCCAGGAGAATCTGATCGATGCCTCCCGCGACGGCAGAGCGAGCTAGCTCCCGGCCGGTGGCGGGATCAAGGGCGAGAATGGCATAGCGGACGGCCACATAGAGGCGGTCATGGCGCGGGCTGAAAACAATGCCGGTCGGTTCAGAGGCATTGAGGTCGAAGCGGCCAATCGTCTTCAGCGCAAGGTCGAGGACGAAGACGCTGCGACGATCCTGCAGGGTAAGAAATAGGTGGCGGTGCGATGGATCATAGGCAAAAGCGAAGGGGCGGCCATCGAAGCTGACCTGTCGTGTGGCGTGGGATGGCAGTTCGTCCGCATTCAGGTCGAGAACCTTTACAGACTGGGAGTTCGGAAAAGTCATGTAGAGGAGGCGCTCGGAGGGAACGAGAAAAAGCGCGTCCGGAGAGGATTCGACTGGAATGGTCCGCACGACCTTCCAGTCCGTGGAAGAGACAACCACTATGTTGCGAGCTCCGGAGTTGGCAATGTAAACCAGATGCGCTGCTTCATCAACGGCTACACCGCGCGGCGAAGACATGTCTCGAATATGACCCACGACGCGGCGCTTCTGGGTATCGAAAAGATCGACCGTCCCGGCACCTCCGTGTGAGACCAGGATCATTCCATGGGCGAGAGCGATTTCGTCAAACCCAGGACGGCCCGGAATATCCAGAACCGCCACTTGCTTCAGCGCAGGCGCAACGGCGGCGGCAAGAAGAAGAGGCGCGGTTAAGAAAATGGAAGCGGCCCAGCGAGACAGGTGTGCTAAAAGTGGCGTCCTCACGTCACAGTGAGATGCGCGGCAGCTCAGGACTGCTGCCCAACAAGATATTCTTGGCTCACGGCGGAAAAAAGGCTGTATAGAATTAGTGGTCCTTAACTTCAAGCTGTATTAGAAAGGATCTCGTGATGAATCCATCTTCCCTTCCCGGAATGGCCGCTCTGGTGGAAGACCCGATTGCACGGCGCAGGCTGAGTGCCGAGCAGTGCGCGCTCGTCGTAATCGATGTGCAAGAAAAGCTCCTGCCAGCAATGCTGAATCGCCCGGAACTGGTACGAAATTGCCGAATGCTGATCCGGCTCGCCACCGTCTTGAACATTCCCGTGCTGCTGAGCGCGCAATACACGCGGGGGCTAGGCGCGACAGTACCGGAGATTGCGGAGTTACTGCCAGGAGTAAAACCGACCGAGAAGCTGGAATTTGGCTGCCTGGCAAACGAGGCGTTTTGCAATGAACTGCGCGAACTGCCTGGCCGTCGGACTACGCTGCTGCTTTGCGGGATTGAGAGCCATGTTTGCGTGACACAGACGGCGCTCGGGGCACTGGAGAGCGGATACATGGTGCATGTGGCTTCCGACGCCGTGAGTTCGCGAACTGAGTGGAACCTGCGGGCAGGACTGGAGCGGATGAAAGATGCAGGCTGCGTAATCTCTTCGACCGAGATGATGGTTTTTGAGCTGCTGCAACGGGGCGGCACAGCGGCGTTTAAGGAAATGGCGCAATACATAAAGTGACACATGAAGAATAAGTTAGAAGGCCAAAATATAAAAGGTAATGCGGTGGATGCGACGGGAGAACAGGGAGAGCGTTTTGCCGCTGCATTTGCCCTGTTGGAAGAGGCTATCTGTCGAAGAATTTTTCCGGGGGCAGCGCTTGCGGTGACACTGGACGACAAGTTGCTGGCCTGCCGCGGGTTCGGGCATTTCACGTACGAGGTGGAGTCGCCCAGCGTAACTCCGGAAACCATGTGGGATCTGGCATCGCTGACTAAGGCAGTGGCAACGACCTCAATGGCGATGCTGCTGTATGAACGAGGAAAACTTTCACTCGACAGCAAGGTCGCAGAGCTTCTGACCGAGTTTTCCAACGCGAAGCTCCCGCAAAAAGCCTGGCGGGAGGCGGTAACCGTGCGGATGCTGCTGGCGCATTCTGCCGGCCTTCCGGCACATCGCAAGTTCTATTTGGAGGCGAATGGCCGGGCGGCGCTGATAGAGGCCGCGATGCGGGTTCCTCTGGAGCGGGCTCCAATGACGCACGCGGAGTACAGCGATATCGGATTCATTCTGCTGGGCGAGTTGTTGGAGCGGATTGCAGGCGAACGGCTGGATGTGTTTTGTGAGCGCGAGGTGTTTCGTCCTCTCATGCTCAACTTGAGATTTACGGTGCAACAACCTGGATGTAAAGACATTCCTCCGACCTGCGTCGATACAGCTTATCGCCGACGCATTGTGCAGGGTGAAGTAAACGACGAAAACGCGAGTGCGATGGGCGGGGTTGCGGGACACGCTGGTCTGTTCGGTGATGCGCTATCGATCTCGCGCTTTGCGCAGTGCATGTTGGAGGGCGGTTCGCCTGTTTTCCGGTCTGAGACGGTACGGCTATTCACAACCCGGCAGTTGGAACCACCGGGGAGTTCGCGGGCATTGGGATGGGATACGCCTTCAGCACCTTCACAGTCAGGATCGCGGTTATCGGAGAGGTCGTTCGGACATTTAGGCTTCACCGGAACGTCGCTGTGGTGCGATCCGGAACGAAAGCTCTCGATTACATTGCTGACCAACCGCACGTGGCCGAGTTCCAGAAATCAGGGCATCAGAGAAGTGCGTCCCAAGGTGCACGACGCGATTGTGAAAGCACTGGAGGGCGAGTGAGTTGAAGAATTCACCTTACTTGAGCGGCAATCACCGCATTCGATTAAAAAGTGCATTTAGAATGATCAAAAGGGTGCAGCTCTGAATCCTATGTAGTTCCTTCTTGGGATTGGTTTAATGGACAAATTTGTAATTCGCGGCGGCAATCCGCTGTTGGGTACGATACGAATCAGCGGCGCGAAAAACGCCGCGCTACCGGCAATGGCGGCGGCTCTGCTCACCGATGAACCCGTAATTCTCGACAACATTCCGCAGGTGCGCGACATTGAAACCGAGCGGAAGCTGCTGGCAGCGATGGGCGCCGAGGTGGAACTGGGATATGGACGGGCACACCATCGGACGACGATCTGTGCTGCGAACCTGAGCGCCAATCCGGAGGCGAGCTATGAACTGGTGAAGACGATGCGTGCATCTTCGCTTGTGCTGGGACCGCTGGTGGCGCGCGTGGGTTATGCGCGAGTATCTATCCCTGGGGGATGCGCGATTGGAGCGCGTCCGATAGATCTGCATATCAAAGGGCTGGAAAAACTCGGGGCGACAATCGTCAACGCTCATGGATACATTGAGGCGCGGGCAAAGAAGCTGAAGGGCGCACACTACGCTTTTGACAAAATCACGGTCACGGGTACGGAAGACATTTTGATGGCGGCGGTACTGGCCGAGGGCGAGACGGTGCTGGAAAATTGCGCACGCGAACCCGAGGTGGTGGATCTGGCGAGGCTGCTGGTCAAGATGGGAGCACACATTACGGGCGCGGGGACTTCTACGATCCAGATCGAAGGTGTGGAGAAATTGCACGGGGCACGTCACAGGATTATTCCCGACAGAATCGAGGCGGCGACGTTCATTCTGGCAGGGGCGCTGACGGGCGGCGATCTGATGCTGACCGAGTGCGACCCAAAGCATCTCACTTCCCTGTTCAATAAACTGGAAGAAGTCGGCGTGAAGGTCAGGGTGGGCGAGGACTGCGTGCGGGTAATGGGGGATGCAGGGCCATTGAAGGCCTCCGATATCACGACCGAAGAGTATCCGGGATTCCCGACCGACGTGCAGGCGCAATATATGGCGCTGGCGACCCAGGCGGAGGGGACCTCGATTGTCACCGAAAACATTTTCGAGAACCGCTTCATGCACGCGCAGGAATTGTGCCGCATGGGCGCAAATATCAAGGTAGAGGGACGGCGCGCGATTGTGCGGGGCCGGACCCCGCTGAGCGCGGCAGCGGTGCAGGCAAGCGATCTGCGCGCATCGGCTTCACTGGTGCTGGCCGCGCTGGTTGCGCAGGACGAGACGATTATCGACCGCGTCTATCACATTGACCGGGGATACGAGCGGATCGAAGAAAAACTGCGGGGAGTGGGAGCGCAGATGAAACGAATCGGTACGATTCTGCCAAAGCGGGTGGGAGTATAGGGCTGCCAAAGGAGAGCAAATGCAGCTAACTCCCCGATTTTCAAACACGAGGGCTATGCTGCTACTCGCATTCTTTTTTCTCGTCTGCTGCGGGCTTGGATATCAGATTCTCAATCGCGCAAGCTGGCGGACCACCCCTGCTCTGGCCGATGTCGAAAGTTATGCTCAATTAGTCACAGGACCAGCAGCGACTGATATCACGGACCACATGGGAATGCGTGTGCTTGTTCCCTATGTCGCAAAGCCGTTCTATTGGCTGGCGAAGGGCCGGGTCGGAAGCTGGGATCCGGTAATGTTTGGTCTCCTGATCTCGGACTCGTTTTTTTACAGCCTTAACCGCAACCTTGCTAGTGCTTGTAGTTTGGCGGCAGCTCGGAAGTTATAGTATTGCTTTAGGTTCGGCTTTTATTTACATGGTAAATTATGCTGTTCCGAATTTGCGGCTTGCCGGGCTTGTCGATGCCGGTGAGGGCTGCTTCCTTATGTTAGCGGTTTGGGCGGTTCTGGAGGAGCAGTTCTGGGTTCTTCCGGTGTGTGGCGTACTGGGCGCGCTCGCGAAGGAGTCCTATGCGCCTTTCCTGATCGTGTTCACGTTGTCGTGGTGGCTGTTGTCCAGAGGCAAGTTCGCCCGGCCGGTGTATTTCGGCATTTGCACAATTTCTGCTTGGGTGGCGACACTGACTTCGCTGGTTGTGCTGCACTGGCAACTTGCACACGTCCTCCAATCACCACTGGCCTTCGGAGCGCAATTTCACCAGAATTTCGATTACTTTACCGACTTTCTATCCTCACTAGCCGATCGGCAGCTCTGGTATATATTCGTCTGGCTTCTGCCCCTCTCGATTCCCAAGCTGAACGTTTTCTCTCGAAATTGGCGATGGGCAACGGCCGCTACTGCAGTAACCGCGATGGCCATGCATTTATGGTATGGCGGAGCGCCGGGAACTCTTGGCAGGGCTTTGTTCAGCATCGCAGGGCCGCTACTGAGCGCCTCGGTTGCGGTCCTGCTCTTCAGCCCGCCTTCAACGCGAATTATGGACGAGAGCCGCTGTAAATAGTCACCGGAGGCTTGTCCTGGGAGTGAATGATGATCAGCTTGGTGAGGCCGCGGGGATTGATGCGCACGGCCTCGGCTACGGGATCTCCTTGGACGGTCACAATGTAATCGGCTCCGGCAAAAGGCGCGCTGCGGGCGGAATCCCAGGCGTAGTACGTGCATTCGGAGATGACCCGATCGAGATGAATGCCCGCCTTCTGAAGGGCCCCTACATACTCGCTGGTATACATGAGCACGGTGGCATTCTCGGGGATCATCGAGAGTGCCTTCGCCAGCTGGTTTTCAAGTTGGATGCGGCTACGGCTATTCACCCAGGCTTCGCGATAACAGATGGGAATCATCGCCTTGCGGGCTAAGTTGCGGTTCTGCGAGCGCTTGGAGAAGCACCAGGCAGAGGAACTGAAGGCCAAGAAAGCGATAACGAAAAGGACGGTGGTTGCCGCAACGGTGAGGCCACGGCGGCGCAGGCGCGAAACGGCCCAGGGAATAATCGCGGCAAAAACCGCTATCGCAGGCAGAAGCTCAAGGCCGTACCGCACGTTGTAGTAGGAAAATGGCCACCATTCGGGAACAAAAATGGGAACGCTGCCGTAGGCCACGGAATAGGCATAGAACGGCAGCGGTATCCAGAGCAGGAACATGGCGGCGAAGCGGCGCAGGTTGCACACGGCTACGATTACTCCCGCTGCGGCCAAAAGGATCAGCCATTTCTCCCGCGAGCCTTCGCCGGTGTTCATGCACGCTGCTTTCAGAAAATATTCTGCGGCAACGACCATGCTGTTTTTTCCGGGATACGGCGGGTCGTCTGGGTGTGAGGTGCGCTTTTCAATGGCCTTGGCTGAGTAAGGGCCGTTGAACCAGTCGAGGGGATGTCCTGTGCTTTTGTAGTTGTGCGCCAGCCAGAGAGTGGGACAGAGCGCGAGCAGCAGCAGAAAAGATGACATTGAGCGCAACAGACGTCTGCGCTCGTGCTGCGCGGAGTGCCGAAAGAACCAGTGCGCTGCGGCTGCCACTGCGCAGATGCCCACGATAAATGCGATGATCCAGCCATCGTAACGGGTGAAGATAGCAGCCGCCAGGCAGAGGGCGCAGCGCTCGATGGCCTTCCATGCGGGGATGGATGAAATTGCGCTTTTAGAGGGCGCGAAGAGGCCTCGCAGAAAATCGTCAAAATAGACCACAGTCCAAATGACAGCGGCGAGGAAGATGGACTCAGTCATTGCCGTCGATTGCATGTAGAGCATCGACGGATTGAAGGCGTAAAGCGCGGCAGCCAGAGAGGCAGAGGCCAACGATGCGCGGGTACGAACAAGGCGGAAGATTCCGGTGACCCCGAGGACGTACGCCAGCATCGACGGAATGGACCCGCCAATGCCCGTACGCCAGAGCGTGTCATTCACGACGAATGGCGCTACCAGCAGGTGCGGCAGAGGAAGCCAGACGGTTCCAAGCTGATCCCATCCGGCATTTCGCGCGTCAGTAATTCGACGAGCGATGTTGAGATGTGCGACAGCATCGCCGTAGAGGAGAATGTCTCCACGCTCGTAGAACCAGACGAAAGCTACAACCGAGAGCAGAAAAGCAAGCGTGGACACGAGGAGGTATTCGCCTCGGTGTCCACGCTGTTCTTCCCTCATACCGTCGCGTTGGACGGTCAATGCAGTCCCGCTCGAAACAGACACGGTTAGTCCAGATGAGTGAGCGTACGGAAAAAATTAAAACGCTCATCTATCTCTTCACGCGTAAGTGACATAAGCCGTTCAGGACCAAAGCGCTCGACGGTAAACGATCCCATGACGCCTCCGTAGAACATGGCCTGTTTGAGAACGGCGGGCGTGATTTCGGGCTGAGACGCTAAGTAGCCCATGAAACCTCCGGCGAACGTGTCACCTGCGCCAGTGGGGTCGTGAACCTCCGCTATCGGTAGAGCGGGAGCGCGGAACGGGTGCGAACCGTCATTGAAAAAGATAGTGGCGCCGTATTCGCCATGCTTGATGACCAAAGACTTCGGCCCCATAGTGAGAATTTTTCTGGCCGCAAGGACGAGGCTGTGCTCGGAAGCGAGGAGCTTAGCTTCGCCATCATTGATGAGGAGGATATCGACCTCCTTCAATGTCTCCAAAAGCTCGGAGCGCTTGATGTTAATCCAGAGATTCATGGTGTCGCCGCCAACGAGCGCAACGCGCGGCATTTTGCGGCGCACGTCAAGCTGCAATTCAGGCTGAATGTTGGCGAGAAACAGAAATCTGCTGTCGTCGTAAGCGGTCGGAATCTTGGGAGTAAAGTTCTCGAAGACGTTGAGGTCGGTAAAGTGGGTTTTAGCTTCGCTGAGGTTTTCGCCATACTCGCCGCCCCAGTGGAAGGTTTTGCCGGAAGCGTGTTCGAGACCACGGATATCAATGCCGCGTCGGGTGAGAACGGCTTCGTGCTCAGGGGTGAAATCGTCTCCCACAACGCCGACGACCCGAACCTTCGCGAAGTAGCTGGCAGACAGAGAGAAATAAGTCGCGGCGCCGCCGAGAATCTTTTTGCGCTCACCATAAGGGGTTTTCAGCGTGTCGAATGCAACGGAACCAACTACGAGGATGGACATGCTATGCACCTACCTTTGGCTTGAAGTACTTGCCCAGGAGTAAGTCCAATTTTGCGAGAGTTGCAGGAGGAATCGCCTCAGGCGCAGTCATGACGGCAGTGGCCAGAGCTTGTCCACACTTGCAAGAACGCCCAGCGGGGAGCGCGGTTACGGCCTCGCGCACGACATTGGCGGCGTTCTCCGCATTGCGGTTGAGGACGGCGACGACCTGCTCGACAGTTACGCTGTCATGACCGGGATGCCAGCAATCATAGTCGGTGACCATGGCGATGGTGACGTAGCAGATCTCGGCTTCGCGAGCCAGTTTGGCTTCCTGAAGGTTGGTCATGCCAATGATGTCAAAGCCCATGCCGCGATACGCGTTGCTCTCGGCCTTGGTGGAGAACTGAGGACCCTCCATGCAGACGTAAGTGCCGCCTTTTTTCGTGACCACGCCAGCCGCTGTTCCGGCTTTTGAGACGATAGCTGAAAGTTCGGGGCAGATGGGATCACCGAAAGCAATGTGGGCAACAACGCCCTCTCCGAAGAAGGTTGAAACGCGCTGCTTCGTACGGTCATAAAACTGGTCAGGAACGACAAAGTCCGTCGGCTTATGTTCTTCCTTAAGCGACCCTACGGCTGAAACGGAAAGGATGCGCTCGACGCCCAGCTGTTTGAAACCGTGAATATTGGCACGGAAGTTCAGTTCGGTAGGAAGAATACGATGGCCGCGTCCGTGGCGTGCGAGGAATGCAACCTTGCGTCCAGCAAGGTTTCCAAGGACGTAGGGGTCCGAGGGGGCTCCAAAGGGAGTTTCTAGCTTGACTTCGCGAATGTCGGTCAGACCCTTCATGGAATAAAGGCCGCTACCGCCGATAATGCCTATCTCTGCCTGTGCCAATGCAATCTCCTGCTGAAAAAGATTAACCGGAAAAGCTGATTATACCGGAGGCTAAGGCGAGGGCGCAGTAATGGGTTGAGAACAAGAGCAAGACAATTTTGAGAAGCTCTTTGATCCCGGGTTATCGCCGCAAAAAAACGCGGCGCGAACATGGGCACCCGTTTTGTTTTCAGCGCGCGAGCGAAACCTTAATCAGGCTTTGCAAGGCTCATGACAATGGCATCGTGGAGTTTTGCTGCGTCCTCCGCAGCAAAAGACTCGAGCGCAATAGCGTTGGAGCCGTTGATATAAAGGCGCATCGTACCTTCCTCTGTATTCCACTCTCGCGGGGAGCTTGCGGGCTTGACTGACTTGTAACGTTGCGACAGAGCAGATCCGTAGATCTGAGCAAAATCATTCGCCGCAGATGGCGATGCGAGAGTCAGCACCAATGCCAGCGAGACCGGTGCGTTCTTTGGCGTTTTCTCGTTACTCAGGGTCATGTAATAGCCACCGCGCCAGGCATGCGTCAGTTTTTTCGCGGGTTCCGGGCCGCCCCACTGCTGGAGAATTACACGGAGGTCGATCTCGCCGATGCCGGAGAAATCGTCGCGTCGCCAGTCAGGGCCGAGAACTTTATCGAGAGCTACGAACTTGATCTCGGGCTGGGGCTCGCCTGATATGTAGGTGGCAGGCTCCATGATTTGACGTGTGTCGACCGGCGGGTGCTCGAAAATTCCCGCGAACGCGGCCTGCTTGCCACGCTTTGCGAGCACCGCGCGAACAAAATCCATGCCATAGGTGTATGGAAAGAGCATGGCCTCGCGCAGGTAGAGAGGGGCCTTGGCGTACAGGGGCGTGGCCCCTTCGTCGATCATGGCGGACTTCATCGAATCGACGAGTTCCGGAGCGCTCTCGACGGTTTTTCCGATTGGGGCGAGCTGATAGTCAAAGAGGGCAATCATCGCCTGACCTTCAACAACAGCCTGGCGTGCCAGGCGCTGCTCGTCCAGCGCCATTTGCTCGGTTTCATCCGTCGAATCCTTGCGAACATTCATCCATTTTTCGAGATCAAAGTTTTGGTCCTGTAAGGCGTGGACGAGTTCGTGGGCCATAACGGGTTTTTGAAGTTCGGGAGCCACCCAGTCAAGCAGATAAACGGTTTTATTGTGCGAGTCATACCACCCTTCGACCTGCTCTTTGTAGAGGCCGAGCAAGTACGGGCGGAGATTAAAGTCGCGAGGAATAAGTCCGAGCTTCTTAAGCGTAACTTCGGAATGATCAAAGCGCTCTCTGTTTCTTTGTTCCTTCAATCGGGCCGCAATGTACTTTGCGACCTCCTCGCGGCTGGCCAGCTTCTTTTTAACGGAGTGACGTATGGGAAGCCCGGTGTGCTCGCTGGCAAACTTGAGAATCTCGTCGACGGAACGGAAAAGTTCTTTGGCCTCGGCCTTAGTGACATGATGCTCGGCGGTGGCTTCTTGCTCCTGTTGTGCAGAAACTGGGAAGACCAGCGCGAAAACCAGCGGGATTAGCCAGAACAATTTGCAGAAGCGTTTCATCTAAATCCTTTGTAGAGCGGACTATATTGCCAAGATTAACATTGCGAGAAGTTTCCGTAATCCCGCATACGCTGGATTCGCCGAGCCTGCGCCACGAAGCATGGAGGTTCGCTATAATCGGTGCTTCGGAAGGCATTTTCGATTATGACTTCGATGAATACCCTTGGACGAAAGTTCGGCTTGCAGGCAGTGACCGGTGAATATGCGGGCGCTGAGACCGTACTGCGCTTCAATTCGCCAGGTGAAGAACTGAACGCTCTGCGGCACGGGTGCGGAGTTTTCGACCTGGGCTGGCGTGGAAAACTGGTGGTAAGCGGCGAAGACCGGGTGCGCTGGCTAAATGGACTGGTCAGCAATAACACCCGCGATCTCGCTCAAGATTCTGGGAATTACAATTTCATATTGAACGCGCAGGGCCGCATCCAAAACGATCTACTGGCTTTCCAGCGAGGGGAGTTTTACATCCTGGAGAGCGAGGTCGGGCAGATCGCGTCAATTCGCGAATTTCTTGAACAATACATCATCATGGACGACGTGGAGATCGGCGACATCAGCGGCAAGCTCACGTCGATCGGCGTTGCTGGACCACGGGCGGAGGAAGTACTGAGAAGCGCAGGGTTGAACCCCGGGCAGACAGCGCCGGGGCAGGTGCTGGATGGAAGCTGGAAAGGAATGGGTTTCTCGCTGGTGCGCGACCCGATTGAAGTCAGGAACTGGCACGAACTCTGGATGGCGGCGGAGAACGTGGAGACATTCTGGAACGCGCTGATAGCAGCGGGCGGGCAGGCCGTCGGAGCGCAGGCTCTGGAGTGGCAGCGGATACTGCTGGGACTGCCGCGCATAGGCATCGATACAGGTGAGCGTGAGCTTCCGCAGGGGACTGGACAGGCGTATGCGCTGCATCACGCAAAGGGTTGCTACATTGGGCAGGAGATTGTAGAGCGAATTCATTCCCGCGGACACGTGCACCGGCAGTTTTCCGGGTTAATCGTCGAAGGCAAAGCTCCCGAGCGCGGAAGCAAGGTGCTGGCGGGAGAACAAGAGATCGGCGAAGTTACAAGCAGTGCCAATATTGTCGTGGACGGAGTTTCGCGAAGCATTGCACTGGGGTACCTGAGGCGCGAGGCCATACCGAAGGATGAACAGCTTTATGCAGGCGGAAGCCCGGCAACAATTACACCGCTTCCTATTCAATTTTAAGAATTCATTTGTGCTGCCGTAGAAAGGGTGAAATGGAAAAAGAGAAGAAGTCCGACTTTGTAGTGACGGATCGCCGCAAGTTCAGCGTGGATGGAGAGCCCCGCCCCGATTCAGTGGCGGAACCAGCGCCCCCCGCCGCAGAACAGAGCAAGACTGCCCCATCAGAGCCGGTTGCGGCCAAACCGGAGCCAGAACCCACTCCAGAGAAAGAGCCCTCCGGAGCTTCTACTCAGACGCCGCCTCCCGAAACCGGATACAACGCCGAAAAGGAGCGCGGGGTGTTTGGCGGTGAGAAAATGGAGTTCGTTCATCTGCTGGACCTGCTGGCACAGACCGCAATGCTCTATGCAGGGGCAATGGAAGGCGGGAAGGAAAGGCGAGTCGATATTGTGGGATTACGCCAGATGATCGACCTGGTTTCCATACTCGAAGAGAAAACCAAAGGAAATTTAACCGACCATGAGAAATCCGTCCTGAGCAACATGCTGTTTCAGCTTCGGATGTCGTACATGGAAATCGTAAACCTGATTGCCAAACAGAAAACTACTGGCACACCGGGGGCTCCGCAGAAGTGATGAGGGGAACGGTAACCGTACTGGGCAGCGCTACCTCAATGGGCGTGCCCACAATCGGCTGCGATTGCGCTGTTTGTCACTCGAACGATCCCCACGACCGGCGCACCCGGCCTTCGGTGATGATCGAGTGGGATGAGCATCGAATTCTGATTGACTGCGGGCCGGATTTCCGCGAACAGGCCGTGCGCGAACACATCAAAAGGCTGGACGCAGTGCTGTTTACACACGGCCACGCCGACCACATTTTGGGGCTCGACGACTTGCGTCCGCTGACATATCCGGCGTTAACAGGCGGATTGCGCATTCCGCTCTATGCAAGGCCGGATACAGCACAGATTCTGCAATCGATTTTTAAGTACATTTTTGACGATAATTACAAATACGGCGGGCTTGCAAAAGTTGAAGTGCGCGAATTCACTGCTCCCTTCGAGTTGCTGGGAGTGAAGGTTAAGCCGGTCCCGGTCATGCACGGCGACTCTGAAATTGTCGGTTATCGAATCGGAAGATTCGCGTATCTAACGGACTTCAGCACGGTGCCGGATAGCTCGATTGAGATGCTGCAGGGCGTGGACGTCTTGTTTCTTGACGCACTGCGGCATGAACCGCATCCGACTCATTCGACGGTTGCTAACTCATTAAAAATTGCGGCGCGCATTGGAGCGACGCAGACTTACTTTACGCACATCAGCCATCATCTGCCACACGAAGCGACCAACAAGACACTGCCATCAGGTGTCCGACTGGCTTACGACGGCTTGCGTATCGAAATTGACCTGGAGAGCTGAGTTTGCAGGTATTTGATTCCCTCGAAGATATTCCCGAGAATTTCGGGCCAACAGTGGTTACCGTCGGCAACTACGACGGCATCCACTGCGCTCACCAGAACTTGATAAATTCCGTTTGCAGGCGCGCCAAGGAATTGGCAGCGCGCGCCGTATTAGTGACATTCGATCCGCATCCGACCAGAATTCTCCGTCCGCACGGTGGTCCCCCGCTGATTACTCCGCTTCAGACGAAGCTGAAACTGCTGCGCGAGTTGGAACTGGATGCTGTGGTGGTACTTAATTTCACGCGCGATCTCTCTCTGATGCCGGCATTCGAATTTGCGGAGGAAATTCTGTACAACAAGTTGCACGCTGTCGAGGTGCACGAGGGATTTAACTTTCGCTTTGGACACAAGGCGGAAGGCGACATGGATAGATTGCGCGAGTTTGGACATAAGCTCGGTTTCACCGTCGTGGCACACAAGCCGCTGATGCGGGGCGGATTGACGGTTTCAAGCAGCCACGTTCGCGCTGCGGTACTGGGGGGCAATGTTGAAACAGCACGGCATTTACTGGGACGTCCATTCAGTATTGATTCCAACCCCGGGCGTGGACGAGGATATGGCTCCAAGTACACTGTTCCCACGGTTAACTTGGCCCGCTACGACGAGTTGACGCCATCTCATGGGGTCTACGTGACGGAGATGACGATCAACAGCGAGAGCTTCGAGTCAGTTACAAACGTCGGCAATCGTCCGACATTTGGAGAGGACTCGTTTGCAATTGAAAGCTACATATTGAATTTTCATCCAATCGCTTTGTCAAACGACACCCCGATCCGGCTGAGCTTTCTGCATCGTCTGCGCGCGGAAAAAAAGTTTCCCAGTACAGAAGCGCTGAAAGAACAGATTCGAATAGATGTCGAACACGCGCAAAGATACTTTCAGATACGCAATTCGTTACAGAGAGCGTAGGAAGCAAAGGGAAGCGATCCGGAATGTGACCTGAAAACGGTGGCCTTGACAAAACGATCATAGCCAATCCAAGTTGCGCTGGAAATCAACGCCGGTTATCGGTCTGCGGTTCCGGATGAATCAACACGCGAAACAGTTCCGGCGCCACCAGCTTAAACCTTGTCTCCAGTTCGGTCTGCACGTCATGCACACGCGAAAGCAGAAGATCGTCCCGCATGGTCACATGGCAAGAGAGAAACGTGCGACCGCGCACGCGCTTCAAGATGATCTCGTGAACATCCACCACATCGGGAAGGTTTTCTCCGATGGCCTTGAGCTTTTCCTCCAGTCCCTCATCCCGCATGATTGCATCACTGGTCTCAATCGTGGCTGGCTCACTCTCAATGTGAGTGAGAATCGAGGCGATCTCAGGAGTGTGCGCCCGGATGTCAGCCTCAAGCGCGGTAACGCGATCATGAGCGGCGATGAGCGACATCTTTTCGTCAAGTTCGACGTGCAACTCGACATGAATGTGGCCTTCGAGATCCTGCACGCTGACGTCATGCACAGTTAGATTATTGCGCAGGGCCGCGGCGCGGATTCGATCGAAGGTATTTTCGGACTTTAGTACGTACGGAATAGCATTAACCAGTACATCGGCGTCGCCCAGTAGGTTATGAATACGCTGGCGAACTTCCGAGACAACAGCATCCGATGCCTGGAAGGTCGCATTGCGGGCCAGGCCCACCGCGATATCGGCAAAGTAACGGCTTCCGGCTTTGCGAATCCGAACACGATCGACTCCCAGCACCCCAGGAACGCTGCCGACCTGAGCAATAATGTCATTGCGAACCCCACTGGGTGCGGCATCAAGCAAGGCATCTAGCGTCTGGCGTGCGAGGCGCCAACTGACCGATATGATGATTCCCGCGACACCAAGAGCGGAAATAGGGTCGGCCTTGGCGAGCCACGGAATCTGGTAATGGCGGCCGGCCCAAACAAAGCCGAGACCCATTAAGACGACCGCACTGGACCAGATATCAGTAGCAAAGTGCAAAGCATCGGCATGCAATGCCTGGCTGGAATACTTATCTGCAACGTGCTGGAGCGCTCGCGAACGCCAGAAATCAAGCACGATGGAAATACTCATGACCAGCACCGCCCAGAGGCTTGGTTCGATCTCCACGCTGCGGAAAAACAGGCGGTGAATTGCTTCCCAGATAATCCACGCACAGGTGATGAGCAACAGACCTGTTTCAATAAACGCCGAAAAATTCTCGACCTTGCCGTGGCCGTATTGATGATGAGCATCAGCAGGCAAGTCGCTGACGCGCACGGAAACCATGGTCACGATTGCGGCAACGAGATCGAGCGAGGAGTGCAGTGCTTCCGAGATAATGCCAAGGCTGCCGCTAAGAAATCCGACAAGAAACTTGAAAACCGTGATGATGACGGCGACCGTAACGCTGTTGCGTGCAACCTGCTGCTTCTCCGCACGCATAACTTCGGAATCGATCGTCGCGCTGACCATATACTGAGATTATCTTGGACCGAACAACGGTGCCAAGGGCGAGGATGCTTTTCAATCCGGGCGAGTTGCTTGTGCTAGGATCAGGGTTGAAAACTGCTGCCTTCCGAGAAGGTCTCGTGGACTCAACCTCGCCTTCCGATACCGCAGCTAGGATCGAGGCTCAGCATTGAACGACTCGCGGCCCACAATTCTCATAACAGGAATCTCCGGAAATCTGGGCGTGCGATTACTGCCGCGCTTGTCTGAGTATCGGATCATAGGTGTTGATTTATCCCTAGTTCCGGGACGACCTGACATCGAATTGTACCCGCTTGACCTCGGTCGCGAAAGCTCATGCGTCAAGTTGGTGCAGGTGCTGCGGGAGACCAATGCAGAAGCAGTAGTTCATCTGGCGTTTGTGACTGAGCCGCTTCGCACTGCCGTGATCGACCGCGAGCATATTTGGCAAATCAACGTTGCAGGTACAGCCAGGGTGATGGAAGCAATTTCAGAGGTAAACCGGAACGGCGGAAATGTTCGAAAATTCATTTATCCGAGCAGCGTCGCGGTGTATGGGGCAGAAACCAATCAGACGACGAACGAAGACACTCCCCTTAGTGCTCGACCGCTGAAGCAGGCGAATCACAAGACAGAGACGGATGGAGTAGTGCGGATGCGAGCTGGCAGCATGGGCAAGTGCAACACGTATCTGCTGCGGTCGCCAACGTACGCCGGTGCAACAGTTGAAAGTTATCTGCTGAACGCCATTCGCGGACACGCCCTCGCAATCGGAAACATGGAGAAGAAAACGAGGAGCAGGCAGAAGCCCCTGCTTTCGTATTTACCGGCCGGAGAGTGGTCTCCGCAAAAACTGGTTCAGTTTTTGCATGTGGACGACATGGCACGGCTGATTACGTGGCTGCTGCGCAGGACCGCACCCGATGAGAGCGAACTTTTGACGCTGAACGTGGCAGGATCGGGCTCTCCCCTCAGCATTTCGCAATGCGCAGAGATCGCGCAGATGCGCATCAGGCAGTTGCCCTCGAAATGGGTGTGCACGAAAATAACCACTATGCTGTGCAATCGAGGAGTCTTGTCGGTGCCGCCGGACGCGCTTTCTTACCTGACAGGGTCCCAGACGACAAGCACGCAGAAGCTTCGGGAGCTATTGGGAAGCGATTACGAGAAGGTGATCCAGTACTCGACGGAAGCAGCGCTGCGGGACAGCTTTGCAAAAACAGAGGCGGCTGAGGCCGCCTGCGGAAACTGACGCAAGCAGCGCGGTCAACTCTGGCAAATTGAGCTGCGCCAGTTCACAAGATGTCCTCCGCTACTTCTTACCCCAGTACACGCCGGAAATGCCGAAGGTATAAGGCGTGTAATTCACCTCACCAAAACCGGCGGTTTTCATGCGGGACAGCATTTCCTGCGGTTGCGGAAAACGCGCCACGCTGGCGGGCAGGTAAGCATACGGCCCTTTGACTCCCGACAGCACGGTGCCGATGGCAGGCAAAACACATCGAAAGTAATAACGATAGATCTTACCGAGCAATCCTTTGGGTTCACCGAAATCGAGGATGGCCACCTCGCCTCCGGCGGTGAGAACGCGACGGATTTCGCGAAGGCCCGCATCATAATTTGCCAGATTGCGAAAGCCAAAGGCGGAAGTGACAAGGTCGAAACGAGCATCGGCGAACGGCATCTCCAGAGCATCGGCCTCGACCCAATGCAGCGGAAGACCGGCACTTTTCCGGGCCGCACGGCAGAGCATGGGGTGTGCAAAATCCGCGCCTACGATGCAGGCACCCCCGGAACCAGCCTGGCGAAAGAGCGCAAGAGTCATGTCACCGGTTCCGCAGCAAAGGTCGAGTACGGAGGCATCAGAGCGCCGGAGGATGCTCCGGAAGCGCCGCGCAGTGCGCCACCACCAGTAGCGATCAACATTGAGCGAAAGCACATGATTGAGCAGGTCATAGCGGGGCGCGATGTTTGAGAACATCTGGCGCACGGCTTTCGAGGCGGCGATTTGGTCCTGCGCGGCTTCGACGCGAGCGCCACTTGAGCCCGATGGATTGTCGCTGTCAGGCACCTGTTCTCTTTCGTCCATTTTGATCATTCCATTCTGAAACTACAGGTTGCCTATCTCTTTGAGAGACTGCGCAACTCCTCCATTGCGTGAAGCACGGCTTTTTCAGGAACATCCGTTGCAATTACCACCTGACCGATATCGCACGGGAGGATGAAATGCACTTTGCCGCCAAGAGTTTTCTTGTCACTGGCGAGGCGGCGGAAAATTGCCTTTGGGCGCGAAGAAACCTGCGGTAGCCCTGCATAGGCCAGTACCAGGCTGATGATTCGTTCTGCAATCGTAAGCGAGGTCTTGTGCATACCTGCGGCGATCATTGCCGCCGCTACCATACCCCAGGCTACGGCCTCTCCGTGAAGAAATGTCTTGTAAGTCGTTTCAGCTTCAAGGGCGTGACCTATTGTGTGTCCAAAATTGAGAATTTTGCGCAGGCCATGCTCTTCTTCGTCCTGCCCAACTACATCTGCCTTGACGCGCACCGACTCAGCTATCAACCACTCAAGGGAAGCTGGATGCCGGGCCAGTACCTCAGTGCGATTCTGCTCCATGAACTCAAAAATTCGAGCATTCTGGATGACACCCGCTTTGAGCGACTCATACAGACCTGAGCGATATTCGCGTTCGGGCAACGTATCGAGCACTTGCGGGTCCACGAGGACAAGTTCGGGCTGCTTGAAGGCGCCAACGAGGTTCTTGCCAGCCTTGAGGTTTACTCCAGTCTTGCCGCCTACGGACGAATCCACCTGAGCGAGATATGTGGTCGGAATCTGCACGAAGCGGATTCCGCGCATGTAAATGCTGGCGAGAAAGCCGGTAACATCGCCGACTACTCCGCCTCCCAAAGCGATAAGCACGGCTTTGCGATCGGCTTGAAGCTTGACGAGCTGATTTGAGAGGCTCTCGACAGTTGCCATGGTTTTGTACCGCTCACCGTCGGGCATTTCGATGACGTCCACCTTGGCTTCATCAGAGCTAAAAGAATCCAGCAGCATCTTGCCCCAGTGTTTACGGATGGGGGCGGACGTAACCACCACAAAATGCTTGGCATCGGGCACAGCATCGCGGATGTAAGTGGCCGCCGAGCGCAAGATTTCCTGCTCGATGAGAACGGAGTAGAACTTGGTTCGGGTTTTAACCTGTATAGAAATCAAGACTTCAACATCTTAACAGCTGACCAGATTGCGGAGCAGTGAATACTGGCTGAACGCGCAAAGCTTGCAAGTATGGCGTTTGCAGGTGCTACGATGAATTACTCTCATGAATTTTTCGTACGATTTCATTGTTATTGGAGCTGGTGTCGCCGGACTGAGGGCTGCAATTGGACTGAACCAGCATGGTTCGGTGCTCTGCCTGGCCAAGCGCGAGCTCTCCGAGTCGAACACACAGTATGCGCAAGGCGGTATTGCGGTTGCGCTGAGTCCGGACGACTCGCCGGAGATTCACCTGCGCGACACCCTCGCGGCTGGAGCCGGATTGGTGGACGAAGATGTGGCCCGCATTCTGGTGACCGAGGGGCCACAGCGGGTATTGGAACTGCTTGATTGGGGAGCGCGTTTCGACCGTGATGACGCGGGGAAACTCGCATTCACCCGAGAGGGAGCACACTCGCGAAATCGTGTGCTCCATGCCGACGGGGACTCGACGGGACGAGAGATTGGGCGGACTCTTACTCAGTACGCCAGAGATCTCGGTGGTATTCACTTCAGCGACTTCGGCTTTGCCCGCGACCTGCTGTTGCAGGATGGACGCGTGGTTGGGGTTGAGATTCTGTATGACGACGGACGGATTGAAACCGTGACGGCGCGAGCGGTGCTGCTGGCAACTGGCGGCGCGGGTATGGTCTTCGCCAACACGACGAATCCCGAAGTAGCAACGGCGGACGGCCCGGCGATGGCTCTGCGCGCGGGTGCAGAGCTGAGCGACATGGAATTTCTGCAGTTTCACCCAACGGCTCTGTACGTCGAGAACGCTCCGCGCTTCTTGCTCTCCGAAGCGCTGCGCGGTGAAGGCGCATACCTGCGCAACAGCGCGCGAGAGCGTTTTATGCCGAACTACCACGAATTGGCCGAACTGGCTTCGAGAGACGTAGTGGCCAGAGCGATCCATCGCGAGTTGGAGATCAGCACTGCGGCCGAGCCGATGGTGTATCTCGATGTCACCCATTTAAAAGCGGAAAACCTCAAAGTGCGCTTCCCGCGCATTTACAAGACCTTGCAGCAACACGGGCTGGACATCACGCGGGACTTGATCCCGATTCGTCCTGCAGCGCACTACATAATGGGCGGCGTGAGGACGGACTTAAACGCGCGCACTTCGCTGCCGGGGCTCTACGCAGCGGGCGAGGCTGCCTGCACGGGAGTTCACGGAGGCAATCGTCTGGCGAGCAATTCCCTGCTTGAGGGACTGGTTTTTGGCGCACGCGCCGCGCGGGCCATGGTCGAGGAAATTGGGCCAGAAAAAATAGACAGCGCCAGCACGAGATCAAGCGCACTTGTCTACGGCGACGGCGATGACGAAGCGCTGCGGTCTGAAACGCAACAGTTGATGTGGAGCAACGTGGGAATTGTGCGCGATGCCGAACGACTCTGCGAGGCTGTGGAACGGCTTAAAAAGATTTCTGCCTTGCTACCGGCGCCGACCAGCCGGCAACGGGCCGAGGCTCGCAACATTGCCGAGAGCGGATTGGCAATTGCACGCTCGGCGCTGGCGCGGCTGGAGAGTCGCGGCAGCCACTATCGCAGTGACTTTCCGAACAGGGATGATGCGAACTTTCGGAAACACTCGATTCTGAGGTGCGAGTCGGTCCGATTCGAATAGAATGTGAGTTTTGCACTGGCTCGCGATTTCAGCGCTCTTGGCGAATCCGCGAGCGGCTGATATTATTGCGGAGTAAAGGAACGAAACACCCAGGTTTGTGGGGCTATAGCTCAGCTGGGAGAGCGCATCGTTCGCAACGATGAGGTCGTCGGTTCGAGCCCGACTAGCTCCACCATATAATCAATAACTTGCAGGCCATCCTTAGTCGCTTCCATTGATTTTGTGTCGCTTTTTGTGTCGTAACCCCCGCCACCATCCCTGAAATCTTCCATCTTGAGCCGTCCCGTCGATAGCGCGTCCAGTGCCTTGCGCTTCGCCTCGATGCGGACATGGGAGTAGTGCGCCAGCATCTTGGCCGAGACGTGCCCGGCAATGCTCATGATCGTGCTGTCGCTGGTCTGTGACTCGGCAAGCTCGGTGATGGCATGGTGCCGGAGGTCGTGGAAGCGCAGCCCCGCCAACGGGCTTTTCACGTCCTTCAGGACCGCATCGCATTCCTGGCCTGCACACTTCCCTTCAGTCGGATTCTGTAGCAGCCCGCATTTCGGGCAGGACACGGCCCGCGTCAGGGTGCGCCATGCCGTGCGCCAGCCTCCCTGTGGCCGAGCGGGGTCAACATGGCCCGACTCGCAGGCCGCAAAGATGTAGTGTTCTGGCTTCACTTCGCCGTTGTCTTCTGGACGTCCACTCGCAAGCGCCTTGGCGCGGCTGTAAAGCGCCAACAGGACCGCGTAGGCATCAGAGTTCAGCGGAATCACCCGCAGCCCCGCTTCGGTCTTGCTGCGGCGCACGGTGATGGATTTGTCGATCAGGTCTATATCCCGCCAGCGCAGCCCCTTCAACTCGCAGCCGCGCACCGTGGTATTCAGGGCCAGCAGCGCCGCATAGTAGGCGTTCTGCCACTCCGGACGGCTAGCCGCCACCTTGAGCAGCCGCGCCTTCTCATCCAGTCCGAGCGCCCGCCCTATGCTCTGGTGCAGCGGTAGCGGCTTGATCTCATCGGCAAACAGATACCAGCGCTTCGCTTTCTTGAGCACTCCCCGGATCAGGTCCAGTTCCCGGTTCACTGTCGCGTTGGCAATGTTCGCCGCCTTGCGCTTGCGGATGTATTCCGCCACAGCGGCCACGGTGATGCGATGCACCGGCACATCCCCGAACGCCTTGTTCACCTGCTTGGCCCGCTCCTGCTCCGTCCGCACACTCAGCGCCGCCAGCCTCGGCTTCCGGTCTTCAAGGTATTGCTTTGCAGCGTCGCGGAAGGTCAGCCTCGCAATCCCCGCCCGCACCGGCCCAATCTTCCCTGCCTTCGCCGCCGCGATCAAGTCCTTCTCCTTCGACTGCGCCTCCCGCCAGTCGGTCGTCTCCAGCGATTGCCGGAAGCGCTGCCCGTCGATAAAGAACTGCGTGTGCCACGTCTTACCTCGTTTTGTGAGGGCCATCTTTGCTCTCCCTTCTGGCGCGTTTTCCCTCGTGCTGAACGTGCGCGCCGACTTAGGAATCTTCGCTGCCTCCGTCCGCAGGTTTCACCGTCCATTTGGACTTGTGCCAGTATTGCCACCATGCTGATAGACGCTCATTCTTCACCATCTTTCTTCTTTCCGCTTCCCTTCGGACGCCCGCCCAGCTTGCCCCACTCGCGCATCCGGCGCTTGAATTCCTGCTTGCCCCACTTTCTGGCCCGCGCTTCGGCGCTGCGCTTGCCCAGAAGGCTTGCGGCGCTTCGGGCGTCTTCGGGCGGTTGCTTCTCCATATAGTTTTTAGATGACATAACCTAACGTAAGGTTTCTCTTTTTTATGTTGGCTTGCCGGTCGCGGTAGAAGTAGAATTGGCCCGCAATTGGCTAGGATAGCTCCCGAAAAGGCGGACGCATCCCGGACCGACTGCCGACTCTCGGCAACCGGGGTTGCCACGTGGGAGGTGTATGTCGAATCCAGCCAGGGGATTGACTGCTGAACAGTTGCTCACACGATGGGATGAGCTACACACAACGCGGCCCGAAGAGCGGACGGCCGACTGGCGTAAACAGGTAAGAGACTTGCGGAAAGAGGTCGAGCGTCGTATTGATGCCGATGATCCTGAATTGCTCGATGCTGCTGGGAAGCACTTTGAGAATCAGGTATCCCGTCTGGATATTCCAGCCGCGCCGTCGCACCTTCTCCTTCTCCTGGCTCCAGACCACTTGGCAGCACTAAACGATTCAGAGCTAAAACAGCGGTTTCAAGAAACGAAGTCTCACCTTGAGTTTTTGGAGGGAGCTTCACCCCGAGCGGGTGTGTCGGCTGGTCTGAGTGGAGTGAACTGGATTGAAGACCAGGCAGTGAGTACTCGTTTAGGCGTGCTCCGCAGCATTGAACACAAACTTAGGTTGGAAATAGTGCGCCGCAATTTACTGCCCGACACCGCCCAGCCCGGTTTACAGAAACCTCAACGACGCCCCGCATGTAGACCGCAGCCGGACGTTGCAAGAAGAAGAGCATTAGTACAATGCCACCGCGACCTCAATGCAGCACACCTTTGCGCTGTGTTCGATCAAGAGGGCGTCCCCTTGCCGGAGAAGTGGGACGATGTCGAGACCTGGGCTGCCGCCTACCGGAACCCCAAGTATCGTGGCCGAATCCACACCCTGATCAGCAAGGACAAGCGTACGCGCCTCTGACAATCGTTTTTTTCAGCTTCCTCAGTTTCCACCGCTTACCTTTCCTCAAAGGTAAGTGCTACCGATGTGCCTGGTCTGCCATGGTCAGTGCGCTTTCCTCTAAAATAACTTTCCATTTCCAGACAAAATGGCAGCAATGGCACATATTGACACTTGAGGTCAAGTGCACCGATGAAACTTTTGAATCTCCAACAAGCCGCAGAACGTACAGGGATGACCCTTTCGTTCTGGCGTAAGCAAGTTTCGAAGAAGACGATCCCGGTCATCCATGTGGGAAGGTTCGTTAAGGTTGCCGAGGATGATCTAGAAGCATGGCTTCTTGCGCGAAAGACATGCGCACTGCCACGGCCCAAGCCTGCGAAGGAAACCATATGAGCACGCAAACAGTATTAAGTCAGCAACGTTCCATGCCCGCCAATGAGGTAGAACAACACGCTACGACCGGAACTACTCCTCCTGTCGTGGCCGCAAGTCCAGCGATTTTGGACCGCATTATAGCTTTCGTAAAGCGATTCGTATTTCTCAGAACGCAGTCTATGTACCTCCTGGTTGCGCTCTGGATCATAGCCACATACTTGCACGGGGAGTTCCAGTACATGGGCTATTTGTTTATCCATTCACCCGAAAAGGGTTCTGGGAAAACGCGGCTATTAGAGGTTCTCGACAAGCTGGTATACGAATCGGCGGGCATTGACTGTGCTCCAACGGCAGCAGTACTTTTTCGCACGGCCAAAGGACACACACAGTTACTGGATGAATGCGACGGTTGGGTTGACATCGGTGTGCTCAAGAATATTCTCAATGCCGGTTTCCAAAAGGACGGCCAGACATCCCGATGTGAACAAGAGCGGTCAGGAGCAGTCACGGTGCGCAAGTGGCCGGTTTATGCTCCCCGTGCCATTGCGGGCATCGGTCGCGACATCCTGAGTGACACAACGCAGGACCGGACCTTCTTTGTCGAGATGGTTCGCCAGACCAAAGAAGAGCAACGTGAAAAGATTCGGGGACGGCGTTTCGTGAGCGAAGCGGCGGATTTGAAAAAAGAAATTGAGCAGTGGGTTAAGACGCACCGGGCAGCGGTGGCCGAACTTTACGAGTCCATGAACGAAGCAGAATTGCCCTATTTGAAGGATTTCAGGGACAGGACGATTGACGTATCGGAACCGTTAGCCGTTGTTCTGGAGATCGCGTATAAGGACAACCCCGAAATGCGAGAGCGTGCCCGATTGGATTTCAGCGAGGCGATTGCCGCTGCCCGCCAAGAGAAGAACAACTACGCTCCACACATCAAAATTCTCAAAGATCTTCTCGCGATCATGGAGGGGGAAGAGCTTATTGAGCAGCCGAGTGTTCTCGCCGAGCGTCTCGCAGTGCCAAACGGGACGAAGCCAGTATTCATTGAACTTGAAATCTCCGAAGCCCTGCGCCACTACGGTTTTCCCCAAAAAAGCCACCGAACGGACCGTGGACCGCGACTCTGCTACGTCATAAAACGCGCTTTCCTGAAAGAGGTTCTAGCTCGCTACGCGCAGTGAACGAAGCGCGCTCTAGATTGTTAATCCTTCCTTCTGTAGTAGCTGTAGTAGCCAATTGGGGATAAGGGAGGTAGCGATAGACGAAGGCCGGAAAGAAGCCCAAAGGCCCGCCCATCCCCGCTTTGGCCCACTACGTTTACTACACCACTCCTCAGCGACTACACCAAGGAGCAAAGCAACCTGCTTAGTTTGCGTGATCGCTGCCCTACAACGCCGCTTCTAGGTTTGCGTTCTTATGAACGTCTTGAACGAGGTTCGAGACATGAGCAGGCTAACTTTTGCGGTTGCGCTTCTCGCACTATTAGCTATGTTGTGGCTCTGACCAGTTCATGCGGTTCATCCCTTGGGAATCAGACCGGGTGTCGCACACTTACAGTACTCCCGTTAAGTTGCCAGCGAAAGCCTTGCTTCTCCATGAGTATTTGCACTTCGAGGGCCGTAAGGTAACGAACAAGAATGCATTCGACTGCGGCGGCTATACCGAATGGCGCGAACTAGCTGTCCGCTTGATGATTACCTGCCCTGTTGCCAACAGTAGCAGCTAAAAGGGCGCATGAGCCGCTGTTCCGCTAGGGCTCAGGGCTCAGGGCTCTCAGGTGATACCATGAGCGGATTTGATGTCAAAGGAGAAAACACGGTGAAGCTTAGACGAATTGTCGTGCTGCTGTGTGCTGTTTTGATGTTGAGCAGCTTCACGCTGGGCAAGTCCTCCAGCACCGTGCTCAAGGTCAAGATCGAGGCTACCGAACTCGACAAAGTAATGCTCCTGGGCAAGCTGCAATCGCACGGTGAAGATAACGGGCTGCAATTCGAGGCTGTAGAGAAGGACTATGACTATAGGATTGTCTTCGCCACCGGGCAACATATGGGCGGTAGCGGTAAGAATTTCAGCGTTGCTGGGGCCGATGTGTTCGACGCTGCGGGAAAAGAGATATTCAAGTTTGAACGAAAGCATCGCGTAACGGACGAGGGGGCCACAAATGCCGTTGCTAAGGAGATTATCAAGCGCCTACTCAAATGGCGCGCCCTGTCCCACGCGAATTGACGCTGCTAGAAGCCTATGGGTAGGTTGAAGAAGACGCTGGGTTGGCGCTGGCTGCTTGCTATGCATGGCTGTGCAGCCCCTTGCCTGGCTGGCTGCTTTGCTAAGGGGCCCTTGGTAGCCTTTGCCGCAGGATGCTTTCCCTCTATGCGGTAGCGTTGCTGCACTGCGTAGCCGCCGCGCTTAGCCAGCATGGAGCGGCCCCAGGCGCTGCGCTCCTCCTTGGATTGCGAGGCTAGGCGCTTGGCCTGCCCTACGAGGATGGCGAAGGTCCACTGTGGGGTGGGCTTGCCCTGCCGCTTCCTGCGTTCCAGCAGCTCGGCAAGCCAGCGGCGGGCGCGGAAGCGCACGTCAGCGGGCAGGTCCTCGAAGTAGCCGTTGGGATTCCTGCCGCGATATTTGCGAAGTGACTCGATGCTCATGGCTGCATTTTACTGCGGTTTGCCGAAAAGATTCACACATGTCGATGACTATGCTACGAGCAGCGGGAACAGGGGGGAGTCCAACAAGTGGACGCTGGCTCCCGAGCCTCCCACGAAAGAACAGAAGAGCCGTCACTGTTTTCCCCGGTACCTTACATGGTGCCTCATCGAAATTGCTCTACGAGACTTCGGAACGTTCGATTAATTTGTAACGTGTCGTGTGGAACGAGCACATAGCGCCATGGCTTATCGCTCACAATCGATGCTCGCTCACACCATCGCGTAGCAGCCTGTGCTTTCTTTTGGACATTCGAAGTTTCAACGTCACTGGCCCTCTTAATCTCGCATAGAAAACGGCTGTCCTTCGTCTCAACTATGAAGTCCGGATTGTAGTTGTCTTCCTCGGCGTATTGAATCCGGAGCAGGTCCTTCGACGGCTTCAGCCATTTCAGCACATCGTTATCATCTTCAAGAATTGTTGCGAAACGCCTTTCCGGGTCGGAATCGAATTTCACTGCCGGATACAGACACTTCGAGAATCCGGTAAAGACCAGGCTGCGGATATAGAGCTTGTCTTCCACCGGCTGCCTAAAGCTCCATGCCCCTTTTCCGAGTTCGACTTCCGCGCTGCTCGAACTGAGCCGCTGGAATCCTCTGGCGACCGTCACCTGATATTCCGTTGCCTTTTCGACATAATGCTGATTCATCTGCGTATGAACCAGACGGACGAGTTCGCTTTGGTGATATTGCAGAACATTGCGAACATCCTCTTCGTTCGACAAGTACGATTGAATATGTCGAACGAGTTGCCCAGCGAGCTTGTAGAGCAATTGCGCATGATCGTCGTAGCTGATGTCATCCATATCGATCAGTCCACGGACGATGTAGTTCTCCAATCGCGGCTCCTGCACCACACCGTCACCGCTTACGATACGAAAACGCTGGTTATCCGTTAATCGCTGGATCAGTAAGTCTTTGGCAACTGGAGGATAGTGCACGCTGCTGCAGTCCAGATCGAAGTCCTTGTAGCCGACCGTTACATCACCGGACGGAACAACAGTGATAAGCGGAATGTCAATGGTGTTTTCGACATAGGCAGCGGTTGTTTTATCGACAATTGCCTGAACGTCGATTTGCTCGCCAATTCCGGCCAATTCAGGCTGTACAGGGCGAATCTCTTCCATGACTTTCGCAACCAATTTCTGCTGAGTCGCAGGATCGGTTAAATCCGCAGAGCGGCGAAGTCCTTCAAAATCACGGTGGATCACCTGAAGCGTAGCCTCTGCAACCTTGCGCTGCGTTTCTGTCGTGAACAGGGGCTCGCGCGCCGGAGCGGCTGCCGTCCCTGCTCCACTAGAGATAGTTTGCGGCGCAATGCCGAGGATAGACTGAATCGTTGGAACAATCGTCACGGCCAGCGTTGGCGTGTCGGGAATCTCGCGGCCAATCACAACACCAGTGCGGATAATCGAGTTCGGATCGTTGGCGTGATCCACGATCTCTTGGAATCGGTCGTGCGACACAATCGTCAGCCGGTCCACATCCGCCACGCCGGTTCGCTTTCCATACGGCAGTCGCAGGCCGCGTCCAATGGACTGCTCGACGAGTGTTTTCGAGTTCGCGGTGCGCAGCGGAACAATCGTGTAAAGGTTGGTGACATCCCAGCCCTCTTTCAGCATGTTCACGTGGATGACGATCTCGGTCGGATTGGCCGGATCTTCCACGCTTAGCAACTGCTGAACCGTTTCGTCCTTTTCCTCGCCACTTTGGTTCGAGTGAACCGTAATGACGTGCCCTTTGTATCGGCCTTCAAAAAAATCATCCGCCTCGATCTTCTTGTGCAGATCATTTGCATGATTCGTATCTTTGGCGACTACGAGCATGAAGGGCTTGACGACCGGCCTGCCTGAATTGCGGGCGTAAATATCGAGCTGCACTTTGGCGTGCTCGTGGACACGGATGCCATCCTGAAGTTTCAGTGTTTCAAGTGCGCCTTCATCGTAGTTCTCTGCGCGGAAGTTCTCGCGGGTAGCCACGGAGGGCTCTTTCACAAAACCATCACGCAGAGCAGAAGCCAGTGGATAGCTGTAAATCACGTTCTTAAAGTCCGTCGTCCGGTTTGCGCCGTTCTCGATCTGCGGCGTAGCCGTAACCTCCAGTCCGAGGATCGGCCTCAGCTCGTTGATGGCGCGCATCCCAGCCTTGCCGCGATATCGGTGCGACTCGTCCATCAGCAGAACCAAGTCGTCTAGCTTTGAGAGGTATTCGAAATAGCTTTCGCCGATGTATTCCCGGAGGCGCTTGATGCGCGGCTCCTTGTCGCCTCGGACTTCGGCATTGATCTTCGAAATGTTGAAGATGTTGATGTGAACGCCGGTTTCGCCAAACAGATCTGCCGAGCGAATTCCGCGCCCGCTCTCGTAGTTGTCGCCAGTGATGATCTCTGGAGGCTCGATTGTGAAATCCGACAGTCCCTGGAATACATACTTCGGCGTGCCGGGCGTAAAGTCCGCGATCAACTTGTTGTAGATGGTCAGGTTCGGAGCCAACACGAAGAAGTGCCGGATACCCCATGCCTGATTCAGATAGGCGATAAACGCCCCCATCAAGCGCGTCTTGCCCACTCCCGTCGCAAGGGCAAAGCACAGCGACGGGAAATCGCGCTCAAAATCCGCGACCGAAGGAAACGCCGAGCGGATCGCTTCCAATGCCTGCGCCGTGTCGGTTTCTTTGGTCAGCGGAAGCAGGTCGCAGACTCTGTCGAGAATCTCCAGCGACTCACGCTGCGGCGCACGAAGGCTCAAGCGGTTTGATACGGCCCAAAGTTGCTGTTTGCTATCCGCGCTCATTCTGCACCTCCGTCGCCGTTATTTTCAAAGAGGCTTGGCATGTCGTCCGGCCGTGTTCGCCTCTTTCTCGCGTGCTTAGGTTCCAGGGTTGGCTCATTGGCCACCAATGCGGAAGCGAGTTCCGGAGCCTGCGGCAGATTAGCAACGTTCAGGCTGTAATCGTCGTGGCCCCACTCGCACTTGTGCAGTACGGCCGAAGGAATCTTTTTGATCGTGAGGTTCGGGAAGGCATCCGCCTTGCCGCGAAAGGCCGAGCAGCAAATCAATAACGAGCGCTTCTTGTTGACTTCCTCGCTGAGTGCGGCCAAGTGGTCGCGCGTGAGCGTCTGCGTGGTGACGTAGATAAAGTCGCTCGCAGTCGAGTGGCCCTGCTGCCAGTAGAATTCTCCCGGCTCGTAAGCAAATCCCATCATCTTGCACATGGCCTCGGCCAGCATGGCGGCGTTGTACTGCTTGTTGATGACGAGGTTGCCGAAGCTGTCCTCCGCCAGAAGCGAGGGAGCAAGCCGGTAATAGCGGAAGCCGCCGCCGCCCTTCCAATCAACTGCCTTGGTGATGCCGCCCTCATCTTCTCCGTCGATGACCTTTTTCAAGCGTGGAACGATGTGCGTGTGGCAGTGCTCGCCGAGTTCGACCATGATCCAGCGGCGACCCATCTTTTGAGCAACGGCTCCAGTCGTGCCGGAACCAGCAAAAGAGTCGAGTACTAAATCACCAGGGTTTGTGGCAATCCAAACGATCCTCTCAATCAAGGCTTCCGGTTTCGGCGTTGCAAATGGCTCAACGTCCGGCAGCAATTTTCGCAAATGATCGCGTCTCGCTGACTGATTCGAGCCGACCTCGTCTGCTGGCCACCAAGTCTTTGGAACAAACCCTCCCTGAACGTCCGTCAAATAGGTCTTAATTATCGGCAGGCGATCACCGTCTTTACCGAAATAGACACGGTTTTCCTCTCTCGCAATGCGAAGCGTTTCCTCGGAGAATCGCCAGTAGTTTCCAGCAGGGGGCACAACTGTTCGCCCTGATGGTAGCTTGACAGGAAACCGGTTCTTGTCACTTCCACTTTTTGCGGTACTGCAGGCTCCTTGCAGCCACTCTCCTCTCGGATCATCATCAGGGTTCTTATATCGACCATCACCCTTCGTCTCACGAGGCTGCAAATTCCGCACGCCTCTCCATGTATCGAAGTCCCGAACGTAAAGCAGAATGTGGTCGTGTGCGCTTGAAATCAATGCGTCATTGTGACGAGCCTGATCCTTTTCCCAAGCGAAGGATGTGACGAAATTCGAGCGCCCAAAGATTTCGTCACACTGCACCTTCAAGTAGTGGGCCTCATTGTCATCGATCGTGATCCACAAAGATCCTTCTTTCGAGAGCAGACGACGAATCAACTCCAGTCGATCTCGCATCAACGAAAGCCAGATGGAGTGTTCAACTCCGTCATCGTAATGAGTGAAAGCAGAACCCGTGTTGTAGGGTGGATCGATAAAGACGCACTTCACCTTGCCTGTGAACTCCTGCTCCAGCGCCTTAAGCGCGAGCAGGTTGTCGCCGAAGATCAGCCGGTTGTCGAAGATGTCGTTCTTCGTCACGCGCTGCTTCGCGTGATAGCTCTTCTCCGGGTCCTCCAGCAAGATGCGCGGCTCCAGCTTCGGCCGGTTCTCCTTGCCAATCCACGTCAGTTCCAGTTTCTGCTTTTTGTTGTTCACTATTGCCCCACCCTGTCTCTACTTGATTGTCTTCTTCCGGGCTTTGATTGTGGTGATTAATTGCCGCGCATCTGCAAGATCCTGTTTCAGTTCATCCGGCACAGGAATCGCTACGCTGGAAGGGGCATGAGCGTTTGTCAAATTGTGACATTTCTGAAGAAGTCTTTTTGTCTCGTCGATTTCGTGCAGTGTTACTCCGGCTAGATACTTCACGCGCCCGGCTTTCACCTCGGACTGAAATCGCTCAACGATTCCATCGAGAAGCTCGGCCTCAACAATTCTTTCCAGTGTCGAGCGGAACCGAGAATAGGCATCTCGCATCGCAGCGATATTTGCAGCGTTAGGTTGTGGATTCCACTGCGAGGCAATTGTAGCTTGGTCGTGGTCAAGTGCATTCAGACAGTCCAGTGGCCTCTTGTGATCCCAAGGGACATCCTGCAGATATTTTCCGGGCGCTCCCTTATCCCATTCGAGGGTCAAAATGTGCGGATTCTGCCCCGCTTTTTCTGCAAGCGATATTAGGTCATTAAGGAAGATAACTTCATGCGTAAAGACAATGACCTGACGGTTTGCCGATTCTTCTACGAGACGTTCTGCGATCTTTTGGCGATGCCAGTGATCGAGTGATGAAACAGGGTCATCAAATACCAAAGCCGACTGATGCGAAGCTTGAGAGAGTTCCGCCAAAAAGGCCGCCAGCGCTACGCAGCGATGTTCACCCTCACTTGCAATTTCAGCTACCTTGCTACTCGATGCATTCACCAAGCGTATGCCGAACTGAGTGACACCTTTCTTGCCCTTTATGTCCTCAAGGACAACACTGAGTGTATTGAGCGCAAGTTTTTTGGTTTCCTGCTCGAAGCGTTGCTTATAAGCAACGGTGACGAATACCTTACTTAGCTCTCCGCTTTTGGTCGTGATAGCCGACGTATTAAAGTCTTTTTTGCATTCTTCAAGCTCTGCCACGATCTTGTAGCATTCGATCTGCTTCAAAACGTCAGCATGTACCCCAGAAAGCCACGCCCTTGCTTCTAATTCTTTAAGCTCATTCTCAAGTAACGTTCTCCGCGCGGGATCGTTCGCCGACTCTTCTGTCGCGGCCTTGTGCTCCAAGGTCTGAATAGCAGATTGGAGAATATGCTCGGGTGAGGGCAAGAGCTCTGCAGGTGACTGCCACAGTCGCGAGCTGAGGCTTTTAGTAAGTTGATGCAGCGTCTTGTCTGCACTATCTACAGCATTCTTGACGCTTACGACCTCGTCTTCTGAAAGAATCGAAATATCTGCCTCGATCTTTTGTAATTCAGGCTTCAAGTCCGCTAACGCTTTGTATGCTGTGATTACTTGAGCAAGCGCTGCTTCTGACGCAGCCGAAAGCTCTAGGCTCTTATCTTTGCAGAACTCATCGAATCTATTGAATCGGCTCCTAGAATCGTCGAGGAGGGGCTGCTGGCAAAGCACGCACCGGGCATCCTGGGAGGTTGGAGGAAATTCCTCAGTTGGGAAGGCTTCGGTCACAGAGTATTCGCGGGCGGCCTCCCAAAGTTGACGCCAGAGTTCCGAGCCCGTTCCTTGCAAGAAGGTTGTGTCGAACTGACCTGCGGCAAAGTTCTGCGCAGCCAGTGCCGTTTCATTTGCGCTTGCCAACCGGTCCTGCGCCTTCTTGATCTCAACGTCCGACAAAGCGTTGTATGTCTTAGTCAAGCGCTGAAGAATGGTCTCCACACGAGTTTTGGCAGCTCTTGTTTGTTTTGCCTTCATCGCCGGGTCTGACTTGAGCGCGTCCTTCAGAGTAGTCAGCCGTTGCAACTCGGTCGGGGTGAGCGTGGCCAGCGCAGATACATCACTGGACTTTGTGGCCTTGTTCAAGCGCTGAATCAATTGACCGACCTTTGTTGCAGCATCATACTTCCAGTTGGCCTTCGCGCCGTTTATTTGTCCATTCCAGTTGTCGATTGCTTTTCCCAGTCTCTCGCTCAAGATGTCACAGATCTTCGAGAGTTTCGGAAGGACGTCTAGTCCGTAAGGCGTGAATGACGCTTCGCTATCTGTGCTTAAATAGTGATGGGCACAAGCGGCATCGAATACGAAAACACTTGCGAGCCGGGGATCAGCAGGAGTCCCATTACTCCATGCGTACTGCGCAGGAGTTGTTCCGACTCGGAAAGATACGTTCGCAGTGATAGATGGAGCACTCACCACCGATGCAAAAGCATTTGACTTGATTTCTGGGCTAGCTCCCCGAGCCCTGCACATCTTCTTAATTACTTTTGCATAGCTCGATTTACCCGCGCCGTTTCCTCCGTAAATAACGACTAAACCGTCTCCGACTCCGAGCGGGAGACTAACGCCGTCAGGAAGGCGACTGACATTCTTCAAGTCATTCAAAGAGAGCAGGGATACAGCGACCGAAGCTCCGGGCCCCGAGGGGAGGTGCGCCTTAGTCAGTGGTTTGGCTACAATCGGTGTCGGCTTGATTGCCGCGTTCTGCACCTTGGCCCTTGAGATGCGCTCAAGTTCATCTATATCATTTGCGTCAAGATTGCCCTTCTCGATGATGCGCCGCAAAGCATCACTCTGCCACTCAGGACGTAATGACGACCACTGAAGAA
The DNA here is from genome assembly GCA_003010405.1 of Acidobacteriota bacterium. Taxonomy (GTDB): domain Bacteria; phylum Acidobacteriota; class Terriglobia; order Terriglobales; family Acidobacteriaceae; genus TOLSYN. The sequence continues at coordinate 20,517 of PJLO01000003.1, read as the reverse complement.
TCTCGTGAAGAGGTGACGATTTCTGCGGACTTATCCCGCTAGCGGTCACAGTGTCTCCGATCCTGACGCCCCTGCGCCAAGGGCGCGCAACTCCAGCCCCTCAATTTCCTGAATGGACTTTCCAGCTATACCTTGTAAATCTCCGTACATCCCGACTGTTGATCCCATTACGCGATCAATCTGCTCCTGCCGTTTGGCCCACTGCTTCGTGATGACTTTGCGTTCCTTATCGAGGTCATCCTGCATGGACGAGAACGCCTCTACAATGGCTTCAACACGCTGCCGAAAGCGCGGTCCGGTGAGGTAGTGATAGATCATCTCCGCTTTCGTTTGCTGGCCTTCATTGATGATTCTGGCGTTGTTTACTTCGATCAGCGTGTTGCGCAACATCATTGCAATAGGCGCAATGGCGCGCGGGTGAGTAACCCAGACTCCCTCGATGAACTCGAAGGTTTCAACTCCGTCGGGAAGCGCCTGAGAAACGAGCACAGAGATTTCGGCCTGTGCCGCCCTCTGGTCGTCGCGTAGCTTGGCAAGCCAACCATTGCTCCAGTTCTTTGTGCGCTTCGATTCCCAGAGAATCGTTCCGGCCATCACTCCTCCCGGACTGACCACCCGTTGAATGGTGTCGCCCCCGAACTCTCCTTTGGGAACAGGCTCAATTGTGTCGTAAGGAAACTTCGCACGAAGCAAGTTCTCCAGCGCAAGTTCCTGAACTTCGCCTTGGGTTTGCTGTGAACCCTGTTCAGCCTTCCTTTGCAGCTCTTCAATCGTGCGCTGCATGGATGCGATCTTCTGATCTCGTTCTGCAACTTTGAGCCGCTCGTTTTCTTCGGCTTCCTTCTTGGCCTGGGTGCGTACTTCGGTGAGGTTGTCCTTAACTCTCTTTTCAACGGTCAGATCAAGTTCACGCTTGGCATCCTCAAACTCGCGCTGCTTTTTGAGAGCGTCAGCCTGCGCTTTTTGAGCTTCGGCTAGTTTGCGGTTGTTCTCAGTGAGAACTTCCTTGAGCCCTTCGACTTCGCGGTTCTTCGCCTCGATCTCGGACGCGCTGGCGAGCTTGGCCTTCTTTGCTTCCTCCGCAACAATCCGCGCTTGCTCGGTTTTCACTTGCTCGGCAACCTGCTCGGCGATCTGCTGGTCGAGCTTCCGCTTGGCCTCAGCGACCTTCTTCTCTTGCTCGCGGAGGACTTCTTCGCGCTGCTCGATCTCCTTGTCTTTCTGAGACAGTTTCCCCTCGTACTGTTTGCGCGTTGCCTCAAGCAGAGGAGCCGCGAGTGATTCTGTGAGAGGAATTTCGGCCTTGCATTTCGGGCAGATGATCGTAGGTTCCGTAAATGTGCTCATGTCAGGCTCCAGCGAATGTGGAAAAGCAATTCTTCTTTTTGTTCCTTGGCCATGCGTGCCTCGATGTCGGCGATAAGAGCGTCACGCTTGTCCTCGACTTGGTCTTGTGCAACGAAGAGGTCTTTCCGCCTTTGATTGCGGGTGGATTGGAGCGCCTTCAGCGCACGCTGCTGAACGAGTTTGTCTTCGAGCGTAGCGGCAGCGGCAGAGGCACGCTTTGCTTCACGAATCTGCTGGTCGAGATCCTTGATCTCCTGTTCGAGACCGAATTTGAGGTCTTCGCTCCAGCGGTCGAGCTTAGCCGTCTCCTGATCGAGCCAACTGTTGTTGCGTAGACCGATCTCTTCGAGAACCCGTGCCCGGCGCTCGTCAAGTTGCTCGTCAAGCGCGTGGACGGACACGGGCAGCACCGGCTGGCTCACGTCGGCGGAAAGGTCGAAGAGCCGCAAACAGGCGACCGGGTCGAGCGGGTCGCCGCTGTCAAGAACCCCGGCGAAGAGGATGTGCTCCTCGGGCTCGAAGGATTCAACCGTGAACTTGGAGCAGACCAGCCAACCGGAATGCCCGAGATATGGTTCCAGGATGGAGAGGCGCTTGCCGCTCTTGCTGAGCTGGAAGCGGAGTTCAACCGACGGCGTATCCAGGTGAAGGCAGCATTCAAGCACGCGCTGCGCCAGAGGGTGGCCGGCACGATAGATGTTCGCGTCTTCGATGTTGCGGCCCATTCGGTACGGCCCCGGATGAATGACTTCCTCGGGAAACGGGTTCCGTTCTAGGTGGAAGCTATGGTCTGCATCGTCGAATCGAGCATATGGCTGGAGATAGAAGAAGGTCGTCTTCCAGAGCATTTCCTCGAAGCGGTTGCGGGAATTGCTAGCCTCGACGCGAACCTTCTCGATGACCTCTTGGTCAAAGTTGTTAAGCAACTGCTCCTGTGCGATGGAGCGTGCTTGAGAGACTTCCGATTCCAGTTCCTTTTGCAGGGCGTCGAATTCGAATTCAATCTGTTCGGGAGTGCGGCATTGCTGGTAGATCGAAACAATACGTTTCTCAAAGTCCACTCCCGACTGAATTGAGCCGAGCACCTCATCGGACGCGCCAAAGACTCCATCGAAGAGCTGGAACTTCTGAGCAAGAATCTGGTATATGCGAACATCTGCTGCGTTGGCTCGGTTCAAGAAATTGACAACTACAACGTCATACTTCTGACCATAACGGTGGCAGCGTCCAATCCGCTGCTCGATACGCTGCGGGTTCCACGGCATATCGTAGTTGACAACCAGATTACAGAACTGAAGGTTGATGCCCTCCGCCGCAGCCTCGGTGGCGATCATGATGCTGGCTTCGTCACGAAAATACTCCACAAGGGCGGCGCGTTTGTCGGCCGTTGGCGAGCCAGTAACGCGATCCGTTCCTTGATACCGCTTCAACCAATTGCGGTAGATCTCATTGCTCTTCGGATCGCTGTTTGTGCCATTAAAAAGAACGATCTTTCCCGAAAGCTCCGATCCTTCGAGAAGCCGGAGCAGGTATTCCTGTGTCCGCCGGGACTCGGTAAAGATAATGGCCTTCTGTTGCAATGCTCCGTTCTGGCGTGCGGAGGCGGCTTGACCAGCAGCCTCGAATCCTTTTCGGAGAGCGCTTAACAGAACTTCGCCCTTGGAATTCTTCTGGATGCTCTTGGCGAGTTCATGGAATTCACGCAGTGTCTCTTTCTCGGCGCGAAGCTCGACCAGTTGTTCGGGAGATAGCTGTTGTGCAGTCCCCGCTTGTGGAGCATCCTCGTCGGGTTCGTCTTCCAACCATTCATCTTCGATCTCTGGAAGTGATTCAAAATTGTCTCCCAGACTTTCAGGCGGAGGCGTGTCGAGAGCAGTTTGTGTTTTCTCGATAGATTCGAGTTTATCGGCTAGCCCGAGCAATGTATCGGAAATGGCGTAGGTCGAAGATGCCAGCAGCTTCCTCAAAATAAGCGTCATCAACTGGCGTTGACTGGCCGGAAGAGCGTAGAGCCGTGGAGATTGCAGGTATTCCGATACGAGGGTGTACAACTTTTGCTCGTCATCGCTGGGAATAAACTCCTGCACAAGCGCGTGACGGTTGGTGTAGCTGATATATGGGAGCACCTGCCTACGAAGAGTGCGCTGGCAAATTGGCCGGATACGCTCTCGGAGCGCTCGGTAGTCCTCCGGCGAACTCATCCGCGAAAACTGACTACGGAAACTCCTCAGATCCCCGAAGGTGTACTCGTCAATAAAGCTGACCAGCCCGAAAAGCTCCAGCAATGAATTCTGCAGGGGTGTCGCTGTAAGTAGCGTTTTTGGTCGTTCGGCAATTGCCACTTTGATGGCGTTTGCGATCTTGTTGCTTGACTTGTAAACGTTGCGAAGACGGTGAGCTTCGTCGATGACTACAAGATTCCAAGGAGTCTGTCGGATGTAAGCGTCTTTCGTTCTGGCGAATTGAAACGAGCAGAGGATGATCCTCGGCTGGTCAAAGGGGTTTAGGTTGCCGCGCTTGAGTTCCTCATTGAAGGTCTTCGACTCCAGGATGGCTGTAGGCAAGAAGAACTTGTCCGCGAGTTCCTGTCCCCATTGCTTACGCAGGTTGGCCGGACAGATGACAAGTAAACGACGTTGGCGCTCAGCCCAGCGCTGCGAAAGCAAAATTCCGGCCTCAATTGTCTTCCCAAGGCCAACTTCGTCCGCCAGAATGGCCCCCCGAGAAAGAGGTGATCGGAAGGCAAAGAGTGCCGCTTCTACTTGGTGAGGATTGAGATCAACTTGGGCATCAGCCAAAGCGGAAGTGAGGCTATCAATAGAGGCCGAACTGGACCGACGCGTCAGTTCGTGGGCAAAATACCGTGCATGGTAGGGCGTCAATCTCATCTTTGTTGCAAGTCACAGACCGCTATATGGACCTCCCCATCCCTTACAGGCTGACAAAGAGGGAATTCCGCCAACATCTTCAAAACGAAAAAAATCAGCTCCCAATATTAAGACTTTCGGCGCTAAAAGTACCACCCCCTCCGGTCGCCCCACTTCCTCGGCGTTCCCAAAGTACCAATTTTGCTCCCGCTTTCCGCTGGTGGTGAACGCTGGATAATACTCAAAACGGCTGGAATCGACGCCGCGGACCCCTTTTAACCCAAGCGGGTTAATTGATTTTTTTGATTTTCTGAGGACTTTTCTGATCGGCAAGAAGAGATAGGGATGATCCAAACCCAGAAATACCGTGCCCACCCCACGGGATGCCTAAGTCTTCAGCCAGCCCATCTGAGGCCAGCAGAGGAAGTGGGTGCTTATAGCAGTTTTTGCTTATAGAGGGTTTTTCTGCCCCGCCATGTATGAGGAGTCAACAATAACGAATTAGCCGCAACCCGGCAGGAGCGGGGCTGGGCTCGGCGCGAGAGAATTGGGGATACCTTAAAAGCTGCGCGGTCTGTGTCGCCACGTTTTGTGTCGTTGTTTGTGTCGTAACCCCGGCATCCATGCCGGTATCTGGCCATCTCAGAGCATGTCGCTCGGTAACAAGTGAAGGGCAGCAAATATACTCCGGAGCCGCATAAACACTGCCCTTCCATGTCATTCGGTCTTCTTCTGTGTCGCTGTGTCTCGCTTCGCTGGTTGAATTCGCAACGATGAGGTCGTCGGTTCGAGCCCGACTAGCTCCACCAAACAAATCAACAGCTTACAATCCATCCCAAACTCAATCACGTTCCGGTTCGTTCCAATTCAAATTGTCAGTTCACCGCTGCGCTTTTGGTTTTCTTTGCTGCGGCGAGGCATTGGGTGATCATCTGCATTAGCTGCCCAACCGCACGTCGTTGCGATTCGGGCACGAACTGCGCATAGATATCCATCGTGGTGCCGATACGAGAGTGGCGCATTAGGCCCTGAACCGCTTTCGGATCAGCGCCTGCTTGCACCAGCCACGTAGCATAGGACCTACGTAGCACCTGCCAATTTACGTACTCGATCCCCAATTTACGCCCGACGGGCTTAATGTGTCGGGTGAGTATGTTGTGGTCGGACATCGGTGCGCCCTTCCGCAGGGACTGAAAGACGAGATCACCGGGTGCATCAGACGGGACAAGATCAAACGTCTTCTTGGCTCCCTTCCCTCCCCAGTTGATGGTCGTCTTCTTTCCCTTGAGTTGGCGAATCCGCTCTATCACGCTTTCATCAACTCCTATTGTTGCACCGCTGGCGTTTGTCTTCGGGCACCCCCAGTCGCCGCGGCAGAAGCGTTCATCAATCGTCAACGCATCCTGATGAACATCCTCCCATTTCAAACCAATTAGCTCACTCACTCTGAGTCCCGCCAGAACGCAAACATACACCATCGTGCTGTAAGGCTCCGCGATGCTATCAACAAGCTGATTAAACTGCTCAGGGGTGATCGTAGCCTTCGTTTTCCTGCCTGTACGAGGCGGCGGCAGTTGTACACCGCCAAGTGGATTCTTCAAAATAATCCCGAACCGGACTGCACTGCTAAGAACGCTGGCAAAGACATCCTTGATTTTGCTTGCGGAAGCATGGCTGGCGTTTAAGCTGCTGAAATATTTCTGCAGCGTCAATGTGCTTAGTTCTCGCAATGGAACATCACCAAAAATAGGTAGCAGGTACCGATTAAGATTATGGTTGTAGTTGCTTCTGGTCGTGGATGCCAGTAACGGCATCACGGCTGAACGATAAGTGCCTTCGACGTAAGCACCAAACAACATGGCTGAACCAACTGTCTCCAGTCCCTGATTCATGGGACGAAGCATTTCGGCTGCAATCCTTCCAAGATCACGTCCTGCCAAGGATTGATCCACCACCAGTTGCCCTCCCGAAACGGTTTCGGGCTTTGGTATCGCCTTCGGGCCATCCGCTCAATGTCTCCTTTCAGCGGATAACCGGGGCTCGTCTCGGGCACAACGATACCATGCTCCTTGAGAGTGTTTGCATCCGATTTGTGCCCGAGCTTCATGCCCCCATAATCAGTGCTGGCGGCAGTCCGAAAAATACAACAACTCCCGATTGCTGAGCGGGACTTGATTCAGAGCCAAAGACAGCAGCTACAATGGGGTCTCTGGTATGGCGACCCAAGGAAAGAAAACCAATCGCAAGAGAATTAGCGAGGAGCTGCTCGCCGAGCGTCTTGGTCTCCACGACGACTGGATTGAATGTTGGGAAGAGAATGGCGTATGGAAGGAGGAGTGCTCCGCCCCGGATCAGCTCCCAGAATTTGTCCGGAATAGCCGACGCAAAACCGAGAGTCTTGTCGACCGACTAGTGGCGGCAGGGTGCCAACGCCGGGTCATCTACTTTTGCATCGCTCAACTGAGCCCCGAAGCGGAAAGGATTCGCTCCGGGGGAGGCTGGAAGTCAGTCCCTGACAAAAGAGCACAAGGAGAGGACAACGCTCTTCACCGACATGAACAAAAACTCGCAACCCGCGAGGACATGGAAGCCGTAGTCAATAACGCGAAAGCTACTCGAAAACTGATCCAGCGCTACCAGCGTGAACTGTTGCTGGTGGCTGACACCGGAGGATTCCCGGTTCCGGCGGGGTTAATGACCAAACTGGAGCATTCTGAGGACGCTCTCGCCCTCCTTGAAAATTCCCTGACGTGGATTGTGGAATTGGCTGGTGCATACACTGCGCCGATGGAGACCACGCTCCTAAAGTCCAAGGGACTCTTATATCTCACCCTGTATGTATCCCAATATGCAAGGTCAAAGAAGCTCCGTAGCTCGAAAGTCAAAGGGGTACTTAAAGAATCGCGCAGGGCGAGCGGTGATTTACGCGCACGAAGCAGCATCATCGCACCCGGAAATGTGCTGGCGGAAGTGGCCAACACGTGCACTGGAGAATCGTGGGCACCCTCTGATCTGAACCGCAAACTCGCAACGTTCAGAGCGGAACATCCCCGACTGTATAACGAAATGAAATCAAAGCTGGACGCTCTCCATCAGTACTTCTTGACTAAGTAGCCTCCTCGACAAACCAGTTCAACTCCCGTTCCAAAATCCAGACTTGATCCGTTTTTCAAACAAAAACTTGGGATTACCTTCTAGGCAGGATGGGCAGCGAATTACAAACTATCAGCGCTCCCCCTAAAAGGAAAAATATGACTAACACGATTGATTATTCACTGGACGTGCTTGCAACCAGCTCCTTGCGAGAAAAACGTCTGGCAAACCAAGTTGATACTTACGTCGTCGATGTGCTGGCCACGGAGGAAAAAGAAATGAACCTCGTTGCTGCGCGCCTCACGGAACCTTCCGAAAAACTAATTCGTTCATACGCTAACGAGTATCGCAAGAACCGCAACGAGACGTCCGCACGCCTGTATTCGCTACTCGACTTCCGGCCCGTGCAGGATTGCTTTCTGTCTCACAAAGCTGGCTCGGCACGGAGGTTTGTCAACTCGTTGTATGCCGAGAGCGTGGACATTCACCTGTACGAGGTCTCGAACGAGTTTCCGCGTGTTTTATTTCTGGTCGATAGCTACGGGGATGGGTTGAAGTACAACGACAAGACGGTCATCCTCGCCGGAGATGTTCTTCAGCAGACATTTCATTGGATGCCAGTGGATATCTTCGTGCCTTTTCGCGTCGAGTACGAGCGTGGATTGCCGTTTGGCAGTCTCTGGGAGAGGTGGGTCGCAGACCTGAGCGATGCGGTCGCGATGTTTTAGCTGCAGCAGTAAAAGAAATCTTTTTTGTGTAGCGCCGCAAAGATTTCCAAACTACGGCTTTCTTAGGTGAGCGCGTACGAACCCAGTACGCGCTTCCGGCGTGGCCGCGCCGGGTTTAAAAGGGGGAGGCTCTCATTTCCGGCTTCCCCGCCCTTTTCCAAAGTAGAAGAGGTGGCTCAACGGGAATGAAAAGGGAAACTAAGAAAAAGGTACAGGAAATGAGCGACATCCATCCAAATGTCGCGGCGTCAGGCTTTGTGCCGGGCGACTGCGAACCATCCAAAAGACTCCAAGGTAGTCGTGTTCCAGCCGTGAACGCGGCATCTCAGAGAGCACGAGAACTCTATCGAAATCTCAAGCTCTTATTTACAGAGAACGAACATGTTGTGTGCGTCCGAATGAAATCGAAGTCCGACGGGATAGTGCTCTCCGGAAACTTCGATAACTTTAAAAAGCTGGCGCTGATAGTAAATGAGATTGATGATGACGACGTCGAGTTTACCTACATCTGCACCAATCCGGCAGACCCCGCGAAGGTCGCTGTCACTAATTGCCTTGAAAAAGGCGAAAGCCTAAAAGGAGATAGCGTCCTCTGCCGCCATAATCTGCTGGTGGACATTGATACAGTAAAGCGCGTCGATGTCGAGGTCGCCAAAATACCTAAGCTTCCAGCAAACGCAACGCAAGCCATGATCAATGCACGACAAAAGGCAATCAACAAGGTGCATCAGCAGTACGGGGATGTGGCAACCGAAGCTGAAAAACTAGCGTCCGCCGAAGTTCGCGACCGCATCATCGCGTACCTCCACAGCGTTGGCTTCGCCGACCCTATCGTGTCTACGTCTGGCAATGGCTGGCACCTTATCTATCGCCTTCCCAATCTCGCCCTTACTGAAGAAAACGAGCTTCTGGTCGAGCGCGTGCAGTTGTACCTCAAGCAAACGTTCAGTGTTCCGGGTGTGTGCAAAATTGACGTGCTCAAAGATGCTAACCGTATGACGAGGTTTTACGGCAGCTACAACAGAAAAGGGATACAAACGGATACCCCTTACTGGAAGTCAGGCGTCATCACCACGCCCAAGCCTGTGGAGCCCACAAGCCTAGAATCCTTGATGAAGGTCGCTGAACAAGTTCCCGCGCGTGAGGAACGTAAGCGAAAACTCATCGAGATTGGCGATGCCCGAGTCGAAGATTGGATGATGGAGAAAGCCCTCGAAGCATACTCGGAGGCTGGCAAAATCGCTGGGTTTGATTGTGCCGGAGACGGCCTCTGGAACCTGTATTCATGCCCTTGGGAAGAGGAGCACAGCAGTCAACCGGGTGAGGATACCATTCAGGTCAGCCTCAGAGATGGCGTCATTGGCTTCAACGACCTTCGCGAGTCATGCCAGTGCGTTATCGGTGATGACGGACGCCCCTACAAACGGACATGGCGTCATTTCCGTGATGCGTGCGACCCGGACCGGAAACTTTATCGTTTTCCCATTGAGGAGAACGAATGCATTGGGACGAATGTAGATTTCGTGGAGATTGATATGAACATCGAGGAGATACCAGACGAATATGCTGATATTCCTCGTGACCGTCCGCTAACTGGCGAGGAAATGTGCCGGGTGTTAGGTGCGAGGCTGGTAGACAGGGATGGGCGAGTGTATACGCCTTTCTTGTTCGTCTTATCGCTGAATCGGGATTAGCCAATTTCAAATTTCATCGTGGCGACGTACATGGCCTCGCGGTTGTTGACCCGGATGAGGAGTCAGCTACTCGTATCGGTGATATTCATCACCCGGTTCGGGTCGTGGCGACCCTGTGACATCGTGGCGCTTGCTAATCGATCATCAGCGGCAGTGAAGAGCATTCAAAACTGAGTGATTGTTTTCATTGCTGGCTGGGAATTCAATGTTACTTTGGGAGTATGGCTGACCTCATCTCTTTTCCGTCCAAGTCCAACAAACAGTCGTCCCAATGTCGCTCCATCCGCGTCATCGAAGGACTGGCGTGCCCCGCTTGCGAATATGAGGCGTGTTCTACTGCAGACCTTCACACACATGTTCAGGACAAGCACGCGCCCACTTCCAGCGGGTCAGACAACCTTCTATTCATTCAACGACCCGGCAGTATAGTAGAAAACCTGCAGTAGTTCATCCTCATATATTCAAGCGAGTTCCAGACCAAATTCTAGCCGCAATTTTGCCATCCGTATGCCACCCGCCGTATCGGTAGGCATACGATCTCGCATAGCCCACACTTAGGACGACATTTCCCAGATAGACCACTGGTGGGTACAGAGATCGAAAGCTAGTAATTTATGCGGGGCTGCTGGAATTGCACCAGTGGTGCGGCACACAATGCAATCTGTGGCGACCAAAGAGCTGGTGCTTGTGATTGATGAGGTGTTCGAGAATGCCGAACAGTAGCGTCGTGAGTGATTCAGCGGAAGCGATGACGGTCGGCAGCATTCGAGCCAAGTGGTCACTATTGCATCGTGCGAACCCCTTATTCGATTTGCTTCGCCTACACTCTAACCCGCGCTAAACTTCCTCAGGTGTGCAGCAATGATTCACTGGCTCAAACGGGCGGCCCAAGGCCAAACCGAAGTCCGACTCGCGACTGCGGCGAGGCAGTCTCCGTTTAGTGGCCATTGCATCGTTTCGAATTGAAAATCCATTTCGAACTCGCTCGAGGTCACGTGCGTCAGACCAGCATTGAATTCAGATTGTAGCCAGCTCATTTGAAATCCGCTGTAATAGCTCGCAGGTGCCAGCACTCGTAGTCTCACAGTCTTGGCAGCGAGCATCGGCTTTGAGGCGAGGGAGTATCCAAGTGCAGAGTGGAACTTCCTTGAAAACACATATAGTAGGCCGTACTTGAGCACCTCGAATGCAGCGGAAAGCGGTGTGCCGTCAGCATACTTCAATTCGATGAATTCGTATTCAATTGGCGAGATTCGGTGAACCAAGTCAATATTGCAATGCTTCTCATTCGACCCGTTGACCAATCCGGAAGCGGTCGGCACCTGATTGACCCACTCCATGCCACATGTCGCCGCGATTGCTTTTTCGCACCGCTTCTCCACACTCTTATTATTAGGTGAGATATACAGCTTCTTCTCCCAGCGCCAGTTCTCACCAGACGCTTTTCTTGGAGATGCGAGTTGCCCGTCTTTCCAGTTCTGTTGAAGCTGCTCAAGTATCGCTTGGAAGAGGTCTTGAGCACAGAAGAGTGGTGGCTTTCTAGCCAAGCCAAGAGCAGAGGACTTATGCCTGTAGTGGGGCACTGAGGAGCCGATGTGAGTGATACCCAAGCTGCGGTCAATGAGATTATCGACTTGGTGAAAAATAGCAGACACCGTTGACTCCGGGCTTTACGTTCAGCAACCCTACTTCCCGAATACTATCTCGTCAATTCTCTTGTACGCTTCACAAAATTTCACTAAAATCCGGTCCTCTGGTTGGGAGGCAATAACTTCCTCGTGCAAAAAAGTCCCGAGAGCAACTCGCCTTGCCTAAAAAGACGCTCGCGTGTTGATGCAAATGGACGTGCGTACGCGGGGAGCCAGCGGCAGATTCAAACGTACGTAAACGACTTCCCTGACGTGCTAAACCATGCGGTTGCTCATGCAGTCGGGAATTGTTTCCCCCAACGCGCTGCGATTCACTGGGTATCGCCATTGGCACCAGAAAGGTACACCGAGTACCGCGACGACGACTTCCTCCGAGTCCTCGGACTATCGGAGTATTCGCGGGAGCTAGCGCAATTTTGGCCAAGAGGCGGCCCGTGCTGGGATGCACTTGGTCGTTTCGAGTCCGGGCAGAATCGAGGCTGCATTCTGGTGGAGGCGAAGAGTCACATAGCCGAATGCTATGGAGGCGATACTAGGGCTGCCGGGCACTCTGTGGCCTTAATTCGCAATTCCCTGAACAAGGCAAAATCTTGGTTTGGTGTGCCGGATTCCGCGATTTGGACGGGGTTTGAGAACCAAACGCAATGCTTGTACCAATACGCCAATCGCCTTGCTCATTTGTTTTTCTTGCGTGCTGTCGTCAATGTTCCGGCATATCTGGTGAATATTTACTTCACCGATGACCCTTACCGTCGAACATCGGAGCATGAGTGGCGAAAAGCAGTCTCGGCCATGCATGGTGAACTCAAACTTCCCGTGCAGTTCCAATTCGTCGCGGACGTCTTTCTTCCCGCTAAACCATGAGGCGAGCGCAACCAGTGTTACTGGAGCGACCTCTCACCTAAAAAACTGTGCACCTCAGTGGTGGCCCAAATCGTGCCAAAGGAGCGTTGAATGTCTTCCGAGTGTATTGAGCCCAGAGTGGGCGAAGGGTTGGCTACACAGATATTATTTCCGGCACGAAAGCCCGTCGTCCGGGTCTGGACGCCATGCTGAAGGATGCACGTCGGCGCAAGTTTTCAGTTGTGCTCATAGCAGCTTTCGACCGGATTGCTCGCTCCACTAAGCATTTCCTAACGGTCATCGATGAGCTTGACGACCTCGGCATTGAGTTCGTGTCGAAGCGCGAAAACATCGATACCACGGGCGCGATGGGCAGGATGTTCCTGACGGTTCTCGGGGCAATCAGTGAACTCGAACGCAGCATGATTGTGGAGCGCATCAAGGCCGGTATGAGACGCAGGAAGATGGAGGGTCTGCCTCTAGGTCGCCAGCCGCTGGATATTGACCACTATGCGCTTGTGGCCGACCGTCTCGCCGGAATGAGCCTGACGAATGTAGCGAAGAAGTATGGAGTTTCAAGGGCGTCGGTAGTTCGGTTCGTCCGCGAGGCACAGCAGCGAGAACTGGTAAAACCCGCGATTTTGTGCCAGAACAGAATCCCGCCAAACCTTTGTGCATAGCCTAAGGGGGGAGCAAATGAAGAACGGTATTGTGTTTAAAAATAGCCGACGAAATGGGTATCGCCCCGGCTCAGGTCAATGAAATGGTCTGGAGAAATTCACAATGCATCAATCCGCACTGCCCTATGTTGTTGTTCTCAGAGTCGCTTGCGGCCGAGCTAAACGAGTTCTTCAAACTGGAGGATTGAGGCCAGATTCTAGGTGCGGCGTCTCCGCCGACGCGGTGCCAGATGGACATCGAGCTGCTCGTAAATTCCCTTGTCCAGACCACGAACCAACTTTGACATTGTTATTTCGAACACCTCGCAAATGCGTAGCAGGGTCGAGACAGTAATGGGGCGACCGGCCTCGATTTGCTGCCAGTGGCGAGCAGAGAACCCGAAAGAAATCATGTCCTCTTGCGAGTAGCCGCACTTTCGGCGAAGCTCGCGCACTTTGATTCCAAGAGCGAGGAAGAATTCTGCTTGATTTGCCACGCTTTGATTTGTAGAGTTGTACGTGCATTTTCACCACGAGCAGATTAGCTGGTCTATCCAATCGCCTCATTTCGTGCGCTCATTTTTGAAAGGCAGGTCGTGTTGAAGAACAACGAACAGGCTTATTTGCAGTCCGCTGGCGAGCAATTACGGTCACTTCCGGTTGCAAACATTTCCAGTGGCGTCGTTACCCGGAAGTACTCAATTCCTGATGGAGAAACAGTCTCCGTTGCGTACCACACGCCGAGTCAATCAGTTCTTTTCTTCGAGGGCGATTCAGCCGAGGTCTGGTGGCGCATTTACACGGCTCAAGGAGATTGCGATGCAGCTCTTGAATACATTCGACAACACGGCACGTTTGAGAATCGCGAAACCGAGGCTCGTGACGCACTGACCAACTTCTTAGAAGAATTGGAAAAGGCACAGCTTATCGGGCAGAACGGATACCATATCCGGCGCGATGCAGTCACAGCGAAAGTGATTTCTGTTAAACAGGGGGCAGACCCGACCGAGAACCCGGAGCTTGAAATCGGCCAGTTCATGGCCGACCACCACATACTCTACAGCTTGGTTCTTGAGCTGACATATCGCTGTAACGAACGCTGCGTCCACTGCTACCTGCCTTCCGACACTCATCTCAGTGAACTCTCTACGAAGCAAATTGAGTTGCTGCTCGGAGAATTCTCAAGCTTGGGTGGGCTCCTGCTCCAGTTGACGGGCGGGGAGTTGTTTGTCCGCCGAGACATCCTCGATATTTTGAGCATCGTTAAGGCATACGGCTTCGTCACGAGCATCACAAGCAATCTCACACTGCTCAACGACGATATCCTTCGTGCAGTCGCCGACCTTCATCCTCGCTCTGTCGGGTGCAGCATTTACGCTGCGAACTCAGAACTACACGATGCGGTCACAAGAAGCAAAGGGTCATTTGCGAGTTCCGTTCGCTCGATTCAAGCCCTGCGCTCCGCAGGAATCCCGGTAATCCTGAAGAGCCCCTTGTTGCGCTCAACAGCTCCCTACTGGCGCGACATCGAACGATTGGCGCGAGAGCTGGACTGCGAATATCAGTTCGATCTCAGCATTACGGCCAAGAACGACGGCGGTCTCTCTCCGGTTTCCCAGAGAGTTGAGGACATAACGCTGTTAAAGGAGATTTTCGCTTCGCAATATTACAAGCTGTACGCCGGGGATGAGGCTCTGTTTACGCTCACACGTCCTTCGCCGGAAGCAAGTCTGTGTGGAGCAGGTGCTGCGGGACTCTGCATTTCTCCTGACGGAACAATTCGTCCGTGCATCGGGATGAATGTGCCTCTTGGTAGATGGCCTCAGAACAGTCTTTCGGAAATCTGGCGATCCTCGAAGTTCTTCGCTGAATTTGGAGCCATACGGCTATGCGACATTCCGCAATGCGGTGAGTGTCCGGATTTCGCTTATTGCAGTCGGTGTCCGGGCGCATGGCACGCCGAACATGGCGACTTTTGCAAACCAACGGATTATGCCTGCACGCTGGCACACGTTTGGGCGAATACCCAACGTGAGCAGGCAGGCAGGAAAGGAGAAAGCTGTAATGAAGCTGACTGTCAAAGCTAAGCACTACACGCTGAATACCGCGTGTAACTGCCCAAAATCGACCCAATCTGCGTGCGGCATTAACTACCGCGCAGGCTGAGGATAACTCCGATGGGCGACAGTGGCATGCTGCTGTCGCCTGTATTTGCAACCCAGCAACCGAGCCAACTGGCTACGGTGCAACTCCGAATGGCTCTGCGAAAGGGTTTCTCTGTGCTCAGCAACAGGCGCAGGTTGCATTTCTAAACGGGATGGCAGTCAGAACCAACAATATTTATTACGGCACACTGGTACTGTGAGGAGAAGCAAGTGGCCATTATCATATTCATTATCCTGCTCGTCGTGCTCTTGTTTCTTGCCCCGGATACGTTATCTGTGGCGTGATGGGGTTAGTTGCCGCTCTTTTCGCATGGCTTCTAGCCGCAAAAGACCCCATGGCCCTCAGCTATGACACGGTGGTCATTATTCTCTGGGGCTTCGAGGCCATCGGCTTTGTCGTTGCCGGGGTGAAGTTCTACAACAAGAAGCGAGAGCGGGACTGGGAACAAGCTGAGGATGGGCTAGAATGCGAAATTGAAAGAGCAAAAAAGCTATTAGGTCAATTCCTGAACGAGACAGGTGTGCTGTCCGCCAAACTTCAGAACGAAGAAAGTATTTGCCCGGAAGCTCGACGGCATTATGAGGCAACATACGAAGAGCTGATGCCTTTACTTCGCGCACACGCATTCCGCTTTGACCGTCATTTGCGCGAGAGTCGTGAAGCAGAAGGCGATTACAGTAACTACCCCGGAATCGTAAAAGATACTGAAGACAGATACAGTGCGATGAAATCGATGCTCAATGCCCGTGCCCAAGCTTGTTATCAGAAACCCATAGAAGAGGAACTTATTGCAGCGGGGATCGACGGGGATACAAAGGCACCAGAGGACGAAAGCGACGAAAACGAGTGGGAAATGCTCGGGCGTCGTTTTGCGGAGTTCACGGTTGATACGGGACACACTGTCTGGATGCGTTTTCTTCCCGAGGGGGTTAGTCCCGACAAACCAGAGATTCTCATCATTTCAGATGTCGCGCCTGTTTTAAGGACGTTCTGCGTTGACCATACCTTGATGGCGGCTAGACAAGGAAACTTTGGAACTGGAGGAGTCGATCCGGTTTTTGGAGCAGCGACTGTTTGCGACCCGCCGCATACGACAAGAACTCGAAATTGATTCCCGACCCCAAGTCGGCGTGTCGGCGGGACAGCGGCTTGAGGATGTCTTTGGCTTCGTAGGAGAAGTGCGACAGGCTCTTAAGGCAATCAAGGAAGTCGAAGACAGCGGTGGCCTATCGGAGCAACATAAACGGCTCGTGCAGCAGGTGAAAGAGTTGCGCGAACAACTGGATTTGTACCGTCAGCGAATCACATCGGATGACCCTGTCCGGGTTATCGGTGAGTTAATGCAGGAACATGCAGAGTTTCTCGGATTAGGTCACACCGATCTCGTACCAACAATTGACACGAGGGAGCTTAATGTTCTTTTTTGTCCGCTTAATGCGTCCGAGAACCGGCATGGTGAGTTCTTGTGGGAGATTGGAAGCGGTGCCAATTGGATGGGGTACCATTTAGCTGCTCTTCTAGCACTCCACGAGTACTTTGCAAAACGCGGTCAGGAAAATCCCGTGCCGAACTTTATTGTCATAGACCAGCCCAGCCAAGTTTTTTTCCCGAGTGATACGTTCCGTGAGACTGTTGAGGTCTCCACACAATCGAGTGGTCTGGGAAAGCCAGTGCGAGACCGATCAAGTGATCTCGCCAAAACGCACAGAATGTTTGATTTACTTGTGCGTGTTAGAACTCGCACACCTCTCGATCTCCAGATAATTGTGCTGGAGCACGCTGACGAAACTACTTGGACTGGACTCGAAAATGTTGTCGAGAAAGTAAGGGATTGGCGCTCATCTGGGGATAAATTAATTCCTGCAGCGTGGATTTCGGATTAGCGTCTCAATGACTGTAGTCTGTGCACCACCTCAAGAGCTTCGGAATTCGGGTCGAAAAAGCCAATGTTCGCCGGGGGTGCGGCGGAGACCTTATAAACCACCCGAGATCACGGTTTGACGAGGTTGCTTTTAGGTTTCTCGATAACGAACGGGGTACCGGAGATGTCTCCGGGATCAAACATTGTGGTCGTCAGCTTTGAGCCGCCTTCAACGTACTCGCCGTCTCGCCACTCATAGGCAGTGACCTTGTAGCGGTGCCTGCACCAAATGCATTCGAACTTCGGCGAATCAGGACGCGATGCATACTTTCCAAACGTAGCCTCCCAGATCTTCATCCCTGAGGTTCCGAAAACAATCCTCCCTTGTCCTACGGTTCGCTTGAAGACGGCCTGATACTTGCCATCCTCCCATGCAAAAATCACAAAAGCGGAGCCAGAACCGTCCCCGGAGGTGATGTACGCGGCGGCGAGGGCCTTTTGGGTTGGGCTCAAGTCGAATTCGCAAGCTGTTATGTAGACGCCGTATTTCCCGTACTCGACAAGGCTACCGATTTCAAACGTCGCTTTCACCGCATTGTTGCTCAACACTGACACCCTTGGGTTAGACTCATCTCCGCCGTCGCCGGAATCGAACAGGATGACTTGCTCCCCGGAAGGTGCTAGGTGTGTCTGGATCACTTCTCTCACGACAGTGCTGCCGGGAAGCTGTTTCCGGATGGCATCGGTGACTCCAACTGGCTCCGGGGGCGTGTCCATCGCACCGAACGGGCCAATCGTGCGGGGCACAGGCGGAGTACATCTACCGGTAGCTGACGCTAGACAGATTGCAAGAACGCTGAAACACACCAGAAACAGTGCCGTCCAAAGTCTTCTCATCAAGATTCCCCTCTGGGCTATCCCCTTGACCGTTATTCCTAGCTCGTCGAAATACCCGGCGAAGTGCTCGGCAATTTCGATGATGCACGGGTTGGTTCCAGCTGCCGACCTCACCTTCGCGACTAGTCGTTCAATGCTCTCCTTGTCGTACACGTTACCTCGCTCTTGCGGCGTTAGTGGGCACCGTAATAGCTGAACTCGTTCTACATTTCCGTAAGTTTGGACGGCATAGGAGCAGTGCGATGTTTTGCGCTCTTCGCCGACGCGAGTCGCTGTATGCCTCCGACAAGAAATGGCCAATAACAGCTTCTCTCCAACCCCGGAGATGTCCTTCTGCGCAACACGAACAGGAAGATAACGCCATAGCAGATGTGACGATTCACCTTTCAGGAGCACTCAAAACGCTACCCGTGTCCACATCAATGAGTTCAACCTCAAAGATGAGCACCGCATTCGGAGGAATCCCCGTCGCACCGATATCATGGTATGCCAGATGTGGGCTAACTTGCAGTCGCCGCTTGCCGCCGACACACATGCCGATAATACCTTTCTCTAATCCGGCGATAACATCCCTGCGGCCTATGCAAAATGTATCTGGTTTCCCGTCTTCGTAGGAACTGCGCACTACATCGCCTCGGTTCAACTTGCAAACGATGTGTACCGAAACTGTGCTGCCCTTAACGGCCTCCACTCCCGTGCCCACAACGAGGTCTTCGATTTTGAGTCCACTTATGTTTCGCATGATGTTTGAATGACTTGCACCGTTATTTTGAGGAACGACGGCCTGACCTGTTCCACAACCTTGATGCGCCAATTGCACAGAATCTCCTCGTGGTCGATACGCACGAGCGGACACTCGCGGTTGAGCACGGCGCAGCACAGAAGGACAGGAATGAATGCAATTCGTTTCAAGCTGACTCCTTGCTCTTTATGTCGTAGGGTTTCGGAGCCTTTCTCTTTGCTCGGATACGAGGCGGTAGATCGAGTCCACATTCTCGATATCTCGAAACACTGGCATACCGCCAATGCTCATGCCATCCCAGACTCCCCAGTTGTTGCGCCTACCCGACCACATAGACTCCGCCGGGGTAAAGCGCAGAGTGCCGATTCCGTGTGAGCCACCTTCCTTTATCAGAGTCGGGAGCGTGTCGAGATACGCGGATGCTGTTTTCCGACTCCACCCATCCTGAACCACAACTGCTCGGCGGTTCGTCAGCGCATAGAACGTTCTGCGCTTCTTCCACGCGGCAACGATAAACCTCCCCCAGATCATGTACTGGCCGATGACTACGAACGGAATGCCCCAAAGCACGAAGAAGGCTGGCGCTGGGTGCGCTCTGGAAGAGCCCCAGAATCCAGTCACCCCAGCTTCCCAGAAGATAGCGAATCCACCCCAGAGCAAGCTAAACGGAACAAGATAGAGGTCTTCGCGATGGAAGATGCCAGAGGTGTTCGGCTGAGCCGCCCACAGGATGGACTCGCCGGATGTCAGTTCCGGCTGGACGGCCTCATATGATGCTTGGTCGATTTGGGGCATGCTCGAGAATCGTAGGGCATTCGGGGCAGCCCGTCTACTCTGTTCTGCTTGGCAATGATGTGTGCCTCCCGTATCATTCCGGTCAGCATGACAACGGTTGCCCCTGAGCGGGAACGGCCCGTGAACTCGAAGCCTTGATAAGGAGAATCCTCCTATACTCGGTGAGCAACTGATGGACAGGCAGCGGCGAAATCATGCCGTAGGGATACATGCCTTACAGCCGCTAGTTCTGAATCGTGTGAATCGAATGAATTCGCTCGATGCCCGTCATCACATTGCTTATGCTTGACCACGTACCGAACAAACAGGAGAGCCCGTTGGCGTTCGCTACCTTTTCGCGAACGGCGCGTCTACTACGCATGGACGGCTGGCGCTGTGATTGTAAGCTGTTGATTATTTGTAGCCAAAGCGTATTCTGAGTACGTTCTTGAACGACAAATGGAAGTGGCGAAGAGCGGAAGACAGCGTATGCGGCCCGTCGCGTGCCTCCGCTCGTGTCGTAACAGGTTGTTAGAGAATTGCAGAAGAGGCGAACAGATTGTCCTATCCCCGGAATCTCCACTCATACTTCGATAGAACTCCGGTCTGAGTATCCGTCAAAGGCAGACAGCCTGCATTTGCTTCCGATATCAACTGCCTTCCAAATGCGCGAAGGTGCCTCTCAGTTGCTATATAACGCAGGGTTCGGTCTAGCGTGACTGGGTTCTGAAGTGTGAGCAACAGAGAGCTGACAGGCCAGCCAAACGCGACGTATTTGTCTACTAACAAACGGCGAAGACGTTCGCAAATGTCCCAATCGCTCCAATATCCGAGTGTTGGAAGATGGTCTCTCAAAATAAACCAAGTTCCTGAATCAAGCTGCTCTTGGTCAGCAGCCCGATGAACGACCTCGAACGTCTTCGAAACGAGATTGAATGGTCTGCCTGACGGATTTTGCGACCCAAGCAGAAGCAAAAAAGCACAACTTCTAACCGACAATGACAAATTCGTCTCGAAGATGGGCTCCCATATATCAGAACCGAGAGAAAAAAGAGATGAATCGAACGGATTGTCAAGGGCGGAGTAAAAGTAGGCCAGTAGGGCGGAGTAAAAGTGAGCCAGTAGGGTCAGCGATGGAACGGGGATTTGCGGGGGAGCAGGACTCTGGAGCGTAGCGGAAGAGGCCCCGCTCCCCCG
>PJLO01000045.1 GCA_003010405.1 Acidobacteriota bacterium | reverse complement strand
TTCCGGCGGACTACTTTTACTCCGCCGCAGAACGCCGCTCCCGCGGCGTACTGTGACCTATTTTTGCTCCGGCGCTTACAGACGTGCGGTTTTATGGAAGATCTCGCGCGCAGCTTGGCTTTCATCTGTAACGAATGCGTACCTGAGTGATGAAAAAGAGAGATTAGAGAGGCCGATCTGATTGCAGGCTCCGCCATCGGCGGTGTCGGCCTCGCGTGCTTCTATGAGGCGCGTGTGAATTTTGGCAATCTGGGGCGCGGTGAGGAATTCGATAAGTTCGCTGTACGAACCAGGTTTTTGGGAGTGGACAGAGTTGTACGAAAGGTGTTTCATTGTTCTTCTCCTCGGGGGGGGGGAAATGAATTAGGACTGCGGACTCCGCTGGAAGGAAGGTATTGAGCTGTTACTCATCTTGCGGAGCGCCTGGCGCTGACGCTCTGAACCGGTTGGTGTAAGTGGGGATGACTCCATGGCCACATTTTCCGGGAAAAGAAGATATATTCATCTTTTGTCCTTCAGCGTTTGTTTGCTACTTGCGGCGGCCAGTACCGGAGTGATCGTCGCGCTGACGCTCCACAAAATCGTTAACGTCTGCTATTCGGAACCGAACAAGTGGACCAAGCTTGACGACGGGAAGTCGTGGTGCGCGACGAGTCGCATGATCGCGAACCCAGCGTTCTGATACCCCCAGACGTTCGGCAACCTGCTGCGCATTCAACAGTCGTTCGCTAACAGGGCTGGAGAGTTGTTGTACCGTATTGATCTGCATTTTTGTCCTCTGCTGTAGGTGACAGATCCTCAGGGAGAGCGAAGTCACACCCCAAGCGTGACGCACGTACCATATGAGGGACCGAGGTCCTTGCGTGGGGGGGGGGGCTTATCCCTGAGGTCTGGGTTGTGTTTGATAACTAGCAGGAAACGAAATGTAACTGCGCGGCTGAATAGATCAGTTGTCGTTTCCAAAGGGCTGGAACACGGTTCTCCTTCCCACAGAAATGAAATTATCTGGAGCACCGCTCTGGTTTTTCTTCAATGTGGCTTTTACTCACTCGGATTACGAGAGAACTTGAGTATGTAGGCGAACTAGCAGAACTCCCAGTTTGCCCACATGCCACCGTCCTGATCCCATGTATCTCCCGCATTCATGTCGTCAAAAGGAAGAGGCATGCGCGTCAGGCGACGGTAGTAATCCTGAGAAAGGAGAAAATTGCGATGCTCAGGGAAGCTGGCAAAGATTCGCTGATCCATGAGACGCAACTCATTCTCGAAATCGATAAGCCGCGTCAGAAGTTGACAGTCCTTACAGTTGTCACTCCCTTTGGGCGGATGGTCGTCGTTCCACAGCTTCTTCACCACTTTCAAGCAACGGGTGAGACGGGAATAGTTCAGCTTTACTTCATGTCCTTTGAAGTCGAATGGGACCAAGAGACCGGTATCGGTTTTGTACTTAAGCGGGTCTTTCAAGAACTGCTCGGTCTGCACCTCGGCATACAACAGACCAGCCGTTCCAACCTTTCCGAGGCCAGAGGCTTCGGCGACCCAACTGTAACCGATCGTTTGAATTTCGTATTGAGGCAAGTATACGCGGCCGCCGCCATCAGGCTTTGAGGTCTTGAGATCAAGCAGGCAAAGGTTGCCATCCTTCTTGCGCAAGATCAGATCGGGACGGGCAGTGACGAGAACTCCGCTTTCGTCGTGTTCGTAGCTCATCTCGAATGGAAATTCGACTGTCTCGGTGCAATCGGCAAAGGGGCCGAAGTATTTCGGAACGGCCTTGGACTTGGCAAGATAGGCGAGGGTGAATGCTTTTTCGATCCTTTCGAGATAGAACATGATTCCCGGCATTCCGAATTGAAACGGCATCTTCTTCATCCGGAGCAGGTACCAACAGCACCGGGGGCAGAATTTCTCGAGTTCGACTTGGCCCGCATTGCGAGCGCTGATCTTCAACTGCTTGTCCATAGTGGATTCCTTTGCAAGGAAGCAAGCTAATGCTTGCTTTGGATTGGAGGGTGGATTGTGTGTGAGCCAAGAACTGGTTCACAGGTCGGGGAAAAACTTGTGAATGCCGGGGATGCCATTAAAACAGGCGCCAGTTGAATCCAAGGTCGCGTTGGCCATCGCCCGTGTTTGCAGGCAGAGTCACCGTTTGCGGCTGCAAATTCAACTGAGTCGGTTGCTTGTGGGATGTGCTTTGAAGTTCTGCAGATGGGGCACCCTCGACCACGTGGTCTCCTTCTGGTTGATTGACTCGCGCTTGCTTCCTCAACGTGATCATCGGTTCCAGGTCATCGAGTTCTACGAGGATCCGGCGTCCAGCCTTAACTGAAGGGATGGGGACTTCTTTCCGCCAGCGGCGGAATGTGCGAGCAGAGATCCCGAGGAAGTCTGATGCCTGCTGCAGCGTTGCGGGGCTCATATTGATCCTTTCGTTGCACGTCCTAAGATGGATGTGCTCGGTTGCTATTGTCTATTCTGCTGTTTTCTACGACTCATCCAAAGCGATAGCCAATTGCTTCCTCTCACAAAGAGCCGCTTCAGTCCTGCGGTTCCGTTAAGCGTGTTTAGCAGGGGGCACCGCACCGTCGTTAGTCGATGCTGGTGACAACTGATCCATACAGGCAAAGTACTCGGCGCGGAGTCGGGTTTCGTCGGGCTTAATGTAACGTTCGGTAGTTGCTGGCGAACTGTGTCCGAGGAGGCGTGCGATCTGGTGCGTGCTCATTCCCAACCGGTGCCAGGTTGAACTGGCAGTATGGCGAAGGGCATGAGGGTGGACGTGCGGCAGACCCAGGCGTTCACACCATGCGCGCAGGATGTGTTCCACCGCCCGCGGGCTCAGGCGCTTCTTCCGCTTGGAAATGAACAGCGCAGGAATATCATCGGCACCGCGCTGCTCACGATACTGTTGCAAGTACTTCAAGGTCTCCATATCCACGAGGAATTCGCGTTCCTTGTTGCCCTTGCCGATGACCCGGCCCATACCAAGGACGCGTGTGGTCCCACCTGTGCGAGTGATCTCGACCCGGATCGAATCTTTGTCTAGGCTGCCCGAGGTTGTTCGTCTCCAGGCCATGAGAGATGGAGTCGATCTGGCGGAGAGAAAGTACCGACCGGCTGTAGCATACATCTCCAAGCAGATACCTCGAGAGCTGATCAAGAAAGCCAAAGAAGAGGCTCCGGAGGAAAGCGAGGTTTCGTGCACCAAGTCTCGCCTTCAGGTCCTTCGTATTCAGGCTGCAAAGAACTGGAAACCTGATGAGAATAAATCTGCAGCACTGCTGCGTGAGGGAATGGCTCTGGTCAAGCCGCTCAAAGAGTGCCAACCAGCCAGCAACAAGCCAAAGGACTGGAAACCGGAACTGCGTAAAGACCGTGCGTATTCGTTGTTACGGCTCATGTATCAAGACGTGCCGGCAGCGGAGGTGCTCCAGGAGCTGGATGGCGTTTTTCAGCGGCTAAAAGAACATTACGAGTCTAGATCATCAAAGCAGGCAGTGATTGCGACGCCTGCTCTTGCTGAAGCAGGTGTCGAACAACCAAGAAGGAGAGCATAAGCTCCGTGGGCGTCAACAGCGGTATCCAATGGACAGACGATACGCTTAATGCCATTGTGGGATGCAGTTGGCGTTCGCCGGCGTGCGACAACTGCTATGCTCGCTATGATGTCAACAGGATGGCTCGCAACCCGCGGCTCGAAGAGCAATTGGACGGACTGGTGGACGGTTCTTCCGGCGAGCTTAAATGGACCGGACGTGTGCAGTTCTTCCCTGAACGTCTCGATGCAGTTCTTCGCGTACACAGGGGCCGCAGGTATTTCACTAATTCACTGTCCGACTTATTCCATGAAAACCTTGATGAGGACGTCATTCAGAAACACTTCAAGACATTTCGTGAAGCACACCAGCACACTTTTCAGATCCTGACCAAGCGATCACAACGGCTTCGTGAACTCAGTCCGAACATCGACTGGCCTTGCAACGTATGGATGGGTGTCACGGTCGAGGATGTGCGACGACTTGACCGGATACCAGATTTGGCGGCGACACAGGCAAGAATCAAGTGGGTCTCGTTTGAGCCCTGGCTAAGCGATCCCGCCACTCCATTATGTGAAGCTGTGCCCAACCTTCGGAACAGGTTGGAGGGAATCGACTGGGCCGTGATCGGTGGGGAATCGTCTAAGACGAAGTACGGCGCTCGGCCGATGCTCTTCGAGGATGTGCGTTATCTCATTGGAGAGTGCCGGGCGGCTGGAGCGAAGGTCTTCCTCAAACAACTGGGAACGCTGTGGGCGATTGCCTCTGGGACGAACGACGCAATGGGAGATGACGGTAAACCCGTCAAGAAAGCAAAGTCGGGCGGAGAGCCTTCCCTCTGGCCAGCAGAGTTTCAGAGCCCCAGCCTGCGTGAGTTTCCGGACGTAAGGGTTATGGAGAGTTTTGCTGCCTCCGAGGCAATCGACAATTCTGTCGGTCCAGACAAAGCATCCAAGTCAGATCCGCCAGATGGATGTCCAGCGCCAGATCAAAGTGCAGCCGATTCTGATCATTCGGATCTTTCCTGCTCCCCCTCGGTGCACAAGCCCGCTGCAGCGAAAGACATGACACACCCTGCACCGACAAGCCGCCCTACGACGCACAAGTCCAAAAGTAGATCGCAGCGGAGGTGGAACAGGCAACGAAAGAACACGTATTGGATTTTCGAGGAGTAAGGCATGGCGAGCCGCAGTCATGCAGCCCGTCACGTCTTCGCGATCATGATGATGGCTCCCTGCAAACAGCCGATTCTTTCTCTTGCTTGAAGCGGCGACGTCTACGATCATCCTTGCCGCGCGGGCGTTGGGGGCCTGGCATTCCGGGAAGAAACATCTCCAACCACCGAAACAGCCAGTCTCCTTCGGTGTCGTTCACCATCTTCATGCAATATTCGATTCCACGCTCGTCTTTGCTGTAGGGTTCGACGAGCGCAGTTTCCCCCTTGCCGGCCACCGACCACCATGCTTCGCGAACGTCAGCGACTTCGAGCCTAACACTCGAAGTCATCAGCGTATGGAAGTGCCGCGGCGCACAGGACACCGCTCCCGCGGACCGACTACGCTTTTCAGCTCCCAGCAGGAAGCAAATGCGAGCCTTGATCTTCCGTTCCAGCATGTCTATAAATGTTCGAAACCGATCATCAGCATAGTGATCTGAAACCTCACCGCTGAACTCAAAGGTGCAGAATAGCTGCCAGGGGATAGGCCGAAGCCACTTTGCGATCCCATCCACAACCTTGCGGTCGTGTTCGGGAATACGTTGGTACCAGGTGTTGCCCATCACTCAATAATCGCAGCTAATCCTCGGAGGATCTATTAAGTAAGTTAGCACGCCGGGTACTTACGTCATCGTATCAGAGAGTAGACACACCTCTGTCCTCTGCACCTGGCTTTTGCGCCATGATGATGACCAATGAGGATCGGCTCTCCGCCACTCCGCTGCACTCAAAACCCAAGGTACAGCAGCGCCCTCTGATCTGTGTCGATTTCGGCAAAACTATTGCTCAATAATCAGCATGGAACAGAGATGGTGCAGAACCAAAGCCCCAAGGCCAAGCGGCGAAGAAACACTAGTTTGCGAGTTGTGTTGTGCCCTGATGTTTTTGGGTGTAGAAGATTTGGGTAGCAAAGCCTGCTATTCTGACCGTCGTTCAAATAACAACAGGAGGCCTTTACTATGCCCATTCGGACCGCGATCTGGAAGGTCGCGCTCCAACCGGAGCCACTCCCTGAATCTGTGCTGGCGAAAGAGCAGCTATTAGAGGACATGATCGTAGCTGCTCCAGGCTTGGTCTCGGATGAATGGATGCTGATCGGCCGACAGGAAGACACAGGCTTCGGAGGGCGGATCGATTTGTTAGCGATCGCTCCCGATGGCTCACTCGTGTTGATTGAACTGAAACGTGACCGCACACCACGTGAGGTCGTGGCACAGGCATTAGATTACGCATGCTGGGTGGATAAACTCCGCCCAGAGGATATCGCCAACATCTATAGCCGTTTCGCACCGAATCGCAGTTTGGCTCAGGATTTCCGAGAACGGTTTGGGCAGGACCTCGATGAAGAGACGCTCAATCAAAATCATCAGATTATTATCGTGGCCGCCTCGCTCGATGACAGTACCGAACGCATAGTTGAGTACCTGAGCAAGCGCGACATTCCTATTAACGTGCTCTGTTTTCAGGTATTCGGTCTCGGTGCTGAACAATTACTCACCCGCACTTGGCTCCTGGATCCGGTTCATTCTCAACTTAGCTCCACTCCGCCACCAGATGGGCCTAACGAGCCATGGAACGGAGAGTTTTACTGTTCCTTCGGAAGTGGCGCCACACGGTCGTGGGCAGATGCGGTGCAATATGGCTTTATCTGTGGCGGTGGTGGCACATGGTACAGCAAAACCTTGCAGCTTCTAAATCCAGGTGACCGAGTGTGGGTTAATGTACCTCAGACCGGATTTGTGGGCGTGGGCCGGGTGACAGGTCGCGCTCAACAAGCAGCAAGCTTCAAGGTCGCCACACCAAATGGTGATGTACCTGTGCTTGATGTTGTAAAGGGAGGCAGCTATCACCGCGATCTAGTTAGCGATCCGGAACGGTGCGAATACTTTGTGCCCATTCAGTGGCTCCAAACGGTGCCGCTGGAAAAGGCCGTTCAGGAGATCGGCCTCTTCGGCAACCAGAATACAGTTTGTAAACCCACAACTCCCAAATGGCGGTACACAATTGAAAGGCTAAAAGAGAAGTTCCCGGGCTTCAACCGGGCAATTGCAACCGCGGGGAGTGCAGCGAAGTCGCAAATGTCTTAAGTTGCAACATCCGAACCTGAACTGTAGTCCCGCTATTTTGGATGGTTAATGCCTAGGCGCAGCATTGTATTGAATTCGTTGCGCTTGTACCAAGCGCTGCATATGACGCCGAAATCGGCGGCGGCTTTGACAATCTGATCCAGTTGGTATTTCCGGAAGGAAGTACTGTATATCCGGGCTTAATCCCCAATAAGCCTGAGGTCTATCAATGAGCTTAAGAACATAGCGAAGCCCATCCAGCGATGGGTCATATGCATCGATCTTCGCCGTGTACTTGGCATGTCCAGCCAATTCTGCCCATTCCTCAAGAAGCATAGCCCTGTCCGGTCGTAGATTAGAAACAAGTACCGCGTGAAAATGGGCCTTGATCCGTGCACAGTTGTTCAATGCATCCCTCCGATCTTCCGCCCAGACGTAGCCTAGAGTGTCACGGTGACCCTCGTGTATCCGCCGAAGATACTCATCCCAGATGGATCGGCGCTCGTCATCGCCGTTGCGTACCGGTCGGGTCACTGTAAACGTACAAAACCACTGCCAGTTTATGCTTCCTAGATAGGCGACGTATTCCTCTGTCCAGTTGTTCGATAGTGCCGAAGTTCGGGACTGATGATCAGAGCCTGCTTCCATACAGTCTTTATACTCGTAGCATGTTTAACTGGCTGCATTACGTTAGTAATTAGTAGATACACGAAGTCCCACCGCCAGCAGGTGTGGCCTGCTAACCTGATAGTTTAGTAGTCGAACTGGGTTCCGGCACTTCCGCAGCACTTGAAACGACACAACAAACTGGACAGTTCTGATTTGTAAGGACAGCACACTTAGCTGACCATGTCTCCAGTGTGAAGCAATAGATCCGGAAACCAAACATTCAGCTAAACTGCACAGATTTCGTGCATAGGAGATTGCTTTTGCCTGGAAAGAGTCGATTTCTTAATGAGTACTTATCTTGGGATCTGTGGGACATCGTTGTGGTCGGACATCAGTTTGATGAGGAACGCAGTGGATATCAAACAGAACACACATACGAAGAGGTCGTTGCTCATAAAGGGGAAAAATTCGTCAGGCTGTGGTTACATGAAACACGAGAGAACGGGCCAAGGGGCGGGATAGACGTAGAACAGCACTCTGAAAGCGAAATTACCGAGGAGGAGTACCTGCAAGCGAGTTCCGGGAAGCCTCTCGAAGATACGGAAGAAGACAGGTGCAATTTCGGGAAAGCCAAAGCTGAGGAGCGTAGACGTGCTGAGCTTTACAGCAGATTGCTGGCACAGGCGCCGCTGTGTCCCAGCGACGACCGACGAATGAGACCAATGGAAGGAAAGTTCGGTGTGTTTTGGGCGTGTCCGCGATCAAACTGCAGGAAGACGCAAGGAATGACCGCAAAGGAGAAGCGACTGTATAACGGGCGTGAATGATCTGGCCTTTACGGAATCAATATCAGGCCGACTGCTGAATAGACAGACCACCTCTCCACTGAAGTTGCGGTGAGACCGGCTGAGTTTGTACCGAATTCGCTCTGATGCACAACGATTGCTCTTAACCCGGTGCATTGCAAACAGCTTGATTTCGGTATTTTAGTTTGGCCCATTTGTGGAAGTTAACTTTGGCCCACTTGGGAGTAGCTGGATAAGCTTCGTGGATGGAACGACGAAAGCGTAGCTGGCTACCGAGGAGGGCGAAGGTGGAGTTGTTCGAGCAGATACGTCGTGAGTATGAGTTCGGCGTCGGGACGATTTCCGGAGTTTCGCGGAAGTTGGGAGTTCACCGGCGCATGGTCCGCGAAGCACTGAGCAGTGCGGTGCCGGCGGAGAGCAAGCCGCAACAGCGGCGACTGCGGAAGCTGGAAGCAACGTCGGCGTTCATTGATCGGATTCTGACAGAGGATCGGCAGGCACCGCCCAAGCAGCGACACACGGCACGGCGCATCTAGCAGCGATTGTGTGCGGAAGTGCCGGGTTTCAGCGTCGGCGAGCGTTCGGTCCGTGGATATGTGAGGCGTCGGCGCCAGCAGTTGGGACTGTTGCAGCGCGAGGTGTTCATTCCCCAGAGCTATGAATGGGGCGTGGAAGCGCAAGTGGATTGGTACGAAGCTTACGCGATTCTGGGTGGCGAACGGATCAAGCTCCAGGTTTTCGAGATGCGCTCGATGGCCAGCGGCGGCGCTTATCATCGGGCCTACACGCACGCTACGCAACAGGCTTTTCTGGAAGCACATGAGCGTGCCTTTCTATATTTTGATGGCGTCTTCAAGCTTCTCCGTTATGACAACCTGAAGAGCATCGTAAAGAGGATCCTCCGCGGCTACCAGCGCGAAGAGACCAGCCGCTTCATTGCTTTTCGGTCGCACTGGCGCTTTCAGAGCGAGTTCTGCAACCCGGCCCGCGGCAACGAAAAGGGCGGCGTCGAAGGTGAAGGCGGATACTTCCGGCGCAACCACTGGGTGCCTCTGCCGGAAGCACGCGATCTGGAAGAACTGAACGTCTATCTGGAGCAGTGCTGTAAGCAGGATCGACGTTGCTTTTGATCGATCAATATGCGCTCTCCACACGCGATTTACTCTCGGAATTGGGCATGAGCACTATCGTGTTAAATGATTACTCGAAGGGATTACTGGCCGCTGAACGATTCTTCGCCGAGCTGTGGGAAGGCAAGTCAGGACAGTTTGGAGCAATGGCGATGTCGGTTGCGGGACGAGCTGCAGCGGCGGGAGCGAACCAATGACCCAGATAAACACTGATAATGCCGATCCTACAGAGAAGGCACTGCTCTCCGAGTTTGGAACATACCTTTCAGCAGTGACGAAGGGATTTGCAGAACCTGTAGAAGCGACCATCCAGAACGCTGAAAGGCAGGTGCGCCAGCGGCTTTCGGAATATGAACAAACGCTTAACCAGCACCACTTAGATTCACAGAAAAAGATCGCGGAGGCTGAGAAACAACTGTCTCAGAGGCTTTCTGCATATCAGAAAGCGATGGATGACGCGCATACGGAGGCCAGCGAGAGAATAGCACTTCAGCATGCTTCGATAGAAGCACTGCTCGAGGAGATATCCAGTTATCTTAATGAAGCCAAGAAGGGTCTCCTTGGTTGTCAACAATCGTTTGAAGTAGAGACTAAGCAGCAAAGGCAAATACTAAGCGATTTTGTCACACAGTCGAAGAGCAACCTGCTAGATTCCCAACAGCAATTTCAGAACTCGATATCCTCATTTCTGCAGGAAGGTTTGCGTGCAGAATTGAAAGACCTACATTCTGCAGTAAACCTTGCACGCTCTGAAGCTGACTCCGTCCGGTCTGATATGGGACAGGCTATAGTAGATTCAAGCAAGCTCCTGACCGACCAAATCGCATTAGTTCGCAAAGCGGTTTATTTTTCCATCGCAGTTGGGGCGTTCACGATAATCGTTGTTGCTCTTCTTCACTTTGCCTCTCACGTATGACACCGAACGAGGCACATTACCTTCACTTCGATCGGTTAACAAAGGTGCTGTTCAGTCCACCGGATGGCAGCCACGTCCCCTCATGGTTGCAGGAGCAGTTTAACGCCTGCCTTAGTTACTACGCGAATTTTCGAGTAACGCCTGAGTTCCAAGCCGCTCTGAAACAGTTTCACGTTCGATCGGACCAACCGTTCGAAGTGTTTGTTGTTGGAGAGGGAAATTTCGGAAAATCTACGCTTGTAAACGCTTTGGTCGGCCAGCAGATCTCGAAGGTCGACTTTAGGCCGGAAACCCGCAGTTTCTTGCGGTACATATTGAAAGCGCAGCCAAGCAATAAGTCAAACGTGTATACAAAGATCATCCCAGGTATGCACAACAATCTAGCAGAGCTGTTAGGTGCAGGCGACACTTGCGAACTGTTCAACGCCAAGCGGCATACTGTTGACCGCAAAATCGCAGATCGTGTACTGACCATTGAGGCAGATCGATGCCGTGAAACATCTATAAAGAAAGAGAACTATACTCCCTGCATTCTTGAGATCGAGCGCGAGCTGCCTTGGAAACCATCTGCATTGTTCCCGGAAGGGGTTCGACTTGTTGACACACAGGGGCTCAATCAAATCTTCGATGACGATGTGCTCAAAGAGAGCGAGCCCCTAGACGGGAAATCCAGTGCGCAGCTCTTTGACAACTGGATGGCTAGACCGGTTCCTTAAAAGGTATATGCCTGGAAAATGTTGGGAGGTACTCTACTG